>NZ_OW235315.1:2418880-3628320 GCF_934924865.1 Tepidibacter aestuarii | reverse complement strand
ATATATGTCTAATCTAAAGCTAAGAAATGAAATTGGATATAATTATTCTCATAAAATAACTACTACGCAAAATACTTTATTTGAAATTATTACATTAATAGATGTGTATGGAAATCTAAGAGGAAATTCACTTATAAAATACAAATACATAACAAGTCAGTTATATTTAAATTTAAAAAATGATAATAGCCTATCTGATATAGCAGATGATATATATGATATACATGAATCTATGAATAAAGCAGATATAAATACAGGTTTGTCTGATGATGCCATAAGTAAAATTAAATCTACATATAAAAAAGTACTATCTATTCAAGAATCTATAGATAGTACTTATGAATCAGAATCTGTTTTAAAAGATAATTATACATTTGTAAATTGGTATAAGTATTTTTATAATTCAAATATATAATATATTCACGGAGCCAACAAGTCTTAACAGGCTCCATTTTTTTAAATAATTATGTTGAGTTGACATCATTTTATATTCACAAACTGCTTTTTCTTTATTTCAGCAGTAATCCATATAATAATAGGTAAAATTACTTGAAACAAAAAAGCATAATAAGGCCATACCTTAAAAGACCAATAGAAGAACTCCATTACATTACCATATAGTAGAAAAGATAAATTAACCAACAGTAATGTAAAAGGAGTTACTACAAACCTATAATCCTTATATCTAAATATTTTTGCAACTCCTTTACAGGCAACTAATAAACATATACTTCCTTTAATAAATCCACCTATTAAAAATATACCTGATATTATTATTTCTATCCTTTGTAAAAAATTCCCTATATTTAGTCTTGAAACAGCAGCGTACGAAGGAAAATATCTGATTGCAGCTGCATCTAATCCTAAAATTAAAATATTAGCTAAAGAAGTAGAAAGTATTATTATTCCACCTATTAATAAACCATAAATATAAACTGTGTAGGATGATTTTCTTGTCTTAAATCCAGAAAAAGCCATAGTGAATATTATTAGTTCTGCAAACGGGAATGCAAATACTGAAAAAGCTCCTTTTATAACTGGTTTTATACCATTAGATAATACAGGATAGATATTATTTATATCCATATTAGGAATTGATAATAATATTGTTGTATATATGAATACTACAAGTATTATAGAAAAAAATTCTGCAACCCTCCCTAATACTTCAATTCCTTCCTTTACTGCCCATATATATAGGATTGCAGTAATTATCATTATAACTATCATAGGCGTATCACGCATACCAATAACAACAGAAAATTCTCCAAAATCGCGAATAACAAAGGATGATAAATGAAAAGCAAACCAAGTATATAATAAGCCAATTACTTTTCCTAGAAAGTTTCCAAAACATATTTCAACAATATCAAACAAGTCTTTTTCTAGAAATATACTATGGATACGACTGTATATAAGTATCATAGGTAACGCCATTAATATTGATAAAATGATAGCTAACCATAAATCCTTTTCAGCTTCTAATCCAGTTATTATTATCGATGATGTACCTACTATAAACATAATTACAAGAAGTATTCCCTGCTTATCAGAAACAATTTCTTTGTTCATGATTCATTCCTCCGAATTATAGACACTCCGTATTTAAGCTATTTAATAAAGTGTTTCAATTAAACAAACTTTATTTTTATAGTATTCCTAAAATTAATCAAATTAACCAAATAACTTCCTTTTCAAAGACTCAGAAAGTATAGTATACTAATTAATATTATTATCAGATATAAATCCAAATTTAATTTTTAATTATGTAAGTTTTTATTGGACATTTAGTGGACATTTTTACAAAATATATTATTATAGAGGTTTATATTTATATCAATATCAGTTATCATGTCTAAGTATAAAAATAAATTGTTTAATGTGGAACATATTTTACAAAAAATTCGTTTAGTTGCTACACACTGACTCATGTCGCCAATAATCCCTATGGACTCCGTTGCTTAAAAATAGTTGGAAGTGTAGCTCTTTCATCAGTATTATCTAGAACTCAAAATTTATATAATTACCTATATAAAGTAAAAAAAATAATGCTTATTTAATCAAATAAGCATTATTTTATATATAAGAAAATTATACAATTATCATCCTATTATAAGAGCCATCTCTCTTAATATCTTGCATGCAACAGCATTTGAAACTCCACTTGTGTCATACTGAGGTGCAAGTTCTACAATGTCAGCTCCAACTATATTTAGAGATTCCATAGCTTTTATAGCTTCCATCATCTCATTAAAAGTTATTCCTCCAGGTTCAGGGGTTCCAGTTCCTGAAAAAATAGATGGATCTAAAATATCTAAATCTATAGTTATATAAACAGGTTTATCTCCTATTTTTTTAATTAGTTCCTTAAGGCCTTCACAAGAAAACTTAGTTAAATTAGTATGTTTTTTTGCCCACTCAAATTCTGCTTTTTCTCCAGACCTTATACCAAATTGATGTATTTTACCATCACCCATGAAATCCCAACATCTTCTTATTACAGATGCATGAGATAATTTTTCTCCTAAATAATCATCTCTAAGATCTGCATGTGCATCAAAGTGAATTAAATGCATATCATTATACTTTTCATATGCTGCTTTTATACTTCCCAGTGATACTAAATGCTCTCCACCTATCATGATTGGAGTCTTATCATCTTTTAATATCTTTGCTGTAAAATCATGTATTTCATCTAATACCTTTTGTGGGTTTCCAAATGGAAATTCTAAATCTCCTGCATCAAATGCTTTAACATCTTCTAAATCTTTATCTAAGTATGGACTGTATGTTTCAAGTCCATATGACTCACTTCTCATTACATTAGAGGCAAATCTTGTTCCTGGTCTAAATGAAGTTGTCCCATCAAATGGGCTTCCAAATAAAACTATCTTAGATTCTTCATACTCATCCTCAAAACCTAAAAAAGTAGATACATTCTTAAATAGATTCATCTTCCAACATCTCCTTAACATATGTAGGAAGAGCGAATGCTCCTACGTGAATGTCTGTATTGTAGTATTTAGTCTTTATTCCAAGACTGTTCCACTTTTCTTTATCTAAATCTTTTATAGGATCTAGTTGTTTTGATGCAAATCCAAATAGCCAATGTCCAGATGGATATGTCGGCATGTGATATTGATATGCCTTTGCTATTGGGAATATGTTTTTAATCTTTTTATGAGCTCTACTCATCTCTCTTGCATTGTCTGAGTAGTATGGACTTTCATTTTGATTTATTAATATACCTTTTTCCGTTAAGGCATTATAACAATTAGTATAGAATTCTGTTGTAAAAAGACCTTCTCCGGGGCCTATTGGATCAGTAGAGTCTACGATTATTAAATCATAAGTATTTTCTTTACCCTCTACAAATTTAATTCCGTCTTCAAAGTATAGATTAACTCTAGGATCATCTAATTTACTAGCAGTTATAGGTAAATACTCTTTTGAAGCTCTAACTACTAGTTCATCTATTTCAACCATATCTATTTTCTCTATGCTTTCATATCTTGTAAGCTCTCTTACTGTTCCACCATCTCCTGCTCCTATTACAAGAACATTTTTAATGTCTAAATTAGTAGCCATGGCAACATGAGTTATCATATCATGATATATGAACTCATCTTTTTCTGTAACCATTACAAGTCCATCTATAGTAAGTAATTTACCGAATTCTTGTGTATCAAAAACATCTACTTGCTGAAATTCACTCGTCTCAGAAAAAAGGTGTTTTTTCACTTTCATTGAAAATTTTACGTTGTCTGTTTGATCTTCAGTATACCATAATTGCATTTTTTACACCCCTTTATTTTTCCCATTTTTTTGGTATATATTTATTCTATTATTCTGCGTCTGGTTTAAATTTAATCTCTTCAAATTTTTCTTTAGAATTATGTCTTATTCTATCTACAAGCCCTCTTGCAACTTCCGATGCTTCACTTTTTTCTGCTTTAAGGTTCTTTTCAAGATAATCAAATGCTACCCAAGGATTTACAGAATCTCCGCAAGTAAATAAATCAACAGAAGCATATCCATACTCTGGCCATGTGTGTATTGTCAGGTGCGACTCTTGAATTATAACAGCTCCACTAACTCCCCATGGATTGAACATATGAAAACAGCTAGTAACCACAGTTGCATTTGCCTCTTTAGCCGCCTCAACCATATACTTCTCAATTAAAGCATGATTATTTAAAATTTCCTTATCACAGTCGTAAAATTCAACTAAAATATGTCTTCCTAATTGTTCTATTTTCATGTCAATCTCTCCTTTTCATTTAAAGTTAAAAAATATATAAATTCCGTTTACTATTTGTAAACTCCAAGTTGATTCTCGTTTTAAAGTTTCTTATTTGTAAACTTAAAATTGATTTATACTATTGTTTACTATTTGTAAACTTAAAATTGATTTATAGTAAATACATTATATACTATACTCTTTTTTTTGAGTTTGTCAATGATTTTTCAAAAACTTTTTAGATTCATACTTCAAAAAAGAACCCAATAATTATTATAACCATAAAAAGACAGAGTACTCGTTTAAACGAGTACTCTGTCTTTTTATGGTTATATTCCTAAAACTTTTATATTTTCAACGTATGGATCCTCAGTATCAGTCATCATACTATGTTGATTTTTAATAAATTTTATATACTCTATAATTTCGCTACTTATTCTCTCGCCTGGTGTAATTATAGGTATTCCAGGTGGATATGCCATTATAGATTCTCCACTTACTTCTCCTTCTGAATCTTCAAGCTTTATGATTTTTTTTCTAGCGTAAAAAGCGTCTCTTGGTGATACTACAATTTGAGGATTATGCAGTACCACTTTATCAAAATCGACTCTACCTTTGCCATACTTAGCGCTAATATCCTTAAGAGCATCTATGAGCTTTCTTAAAGAACAACTATCATCTCCAACACTTATAATCGCTAATATATTATATACATCTCCAAGTTCAACTTGTATATTATACTCGTCTCTTAAAATGTCATATACTTGAAAACCAGTCATACCAATACCTTTAACACATATCCCAAGCTTTGTTTCATCAAAATTATATACTCCACTTTCTCCTATTAATTCATTTCCAAAAGCATATAATCCTTCAATCTTGTTGATTTCATCTCTAGCTTTTCTAGAGATTTCTAATACTCTAGTAAATACTTCTTTTCCCTGAGTTGCAAGCATCTTTCTAGCTACATCAAGGCTAGTCATCAACAAGTATGATGCACTAGTAGTTTGAGTAAGGTTTAGTATTGTTTTAACTCTATTTTTATCTATAATTCCATCATTCAACAACAAAGCAGAACTTTGAGTTAAAGATCCTCCTGTTTTATGGATACTAACAGCAGACATATCCGCTCCTAGTTCCATAGCTGATACTGGAAGTTCATCATGAAATCTAAAATGAGCTCCATGAGCTTCATCAACTATAACTGCTATACTTTTTTCATGTGCTATTTCAATTATTCTTTTCAAATTTGATGTTGCACCATAATAAGTTGGATTTATTATAAATACAGCCTTAACATCAGGATTTTCTTCAATAGCTTGTTCAATGCTCTCAACAGAAACTCCCATAGCTATTCCAAGCTCATCATTAGTCTGTGGCTGAACATATACAGGTATACCTCCACTTAGTATAAGTCCATTTATAGCAGATTTATGTGCATTTCTTGGAATTATAATTTTATCACCAGGATTACATACACTCATTATCATAGCTTGAACTCCAGACGATGTTCCATTAACTAAAAAAAATGCATGATCCGAACAATAGGCTTCAGCCATAAGTTCTTGCGATTCTTTAATAACTCCTACAGGATTGCTTACATTATCCAAACATTTCATAGAATTCACATCAACCTGCAAAACTTTTTCACCTAGGTAATCCACAAGTTCAGGTAGCCCTTTTCCATGCTTATGACCCGGCACATCAAATGGAACTACTTCCCTTTTTTGGTACTCTTTTAAAGCATCAAATAACGGAGTTACATTTTGATTTCTTATCATTTTCAACCACCTTTTCCGGAAAATTAGCACTAGTGCTTATAATAAATGATATATTACTATTTAATCTTTATTTTTGTCAATAATATATTTTTTTGTACTTTTGTATATTCTTCATTATAATAGTACCTTATTCTAATAAATGTACTTTTTTTAATATATATATTTTATGCAATATTTATTCCTGTAAATTTCATTATTAAATTCAATGTATTTTATTATATCTAATAACCTTTATCCAAATATACGTTAATAAATTCTAGTTTTTATTAATCAAATCTTACTATATCCCCTATACATAATCACTGAAATATGGTATATAATTTCATATTATTCTTTTTCTAGTCTTTTAAAGATTATACTCTATTATTAGGTAATAATAGAGTATAATCCAAATTAAATTTAAAATATTATAATTGTTTAAATCAAACTTTACAAAAACTAAAAATGCAACTTCCCATATAAAAAGTTGCATTTTATTTTTCTTTATATTTTCTTTTTATTTTTTTAAAATTATTCTATAACAAATTCCTGCTCACCCATATATCCAGGTGCAATTTCATATTTATCAAATACTACTACTACTTTTCCATCTTCATTTATATAAAAATTAGGTTCTTCTTTTATTCCATTGAATCCCATTTCTCCCTCAAAAAAGATATTATTTTCATCCTTTTTTCTTTCTTCTATTTGAGCGTATACACTCTTATCTATTATTTTTTTATAATCTTTTCCTAACATATCATCTATATTTATCATTTTATTATTTTTAATATCTATACTATAGTAATAAGTTTCTGCATATGCAGCAGCTAATGATTCATATTGATATACAATGAAAGATATTATATTATCATTAACCGATTTAAGTTCATAGTCTACTGTAACTTTTATTTTTCTTTCTTTAAATTCTTCTTCAGTTCCTCCAGTCGCTATATAGGCCTCTTTATATTCCATTGCTCTCTCTTCTGCTTCTTTTACTCCCAATTTCATCTTTTCATATATTTCATCGTTTATTTTTTGCTCAAGCTTTTTGTCTGATAACCCGTCAACCTTAGGTATTTTAACTTCTGCATCTACTACATCGCTATGAATTTCATAATCTTTGAACGTCAACAATTTTGCTATGCTACCTATTATAGGAACCTTACTTATACTTTGAGCAAAAGATCTATTAGTATTTAAAGTAGTTACAAACATACCTGTAAATACAACAAATATAGATGCTGCTAACGCAAGATTTCTTGTATAAGATACTCTCTTTTTATTATTTTTCTCATAATTCTTTATAGTAGAGTTGACTAGATCTTCTAGTTCACTAGGTATTGGTATAGAGTCATATTCGTGTTTTAAATCTTTAAGTTTATTATCCATATTTACACTCCTTTGTTCATAATTATTTTAAGCTTATCTAAAGCAGTATATAGCCTAGATTTAACAGTACTTACATTACAATCTATGGTTTTAGCTATATCATCTATCTTCATATCTTCAAAGTACCTTAATACTACTATCGTTTTTTGATTTTCATCCAGTTTATCTATAGCTTCATGTAAATCTATATTTCTATCTAGATCATGTTCTCTACAATCAGGTTTGTCATTTATTTGATCTATAGGTAATACTTTTTTCGTTTTTCTTATATGGGTTATACTCGTATTTATTATTATTCTGTACAACCAAGATTTCATGTGTTGTGAATTTTTCAATGTATTTATTGAAGACAATGCTTTGTATATAGACTCCTGAACTATATCTAATGCCTCTTGTTGATTCTTCACATACGTATATGCAAATCTATATAAACTCTCTTGGTTATCAGTTATATACTTTACGAGTTCATCATAATTCTTGTCTTTGCTTCTTATCATAACCATATTCCTCTCTATATTTTTTTATTGTTTATTCTTACTATACTTAGACATTTTATCACCTAAAAAAGTTTGGATTTATTTATATTTAATTTTGTTATTATTTATTCTTACAATACTTAGACGCTTCATACACTAAAAAAGTTTGAATTTATCCGAAGGTAAAAATTTCAGAACTTCATCTAAATTAAATTTTGCGTTAATATAAATTTTACTTCTATGTGGTATATAATGGTATAAAGAGTTTAATTTAGTCAAAGGGGGAAGGTTAAATTGATTATAAGAAGTGCATCTATTAAAGATTTAGATTCTATCAATTCTATAGAAGCAGATTGTTTTCCTAAAGCAGAGGCTGCTACTAAAGAAGTTTTTAGAGAAAGACTATCTGTATTCCCAGAAGGATTTTTAGCTGGTGAAATATATGGACAAGTAATAGGATTTATAAATGGCGGGTTAACTGATTCAAATAGTATAAAAGATGAGTTCTTCGAGTCTATGGATTTTCACAATCCAAATGGTAAAAATATGGTCATATTCGGACTAGATGTTCATCCTAGCCATCAGAAAAAAGGATATGCTAAAGAGTTGATGAAAGCATTTATATCTATGTGTAAAGAGAAAAACATATCAAATGTAATACTAACATGCAAACAACCTCTAATTAAATACTATGAGCAATTTGGATATGTAAATCAGGATGTTTCAGAATCTGTTCACGGTGGTTCAACATGGTACGATATGAACTTAAAATTATAGTGCTCCGTATACGGAACACTATAATTTTATTTTAGTATAAGTTCAACAGGGCAATGATCTGATCCCACAACTTCAGTATGTATATTCGCTGAAATTAAACTCTCCTCTAGCTCTTTAGATACTAAGAAGTAATCTATACGCCAACCAGCGTTATTTTTTCTTGCATTGAACCTGTAGCTCCACCAAGAGTATACTCCTTCTTTATCAGGATTAAAATATCTATACGTATCTATGAATCCAGAGCCTAAAAGATTAGTCATCTTCTCCCTTTCTTCGTCTGAAAAACCTGCATTTTTTCTATTTGTCTTAGGGTTTTTAAGATCTATTTCTTTGTGTGCTACGTTTAGATCTCCACAAACTACAACAGGCTTTGATTTCTCTAAATTCTTAAGATAATCCCTAAAATCATCTTCCCACTTCATTCTATAATCAAGTCTTGCAAGCTTTGTTTGAGAATTTGGAGTATATACCGTTACAACATAGTAGTCCTCAAGCTCTATAGCTATAACACGCCCTTCTTTATCATGTTCCTCTATTCCTATACCATACTGGACAGATATAGGCTTAAATTTCGTAAATATCGCCGTTCCAGAGTAACCTTTTTTCTCAGCATAATTAAAGTATTGTTCGTATCCTTCAAGCTCAATATCAATCTGACCCTCTTGTAACTTTATTTCTTGTAGGCAGAATATATCAGCATCTATTTCTTTAAAAAACTCCATAAAATTCTTTTTAACTATAGCCCTTAAACCATTTACATTCCAAGATATAAGCTTCATACATAGTCTCCTTTTCTAAACATTGTTTTTAATTATATATAGATTATACCAAATATTATTCTATCTAAAACAAATCTATAATATTTTATATTAATTCATTTTATTTAACTATTAAGGAGATTTGCTATAGTAGCTGCAATTTGTATGATATACCCAATTTTCTTATATATAAAAAAGCACTATATCCATAAAAGATATAGTGCTTCTTATTATTTATTAATAATAACTTTTACCGTCTGAATTACAATCGATGTCTCTAATACCATTAATATATACGCATATGTGTTTAATTCCTTTATATAAGGGATATTGAATGCTGCAATTAAAGCAATACTATATACAGCAAACATAATTATGCTTATCTTACGATTAAAGCTAGATCTGTTCTTACATATTACCAATAACCCTATAAACAGAACTACTATTACTATAGAATGCATCATCATTGCATCTTGAGTATATACTTTACCTAAATACTCCATTTTCTTGAAATAAAGGTGTTTCATAACACCACCTTTATATCCAGATAAATATTCTAAAATGAATAGTGCTATAAATAACACCAGCTCAATTCCATATGCTATAATATCAAGAATTTTATTTTTCAAAAGTTTTTCACCTACTTTTTAGGCTCTCCTGTTTCGATTGGATTGCTAGGATCATTACTCCATCCGATCCATCCATCACTAAATATAGATATATCGTCAAGTCCAACAACATCAGCATAAGTATAGATTTCAGCAACTCTCCATCCACTACCACACATGAATGATAAGTGCTTATTTGTATCTATGCCTTGTTCTTTCCAAAGAGCAATGAATTCATTTGCATTTCTCATAGTCTTGTCTATATTTCTATAATAGTCTAGTGAATAAGAATCTGTTTTTCCTGCATATCCAAATACTGATCCAGGTACTCGACCCATTTTATCGTGATATGAATATCCACTTGATTTACCTATATGTTCATCCCAAGTACGGTTGTCAACTAATGTAAATTTATCAGGTGTTTTTAATCCTGCTCTAGTTTCTTCCATTGTATCTATAACATCTGGATTTCCAGGTATAACTCCACCAAAATCTTCAACTGGTGTAGCTTTATTACTTGTAGTTTCTAATTCATATCCTGCCATAGTCCAAGCCATTGTTCCACCATTTAAAACCCTTACATCATTAACACCTATATATCTAAGTACAGTAGCTACTCTATACGAAGCCATAGGCTCTTCTCCCGTTACTATTACAGTATCGTCTTTTGTAAATCCATATTTAAGAGCAACTTCTTTAAGAGTTTCATCATCAGCTAACATCCACATCATTGGAGCCTCAGTTGTTGGAGGCTCAATTTCATCTGTATTTATATGGAATGCAGTAGGAATATGTCCATTAGCATAAGAAGTTTTTTCTTCTCCCCAACTTCCTTCAACAATCTTTATATTCTTAGCATTTTCAAAAGTCTCTGGTTTCTTTCCATCAATAACATCTTTTACAATTGTTGCTGGTACAACTAATTGATAGTTCTCGTATTTCTCCATTGGCAAACTTTCATCATCTGCCCATTTGTTAACATCATATAAGTATAAGTTGTTAAATCCTTTTCCTTTTAAATAATCAGCCACTTCTTTAGAGTCTTTTCCATTTGTATCGTATAAAACTATATTTTTATCTTCTGTTATTCCCTTCGTCTCAAGTGCTTCATTTAAAAGCTCTTCTTTATTATCATCTTCAACCTTTAACCAGTTAGCAGAAAAATCTACAGCTCCTGTAATTCTTCCTCCCCTGCTAATACCATCTAGCTTCCATCCATTGAAAGCATCATTTAAACGAGTATCTACAACTATCCAAGAATCATCTTTAAGTGCTTCTTGAACTTTTTGAGTATCAGCAACACTGTATTCCCCTTGAGAATTGTTGTTTGCATCCTGTTCATTATCTTTATTAGAACATCCTACAAGACCAAATATAACTATAATTAAAGATAGCGTAATTATAAGTGCTTTTCTCATACTAATTCCAACTCCTCCGACTGTTTTTGGCACTAGTATATCATTATATGTCGGTTAGTGTAAATCATTATAGATTTTTTCTATAGTTAGAATTTTCATATAAATTTTTTTAATATTTATTATGGCAATTTTATATAAAATATATAGAATATACATTTTATATTTTGCTTAAAATCATCTCTTAATATAGTATAAATTAACATATCTGCTCACACATTCCTCACAGTTTCCTCATATATTGATATAGGGACAATAGATTTTACTTAACTGGAGGTAATGTAATGCTATCTAATTATGACTATGTAAAACAATCTTTAGATATAAACTTATTCTTCTTGCGCATATTAAAAGAACACGCTGTATTTATTGAAGCTTCCTTACCATCTAAAAATTTTTCTCTTACAGAGCAAGCACGTATGCTTAATAAAAATTTTGAAATCCTTCTTAATAAAGCAGTACACCTTTCTTACAATATTATACCTCTAAATAATGATATGGCAACTAAGTATACTTATGAAGCTGAAAAAGCAACTTCATTTTTAACTGGTATCCCTATTAATACAAGTATTACTAAGACTGAAATGTCTCTAGGTAATAAATATAACTCTAATAATGTAAGCCCTAGAATAGTTAATTATGTATATAATTTAAATAATAATGCTATTAAAGCATCAAAAGATATAATTAAGTTCAAAACTTATATATTAGATAATGTACTGACCTGTAACCTTTTTACTGCAAATTATCCTTTACTAATAGAACATATAATTAGAGAAGCTAATTTCTATGTAAATATACTAAAAAAATTGCAAAATAGAACTGCTACTAATGTTATAGAGGATGCACTCAAACAAGAGGCATTCTGGAATCAGATTATGGCTGAACACTCAAAATTTATTCGTGGTCTTTTAGATCCTTCAGAAGATGCATTATTTGATATATCTAATGAATTTGGAAACGAGTTTGATGAATTAACAGAGGAAGCATTGAATTCTATAGGTGATATATCTACGCTTCCAAAAGTGACAAAAGAAAGTAAAGAAGCTACTGAAAGGTTAAGAAATTTCAAAGCACAGGGTACAGAAGGAATTCTTGATTGTAAGATAAAATCAATTATACTTCCACTATTAGGAGATCACGTTCTAAGAGAGGCAAACCATTATCTAATATTATTAGATGAATATACAAAAGAAAGTTAATATAAGATTATATCTTTTTATATAATATGAACTGCAGCTATCAGAATTTCTTATAAGTGAAATCAAAAAAGTTTTGTATAGATAATAAAATAAACCTTGGAACAATACATGGAATTAGTTTGGCTAAAGCTTGTATTATCAAATTCCTTGTATCTAAAAAAGGATATATATAGGCTTCCAATTAAGCTTATATATATCCTTTTGATATTATCTCATATTTATTTATTCAAAAACTAATGCTACTCCACCTATAACACTAACTTTAGCTTTTATAAACTAATTTGTTTCACTTGACTGTATTTTACAACTACCATTTGCCATTAACTTTTTGTAAACTACATTACCTAATATTCCACCTGCAACTAAAAATACTAAGAAAATCCATCCAGATAATGAGAAGTTAGCAATTGGTGTATAAAGTGCTCCTACATTACAACCATTTGAAAATCTTGTTCCAAGTCCCATTGTAATACCACCCACAGCATATATCAATATTTCTTTGAAGCTAATAGATAGTCCTTCTTTGAATGTTTTTGTAAGGCTTCCAGCTAAAAGCAATGCAATAAGTGTTCCTAATATAATACCTATGTTTTGTACATTGATTGGATGGTTAAAAAACGGCATTGTAAATATTTCTACTGGTTTGTGTGAGAAAGCCGCTACACTTTCAGGAGAAACTCCAAATAATATAAGTAATTTACCAAACCAGAATCCATAAGGCGTAGATGCTCCCCATCCTGCCTTAGTTACACCCATTAAAAGTATGCATATACTTCCAATTACAACTGCACCCATACCAAGTGTCCATGGTCTTACAAATAATTTTTCATAAGTATTATTGCTAAATAATTTAAAAGCTTCTTTGTCTTCATAAGTTTTCTCTTGAGCAAATTCTGCATCTACTCCTGTGTACGTATTTTGTGCTTTTCTTTTATCTTCATATACTTTAGAAATCCAAATTACTATTGCCGCAAAAATAACAGTTAAAATACTTGCGCCTAAATATCCACCTAATCCATCGCCTTTAAATAAATCTGGTAAAAATACCCCATTTGAGAATGTTTCAGTTGATACAATTGTATCAGTAATCCAAGGAGCAGTACTTTGAAGCGGGAATCCTAAGTATACACCCATTCCAAAGAATATAAGTGTTATACCAGCACGTGGTAGACCTGTTACTACATCAGTAAGAACCCCTGATGCACAACAACTAGAAAATGCCATACCAAATCCAAATAGTATACCCCCTAGTATAAGCCCTAAGTTAATAGGATTAACCCATAAATCATATTGAGTTGCATCCTGACCTATAAAAAAGGAAGCATTTACTATTGCTGTTCCAACAAACATAACCATTAATGCTATCATTAATTTTGTAGAACCCGTTCTGTAAGTTCTATTCACACTACCTGCAAATCCAAAATTTGCTCTTGTAAGTGCATATCCTAGCCCTAATCCTGCAATTAGTCTAAAGAATAACATTGGACTACTAAGCCCTGATTTTCCTAATGCTAAAATCGCAATAAGTGATATAAATCCAATAATATATTCACCATTTTTTTTCACAAGTATTACCTCCATAATGTTTTTATAGTGCTGAATTTTTCTATTTAAAGGCGCGAAATGCGCCCCTTAATTCTTATTCAAAATTGTAATCTGTAACAATCATCTTTCTATCAGTAGTTTGATCATTGAAGTATTCATAAAAAGATAGTCCCATAAATCCGCCTGATACATTGTAAAGGTTTTCGAATCCTAAGTGTTGAAGTGCTAGTACAGCATTGTAACTTCTTTGTCCACTTCTACAGTGTAAATAAAGCGGCTTATCAGTAGGTATTTCATCTAATCTTTCTCTAAACTCACTAAGAGGTAAGTTAATAGCTCCTATTACGTGACTTTGCTCATATTCATCTTTTTCTCTTACATCTATTATGCAAGCTCCACTTTCTACTAGACCTCTTACATCAGCTGCATGTACTTGCTCGAATGATCCATTTAATAAGTTAGATGCTACATATCCTGCAAAGTTTACTACATCCTTAGCAGTTCCAAATGGAGGAGCATAACATAATTCTAAATCTCTTAAATCATCTACAGTTGCACCTAATTTAATAGCTGTAGCAATTACATCTACCCTTTTATCTACATTTCCTTTACCAATTGCTTGTGCTCCTAATACTCTTCCTGTTGGTACTTCATAAATTAATTTAAAATGAACACCTTCACTTTGAGGCATTAATCCTACTTTATCTCCAGGAATTATTTTAACTATGTCATATTTGATATTCATGTTAAGAGCTTTAATTAATCCTTCATTTAAGCCTGTAGAAGCTCCGTTATAACCAAATACCTTAATTACAGATGATCCTATAAATCCTGTATTTAGTACAGGCATTCCATTTATGTGATCTGCTACTCCTCTTGCTTGCTTTTGAGCAGGTCCTGCTAAAGGTAACTTAGTAACTGAGTTAGTTAATGCGTGATATACCTCAATAGCATCTCCTACAGCATATATATCTTTGTCTTTAGTTCTGTAGTTTTGATCTGTTTTTATTGCTCCTGTTTGTCCTAATTCTAATCCAGCATTTACAGCTAATTCAGTTTCTGGAACAACACCAATTGCCATAACAACTACTTCAGCATCTATTTTTTTACCTGATTCTAGAATAACTGTGTTTTTATCAAAAGCACTTACTTTATCTCCTACGATTAAGTTTACTCCATGATCATGTAATTCTTTATGCAAAATTTGTACCATGTCATAATCAAATGGCTTCATAATTTGAGGCATAGCTTCAATTAAAGTTACATTGTAACCTGCTTCCTTTAAGTTTTCAGCTGCTTCAACTCCAATGAACCCTCCACCTATTATTGATACATTTTTAGTTTTCATTGATTTTACAAACTTATTTAACTTGTCAATATCTACAACATTTCTAATTGAAAATGTATTTACATTTTCAATTCCTGGAATTGGTGGAACTATTGGCTTTGCTCCTGGAGACAATATTAATTTATCATATGCCTCTTTATATTCTTCACCAGTTAATACATTCTTAACTGTTATTTCTTTATTTTCTCTATCAATTGATAATACTTCATTATTTACTCTAGCCTCTATTTTATATTGCTTTAAGAACTTCTCTGGGTGCATAAGAACTAAATCGTCAGCCCCTTCTACTACACCACTTAAATGGTATGGTAAGCAACAATTTGAGAAAGATACATGTGGTCCTCTTTCAAACATTATTATTTGATCCTCTTCACTATGTCTTCTTAATCTAGCTGCTGCAGAAGCTCCACCTGCAACCCCTCCAACTATTAAAATCTTTCTGCTCATTTATATCCCTCCACTATTTAAGTTTGAATTTATTTATATTTTTAAATTCCTCTTTGTTAATTTCCTCTCAAACTTATTATAATGCACCTTATTACATTTTCATAATAAGCATATGTTATATACTATAAGAGTTTTTTATATTTTGTTAAAGTATATACAGCACAAGAAGAAGCACATGTCCTATTCCTATATCACCTTATTGAAAATTTTATTTTCAAGATCCTTATACGAAAGACTTCTATATTCTTTACATACTGCTAAATAGAATACAACTCCTAAAGCAACCCATAATCCTAGAATAATTAATACCTGATTTGATAAAGATGAAGGTAAACCTGGAATTAACAATAGTCCAAGAAAACCAGCTGAAAAAATAGATCCTAATATTGAAGTTGTTTTTAGTATTTTATTTTTCTCAAACTCATTATTATCTTTTGCTATCCTATATGATGCCATAGATGTATGTAGAAAGCCTACAGCAGCTCCAAGTGAGGACATATCTACTATCCATCCTAAAACCTGACGCCCAAACCAAGGAGCTATTATGGAACATGCTCCAACGAATATTATAGAATTTGCTGGAGTATTATATTTAGGGTGTAGCTTACCAAACCAATATGGCAATGCACTTGATCTTCCCATAGAATATAAAAGTCTACTCGCTGCAACATAGAATCCATTTATACCTGCTATTATTGCAGTAAATAATGATATAAACAACAGCATCATACCAAATTTGCCTAATATATATTGAACAGCTTGTCCAGTCGCCCAATTAGGACTACTACCAATAAACTCTTGCCACGGCAATACGATTGCTGTAATAGTATTAACTGCAACATACATGAAAAAACCAAAGAAAATTGTTGCTAACATTAATTTGAAAACAAGTTTAGGAGAAAAATCATATTCTTCTGCAACCTGTGGAATAGAGTCAAATCCTACGAATAAAAATGGCGTAATTGCTACAATAGATAATATTCCTTTAACCGGATTTACATTTGTAGGAAACATAGGTTTAAGATTACTATATCTAACTTGACCATTTAACAACGTAGCTATTAATAGAAAAAAAACCGAACCTACTAGAGCACCTGTAATTACATTCTGCAGATTACCTGTTATCTTTACACCCTTTATATTGGTATATGCGAAAATAATTACTGCTACTATTCCAAGTACAGCTTCACCAACAAATACTTTAGAACCTTCTATAGCATACAAATAACCTATCTCAAATATCCCCGGAAAAGCCTGTTTGCTAATCACACCTAAAGCAGTAGCATTAAATGGCACAATGCTTATATAGCAAAGAACTAAAAACCACCCACAAATAAAAGCGTGGTTTCTTTCAAAAGCTTTAAATGAGAAAGCATATTCGCCTCCAGCTACAGGATATTTATTAATCATATAACCATAATTATAAGCAATAATACACAGCATAATTGCCCCAATAAGTAATCCTATAATTGTTCCTATAGGTCCTGCTGTTTTTAAAAACACGTCACCAGGTAATAGAAAACACCCTGATCCAATAATAGCTCCTAATGCTAAGGCAACTATATTTAAGGGAGTTAAATTCCTTTTTAACTTAGTATTTTGATTCATATTTTATACTCCCATCCTTTAATTATTTATAACTATATATATTGGATTGAATTTTTCACATTAGTTGAAAACAATTCAATATTATATATTAGCTGCAATTTATATAGATAATATAATCATAATCTGTTTTTGTCAATATCAAATTGATAATTAAGTATTGTGAGTTCATTGTATATAATTTGTGATTATGATTATGTATTTTTATATATGCCACATTTGTTAACAGGGCATCAACCGACTCAACACCTGATTATATCTCACTACAGGGTTTATAAAAAACATTATCTTCTATTTTATTTTTGATCAAATCCATAGTCTTTTATTAAATAAATTTTACTCCTATATGATAAAAAATATAATTATAATTTATTTCCTCTTTATCAAATCGATAATTGTTAGGCGTAAATTTATTTTATACACTTTGTTAATTTTCTCTCAATACATTATAATATATGTTCTTATATTTTAATCATAAGTATATGTTATGTTATATAAGGATCTTTTATATTTTGTTAAATCATCTACAAAACACAGCGATATCGCCTCCTCTTTTGTATAAAGATGTTTATTTTTGTATAATATAATGATAAGATATATAGGTGCTTTAATATTTTTTTACCATTTCAAGGATGTGACGATATGAATTTACAATATCTCCAATCATTTTATATTACAGTAAAATGCAACAGTATATCAAAAGCAGCAAAAAATCTTCACCTCACTCAGCCAGGTCTAAGTATGCAACTTCAAAACTTGGAAAAAGAGCTGGGAGCAAGTCTTTTAAAGCGAAGTAATAAAGGAGTTGAATTAACTGAGGAAGGAAAAGTTGTATTCGACTATGCCGATACATTGCTCTCAATTCAAGGAAATATTCAAAGAGATTTGAAAAATCTGCAGCAAGATCAGCCAAAGCTAATGATAGGTTCTTGTAAAAGCGTAGGTGAGTATGCACTTCCTTGCAGTATATATACATTCAAAAAACTTCACAAAGAAGTAGATATTAATATAGAAGTACATAGCTCTGCTGGCGTAATTGAAAATTTGCGTAACCATACCATTAATATTGGAATAATTCAACATGATTCAAACGCAAAAGATATAGTTACTCAAACCATTATATCTGATGAATTGCTGTTGGTAGGAAATTGTACTGATTCTCCAAAATTGATTTCAATGGAAGAACTCAAAAAAATTCCTTTAATTTTACGTGAAAAAAATTCAGGAACAAGATACTTAATTGAAAAAGCATTACAAGAAAAAGGGGTTTATATAGAAGATCTAAATGTTATTTATGATTTAAATTCACCAGAAGCAATTAAATCTTCTATTCTTTCAGGGAAAGGATATTCTTTTTTACCCAAGCTAATAATACAACAAGAATTAAAAGAAAACCTTATTCATACTGTTACAGTAGATACTCTTAAAATTCCTTTTGAATATTATATAGCTTCTAGAGAAAAATATACATTCACTCACTATGAGCAAATGTTTGTAGATTTTATTATTTCTAGTAAAAGAGGATTTTGCTAAAAAAGAGGGCATACGCCCTCTTACTTTATAGTAAAAATTTAATTAATATCTTGCATCCTACCCATGCTCCTAATATAGCAAAAATACCAAAAACCCAAGAATGTAAAGAAAAAGATGGAATCCCACTAAAAAAAGCACCAATATTACATCCTCCAGCGAGTCTTGTTCCATATCCCATCATGATTCCACCCAATAATGCAAAAATAAACTGTTTTTTACTTTTTATTTTTTTCCATTTAAATTGAGATGCCATCAAAGTTGCTATCAAAGATCCTACGATAACTCCCATATTCAAAATCGTATATTTATTAATAAATGCGTTATGATTTGTAATTATATACCCATAATAGTATTGAAAATGATCAAAATACTCCCAACTGAAGGGATCTAGCCCAAACAATTGTAAAATGCCGACTCCCCACAGTAAAAATCCACTTGTAATTTGCCAACTGATACCACTAGTAGCTAGTAAGATAACATTCAGTAGTCCTAGTAAAATTCCTCCTACCCAATAAGGCCATGGCTTTTTTAGCCACTTTTTAATGGACTTCATCATATACCTCCTCTACTTTTCTTTTGTCTTCTCAATATATACTTCCCACTCTCCGTCCTCTACTTCAACAACTTGTACAGGATAATTATTCTTTTCTGCCCATTCCTGAACACTAATTCCAACACAACTATGGTCAGAATGTATTACCAAAATATCCCCAGGATTCATTGTTTTCAATTCCTTCATCGCCTTGAGTATAGGAATAGGGCATACCTCAAATAAACAATCTATTTCTCTTACTGCCATAACTTCTCCCCCATTTATATATCTTTTTAACGTCTATTTTCGTACCATGCTGCTAATCTATGCAAGCTTAATAATACTACTATTTGAACTAGTACAATAATTTTAAAATCTAGATATTCAAAGAAGTAAATAGTCTTTGATTTTTTAATTATATTATTATACCAAAACGAATAATCCTTCGCTCCAAGAACAGTTCCAATCAAAAAACCAATAAGAACAACCCACTGTAAAGCATGCCCTTCACCTATTCTCATCAATACTCCCGATCCACATCCACCTGCAATTATCATTCCAATACCAAATATAAAAGCACCAATCATGACGTGGGCCCCTACTGAAGTTATAGCCCCTGGAATAAAATCATAATTGATAGGATTATCCTTAATATAACCATATTGAATAATAGCAAATCCAATAGTACTTATCATCATTGCAACCAGCATTGATCTTAGTAATTTTGTATTCCCTACAAGAAAAGGATCTCTAAATGCTGCTGAAAAACAAAATCTAGAATATCTTAAAACAATCCCGATTCCAATTCCCAAAATCCAGCATAAAGCATACGTATATTGATTTTGTAAAAGCATAACAAACAATATTAGTGCAATTACAATCAATATAACACCATAAGGAATCTGACTTTTCTTCTTTTTCCCTTTTCTCTCACGCTGTTTAATTAAATCAGCCATCTCATTTGATAACATAATATCATCCTTTTTAAACATAATTAATATATAATTTCACTTTACATAATTATATATCATCCCTTATTACAACTCAATAATCTACACTATTTACATTATTTTTACAAATATGTAATATAACTTATTATATTTAAACATCTTCTTATAAGAACAGTTTTTTATACCCTCTAGCACAAATATCCCTAAGATTATTAATCTTAGGGATATTTTCATTTTGTTTATTAATACATTGTATCTAGGTTTTTAAAAACGATTCTAATATAAGGTTTAATTTGAATTTCTAAATATTTATCTATTACATTTTCTAAAAAAATTATTATAGCTTCTGTTTTTACCTCTTCACCATTTTCATCTTCATACACTTCTATTTTATGTTCAATATTATCTATTAAAGTATCATTAATACTAATTAAGTCCCTACCTTCTTTAAACCAAATTAGAGAAAACATATTGTTTTTATTATAATCTAATATTAATTTATTTGATAAATCGATTTTATTCCAATCAGTTATATATGTTGTATCAACCATTAAATTATTTTCTTTATCTTCTAATAAGTAATGATAAAAACCCTCTTCATCTACTTGACAGCTCTTTTTAAATAGCTTTTTAAAAAACTCATTTACATTGCCAGATACTCTTACTTCAAAGTCTCTCATAGTTTCAAGCTTTCCTCGATATTCGACTTTTCCGCTTTCAATTAATATTCTGACTCTATAATCAATATAAGCATCCCCAACAAGCTGATCTGATTTTCCCATTGTAGCTCCAATAACTCTAGCTGCTTTTTTAAAATTGAAAGTGCAGTTTGATAATATATCCTTATCATAATAACTTTCATCTACTCCAATTATTTTATTATCTTTTAAAATTCTCAAATTTTCTTTAGATTTCCTAAGAACATTCCAATCATCTATTAGACAATTACATTTTTCTTTTTCTAATTTTTTCACTGTCGAAATTAAATGCCCTATTTGTTCAGGAGCGCACTCTCCTAAAGCTCTTGGTCTATATTTACTGTAATTATAATCCTCTATATATGATTCAGAAACATTAATCTCATATAATTCTTTATTTCTTAATAATGCATTTAAATGTCTAAGTCCTACTTGATTATCAATATTTTCTCCATACCATATTACAATTTTTGAATCTTTGTCAATATTTTTTATAGTTTTATATGTATTAATAAATTCTTTTTTAATATCTTCAAAGTAATCGTCTTCACAAACCTTTTTTAGTATTTTTTCAACCCATTCAATCCTTTTCCTAAGTCCTTTTTCCGTATCAATTTCATATATTGGTCCAATTGAATAATCTTCTCTAAAATTTATTACCTCTCCATTAAATTTATTTTCATTATTTTCAAAAAAATATTTTAATGTTCCTTCAGCCGAATCTCCAAAAACAATATGAACAAATTTACTCAATGTCTATCTCTCCTTTCAAAATCATAATATATTATGATTTTTTAATAAGAAGTATATACTCCTTGCTCTCTTTTCTTTTCTGAATTTTTACTTAAATAAGAGCCTTCTATTATATTTTTATATCCTTTTTTTAGAACAATACTCTTAATATACTCAACATGAGGACATCTATCATAATGATGATTATCAGTTACCATACACGAAGATAAATGAACAGCAACATCATCTTTACTTATATTAGCTTTTCTAGTCTTTTTAGAAAAATGTTCTAACTTTGCTGTTACCCCTTTTCCACAGCAACCACCACAAGTAAAAGAAATATATCTTGTATTCTCCTCATGATTCTCAAACAATCCTTATTTATTATAAAAAGCATTTGTACAAGCAAAACCACTACATCTTCTATGTGCAATATCACACTGAATAATAACAACGTACTTTATATTCATTTTTACTCCTCCCCTCAATCTAAAACCCCTATTACTTTAATCTAAGTTTAAAAATAGTTTATCATATAATTGTGTATATTTAATAGACATACCTATTTATAAGAAGGTAAAACATTGATTTTAAAAAGTTTTTTATTCATATAAATCTAATTTAATAAATACATATCATGTTTCTTATACAAATCATTAAATCAATAGCGTAACCCTTTCTATAGAATATCTATATTCAACATCTAACAAACCCTTGAAGAAAACATTTTCTTGTTTCTTGAATTGTTTACTCTTTTTTTACAATTGAAGTTTTTTTTTATTTATTTTTATTTTTTATAATTTTCAATTTATTTTATTTCTTTACTGTATTCTAATGCTAAAAAAAAGCTGTTGACATTGAAATTTCGTCACATTATAATACTTGTTAATTACTTGAAAATTAAAAATATTTATTCTTATTTAAATATTTTGTTATTAATATGTATTTTCATTTTATAAAATTTTCTTGTAGAGTAATTATATTTTTTATGTTCTTATATACTTGTATTGTGTACACAATATTCAATTATATTTTTTATTTTAAATTTTTTAAATCTAATTTATTAAGGAGGACTCATAATGGAAAAGAAAAACAATGATTTTATAGTTCTTGGCTTAGCTCTATTTGCCATGTTCTTTGGTGCTGGTAATTTACTCTTTCCTCCAGCTTTAGGGCTTGCATCGGGAAAAAGTTGGGTTATTTGTGCAGTTGGCTTTTTTATAACTGCAATAGGAATGCCTCTTCTAGGCATTATTGCAGGAGCTAAGGCAGGGGGATCTGTGGACGATATAGGAAATAAAGTCGGTAAATTATTTAGTAAAGTTTTTGCTTCTATAATAATTTTATCCATAGGACCTCTTCTAGCGATTCCTAGAACTGGTGCTACTACTTATGAAATGGGAATTAAACCTATTTTTCCTAATGTTAATGTTGTTTTAGTATCTGCAGTATTTTTTGCTCTTACTCTTTATTTTATTATAAAACCATCTAAGATGATAGACAAGATAGCTAAAATTCTTACTCCTGCTCTTCTTTTAATGATCGTTTTGATAATAGGGAAGGGAATTATATCGCCACTCGGTACTCCTTCTGTAGCTATGGAAGGAAGCGCTATTTCTAAGGGTTTTACAGATGGATATCAAACAATGGACGCTTTAGCATCTTTAGTCTTTGGTATAGTAATTCTTAATTCAATAAAAGATAAAGGATATACAAATGTAAAAGATCAAGTTAGTATTACTATAAAAGCTGGTATAGTAGCAGCTTTAGGACTTGCTGTTGTCTATGGTGGTCTTATCTATCTAGGTGCATCTTCTAGTGGACTTTTCCCTGCTGATATTCCTATGGCTCAGCTGCTTATGAGTATTACAGATGATCTTTTAGGAAGCTTTGGTAAGATAGCTCTTGGTATAGTTGTTACCCTTGCTTGTCTTACTACATCAATAGGCCTTACTGCTACAGTAGGAAATTTCTTTAGTAACCTTACTAACGGTAAATTAAGCTATAGTATGGTAGTAATAATAACAACTTTATTTAGTGGAGTTTTCGCATGTATTGGAGTTGACTCAATAGTTTCTATAGCCGTTCCACTTTTGGTAACTGTATATCCAGTTGCTATAGTACTTATAATAATGGCTTCTATAGATGAGTTCATGCCTCCATCTTCTTATCCTGGGGCAGTTCTAGGTTCATTTTTAATAAGTCTTAACGATGGTCTCGGTGTATTGAATATAAAGCTAGGTCTTTTAAATACTTTAGCTTCTAAAATGCCTTTTGCATCACTTGGATTTGGATGGATTTTACCAGCTCTAATAGGAGGATTTATAAGTACATTTATTCTTAAGTCTAAATATCCTGAAAAAGCTAAAAAAGTCTGTTAATAGCTTTAATTTATTAATAAACCCACGATTAAAAAAATCGTGGGTTTATTTATTCTTCTAAAGTAATTATACTAGTAATATATAAAAATTATGAATTAACCTAATCTATCACCATTTTTAACAGGCTGTTCTGGTTGAATTAATACCACTCCTTGTGTACCATAAACTCCTAATACTAATACCTCCGACATAAAATCAGCAATTTGTCTTGGTGGAAAGTTTACCACTCCTAATACTTGCTTGCCTATGAGTTCTTCTTTTTTGTAGCATTCAGTAATTTGAGCACTTGATTTCTTTATTCCAATTTCATTACCAAAGTCAACCCATAATTTATAAGCCGGTTTCTTTGCTTTTTCGAAAAACTCTACTTCTGTAATTTCGCCAACTCTAATGTCCAATTTTA
This sequence comes from Tepidibacter aestuarii, assembly GCF_934924865.1. NCBI lineage: Bacteria > Bacillati > Bacillota > Clostridia > Peptostreptococcales > Peptostreptococcaceae > Tepidibacter > Tepidibacter aestuarii. The sequence continues at coordinate 3,603,518 of NZ_OW235315.1, read as the reverse complement.
TAAAATTTTCAAAAGTAACCATAATAATATCCTCCTTCAACAATTTTCTTATTCTTTATTTTCATCATTTATCTTTTCAGAATAAGAATTTACAATTAGTCCACAGAATAAAAGTAAAACACCTATTATAGAAATAACTGTTAGTTTTTCATTAAAAACCACAACTCCAAGTATAGCTGCTGTAAGTGGTTCTGCTAGTGTTAAGGTAACCGCTTCAGGAGTTGATATATTAATAAGCCCATATGCAAATAGGGTATACGCTAAAGCTGTTGTCACTATTCCCAAATGTAGTGTTACCATAATTCCACGTGTTGTTACTGCCCAACTTAAGTCATTCATAAATAAAATTGGCGATAACATAGCTGCACTTATCAAAAATACCAATCCATTAACTGAATCTCTCGGTGAATCTAGAAATAATTTTTGAGATACCCTTACATATACTGCATACGATAACCCCGCGCCTAATGATAAAATTGAACCAAATATATTCATATTCATAGAATCTTGCCCACTAAAAAGCAAAACGCATCCAACAATAGATACTATGGTGGCTATAATCCATCTTCTACTAAGATTCTTCCCCATAAAATATTCAATAATACCTGAGAAAACAGGTGCACTTCCTATTGCTAAAACAGTACCAAGTGCAACACCTGTTCTTGATACCCCAGAAAAGAAAAGTGGTTGATAAAAAGCCATACATATAGATGCCATTAGTAGTAATTTTTTATTTAGTTCTAGTTTAGTTTTAAATGAACCCTTTATTATTGCCATAAAAAACAAAACGGTTCCACCTATTGCCATACGAATTGCACCAATTACAATTGGGTTCGCATTTTCTGGAGCAAAAGCCTGTGCAGAACCTGTTGTTCCCCATAATATCGCTGCCATTAGTACTAATAACTGTCCTGTTATATTAGACTGTTTCATAACTTTCTCCTCCTAAAATATTTACATAGATTACAAACTTTGAAATATAAGTTCTTATAATTATAATAAAATATATAGGAATAAAATTCTTTTCTTAAACTGGGGATATTTTACCCATTTCTCGGTATATTTTTCGATAATCACTTGGTGATATAGATTCATGATTTTTAAATAATCTCGTGAGTGATGACTGTTGCTCATATCCAACAAGTTGCGAAATCATAAGTAAACTTAATTCTGTACCCACTAAATATTCTTTAGCTTTTTCTAGTCTTAGTTTTTGAATATATGCATTTGGTGTCATACCAGTTTTTTTGTTGAACCATTCAATATAGTAAGATATATTAAAATTTTCAATTGCTGCCAATTCTTGAAGTGATATAGGTTTCTCAAGATTTTTATGGATATACTGTATAGAAATTGGTTTTAATTCCTCTGTTAGAAAACTACATGCATAGTTTACTAAATCTCCTAAACCTCTTTTGTTTGACCTTTGTGTTTCTTCTTGCAAAAGATATCTTATAGCTTTCCATCTATCATCAATAACCTGATGCAGTTCATGTTTAAATATATCTCTTGATGGAGCTAGGTTGATTTTTCTTGGAATATCAAGTACTAAAAACTTATTTATATTATCAGAGTGGAACGAATGAGAACATTTAGGTGGAAGAAAAAACAAATGTTTTTCATCTAAGTTTAGTTCATGATTATCTGTTTTTATAGATAAACTGCCCTGTAGTGGCAGTATCAACTGAGCATACAAATGATTATGTGTATAAGATATTTGTGTATAAGTCCTTGTTTCGCATAATAAACTATTTGATTCCATAGTCCTCCTCCTGTTCTCATATTTTTCTCAAGATCCATTTATTTTGATTTCTTTGTCATCACTTAATAATTATAAAATATGTCTACATTATTTATTGCTTGTTTCTTATTCTTCAATTTAAGCAATAACTCCTTTACAAATCCACCTAAATCATAATTCTCAATTTCTTCTAAATCTACCCATTCATAAGCATCTGCCTCATCATTTAACTGGACATTGATTGAGTCTGTTTTGCATTGATAATCAATGAATATGAAATGTTTTTTCTCATGGAATGTATCACTATATACACTTTCTTTCAAACTAATTAGTTTAATATCATATATATGTAGTCCAGTTTCTTCTAATATTTCTCTTTTTAAAGCATCTTCCATTTTCTCACCTAGTTCAATATGTCCACCAGGTATCACATACTGGTCATTCCATTTATTTGATTTGCAAAGAAGGATTTTTCCCTCTGGATTGAAAATCACAGCGCCAACAGTAGGTTCTGGATATTTGTTCATATTTTCACTCCTATTCATTTTCTCTTACCCATTTGTGCATCGTATCTAATATTGGCATGATTACCTCATAACTACCATTTTAGATAGTATATACCTAAAAAGTACATGCTTTTTTAATTATATTATATGGATATAAAATAATATATACAAGATAAGTATAAAATACAAATAAACCACTTTATATTAATTAAATTATTTTTATTTATTATTATAATTTTTTATTTCCTCTTGACAAATTAATTTGGTATTTTTATAATATAGTTAAATTAGCACTCACTTAATCAGAGTGCTAGCAAATAAAATTGAATTTAAAGGAGGAATTAATATGTTTGGATTAACACCTTTTAATCGTAATTCTGTTCAAAAAAGAAATGGTAATTTTGTTGATTTCTATAACATAATTGATGACTTTTTTAATGATGCTTATTTTCCAGTAAGAAATCTTCAAGATGATACATTTAAAATGGATGTCAAGGAAACTAGTAAAGAATATTTGATTGAAGCTGAAGTTCCTGGATTAAAAAAAGAAGAAATAAATGTAGATTATAATGACAATAGACTATTAATATCTGTTCAAAAAGATGAACAAATCAACGAAGAAAAAGGTAACTATATTCACAAAGAAAGAAGATCAAGTGAGATGAGAAGATCTGTCTATTTAAAAGATGTTAAAAGAGATAGTATAACTGCAAAACTTGAAAATGGTATTCTTAAAATTACCGCCCCCAAAACAGAAATTATTGAAAATAGATATAAAATAGAAATTGAGTAAGAGTATGTTTTAATTTATTTATATAAATATATAAAATAAGGCTATTGGAAAATTCCAATAGCCTTATTTTATGAAATCTACTACTAAATACGAATTAGTATCTATTGTTCAAGTATATCCTTAAGCTCTATTAAATTAGAAATCTCATAAGTAGGTTTTATTTTAGTTTTATTTATAACCTTATTAGGATTAAACCAACATGTATCTATACCGAAATTTATTCCTCCTTGTATATCAGATGTTAAACTATCTCCTACTATTAAAACCTTGCTCTTATCAGTATGCTTTATATTGTTTAAAGCATGTTCAAATATTTTCGGATCAGGCTTTGATACCTCAACCTCCTCTGATACTACTATATCCTCAAAGTATTTTGCTATAATAGATTTCCTTATTCTATTATCTTGGACATCTTTAAGACCGTTGGTTATTATAGTAAGTCTATAATCTTTATTCAGACTTTCTACAAGGTCTATGCTATCATCATATAAAAATGATCCAAAAGATAAATGTTTCATATATGATTTAGCAAATTCAAATTCATTAAATTCAACTTTTAATTTATCTGATAGTCTTTTAAACCTTTCAGCTTTTAATTTTTTCTGAGTAATAAGTCCATCCTCAAGCTCTTTCCATATAGCCGTATTTATTTCCTTATATACTTTTAAATGATGATTTTCATCATATTCTATATCAAATTCTAGTATAGTATTTTTAAGAGCCTCTCTCTCAGATTTCTTAAAATCAAATAAAGTCTCATCTGCATCAAATATTATAATCTCGTACTTCATAATAAGCCTCCTAATATAGTTAGTTTTTTAATCATAGCATTAAAATTTTTTATAGTTTTTATCTTTTTGAATAATTTAACACGCTTTAACATTCTAGCTTAATCTAAGATTCCCTAGTTCATAATTGTTATCAGCTTTTGCATTCAATATAAGTCCTATAAGAAATATAGCTCCACCGATTACCTTCCCTTTAGAAAAAATATCCAAGTATATATAATCTATAATAGCACTTGTAAGTATTTGTCCTATAAATCGAAGTATAACTATATAAACCGCTGGTATTTTAGGAACTATAATATTAGACATATATGTTGTTAAAACTCCTATAAAACCTCCTATAAAATATGGTAGTGGAATAGATTTTATATTCAAGAAAGATGGGATAGACTCCATCATAATACCACACAATATAATAGAAGATATTATACCCATTAAATAGTTTATAATAACTCCATTTATCATGCCTTCTCTTTTAGCAAGCTTTCCATTTAACATCATATTTATAACTATTGTTATTCCAGCTAGAAACGATAATAATATATATATCATCTTACTCCTCCTTACATAATAATCATAACTATTATTCCAAGTGAGATTATCGAAAATCCTAATATTTTTTCTTTCTTAATCCTATTGACTGGCATTCCAAACAATCCAAAATGCTCCACGAAACTAGACATTACAAGTTGACCAAATAAACTCACTCCTATAGCAAGTGTTATTCCTATTTGAGGTATACTTATATTGTTTAAAAGTATAGTTATAACACCTAATATTCCTGGTAAGAAAAGTATAAGCGGTACTTCCTTTATATTTGGAAGTCTATTTTTCTTTATTATAGATATAGTTATAATAAATATAAATGCTATTACATTAAATATTAAAGTACTCATATAAGGTCCTGTTATATTCGCTAGCATGCCATTAAAAAAAACCATTATAGCAAGTATAACGCCATTTATAATAGCTAAGTTTTTATACATATATAACGTCCTCCTTTGCTTTACAATAATTTATAAATATGATAACTTATTTATATTAATCGATACATGACATATGTCATTTTTAGGAGGTTTTATGAAAAAAATTTTAAATAATGACCTTTTAAACAATTATATTACTAAGCATAATTTAGAAACTATATTTGATGAAGATTTATTAAAACACGCTCAACTTCATTTTTATCTAAAAGGGGAATATATATTAAATACAGACTTTAATCTTGAATACTACTACTTAATTGTCGATGGAAAAACAACAGTATCTTACCTTTTAGAAAACGGTAAATCTATACTTTTAAAGTTTTATGATGCATTCAATACTTTAGGTGATATAGAACTTTTAAAAAATATTCCTATATGCTGCGACGTCCAAGCAATAGAAGATTCACATTTGATAGCAATCCCGGTAGATATAATCAAAAACGAATATTTTCACAATACAAAATTTTTACACCATCTAATAGATTCTTTAAGCGAAAAGCTTTACGCAACCTTAAATAATAGTTCATACAATCTTACCTATCCCCTTATAAATAGACTATCTAGCTATTTGGTTGAGTATATTACTGATAAAAATCATATAATTTTAAGTTCATCATTTAATGAAATTGCTCAATTTTTGGGAACAACTTATAGGCATTTAAATAGAACTTTCAAAGAGCTTGAATCAAGGTCAATTATAAAATGCGAAAATAAAACAATATATATATTAGACAGGGATAGACTTCTAGAATTATCTAAAAATGATTATATAAAATCACTTTAATGCTAAAAAAGTTAACGCATATAAAAAAATCCTACCATTCCTTGTGAATCAAGGAAAAGTAGGACTTTATATATTTATGCCTTTTTAACAACACTAGACTTTAATTTCATAGCTCCAAAACCATCAATTTTGCAATCAATATCATGTCCATCAGATGGATTATGAATTAAACGTATATTTTTTACTTTTGTACCTATCTTTATACTTGATGAACTTCCTTTTACTTTAAGGTCTCTGATTACTGTTACAGAATCACCATCGTTTAAGATATTTCCATTTGCATCTTTAATAACATTTATATCTTCAGTTTCTGATTCTAAAGTCCATTCATGAGCACATTCTGGACAAACAAGAAGACTTCCATCTTCATAAGTATATTCTGAATTACATTTTGGGCAATTTGGTAGACTCATCATAATTTCATTTCCTCCATTCGTTATCCTTAGTTTTAATATATAAAAATAATTTTAATTTATTTTTGTAAAAAACATATATCAGTTTCTTATCGGATTATATAGTATCATAGTCTTGTCATATTGACAAGCTTACTCCAGGCTCTCCTTATAAGTTCCTTTATAATGTATATAGTTCATATTTTTTTAAATCTGAATTATTAATTTAATTATTTAACCTTTTTTCTTTCTATAACTTCCATTAGATTATGTTTCTTTATCCTATACTGTAAGCCTTGTCTATGCAATCCTAATTCTTTAGCAGCCTTTGTAATGTTATAATTGTGCTTTTTTAGAAAGTCTAATATTATATGTTTTTCATATTTATCCATAATATTATTAAGATTAGTATCATCTGATAGTAGCGATCCATGTTTATCATTTTCATAGGAGTTATTATATTTAATAATACTTTGAGGAATGTCTCTTATCGTAATATAAGAATCTTCACATACACTAATGGCATATTCTACAGTGTGTAAAAGTTCTCTAATGTTTCCTGGCCAATCATAAGATTCTAATATTTTAATAACAGAATCACTTGTCTTGAATTTACTTCCATATGAAATCTTATTTATAAAGAAATTATATAAAATAGAAATATCATCTTTTCTTTCTCTTAAGGGAGGTATCGGTATTGTTATAGTATTTATTCTATAATATAAATCAGATCTAATTTTTCCCGATCTAAGCATATATTCCGGTGATTCATTCGTTGAAGAAATTAGTCTTATATCACAAGAAATTTCCTTCGTTCCACCTACTTTCATATATTTTTTTTCTTGAAAAACTCTTAAAAGTTTTGACTGTACGTTAAGACTCATAGAATTTATCTCATCTAAAAATAAAGTTCCTTTATTAGCTTTTTCTAATATTCCTGATTTGTTTGTACTGCCTGTAAAACTTCCCTTTTCTGTTCCAAACAAAATCCCTTCTACCAAACCTTCAGGTATTGCAGCACAATTTAAGGCTATAAATTCATTATCCCGCCTATTACTCGCCCTATGTATGCTTTGTGCAAAAAGTTCTTTTCCTGTACCAGTTTCACCATATATTAAAACAGATGATTCTGTTTTTGCAATACGCTTTGCTAGATTTATAGAGTTTACAAATTTTTCATCATTTCCAACTAAATCATCAAAGCTATAATATATTTTTTTATTGTATGATTTTTGCGTGAGGTTTCCACCTTTTTTCACAAAATCATTTAATAAAGTAAGTTCGTTACAAGCCCTTTGTAAATACTCATTAAATCTTACTATACTAAGACCTCCGACGAATATATTCTCTATAAAAATAGGGTAACCTGAATTAATACTAGATATAGGTTGCTTTGAATAATTACTTACAAAAGTATCGTAGATGTTTAGGATAGGCTTTCTACTTTTTAAAGTTCTGAGTATGCAGCTAGTTTCAGGTGTCAATGAATATACATCTGTAATATGCTTTCCTGTAGTCAATCGTCTATTTAAAAATTCTCCTTTTTCAGCAGCTCTATTAGTAAATTTAATATATCCACTTCTATCTGTAATATGTATTCCTATATTCAATAAATCAAGAATTTCTTTATAATAATTATTTTGATATGCAGCATTTGAAATATGGACAATAAACCCATTATTATTAAGATTATCAATAATTACGTATTTTACAGGCAAATTATTAAACATAGTATTACCTGATTTTAAATTAATATCAATATCTATAAAACTCAATATGCTTTTCCCAATAAATCTAGCATTAATATTATTTTCTGCATCGAGATGTGGCTGTGATATGTCTATTATTCTATAGTTACTATCCAAAATGATTATTATATTATATATTTCCATAAAAATCTCCTTTATAACATCCCTTTATTGTTGTTATATTTTAAATTTTATGACATTTTGATTGTAGGTGCAATATTTTATTTCACTTATTTTTTTATTAATATTAAAGTGTTGCAAAATGCAGTTAAAGTAAATAGCATTAAAAATATGCACGCAATATTTTTTTGCTATATTAATAGATAAACCTTTATATTTTCTCATAAAGAATCCCTTTATTCCGCTAACATAAACAAAATCATCAACTTTTAATGTGGCATAAAATTTGCTTATTGGTAATATTAGTAAAAATATAATATAAGGAGGTTTTTTAAATGAACAAATTCAGGGTTAATATTATTTTAGTTCCAATTATTATATTCAGCATCATAATTGGTTCTAGTATGGTTAATGCCAATGCTACTGCAGAGTTAGTTATGGATGTATATCTTTTTATAGCTAAATATTTTGGTGCATTTATTCAAATTACCTGTTTAATTTTTCTGCTTGGAATTCTTTATTTTGCTTTTTCTAAAACAGGCAATATCAAATTTGGTGGTAAGGATGCAAAACCAGAACTTTCTACTTGGGCCTATTGGACAATTGCACTTTGTGCTGGTATCGGTACAGGTATTATGTTTTGGGGCCCAATTGAACCAATCTATTTTGCTTATAAAGTTCCTCAAGGCGTTAATTTAACCCCTGGAAGTGCAGGGGCTATTCAATTCGCCATGAACAAATCATTTATGCACTGGGCATTTACTCCTTATGCTCTTTATACTCTTTGTGGTATATCCATTGCATATGCCGTATACAATATGAAAATGCCCAATACCGTAAGTAGTGGTATGACTCTATTTTATGGAGAAAAATTTCTTAAAAGTAAGTGGAAAGATGTAGTAGATGTAATAGCTCTTACAGCTATATGTTCTGGTCTTGCAGGCGGTCTTGGTAATGGACTTATTCAGCTAGGCTCAGGAATTGAAATGATCTTTGGTATTCCTTCTGGTCCAATAGTATGGGTTTCTATTGCCGTTATTATTACTACTATATATACTATTTCAAGTATTTCCGGGCTTCATAAGGGTATTAAGTTTTTTTCTGACAAAAATGCGTGGATTTTCATTGCATTTCTATTTGTTGTTATAATTGCAGGTCCTACTAAATATATTATAGATCTTACAACTCAAAGCTTTGTTCACTATATTAATGATTTCTTTGAAGCATCTGTTTTTTTGTCACCTGGCAATACCGATATGTGGCCAGAGTGGTGGGATACTTTCTACCTAGCAGATTGGTTATCATTTGCTCCACTTGTTGGATTATTCCTTGCTCGCATCAGTTATGGACGTACAATAAGAGAGTTTATTCTAATAAACTTAATGGGTCCAGCCTTATTTGGTGTAATATGGTTTGGTACATTCGGTGGATTTACATTGAATCTGCAAGCATCAGGTACATTTGATATGATGCATTACATAAACACATCAGGTTTTGATGGTGTAATGCTTAAACTTGCTGAATTTTTACCTTTAGGTAATATAATACAACCTATCATCATATTTACAGTTATGTTGTCATACGTAACTATGGCAGATTCCATGACATCATCTATATCTATTATGTCACTTAAAGATTCTAGAGTAAAAGAAGCTCCAATTGCTATTAAAATGTTCTGGGGTGCACTTATGGGAGCCTTAGCAGTTATATTTGTTACAGCAGGTGGAATTGATGGAGTTAAGACACTTCTTGCTATCTCCGGATTACCTGTTCTTATAGTTATGATAATGCTTTTTGCAGGAATTTTAAAAAGACTTGTTATTAATAAGAATTACTCAATTGATGAAATAGTTTCTTCTAAAGAAATTTGTTTAAAGAAGGAAGAACAATGTTAGCTTTCGTTCACATTTTTCAATTCCATAGGAGGGAAAAATTAAATGAATGAAAAACTAATTAAATATTTCGGCGTTCCTAAAGAAGCCTATTCTTATATGGATGTTATGCTTTCTAAGGAAGAAATTAATCTTATAGAAAAGATTCAAGATAAAAAATATACTTATGAAGAACTCATAAATTTAATTGAAAAAAACTTTAACTTATCTTCTGAGGAATTTCTTAAAAGTTGCTATAAAAGAGGTGTAATCAATAAAGAAAAATCAAATGAACAAATAGTTTATAAATCATCCAATATCTATACTAGACTTGCATATTTTGCCCAATATGAAGTAGATTTGTGGAAAAGTATACCTGAAGAAGATAGGATCAAACTGGATAAATGGTATGTTGAAAAATATGCACAAGGAGCGATTCCTAGACTTGAGGAAATAAAAAAGAAAACTCGAAAACTAATAGAAAATGCTTACTTTTATACTATTCATGAAACTTTAGAACTCATAGATACAGTTAACCATGAATTATATATAGTTCCATGTAATTGTAAATCTATTTCTCTTAGATGTGATAAGCCTAAAAATGTATGTATCTTATTTGAAAAGAGCATTAATTCAGAATGGGATAGAGGTTGGGGAAAACCAATAACTAAAGCAGAAGCTAAAGAAATTATTATTATGGCCAACAAGAACGGATTAATGCATACTTCAGAAGCAGAACAAGCTATTTGCAATTGTGATGGTTGTTGTTGTTACCCTATTAGGGCATCTCAAATTATTGGAGCTAAAGGAATTTGGCCTCAAAGAAGATATGACATAGTTTGGGATAAAAAAAAATGTATAAATTGCGGTATATGTTCAAAAATATGTAACTTTAATGCTTTTAATAAAGTTAATAAAACTGTTTCTTTTGATGAAAATAAATGTTGGGGTTGTACTATATGCAATGACCATTGTCCTGTAAATGCTATTACATTAAAAAAAATAAAGGACAATCATGAATAAAATATTAATTACTTATAGATATTAGGGGGAGATGCAATGTTAAATCCATCAGATATTGAAAAAGTTATACTGGGAGGTAAACTTACTATAGAAGAAGTTGTTGCAGTTGCAAGATACAATAAGAAAATTGAATTTTCTAAAGAATATATTCGTAGAGTAATAGAATGTAGGAAATTAGTCGACAAATTCTCTGATGAAGAAAGAGTAGTTTATGGAATAACTACAGGACTAGGAGACAACTGTAGAAAGTTTATTAGTAAAGAAGATAGAGAAATTGTTCAAATTAATAATCTTAGATCTCATGCAACCTCTGTAGGAGAACCTCTCAATACAGAATGTGTCAGAGCTATAATGGTTGCTATGATACAACAATTAGGAAGTGGTTATACAGGTATTAGGCTCGAAACTGTAGATAAAATAAGAGAACTATTAAACGCTGGAATTACCCCTTTTGCTCCTAAACATGGATCAGTTGGATATCTTGATATTGAAGCACATATTGCTCTTGTAATAATAGGAGAAGGAAAAGCCTACTATAAAGGTAATTTACTTAGCGGAGCACAAGCTCTTAAAAAAGCAGCTATCGAACCTACTGTTATTAGCAGTAAGGAAGGTCTATCATTAGTATCTGGTACATCTTCTGTAACCGGGCTTACTTCTCTATCAATATATGATGCTATAATTATTGGTAAAACTAATGATATAGCTGCTTCTATGTCACTTGAAGTGTTAAAAGGAACCTTAATGGCAATGGATCAAAGGCTTATGAATGTAAGACCTCATCAAAATCAAAGTGCTACAGCATATAATATTAGAACTATTTTAAATGATAGTGAAATAATAGAAAAATATAAAGACTACAGAGTACAAGATGCGCTATCCCTACGATGTATACCACAACTGCATGGAGCAGCTAAAAAGACTATAGCTGATGGAAAAGTAACCATAGATATTGAATTAAATTCTTCTGTTGATAATCCTCATCTGTTTAGTACAAGTGATGGTGATGGAGTTGCTATAATGGGCTGTAATGCAGATGCTACTTATGTGGGAATGGCTGCAGATACTATCTGTATATCAATATGTAATATGGCTAAAATGTCAGAACGCAGATTAGATAGAATGGTAAATAGATATGTAAGTGAATTGCCGCCATTTTTAAATTCAAACTCGGGGTTAAATAATGGTTTGATGATACCTCAATACACAGCAGCTGGTATTGTTGGTGAGATAAGATTATTAACTCATCCAGCTACTGTTGATAATGTTCCTACTTGTGCATTACAAGAAGATTATGTATCAATGGGCTACAATGCAGCTCTAAAGGCATATAACTGCATGGAACTTGCAAGATATGTAACTGCAATAGAGATAATGAATGCAGTACAAGCGCAAGATTTTTACAATGATTTAAAACCTGCTGCAGCAACTAAAGCAGTATATACTTTAATAAGAGAAAAGGTTGCATTTTTAGAAAATGATAGAAATATGCACCCAGATATGGAGTATATAGCAGATATGATTAAGGAAGGTAATATAATATCTGTAGTTGAAAACCTTGTAGGTAATCTTGAATTTTAAAAGTCATAATTTCCTATTCAGTAAAAACCCCGGCTACATGCTGGGGTTTTTATTCTAAGTATCATGCATTCATTTTCTGAGTTAAAAAAAGTTAAATGTATTTATACAATCTAATCTTACATATGACTCAAATTATCAATAGCTTTTTTACATAATGAATCTATATTTTTAAATCCCGAATATATTTTATACATATTTATTACTATTAATCTTTCTGCGTCACTGTTTGATAAATCAAAAATTTGTTTTGTTTTTTCCTCAAGATCACTCTCATTAATAATCGTTTTAAATTCCTTTGCTAGCGATTTTACCAAATCAACATTATTATCTATGTACTTACTTGTTTTAAATAAAAAAATTATATCAGTGATAAAATCATTTTGTTCGCTTAATAGGTTTTCAATATTATTACATTTTAATTCTTTATTATTATAATTTATTCTTCTCCAAAGATAACTGTTAACAATAAGCATAATTTCTAATTTATTTTTATCTATATTATCAGCCTCTAATTCATTTAAAATTCTTTTATTTAAATCTGTATACTTCATTATAGTGTTTTTAATATCATCTTTTAATTTATAAGGAAAGAACACATTCATTATTATAGCTGTAACAATTGCACCTGCTAAAGTAAAAATTACTCTATATCCAGTTAACAAAAAAACTAAACTATTAGGATTCATTATTTTAATTCCTAATATAGAATTAAATGTTATAAATATGCATTTTATATTATAAGGTGATATAATCATTGATGCATATATAAATATAAATAACAAAATTATCATTAAAGTTACATTGTCATTTATTATTAGATTTATCATATTAAATAAAATAGCTCCTATAATGGTACCTATAACTCTATCCTTAGCTTTTTTATTACTCTGTTCAGCATATGGTAATAGCAACAATGCTATTGTATATATAGCCCATTGTCCTTCGTAGATTTTAAAATAATTTACTATGAAAACAGATATAGAAATTAATATAGATGCTTTTATTGCTAAATTAAATCTTAATGAAGTCATTTTAAAATTGGTCTTTAAACCATAAATATCATCTTTAATTAATTTTAACAATTTAATTCTTTGATTCATATAAATAGATCTAATATCTCCCATATTTTCTATACATTTATAAATCTCTCTTATCGCAGCTTTTAAATTATAGTAATTATACTTCTCTAAATCATCTTCTATTTTATCTATTTCTAGGTTGTTATAATGCTTTCTTAAGTTATCTTTTAATATTTCTAAGCCATCTTCACCTGATATATAGATATTTATATTTTCAAATATTTTTTTTATAATCTCTAATATAAGTTTGTCACTTTCTTTTGTCTTTATAAGAGGAAGAATTGTATTAATTCTTTTTAATAAAACTATTATTATACCTTTTATATAAACACTGTCTAAGTCGTTTTTAGAGTTCTCTATTCTTTCATATAACTTTAGTTCTATATTTTTCAACTTAATATTTACTAATTTACTTTTATCGTTTATTTCTTTACCTTTAAGAATTAAATCGGTCTCTTCTTTCATTAAATTTATAGAATTTATGACCTCTTTATTTATAAACTCATTAAAGTTATACCTAGATAAAATACAGTATAAAGACATTATTACTATTCCTGAAAACGCAAGAGCAACTAACCTTATAGGCATATTGATCAACGGAACTGGAGTGTATATTAAAAGTAAATAGGTCATAATAAATCCAATACTTTTTGATGGCTTAGCATCGTAACTAAATAAATAGTAAATAATAAAACTTGTAAAAAATGTGAAAGTTAATCCTAAAAAATGATTTATACCTGCAATATATGCAAAAACTCCTATAAGAACATTTATTATAGCAAGTAATATAGTAGTAGTTGCTATATCAGAACTATAGTCTTCTCCAAACATACTTGCTGCTGTAATAACTGCCCCTACACCAACTACCAAGTTCTCCCCACCAAATATATAGAATATAATAATAGCTGCTATAGCTATTAAAAATATTTTCATCCTCATTAAAATCAATTTATTTTTTGTATTGATTTTCATCTTAAGTCACACCCTTACAATTATTTTGCTATATATTCCTGTAATCTACTAATTCCTTGAGGACTCTTCTTATATTTAAGTAATCCATCCTCCATAACTAAGTTAATCATTCCTGTTTCATTTAAATATTCAACATATGTCCTTAACATTTTTTCTAGCATGGAATATTTATATATATTTTTCACTCTAATATTCCAATTTTTAATAACATTGCTTACAATGTCTTCCATTGTCATGGTAGAGTCTATCGCCTCATATACCTTTACTGCTCTATTCTTATAGAAATCTATATTATCAGTTATAAGTTTTGTAATATCATTATATATCCCTTTATGTGCAACTATATACTTACTATATTTTAAGTCATAAAGCTTTTTTTTACTTTTCAAGTCCTCATTGAGTATAAATACATATGGTATTTGTGCACACTCCATTACTTCATAGCTTATAAGGGTATCTCCTAAATACACAACATCATCAGGAGTAATAATGCATATATGAGCAGGACTATGTCCTGGTGTATGAAGAATTTTAAATTTAATATCGTGCATATATATACTCTCTTGTTTATCCGAAATTATAATGTCTGTTTTGCAAACCATATGTTCAAAATTATCTGTTACATCTGATAATGTTTGATTACTATAATAAACCTTGAGATTGAGCGTTGAACTGCAAATAAGAGCCTCATATGCTGGCATAGCAACAATACAATTATACTTATTCTTAAAATATGCAATATTTCCTATGTGATCTATATGGGCATGACTACATATTATACCAACTACCTTAAAGTTATTTTTTTGTAGAAGTTTATCTATTTCTTTTCTCTCTTCTCTTGCTAATCCTGAATCCAGCATAATAATTTCTTCATTATTAATCTTATAAAAAGGTATGTAGCTCATTCCAGTATCAATACAAAATGTATTTCCTCTTACTTTTTTTATGTCCATATACTTCCTCCGTATTTTTAAGTTTCTGTCATGTTATTAATAAAACAAATTATCTAATCTATATATTATTAGAAGTAATAATAAAACTAAAGATTAAAAATCTCACTTATACTTCATAATTCAAATCTCTAAATCTAATAATTTTTTCTTCAATCTTAACTACATTAAGTATACTATAATTCCTAACTATAAAAAATATAAGGCAAGTAGAAAGATCTTTTCATTTGAATTTTTGTTAAAATATTGATCTAGTTGCTCTACTTTCCATAAAACTTTAACAATAAATATATATCGATTTTCTTTTGTTTTTTATTGACAAACGATAAATACTTGTATATTATAATATTAAAAACAAAAGAATTGGGGTTGATAAAATGAAAAATAATTTTAATTCTAAAATTTTAAATATGATTGTAATTTTAGGAATATCTATTACATGTATACTTCTTTTAGGAACTGGATTTATTACCACAGCATTTTTTAAAAGTCAGTTTTCTTTAATAGACCATAGTTTAGTAATAAGTGTTACAATTTGTATTTATTTGTGTGCAATTCCATATATTATAGCTTTATTTGGATTGAAAAGGCTTTGCAGTTTAGTAGTAAAAAACAATCCTTTCTCTATGCAAATCGTTAAATCATTAAAAGTTATTTCTATATGCTCTTTTAGTGAGATCATTATTTTTATTGGATGCGTGAACTATTTAAAGCACTCAGTTGAATTTTTTAAATATACTGTTTGGGGAGCTCCCATTATTGCACTAACTATCATTTGTCTAACAATAGGATTTTTATGCCTAGTATTATCACAATTATTTAAGATAGCTATAAAAATTAAGGAAGAAAACGATAAAACAATTTAGAAAGGAATGTTGATATGCCAATTATAGTAAATCTTGATGTAATGATGGCTAAGAGAAAGATTAATTCTACCCAGCTTTCAGAGAAAATGGGAATAACTATGGCTAATCTTTCTATTTTAAAAAATAACAAAGCAAAAGCAGTTCGCTTTTCTACATTAGAAAATTTATGTAAAATCTTAGATTGCCAACCTGGTGATATCTTAGAATATGTAGATGAAGATGATGAAAGATTAAAATAATATATCTATTATATAAATAAAAGGAGAAGTTTCAATGAAAAATTTAATGAAAAAAAATCTTTTAACTTTAATACCATTTATTATAGGGTTCGGTTGTTTCATCGCTTATAATATTATAGGATCTGAAGTGGCTCCAGACGGGACTCTTATAGAACCATTTGGTTTAATCCCTTTGGGTTACTTATTCATATTTATTGGTATAATAGCTAGTATAGTATCATTCTTTAGTAAATACAAAAAATCTTATAAATAAAAGTTTAAATATAGCCTCCTTAGAAAAAATAAATCTTTTTAAGGGGGTTATATTAGTTTTAATGATTTTTTTACAATAGATTTTACAGACTCTTATTTAGTCCATTCTTGTCTATTTTCACTAAATTTTACATCGCCTTCCCTATTTAGCATGACTTTAGTTGCCATTTGGTTTTTTCCCTACCTTAACTAAATCATTAATAGTTTAATTTTAGATTTTTGTTACTCAGATCAAACTATAAGCATAGGGAAATATTAGGTTCCCATGCATTCAACTGTTTTTATTATAATATTTAAAATTAATATTATAAACCATATAGTAAAATAACTGTAATACTTTTTCTAAATCAGTATTTCTAAATTTTCTAATATTCATTTCACCTCATATTTTTGAACAAGATCAGTTATTTACCCATTTTAATATGGATTTTTGGGGGAATAAAAAATCGTTCCTCTGAAATTTATATATCAGGGAACGATAGTTTCTGAATTTATTCTTTTTCAAATTTACAAACAATCTTTTTCAAAATAATATTAAGCATGTCAGCGTCTTCTTTACTTAAACATTCTAGAAGTTTCTCTTCCTCATTTACATGCTCATATATAGCCTCATTAATAATTTTTAGTCCCTTTTCGGTTAGCTTTACATATACAGTTCTTCTATCTGATACATCATTAACCCTCATAACCAATGACTTTTTCTCTAAAGTATCTATTCTATTAGTCATAGCTCCAGATGTAACCATTAGTTGATTATATAGATCTGTTGGCTTTAGCATATATGGTTCTCCTGACCGCCTTAAGGTCGCTAGTACGTCAAACTCTCCACTGTTTAAATTGAATCTCGAAAAATTATTTCCTAAACTCCTTCCTACATGTTTATTTATTCTTTGCAACCTTCCAAAAATAGCCATGGCCGTCGTACTTAAATCGGGAACTTCTTTTCTCCATTGTTCAATTATCATATCCACACTATCTCTATTCATATCTAGATAATACCACCTTAAAACTTTTATATCAATTCTTTAAATCAAATATTCAGCCTTAACACTATTTACTAAAATGAAGTTTAGTAAATATAAACAAAAATTTATCTTAACATTAAAATAGTTGACTTTAAGATAATTTTGAAATACACTGAATTTATCTTAACATTAAGATACTTAATTTTGATATAATTAATGTTATTTAGAGAAAGGAGTTAAATTATGAATAATACAAAAAACATTCTATTAACTATGATAGCTCCTATATTATGGGGCACAACTTATATAATAACTTCTACCCTTATACCAATTGATAAGCCATTTTTCGTTGCTTTAATGCGTGGACTTCCCGTGGGTTCGATTCTTCTTTTATATTATAAACAGTTTCCTAAAGGGGTATGGATTTTAAAATCAATTATTTTAGGCACTCTTAATATAGGTGGTTTTTTTGCCTTCCTATTTATAGCTGCCTATAGATTGCCGGGAGGAATTGCTGCTATATTAGGAAGTGTGCAACCAATATTCTGTATTATTTTAAGCTGGTTGCTTCTTAAAGAAAAACCTAACAAAAAATCGTATATTGCCTCAATCATGACAATTTTGGGTGTAGCACTATTAGTGTTAAAACCAACAGGCTATTTAGATCCTTTAGGTATAGTAGCGGCACTTATTGGTGCTGTTTCTATGGCTTCTGGAGTTGTACTTACAAAATATTGGGGAAGACCTGTAAATAATATTGTTTTTACCTCATGGCAACTTTTTTATGGTAGCCTTATCCTAATACCTATTACTTTTATAGTAGAAGGCGGTATTCCTTCTCTTAATATCACAAATATTTTTGGACTAGTTCTTATTGGAGTATTAAATACAGGATTAGCATATGCACTATGGTTTAATGGAATATCGAAGCTTTCACCTACTCAGGTCACATTTTTAGGACCATTGAGCCCCTTAACAGCTTTTTTATTGGGTTTTATATTCTTAAAACAGACTATAAGTTATATTCAAATAGTTGGTGTATCTATAATATTGACTAGTGTTTATTTTTCTCAACTTAAAACGCCTTCTAAAAAAACTTTACCATCAGTAGAAGGATAAATACTTGTCTAACGATCAACTAAAAAACTATCGTTTCATACTAACCAATAGTTAATATATTGTTAAAAATATGAGCTATTTAAATTAGTCAATCACATTTGTGCAAGTATGATTTATAAGTCGAAATATTAAAAAGCGTAATTAAATCGTAGAAAACTTAAAAACTGGCGTGTTGACCCTATTGTATACTTGAATAGTCAATTAAACATAAAAACCGCCTATACAATAGTACGGTTCATCTTACCATTGTATAGGCGGTTTCTAAATTCTTCCTTGGCTTTCCTACCCTATATAGAAAATCAATAGTGATCTCATGTTCTATTAGATATTTCTATTTGACTAATTATTCATAATACTATAACATATTTATTTGTAATTAGGACTACAAATCTTAAGGTATATCGCTAATATAGATACACTAATCAATTTAGAATGTCTTTTGTAAACTTATACAATCGTTTATTTTGTAGCCTATTTTATGTAAAACATTAAATGAATAATTATGGGGAGAGTGTTTTTGTGAAAAAGAAATTGCTTAGTATTTTTCTTTGTATTATAATGGTTGCTGCATTAACAGCTGGTTGTGCTTCTAAAACAGAAGAACCTAATTCAACAGAAAACAAGTCAGAAACGCCTAGCTCAACAGAAAATAAGTCTGTTGAGACTGTGGAAAAAACAAAAGTATTTGTTTCTGCAGATTGGGTAAAAAGTTTAATTGATGGAAAACAGCCAGAATCAAAAGATTATGTAATCATTGAAGCAGCCTGGGGAACAATGAATGATGATAAAAACTACTTAGAAGCACATGTTCCGGGAGCAGTACATTTGAACACAGATGATATCGAAGAGCCAAACTATTGGAATATAAGAACAGGAGACGAGATCAAAAATGTTATGGCAAATTTAGGTATAACTAAAGATACCACTGTTATCGTTTATGGTGCTGACTCAGGTGCTACAAGAGCTGCATTTGTATGCCTTTGGGCTGGTGTTGAAAATGTAAAAGTAATTGATGGTGGCCTAAAAGCCTGGACAAATGCAGGATATGAAACGAATAAAGGTATAGAAAATGCAAAAGCAACTACAAATGATTTTGGTGTAACAATACCAGCACATCCTGAGTATGTTTTATCTATGCCAGAAGATGTAAAGTCTGAAATGGATAAAAATAACAAATTCAGATTAGTTAGTATAAGAAGCTTAGATGAATTTAAAGGTAAAACAAGTGGATACAGCTATATAGAAAAAGCAGGTGAACCACAAGGTGCAGTATGGGGTCATGATGAAACTGACTACTCAAATGCTGATGGAAGCTTTATTGATTTTGATAAAGCGGTGGCAATGTGGAATGAACAAGGGATTACCGAAAATAATGAAATCGCATTTTACTGTGGTACTGGCTGGAGAGCAAGTATTCCATGGCTGATGGCCTATGAAAACGGATGGAAGAATATAAAATTGTATGATGGCGGCTGGTTCGCATGGCAGATGGATCCGAATAATCCAGTACAAGCTATTACTCCAGAAAAAGCAGCAGCTAAATATAAATAAATAAAGAAATGTCTGATTGCCAAAAGGCTTTCAGACATTTTTTTATTTATTAGAAACCATTAATTTTACTGAGTTTTCAATAATTGTAATCATATTTTTTCAAACATACAATAATTTTTATGTTTTGTATCAATACAATAGTTCCTAGTGTTAGGCTGGTAAAATAATAAGAACGATAACTTTCCGTTGAATAACATAAAGTAAAAAATACAAACACAAGTGTCATTATTCCTTCTATTAATAACATGAGTAAAGCCTTTTTACTCGTAATATAATTATATTTTTTTATTAATGCATATAAAGTAATAATAGCAGACAACATTACTAAAAATGTAATTGAAATATTTCGTAATGTCTCAATAGGATATTTAGCCTCCCATTGATGGTTTATATATACTACATACCTCATCATTCCCATCTTTTTCATAGAAAACATTTGTACCCCATATGCAGAAATCAGAAAAAGTACTTGTAGTATTGTTGATATTCCATAAAAATCTTTCTTCATCATAAATATCTCCTTATCTTTAATTTGATATTAATATTCTACCAAAATTATTCTTAAAATGGTTCACAAAGCTGCTTATTCAATTCAAAAGAATTTAAATCTATTAATGTTTCTATATCCATTTAACATATTCACCTTATAAGTTTCTTACTTATTTGCGAACTCTTAGTACGCTTATTTAAAACTTCATAAACATAATCTCAAGAAAAAATTCAGTTTATATATGGTACGGTTCAGCATGCTTAACTAAATACATGACTTTTTTATTCTTATATATTATCTTTTTTCTATATGAAATTTATCTTATAATTTGAATTTACTAAGCAGTTATGCTTATATTGATAATTTCTCTAACTCATTTTCGGTATATACTTCAATTCCATTTTCCACTAGCAACTCTGCAGTTAAACCGTTTCCTGCTTTAAGTTTCCCATAAAATGTTCCATCATATATAAGACCATACCCACATGATGGACTTCTTGATTGTAATATTGCTTTTTCAATACCAATAGTTTTAGCAATTTCCAAAGTTTTTTGTGCACCTTCAATAAATTCTTTAGTAAAGTCTTGTCCACCTTCACTTACTATTTTTCTATTCCCATCCTCATCAATAATAATTTCAGAACAAGCTCTTGGTATTGGCAATCCTCCTATTATTTCTGGGCAAATAGCAATAGCTTTTCCTTCTCTTACTAATTCTTGTATAGCTTCATTGGTACTATTACTGCCATTATATCTACAATTAACTCCTGCTAAACAAGCGCTCACTAAATACATATTGTTACATCCCTTCTTATTAAGATTTAATATTATTAGAAAATATAAACTACATTAACATATCTACCGATTTCCATTAACTAATCGATATAAAAATTGTATAGCAATTGTAATAAAATTACTATACAATAATCAATTTTATTCTATTTTCATATGTTATACTAAAGTTATAATAAAGAGTGTATCCTTTTTCTATTTATTATACGCTTCAGCGTGGTTACTAAATACATTACTTCAAAGTTCTATGTATAAATATTACTTATTTGATTTCCCAGTCATGTGTTGTATGTTAATTTTCATTATTTTTGTATTTTCTTTTGCCTTATCAATATATTTTTTACCTTCATCTAAAAAATCTTTAGAATATTTATCTATAAGTTGAATTAAGACATTCTCTTTTAAGTTATCTGTTACTTCACTTGCAGTTCCGAAAGCTATAACACTTTTATATTTTGTACTAAATCTACTTGGTAATACTTCTGTATCTGTAACTACACAAAATGATACTTTATTATTTTGTTTTATATTTTCAAGTTTATGACCTTCTTTAGCACAATGGAAATAAATGCACTTGTCGTAGTAAACATAGCTTAAAGGAACAATGTATGGATACCCATTCTCACTTATAGTTGAAAGGGTACCATATTCCCCATATAATAAAATTTCTTCTATTTGTTTATTAAAAATTTCTCTATCTTTTCTTCTCATTTCTTTAAACATAAAATCCCCCTTTAATTTCAATAATATATAAAAACTGTATAGCAATTTATGGTAAATTGCCATACAATTTTATTCTTATCTAAAATATTTATGTTATGCTAAAGTTATAATAAAGAGTGTATTATTTTTCTATTTATAGTACAGTTTTCCGTATCACTACTAAGTGAGGTTTATATTCATATTTTTCTTATGATATATGAAGTATATCATAAACTACCCCTTTTTCTGATTTTACTTTACTTAAATCATCTATAAAATAAAATATATTATATTTCCATTTGTCTGGATTATAAATAACAACATATTCTGCATTATCAATCTTAGGTATATCTTTTTCTATTTTATCTTTTAAATTTTTTAAACTTTCTTGAGGGCTTATCTCTTTTGTCACTTCAAATATATATTTCATATCATTAAAATTGCATGTCGTTGTATCAATTAACGGTATTCCTACATTTACTTGTTGCCATCCAAAAGAAGTTATTATATTATCATAAAATCCATTAAATAAGAATTTATTTAATCCATTGCTGTCTTTCCAAATATATAAAGGACAATAACTATTTTGTAAATTATTGTTTTCTCCTTTTTCTGTTATAAGATACAGCTTGAACTTTAAATCCTCAAATCCATCAGTTTTATACCCATTATTTTTTACTCTATCCTTTATTATATTCATATCATAATTACTTGGTAGTATAATCTTATATTGTGTTGCTATCATTTTAATCATCCTCCTTGTATTCTTCATAACTTATAATAATTACTCTATTAGTTTTTACAATTATAGTTTAACTCCATAAATAAAAATTGTATAATACTTATAAATAATAGCTAATATCACTTTTAGTGATATCACAATATAAAATAATACGTTTGAAAGGTTGTAATAATATGGAGATTAACGATTTAAGAATATTTCAAATGGTTGCATATGAGAAGTCTATATCAAAAGCTGCTTTAAACCTTAGATATGCACAATCGAATATTACTATGAGAATTAAAGTCCTTGAAAATGAGTTGAATGCTACTTTATTTATAAGGAATAATAAAGGTACTACTATTACCGCCCATGGAGAAAAACTACTTCCATATGCAGATAAAATTATTAAGTTAGTAGATGAAGCTACAGAAGAATTTATCATTTCTAAGATTAATTCTAACCTTACAATTGGTGCTACCCAAACTATTTCTGCATCTTTACTACCTAAATTATTTACTTTGTTTTATAAAAAAAATCCTACAGTATCTTTAGTATTAAAAACTGAAAAACAAGAAGTTCTTTTGGATAAACTTATAAAAGATGAGCTAGATGGGGCCTTTATATATGATAAATATACATCTATAAAAGTTAAAGAAATTTTTAGTTTCAGAGAGGAAATTGCACTAATATCTTCTACAAACATTAATGACACTAGTAATATAACTACACCAATAATAGTAAATACAGATAACCAATGCCCATATCATCAGCTTCTAAAAAAATGGTTTACTGTTAACAACTCTAAGCCCATTACTATTATTGAATTTGATACTTTAGAATCTATTCTTAATGGGGTAACTGCAGGTTTAGGCGTTTCACTTTTACCTAAAAGTATTTTACCTAAAAAACATAATTTTCATGTTTATGATTTAAGAGATGGTTTTAAGAAATTGGAAGTCAAATTTGTAGTAAATGAAAATGGGAAATTTAATGATTCACTTAAGAGCTTTATTGATATATCAAATGAATATATAAATATCTATGATATTATTTGAATAATAATTAACTATAATACTATTCTAACTACACTTCTAAAATATGACTAATAAACTTCTTAATTATTAAACAATATAATCCATCAGTTTATTAGTCATTATATGCTATACTTATGGCATTAATCTATTATAATCATACCACTTAAAATAATTAATATAAAATCTCATTTACTTGTGATAGGGTTCCCCCTTAATTATTCTAAAACTTCTATACACCTGCTCAAGAAGTATAAGCCTCATAAGCTGGTGTGGGAATGTCATCTTTGAAAACGAAAGCTTAAAATCTGCTCTCTTTAACACCTCATCAGAAAGGCCTAATGATCCTCCTATTATAAATGTTACATTACTCTTTCCCATTATACTAAGACTGTTTAGCTTATCAGCTAATTCCTCTGAAGATAAGTTCTTTCCATCAATAGCAAGTGCTATAGCGTAAGTAGTATCCTTTACGTGAGATAATATTTTCTTACCTTCCTTATCCTTTATCATGTTCATCTCTTTTTCACTTAAGTTCTCAGGAGCCTTTTCATCACTAAGTTCAACTATATCTAATTTGCAGTACTTAGATAGTCTTTTAGTAAACTCATCTATTCCAAGTTTTAAATACTTTTCTTTTATTTTTCCTACAGTAACTATTTTTATATTCATTTTAATTATCTCTCCTGCATCTTATATTTCATCATCACATAACTTTTAAGCTGTGCAAGCTTTACCTTATTGTATCCTCTTCTAATAGATTCTAATAGATACTCCCTAGCCTCTAATTCATTGTCATGTATAAGTTTTATTATTGCTAAATTATAATAAGGTATACAAAACATATCATCTAGCTCTATTGCTTTATTAAAATACTTAGTAGCCTTTTTATACGACCTCGATTCTAGATAACATATTCCTATATTGTTATAACATTGAGCTTGTAGGTTGTGAGTATATACTCCTATATTGAACATTCTTAAATTATTAAGCCATGGCTTCTCCTCCAACTCCTTTAAAAAAGCCTCAAACTTTCCAGCCGCACTCTTAAACTGCCTCTTATAAAGCATCCTCTTTCCCTCATAAAAAGTTTTCCAAAATACTCTCTCAACCAACAACCACATTATAACTGGTATTGCTATTATATAGTACATGTCTTTAAGAGCTAAAAACATCCCTATACATATAAGTATCAAGTATATAAGTCTATTTATTATAACTCGTTTCACAAATATCCCTCCTAAATTCAATCTATTAATATATTATCCTAAAACCTAAGTTTTTTCAAAATAGTATACAAAAATAATGCTTGGATATAAATATCCAAGCACTATTTACTAAAAAGTTACCTCTAATACTTTTTCTTTTCCACCTCTATTAACCTTAACCTCAACAACATCACCAGGTCTATGCTTATAAAGCTCTCTAGTTAAATTGCCCATTGTCTTTATATCATTCTCTCCTATTTTAACTATTACATCTCCAGATTCCATTCCTGATTTTTCTGCTGGTGAATCTGCCATGATTTGATATACATATATACCTTGATCTACAGCTAATTCTTCACCCATTCTATCTTCAAAATACTTAGCATCTACAGCTTTTATTCCAAGAGTAACTCTCTTAAATTCGCCTTTTTCTATAAATTGGTCTACTATAGGTTTTGCAATGTTTATAGGAATAGAGAACCCTAATCCCTCTCCTGTTTGAATCTTAGCTGTATTTATACCTATAACCTGTCCTTTAGAATTTAAAAGTGGCCCTCCACTGTTGCCAGGGTTTATAGATGCATCAGTTTGAATCATATCGTCTACAGATTCATACTCATTTATCTTAATACTTCTATGTAGTCCACTTATAACTCCTTGAGTTAAACTTCTTTCAAACTCAAGCCCAAGAGGGTTACCTATAGCTACCGCTATATCTCCAACTTCTACCTTGTCACTATCTCCAAGCTCTGCTACTGGTAGTCCTTTTTTATCAACTTTTATTATAGCTAAATCTAGAGTTGAATCATTCCAAAGAACTTCTGCTTTTTCATTACTTCCATCATAGAAAAGTACATTAACTTCCCTTGCATTTCCATCTCCTATAACATGTGAGTTAGTAAGTACATAACCTCTCTCATCTATAATAACGCCTGTTCCTACCCCACTTGCTTCTCTAGTAATACCAAAAAAACGATCTTTTTGGACAGTTACTGTAGTTATACCTACAACAGATGGCATTGCTTTTTTAGCTACTGCCTTATATATGCTTTCCTCATCATTTGAATTTACTACTATCTGAGTATTGCTTTGTGGCTCATTACCAGCTTGAATATCATTAAATATAAAGTTTGGAGCTATGTATAAAGTAAGTAAACTTCCTATAATAGCACCTATTAAACCTGTTATAAAATATCCTCCTCTTTTCACCCAAATCACTCCTTACACTGCGTATAAATTTGATATTGTTCCTCTTCTTAAGACCTCAAGTTCTAAATTCTTTCCTATTGATATATTCTTCTCTTTTAAAACACCTTTTACTGTTTCAAAAGCAAGCTCTGGAAAGTTATTCTCTTTGCTTAAATGAGCAAGTAATATCTTTTGAGTTCCTCTTTTTACAAGCTCTACACAAAACTTACCTGCATCTTCATTAGATAAATGTCCTTTATTAGACATTACTCTTTGCTTAAGATAATAAGGATATGATCCCATCTTTAGCATCTCTACGTCATGATTAGATTCAAGAACCACAAGCTTTGACTCAAATAAATTTCTTCTAATATCATCACATACATGTCCTAAATCCGTAGCTACACTTATTTTAGTATTTCCATTATATAGAGTATATCCTACAGGATCAGCTGCATCATGATGAATAGGAAAAGCCTTTATATTAATATCCCCAATAATAAAAGGAATATCATTATCAAAAAATTTAATATTATCTTCTTTTAACTTTCCAAGCTTATCTATCATACAGTCCCAAGTATTTCTATTTGCATATATAGGTATATTATATCTTCTTGATAAAATTCCTGCACCCTTTATATGATCTGTATGCTCATGTGTAATCAGTATTCCTGCAGCATTTTCAAGGTTTTTGTCTAATTTTCTTAAATTTTCTTCAACTTTCTTACCACTAAGACCTGCATCTATTAAAATTTTAGTATCTTTATACTCTATATAATGACAATTACCACAACTGCCGCTAGCTACTGAAGCGTAATTAAAACTCATCCTAAACCTCCAACTTATCATTTTAAAATATATTATATCATTAAATTTGATATTTACGAAAATATAAAAAAGCTCTTCTCTGAAGAACTTTAAATGTAGACTTTTTTGAAATTCGTAACGGAAACTATACTTATCGACAATTTAAATAAGAATATAATTTCCTACTCATTATAAAAGCCTTCAATTATAGATTATAAATCAAAGGCTTTTATATATATATATTTATTATTCACTTTTAATCTCCAAACAGGGCCTATATCGCCTTGCTCTATATCCATATTCTTAGATTCAAAATAATATCCCAATTTTATTTCATTTATAACAGAATCTTGTTCTATCTGGTTATAAGCAGACATAATAGCTTCTACACTAGTTATAACCCTTTTTTTCTGCTTTTTTTCCTCTATCGGAACTATCCATAATCTTTCAAATGAAAAATCTTTATTCTCGTAAAATACAAAATTCATATAACTCTCTTCTAAAAAATAATCTTTATATTTTCCAGTATATATGATTTCTATATGATCTGGTTTTCTAATTGTAGACTTTAGATACATATCATCATCAAAATTGTATTTTTTAAGAAACTTCTTAGTAAACAGTGTACATTCTTTTATATTAAAATCATCTATATCAGACTTTCCATTGTATATTATATGCTTATCCTTAACCTCATATAAACCATTTCCTTTAAATAAAGAGTCTAATTCAGATTCACTTAAATCCTCATACTTTATACTTAACGTACTAAGGCTAGGGGTATCTTTAGGTATTTGAGTGTTTATAGATATATTTTTAGTACTTAAAAGTTTATTTAAATTATTTATAGAACTATCACTAAAGATATCCTGCTTGTCATACCTAAATACATTTATATAAAGATTATATCCCAAAACCATATTAGTTAATATAAATGCAATAATTAGTATGTTTTTAACTTTTGATCCATCCATTTTATAAAACATCCCCTTTATAGGCATCAAATACATATACCTTACTGCCTATAGTTACTTCCCATGATGGAATAAAGTAATTATCCTTAGAAAAATATATAAGCTCTACTCCTTTTATATTTTTCCATACTTCTACACCACTTTGATATTTAAGGTCTTGTTTTAATAAAGAAAAATTCATATTGAGTATCTGCTCAGGAGATATTATATTCTTATCTTTATTATCCTTTTCAATTTCGTCTACTTCTTTTAAAACACCTTTATAGCGATATACATCTTCTCCAGCTATTATTATTTGTATAGGATTGAATAAATTATCAGACTTTACTTTGAGATCATTAATTTTATAATAAAAATTAAATTCATATGAATTTATACTATTTATAGAATTTTGTCTTATACTATACAAAGATAAATTATCTATATCTATATTCTGATTAGCTAAAAAATCTAAAGCTATATTTAAAGATTGATTCAAATCTATATTTTTATTCTCTATATCTTCATTTAAAAATTCTATATATCCATTATTATATAATCTTAATGTCTTTTCTCCATATCCGTATATAAAAGTATTATTGCCATTTTTCTCTACAATCCTATTAGTAAAGTCATATTTCTTTCCTAAAATATTTTCTCCTATCTTTTGTATTATCTTATCATCTTTAACATCTATAATATTCTTCGAACTAACCTTATCATAAGAAACCCCATCTGGTTTAATAGGAATTAATGTATTGTTATCTATGGTAAATAACTGTTCCACAGTAAAGTATTCAGTATATCCCTTTTTTTCAAGCTTATCTATTAAATCTATATGCTTTACTTTATCTAAATCTACTCTATATACTTTTTGTTCTTTGCTTAAAAAATATATAGATTTATCATCTACTAACGGTATAAGTATTTCACAAATATCTCCAATATTACTTATAGCACTTTCATTCAAGAATATACTCTTATTTATTAATTCAACATCTAATCCTTCACCAAAATTAGCTTCTATAGCCTTCATCTTTTTTTTACTCAAATAATCATTATAGCTTACTTCATTTATTTTTTTTTGTTTAGATAATTCTTGTTTTAAAATGAGTTTTATTTGATTCCAATATTCATCCTGAGTATCTAATACCTCTGTATTATTTTTCCCACCTCCAAAGTATGCAAATACTCTGTATGGTCTTACAACTGAATAAATATTATATTTCATATTTGAGCTTCCATATATCTTTTTTAAATTAAAGTTAAATCCTACTAAACTTATATTGAGCATCAAAAGACAGGCTGACATAAAAAACAATATTACTAATGTACATGTTTTGAATTTTTCTTTACTCACAATTTAACACTCCAAATTTATTTTTTTGGGGTAATTATATCTTTAAAAATGTCCTGAATTCTTTTATCTGTTATTTTATCCATATTATTTTGTATTTCTTTTTTATTCTCTATTTTTGTATACTTTACAACTCTAGTTTTTTCTTTATTGTTGTTTTTTATAACTATTTTATTTTCACCAGGATTTAAGTTTACTTCTGTTAAAAAGAATCCCATAGCTCCTATTTCTAGTGTCTTTGAATTATCTGTTTTCTTAAAAACATCATTTTTATTACTTTTCAAATACACATCTAAGTAAACAACGCTACCTTCTTCTCCACTTCCAGATACTACAACCTTATTATTAGTTGTAACAGTATAATTAGAAACAGGTTTCATTATTTCAATAGGTTTTTGTTCTTCTTTTTTATTTTCAACTACTGGTTGAATCTTTATTTGTGGTGTTTCTGTTTTTGGTGTTTGAGGTACTTCTATTTTTGGTGTTTGTATTGGTTGAGTATTCGTTTCTGTTTGAGTTTTAATTTCTTGTAAAATGTTGCTTTGTACATCTTTTGAATTAGTTGTATCTGCAAAAGCTACAACATTACTTGAAGCCAGCATTCCACAAATAATTAAAGATGCTCCTAACTTCTTCATTTCTAAGCCTCCTTGATATTCTATATTATATGTATAATTTTAATGTTATCCCCATATTAAACCTTTAATATAAATTATACACAAAGAATATTACAGAATCGTTACATCTAGATTAAATAACAACTATATATCCACAGATTTATCCACAGGTAATTTTATTCTAAATTCAGTTCCTTTTCCAACTTCACTTTCAACAGATATATCCCCACCGTGTTGTTCTATTATATGCTTTGCTATAGAAAGACCTAGACCTGTTCCTCCCATATCTCTAGACCTTGCTTTATCTACTCTATAGAATCTTTCAAATATCCTAGATACATCCTTTTTCGGAATACCTATTCCATTATCTTTTATAGATATAAAGGCTTGTTCATCTTCTTCTTTTATATTTACACTTATAACTCCATTATTAGGTGTATATTTTATAGCATTAGTAAGTATATTTTGAATAACCTGTTCTATTCTGTCTTTATCTCCATTTATCATTATGTTTTTGTCACAAAGTCCTATTTTTATTATATGATTTTTTTCTTTAAACGAAATATCCAGTTTATTTACTATATCCTTTATCAAATTGTCTATATCAAACCTTGATGAATTGAAATTGTTTTTCTTATGATCCATTCTAGATAATTGAAGCAAATCACTAACAAGTCTTGCCATTCTATCTGATTCCTTATCTATTACACTCAAGAATGAATTGCATATTTCCTCATCCTCCATGGCTCCATCAAGCAAGGTTTCTATATAACTTTTTATAGTTGTTATAGGCGTCTTCAATTCATGAGATACATTCGCTACAAACTCTTTTCTCATATTATCTAATTTTTCATGCTCTGTTATATCTTGAAGAACTAGTATAAGACCTTTAACCTCTTCCTTTTCATTTGTAAGATATACAAAATTAGCTCTTAGTATATCGTTATTTTCAAGTTTTATTATCTCACTTCCCTGAGATATATTCTTATTTCTTATATGTTTTAGAGTCAAATTTTCGTTATATTTACCTACCATATCATCATATATAGGTTTTGTTGTATCTATTTGATTTATTCTTAGCATTTCTATAAAAGTAGGATTTACATGAATTATATAACCTTCGTTATCAACAGCTATTAATCCGTCTCCCATTTGATTTATTATCGCATTAAGTTTGCTTTTTTCACTCGATATCTCATCTAGTGTATTTTTAAGCTTGGCGGTTAGATAGTTGAACATCTCTCCAAGTTGTCCTATTTCATCATCAGATTTTATATCTACCTTTTGTTCAAAGTCTCCCTTTGCCATTTTAGATGCCTTACTTGTTACATCCTTTATAGGATTTGTTATTGATTTTGATATCAAAAATCCAAGTATTATAGTTACTATTAAGGCCATTATTATGGCTTGTAAAAATATCTTCTTTGATTCATTTAAAACCTCATATATGTTTTCAAGATATGCTTTACCGTATATTATTATAGTTTGATTTCTTCGATTTCTATATATATATCCTATATTTTTTACAGCTTGTTCATCCTTCATATATCCACTTTGAGATGAGTTTGATATTACCTCTTGGTTAAGATTATTAAGAGCATCTTTTCCGATTAACCTACTGTTGTTTTTAGTAGATGCTATTATCTTATAAGTATTAGAGTCTATCATTAATATCTCATAATCGCCAGGAAGCACTGGTATCTTTTGAATTTCATATCTTAAATCATTATAGTTGCTAAAATCTATATTGCTTATCTGAGGTTTTACTATATTGTTAGCTATTCTATTTAGTGTATTTGTAGCTGTATTTATATGCAAATGCTCAAATTGATTTATCATAAATATTCCTACTATTGCCATGGCTATAAAAACTAGTAAAAAGTATATAACTATTATTTTGTACCTTATACTTTTAAACAAAATCTATTCCCCCTTAAAATAATAACCTACTCCTCGTTTAGTTATTATATAATTAGGGTTTGATGAATTATCTTCTACTTTTTCTCTTAGTCTTCTAACAGTAACGTCTACAGTTCTAATATCTCCATAGTATTCATATCCCCAAACCTGTTCAAGCAGCTGTTCTCTAGAGAATACTTGATTCTTTTGAGTTATCAAAAACTTTAACAATTCAAACTCTCTTACAGTTAAATCTATATTATCTCCATTCTTGCTAACCTCATATTTAACTAAATCAACACTTAAATTTCCATTAGTTATTATGTCTTCGTTTTTATTTTCTGTGTTTAACACTTGAGTCCTTCTAAGATTAGCCTTAACCCTAGCCATAAGCTCTCTTACACTAAATGGCTTAGTTATATAATCATCAGCTCCAAGTTCAAGTCCTAATACCTTATCTACTTCTTCTTCTTTAGCTGTAACCATTATTATTGGAATTGATAATGTCTCTCTTACCTTTTTACAAACCTGAAATCCATCATAAACTGGTATCATAACATCAAGAAGTATTAGATCCGGCTTAAAGCTGTACGTTTTATTTATTCCTTCCTCTCCATCAAATGCCGTATCAACCTCATATCCTTCCTTCTTAAGATTGAATTTTAATATATCAGATATAGGTTTTTCATCCTCTATTATTAATATTTTATTACTCATAAATTTACCTCCAAATTATTAATTTAGGTAATACTTTATTTTAACCATATTATACAAAATTATTATATAACTAGATTATACATTCGCCAAATTCAAAAGTATATAATTTCCTTATTTATGAGTAACAAAAATATTTCAAGGAATACTAATATACCAAGTCAAAATTAATCGAAGTGAGTTAATGCATACATATATGTTTCCTATTAAAATAGCTTTAATAACTTTTCCTTTTTTAGCTGTTTTATTTACATTTCCCTTTGTAATATATCAGTATAGAAAATATAGATATATAAATAAGTTTGGAGTTTTAATTTTATTTCTGAATTTTTAAAAGAAACAAAAGTTGTCACTTAAAGACTTTTTTCACTGCAAATTTATTATATACTCTAAAACTTACTCAATAATAAGCTAAACCTTAATTAAATCTTACAAAAATAAATATATTTATATTGATTTATCATTTATTATTTTGGTAAATTTTTCATAATATTGTGTAAAATATTCCTCTATCGTATAATTAAAGAAGGATATAAAATATAAACATTTTAGAGGGGAGTTGAAAAAAAGTTCGCATTTGAATTATTAAAAATTAAGATGATACAAACTAACACAAATAGTATATAGTTACATTTTTATAAAAAATAACAAAACATAGTAACTGATATGCTTGAAAGGGGACTTAAATTGAGAAAGTTTAGAGACTTGAAAACAGGATATAAAATAATGACTTTAGCACTAATAACTATTTTATTAAGTACTTCTTTACACATAATTTCTCTTAGAGGACTTAAAAGAATTACAGAACAACAAACAAAATATATTGTTCAGGAAACATCTACACTTGAAAAAGAAGATGTTAAAAGAGAATTAGATGTAATAGATGCATATGTAAGAGAAATGTCAATAAATCTAGCAACTTTATCAGAAAAAGGTAATATCTCTAGACAAACAGCTACCCAAATGATAAAAGAAAGCTTAAAGTATAATCCTAATATTGTAGGATCTGGAATGGTATGGGAGCCTAATGCCTTTGATAGAAAAGATTCTGAGTATATAAATTCTATAGATCTTGCAAGTGATCAATCAGGTAGATTTCTTCCTTATATATTCAAAGATGGAAATGGTAATTTAGGTGCGGAGCTTATTACAGGGTACGATATAGAAGGAGATGGAGACTGGTATTTAATTCCTAAGAAAACTAAAAAACCTATCCTTACAGAACCTTATTTATATCCTATAAACGGAAAAGATGTACTTATGACAACTATATCTTATCCTATTTTAAGTTCAAATAACACCTTTTTAGGAGTTGTTACCGCTGATATTAAATTAGATTATCTTCAAGAAAAAGCTATATCTATGGATAGAATTTTGGAGTTTAACGGAAATGGCATGATAATTAGTAACGATGGCTACTATGTTGCAAATGGAATGGATAAAGAACTAATAATGCAAAGTTCTCTTGAAAAAGGAATTATAGATGAAGATATATTAAAGGAAATCAGAAGTAATAATATAGGAACTACTTGGCGAGACATAGATGGTCTTGGAAAAATATTAATCAGCTATACCCCTATGCATTTCCAAAATTTAAATACTACTTGGGGAGTGGTCACATACGTTCCATTAACAAAAATATTAGAAGAGTATTCCAAAGAATTTAAAAGAACATCATTTATAGGGTTACTAGTTCTTATGATAGTCATTTTACTTTCTATTATAATTACTAAAAGTATAACTACTCCTATAGGCAAATTAGTTAAAGCAATGCAAAAGGGAGCTTCTGGTGATCTAAAATCAAAGGTAGACATAAATAGTAAAGATGAACTCGGATACTTATCTACGACTTATAATAACATGATGGAGAATATATGTAATCTCGCTGTAGGAGTTAAAGAATCTTCAGAAACTAATTTAGAACAATCAGGTAATCTCTCTGAAATATCTAATCAAGCAAATATAGCGTTATCTGAAATTGCTAATGCTATTGATCAGGTTGCTTCAAGTTCAAGTGAACAAGCTAAGGAAGTCGAAATAGTTGCAGATATAGCTCTTGAATTAGAACAGAATATTAAAGAATCAAATGAGTTGAGTAAAGAGTTATTCTACATAATTGAAGATACAAATTCCCTAAGTGAAAAAGGAACTGAAATGATGAAGGTTCTTAATGAAAAAACTAAAGAAAGCAACTTTAAGGTGAAGGAAGTTAATAAAATAATAAATACAGTAAATGAGTATTCTAAAAATGCAGAGTCGATAACCAACATAATAAATAATATATCTGAACAGACAAACTTACTTGCACTTAATGCTTCTATAGAGGCTGCACGAGCAGGAGAAGCTGGCAAAGGTTTTGCAGTAGTTTCATCAGAAATAAGAAACCTTGCTGAGCAAACAAGAAAATCTACAGAAGATATAAAAACAATGATTTTAGATATCCAAAAACAAGCTGAAGCTGCAGTTGAAAATTCAAATGAAATGACTGAAATTGGTAATGAACAAAATCAGCTAATACAAGATACAGGAAATGTATTTAATCAAACAGCTTCTTCATTAGAAAACATAGTTCAAAAATTAGATGCTGGAATAGAAAAGAACGGAAATATCGAAAAAGGAAAAGATAAAATTATACAAGCTATACAAAATGTCTCTGCAATAACGGAGGAAAATTCAGCTAGTTCTGAAGAAGTATCAGCTAGTACTCAGCAGCAGTTGGCTTCTGTAAACGAGCTGTCTTCTTATGCAAAAGATATGGAAAATAATGCTAAAAATCTTATGAATCAAATAAACCAATTTAAAATGTAAATAAATAAGCCTGATCGTAATAGACCCAGGCTTATTTATTTTAACTTATCTTCAAAATCTTCTTTTAAGATATCTAAAAATTTATCTATAACTTTTTTTTGATCTTCAT
Source organism: Tepidibacter aestuarii (assembly GCF_934924865.1). Classification (NCBI taxonomy): domain Bacteria; kingdom Bacillati; phylum Bacillota; class Clostridia; order Peptostreptococcales; family Peptostreptococcaceae; genus Tepidibacter; species Tepidibacter aestuarii. Next base: position 3,567,793 of record NZ_OW235315.1, on the reverse strand, counting down.
CAAAATTTTCAAATATTCTCTTATCTCTGTTCATAGCTTCTATATGAAGAGTTTTATGTTTTATAAAAATTTCTTTGCCTTTCTCCGTTAGATTAAAGTATTTTTCCTTCTTATTTTCTTCAGTTTGATATGAATTTATATATTCTTTGACTATCAACTTTTTAGTTATTTTAGTTACTCCACCTTTAGTTATTTTTAGATGATCTGTAATTTTAGTAACATTAGCATGTTCTGCTCTACCTATATAATCAATAGTATGAACCTCATTTATGTTTAAATCACTATAATTCTCTTTGAAACCCTTTTCGTTAAATTCTGTAAATAGTTGAAATGTTTCATTTAATTTTTTCAACATTAATTCATTATTCATATTACTTCCTCCCTATATTACATCAATCAAAACTCTAGTAGATAATCCCGTTGCAAATGGATTCTCTATCCACATGGTATAAACATCAAATTCATCCTCTATTGTAATTTTTAATTTTCTCAAATCTAAGTTTTCTATAACATAAGTATTATTTTCTTCTGATTTTTCATCTGCTTTAAAGTGTTCCTTTCCTCTACGAATTCCTGCAAAATCAATTCCTATAAAGTGAACGTTTCTTTCAAGTAAATAATCTATAAGTTCCCAACTAAGCTCAGGGTGCTGCTTTACATATATATCACTTCCGTATGGGTAATTAATTTGTATATTAGTTTTAAATATTATAAAGCTACTCTCTTCTATTTCTATATCCTTTAATACTTCTATTCCTATTTCTTCATCTAATCCATAATTTGTGCAATCAATCAAAACTCCTTTAGTTTTAAAGTACTCTATTGGAATATTGCTTTTTTTATAAACGTCTATATGACTTCCAATATGCCCTGCATTTATTAATTTGTTTTCTTGAGATTCTAACCACTTCCAAACTTTATTATCCTTATCTAATTTTAATGTTATATCTATCATAGTATCACTCCTCTAATTTTGTTTCCTCGTCAACTATAATACGCCATTTTTGTTTCCTTGTCAACTATTTCCTTATGTATTTTTAAGTATCAAAAAATCCTTAAGAGTTTTTTCTTAAGGATTTTTATATTTATCTGAATATGATTTTATTTAAAAATCATATAAAATTTTCTCAATTCTATTTGCTAATTCTCTCCAGCTAAGGTATGTTAGGTCTAAATTATCATTATACTTATTTTCATTAATATATTTTATAGTGTTTTGTATTTCCTTCTTTATATTACTTTTAAATTTTGGTAAATCCTCTTCTACAGGAATATCTACATTTGTTAGTCTAGGTAGAGGCAAATATCTTATTTTACTAGAATTATTTATTTTTTCTCCTACCCACTGCCTTATCCCAGGTATTTCTGAAGTAATAACATACAATCCTGATGCTAAAGCTTCTATTAGTACAAGAGGTAATCCTTCATAAAAAGATGGTAGTATAAATATGTCTGATTTTCTAAATTCCTCTGCTAGATCTTCTTGCTTTAAACTACCAAGAAATTCAATTGTGTAAGATGATTCTTTAGCTATATTTAATATTTCCTCATACTCCTCTCCATTACCCATACCAGCTAAACTTAATTTAATTTTATCACTTGGTATATTTAAAGATGAGAAGGCCTTGATTAAAGGTAGCAATCCCTTAGAATATGAGATTTTTCCTGCATATATAACTCTTATATAGTCTTTTTCATGAAATGAACCTCTGCAATAAAAAATTGAATCATCATATCCACTACCTATAACATGAATAAGGCTCTCTTCTATACCAAAATACTCTTTTATATCTTCCTTTTGCTCATTATGAAGAGCTAAAATAGTATCTAGTTTTCTTATATTATCTTTTATGAAGTTCTTCTTTAAATCTATAGACTTTAGCTGTCTTAGATCAGTGCCATGACATACTCCAAGTATTTTTTTGTCTTTTATCAATGAACGTGTAAGAGCTGTTAAAAAGTATAGATGATGGCATATTATTATATCTGGATTAAATGTCTGTACTGCTTTCATTATTTGTATTGTAAATGCTTGTGTAAAACAATCTATCATATCTTCATCAAGATCCCTATATCTAGTGCTTTCATATGGCATTACATCACTCATGCCTACAACAGGAAAATGCATTTCTTTTATATTAAAATAGACTGGGTACTCTTCTAAAGATAAATTTGTGTTAATATCTATCGTTTCTTCACTTGAAATACCTGCAATAATAGCTTGTTTAAAACCTTTTTTATCGAATTGTTCTATAATTTTTTTAGCGTATACACCACTTCCAGTTTTAAATGGTTTTTGGGCTGTAATATGAAGTATCTTCACCTTTAATTGTCTCCTTTTGTATATAATTACATTTCTATTTATTTTATCAATCGACAAATAAAAAAGCAATGGTATACGCAATTAAATATCGCTTACCACTGCTTTATCTATTAATTCAATTTATTCATTAATTCAACATATACTGCAGATGCATCATCATTTTTTTTGAATCTAGGATACTTATATCCACTAGAATCTTCTTCTTCAATTTCACGTAATTTTTTACAAAGACTATCTAATCCTTTATTTTGAGTTTCATAAATCAGATTCTCCATATTTATATAGTTATATCTATCAGTTATTGCAGAAAAACCATCGCTAGCAATTAATAGTTTTGCATCACTATCAAGTCTTATTTTTCCATATAACGCTCTATCTACAGCTTCTGTATCAAATCCTAATATCCAATACCCCTGATCTGTATTTTTCAGTAATCTATTGCTTACAATTAAGTTATTTACTTCTTTTTTAGCTTCATTTAATGTCTTACCTTCTTTTTTCATTATTTCATCCATTGCCTCAAAAACCTTATTGTCTAATTTAGTTACAGAATCATCTTTTATAACATTTAGCTTATTGTTATTTTCTATTATTAAAGTGCAGTCTCCTAATATAAAATACTCTAAAGTATCTTCAACCCATCGTATTAGAGCTATTGAACTTGATGGCAAATCTAAAGATTTAATATTTCTATCTTTAACTTTTTTATAATACTTATCTTTTACTACATTAATTCCTTCTTTTACAATTGTCTTTAAATCAATATCTATTTTTTGAAAATTTTTCTTAACATATTCATCCCACTGGTTTACATACCATTTTGCATCACTATCTTTATCTATTAAATTCTTACCATTAAGTCCTGTAGCTCCATCTAATACCCAAGCCCCATATTTATTTATATTAGCAATATCTTCATTTATCCTACTACTACCATCACTTATGGAATCGCAATAAAACATATTCATATCAATTACTCCTTAAAATAAATAGATTTATAAATTCATATTACTATAATCTATATATAAGTAACAAGCGAATATGAGTTATTATTTCGCAGTATTTAAAAGTTCTATAATTTCTTAAGATTTTATAATTTTTTTAAATACCTTTGCTTTCGTAGTAATCTATTGTTTTCTTTAAACCATTTTCTAAACAAAACTTAGGTTTCCAATTAAGAATGTTCAATGACTTATCAATTTCAAAATAAGAATCCTTTATATCCTCAAGTCTTTCATTCTCAAATATCATACCTATATCTTTATTACATATATCTGCCATAATATTAAAAAGCTTTAAAACAGATGTATATTTTCCCGTACCTATATTAAAAATTTCTCCACTTCCATATTCTATAGAGCTTATATTTGCATCAACTACATCCTCTACGTATATATAATCCCTTGTTGCACTTCCATCACCAAATATAGTTACATCTTCACTATCCATCATCTTATCTAAAAATATAGATATAACTCCACCTTCTCCATTTTTATCCTGTCTAATTCCATAGACATTAGAATATCTTAAAATTGTATAATCTAAATTATACAATTTAGAATAGGTAGATATATAATATTCAGAACTTAACTTAGATGATCCATAAAACGAAATGGGTTGTTTATAATGATCTTCATCTATTCCTAAATAATTAGGATTTCCATAAACAGCTGCCGTAGAAGAATAAATTATCTTTTTTACATTATTTTTTCTACAAGCCTCTAAAATATTTATAGTTCCCATTACATTTATCATTGCATCATTTATAGGATCTTGGATAGATTTTTGAATATCTATTTGAGCTGCAACATGATATACAATATCAAATTTTTCTTTTTCAAATATTTCTACAATATCTTTATTACATATATCAATTTTATAGAATTTAGCTTTTGAGTTTAAATTTTCAACTTTACCTGTTGATAAATTATCTATAACAACAACATCATGACATGAGCTTATAAGTTTATCTGCTAAATTAGAACCTATAAATCCAGCTCCTCCCGTAACTAATATTTTCACAAGTGATTCCTCCTATGTTGTAGTATTATTAGCTTATTTTGAAGTCTTAATATAGATAAATTATACATCTTAAGAATTAAAAAGTATATAATTTCCTTATTTGTAAGCAATCAAAAAACCTTAAGAGAATAAATTTTCTTAAGGTTTTCACGAGGAACACTTTATATATTAACCTAAATCTCTTTTATTAATATTAATAATCTTGAACTAATTCTACAGATAAACTATTACTTCTTTTAATCAAATGCATACCTATAATAACTGTTATACATTCTGCAAATGGAACTGTAATCCATACTCCATTCATACCTATGATCATAGGAAGTATGTTTATACCTAGAACTATAAATATTATCCCTCTGCTTGCTGCTATTATGATAGAGTCTTTAGCGTCTCCTATTGCTGTAAAATATCCAGAATTAATAATATTAAATCCGCTCATTAAAAAAGAAAATGCATATATTCTCGATCCGCTTACTGCTAAATTTAAAATGTCTTTATTCCCTTTTGCAAATAATGATACTAATTGTTCTCCAAATCCAAACAATGTGAAAAATAATATTACTCCAACAGCTAAGTTTACCTTTAATGCTAATTTCAATGTATCATCTAATCTATCATTTTTTTTGTTACCATAGTTATAGCTAAGTATAGGTGTTATTCCATCTGATATACCAAACATTACAAGTGTTCCAAATTGAGATATATAATTTATAGTTGTAAATGATGCAACACCAGCTTCACCAGCTATTTCCATAAATGTCATATTAAATAAATATGCAGTTGTAGCAGTTGCAATTGAAACAACTCCTTCTGATGAACCATTATATGCCATTGGTATTATTATAGATTTATTAAATTTTCCACTAAATATATTGACTACATTATTTTTATTTAACATAGGATGTGCTACTACAAATAATGCTGATACATATGCTATTCCTGTAGCAAATGCCGCTCCCTTTATTCCTAAGCCTAATTGTTTTATAAGTATAAAGTCTAAGCTTATATTAGCAATTACACTTAAAATCATACCCTTTAAATATAATTCTGGCTTTCCTACTACTCTATCAATAAATCCAAAGAATAACATTAAAGACATTAATGGAGCAAATAAAGCTATAATTTTTATATATATTGATACCCCTTCTAACAGTACTTCATTTGATCCTAATAATACTGCAATTTCTTGGCTGAATAATCTTCCAAATAATAGTATGGACAACGATATTACTGTAATAACTATAAAAGCTGTTTTAAATATATTTTGAGATTCCTCTTTTTTTCCTTCTCCCAAGCTCCTTCCTATAAAGCTTAGAGCACCTACACTCATTATCATACAAAAACCTATTATAACCTGTATGAATGGTTGAACTATATTTACACTAGCCATGGCATTTGGTCCAACAAAATTACCTAAAAATATTCCATCTATTATAGGTTGAATACCGGCTATTACCATAGAAATCATTGCTGGAATTGAAAACTTAATAAATAATTTAGATATTTTTTCTGTTCCTAATATATTCTCGTTCATTTCCTCTACCTCCAAAAAAAATATAACAAAACATAAATTAATTATATGATTCTGTTTTATTCTAACGGAATATATTATAATCATTTGTGCCACACAAAGGTCAATATATTTTTATCTAAATTAAGTTTCACTTTACAGGTATTTGTATTTCTAATAATACTTCCTCTTTTTTATCTGTGACACTAATATCTATTTGAACGATTTGAAGGACATCACCACACACTATATATCCCTCTTTCTGAATATATTCAATCATTTTTTTTAAATTAGCTTCTATATCCCAAATACTCCCTTTATAGTACATGCAGACATAAGTTCCTTTAGGAATCTTTTTAATATGATTTTCATCAATATTCTCTCTATCTCTAATAAATAGAAACATATTAACTGATTCTATATGCTTATCCAACTCTATATATTTCTGTTTTATAATGGCACCATAACGATTACTTGCAACTATAGGAGCTATTTCTTTTAATGAATTCTCTAATTCAAGACATGCATAGCTTAAATCAATCTCATTTTTTATGGATTTATCAAATGTAATTATTTCTCTTTCTTTAATTTCTTTAATAACTATATCTTCTAAATCTGATATCTTAGAAATATCTTCTAGATGTTTTATTTTTTCATCAATATTTTCTTCTAATTGTTGCAGTTCTTTTATTCTATTTTTAAGTTCTTTATGCTTATCTCTTAATATATTAACAGATTGTTCTAAATTTCTATTATCAAAATACTTCTTAATTTCATCGATACTCATACCTAGTTGTCGAAGTTCTTTAATTGTTCCTAATTGTTCATATTGTAAAATAGAATAGTATCTATATCCTGTTTTAGTATCTACTTTAACAGGCTTAAGTAAACCTATTCTATCATAGTGTCTTAGTGTTTCAGTAGTAATATTTCTTGATTTTGCAAATTCACCAATTGATAGTATATCTTTCATTTTTTATCTTCAACTCCTATCTATATACATTTTACTATTCTTTTTAGTAGATTGTTATGCATTTATCCATCTTCTTTATATATATTTTTTTATTTCTAGGAAAGAATAAAAGTAAGGAGGTGAAAAAATGCAATTGTTTGCTGGACATAGAATAATTAAAGATGAAGATGGTTGTATAGCTGTTTTATATTTAGACAAGCAATTAAATGAATTCTCACTAGAATTTCTTGAGAAATCACAAGAAAAAAGTCAAAGATTTGAGAAAAGCATTCTAAGTTATATAAAAAAAAATCTTCCTAACGTTAAAGTAAACAAAGTTAATATTATGCTCGGTTCGATTCTAATAACCTCACTTACTTTTAGCTCTGCTTATACTCCATCTAGCTTAGAGATAGATAGAGAGGACATACAAGTCCCTACTAAACCAAGTATTTCACAACCAACGGAAGATATCGATAAAGGTCAAATACAAGAATCTAATAAGCCCAGTGTTTCACAACCAACGGAAGATATTGATGCAGGCTCAGATATCTCAAATCTACAGCAAGGTATCTATATTGTACAACCTAAAGATACCTTATTTAAAATTTCAAAATCATACAATATAACTATAAAGGAATTGAAAGATGCTAATCAATTAATGGATAATACAATTCATACGGGGCAAACTTTAATCATTCCAAATGAATCAAACCCAAAAACAGAAGATATAAATACTATTGTGTTAAATCCTAGTGATACTTTAGTTATAGTAAATAAAAAAAATAGCCTACCTTCAGATTATGTTCCAAAAAATCTTGTCGTCCCAAATGTTCCATTTCCTTTTCAAGAATTTCATTCTAAAAAATTAATGAGACAAGATGCAGCTTCAGCACTTGAAGAGCTATTTAAAAAAGCAGAACAAGATGGAATTAATTTATATGCTACATCAGGATATCGTTCATATGATCGCCAAAAATCAATATTTGACTCAAATTCTAAGAAATATGGAATAGAAAAAGCAAATCAATTTAGTGCTAGACCTGGAGAAAGTGAACATCAAACAGGACTCGCTATGGATGTTACAAGTCCATCAGTAAATTATCGTTTAACACAAATATTCGGAGAAACAAAAGAAGGGATTTGGCTTAAAGAAAATGCCGCTCAATTCGGATTTATTATACGTTATCCAAAAGGGAAAGAAGGTATTACGGGATATCAATATGAGCCATGGCATCTTCGTTATGTTGGTGATGAAGTTGCAAAAGAAATTACAAATCAAAACATAACGCTTGAAGAATATTTTAGATTTGAATAAAATATAAAAAAAGCTGTTGAAATTCAACAGCTTTAATATTTAACATATTTAGTTGGATTTATAGGTACATTATTTTTTCTAACTTCAAAATGAAGATGATTTCCAGTAGACCTTCCAGTACTACCTACCTTAGCTATAACATCCCCTTTAGCAACCTTTTGACCCCTTTTAGCTATCAATGAGCTACAATGTCCATAATAAGTCTTATATCCATTCTTATGATCTATTATTATAAGCTTTCCGTATCCATTTTGAGTTCCAGAAAAGACTACAGTTCCTCCATCAGATGCCTTAATAGGCGTTCCTTTAGGAGCTGCTATGTCTATACCTGTATGATTTTTTCCCCATCTTCTTCCAAAAGAAGACGATAAACTTCCCCTTGTTGGATTTGAAAAAGCTCCAGAAGCTATATAAGTAGGCTTTTTCTTTGTACCTTTTAATACTATTTTATCTTGAACCTCTTCAACTATTTCTTCTTCTAATATATTCTTAGAGTCTATCTGTCCATTTATCCTAGTAACTTCTGCAACTACTTTTCTAGACCCTTCTTTACCTTCAGTTTTTATTTTTTTATCACCTTTATAAAGAGATTCAGTTTCTTCATAAATTATCTTATAAGGTATTCTTTCATCATAAGAAGCTACATTAGTTACTTTTACACTCAAATACGACTTAGGAACAGTTATATTTATTTCTTGATCTATATCTAGTTTTTCAATATCTATTTCAGGATTAGCTTTTTCAATATCATCCATGCTCAGGTTATATTTTCTAGATATATTCCATAGATTATCTCCATCTTTTACTGTGTATTTTTGTACATCATCTGTACCTGTTAATAAATACTCATAAGCTGACTCTTCATTTTTTAACTTAGATATTTTTATATCTTTTTCTATTAAATCTACTTTTTCTACAAAGTTTATTTCTTTTATACCTTCTATTCCTTCTTTATGTTCATCCTTAACTCTGTTCAAAACGTTTTCTGCAGACTTCTTATCTTTTACATAAACTATATCTTTACCATTTATATTAACAGCACATGCTTGTATAGTAAGGTCTATAACCGCATTTAAGTTTTCCTTAAATTGCTCTGGTGATGTTATCTTATCTTTCCCTACCCTACTCTTAGTGAATACTATCTCTTGATCTATTTTAACATCTTTTTCAAATTCGTTTTTTATATCCAATTTTTTCTTCTTTATTAATTCATACACATCTTTTTTACGTTCAACTATACCTACATTTTTTCCATCTATGCTTACTTCATATGATAAAGTAGCAAAATATATCACACTACAAGTTATTATAGTTATAGATAAAGCTATGTAATGAAGTAAGTATTTTTTCTTAAGTATATTGTTTAGCTTATTCATTAAGTAGGCTCCTTTCAAGACAGTTACCCCTACATTATATCAAACAAACCGTTTATTTTTCAAGTTAATTGTTTCCATTCATTATCTTTTCAGTATTAACACCCTCTTTTTTCCACATATTCATAAATTGATCACTTGTAACATTTTTATACATATTTTCATTATAGTATTTCCTTAATGTGTCAAAAAATACATCATCTCCAACTTTTTTTCTTATATCGTCTATCATAAGAGCACCTTTGCTGTATACACATAAGCTGTAATCTATAGAATTATCAAATTCTGTCGTGCTTTTAAATATATTCTTGCTCTGTCTGGTTATAGTTCTAACCTTCATACTCTTTATAAGTTTATCCTTCACTTCTTTTCCATATTTTTGTTCGAAATACAGTATTGTTGAATATTCTGTTAAAGCCTCATCAAGCCAAGGTTCACTTATTTCATCATTTCCAACTAGAGAATACCACCATTGATGTGCCGTTTCATGAGCAACTACATATTCTAAAGCAAACTTAGTATTTTGGTCATAAAAATCTTTATCTATCATAACAAGATTAGGATACTCCATTCCCCCTATAAAAAAATCAGATTGTACAACTGAGTAAGTTTTATACGGATACTTTCCAAATAAATCATTGAATACTATCAAAGAATCCTTGGCTACTTCTAGAGCTTCTTTTCCATATTTCTCATCAAAAGAGTAACTATATATGTTTGTACCTTTTGTATTAGTCGATGATATAGAGAACTTGTCACTTAATATGAACGCAAAATCTCTTACATTTTTAGCATCAACTTTAAATATATTTCTATTATTTGTTTTTTTCTTACTTTTTATTACTCCTGTTGATGCTATTTTATACTTATTTGGAATATTTATACTGACATCAAAATTACTTGTATTACTGTAAAAAGGATCTCCTATTTTTTCGTATCCTTTTTTATTCCATCCTCTTTCATCGTATACACATGCTATTGGGTACCAATTTGTGATATTTATAGTATTATCTCCATAACCAAATCTACCTACTGAATTAGGTAGTTTTACATCATACTCTATATATATGTCGATTTTTTCATCGGGCTTTAATTCGTTATTTAATTTAATCATTAATATATCTTCTTTTTTGCCTGATATAGAATAGTTCAGTTTGGTTTTATTGTTTAAAATATTTTTGACCTTTATATATCCTTTACTAAATCCATTTGGATATGCATCTTTTAATTCATTTTTAGCAAATGGTGCATATTCCTCTTTAGAAAACGCATTAGGATATATATGAAAATATACTTCGTTTAAATTATTTTGAGTATTATTTACATATACTACATTTTGAGTACAACTTAGTTTCTTTAACTTGTCATCAAAGGATGCTCTTATAGCGTAAGTGTTTAAATTATCATTTTTTTCTCCTTTGAATGCTTGAAGGTCTATTTTGTCAAAGCACGTTATTATAGAAAATAATAAAAATAATACAATAAATAACTTTAAAAACTTTTTTTTGTTTAAAATAACTAACAAGAATACTACCCCCTTTTGTAATACTAAAAACTTGAAACTCTATAACCCACTTTTATCTCAAAACTAAAAGTTCTAAAACTCCATTCCCTTGCAGATGGAGATAAGAACTTAACAGCTTCTAGATTAGTTCATTATAGGGTACTTACGTAACCAAAATTTAATATGGAGTAAAAACTCCATATTAATTAAGTTTCACTTTATTGTGATATAATTAGTCCGAGGTGATTTTTATGTTTTTTAAAGAAATTAATGAAATAGATTTAGGAGAGACTCCTATTGATAATATATTTATAGATATATTTATGCCAATGGCTAATGGTACATACGTAAAAGTTTATTTATTAGCCTATAAATATGCCTTTGATGCATCAAAAGCAGAAGTATCGAACCAGACATTGGCTAAGAATTTAAATATACCTCTGTCAGATGTTTTATCAGCTTGGGATTTTTGGGAAGACAAAAAAATAATAAAAAAACACTTTAAAGAAGAGGACGAGCAATGGAATTATTCAGTTGAGTTTTTGAATTTAAAGAAATTATATATAGAAAATATTATTAAAACCAATGATCCTAAAAAAGAAAAAACAACTCCTAATGAGCTTATATCTGTAACTCAAAATCCTAATATAACTAAGCTTTTTAATTATATAAACGAAATTATAAGCAGGCCCTTAGTTCCAAATGAAAAAATTCAGATATTAGATATAATGGATAGATATAATATGGGCCCAGATATGGTAAAAAGTGCTTATGCTTATTCTAAGCAAAAAAGAGGTATAAAAAGTATAAAGTACGTGGAAGGAATAATCAGAAATTGGTATGATAATAAAATATATACACTTGAAGATTTAGAGCAGTATTTTGCAAAAAATACTGAAAGATTCGGTCTATACAAGAAAGTTTTTAAAGAACTCGGTTTTTATAGAGAGCCTACAATGGAAGAAAGAAGAATCATGGATAGATGGCTTGATGAATTCAAGTTTTCCGATGATTTAATAGCTTTTGCTTGTTCAAAATCTAAGAATACTTCTAATCCTTCCATCTCTTATATAGATGCTATACTCAGAAATTGGAATGACAAAGGATTTAAATCTTATCAAGATATAATAGATTACGATAAAAAAAGATCTGAAAGACTTGAGATATATAAAATTATATTCGAGGCATTAGGATTTAAAAAAACACCTTCTAAAGAAGAAATTCGAACTATGGATAAGTGGATAGATGAAATGAACCTTCCTATGGAATTGGTTCTTCATGCTTGTTCAAAATCTAAGAACACATCTAATCCATCTATCAATTATATAGATGCTATTTTAAATGATTGGTATAAAAAAGGGTTCAAAACGGTTGAACAAACTCAACAAGAAGTTAACACTAAAAAATATGAGCCTAAATCTTATAGTGCTCCAAAAACTAAGTTTCATAATTTTGATCAAAGAACATCAAATTATACTCCAGAAGAATTAGAAAGAATTCTTATGGAAAAACAAAAAAAGAGATTTAAGTAGGTGATTATATGAATGATGATAAATTAAGAGAGGTCTTTATAAAATACGAAAATAATAGAGATAAAGCTAAGCTAGATTTAGAAATGAGAAAAAACAAGGTATACAATAAGATACCTCAAATGAAGGATATAGACGATAAAATATTCCAAATAGGTCTATCTCTAAGTAAATCTGTATTAATGAATGAAAATGATAGAGAATCAATAGTACAAAAATGTAAAACAGAGATGGATAATTTAAAAAAACAAAAAGAAGACCTTTTAAATCAATACAATATTCCCTCTGATTATCTTCAAATACATTATAAGTGTAATAATTGTAAGGACAAAGGATTTACATCAGATGGAAGTAAATGTGAATGTTTAAAACAAGAATTGATTAGAGATGCATATAAAATATCTAATTTTTCGAAGCTTATTGAAAAGGAAAATTTTAATACATTCGATATGAATATATTTTCTGAAGAAAAGATAGATTCTGAGGGAATATCCCAAAAAGAAAATATGTTAAATATATATTCTTTATGTGAAAGCTTTACTCTAAATTTTAACCAAGATAATGGAGAAAATTTATTATTTTACGGTCAAACTGGAGTTGGAAAGACTTTTATGTGTAGTTGTATAGCTAAAAGACTTTTAGATAAAGGATATTCTGTTCTTTATGAAACTTCATATAATGTAGTTGAACTTTTGCAAAGCTATAGATTTGAAAAAAATCATACTTATGAAGACAAAAGAAATTACAAACTTTTATTTGAATGTGACCTTTTAATTATAGATGATTTGGGAACAGAAATGACTAACTCATTTAGTATAAGTGAGATGTTTAATATAATTAATTCAAGATTAATAAACGGAAAGAAAACTATAGTATCAACAAATCTCTCTCCTATACAAATAGCAAATACCTATACAGATAGAATATTTTCTAGAATATCTTCTCATTATAGATTTTTAAAATTTATAGGTGAAGATTTAAGATAAAAAAGTAGATAAATAAAAAAAACTAAGGATTAAAATCCTTAGTTTTTTTATTGGAGCTAGTGATAGGAATCGAACCTACAACCTGCTGATTACAAGTCAGCTGCTCTACCGTTGAGCCACACTAGCATATGATTTTTTATAAAATAAAAACCCAAAGATATTCAATATCTATGAGCTAATTTGTTAAATTATTTGGCGACCTGGAAGGGACTCGAACCCTCGACCTCCAGCGTGACAGGCTGGCATTCTAACCAACTGAACTACCAGGCCAAATAATTGGTGGGCTCAACAGGGCTCGAACCTGTGACCCCCTGCTTGTAAGGCAGGTGCTCTCCCAGCTGAGCTATGAGCCCAATTATTAATGGTGACCCCTAGGGGAATCGAACCCCTGTTACCGCCGTGAAAGGGCGGTGTCTTAACCGCTTGACCAAGGGGCCTAACCTTGGTGACCCATCCGCGACTCGAACGCGGGACACCCTGATTAAAAGTCAGGTGCTCTACCGACTGAGCTAATGGGTCGTGTTTTTTCTTGCTGACAAGTATATATAATACTAGCTTTTTCTACATGTGTCAACACTTTTTACTATTTTTTTTATTTTTTTCTTAGATTATACTCAAATATACAATGTAGCATCTACTGGATCATATAATCTTAGATTTTTAATGTGAATTTCAGATTCAAAAAAATATATATAAAAAATCAATGTATAACTATAGAACTATAGGTAAAACTAATACAGAATTAAATCACAAGGAGGTATTTTTATGGAAGCTGGTGTAAGAAATAAGCTAATAGGAAAAGTTGAAGAAATTAAAAAGGATGATATAATGGCACAAATCAAAATGACTGTAGATGGCTGAAATAACTCTCCACTTGTAACGTCCGTGATGACGAACGAGAGTTTAAAAGATTCAGGATTTGAAGAAGGAGATACTGTTGAAGCTCTTATCAAGGCGGTAAACGTAGTTTTTGTAAAACATTAATTTAATTAAACCCTCTATATTTATTATATGATTCAGTATAATCGACGATATTACTAGACATAAATTATATTCTAAAAATTGTAAGTTACTTATAAAAAACTAGATTTCGTGTAAATGAAATCTAGTTTTTTTATAAGCATTTTAATGAAGTTTATTTTAATAATGTAATATTTGAAAGATATTAAGAATATTAATAAGACTAAGTATACAAAGTAATTTTTATAAAAAGTATTTTATATTATGGAGGATTTTAATGGATAAAAATATTAATTTTGTTATTGAGAAAAAAGTTGAGAGGACTATTCAAAATCTAGAAAAAAATAATATCAGTGGTTATTTTGTTCAAACTGAAGAAAAAGCTTTAAATAAAATAAAAGAATTAATAAATGAGGGAGATACTGTATCTGTGGGTGGCTCTATGACACTTTTTGAAATTAAGGCTATAGAGTTATTAAGAAATGAAAATTATAACTTTATTGACAGATATGAAGAAAATTTAACTTCAGAAGAAATTAAAGATATAAATAGAAAAAGCTTTTTTTCTAATGTTTTCTTAACAAGTAGCAATGCTATTACAGAAAATGGAGAACTTTATAATGTTGACGGTAGAGGAAGTAGAGTTGCACCTATGCTTTATGGACCTGATAAAGTAATAGTAGTCGTTGGAATTAATAAGATAGTTAGAGACCTGAATGAAGCTATTATGAGAAATAAAGAATTAGCAGCTCCTGCTAATGCTAAAAGATTAAATAAAGATACACCTTGTGCTAACGTAGGACATTGTGTGGATTGTAATAGTAAAAACAGAATTTGTAATAAATATGTGCTTATAAAAAGAGATATGGATTTAGAAAGAATTCATGTAATTATAGTAAACAAGGAACTAGGATATTAGCTTGGTAAAAAAACCCAGATCTCATTTACATGAAATCTAGGTTTTTATTATTACAATAATTCTTGTCTTATAATAGTTTGAGTTCTCTTAGGTCCAACAGATATTATGCTAGCCTTTACTCCTGTTAACTCTTCTATTCTTTGAACATATTTCTGAGCATTTACAGGAAGTTCTTCAAACGTTGTAGCTAAAGTTATATCTTCATTCCATCCATCTAACTCTTCGTATATAGGCTCACATTTTTCTATAAGCTCTAACGACGCTGGGAACTCTTTTATAACTTTATCTCCTAATTTATAACCTGTACATATTTTAACTTTTTCAAATCCACTAAGTACATCTAAAAGCATTAAAGATATAGATGTAAGACCATTAACTCTTGCTGCATATCTAACTATTACTGAATCAAACCATCCACATCTTCTAGGTCTTCCAGTAGTTGTTCCAAATTCATTTCCATTGTTTCTTATTTGATCTCCAGTTTCATCAAATAATTCTGTTACAAACGGTCCTTTTCCAACTCTAGTAGTATAAGCCTTCACTATTCCAAGTACATCCTTTACCATGTTTGGTCCTATTCCTGAACCAACACAGAATCCTCCTGATGTTGGATGAGAAGAAGTTACGTACGGATACGTTCCTAAGTCTAAGTCAAGTAATGTTCCTTGAGCTCCTTCAAATAATACTTTTTTACCTTCTTTTAAAGCATTGTATAGTATTACTGATGTATCATCTACATATTCTTTTATTTCTTCTATATATGATAAATTCTCTTCATATAACTTTTCAAAGTCAAATTTTTCTCCACCGTATATCTTTTCTATTATTTCATTCTTTTTTTCTACTTGAGCTTTTAATTTGTCCTTAAATACTTCTTTATCTAAAAGATCGCATATTCTTATACCAGATCTTTCTGTCTTATCCATATAACAAGGACCTATTCCTTTTTTAGTAGTCCCTATTTTATTGTCTCCTCTTGAGTTTTCTGCTAACTCATCTATTTTTTTATGATATTCAAATATAACGTGCGCTCTATCACTTATTTTTATATTTTTAGTATCTATGTTATCTTTTTTAAGCATTTTTAGCTCATCTAAGAATCCCTTAGGATCAAAAACTACTCCATTTCCTATTATGTTGATAGTCTTAGGATTTAATATTCCTGAAGGAATTAAATGAAGTGCATATTTTTTGTCTTTAACTACTAATGTATGTCCTGCATTGTTTCCTCCTTGCCCTCTTACTACAACATCTGCTTTTCTTGCTAAATAATCTATTATTTTACCTTTTCCTTCGTCTCCCCATTGAGAGCCTACTATTGCTACACTTGACATTAAAGACCACCTCTTTATATATAATAACGAACACTTTCTTGTTTATTTTATCAAATATACGTATTTAAATCAATCTTTTTGGATTTTTTGATTTAAATTTAATCCACAGGTATCAACAACTTTTCTGTGGATAATGTGGATATATTTGTTTATAATTTCATTATCTTGTTTATCAACAACTGTATACAAGATTATCCACGTATATTCATAGAATTTATTTACATTTACATTTATCCACAATATAATAACTTATTATTCCTAAAATAAGTATAAATTATTATATTTGTTGATAACTTATACGAAGTTTAGTACAAAGTTAAAGCCAATATCTTTTGTGGATTAATTCCACAGATATTGGCTTTGATCATACATTTATATAGATTTATATATACTTATTAAGTTTTCTAAATGCCCATTTTCTTCTTCTATAAGCTGCTTTAAATATTTTTTAGTTTGTTCATATTTAGCAACTTTTAATAGGTTGCTATAAAAAAGAATTGCATCTTTTTCTGCTTGCATTCCTATTATTAAAGCATCTTTAGAATCTTTAACATCTTTTACTTTATCATTAGTTAATCCTTCAGTATTAAATATAGCTGTATCACTTATAGCTTTTAGATAAGCTGATGTTTGTTCATCAAATATATAATCATCATTATTTAGATTTTCTTCTTTAGCATATGAATATATTTTTGAGAATAGATTAGCATGAGCTCTTTCTTCATCTGCTAATAATTTAAATATTTTTTTTATGTCTTCATTTTCTGCATTTTCCATAGCTTCTGTATAGAATCTAAATCCCTCTTCTTCAATATCTCTAGCTACTTTTAATAACTCAAGTTCATTTAAGTATAAGTTCATAATATTAACCCCCTATATTTGTTATATTAAATATATACCCATTCCTAATTATTTCTAAACATATATGCTATATGTTCCTAGCCAAATTATGAAATTTCTGAAACTCTCCTAGCCAAGCAAGCTCAACTGTTCCTGTTTCTCCATGTCTATGCTTTGCAATTATTACTTCACCAATACTTTTCTTTTCAGAATCAGGATGGTAGTATTCATCTCTATAAAGAAACATCACTATATCTGCATCCTGCTCTATGGCTCCAGATTCTCTAAGATCCGAAAGTATAGGTCTATGATCTGCTCTTAATTCTGGTGCACGAGAAAGCTGAGATAGAGCTATTACAGGACAATTTAGCTCTTTAGCAAGAATCTTTAAAGATCTAGATATCTTAGATATCTCCTGTTGTCTACTCTCCCCTTTAGTATCACCTTCCATAAGTTGAAGATAATCTATCATGATAAAATCGAGACCTTTTTCCATCTTAAGTCTTCTACACTTTGATCTCATCTCCATTACAGTTATACCCGGAGTGTCATCTATATATATATCTGCTTTTGATAAAGCTGCCATGGCTTCTATAAGCTTTGGCCAATCATCTTCATCTAAATTACCAGTCTTTAGCTTATTAAGTTCTACATGAGACTGAGCAGACAACATACGCTGAATTAATTGCTCCTTTGACATCTCAAGACTGAATACAGCCGCAGACACATTATCCTTCATGGCTGCATTTTGAACTAAGTTAAGAGAAAAAGCCGTCTTTCCCATAGCAGGACGAGCAGCTATTAAAACCAAATCAGTTCTTTGAAGCCCATTAGTCTTTCTATCAAGGTCTATAAATCCAGTTGTGATTCCAGTTATTTTTCCCTTATTCTTATAAAGATCCTCTAAACTATCATATGCAGTCATAAGAACTTCACTTATAGATTTGAAATTATCACTTGCTTTTTCCTGTGATATATCAAATATCTTCTTCTGAGCTATTTCAAGAGTATTATTAACACCCTCTGCATTATTATATCCTATATCAAGAATATCAGAAGAAGCCTTTATAAGTTTTCTTAGTATAGACTTTTCTTTTACTATATTTGCATAATTTCTAACATTCGATGTAGTTGGCACAACAGTTGATAACTGAGTTAAATAAGTGATTCCACCTGCAATGTCAAGAGTATTCCTCTTTTTCATTTCCTCTGTCAACGTTATGATATCTATAGGTTCACTATTTCTATAAAGATTTAATACAGCTTCATAAATCTCTTTATGAGCTTCTTTATAAAAATCATCTGGTTTTATTATCTCAGAAACTGCTACAACAGCATCCTTATCCAGCAATATAGACCCCAGAATAGACTGTTCAGCATCTATACTATGAGGAGGAATCCTTCCTGTTTGTTCCATTTTGACCTCTCCTAAATATTATTTTTTCTCTTTTACATCTACAGTTATTCTAGCAACAACCTTAGGATGTATTTTTACATCAACATATCTTGCTCCTAAGCACTTTATAGACTCATCTATTAATATTTTTCTCTTATCTACATCTATCTTATGTTTTTTCTTTAACTCTGTAGCTATATCCTTTGAAGTTATAGATCCAAATAATCTTCCACCTTCTCCAGCCTTAGAATATAAAGTTAAAACAAGCTCCTTCATATTTTCTCCTAATGCCTTAGCTTCTTCATATTCTTTATCAGCCTTTATTTTTTTAGCTGTGTTTTGTTCATTTAATACCTTCATATTTCCTGCAGTTGCTTCTTGAGCTAATTTTCTTGGGAATAAGTAGTTTCTTGCATATCCATCACTAGCATTTACTACATCTCCCTTTTTACCTGTTCCTTTTATATCTTTTAATAAAATAACCTTCATATCTACTCCTCCTTTAAATATTCTAATATTAATTCTTTTAAGAGTCTAACTGTATCTTCAATAGAAATATCCTTAAGCTGAGCTCCTGCAACATCTATATGCCCACCTCCGCCTAGTTTTTCCATGAATATATGCACATTTATATCTCCTAAAGATCTTGCACTTATGAATACTGTATCATCTTTGCCTTTTCCCAATACGAAAGATGCTCTTATTCCTTTTATATTCAAAAGTTCATCCGCTGCTTGAGCAGATACCAATTTAGAATTTTCAAGACCATCTTCACAAACTGAAATAGCTATAATGTCATCTATTATATGAGAATTTTCTATTATTTGGGCCTTTGCTATGAAGTTATTTAAATCTCCTTGAAACAATTTCTTTACAGATGTTGTATCTGCCCCTAGCTTTCTAAGCATAGCTGCAGCTTCAAATGTCCTTACTCCAGTCTTAAAAGTAAAATTCTTAGTATCTAAAGTTATTCCAGCAAGCAAAGCATCTGCTCCTAGATTATCTATACTATTTTTGCTGTCTATATACTGTATAAGCTCTGTAACCATCTCACACGTAGATGATGCATAAGTCTCATGATACATTAAAACAGCATTATCTATAAATTCTACACCTCTTCTGTGGTGATCTATAACTGCTATTTTTTCAGATATCTTAAGCAATTCTTCGCATTCAGTAAAATTAGGTCTATGTGTATCAACAACTATAACTAAGCTATTCCTTTTACAATTTCTTATAGCATCTTCTCTTGATATAAAAACATCACTATAATTCTCATTTTCTTCAACTCTTTGCATAAATAAATCTATAGAAGAATTAGATGATTGAATAACTATATTTGCTTCCTTATTTAATAATCTGCATATATCATATATACCAATACCAGCTCCTATAGCATCTAGATCTGGATATTTATGACCCATAATGTATATATCATCGGATTCAAGTATCAATTCCTTTAAAGCATAAGCTATAAGTCTTGCTCTAACCTTATTCTTTTTCTCTACAGCCTTTGATTTTCCGCCGTAGAAAATAGACTTATCTTTTCTTTTTATAACAGCTTGATCTCCACCTCTTCCAAGAGCTAAATCAAGAGCGCTAATGGCGTACTTAAGATTTTGTTCATGGCTATCACCCATAGATCCTATACCTATACTAAGAGTTAGAGGAAGCGTATTTCCATAATCTATATCTCTTATCTCATCTAATATAGGAAACTTATCTTGTTCTAAATCTTGAAGCCTCTTAGAATCTATTATTAAAGTATACATATCTTTACGGTTTCTTCTTAAAGCTCCGTTTAGGCTTACAGCCCATGTATTTAACTTTCTCTCTAATTCAGCATTAATAAGAGGTCTAACATCTTGATTTGCACTTTCTAAAACCTCATCATATTCATCTATCTGAACTACAGCTATAACAGGCCTTTCATCTTCATATTTATTAAATAGCTTAACATATTCTGTTTTATCTAACCAGTACATAACTATAACGTATTTAATTTCTTTATTTTTCTTTACTTTAACCATGTTATAAACAACAGTATACTTTTTATCATTAAAATCAACTTCAGTGTAAAGCTCTTTTGTTTCGTTTAATTTTTTTCTCAAGCTTAAATTAGGCATAATTTCCTTTATATTCTTGTGAAATATACTCTCTTGATTAACCATATTATAGAATTTCTTATTATACCAACTTATACTCTCATCAAACTCAAGAATACATAAAGGTATGGGTAATCTGAGTATAGTTTCCTTTATAGTACCATCAATTTCAAGAGACAATTCCTCCATAGTTTGAATTAACTCTTCCTTTTTCTTATATTTAAGATTGAAATTGTAATAAATTAAATAAAGCAACAATATAAAAGATATTCCCCCTAAATAAAAATTATAATATAGTATTATAAAACTCATTATAAATATACTTATTATATTTATATTAAATTCTTGAGATTTAAACTTCATATATAGCTTATCTTTCATAAGCCCCTCCCAATTACCTTCTTATCTTTCTAAAATTCATAGCTGAATCCAACATACCTATTATAGTTATAATAAAAACTATAGGTCTTATAATAAAGGATATTATAAGCAAAAATCCTTTAGTTCCTTTTTTCATATTTATTTTATCCAAGAAATAGCTATAAACGCAAGCTCCTTGAATCAAAAATAAAGTAAGTATAACCATTTCTAAATTCATTACTATAGATTTATAGTAAACTCCATCTATATATTTTATAAGTAAAGTAGATAAATATATCAAAACTATTCCAACAGGTATATTTCCTGGTAAAGAAAAGTCTTTTACTTCAGGTAATATATTTTCATCTTTTTTTATTCTTCTCAATATAAATACCGATACATAATAATTAATAAATGAAATAACTATAGACGGTATAATAACTAACGTACTAGGAAGATATACTGAAAAATATTCTAATAAATTATTTAATTCTTTTTCATCTATCTTAATACCCAAGCTGTTTATTACATCCTTTTGAACATTCATAGCCTTAATGAATATATCATTAAATTCCTTTACTATGTCCACATTAAATATAACCACAGATAACTTAATATATAACATCATCATCAATATAAAAAACAAGCTTCCAAGCGCTATATTTTCAAATGGAGTCTCATTTTTATAGATGTTATATCCTATAAATATAGACGGAATAAATACTAAAGCAAATACAAGTGCAGATATAGGATTCATCATCATCATCAAAATCGTTAACGATATAAATGAACTCATAATCGAATACCTTAGTCCACATCTAGCTGCTATTATCGTATATGGTATTCCATTAAACATAAAAAACATGCTTAAAAAAGGAATATAAGTAGATGCTAAAGCAAATATAATTCCTATACATGACAGTATAGAGGTCTCCGTCAATTTCTTACTATTATTAATTTGCATAAAAAACTATCACTCCCTAAGCTTTATGTAATCTTTAAGCTCACTTAAATCGCCATACCACTTTTCAACCTTGTGGTCATCATTTATAGCCATTAATATTTTCTCTTTTATCTTTTTATCTATATTAGAAAAGCTAAAGCCTAATCTTTTTGAAAGTAAATATGTAACCATTATTATATTAGCTAGAATATCTTGAATAGTTTCATCTGTATAACTAGCTCCTTTTAGCATAATTTCATATAAAGCTGATACACTGCTTAAAATCTCTGTTTTTAACCATTCTATTATCTTTATATTTTTAGTTACGTCAAGATCTCTATCTATTTTCAAGTATATCCCCCCTCAATATACAATTATACCATATAAAACAAAACTTAATTCATATACATTGAAAATTCACTCCATGCTAACACGTAGTTCAAATATTATCTACAAATTTAAAATCATATAAAGCAGAACTTAATTAAGATTAAGCTCTTACTCCAACTAAGTTTTAGCTTTTTACTAAATTTATTAGATATTAAAAAAACGAGCCATAAAGGCTCGTCTATTATTAATCTATTGTGTATGGTAAAAGTGCTATGTTTCTAGCTCTTTTAATAGCTACAGTTAATTCTCTTTGATGCTTAGCACAAGTTCCAGAAATTCTTCTTGGTAATATCTTACCTCTTTCTGTGATATACTTGCTTAATTTTCCTGTGTTTTTGTAATCTATTTTAACGTTCTTGTCAGCGCAGAAAGAACAAACCTTTCTTCTACGACGTCTTTTTTTATTCATCATAACAGTTTCCCTCCTTCTCTCTAGAATGGAATATCATCATCATCTAATGCCTGGAATCCACCTGTATCTAAACCAACAGGTTCAAAACTTTTTTCAAATCCAGTATTTGAAGGAGCTTGATTTTCAGATCTACCCTTAGATTCTAAAAACTCTACTCTTTCTGCAACAACTTCTGTTACATACCTTCTTTCACCATTTTGAGCCTCATAAGATCTAGTTTGAAGTGCACCTTTAATTGCAACCTGTCTTCCTTTAGCAAGATAGTTTGCACAGTTCTCTCCTGGTTTTCCCCAGACTACGATATTGAAGAAATCAGCTTCTCTTTTTCCTTCTTTATTTACATAAGATCTATTTACAGCTATTGAAAAGGTGGCAACAGGCTTCCCTGTTCCTGCAATGTACCTAAGTTCGGGGTCTTTAGTCAACCTACCCACCAATACAACACAATTCATAAAAACACCACCTTATATTAATTACTAAGCCTCAATATTTACGATCAT
This sequence comes from Tepidibacter aestuarii, assembly GCF_934924865.1. Classification (NCBI taxonomy): domain Bacteria; kingdom Bacillati; phylum Bacillota; class Clostridia; order Peptostreptococcales; family Peptostreptococcaceae; genus Tepidibacter; species Tepidibacter aestuarii. The sequence continues at coordinate 3,544,114 of NZ_OW235315.1, read as the reverse complement.
GTGTCTTATTGAATCTTCAGTAATCTTTAAGTTTCTTTCGATTTCCTTTGGAACATCGATTCCAGCAGTGAAGTTAACTAATACATAGTATCCTTCAGAAAGCTTTTGTATAGGATATGCTAACTTCTTGTTACCCCAAACATCAACCTTATCTACTTGTCCGTTTTCAGACTCGATTATGTTCTTAATTTTGTCTTGTATCTTTTGCTTAGCCTCATCCTCTAGATTAGACTTTAATACATAAATTAATTCATACTTTTTCATTACAATTCACCTCCCTTTGGACTTAGACGGCTCTAATATTTATTAGAGCAGAGAAATGAGATTAATCTCACATCTTTCAAATTTTATCATCTTTTTCGGTAAAAGTCAAATATATTCTGACATAAATTTAATTACCTAAAAAATTAATGAAACTATATGTTAAAAATTAATAAATTAGAAGTATATTAATACAAATTTATGTCAATTATATTAGTAAATAACCCCCACAATTTAATATTTTTCATCCCAATCTCCCCCTTATGAAGTGCATTTAATGCACAAAAAAAGGAGTGGCTAATTAGCCACTCTTTTTAATATTAAACGAATTCTTTTAATACTTTTGCAAGTCTCTTTATTCCATCAACTATTCTTTCATCTGTCATGTTAGAGTAGTTTAATCTGAATGTATTGTCTTTTCCACCATTAGGGAAGAAAGATCCTCCTGGAACGAAAGCTACATTACTCTTTATACACTCAGCCATTACATCTTTAGCATCTATTCCTTTTGGAAGCTCTACCCAAGTGAATAATCCACCCTCTGGGTAAGTGTATTTTAATCCTTCTGGGAATTCAGCTTTCATAGTATTTAACATTAAATCTCTACGAACTCTATAAACATCTTTAATTTTTTCTACGTGAGCATCTAAATCATATAATTCCATGAATTTAGCAACTTCTCTTTGTCCTACTGTAGAAGTTTGTAAGTCTGCACTTTGCTTTATCATTATGTATTTTTCTAATATTTCCTTATCAGCAGCTACCCAACCAATTCTGAATCCTGGACAGAATATCTTAGAGAAACTTCCAAGGAATATTATTAATCCTTTTTCATCCATAGATTTTAATGAAGGTAATATTTCTCCTTCAAATCTTAACTCTCCATATGGGTTATCTTCTAATACTGGTATTTCGAATTTATTTACTATTTCCATGAACTTTTTACGTCTTTCTAAAGGCCAAGTTCTACCTGTTGGGTTTTGGAAATCTGGAATTACATACATCATTTTAACATTTTCAGTTGTTTCAAGTATCTTTTCAAGCTCTTCCATTATCATTCCATTTTCATCAGTTGGAACTTCTATAAATTTAGGTCCATATGATTTAAATGCATTTAATGCTCCTAAGTAAGAAGGACTTTCACATAAAACAACGTCACCCTCATTTAAGAATATCTTTCCTGAGAAATCTAATCCTTGTTGAGAACCACTTGTTATTAATATTTCATCAGCACTAACTTTAGTGTTGAATTTTCCATTCATTCTATTTGCAATTACGTCTCTTAATGGTCCAAATCCTTCTGTAGCAGCATATTGTAATGCTTGTTGTCCACCTTCTTCAAGAACTTTAACAGCAACCTCTTTCATTTCTTCAACAGGGAATAATTCTGGTGCTGGAAGTCCTCCTGCAAAAGATATTATTTCTGGTTTTTCTGTTAACTTTAATAATTCACGAATTTCAGAAGCTTTAAGATTATCCATACGATCAGCAAATTTTACAGCCATTTAAAAAACACCTCCAAAGATTATAAATACCGAGGAAAACTTTTTCCCGCATTTACTTGAAATTAATTATATCATCTTTACAATTGTTTGCCTACTTATAATGAAAATTGCAGAATATTCAAAACCATTATCTTTGTTAAATTTTTTTCTATATTTCGTCTGATTTTTTCACCAAATTCTTTATCCTTTTTTCAAGCTCTGCTCTTTCTATCCACAATTGTTTATTACAATTTTCGCACTTTATCCTAAAATCCATTCCACATCTCATTATTTCAAACGTATTTCCTCCGCAAGGATGATTTTTTTTAAGTACTACTTTATCTCCTATTTCTATTTTTATAGGCATTAAAATCCCTCCTCTAATATAGCTTAGTTAATTCCTTTTTTCCATCTTCTATTTTTTTTATATTAAATACGCCGTAGTAGTCTATTTTCAAATCATCTATGTTGTTTTTGATAGTGTCTATATTATCTTTTGAGAACATTATAGACAAACCACAGCTAGAAGTTATCTCTCTTGGGGTAGGTATTGTTTTTATATTTAATTCTAATTCTTTTAGTCTTTTTTCAAACCTTATTGCATGGTGAGTAGAATTAAAACTTATTACATATATATCGTGCATCTTATTTCTCCTTTTGAAATTTTATAAATTTTTATAGCTAGATAGATATAGTATTACTAGATTTTCTAAGTCTCTCCACAATGTCATACATGTTAGATATTTGTCCAACTTTTAACATATTTTTTAGATTTAGATAGTCTAAGCATGTCCCACAAGACAATATTTCTACACCTTCTTCTTCTAATAACTTTAAATTATCTACAGTATTTTCATTTTCTGTAGTTAATTTAACCGCTGAATTGACAAATATTATTGATTTTGGATAAGGAGTTGTCTGTGACAATGTATATATAAAGCCATTGATAAGAATTCCTCCTAATTCATCTGATCCTTTTCCCATTGTATTTGATGATATAAATACAACTGTATTATCATCTACTTCTTGATTTTTAGTAACTGCTTGTTGTATAGATTCAGCTTCTTCAAGTTCCCCTTTTGTAATTTCTATATAATAGCTATTTTCTTTTTGATCTATTTTTGATTCACATTTCATTGAATTTACTAACTTTAATACATTTTCCTTTGCTATTTCATTATCTACTATAGTAACCACTATTCCATCATTAATATTTTCTAATTCTTTTTTAGTTTTTATAACTGGAAGTGGACAATTAAGCCCTCTAGCATCTACTTCTATTCTCATAAGTACCTCCTATACGAATCAGTTTTAATAATTATTATAACATACTCCATCCCTTGTAATTATTGAATATTTCAATGAAATCATTGAAATATTTGAATAGAAAGTTATACATATACAAGTATTTAAGTAAGAATGAATTATTCAAATCTGTTATAAGCTGTTGTTTTTCAAATATATTTAAAAATGGATGGATTAAAGTAAGTATTATTAGTAAAATCAAAAATCCTTTTAATGCTCCAAATAAAAATCCCATGCTTTTATTTAAAATATTAAGCGGTGCGAATTTGAATATATCATCTAAAAGATTTATAAGCATCTCTAATACTATATTACTAACAATAAACATAACAAGAATTACTATTACTTGTATTAAAACCTTACTTGTTGCTTGAACTAAAGTATCATTTTTGATTATATTTATTAAAATATTGCTTATAAACTTGTTTAATGGAATGTATATATTCTCATTTTGAGTAATGTAATCTACTACAGGTTTATATCCTGTTTTACATATAAATATTGATATTAAATATTTTCCTAGATTGAATAATGATTTTATAAATCCTGAATGAAATCCTTTTATAGCGAATAAACCTATCAATATTATTATTATAAAATCTATATAATTCAAATTCATGAATTCACCACCTTAATCTATACTTAAAAACTTAACATATCCTCTGAAAACGACTATAACACGGTTGTCATGTATTGTAAATACATCCAATATATCTTTTGTGAAATCTTTCTTTTCTTTATTCTTAGGAAGATATATACTTCTATCAGTGTATACTATATTTTGATTTTCTATATTTTTTATACCTTTTATATTTTTTATATCGTACTCTTTGTTTTTTTCTTTTCCAACTTTATCAATATATATAACATTTTTATTTGAATCTATAACTACTATTTCATCATTTATAATATCTATGTATTGTATTTCTTCATCTAAATTTATTTTCTTAACTTTTTCATTATCTAGATCTTTGATTTCTATATATTTTGGATCAACTAAAACTAATTTATCATCTAAAAACATAGTTTTTACAAAAACTTTATTTTCTATATTATATGAAAAGATCAATTCCCCCTTTTTGTTATAGTAAAATATATTGTTATAAAGCCTATCATCTTTAATGCTAATTCCACTTATTACAAAGTTGCTAGCGTCCTTGTCTACATCTACTAAATTTATTGTTATTTGAGGTATTGATATATCTTGAATTTCTTTTCCTTTATAACTATATAGCTTAACCCCTTCAACATCTACATCAGTTGTATAATGAATTAAGAAATCATCGTTATATAGTGCTTTTATCATTAAAGCATTTTCTTTTATATTAACTTTATTAGTTAATGATCCTTTTTTATCTATTATATATACTTCTTTTTTTATCTTATCTAATAAGTATATATTTGAATTATTTGTGTCTATACTATAATTTTCTACTCTTATATTTAGATCAAATTCTCTTTGGGCTTCATTATCTATGTACTTTAAAGATTTTCCATCATACATTAAAAATCCATCTCTATATTCTATAAAAGAAGTATCACTAGAATATCCATATGATATTTCTTTTTTTTCCTCTATATTAACTTTAGAATTATTTATTTTACTTTTAATATTATTTATAGTTTTTGGATTCATAAATATTATTATTAATATAATCGAAATTATTATAATCTTATTCTTCTTCACATAAATCATTCCTTCTAATTTTCTACTTAATATAATACTACAAAAAATAGACTCTTTTTAAAAGAGTCTATTTTTCTATTATATCTAGTTCTTTGTATATATTTATACCCTTAGTGTAGTATTCTAATTCTCTTTCTTTAGATATATTAGAATATGTTTGAGCAAGCTCTATATATAAATCAGCTAATTCTTTTTTACTTCCTATTTCTTCTATTATATATGAACATTTCTTTAAATGTTCTATGGCTGTATTTAAATCACCTTGCTTTTTATATATTTTTGCATAGTACTTTAAAGACCTATATTCTAATTTCTTATTTTTCATTTTTATTGCTATAGATAATGATTTTTTAGAATATTTTTTAGCGTTTTCAAAATCATCGATTTCTATTAATACTTTTATATATTCAAACAATATTTTCATAAGCTCTGCATCTTCATACTCTCTTTTTGTTATATAAGCTTTCTTTACACATTCAAGAGCATCTTCATATTTGCCTATTTTTCTATATATTCTAGACATAGTTATTTGTATTTTTGCATATTCATTCTTCTTATCTTCTTCTTCATATATCTGAAGGGCTTTATTTAAATAAACTTTAGATTCATCCCATCTTCCCATATCAAGAAGATTACTTCCTATTAAAAATAGACTATTTGCTTTTTGCTTTATATTTTTTTCTTTTTCTTCTATCTCATGTATCTTTTTAGCATATAATAAAGATTTTTCATTGTTCTCAAGTCTTATATAACAAAATGATTTATATGTGTATATTTCCTTTTGTATTTCATTATTGTCTATATTATGCTCTAGAAAAAGGTTTTCCCCTTGTATAAATTTATCTAAGGCAACTTTTACAAATCCTTCTTCTAAATATATTTTCCCTAATTGTATATAGCATTGTACTACTTTTTCATAATTAGCTGTTTTAACATTTAATACTAAACTTCTCTCGAAGCTATCTATAGCTAACTCGTATTGCTTCTCATTAAAATAAACTATACCTAATAAATATTTTGCCTTACCATATGTATCGTATAAATTATATTCCTTACATATATCTATTACATCACATATTTCTTTTTTAGCAGTTTCCATGTCCTCAGATTTTATATATATCTCGCTCTTTGTCAATAAATTATTACTTATTTTTTTAGCCTGCATATCTTTACTTTCCAATAAATAGTCTATGCTAACTTCTAGTTTATCTACAAAGTACTCTAAAAGATCTTGACTTGGGTATGATTTATCTCTCTCTATATGACTTATTTGAGCAGCAGTTATTCTATTTCCTGCTAGCTCTTTAAGAGTTAAGTTCTTCTCTTTTCTAAGCTTCTTAATTTTTTCCCCTAAGCTAAGTATTTCCATATCTACTCCTCCACAATAAATTAATATGATAACTGACAATTTTAATACTCCTTATTCTCAATAAGGATAATACTAATTGCACACCTTATAATTTTTATGCAATTTTATCTTATATTTAATTATAACTTAATATTTGATTAAAATATAGTGTTTTATAATTATATTTAATAATATTTTAAAATTTAGTATATAACAAAATTCTAAATAGCTGCACTAAAAATTAATCTTATTGAAATATTAACTAGATAGATTTTATATATAGTTTTGATAAGCAATATAAAATCAAAAAAAGTAGCTACCTAAATTTCGTATATACAAGATTTAGATAGCTACTTTTTAGTTAATATTTTTTGCTTAATCAATAATATATGATTTATTTCATCTCATCAACTATACTTTTTAAAGCTTTTACAGCTTTATCTATATCATCTTTAGTATTAAAGTATCCTATACTAAACCTAACCGTTCCTTGCTCTAATGTGTTCATTGTTTTATGAGCTAATGGACCACAGTGAAGTCCTGATCTTGTAGCTATATTAAATATAGAGTCTAATATAAAGCTAACTTCAGATGAATCTTGACTGCCTATGTTTATAGATATTACAGAGGCTTGTTTTTTTGCATCTTTTGTTCCATATACTTTGATTATAGGTATTAAGCTAAGTTCATTTAAGAAATAATGAGTCAATTCTTCCTCATGCTTTCTTATATTATCAATTCCCTCTTTTAATATAAATTCTATTCCTGCATTAAGTCCTGCTATACCTGGAGTATTTGGAGTTCCTGATTCGTATTTATCTGGAACTATATTGGGCTGAGTTAACTCTTCTGATTTACTACCAGTTCCGCCCTCTTTTAATTGATTAAGGCTTATTCCTTCTCTTACATATAAAATTCCTGTTCCTTGAGGCCCTAATAATCCTTTATGACCAGGAAGTGCAAGCATGTCTATATTCATGTTTTTAACATCTATATTGTAAATTCCTGCTGTTTGAGAGGCATCTACAAGATATGCTATATTCATTTCCCTGGCAATTTTGCCTACTTTTTCTATATCAACTAATGTTCCACATACATTTGATGCATGTGTTGTTACTATAAGTTTTGTATTTTCTTTTATAGCATTTTTTATATCACTTACATCTAATTCTCCAAACTCATTACATTTCACAATAGTATTAGTAACTCCTATTTTTTCTAAAGCCTTAATAGGTCTTATTACTGAATTATGCTCCATACTTGTTGTTATTATATGGTCTCCTTCGTTTACAAACCCTTTTATTGCAAGATTTAATGAATCCGTTGCATTATTTGTAAATACTACGTTCATAGGATTATCTATATTAAACAGCTTGCATATATTTTCTCTTGTTTCATATATTGTTCTTCCAGCTTCTAAAGCTAGCTTATGTCCTGCTCTTCCAGGATTTGCTCCATAGTTTTTCATGCAGTTCAAAACTTCTTCATATACTTTATCTGGTTTTGGAAAAGTTGTTGCAGCGTTATCTAAATATATCATATGCTCCTCCTAATGTTGACTTTATAGTATTTGTTCTAATATTCCTTCAAGTTCTTCATCACTATAATACTCTATTTCTATTTTTCCTTTTTTCTTGCCTTTTAATATATTCACTTTTGTTCCGAATACATCTCTTAGTTTATCCTCTATATTTACTATAAAAGGATCTTTACTAACCTTTTTACTTTTTTCTTGTTTTTTATCCGTCATGGACTTAGATAGATTTTCAACTTCTCTAACAGATAGCCTCTCCTTTATTATTCTAAGTGCTATCTCATATTGAATGTTTTTATTTTCTATTCTAAGAAGAGCTTTTCCATGGCCAGGAGTTATCTCTCCTTCTTCTATTAATTTTATAACTCTATCATCTAAGTTTAAAAGCCTTAAGGTATTAGTTATATGAGGTCTACTTTTCCCTACTGCCTCTGATATTTCTTCTTGAGTTACCTTATAATTTTCTATAAGACTTCTATACGCTATAGCTTCCTCTATTGCATTTAAATCTTCTCTTTGCAAGTTTTCGATTAAAGCTATTTCCATTATATCTTTAATTGGTAAGTCTTTTACAACTGCTGGCATTTCTCTTAGTTTTGCTATTTTAGCAGCTCTAAACCTTCTCTCACCTGCTATTATCATGTATCCATCTTCTTCTTTTTTTACAACTATAGGCTGTAATATTCCATAGTTCTTTATAGATTCAGATAATACACTTAATTTTTCTTGATCAAATATCTTTCTAGGTTGTTCTTTGTTTGGATAAATTTCATTTATTTGTAGATTTACTATTTCTTTATCAGATGAAACTGTCTTATTATTTGGTATCAAAGCACTTAATCCTTTTCCTAATCTATTTTTCGCCATCTATATCACATCCTCTTCTAAGTCTATAAATTCTTCAGCAAGTTCTACATATGCTAAAGAACCTTTACACTTTGAATCATAATATACAACTGGCTTTCCGTGGCTAGGTGCTTCAGCTAGTCTAACATTTCTTGGAACAATAGTTGTATAAACACTTCCCTTGAAGAATTTCTTAACTTCCTCAACTACTTGAATAGATAGGTTAGCTCTTCCATCAAACATGCTCAGAACTACTCCCTGAATTTCAAGATTTGGATTTAAATTTTCTTTAACCAAAGATATTGTCTGCATCAATTGGCTAACACCCTCCAATGCATAATATTCACATTGTATAGGTATTAATACACTGTCTACTGCTACAAGAGAATTTATTGTCAACATTCCAAGAGAAGGTGGACAATCTACGAATATATAATCATATTCATCCCTAACTGTATCTAGCACACTTTTTAATATAAATTCTCTGTTTTCTATTCCTGTAAGCTCTATCTCAGCTCCAGCAAGTTCTGTTGAAGATGATAATACACTTATATTATCAAATTCAGTATCTATTATGGTATCTTTTATATCTTTTTCTCCTAATAAAACATCATATATAGTAGCATCTAATTCTTCTTTATCTATTCCAAATCCACTGGTTGTATTTCCTTGAGGATCCAAATCTATTACCAGCGTTTTTTTACCTAACTGTCCTATACATGCACTTAAATTTACATTGGTGGTTGTCTTTCCCACTCCCCCTTTTTGATTAAACACAGCAATTATTTTCCCCACTGTAATTCCCCCTTTAAATCCTTACAAGTTTGAAAAAAAGATTACCGCATAACAGTAATCTTAAGCTTTAGGAATTTTAACTACAACTTCGATATGATCTCCCTTATCATTTTCTTTGTACTTAGCATTTATTCCCGTATCGACTATAGCATTATAAGCATTCTTTAATGTATTTAAGTATATCTTAAAATTAAGAGCTGCTTTTATAGTCTGTTTTCTTTCAGGTTCTTTAGGTGTAGCAAGGTCTTCTAGTATATCTTTTATTAGTTTTTCTGCCTTCTTAACTGTTAACTCGTTCTTGATTATTGTATCTAAAACTTGATTTTTATAATCATCATCCGGTAGTTTAAGAAGAGCTCTAGCATGTCTTTCAGTTAAACCATTTTCAATAAGCTTTCCCTTTATATCGTCCGATAATCTAAGTATTCTAAGCTTATTAGCAATAGTTGATTGATTTTTTCCGACACTTTGAGCTAGTTCTTGCTGAGTAAAGTTATGATCTTTTATTAGGTTTTCATATCCCAAAGCTTCTTCTATAAAATTTAAATCTTCTCTTTGTAAGTTTTCGATAAGTGCAAGCACAGCAGACGATTGGTCTGACAAATTATTTATTATAGCTGGTATATACTTAAGACCTGCTTTTTTAGACGCTCTAAGTCTTCTCTCTCCTGCTACTAACTCGTACATACTGTCACTTATTTTTCTAACTGTAATAGGTTGAAGTATTCCAAAACTCTTTATAGATTCGCTTAATTCATTCAATGCAGCCTCTGAAAAAGTCCTTCTCGGCTGATATGGATTTGGAATTATCGTATCTATAGGTATTTCCATAACTTTTCTATCTTCCATAATATCCCTCTCTCTAGAAGAAATATGATAAAATTTGTTTAAATTTTTATTTATCCAAGTAATACTTTCTCCAAAAATATTCATATCCCTTCTATATTCTTAATATTTTTATATTACAACTTCCTTTATTTCTCGGGAAATATGAGTCTTTTTTGACACACTTTTCGTTACTTTATTGGGGTTTTTGATGGTTTACCCGCTTTTCGTGGATATTTTGTTGGAGTATTTTTTATTTTTTTCAAAATCACTATATTGTGTTTTATGTCTGTAAAAGGAAGATCGACATCTATTTTCTCTACAAATTCAAGTCCTAAAACGTCGATTGCCTTTTTAGCTTCCTTTAATTCCTCATTAAGATAAGGTCCTTTTAAGCACACAAAATATCCCCCAACTTTTATAAAAGGTGTGCAATACTCTAGAAGAACAGGTAAAGACGCAACCGCTCTTGCTGTTGCTATATCATATTGTTCTCTATAATTTGCATCTTTTCCAAAGTCCTCTGCCCTACCATGTACAAACTCGACATTATCCAGTTCTAGATTATTACAAACTTCTTTTAAAAAGTTGATTCTTTTATTAAGAGAATCAAGTAATGTCAGATTTAAGCTTTCCATGCATACTCTTAAAGGTATACCGGGAAATCCCGCTCCCGTTCCAACATCTATTATTTTGTCGTTTTCTTTTATATAACCTGAGTTAATACAAGCTAAAGAATCTATAAAATGCTTTATATAAACCTCTTTTTCATCTTCAATTGCCGTAAGGTTCATATGTTGATTCCACTCAAGTAGTATATCCTTGTACTTTTCAAATTTATCTATATTAGTTTCACTTATATCTATATTAAGCTGCTTAAGACCATGCTTTATAATATCTCTATTACTCACTCTTATCACCTCTACCTCTTCTAAGTTGCTCCAGGTATATTAATAAAACAGATATATCAGCAGGAGAAACTCCAGATATACGAGATGCCTGTCCTATTGATATAGGCTTTATAGAATCTAGTTTTTGTCTAGCCTCAAGTCTTAATCCGCTTATTTTAGAGTAATCTAAATCTTTATTTAATCTTTTATTTTCTAGCTTTTTAAATTGATCTATTTGTTTTAACTGTTTTCCTATATAACCTTCATACTTAGATATTATTTGGCACTGCTCTTTTATAGCTTTGGATAATTCTAAGTCAGATTTTTTCCCTAATTTCTCCAATAGTTCATAGTCAAACTCTGGTCTTTTTAAGAATTCATATAAGCTCATTCCTGTATTAATTCCAGGAAGATTCATCTCTTCTAATTGTTTGTTTACTTGACTTGGAGTAACTCTTTCTTCCTTTAGTCTTTCTATTTCTTTTTCTAGCTTTGTTTTCTTTTGAATGAATTTATCATATCTATCATCTTTGACAAGACCTATATCACGACCGATTTCAGTAAGTCTTAAATCTGCATTATCTTGTCTTAAGTAAAGTCTGTATTCACATCTTGATGTCATCATTCTATACGGTTCATTAGTTCCCTTAGTAACTAAATCATCTATTAAAACTCCTATATAAGCTTGAGATCTATCTAATATCAAAGGATCTTTTCCTTGTATCTTTAAAGCTGCATTCGCTCCAGATATAAGACCTTGTGCTGCAGCTTCTTCATATCCAGATGTTCCATTAAATTGACCTGCACTAAATAAATTCTCAACTCCTTTTATTTCAAGAGAAGGATTAAGTTGTGTAGGATCTATACAATCATACTCTATTGCATATGCCGGTCTCATTATTTTACAGTTTTCAAGACCTGTTATTGATCTATACATATCTATTTGAACCTCATAAGGAAGAGATGTAGAAATACCTTGTATATACATTTCTTTAGTATTATTTCCTTCAGGCTCTATGAATGTTTGATGTGATAGTTTATCGTGAAATCTTACAACCTTATCTTCTATAGATGGGCAGTATCTAGGTCCAACACTATCTATTTCTCCGCTATACATTGCAGATCTTTTTATATTATCATTTATAATCTTATGTGTTTGTTCTGTTGTTCTAGTCAAATAACAAGGTTCTTGCTTTAGCTCTAATTCATCGTTCATGAATGAGAAAGGAGTTATAACTTCATCTCCCTTTTGCTCTTCCATTTTACTAAAGTCAACAGTATCTCTATGAACTCTTGCAGGTGTTCCTGTTTTAAATCTTCTCATTCTAAGACCTAATTTTTCAAGACTTTCAGTTAAGTGCTTAGAATAACCTAGCGCGTTAGGTCCTTCGTAAAAACTAACCTCTCCTATATATATCTTAGAATTTAGATATACTCCAGTTGATAAAACTACAGCCTTACAGTCATAAATAGCACCAAGTTTTGTAGAAACTCCTTTTATAACATTATTTTCAGCTATTACATCTACAACTTCATCCATTATAACTTCTAGATTTTCTTGATTTTCTAGCTCTTTTTTCATTTCTTTATGATACTCATACTTGTCAGCTTGTGCTCTTAAAGAGTGTACAGCTGGCCCTTTAGCAGTATTAAGCATTCTACTTTGTATATAAGTCCTGTCTATATTTATACCCATTTGACCGCCAAGGGCATCTATTTCTTTAACCAAGTGGCCTTTTCCCGTTCCTCCAATAGATGGATTACAAGGCATTAAAGCTATAGAGTCTAAAGACATTGTTATCATTAATGTTTTACAACCCATTCTAGCAGATGCTAAAGCAGCTTCACATCCAGCATGTCCAGCGCCAACGACTATAACATCATATTTTCCTCCGTTAAACTTCATGTTCATCCTCCTCATGTTTCACATATAATGTTTCACGTTAAACATTATACTACAAATATTATTTTATATATCTAAATTTCGACCTATTAATATCTATTTTCCTATACAGAAATCTCTAAATATAGTATCTAGTAAGTCTTCAGATACGGTATCTCCACTAACTTCACCAAGGTAATCCCAAATATTTTTGAGGTCTACCTCGATAAAATCAAGAGCCATATTATCTTCAATAGCTTTTATAGCATCATTTATAGATTTTATAGCTTTTTCTAGTGAATCCTTGTGTCTAACATTAGTTATCATAACGCTATCACCTTGTGAAACATTTCCCTTATATACCATATCGGCAATTTCATTTTCTAATTTATCTATACCTTTTCTCTCTAGAGCAGATATCTTTATTATTCTTTTTTCGTCTACATATTCTTTTATCTTATCTTCGTCCATTTTATTTTCAAGATCAGTCTTATTTATTAAAACTATAGTATTCTTATTTTTAACATTTTTAAGTATATCTATATCTTCCTCTGATAATTTTCTTGATGCATCAAGAACAAGTATAGCAAGATCTGCTGATTCAAAGAATTCTCTTGATTTTTGTACTCCTATTTTCTCTACAACATCCTCTGTTTCTCTAATACCTGCTGTATCTATTATTTTAAGAGGTATTCCATTTATATTCACAAACTCCTCTATTACATCTCTCGTAGTTCCCGGAATATCTGTAACTATAGCACGAGATTCTTTAAGTATTGCATTTAATAAAGATGATTTACCTACATTAGGCTTACCTACTATAACAGTTTTAAGACCATCTCTTATTATTTTTCCAGTTTCAGATGTCTCATAAAGATTTATTATTTCTTTTCTCAACTCTTTTGATTTATTATATAAATTTTCATAAGTTATATGTTCTACATCTTCATCAGGAAAATCTATAGCAACTTCAACATGTGCAAGAAGTTCAGTTACTTTATTTCTAAGTTCTTTTATTTTAAATGAAAGACTTCCCTCTAATTGACTTTGAGCAACATTATAACTAAGGTCTGTCTTAGCATTGATTATATCCATAACAGCCTCTGCTTGAGATAGATCTATTCTTCCGTTTAAGAACGCTCTTTTTGTAAATTCTCCACCTTCTGATAATCTAGCACCTTTTTTTAGAACCAATTCTAATATTTTTTTTACAGATATAAATCCTCCATGGCAGTTTATCTCTATAACATCTTCTCTAGTATAAGTATGGGGTCCTTTCATATAAGCAAGTAATACCTCATCTATGATTTTGTCATCATCTATAATATTTCCATATATCAAAGTTCTTGGATTATAATCTTTTATACTTTTTTTATTAACCGATTCAAATATACTTTCAGCTATATCAAGAGCTTTTTCTCCACTTATTCTAACTATTCCTATTCCACCCTCTCCAGGTGCAGTAGCAATAGCTGCAATAGTATCATCTATATACAATTAAATCACCTCTTTATTCTTAAAATTATCTTTATAATAACTCTTATCTTTAGGATAACCTTAATCTAAAAATTATATAATTCCCTATATGATTACAAAAAATAAACCCCCTTAATACTAGGAGGTTTTTTGTTTTTACTTATTTTTAACCGTTATAACAACTTTTCTATTAGGATCTATTCCCTCACTGTAAGTGTTAACATATCTATCATTTTGAAGTGCTGAATGTACAATCCTTCTTTCATAAGGATTCATAGATTCAAGTTTTATAGTCTTTCTAGTCTTAGCACATTGTTTAGCTAATTTTCTAGCATATCTTATCAAAGACTTTTCCCTTTTTTCTCTATAATTTTGGATATCTATTAAAACTCTCATCTTAGTATTAGAGCTTTTATTCACGACTAATCCAGTTAAAAATTGAAGTGAATCAAGAGTATATCCTCTTTTCCCTATTAAAGAAGTTGCATCTTCACCTGTTAGATTTATGCTTATTTCGTTATTATTTTGAGTTATTTTTATTTCACTTTCTATATCCATAGAATCTAATATATCTTGAACAAATTTTTTTGCTAAATCTTTAGGAGTATCCTTTACAGTTACTTTTATTTTAGCTAATTTATTTCCTATAAGTCCTAAAAATCCTCTACTTGGCTGATCTATAACCTCTATTTCTACATCTTTTTTAGTAACATTTAACTCTATCAAAGCTTTATCTAAAGCCTCTTCTACTGTTTTCCCTGTTACCTCTAAGAATCTCATCCTCTTACTCCTCCTTGGCTTTAGCAGGTTTAATAATAAACTGCTGTTGAATAATTTGGAATGCATTACTTACTACCCAGTATAATGTAAGTCCACCTGGGAAAGTTCTACCCCACCATAATATCATCAGTGGGAAAAAATAAAGCATCATAGTTTGAGTTGAATCCTTTTTGCCTCCTTTTGGAGTCATCATAGCAGATGATATGTAAGTAGTAAGACCAGCTAGAATAGGTAATATCCAAGGTATGGCAAACCCACCTACCATTATTACATCTGGATTTGATAAATTAGGAAGCCATAAAAAGCTAGTATCTATAGCTTTATAGGCAGCTTCTGATCCAAATACGTATTTAGCTGGATTTCTCAATGCAGAGAAAAGTCCTATTAATATAGGCATTTGAACTAATAACGGAAGACATCCTGCTACAGGATTTACCTTATGCTCTTTGTAAAGAGCCATAACTTTTTGGTTCATCTTTTCTTGATCATTCTTATATTTTTCTTGTATTTCTTTTATCTTAGGTTGTATATCCTGCATTGCCTTCATAGATTTTGTCTGAGATAAAGTAAGTGGAAGCAATGCTCCTTTAACTAATATAGTAAATATAACTATAGACCATCCATAATCACCTACTATATTGAATACAATTTTCAATAATGCACCTAGAGAGTTTGCAAACAAAATTAAAACCTCCTAAATTTACGTGTATTAATTATTCAACTGGGTCATACCCTCCTTCATGGAAAGGATGACATTTTAAAATTCTCTTTATAGACAAATAAGACCCTTTTAAAAATCCATACTTTTCTAAAGCGTCTATAGCGTATTGAGAACAAGTAGGATAAAATCTACAGGTCTTACCTTTAATTGGAGATATAAATTTTTGATAAAATCTTATAATTAACTTAAAAAAACCAATTATATATTTACTCATTATAATCTCCTTATCGTTTTACAATATTTGCTTTTTTAAATAAATGTATCATTGATTTTTGAGTCGACATAAAGTCTGATTCGCTAATTGGCATTCTAGCTATAAATACAAAGTCATAGCCTACTTTTAGATTATTTTCATTAGTATATAATCTAAAGCTCTCTCTCATTCTTCTCTTAACCTTGTTTCTAACTACAGCTTTTCCAATTTTTTTAGAAACTGAAAAACCAACTCTATTTATATCTAAGTTGTTCTTTACAACATACATAACCAATAACCTATTTGCAAATGACTTCCCGGTTTTATAAACTTTTCTAAAATCGGAGTCTTTTTTTATTCCATTAGCATTCACAAAATCCATAGTTTAATTTCCTCCAGCCCGTAAATTGCACAAAAGGACCACATCTAGCGGCCCCTAATAAACTAAGCTGTTAATCTTTTTCTTCCTCTGTCTCTTCTCTTCTTAAGAATTCTTCTTCCACTCGTAGTCTTCATTCTCTTTCTGAAACCATGTTCTTTCTTTCTTTGTCTCTTTTTTGGTTGATAAGTTCTTTTCATCCAAAACACCGCCTTTCATTGTATATTCTTCTATTTAAAATTTTTAAATTAGATCACCTTATTTGAAAGTGAGCATACTACCTATAAAATTATATAATTATTGTTTTTTATTGTCAACGAATTTTTGTGTTAATTTTAATTTATATAATGGTAAAAAAACTAATTTTTGAAATAAGACAAAACTATATGCCAATTATTTATTATAAACAGTACAATTTTAATTATTCATTAACCAATATAATTATTAGATTTTGTGGTTTATCAAAACTATCTATGGAAATACCACGAATACAACTATATTCTGAATACAGCTAAGCTTTTATCTTATTAATAATCCTAAAATTTACGAACTCATTGTAGTCAAACACATAAATTTCTTAACGTATTATTAAACGCTAAAAACTAAGTTGTATTATTCAAAATATCTAAAATCATTCACTAATATTTTCATATATAATTTTTTAATATTAGCTTCTATAGTATAAAACTGATCTTACCTAATTTATTAAAAGCAAGATAAAAAGTTCTTTCGAAATGCATTAAAAATTTAGAAACTACACTTACAATCTAGGCTTTTAGATGAATATTCTTTTAATATATGTGTGTTTATTTTTTTTAAGACCCCTATCGAATTTACACATACTCTAAAAAAACAAATAAACAATGTCCGTCATTTTCCTATTAATCTATGACCTTCTTACTAATAACGAAACTTAATTTAGATGGGTTTCTACTTACAACTGAATTTTTAGTTAAGCAAGTTCCCTGTGGGTAAGATAATCCAAAAACTAAAATAGCACTTTTCTATATAAAATTTCTGCTTTTAGATATATTTTATGCTATTTAAGTCAATATTTAAAATGATAGAAGGAATCCATTTAAATGCTTACCCCTATTTTGCCCCTTCTTTTAAATGTGTATATCTACAATTTTACATAATAGAACAGCAAAACAAAATTATATCTGTATAATATTATCCACATAGGGTTGATAATGTGGATAAATTGTATTTATTGTATTGAAGTTTACAACAATATTTGATATTATATTTTTACCTGTTGATAATGTGAATAGAAAAATAGAATTTATTATAGTTATACACAATCTGTGGATAAACCTGTGTATAATATTATATTTTTTAATTTATTTTCACTTATATTTTACTTATATACTATAAATAATAAATTGTTGATGCTTATAATAACTTTATCAACAATTTTTATTATTGTTCAAATTTATATAAAATTATATTTTTTTATACATGTTTATCCACAAAAACAATTCAAATATCCTCACTAAAATATATTACATTTTATTATTTGACATATATTATTTTAAATTAATTTATTGTTAATAACTTTGTGGAAATTATTCAATGAACCTAGGAGGTAATTAATATGGATTTGCTTTCCTTATGGGAAAATTCTCTTAAATTGATAAAAACAGAATTAACTCCTGCGAGTTTTAATGCTTTTTTTAGCCCTATTGAACCTCTAAAGATAACTAGTAATACTATACTGTTATCTGTTCCTAATGATTTTACTAAGGGAATTTTAGAGGCTAGGTATATGAATTTAATAGAGAGTTCTATAAACCAAATATCATCTTCAAAATATAAAATAAAGTTTATATTAGATGAAGAAGAATTACGAGATTTTGAAAATGAGAATGTATCTAAAATAGAAATTCCAAGCTATTCAAACCTAAATCCTAAATACACTTTTGATACATTCGTTATAGGTAATAGTAATAGATTTGCACATGCTGCATGTGTTGCTGTTGCAGAAGCGCCAGCTAGAGCTTACAACCCTCTTTTCTTATACGGTGGTGTAGGGCTTGGAAAAACTCATTTAATGCAAGCTATTGGACATCACATTTTATCTCATACAAAGAATGCAAAAGTAGTTTACGTATCATCTGAAAAGTTTACAAATGAGCTTATAAACTCTATTAAAGATGATAGAAATGAGGAGTTTAGAAATAAATATAGAAATGTAGACGTTTTATTAGTTGACGATATTCAATTTATCGCTGGCAAAGAAAGAACTCAAGAAGAATTCTTCCATACATTCAATACGCTACACGAAGCTAATAAACAAATTATAATATCTAGTGATAGACCTCCTAAAGAAATTCCGACTCTAGAGGATCGATTAAGATCTAGATTTGAAATGGGCCTTATAACTGATATTCAGGCTCCTGACTTTGAGACAAGAATTGCGATTCTTAGAAAAAAAGCTCAAATGGAGAATATAACAGTACCAAATGAAGTTATGACTTATATAGCTAAGTATATAAAATCGAATATAAGAGAGCTTGAAGGTGCATTGACTAGAGTTGTAGCTTATTCATCTCTTACAAATAAAGAAATTTCATTTGAACTTGCTATTGAAGCTTTAAAGGATATCATTTCTTCTTCTAAGCCTCAGGAATTGAATGTAAATCTTATAAAAGAGAAGGTTTCTGAATACTTTAGTATAAAAATGGACGATTTTAGTTCTAAAAAAAGAACTAGAGCCATTGCGTATCCAAGACAAATAGCCATGTACTTAACTAGAGAACTTACAGATTTATCTTTACCTAAAATAGGAGAAGAGTTTGGGGGTAGAGATCATACTACTGTAATTCACGCACATGATAAAATTGTTAATGATATAAAAACCAACTCAGATATAAAAGATAGAATAAATAAAATAATCAGCGATTTAAAGGAATAGTTATTCACAATTGGGCGTTGATAATATCTTAATAGATTGTGAATATTTTTTTTGCTCTTTAATAATGTTAATAAAATGTATAGAGTAGTCAACATTCTATTAACACGTCAACAATACGTATTTCAATATTTAAAGTGACTTATCCACAAATCAACAGCCCCTATTACTATTACTACTATCTTTTTTATTATATTTTTATTATATTTATTCAAAGGAGGTTATCCACATTGAAAATAATTTGTAACCAAAAACTCTTAGCTAATAAAGTAAGTACTGTTCAAAAAGGAGTTTCAAATAAAACGACGTTACCTATTTTAAAGGGAATTTTTATTGAAACTGTTGATAATAGAATAAAATTAATCGGGAATGATTTAGATTTAGGAATAGAAACTTTTTTAGATGCAGAAATAATAGAAGAAGGTTCTATAGTTATTGATTCTAGGTTATTTGGAGATATTATAAGAAAATTACCGGATTCACTTGTTGAAATAACTACTGATTTAGATAATAATATATGTATTACATGCGAAAGCTCTGAGTTTAAAATAAAAGGACATGATCCAAGTGAATATCCAAAACCTGAAGAATTGGATGAAAATAGATTTTATGAGCTTCCTGAGGAACTATTTAAAAATATGATAAAACAAACTGTTTTTGCTATATCTCAAGATGAAAGTAAACCTATACTTATGGGAGAACTTTTAGAAGTACATGATAACGATATAAATTTAGTTGCAATAGATGGATATAGATTAGCCATTAGAAGTTCTAATATAGAAAACAACGTTGGAAACAGTAAAGTCATAATACCAGGAAAAGCCTTAAATGAGGTTAATAGGATTTTATCTGAAGAAGAAGGCAATTTTAAAATAGCTTTCACAGATAAGCATTGTCTTTTCTTAGTTAAGGATACAAAGATAATAACTAGACTTTTAGAAGGTGAATTTATAAATTATAACCAGCTTATACCAAGGGAATATAATCTAAGAGTAAAAGTTGATACTAAAAAATTATTGAATAGTATAGAAAGAGCATCTCTTTTAGCTAAAGAAGGAAAAAATAACTTAGTTAAATTCTCTATAAGAGATGACAATATGACTATAACTTCTAACTCTGAGATAGGTAATGTTCATGAAGAAATCCCTATTGTGTTAGAAGGTGAAGATTTAGATATCGCTTTTAATTCAAGATATTTTATAGAAGCTTTAAAGATTTTAGATTGTGATGAAATATATTTAGAATTTACTACTAATGTGAGTCCATGTATTTTAAAACCTGTAAATGGAGATCAGTATATATATCTATTACTACCAGTAAGAGTTTCTGCTAATTCATAAGCCCAACTGCAAGTTGGGTTTTTTTATTTTTGAGTATCTTTTTTTTGTTTTTCTATAGGATTTTTTGTTTGCAAATATGATATAATAGAGAAATGCATTAAATATGTAGGAGGAATTTATTATGAAACAAATTAAAATAGATTCAGAGTTTATAAAGTTAGACCAACTTCTAAAATTAGCTGATATGGTAGGATCGGGTGGCCATGCTAAAAGTATGATATTAGACGGTGAAGTTAAGGTTAACGGAGAAGTTGCATACCAAAGAGGAAAAAAAATAAGATCGAATGATATTGTAGAAGTTGACTCAATTAAGATAAAGGTACTATAGGATAGGAGTGCTTTTTGTGTACTTAAAAAGTATAAAGCTTATTAATTTTAGAAATTATGATCAACTCTATCTAAATTTCGATAAAAGGATAAACTTATTGTTAGGAAAAAATGGACAAGGTAAAACTAATATATTAGAAGCTATATACTTAATGAGTATAGGAAAATCCTTTAGAACTAACAAAGATAAGGAATTAATACGATTTAATAGTGAAAATACTTATGTAGGCGGAATATTTTCCAAAAAAATGGAAAATAATATAATAGAATTAGTTCTTGGAAACAATGCGAAAAAAGGTATAAAGATAAATAAAATTTCAATAGATAAGATTATGCATTTATTAGGAAATTTAAATGTTGTTATATTTTCGCCAGAAGATCTGAAGCTTGTAAAAGATGGGCCTAAAGAGAGACGGAAATTTATAGATAGAGAAATAAGTCAGATAATTCCCTTGTATTATAATTACATTTCTAATTACAACAAAATACTAATTCAAAGAAATAAACTCTTAAAATCTAATTATATAGATGAAAACTTACTTGATATATATGACGAAAAATTAGGCGAATATGCTAAATCCATATATTTGTATAGAAGAGATTTTATAAAGAAAATAGAGTTGTTATCTAAAAAAATTCATAAAAACCTAACTAGCGATTCGGAAAATTTAAAAATAGAATATGTAAATCAAATTCAGGTAGATGATGATGATGATTTAGAAATTTTAAGAAATAAATTTTTAGAAAAATTAAAATCTAGTCGAAATTTAGATAGGCAATATAGAACTACTAAAATAGGACCTCATAGGGATGACATTAGTATTTTTATAAATGAATTAGATGTTAGATTATATGGATCTCAAGGACAGCAAAGAACAGCATCTATATCATTGAAGTTGTCGGAAATAGAACTTATAAAAGAAGAAACAGGAGAATCTCCAATTCTTTTATTAGATGACATATTCAGTGAATTAGACCAAAGAAGACAGAAATTATTGATTGAAGAGTTTGAAGATATTCAAATCTTTATAACTAGTGCTGAGGAGAATCATAAACTGATTTTTGAAGATAAAGATGTAAATATAATTCATATTGAAAAAGGAAGGGCTAGCCAGTAGGAGGATTTTATCATGTTTTTGCACTTAGGAGGAGATTGTGACATTTTGATTAGTGACATTATATTTATACTTGATTCAAAGTGTTCTTATGATTTAAAAAAAGCAAGTGAAGGAATATATGAAACAATTAATTTAACAGAACAAAATCCTAAATCTATTATAGTTACAAATTGCGATAATAAGTTTTATGTATACTATTCACCTATTTCATCAATAACCCTTTTAAAAAGAGCTGGAATAAGTAATCCTGCTTTCTTGGAAACGGAGGTAATATAATGAATAAAGAATATGGAGCAAGTCAAATTCAAGTACTAGAAGGATTAGAGCCTGTAAGAAAAAGACCTGGTATGTACATAGGATCTACTGGTCCAAGAGGACTCCATCATTTAGTTTATGAGGTAGTCGACAACAGTATAGATGAAGCTCTAGCTGGATACTGTAATGAAATATACGTATCTTTAGAGAACGATGGAAGTGTATGTGTTGTAGATAATGGGCGTGGAATACCTGTAGAAAAACATCCTCAAACAGGAAAATCTACTGTAGAAACTGTTCTAACTGTGCTGCATGCAGGAGGAAAGTTTGGATCGGGTGGATATAAGGTTTCAGGAGGACTTCATGGAGTTGGTGTATCTGTAGTAAATGCACTATCTGAGTGGATTGAAGTAAGTGTTAAAAGAGATGAAAAAATTCATTCACAAAGATATGAAAGAGGAAATCCAATATCAGATTTGGGTGTAGTTGGAACTACGGATGAAACAGGTACCACTATAAAATTTAAACCAGATGATACTATATTTGAAGAAGTTGTATTTAAATATGAAACATTAGAGCATAGACTTAGAGAGTTAGCTTTTTTAAATAAAGGAATCAAGATAGTATTAGAAGATAAAAGAGCGGATAAAGAGAAGAAAAAAGAATTTCACTATGATGGTGGAATTATAGAGTTTGTAAAGCATTTAAATAAAACTAGAACACCTCTTCATGAAGATAGCATTTATTTCGAGAGAAAAGTAGATGATTATATAGTTGAAATATCTATGCAGTATACAGATACATATACTGAAAATATATACGCTTTTGCTAATAATATAAATACTCATGAAGGTGGAAGTCATTTAAGCGGATTTAAGAGTGCATTAACTAGAACTGTAAATGAGTATTCTAGAAGGAATAATTTCTTAAAAGAGAAAGATGTAAACTTATTAGGTGAAGATATAAGAGAAGGTCTTACAGCTATCGTTTCTGTGAAACTTCCTGATCCTCAATTTGAAGGACAAACTAAAACTAAGCTTGGAAACCCAGAAGTTAGAAGTATAGTAGAAGGTGTTACTGTTGAGGCTTTTGGATCTTTCTTAGAAGAAAATCCAGCAAGTTCTAGAATAATAGTTGATAAATCACTTAGATCTCAAAGAGCAAGAGCTGCTGCTAAAAAAGCGAGAGAACTTACAAGAAGAAAGAGTATTCTTGGAAGTACATCTCTTCCAGGAAAGCTTGCTGATTGTTCAGAAAAAGATCCAGCTCTGAGTGAGATATACTTAGTCGAAGGGGATTCAGCCGGTGGATCTGCTAAACAAGGTAGAGACAGAGAGACTCAAGCAATTCTTCCACTTAAGGGTAAGATATTAAATGTCGAAAAATCAAGACTAGATAAAATATTAAATTCAGAAGAAATAAGAAATATGATAACAGCATTTGGTTGTGGTATTGGAAATGAATTTGATAGTGAAAGACTTAGATACCATAAGATTGTTATAATGACCGATGCCGATGTCGATGGGGCTCATATAAGAACTCTTCTTCTTACTTTATTCTTTAGATATATGAGACCTTTATTAGATAATGGATATGTTTATATAGCTCAACCGCCATTATATAAAATAAAAAAGGGAAAAACAGAGGTTTATGCTTACTCAGATAAGGAAATGAATGCAGTCCTAGATGAAATAGGAAGAAAATCTGTTAATATTCAAAGATATAAGGGTCTTGGAGAGATGAACGCTGAGCAATTATGGGATACGACTATGAATCCTGATACAAGAACCTTACTTCAAGTTTCTATTCAAGATGCTGCTATGGCGGATGAGGTATTCTCTACGTTAATGGGAGATAAGGTTGAACCTAGAAGAAACTTCATACAAGAAAATGCAAAATATGTAGATAATTTAGATGTATAAGAAGGAGAGGGGATATTTAAATGAGTGAATATAAAGATAGGATAGTCCCTGTTGAGATAGAAGATGAAATGAAGAAATCGTATATTGATTATGCGATGAGTGTAATAGTTGGACGTGCACTTCCTGATGTAAGAGATGGATTAAAACCAGTTCATAGAAGAATTCTTTATTCTATGAATGAACTTAATTTAACGCCTGAAAAAGCGTATAGAAAATCAGCCCGTATTGTCGGGGACGTACTAGGTAAGTACCACCCACATGGAGATGCTGCAGTTTATCTTGCTATGGTTAGAATGGCTCAAGAATTCTCTACTAGATATACTTTGGTTAATGGCCATGGTAACTTTGGATCAATAGATGGGGATTCTCCTGCTGCAATGCGTTATACAGAAGCTAAAATGCAAAGGCTTACAATGGAGCTTTTAAGAGATATAGATAAAGAAACAGTAGATTATACAGCTAACTTTGATGATACATTAAAGGAACCTTCAGTTCTTCCGTCTAGATTCCCTAATTTATTAGTTAATGGATCTAATGGTATAGCTGTTGGTATGGCAACTTCTATTCCGCCTCACAATTTAAGAGAGGTTATAGATGGTGTTATCCATTTAATTGATAATCCAGATTGTGATGTAGAAGATCTTACTGAGTTTATAAAAGGACCAGATTTCCCAACAGGATCTACTATAATGGGTAAAGAAAGTGTTATGAAGGCTTACAGAACTGGTAGAGGAAAAGCAAAGGTAAGAGCTAAAGCTGAAATAGAAGAAACGGCAAAAGGTAGAGAGCAAATAGTTATAACAGAGATACCTTATCTTGTCAATAAAGCTAAGCTTGTTGAAAAAATAGCTGATCTTGTTAAAGATAAGAAGGTAGAGGGAATATCTGATCTTAGAGATGAAAGTAATAGAAAAGGTATGAGAATTGTAATAGAGATTAAGAGAGATGCTAATGCAAACATAGTTCTTAATAAGCTTTATAAGCATTCTCAACTTGAAGATACTTTCAGTATAATAATGCTTTCTCTTGTAAATGGAGAACCTAAGGTTCTAAATTTAAAACAAATGTTATACTACTATTTAGAGCATCAAAAGGATGTTGTAACTAGAAGAACACAGTACGAGTTAAGAAAAGCAGAAGAAAGAGCTCATATATTAGAGGGATTAAAGATAGCACTTGATAATATTGATGAAGTAATTAGTATTATAAAGGCGTCTAAGAATGGTCAAGAAGCTAAATTAAGTCTTATTGATAGATTTGATCTTAGCGAAATCCAAGCACAAGCTATACTTGATATGAGACTTCAAAAGCTTACTGGTCTTGAAATAGAGAAGATTCAAGATGAGTATGAAGAATTATTGAAGATTATAAATAGATTAAAAGAAATATTAGCAGATGAGAGAATACTTCTAAATCTTATAAAGGATGAAATCACTCTTATAAGAGATAAATACGGTGATGATAGAAAGACTGATATACAAGCAGTTGCAGGTGAAATAGATATCAAGGACTTGATCGAAGATGAAGAAATTGCCGTAACATTAACTCATTTTGGATACATAAAGAGACTTCCATCTGACACTTATAAGAGTCAAAAAAGAGGTGGAAAGGGAATATCAGCTCTAACTACTAGAGAAGAAGATTTCGTAGAGCATCTAATAACTACTACTACTCATAGTAGACTTGCATGTTTCACTAACAAAGGTAGAGTATATAGAATAAATGCTTATGAAATACCTGAAGGTAAGAGACAAGCTAAGGGAACTGCTATGATAAACTTAATACCTCTTGATAAGGATGAGAAGATAACTTCATTAATTCCGATGGTTGATTCTCATGATGAAAAGTACCTTGTTCTTTGTACTAAGAACGGTATAATTAAAAAGACTGCCTTAAGTGAATTTAGAAAGAGTAATAGAAATGGATTAATAGCTATTAACTTAAGAGAAGATGATGAGCTTATAGGAGTTAAGATAACTAATGGAGATCAAGAGATTATGTTAGTTAGTAAGGATGGTATGGCTATTAAGTTCAGCGAGAAAGATGTTAGAGAAATGGGAAGAAGTGCTATGGGAGTTAAGGGTATAAGCCTGAATGAAGATAACATAGTGGTTTCTATGGAGCTCGTAGATGAAGGAAGCGAACTTTTAGTTGTAAGTGAGAATGGTTATGGAAAAAGAAGTTCTGTAGATGAATATAGAATACAAAATAGAGGTGGAAAAGGCCTTAAGACTTATAATATAAATGACAAAACAGGAAGCTTAATAGGCGCTAAGGTAGTAAATGAAGAAGATGAGCTTATGATGATAAATTCTGATGGAGTATTAATCAGAATCGCTGTAGAAGAAATATCTAAGCTTAGCAGAGTAACTAGTGGTGTTAAACTTATGAGAACAGATGAAGAATGCTACGTAGTATCTATGGCTAAAATAGTTGGAGAAGAATAGGGGTAAAATCCTATTCTTTTTTCATATAAAATCTGATAAAGTTATGATAAAATAATTTTGAAATAGATTGTTTTAAACCAATCCAGAAGTTATAGGGATGATATCTGAATATTTAATATCATAGATATATAACTTTTTAGGTTTCTGAGAAAAGTAAAAAGGGGGCTTTAATGTGAGCAAAAAGAGTAGATACTTTGTACTTGGAGGTATAATAGGGGCTATAACAGCTTTATTGTTTGCACCAAAGAGCGGTAAAGAATCTAGAGAAGATGTATTAAATGCTACTAGAGATATTGTAAACGAACCTGAAGAATTTAAAATAAGAATGAAAGATTGGATAAAAAATATAATAGATAGATTAAGTGAAGAGGAGATTGTTCAAACTCAAGATGAAATAGTCATAAGCAAGACTTTTAATGAGGAGGAAGAATAATATATGGAAATCAGTGTATGGCAATTAGGAATATTGATAATGGCTATAGGATTTGTATTTGTATGTATAAATCTAGGTAATGCAATAAAATCTTCTACTAAGATAATAGTAAATGTAAATAGAATGATAGAACAAAATGAAAAAAAAGTAGATAATATAGTCACTAATTTAGATACTATAACTGAGGATGTTGAGAAAGTAGTGTCCTTAGGGAGCAACATATCAGGAGTTATACAAAGTGTAAAATTTGTAAATAAAATATTTCTGAAAAAAAAATAAAAAGGAGTGTTTAGTATGTCAATTATAATAAACAAAAATTTTGATGATAATAAGGATGTATGGAATATAGATGTACATGGAGAAATTGATATATATACAGCTAATGAACTGAAGGATAGTTTGATAGAGTCTGTATCTTTAAAACCAAAAGATGTAGTTTTAAATGCTTCTAATTTAGAATATATAGATTCTACAGGATTAGGAGTATTGATAGGGATATTAAAAAGATTAAAAACAGATGAAAAGGATATATATATAACTAACGCAAAGCAAAATGTAAAAAAGATTTTCAATATAACTGGTTTAGATAAAATATTTAAAGTGGAGGGATAGAGTTGACACCAGTAATTAATAAAGAAGATAAGGAAGATAATGTAATAGATACAATAGAAATGACTATGCCTAGTAAGCCTGAATATGTAGGGGTTATAAGGCTGACTGTTTCTGCAATTGCGAATAGAATGGGATTTGATGTAGAAGAGATAGAAGATATAAAGGTTGCAGTAGCGGAAGGATGCACTAATGCTATAAAACATGGACTGGATAAAAATTTTTATGTTAATTTTTTAGTATCGGCTAATAATTTGTCTATAGTAATAAAGGATGATGGAAAAGGTTGTAACCCATCTCAAATAGAAGAACCAGATTTATTAAACCCTAAAGAAGGTGGACTTGGTCTTTTTATTGTTAAAAGTCTTATGGATGAGGTAGAATTTACATCTGAAGAAGGATCTGGATCAATAGTAAAAATGACTAAGTATTTAGGAGCTGATATTTAATGAAAAATGTAGCAAAAGCTACAAAGGATAAAGATAAGCCAATAGATACTAAAGAATTGTTCAGAAAATACAGGGAAAGCAAAGATATAGACATAAGAAATAGATTAATCGAAAATTATATGTATATAGTTGATATACTGTCTAAAAAATTCATAAACAAAGGAATTGAATATGAAGATATATATCAAGTAGGATCATTAGGTCTTATATATGCTATTGATAGATTTGATGTAGAAAAAGGATATGAATTTTCAAGTTTTGCAACTCCTACTATAGTTGGAGAAATAAAGAAGTACTTTAGAGATAAGGGTTGGGCTATAAGAGTTCCAAGAAGAATCCAGGAATTATCAAAAAAAGTTAACAAGGCTAAAGTTGAACTTCAGCAGAAAAATCAAAAGCCCCCTAAGGTTATAGATATAGCTGCTTATTTGGGGTGTTCTGAAGAAGAAGTTTTAGAGGCCATGGAAGCATCTCAAGGATATAATACTACATCATTAGATATAACTTATGATAATGATGGAGATGATAAGCAAGTTAAGTTAATGGACTTAATGGGAGATGAAGATAAAAACTTTTCTAAAATAGAGAATGAAGATTTTATAAATAAGTTTATGACAAATCTTGATGAAGTTCAAATTAAAATTATGAAAGATAGATTTTTTAACAATAAAACGCAAAGTCAACTAGCAAAAGAATTAAATGTATCTCAAATGACTATATCTAGGATAGAAAAAAAGATAATTACGAAATTAAGACAAGAGTATGAAAAAATATAATAAATTATTTAAATTAAATTTATTTAAGGACGTATATATTATAAGACTCCCTCTTGTAGAAGAGGGGAGTTTTATGGTAACTAGTTATTTGATAAAATAAGATCATTTTTAAATGTATATAATATTAATGATTAAACAAAGTACTTAACTATAAACTTTGAAAACCTAACATTTAATACAAATTTAAGAAAAATGTAGAAAAGTGTTGACATATGAAGTTATAAATGATATATTATTATTCATAGGCGGCACGGTCGCAGATAAATTAAAAATGAACTTTGAAAATTAAACAGTAGGTTATAAATAAATCACATCAGTGATTTTCGGAAACAACACATAAAGTCAGTTTACTGAGTACTGACAAACTTTTATTTAAGAGTTTGATCCTGGCTCAGGATGAACGCTGGCGGCGTGCCTAACACATGCAAGTCGAGCGGAGATTAAAAAGCTTGCTTTTTAATCTTAGCGGCGGACGGGTGAGTAACGCGTGGGTAACCTGCCCTATACACACGGATAACATATCGAAAGATATGCTAATACGAGATAATACATTTTTAAGGCATCTTAGAAATGTCAAAGCGTTAGCGGTATAGGATGGACCCGCGTCCCATTAGCTAGTTGGTGAGGTAAAAGCTTACCAAGGCGACGATGGGTAGCCGACCTGAGAGGGTGATCGGCCACACTGGAACTGAGACACGGTCCAGACTCCTACGGGAGGCAGCAGTGGGGAATATTGCACAATGGGGGAAACCCTGATGCAGCAACGCCGCGTGAGCGATGAAGGCCTTCGGGTCGTAAAGCTCTGTCCTAAGGGAAGATAATGACGGTACCTTAGGAGGAAGCCCCGGCTAACTACGTGCCAGCAGCCGCGGTAATACGTAGGGGGCAAGCGTTATCCGGAATTACTGGGCGTAAAGGGTGCGTAGGCGGCCTTGTAAGTCAGAAGTGAAAGGCTACGGCTCAACCGTAGTAAGCTTTTGAAACTGCAGGGCTTGAGTGCAGGAGAGGAGAGTAGAATTCCTAGTGTAGCGGTGAAATGCGTAGATATTAGGAGGAATACCAGTTGCGAAGGCGGCTCTCTGGACTGTAACTGACGCTGAGGCACGAAAGCGTGGGGAGCGAACAGGATTAGATACCCTGGTAGTCCACGCCGTAAACGATGAGTGCTAGGTGTCGGGGGTTACCCCCCTCGGTGCCGCAGCTAACGCATTAAGCACTCCGCCTGGGGAGTACGCTCGCAAGAGTGAAACTCAAAGGAATTGACGGGGACCCGCACAAGTAGCGGAGCATGTGGTTTAATTCGAAGCAACGCGAAGAACCTTACCTAAGCTTGACATCCCTCAGACCGCTTCTTAATCGAAGTTTTCCCTTCGGGGACTGAGGTGACAGGTGGTGCATGGTTGTCGTCAGCTCGTGTCGTGAGATGTTGGGTTAAGTCCCGCAACGAGCGCAACCCTTATCTTTAGTTGCCAGCATTTCGGATGGGCACTCTAGAGAGACTGCCGAGGATAACTCGGAGGAAGGTGGGGATGACGTCAAATCATCATGCCCCTTATGCTTAGGGCTACACACGTGCTACAATGGCTAGTACAGAGAGTTGCGAAACCGCGAGGTCAAGCTAATCTCTTAAAGCTAGTCTCAGTTCGGATTGCAGGCTGAAACTCGCCTGCATGAAGCTGGAGTTACTAGTAATCGCGAATCAGAATGTCGCGGTGAATGCGTTCCCGGGTCTTGTACACACCGCCCGTCACACCACGGAAGTTGGGGGCGCCCGAAGTCAGATATCCAACCGTAAGGAGGAATCTGCCGAAGGTGAAATCAATGACTGGGGTGAAGTCGTAACAAGGTAGCCGTATCGGAAGGTGCGGCTGGATCACCTCCTTTCTAAGGAGAAATAACCTACTGTTTAATTTTGAGGGTTTATTCCTCAAAATTAGTACTTTGAGCAACGGAATTTTTAATTCGTTGGCGACGTACTTTAGTACTTTGAAAATTGAACAGATTTAAATAAATTTAGGTTAAGTTATTAAGGGCGTAGGGCGGATGCCTTGGCACCAAGAGCCGATGAAGGACGTGGTAAGCTGCGATAAGCTTCGGGGAGATGCAAGCAATCTTTGATCCGGAGATTTCCGAATGGGGAAACCCACCTAGAGTAATGTCTAGGTATCCTTAGATGAATACATAGTCTAAGGAGGGGAACCGAGGGAACTGAAACATCTAAGTACCTCGAGGAAGAGAAAGAAAAATCGATTCCCTAAGTAGCGGCGAGCGAAAGGGGAAGAGCCCAAACCTATGAAGTTTTCTTCATAGGGGTTGCGGATATGCTCACAAGAAAGAGGTATTGTAGTCGAAGAGGTTTGGAAAGACCCACCATAGAAGGTAATAGTCCTGTAGATTAAACAAGAAGACTTTCGAGCATACTCCAGAGTACCACGGGACACGTGAAACCCTGTGGGAAGCTGGGGGGACCACCCCCAAGGCTAAATACTTCTTGGTGACCGATAGCGTATAGTACCGTGAGGGAAAGGTGAAAAGAACCCCGGAAGGGGAGTGAAATAGAACCTGAAACCCTATGCCTACAAGCTGTGGGAGCACATTTTTAGTGTGACCGCGTACTTTTGTAGAACGGGCCAACGAGTTACGATAAGTAGCAAGGTTAAGGACTTAGGGTCTGGAGCCGTAGCGAAAGCGAGTCTTAACTGGGCGATTCAGTTACTTGTCGTAGACCCGAAACCGAGCGACCTACCCATGGCCAGGATGAAGCGAAAGTAAAATTTCGTGGAGGTCCGAACCCACGCACGTTGAAAAGTGCGGGGATGAGCTGTGGGTAGAGGTGAAATTCCAATCGAGCTCGGAGATAGCTGGTTCTCCCCGAAATAGCTTTAGGGCTAGCCTCAAGCTTAGAGATGAGGAGGTAGAGCACTGAATGTCCTAGGGGCCCTGTGGGTTACCGAAGACTATCAAACTCCGAATGCCTTTATCTTTTGCTTGGGAGTCAGACTGTGGGTGATAAGATTCATAGTCGAGAGGGAAACAGCCCAGACCGTCAGCTAAGGTCCCTAAATGTAAGTTAAGTGGTAAAGGATGTGGGATTGCACAGACAACCAGGATGTTGGCTTAGAAGCAGCCATTCATTCAAAGAGTGCGTAATAGCTCACTGGTCGAGTGATCCTGCGCCGAAAATTATCGGGGCTAAAACTTACTACCGAAGCTACGGCATTGACTTTGTCAATGGGTAGGGGAGCATTCACTGCGGGTTGAAGCTAGACCGGAAGGACTAGTGGACTGCAGTGAAGAGAGAATGTTGGCATGAGTAGCGAGACGTAGGTGAGAATCCTACGGGCCGAAAACCCAAGGTTTCCTGAGGAAGGTTCGTCCGCTCAGGGTTAGTCGGGACCTAAGCCGAGGCCGAAAGGCGTAGGTGATGGACAACAGGTTGAGATTCCTGTACTACCGATAATCGTTTGAAGAATGGGGTGACGCAGAAGGATAGGCTATCCTACTATTGGATATGTAGGTCCAAGCATTAAGGGAGCATTGATAGGCAAATCCGTCGGTGCAATCCTGAGGTGTGATGGGGAGCGAAATTTAAGTAGCGAAGTAGTCGATTTCATGCTGCCAAGAAAAGCCTCTACTGAGATTAAAGGTACCCGTACCGCAAACCGACACAGGTGGGTGAGAAGAGAATTCTAAGGCTAGCGAGAGAACTTTTGTTAAGGAACTCGGCAAAATGACCCCGTAACTTAGGGATAAGGGGTGCCTCATTAGGGTGTATGCCCGAAGAGGCCGCAGAGAATAGGCCCAAGCGACTGTTTACCAAAAACATAGGTTTCTGCTAAGTCGAAAGACGATGTATAGGAGCTGACGCCTGCCCGGTGCTGGAAGGTTAAGGGGATGTGTTAGACATTAGTCGAAGCATTGAACTTAAGCCCCAGTAAACGGCGGCCGTAACTATAACGGTCCTAAGGTAGCGAAATTCCTTGTCGGGTAAGTTCCGACCCGCACGAAAGGCGTAACGATTTGGGCACTGTCTCAACAAAAGACTCGGTGAAATTGTAATTCCGGTGAAGATGCCGGATACCTGCGACAGGACGGAAAGACCCCATGGAGCTTTACTGTAGCCTGGCATTGGATTTCGATATTACATGTACAGGATAGGTGGGAGACTGAGATACGAGAACGCCAGTTTTCGTGGAGTCATCCTTGGGATACCACCCTTGTAATATTGAGATTCTAACCATAGACCATGAATCTGGTCTTGGGACACTGTCAGGTGGACCCCTCAGCACGGTCGGAAATCGTGCGAAGAGTGCAAAGGCAAAAGGGAGCTTGATTGCAAGACATACAGGTCGAGCAAGGACGAAAGTCGGGCTTAGTGATCCGGTGGTTCGGGGGAAACCCTGATGCAGCAACGCCGCGTGAGCGATGAAGGCCTTCGGGTCGTAAAGCTCTGTCCTAAGGGAAGATAATGACGGTACCTTAGGAGGAAGCCCCGGCTAACTACGTGCCAGCAGCCGCGGTAATACGTAGGGGGCAAGCGTTATCCGGAATTACTGGGCGTAAAGGGTGCGTAGGCGGCCTTGTAAGTCAGAAGTGAAAGGCTACGGCTCAACCGTAGTAAGCTTTTGAAACTGCAGGGCTTGAGTGCAGGAGAGGAGAGTAGAATTCCTAGTGTAGCGGTGAAATGCGTAGATATTAGGAGGAATACCAGTTGCGAAGGCGGCTCTCTGGACTGTAACTGACGCTGAGGCACGAAAGCGTGGGGAGCGAACAGGATTAGATACCCTGGTAGTCCACGCCGTAAACGATGAGTGCTAGGTGTCGGGGGTTACCCCCTCGGTGCCGCAGCTAACGCATTAAGCACTCCGCCTGGGGAGTACGCTCGCAAGAGTGAAACTCAAAGGAATTGACGGGGACCCGCACAAGTAGCGGAGCATGTGGTTTAATTCGAAGCAACGCGAAGAACCTTACCTAAGCTTGACATCCCTCAGACCGCTTCTTAATCGAAGTTTTCCCTTCGGGGACTGAGGTGACAGGTGGTGCATGGTTGTCGTCAGCTCGTGTCGTGAGATGTTGGGTTAAGTCCCGCAACGAGCGCAACCCTTATCTTTAGTTGCCAGCATTTCGGATGGGCACTCTAGAGAGACTGCCGAGGATAACTCGGAGGAAGGTGGGGATGACGTCAAATCATCATGCCCCTTATGCTTAGGGCTACACACGTGCTACAATGGCTAGTACAGAGAGTTGCGAAACCGCGAGGTCAAGCTAATCTCTTAAAGCTAGTCTCAGTTCGGATTGCAGGCTGAAACTCGCCTGCATGAAGCTGGAGTTACTAGTAATCGCGAATCAGAATGTCGCGGTGAATGCGTTCCCGGGTCTTGTACACACCGCCCGTCACACCACGGAAGTTGGGGGCGCCCGAAGTCAGATATCCAACCGCAAGGAGGAATCTGCCGAAGGTGAAATCAATGACTGGGGTGAAGTCGTAACAAGGTAGCCGTATCGGAAGGTGCGGCTGGATCACCTCCTTTCTAAGGAGAAATAACCTACTGTTTAATTTTGAGGGTTTATTCCTCAAAATTAGTACTTTGAGCAACGGAATTTTTAATTCGTTGGCGACGTACTTTAGTACTTTGAAAATTGAACAGATTTAAATAAATTTAGGTTAAGTTATTAAGGGCGTAGGGCGGATGCCTTGGCACCAAGAGCCGATGAAGGACGTGGTAAGCTGCGATAAGCTTCGGGGAGATGCAAGCAATCTTTGATCCGGAGATTTCCGAATGGGGAAACCCACCTAGAGTAATGTCTAGGTATCCTTAGATGAATACATAGTCTAAGGAGGGGAACCGAGGGAACTGAAACATCTAAGTACCTCGAGGAAGAGAAAGAAAAATCGATTCCCTAAGTAGCGGCGAGCGAAAGGGGAAGAGCCCAAACCTATGAAGTTTTCTTCATAGGGGTTGCGGATATGCTCACAAGAAAGAGGTATTGTAGTCGAAGAGGTTTGGAAAGACCCACCATAGAAGGTAATAGTCCTGTAGATTAAACAAGAAGACTTTCGAGCATACTCCAGAGTACCACGGGACACGTGAAACCCTGTGGGAAGCTGGGGGGACCACCCCCCAAGGCTAAATACTTCTTGGTGACCGATAGCGTATAGTACCGTGAGGGAAAGGTGAAAAGAACCCCGGAAGGGGAGTGAAATAGAACCTGAAACCCTATGCCTACAAGCTGTGGGAGCACATTTTTAGTGTGACCGCGTACTTTTTGTAGAACGGGCCAACGAGTTACGATAAGTAGCAAGGTTAAGGACTTAGGGTCTGGAGCCGTAGCGAAAGCGAGTCTTAACTGGGCGATTCAGTTACTTGTCGTAGACCCGAAACCGAGCGACCTACCCATGGCCAGGATGAAGCGAAAGTAAAATTTCGTGGAGGTCCGAACCCACGCACGTTGAAAAGTGCGGGGATGAGCTGTGGGTAGAGGTGAAATTCCAATCGAGCTCGGAGATAGCTGGTTCTCCCCGAAATAGCTTTAGGGCTAGCCTCAAGCTTAGAGATGAGGAGGTAGAGCACTGAATGTCCTAGGGGCCCTGTGGGTTACCGAAGACTATCAAACTCCGAATGCCTTTATCTTTTGCTTGGGAGTCAGACTGTGGGTGATAAGATTCATAGTCGAGAGGGAAACAGCCCAGACCGTCAGCTAAGGTCCCTAAATGTAAGTTAAGTGGTAAAGGATGTGGGATTGCACAGACAACCAGGATGTTGGCTTAGAAGCAGCCATTCATTCAAAGAGTGCGTAATAGCTCACTGGTCGAGTGATCCTGCGCCGAAAATTATCGGGGCTAAAACTTACTACCGAAGCTACGGCATTGACTTTGTCAATGGGTAGGGGAGCATTCACTGCGGGTTGAAGCTAGACCGGAAGGACTAGTGGACTGCAGTGAAGAGAGAATGTTGGCATGAGTAGCGAGACGTAGGTGAGAATCCTACGGGCCGAAAACCCAAGGTTTCCTGAGGAAGGTTCGTCCGCTCAGGGTTAGTCGGGACCTAAGCCGAGGCCGAAAGGCGTAGGTGATGGACAACAGGTTGAGATTCCTGTACTACCGATAATCGTTTGAAGAATGGGGTGACGCAGAAGGATAGGCTATCCTACTATTGGATATGTAGGTCCAAGCATTAAGGGAGCATTGATAGGCAAATCCGTCGGTGCAATCCTGAGGTGTGATGGGGAGCGAAATTTAAGTAGCGAAGTAGTCGATTTCATGCTGCCAAGAAAAGCCTCTACTGAGATTAAAGGTACCCGTACCGCAAACCGACACAGGTGGGTGAGAAGAGAATTCTAAGGCTAGCGAGAGAACTTTTGTTAAGGAACTCGGCAAAATGACCCCGTAACTTAGGGATAAGGGGTGCCTCATTAGGGTGTATGCCCGAAGAGGCCGCAGAGAATAGGCCCAAGCGACTGTTTACCAAAAACATAAACTTAAGCCCCAGTAAACGGCGGCCGTAACTATAACGGTCCTAAGGTAGCGAAATTCCTTGTCGGGTAAGTTCCGACCCGCACGAAAGGCGTAACGATTTGGGCACTGTCTCAACAAAAGACTCGGTGAAATTGTAATTCCGGTGAAGATGCCGGATACCTGCGACAGGACGGAAAGACCCCATGGAGCTTTACTGTAGCCTGGCATTGGATTTCGATATTACATGTACAGGATAGGTGGGAGACTGAGATACGAGAACGCCAGTTTTCGTGGAGTCATCCTTGGGATACCACCCTTGTA
The DNA here is from genome assembly GCF_934924865.1 of Tepidibacter aestuarii. Classification (NCBI taxonomy): domain Bacteria; kingdom Bacillati; phylum Bacillota; class Clostridia; order Peptostreptococcales; family Peptostreptococcaceae; genus Tepidibacter; species Tepidibacter aestuarii. The sequence continues at coordinate 3,507,341 of NZ_OW235315.1, read as the reverse complement.
ATATTGAGATTCTAACCATAGACCATGAATCTGGTCTTGGGACACTGTCAGGTGGACAGTTTGACTGGGGCGGTCGCCTCCCAAAATGTAACGGAGGCGCCCAAAGGTTCCCTCAGCACGGTCGGAAATCGTGCGAAGAGTGCAAAGGCAAAAGGGAGCTTGATTGCAAGACATACAGGTCGAGCAAGGACGAAAGTCGGGCTTAGTGATCCGGTGGTTCCGCGTGGAAGGGCCATCGCTCAACGGATAAAAGCTACCCTGGGGATAACAGGCTTATCTCCCCCAAGAGTCCACATCGACGGGGAGGTTTGGCACCTCGATGTCGGCTCATCACATCCTGGGGCTGTAGTAGGTCCCAAGGGTTGGGCTGTTCGCCCATTAAAGTGGTACGCGAGCTGGGTTCAGAACGTCGTGAGACAGTTCGGTCCCTATCCGTCGCAGGCGTAGGAAATTTGAGAGGAGCTGTCCTTAGTACGAGAGGACCGGGATGGACATACCTCTGGTGCACCAGTTGTCACGCCAGTGGCATAGCTGGGTAGCTATGTATGGAATGGATAAGCGCTGAAAGCATCTAAGCGCGAAGCCAACCTCAAGATAAGATTTCCCATCTTTATGAGTAAGATCCCAGGAAGACTACCTGGTTGATAGGTTCAAGGTGTAAGCTCAGTAATGAGTTCAGCTGATGAATACTAATAGATCGAGGACTTAACCAAATTTTAAATCTGGTCAATTTTGAAAGTATTAATCTTAATACTTAAAACTAAAAGATTATGTGGTTATTATAGCAAGGAGGATACACCTGTTCCCATTCCGAACACAGAAGTTAAGCTCCTTAGCGCCGATGGTACTTGGGGGGCAGCCCCCTGGGAGAGTAGGACGTAGCCACGTAATCTTTTTTTATGCATTCTTTTATAGAACTAAATATTATGCCTTATCATATATACTAAAACTTCTTAAACCCGCCTAGACTGGAACATAAGAAGTTTTTTATATGTTTTAACAGTATATAGCTTAACTTTACTAAAAGAATCTAAGATGACTTATTAGTTAATTTTCTCTTCTGTATTTCAGCAATAGCAAACAGAAGTATAGGAAAAATTACCTCAAATGGTAAAGCATAATATGGAAATATTTCTTCGTTCCATTTAATTAAATCCATTCTACTACCATGTAGAAAAAAAGAAAGATTAATCATAAGGATAGAAATAGGAGTTACTAGAAATGGATAATTAGTAAAATTAAATACTCTAATAATTCCTTTACAGATAGCTACTAAAATTATACTCAACTTAATAAATCCTCCTAATACAAATATAAGAGCTGATATTATTTCTGTTCTCTGGATGAAAGCTATATTAATCCTTGCAACAGTTATATATGTAGGAAAGAATGTATTTGAAGCTTCGTCGGGGCCTAAAGTCAAAACAGTAGCTAAAGAAAGTGTTAATACTATTATTCCGCTAACAAGCAAACCCAAAATATAAATTCTAAAGGGAGATTCTTTTGTTTTAAAGTTAGAAAAAAACATAGTAAGAATTACGATTTCTCCAAAAGGAAATGAAAATGATGCAAAAGCACCTTGCATAATTGGTTTTACTCCGTTATTCAGAACAGGTTCAAGATTATTTATATCCATTTTGGGAATCAATAATAATACTACAATAAGTACGGAAGCAATAAATATAAATAAGAGAAAATTAGACAACCTGCATATTACTTCAATTCCTTCTTTAGCAGCCCAAGTGCACACAAATAAAAAGAGTATTCTAGATATAATTTCAGGAGTTTTAGAAAACGATGTAAATGTAATAAACTGACTAGTATTCATTAAAACTTGTGCTCCTTCATGAAATATAAACCAAATATATAATAGGATAATTCCCTTCCCAATAAATTTTCCAAAACAAATTTCAAGCATATCAAATAAATTCTTTTCCTGAAAAATAGAATGTAGACGAATTAATATAAATGCTATAATAATTGCCATAGATAAAGACAATATTGTAGCTAACCATATATCTTGTTTAGCCTCTAAAGCAAGTGTTACTATTGAGGAAGTTCCTGACATAAAAAGTACAATACTAGAAATCCCCTGTATATTAGAAAAAGTTTCTTTATTCAATGTGTATTCCTCCAAATTACTGATAAGATTCAAAGTTATTAATTTAGTTTGCTCAAAAATACATTCTTATATTAAGATTTTTATATAAATACATAAAAAGATATAGAAGCATCTAAAAATTAAAAATATAGTTGCAATATAAATCTATTTGTTATTTGTTTGTCAAAGAAAAGAAAATATGATAAAATTATCTTGAATTTATTTATAAATATTTTAGTTTTTCCAAGGGGGAGATTTTTTTGAAAAGTACAAACTTATATATAATCCCATAAATCTAGATTTATAATTGAAATTTATCGATAGACAAGTTAATGTGCTTTGCTAAATAGCAAAAGCCTGCCTAATATAAAAAAATATAATACCCTTTAATTTAAATTTACATTAGACAGGCTTTTGTCTTAAATTGAGGGGGTTATACTAATGAGTTTAAAAAATATATCTAGAGTTATGGATTTAAAAAATAAAAGTCTTATAGAAATTCATATCGCGGTTTTATTTTTCGGACTTGCAGGATTGTTCGGAAAACTTATATCTCTTCCATCAATAATAATTGTTTTTGGAAGGGTTCTATTTGCTTCGGGATTTTTGATTACTTTGCTATTCTTTCAAAAGGAAAGTATTAAGTTAGATGAGAGAAAAGAATATTTTTACTTCATTATGCTGGGGTCAATTTTAGCTTTTCATTGGGTTGCGTTTTTCTTATCGATACAACTATCAACTGTAGCAATAGGATTATTGATGTTTTCTACATTTCCTGTCTTTGTTGCTTTTATAGAGCCTATTTTTTTTAAAGACAAGATCTATATTAAAGATATTTTTATAGCAGTTATTACGTTTTCTGGCGTTGCTTTTGTAATACCAAATTTTGAATTTGAAAACAGTATGACTCAAGGTGTATTGTGGGGTATATTATCTGGATTCTCATTTGCTATACTTTCAGTTATGAATAAAAAGTATGTAAGCAAGTATAAGAGTTTGGTAATATCATTTTATCAGTGTTTTGTTGCTACAATGGTATTACTACCATTTATTTTTACAATGAAACTTGATTTTGACTCTAAGAACATAATACTTCTTATTGTATTAGGTGTTGTTTTCACAGGTGTATCACATACTTTATTTATTAATGGATTAAAAAATGTAAAAGCTCAAACAGCAAGTATTATTGCAAGTCTTGAGCCAGTGTATGGTATAATTGCTACTGTAATATTATTGAGAGAAATTCCGTCTCTAAGAGAAATTTTAGGTGGAATTATTATTTTGAGCACTGCTATTTATTCAACATTAAAAACTAAAAAAAATGATTAATAGAATACAATTAACGAAATTAACTATTATAAAAAGAGGGACTAATCAATTAGTACCCTCTATTTTATGCTACAGGAAATTATATAAATTTCAACTTGTAGATATTATGAATGGAGTATAAAATTAACTAATTTTGATGAGATGAGTAAAACCATCTATGGAATTTCGACCAAATAAACCAACTAAGAAACCAAAGAATCCATGTATAGTACCAATCATATCCATTGTGGTAGTTGATTATATCTGTATAGCGCTCGATAATAAATTCAAAAACTGTTAATAGACTCGTAAATAAAAAAGTCCATATGATTTGTCTTTTTAATGTAGAAGGTGAATATCTTACCCAAAACATTGCCATTACAGGAGATACCATACAGTTAACAGGAAGTTCCGTAAATTGCGATGAATAATCCCACCAATTCACATGACAGGCGATATGACATATAACATTTGCATAAAAACAAGCAAATAATCCTACAGGTATAAATTTTTTCATTCCTTTTCGTTTTAATATAAGTAAAAATATTGATATAACCATTGATCCATACTGAAGTAATTGTTCTATGTGCATTGCATTACCCCCCCTTTTTATTCAAATAAAAAATAAGAGCTTTCTTAATGATAGAACCCATTACTAATCCAATAAGTATAAAAACTAATGGAAGCCAAATAGGACCAATTAATATTCCCATAAATCTAAAAGTTTTCGAGTAAATTACTCCTACTGTTCCAAAATATGCACCTAAAACATATGAAAAGAATGAGAAAGACTGAGGCTTTTTTACAGAATCTTTATATGCATCCCATATAGCAAACATATAAATACAAGGATAAAACATCAACCATTGATAATTTATTTGATTGATTGAAGTCGATATTTCTCCATAAAAACTTGAAATAATAGCTGTATTTAGATGCGAATTCATATTAATTAAAAACTCTGAGGTAATTAATAGAATCCCTTTAATGTATTTTTTATTTAAAATCTGACCAAATCCTGGAATAGCTATACTCCATAAAATTACTTCTATTTCATTTGATTTATACATTAATACTATCCTCCTAAAATCTAGAACTTTATGTCATTGTATTAGGTATATTCTTTAGTAGTTGAATTAAAAATGATCTTGTATTATTTTTATGAATTTTTTATATAAGAACATCTTATAAATATATTTCTCTTTTTTTATTCCTTTATTCATCTAACACTAGCTTGTGGATAATGTTGGGGAAAAATCATATATTCTTAATATGTTATATTGAATAAAAATCACTGCTTCATAAAATTGAAGTATAAGCATTCAATATAAATCTAATTTCATATAGAATTCTAGAACTTTTACCTTTCAGATAAGCAATTTTATTAAAAAATTTTATCAATTAATCTTAAATAAAAAACTTTTAAAAAAGTATTGACGAAATGGTTCAAAGGTGATATATTATTACTTGTCCTCAACAACGAGGCAAACACGAAACACAAAATGAACTTTGAAAATTAAACAGTAGGTTATAAATAAATCACATCAGTGATTTTCGGAAACAACACATAAAGTCAGTTTACTGAGTACTGACAAACTTTTATTTAAGAGTTTGATCCTGGCTCAGGATGAACGCTGGCGGCGTGCCTAACACATGCAAGTCGAGCGGAGATTAAAAAGCTTGCTTTTTAATCTTAGCGGCGGACGGGTGAGTAACGTGTGGGTAACCTGCCCTATACACACGGATAACATATCGAAAGATATGCTAATACGAGATAACACATTTTTAAGGCATCTTAGAAATGTCAAAGCGTTAGCGGTATAGGATGGACCCGCGTCCCATTAGCTAGTTGGTGAGGTAAAAGCTTACCAAGGCGACGATGGGTAGCCGACCTGAGAGGGTGATCGGCCACACTGGAACTGAGACACGGTCCAGACTCCTACGGGAGGCAGCAGTGGGGAATATTGCACAATGGGGGAAACCCTGATGCAGCAACGCCGCGTGAGCGATGAAGGCCTTCGGGTCGTAAAGCTCTGTCCTAAGGGAAGATAATGACGGTACCTTAGGAGGAAGCCCCGGCTAACTACGTGCCAGCAGCCGCGGTAATACGTAGGGGGCAAGCGTTATCCGGAATTACTGGGCGTAAAGGGTGCGTAGGCGGCCTTGTAAGTCAGAAGTGAAAGGCTACGGCTCAACCGTAGTAAGCTTTTGAAACTGCAGGGCTTGAGTGCAGGAGAGGAGAGTAGAATTCCTAGTGTAGCGGTGAAATGCGTAGATATTAGGAGGAATACCAGTTGCGAAGGCGGCTCTCTGGACTGTAACTGACGCTGAGGCACGAAAGCGTGGGGAGCGAACAGGATTAGATACCCTGGTAGTCCACGCCGTAAACGATGAGTGCTAGGTGTCGGGGGTTACCCCCTCGGTGCCGCAGCTAACGCATTAAGCACTCCGCCTGGGGAGTACGCTCGCAAGAGTGAAACTCAAAGGAATTGACGGGGACCCGCACAAGTAGCGGAGCATGTGGTTTAATTCGAAGCAACGCGAAGAACCTTACCTAAGCTTGACATCCCTCAGACCGCTTCTTAATCGAAGTTTTCCCTTCGGGGACTGAGGTGACAGGTGGTGCATGGTTGTCGTCAGCTCGTGTCGTGAGATGTTGGGTTAAGTCCCGCAACGAGCGCAACCCTTATCTTTAGTTGCCAGCATTTCGGATGGGCACTCTAGAGAGACTGCCGAGGATAACTCGGAGGAAGGTGGGGATGACGTCAAATCATCATGCCCCTTATGCTTAGGGCTACACACGTGCTACAATGGCTAGTACAGAGAGTTGCGAAACCGCGAGGTCAAGCTAATCTCTTAAAGCTAGTCTCAGTTCGGATTGCAGGCTGAAACTCGCCTGCATGAAGCTGGAGTTACTAGTAATCGCGAATCAGAATGTCGCGGTGAATGCGTTCCCGGGTCTTGTACACACCGCCCGTCACACCACGGAAGTTGGGGGCGCCCGAAGTCAGATATCCAACCGCAAGGAGGAATCTGCCGAAGGTGAAATCAATGACTGGGGTGAAGTCGTAACAAGGTAGCCGTATCGGAAGGTGCGGCTGGATCACCTCCTTTCTAAGGAGAAATAACCTACTGTTTAATTTTGAGGGTTTATTCCTCAAAATTAGTACTTTGAGCAACGGAATTTTTAATTCGTTGGCGACGTACTTTAGTACTTTGAAAATTGAACAGATTTAAATAAATTTAGGTTAAGTTATTAAGGGCGTAGGGCGGATGCCTTGGCACCAAGAGCCGATGAAGGACGTGGTAAGCTGCGATAAGCTTCGGGGAGATGCAAGCAATCTTTGATCCGGAGATTTCCGAATGGGGAAACCCACCTAGAGTAATGTCTAGGTATCCTTAGATGAATACATAGTCTAAGGAGGGGAACCGAGGGAACTGAAACATCTAAGTACCTCGAGGAAGAGAAAGAAAAATCGATTCCCTAAGTAGCGGCGAGCGAAAGGGGAAGAGCCCAAACCTATGAAGTTTTCTTCATAGGGGTTGCGGATATGCTCACAAGAAAGAGGTATTGTAGTCGAAGAGGTTTGGAAAGACCCACCATAGAAGGTAATAGTCCTGTAGATTAAACAAGAAGACTTTCGAGCATACTCCAGAGTACCACGGGACACGTGAAACCCTGTGGGAAGCTGGGGGGACCACCCCCAAGGCTAAATACTTCTTGGTGACCGATAGCGTATAGTACCGTGAGGGAAAGGTGAAAAGAACCCCGGAAGGGGAGTGAAATAGAACCTGAAACCCTATGCCTACAAGCTGTGGGAGCACATTTTTAGTGTGACCGCGTACTTTTTGTAGAACGGCCAACGAGTTACGATAAGTAGCAAGGTTAAGGACTTAGGGTCTGGAGCCGTAGCGAAAGCGAGTCTTAACTGGGCGATTCAGTTACTTGTCGTAGACCCGAAACCGAGCGACCTACCCATGGCCAGGATGAAGCGAAAGTAAAATTTCGTGGAGGTCCGAACCCACGCACGTTGAAAAGTGCGGGGATGAGCTGTGGGTAGAGGTGAAATTCCAATCGAGCTCGGAGATAGCTGGTTCTCCCCGAAATAGCTTTAGGGCTAGCCTCAAGCTTAGAGATGAGGAGGTAGAGCACTGAATGTCCTAGGGGCCCTGTGGGTTACCGAAGACTATCAAACTCCGAATGCCTTTATCTTTTGCTTGGGAGTCAGACTGTGGGTGATAAGATTCATAGTCGAGAGGGAAACAGCCCAGACCGTCAGCTAAGGTCCCTAAATGTAAGTTAAGTGGTAAAGGATGTGGGATTGCACAGACAACCAGGATGTTGGCTTAGAAGCAGCTTCATTCAAAGAGTGCGTAATAGCTCACTGGTCGAGTGATCCTGCGCCGAAAATTATCGGGGCTAAAACTTACTACCGAAGCTACGGCATTGACTTTGTCAATGGGTAGGGGAGCATTCACTGCGGGTTGAAGCTAGACCGGAAGGACTAGTGGACTGCAGTGAAGAGAGAATGTTGGCATGAGTAGCGAGACGTAGGTGAGATCCTACGGGCCGAAAACCCAAGGTTTCCTGAGGAAGGTTCGTCCGCTCAGGGTTAGTCGGGACCTAAGCCGAGGCCGAAAGGCGTAGGTGATGGACAACAGGTTGAGATTCCTGTACTACCGATAATCGTTTGAAGAATGGGGTGACGCAGAAGGATAGGCTATCCTACTATTGGATATGTAGGTCCAAGCATTAAGGGAGCATTGATAGGCAAATCCGTCGGTGCAATCCTGAGGTGTGATGGGGAGCGAAATTTAAGTAGCGAAGTAGTCGATTTCATGCTGCCAAGAAAAGCCTCTACTGAGATTAAAGGTACCCGTACCGCAAACCGACACAGGTGGGTGAGAAGAGAATTCTAAGGCTAGCGAGAGAACTTTTGTTAAGGAACTCGGCAAAATGACCCCGTAACTTAGGGATAAGGGGTGCCTCATTAGGGTGTATGCCCGAAGAGGCCGCAGAGAATAGGCCCAAGCGACTGTTTACCAAAAACATAGGTTTCTGCTAAGTCGAAAGACGATGTATAGGAGCTGACGCCTGCCCGGTGCTGGAAGGTTAAGGGGATGTGTTAGACATTAGTCGAAGCATTGAACTTAAGCCCCAGTAAACGGCGGCCGTAACTATAACGGTCCTAAGGTAGCGAAATTCCTTGTCGGGTAAGTTCCGACCCGCACGAAAGGCGTAACGATTTGGGCACTGTCTCAACAAAAGACTCGGTGAAATTGTAATTCCGGTGAAGATGCCGGATACCTGCGACAGGACGGAAAGACCCCATGGAGCTTTACTGTAGCCTGGCATTGGATTTCGATATTACATGTACAGGATAGGTGGGAGACTGAGATACGAGAACGCCAGTTTTCGTGGAGTCATCCTTGGGATACCACCCTTGTAATATTGAGATTCTAACCATAGACCATGAATCTGGTCTTGGGACACTGTCAGGTGGACAGTTTGACTGGGGCGGTCGCCTCCCAAAATGTAACGGAGGCGCCCAAAGGTTCCCTCAGCACGGTCGGAAATCGTGCGAAGAGTGCAAAGGCAAAAGGGAGCTTGATTGCAAGACATACAGGTCGAGCAAGGACGAAAGTCGGGCTTAGTGATCCGGTGGTTCCGCGTGGAAGGGCCATCGCTCAACGGATAAAAGCTACCCTGGGGATAACAGGCTTATCTCCCCCAAGAGTCCACATCGACGGGGAGGTTTGGCACCTCGATGTCGGCTCATCACATCCTGGGGCTGTAGTAGGTCCCAAGGGTTGGGCTGTTCGCCCATTAAAGTGGTACGCGAGCTGGGTTCAGAACGTCGTGAGACAGTTCGGTCCCTATCCGTCGCAGGCGTAGGAAATTTGAGAGGAGCTGTCCTTAGTACGAGAGGACCGGGATGGACATACCTCTGGTGCACCAGTTGTCACGCCAGTGGCATAGCTGGGTAGCTATGTATGGAATGGATAAGCGCTGAAAGCATCTAAGCGCGAAGCCAACCTCAAGATAAGATTTCCCATCTTTATGAGTAAGATCCCAGGAAGACTACCTGGTTGATAGGTTCAAGGTGTAAGCTCAGTAATGAGTTCAGCTGATGAATACTAATAGATCGAGGACTTAACCAAATTTTAAATCTGGTCAATTTTGAAAGTATTAATCTTAATACTTAAAACTAAAAGATTATGTGGTTATTATAGCAAGGAGGATACACCTGTTCCCATTCCGAACACAGAAGTTAAGCTCCTTAGCGCCGATGGTACTTGGGGGGCAGCCCCCTGGGAGAGTAGGACGTAGCCACGTAATCTTTTTTTATTGTTGTTAAATTAAAAATAGATTATTTAAATAACGTTAATACATTAAATATTACAATTAGAACTAAATATTATGTCTTATTAAACATACTAAAACTTCTTAAACTCGCGTAGGCTCAGACATAAGAAGTTTTTTTAACGTATATTTAAACGCCAGAATATAAGTTCTAAAGTTAAATATTTAAAAGATTAACTAACATTTAAATAATCTATTTTTTTGTATGTGAGAGTCTAATAACACTAACGCTTAAATAAAAAAATATTACGTGATTATTAGAGTTGTAAATTATATAAAAACATTAAAAAAATATAGCAAGATATTAATAAAAAAAGAGATAACTTCTGTTAATTAGAAGTTATCTCTTTCCTTTGTTTTAAGTTAGCAAATACATACCTAATATCTTCTCTGGAGCCTTTAAATACTGCTTTATCATTATATATATGGATAATTAAAGTTGAAGGGTTACATAAAAGCATATCTATTATATATTTATCCTTTGCTATTAATAGATTCTCTTCTTCAGATAGAATAATCATCTTAAGACTACTTAATACTGTATTTAAGCTTTTCCTAAAGCTAGGTTCGTCTTGTATAGATATAGTTCTTACAATCTCATGGCGGTTAAAGGCTTTATATAGTCCAAATAACAATATATATAGTATAAGATTATCATATTTAGGGAAACTAATAGGAGCATATCCATAATTATAATAAATTATCATAGTACCTACAAATTGCCCTATAAGAATTACTGGAAGCATAAGCATGCATGATATTAAGTAGATTTTTAAAAACTGAATTACTTTATTCATGATACCCTCCTATATATTATTTCTCATTCCTATCAATGTCATCTATAAAGTTTTCAATTTTATTAATTTTATTCTTTATATACTTGATATCTGAATTTAAATCTATTAAAAATCCTATAAAAACTAAGAGCAATAAAACAAGAATTGCTATTATTAATCCCATAACAAGTAACCTCCTAAGAATAGATTTACATTAAATATTTTACCATATAATTACAATGCAGTGCCAAATATGTAAGTTATCAATGAAAGTTTACAATTGAAAAATATAAAATAAAGATTTTAAAATAAATGTTTTGTTATATAATAAACTCTAGTAAAATGAATATATGCAAGAATAATCTCCCCCTAGAGATATTAAAATTCTAACTGCATAAAAAATAAATAATATAAAAAACAAAAACTATATTATTGAATTGAAAAAAAATGTATGATAGTATTTAAAAATATCAAATACGAAATACACTTGTTCATGAAGAATAGACAAGGAGGATTAGATTTGACTAAGAAAATATTTTACTTAATAGATGAGGAAGTTGTACCAGATGTATATAGAAAAGTTATAGAGGTAAAAAAAATATTAAGCTCTGGTAAAGTTAATCAGGTAACAGAGGCTGTTAAAATAGTAGGGATAAGCAGAGGAGCCTTTTATAAATATAAAGACTATGTTTTTTTAAGTAGTAATGATCAGCTTGGAAATATAGTTACTTTTTCTATGTTTTTAGATCACACTAAAGGTGTTTTATCAGCAACTCTTAATAGATTAGCTGACTTTGGGTGCAATGTAATAACAATAAATCAAAACATACCTATAAATGATGTAGCAAGCTTAACTTTAACAGTAGATACTAAAGATATGAGTATATCAATAGAAGATGTTATAGAAAAAGTTAAAGAGTTAAATGGAGTATGTAGTTTGCAAATATTAGCAAGAGAATAAGAAATTAAATAAAAGGGGGAGATTAAAAAATGAAGCGAATTTATTTATCATTAATTCTAGTAGTATCAATGCTATCATCATTATTTCTTGCAGGGTGTTCAGTTAAAGAAACAGAAGAGGAAGCACAAAATGTAGATGAAAATGTAATAACAATAGGTGTATTTGAGCCTATGACAGGAGCTTCAGCAGCTGGAGGAGAGATGACTGTTGAGGGAATCAAGCTTGCCAATGAAATGTTTGGTGAGATCTTAGGAAAGGAAGTAAAACTTAAAATAGTTGATAATAAAAGTGATAAGGTAGAGGCTGCAAATGCAGCATCAAGACTTATCGAAAAGAATAAGGTTAGCGCAATTATAGGTAGTTATGGAAGTTCATTATCTATGGCAGCTGGGGACTTAGTTAAAAGTGCAAAAGTTCCAGCAGTTGGATGTTCACCTACTAATCCACTTGTTACACTTAACAACGATTATTACTTCAGAGTATGCTTCATAGATCCATTCCAAGGAACTGTTATGGCAAACTACGCTTTTAATGAATTAAAAGCTAAAAAGGCTGCTATAATTCAAGATGTTACTCAAGACTATTCAGTTGGACTTAGTAAATACTTTGTTGATTCGTTTAAAGAACTTACAGGAGATGAAAACAGTATAGTTGGAATGACATCTTATAATACAGGAGATCAAGATTTTACAGCGCAACTTACAAATATTAAACAAACTAATCCAGATGTTATATTTGCACCAGGTAACTATGGAGAAAGTGCTCTTTTAATAAAGCAAGCTAGAAGTCTTGGAATAGATGTACCTATACTTGGAGGAGATACTTGGGAAGCACCTGAGTTTATAGATATAGGAAAAGAAGCAGTTGAGGGTGCAGTATTTAGTACTCACTTCACTTCAGAAGCTGCAGTAACAGATTTATCTAAACAGTTTATGGATGCATATAAGGAAAAATATAATAAAGAGCCTAATACTTTTGCAGCACTTGGCTTTGATGATTACTTAGTTATACTAGATAGTATAAAAAGAGCGGGTTCATCTGATCCACAAAAAATAAGAGATGCAATAGCTGAAACTAAGGATTTTGAAGGAGCAACAGGCTATATAACTCTTGATGAAAATGGAGATGCGGTTAAGAGTGCTATAATCAAAAAAGTCCAAGATGGCAAATTCAATTATTTAGATACAATCCAACCTAAATAATTAAAGGAATTTATTTAAAATTTAAAGTCCTATAATCGTTGATGCGATTATAGGACTTTAAATTAATATGAAATTATATGAGGGGGAAAATATATGAATCTCGAAATATTTATCCAGCATTTATTTAATGGCATTTCCCTTGGGAGTTTATATGCATTAATAGCTATAGGATATACAATGGTTTATGGAATATTAAGGCTTATAAATTTTGCACATGGAGATATATTCATGATAGGAATATATACAGCTTTTTATGGAATGGTATTTACACCACTACCTTGGTGGTTAGTATTCATTTTTGCTATATTATTTACTGGATTATTTGGAGTAGTATTAGAGAAGGCTGTATATAAGCCTCTTAGAAAATCACCTAGAATATCTATACTAATATCAGCAATAGGAGCATCGTTCTTACTTGAGAACTTAGCTATAGTAGTTTTTGGCGGAAGACCAAAGGCATTTGAAATACCTGATATGTTTAGTAAAGTATTACATTTTGGAAATGTATCTGTAGTTAGTTTGACTTTTTATATACCTCTAATAACTTTAATAATATTAGCAGGGCTTTTATATTTTATAAACAAGACTAAAACAGGTATGGCAATGAGAGCTGTAGCAAAAGACTATGAAGCAGCAAGCCTTATGGGAATAGATGTGAATAAGATAATATCTATAACCTTCTTTATAGGCTCATCTCTTGCTTGTACTGGAGGACTTATGTGGGGGCTAAAGTTTCCACAGATAACACCACTAATTGGAATCATGCCGGGGCTTAAATGTTTTATAGCAGCTGTTGTAGGAGGAATAGGAAATATAACCGGAGCTGTTATAGGTGGATTTATATTAGGACTTGGAGAGATTATGTTAGTTGCATTCTTACCTGCTCTTACAGGATATAGAGATGCTTTTGCATTTGTACTATTAATAATAATACTTTTGATTAAGCCTACAGGAATAATGGGCAAAAATCTAACAGAGAAGGTGTAGATTATGAAAAAGAATTATATTTACAATGTAGGGTTATTAGCTTCGCTTATAATTTTTTTATTCATATCCAATGGTGTATTTAACTCTTATCAAATAAGAATACTTAATCTATGTGCCATTTATATAATATTAGGTCTTAGTATGAACTTAATAAACGGATTTACTGGATTATTTTCTCTAGGGCACGCTGGATTTATGGCTATTGGAGCGTATACTTGTGCAATACTTACAATGTCTCCAGCTATGAAAGAGATGAATTTCTTTTTAAAGCCTATAGTTTCAATATTATCCAATATACAGATGGGATTTTTGCCAGCACTTATAATGTCAGGAATAGTATCAGCTTTGTTTGGATTTTTAATAGGAGCACCTGTTCTTAGATTAAAGGATGACTATTTAGCCATAGCAACTCTAGGATTTGCTGAAATAATAAGAGTTGTATTCACCAATACTCAAAGTATAACTAATGGTGCATTAGGACTTAAAGGAATACCTGTATATACCAACATATGGTGGAGTTGGGGATTTGCAATTATAACTATTATCTTTATGATACTTTTAATAAAAGGAAGCTACGGCAAAGCATTTAAAGCTATAAGAGAAGATGAAATAGCAGCTGAAAATATGGGAATAGATTTGTTTAAACATAAGATGTTATCGTTTGGAATAGGAGCTTTCTTTGCAGGATTAGGAGGAGCCCTTTTAGGAAACTTACTTGGAACGATTGATCCTAATATGTTTAGATTTTTGCTAACATTTAACATACTTTTAATAGTTGTTCTAGGAGGAATGGGAAGTATAACAGGGACTTGTATATCTGCAATATTGGTTACAGTGTTAATGGAAGTATTGAGATTCTTAGATGAAACTATAAACTTAGGATTTATACAAATCGAAGGAATACAAGGGCTTCGTATGGTTGTATTTTCAGCCATCCTAATGGTTGTAATTATATTCTATCAAAATGGATTTATGGGAAACAAAGAATTTACATGGGATATATTCAAAAAGAAAAAAGCAGCCTACAATGTAAAGGATGTGAAGTAATGGAGATATTAAAGCTTTGTGATGTAACTGTGAAATTTGGAGGATTAACAGCTGTTGATAGTCTAAATATTCATCTAAATAAAAATGAGATAATAGGGTTGATAGGCCCAAATGGAGCTGGAAAAACTACAGTATTTAATATGATAACAGGAGTGTATACTCCTACAAGTGGAAATATATATTTTGGAGGTTCTAATAAAAGTATTATAAATAAAAAACCAAGTGCTATTGCTAGCTTAGGAGTAGCTAGAACATTTCAGAATATAAGGCTATTTAAAGAACTATCTGTTATAGATAATGTATTCATAGGTAGTCATTTAAATATTAAAAGCAATATAATATCATCAGTGTTTAGAACTAAAAAATATAAAAAAGAAGAAAAAAAATTCTATGATAAATCAGTAAAGCTTTTAGAAGAAGTTGGACTTAAAGATCTTATGTATGAAAAAGCATCATCTCTTTCTTACGGAAATCAAAGAAGATTGGAGAGTGCAAGAGCTCTTAATACTAATCCTGAGATTTTATTACTAGATGAACCGGCAGCGGGTATGAACCCTAAAGAATCACTAGAACTTATGGAGTTTATAAGAAGTATTAGAGATAAATTTGGAATAACTATACTGATGATAGAACACCATATGCAAGTTGTAATGGGAGTATGTGAAAGAATATATGTATTAGATTATGGTCAAAAGATAGCTCAAGGAATACCAAGTGAAATACAAAACAATGAAAAAGTAATTGAAGCTTACTTGGGGGTGGGATAGATGCTTAATATAAAAGGGCTAAATGTTAATTATGGTGGAATTCACGCTTTAAGGGATATGGATATAGAGGTTCCTAGAAATAAAATAGTAACTTTAATAGGAGCAAATGGAGCTGGAAAAAGCTCAACTTTAAGAAGTATAATGGGAATAGTTAATTCAAGTGGAGTTATAGAATATAATGGAAACAATATCAAAAATCTAAAAACTCAGGATATAGTGAAAGAAGGATTGGTTTTAGTTCCTGAAGGAAGAAGAGTATTCCAAGACTTAACGGTTGAAGAAAATCTAATACTAGGAGCTTATACTAGAAAAGATAAAAAAGAAATAAATAAAGACCTTGACTGGATATATGAATTATTTCCAAGACTCAAAGAAAGAGTAGACCAAAAGGCTGGAACTATGTCTGGAGGAGAACAACAGATGCTAGCCGTAGGAAGAGCTCTTATGAGTAGACCAAAGCTTCTTATGATGGATGAACCATCTTTAGGTTTGGCTCCTTTAATAGTTAAGGATTTATTCAATATAATAAAAGATATTAATAAGATGGGGGTTACTATTCTTTTAATAGAACAAAATGCAAAAGCAGCTCTTGAAATAGCTGATTATGGTTATGTAATTGAAACGGGAAAAGTTGTTCTTAAAGGAAGAGGAAGTGATCTTTGTGAGAATGATGATATAAAGAAAGCCTACTTAGGTGAAGAAGCTGTATAGTTTTATTAATGATAAAAATCAGAAGTCTAAACTGGCTTCTTTTTTTTGACTCTATAATATATAATCTAATAAAGAGGTGATTTAATGGATACATTCAAGAGAAGAGAGGCTTTAGAGAGAATATTAAAAGAAAGCACTAATCCAATAAAGGGAGCTAAACTTGCAGATGATCTAGAAGTAAGCAGACAAGTTATAGTTCAAGATATAGCAATACTTAGAGCTAAAGGAGTTAATATAATGGCAACTCCACAAGGCTATATAGTTCCAAATATAGTAAAGGAAGATATGATAAAGGTTATAATGTCTAATCATCATTGTGCCATAGATGAAATAAAGGAAGAGTTAGAGATTATAGTTGATATGGGAGCTAAGGTATTAGATGTAATAGTGGAGCATCCTATTTATGGAGAAATAAGAGGGATTATAAATATATCTTCAAGAAAAGAGCTAAATGAATTTGTAGATAAAATTGAAAGAGAAGAATCAAAGCTGATGTCTAGTTTGACAAACGGAATTCATTATCATACTATCCAGGTTAAAAATGAAGAAGTATACCAGGATATAATTAAGGAGTTAGACAAAAAAGGGTACTTGCTAAAAAACAAATAAAGTGATATATTTTTGGGAATGAGTGACAAGACAGAAGTGTATACATTTAGAATATGAGATTAGGAGAGAGTTCGATGAATGATAAAAATATGATAGATGAGATAATAAAGATAAAAGAAGAAAAAGGCATAAAAATATTTGCACATAACTATCAAAATTATGAGGTGCAACAGATTGCAGATTATGTAGGAGATTATTTACAGCTAATTGAAGCATCTAAAGAGAGTGATTGCAAAGCTATAATTTCATGTGGAGTTAAAAGCTTAGCTGAAACATTAAAAACTGTATCTGATAAAAATATAGTTATGCCAGTTTCTGAAGCTGTATGTCCTATGAATAAAAAAATAAACATTGATGAATTAGTAAGCTTTAAAAACATGCATCCTCAATTTACTATAGTATCAAGTCTTAACTCTCAAGTAGAATTAAAAGCAATATCAGATATATGTGTACCAACATCAAAGGCAGTTGAGATAATAGAAAAATTAGATAGCGAAAATATATTATTTGTTTCTGATATGAATCTAGGTAATTATATATCTAAAAAAGTTAAAAATAAAAATATAATGTCATGGACTGCATACTGTAATATACATGATAAGGTTACTAAACAAGAAGTAATAAATATGAAAGAAAAACATCCAAATGTACCTATAATAGTTCATACGCAATGTAGGGAAGATGTTATAAAACTTGCCGATTATGCAGGATCTACATCTCAAATAATAGAATATGTCAAAAATTTAAAAGATAAGAAGGTAATAATAGGAACAGAAACGGGAATACTTCATGTATTAAGAAGATTAAATAAAGACAAAAAGTTTGATCTACTATCTCCAAGTCTTATATGCATGGATATGAAAAAAACATCATTAGATGATGTGTATAGATGTATGACTGATGACACAGGAGAAATTATAAAAATAGATGAGGATATAAGATTAAAGGCATTAAATAGCATAGACAATATGATGAAATACTTATAAAGCGAAACTTATATAAAGGAGAGTTTGTATGAGAGAATATTTAACCAAAACATTGAATGGTATGGCATTAGGTCTCTTTAGTTCACTTATAATAGGACTTATATTGAAGCAAATAGGAGATATTTCGGGAGTTGGAAATATAGTTTTATTCGGAAAGATATCTCAGTATATGATGGGACCTGCGATAGGTGCTGGTGTTGCTTATTCAATAGGAGCTCCTCCTCTTGTAATATTTGCGTCATTAATAACTGGAGCTATAGGAGCTGGAAGTGTTAATATTGCAGATGGAGTAGCGGCCCTTAGGATAGGAGACCCTGTTGGAGCTTTTGTAGCAGCATTAATAGCTGCAGAAATAGGAAGATTAATATCTGGAAAAACTAGTATTGATATAGTTTTAATCCCTGCTGTAGTTATTATAATTGGTGGTTTTGTAGGTGTATTTATAGCTCCTATACTATCTACTATGATGAGTGCTATAGGAAGCTTTATAAACAGAGCAACAGAGTTAAAGCCTATACCTATGGGAATAGTATTAGCTGTAACTATGGGAATGATACTTACACTTCCTATAAGTTCAGCCGCTTTGTCTATTGCACTTGGCCTTAATGGATTAGCAGCAGGAGCAGCTCTAGTTGGATGTTGTTGTCAGATGATAGGATTTGCAGTTGCATCTTATAGAGAAAATAAGGTTGGAGGACTTATATCTCAAGGTCTTGGTACATCAATGTTGCAAGTTCCAAACCTTATAAGAAATCCTCTAATATGGATACCTCCTATAATATCAAGTGCTATACTTGGTCCTTTATCTACTACAGTGTTTCACATGAAAACTAATAGTATAGGAGCTGGTATGGGAACTAGCGGGCTTGTTGGTCAAATATCAACTGTAGCTGTTATGGGAAACTCAGCTATGACTAGTATAATAATTCTTCACTTTGTACTTCCTGTTATTATTACTCTTATTATATCTGAGTTTATGAGAAAAAAAGGGTATATAAAGGATGGAGATATGAAGCTTACAAATTAAATAAAATTTATTATTCTTTTTATTTTATAATAAGAGATATTGAATAATAACTTAGAAAAATTTTTTCTTAAAAATCAACTTTAAGGTAGTTTATTTTGAAGTTGATTTTTTTGCGTTTGTATAACTATATTTAAAAATAAATATAAAATTTATAAAAAATTTCTATATTTTAAGAATGAATATCAAAAAAAAACAAAAGATAAAATTAATAATAAAATTTGAAAGGTGTATTTTGTTTATGATTAAAAAAGATAGAAGTTCAAGATTTTTAACTATTTCTTTTTCAATAATTATGATTTTAGTAGTGATTGGGTTCTTAATTAAAAAAGAATATAATTTTATTTATAATTCAATAATGATATATGTTAGCTACTTGTTCATTATTTATTTCGAAAATAAAAATAAAAAGATGATAAAAAGTTATATAAAGGCATTGGTTATTATAGCGTATATACTACATAATGTAGTAGGTCAATATTTCAATCTATATCAAAACTCTATTTGGTTTGATAAAGCGCTACATATATTTGGAACATTTGCATTTTCACTTTTATTTTATTCAATGCTTGATTTAAGCATTAAATTTTTTTCTGAATCTAAAATATTCATTTTTATTATTTTAATGTCTATAGGTGTTACCGGTGGAGCTTTTTTAGAAAGTGGAGAATTTATTTTAGATATTATAATGAATACTAAAAATCAGCATGGCTTATTAGATACTAATTTGGATTTAATATTTAATGCATTTGGAGCAGTACTTGCAGGTATTTTAGGTGCATTTAACGAAAAATATATTTCAAATAAATAAACAATAGATAACTAAAAAATAATTTTCAGAAAATTCTAAAAAAACCATTGAAATCTATGAAATTTATGATATAATATTATTAACAAATACATAAAGAACAGGAGATGATACCACCAAAGAAAATAGATTGAAATATAAGGAAATTAAGATTTATAGAAGGGGTGATTGAAGAAAAATATATAAAATTAAAAATAATTAAAGAATATTAAAAACAAAGGAGTGAGTCCACCAAAGAATGAATAGTTCACATAACAGATCAACATAAAAAAGCTAGTTCTTAAAATAAATTTAAGGATTAGCTTTTTTGTGTTGAAATTATTATTTTAGAAGATCAAAAATTATATACTCTTAATTAAATACTGTTATAATTATATTTGTTATTGTAATAATTAGAGATTTTTATATAGAAATACAAATGTATTGTAATGAATAATATTTTTTTAGGAGGAATTTATGATAAATAAAGAACTTAAAAATTATATTGAAGAAAATATCTTACCACTATATTATAATCTTGATGATGCTCATACTATTGATCATGCAAGAGATGTTATAGAAAAATCTATTAAGCTTTCAAGCTTTTTTAATAATATAGATGAAAATTTAGTATATGCTATAGCAGCATATCATGATGTTGGATTAGCTTCAGGTGATAGAAAGAACCATCATATAGAATCTGAAATATTTGTAAGAAATGATGATAAACTTAAAACATTTTTTAGTGATGAAGAGATTAATATAATTGCTGTAGGTTGCAGGGAGCACAGAACATCTTCAAAAGAAACACCTTCTTCAGTATATAGCTGTATAGTAAGTGATGCTGATGGAACAGACCCTATTGAGATAATGATAGAAAGATCATATCATTATGCACATAAGAATTATACTTGTGAAATATTAAAAAACGATAATAAGATATATGAAGATATTTATGATCATTTACTTAATAAATATGGAAAGAATGGTTATTGTAGATACCATCTAAAAGAATCATATACATTATTTAATAAAAAAGAAATTGAAGATATATTGGATAATGAAGAATCATTTAAAACTATATATAATGAAGTTATAAGTATAAAATAGGTGATTTCTATGTATACAAAATAAATCTAATCCTTCAATTCAAAAAGGAGAAGCATTACCAGAAAGTGCTCTTCAATATGTAAGGCTTATGAATCAACTAAATATACCTGAGTCAGATTTTAAATCATTATCAGATATAATAGGTAAAAAAACAATGTATAGTGATGCCATGGCTTATGATTTGCTTATGAACATGGTGTACTTGATGATATACGTAAATCAACATCTGATATAAATTATGAAATTAAACTTCTTTCTAGTCATTAAGGATGTTTGAAGAATTAAAAAATAATTCTTAGCATTTTAAAATTTCCCAGTAAATTACAAATTGTGATTTTCACGTATGATAATTTTATTTTTTCTGATAAATTCAAACTCAATTCATCTAATAAGAACATGTATAAAATCGTATAAGTCGAAAAATATATTTATTATATATTAAAATCGAGTATATAATAAATATATTTTTTGGTATACTAGTAATAAAATTTAATATATGAAATATTTAACATGAGTAATAAATTTAAAATTTGGAAGGGGGATACATGTGAGTAAATCTAAAAATGTACTTACAGCATTACTTGTATTAGTGATAGTTACAGTAGTTGGATTTTTTTCTCAAATAATTACTTTTCTATCCGATTACAATTGGTTTAAAGAAGTAGGATATACATCTACTTTTATAAAGCAAATATTTTCAAAATTATATATAGCAGTTCCTATATTTTTAATACTAGGAGTACTAATATATATATATTTAATTGGAATAAAGAAAAGTTATTATCTGCATATGAATGTAGTAACTTCTAAAGAAGAGGAAAAGCCTATAAAGATTATAACTTTCTTAGGAACAATTATTATATCTTTACTTTTCAGCTTGAGAATATCATCAAGTTTATGGATGGAAATACTTCAATTTACAAATTCTACATCATTCAATATAAAGGATCCTATATTCAATAATGATATTTCGTTTTATGTATTTAAGTTGCCTTTAGTAAATCAAATATTAAACATAATAGTAGGATTATTAGTATTTTTGTTTATAATAACTATTGCATATTATCTAATGTTAGCATCATTCAAGAAAGGAAATAAGTTTGATGACAATGTTAGAAATTTACATGATATGTCTAATATAGGAGATACATTAAAAAATGTTGTAAATCTTGCATTAAATCAAATAGCAGTTATAGGGGTTGCGTTCTTTATAATAATAGCTATTAAGAGCTATTTAGCATCATTTGAACTTCTTTATTCTCCAAGAGGAGTAGCGTATGGTGCAAGTTATACTGATATTAATATAAACCTATGGATGTACAGAGTATCTGCTATAGTAGCATTAGTATCAGCGGTATTTGTTGTAATAGCTTATAAGAAAAGAAGACTAAGAACACTGCTTATAGGTCCTATAATACTAATCGTTATAAGTATAGGTTCTTCTGTAGTACAAACTGGAGTTCAAAACTTCGTAGTATCTCCAAATGAGATAGCAAAAGAAAAGAAATTCTTAGAGTACAATATAGATTATACTAAGAATGCATACAATCTAAACGAAGTAAAAGAAGAAAATTTCTTAGCTGAACAAAATATAAGTATAGAAGATATATTAAAAAATGATCAGACTATACGAAATATAAGTATAAATGATTATAGACCTACTAATGAGACTTATAACCAGATTCAAACATTAAGACCTTATTATAATTTTAAGGATGTAGATATAGATAGATATATGATCGACGGTAAGTTAAATCAAGTATTTCTGTCTGCTAGAGAGATAGATCAAAATAGATTAGATGAACAAGCACAAACATGGCTTAATAAACACATAAAGTATACACATGGATATGGGCTTACTATGTCGCCAGTAAATGAAATAACACCTGGTGGAGAGCCAAAGATGATTATAAAGGATATACCTCCTGTGTCTTTAGTCGAAGGATTAAATGTTGAAAGACCAGAGATATACTTTGGAGAGCTTACTAATGATTATATAGTTACAAATACATCAGAAAAGGAATTTGATTATCCTAAAGGAGAAACTAATGCTTTTTCTGAATATGGAGGAAAAGCAGGTATAAATCTTACTCTATTTAATAGAATATTATACAGTATAGATCAAGGAAGCTTAAAATTCTTAGTTGCTGGAAGTATAGACTCTAACAGTAAGATAATACTAAATAGAAATATAGAAAAAAGAGTTCAAAAAATAGCTCCGTTTTTATCATTTGATGATGATCCATATCTAGTGGTATCTGAAGGAAAGATGTACTGGATGATAGATGGGTATACTTATACATCTAAATATCCATATTCTCAACCATACTCAAATAACGGGATAAATTATATAAGAAACTCATTTAAAGTTGTTATAGATGCTTATGATGGAACTACAGATTTTTATATAGCGGATAAAAACGATCCTATGATAAATACTTATGCTAAGATATTCCCAGATTTATTTAAATCTATGGATGATATGCCAGAAGGTATTAAGAGCCATATAAGATATCCTCAAACTATATTTGATATACAAGCTAAGATATATGAGACTTATCATATGAAAGATACTGAGGTGTTTTATAACAAGGAAGATAAGTGGGAAGTAGCTAAGAAATCTAAAAATACTCAAAGTCAAGAAGAAGGTGAATCTTTAGATATAGAATCAAACTATATAACTTTCAGATTGCCTAATGAGGATGAGGCGGAGTTTTTACTTACTATACCATATACTCCACAGAGCAAACAAAATATGACCGCATTATTTGTAGCAAGGAATGATGAGGACAAATATGGTCAGCTTATAGTATATAAATTCCCTAAGGATAAAAATATATTAGGACCAGAGCAGATAGAGGCAAAAATAGATAAAGATCCTGAAATATCTAAGGATTTAACTCAATGGAATACAGGTGGTTCTACTGTTATAAGAGGAACGCTGCTTACTATCCCTATTGAAAACTCTATACTGTATGTTGAGCCTTTATATATTAAATCAGATGCACAAAACAGTATACCGGCAGTAGAAAAAATATTCGTAGCCTATAAAGATAAGGTTGTTATGAAAGATACTCTAGAACAGGCATTAAATACCATGTTCAAATCAGACAATCAAAATGTTATAATAGATGAAACAACAGATGAGTCTGATGTGGATCTAGATAAAGATCAGTTAATTAAGAAGGCTAATGATTTATACAATAAAGCTGGAAGTAGTTTAAAAGATGGAGATTTTGAAGCTTATGGAAGACATCTAAATGAACTTGGAGATATACTAAATAAGCTAGCGAATCAATAAAATTTAAGGAGATTAAATATGACATTACTAGACAGGACCGTTAATATATTACAAGACGCTCAAGTAGATATAGCTAAATATGGAATGAATATTTTAGGATCAATACTTATAGTAGTAATTGGGATGTTCTTTTCAAAAAAAGTAAAAAATATAACTAAAAGATTTTTAACAAAATCTAATGTAGATAAATCATTGATATCATTTGTATCACAGCTTGTATACGTACTGTGTGTAGTATTTGTTAGTGTATCAGCACTTAATAACTTAGGAATGTCTACAACTTCATTTGTAGCTGTTCTAGGGGCATCAGGATTTGCTGTTGGGCTTGCATTCCAAGGTACATTATCAAATTTCGCATCTGGTATACTGATACTTATATTTAAGCCATTTAGAACAGGTGATTATATACAAGGAGCATCTACAGAAGGAAGTGTTGAGGAGATTCAAATATTTAACACTATATTAAAAACTCCTGATAATAAAACTATAATAGTCCCAAATTCTAAATTAACATCAGATAATATAACTAACTTTACACTACAAGATAGAAGAAGAATAGATTTTATATTTGGAATATCTTATGATAGTGATATAAGAACAGCAAAAAATATTATTAAAAAAGTATTTGATGAAGATGATAAAGTTCTAAAAGATCCAGAGCCTATAATAGGAGTTCAAGAACTTGCAGATAGCTCTATTAATATAGCTGCAAGACCTTGGGTTAAAACATCTGATTATTGGGATGAGTATTATTATTTAATGGAAAAGATAAAGTATGAATTTGATAAACACGGAATAGAAATACCGTATCCTCAAAGTGTCGTATATCATAAACAACTAAATGTAGAAAAAATAAACCATAAAATGGAATAAAAGATATAAAAAATGCCTACACTTAATTTTGTATAGAAGTTTAAATTAAGAGGAGGCATTTTTTATGAAGTTAAAAGGAACTAAAACATTAGAAAATTTAATGAAGGCTTTTGTTGGAGAATCTCAAGCTAGAAATAGATACACATTTTATGCTGAAATAGCAAGTGAAGAAGGATATGATCAAATAGCTGAATTATTTTTAGAAACTGCAGATAATGAAAAAATACATGCAGAAATATTCTTTGACCATATAAAAGAAGGATTAGAGGGAGAAGAGTTCCCAGCACCTGTAGATGTTGCTGCTACATATCCTATTGGGAAAGATACGACTTTGGAAAATCTTAAATATGCTGCCATGGGAGAGAATGAAGAATGGGATAAGTTGTATCCACATTTTG
The DNA here is from genome assembly GCF_934924865.1 of Tepidibacter aestuarii. Lineage (NCBI taxonomy): Bacteria > Bacillati > Bacillota > Clostridia > Peptostreptococcales > Peptostreptococcaceae > Tepidibacter > Tepidibacter aestuarii. The sequence goes on along the minus strand of NZ_OW235315.1, from coordinate 3,482,029 downwards.
CGCAAACAGCAAAGGAAGAGGGCTTTACAAGCATTGCAGCTTCATTCAACATGATAGCTAAAGTTGAAAAAAAACATGAAGAAAGATATTTAAAGCTTGCTGATAATGTTAAAAATAATGAGGTATTTGAAAAGAAAGAAACGACATTATGGAAGTGCAGAGTATGCGGATATATACATGAAGGAGACTCAGCACCTAATCTATGTCCAGTTTGTAAGGTAGGACAGGGATACTTTGAGATGCATTGTGAGAATTATTAAAAAGGATGGAATCTCTTAATAAATTTAGATAATTGAGGTAGATTATTCTAAAATTTTTTGAAAAAATATCAAATTATACTTGAAATAATTTGATAAAGTGCGTATAATAAACAACAAATAGTTTATAATAATTTTAAAAAGCTGTGAAAGAAACTAGTAAAAAGATAATTGTCATCAGAGAGTGAGTGGTTGGTGAGAACTCATGTCAGTTACTTTTGAATCCATTCTGGAGCTGTCAAGCTGAAATAAAGTAGGTTTGAACGGTGGTCGTCGTTAAAGACATTGAGAGGGTTTTTAATAACCAATCAGGGTGGCAACGCGGAAGATATAAGCTTTCGTCCCTTTATAGGGACGGGGGCTTTTTTATATACAAAAAATTATATAACTTCCAATTTGGACATAATATTTTGTCAACACGAGATATGAGTCAGTGTTTAGAACTAGACGAATTTCAAAAAAGTTTACAACTCAAGTCTTTAAAGTAAAGAATTTTTTATAAAAAATAAAACTAAAATATAAGGAGGAACAATAATGTTAGATATAAAAAGAATAAGAAATGATTTAGACGGTATAAAAAAAGCTATGGCAAGACGTGGAGAAAAGGATTTTGATTTAGACTTAGTATTAGAATTAGACGATCAAAGAAAAGAAATTTTACAAGAAGTTGAAAAGATGAAGAACGAGCAAAACGTAGCATCAAAAGAAATTCCTAAGCTTAAAAAAGAAGGAAAAGATACTACTGAAATAATGGCCAAATTAAAAGAACTTTCTGATGAAATAAAAGTTCTAGATGAAAAAGTTAAAGAAGTAGAAGGTAGAATAGAATATAACTTAATGAGAATACCTAATGTGCCTAATCCAAATGTTCCACAAGGAACAACAGATGACGACAATGTAGAGATCAGAAAATGGGGAGAACCAACGAAATTTGATTTTGAATCAAAAGCTCACTGGGATATAGGAACAGATCTTGAAATATTAGATTTTGAAACTGCATCAAAAATAACAGGATCAAGATTTACATTATATAAAAACTTAGGAGCTAGACTTGAAAGATCTTTAATAAACTTCTTCTTAGATACTCACACAGAAGCTGGATACAGTGAAGTATTACCTCCTTTCATGGCTAACAGAGATAGCTTTGTTGGAACAGGTCAACTTCCAAAGTTTGAAGAAGATATGTTTAAATTAGAAGGAAAAGAATATTTCTTAATTCCAACAGCAGAAGTACCAGTTACAAACATTCATAGAAATCAAATAATAGATGGAGAAACTCTTCCTATACAATACTGTGCTTATACACCATGCTTTAGATCAGAAGCAGGATCTGCAGGAAGAGACACAAGAGGTCTTGTAAGACAACATCAATTTAATAAAGTTGAATTAGTTCATTTTGTAAAACCTGAAGATTCTTATGAAACACTTGAGAAGCTTACAAATGATGCAGAAAAAGTTCTTCAATTATTAGGACTTCCTTACAGAGTAGTTAAGATATGTACAGGAGATTTAGGATTTACAGCTGCATTTAAATACGATATAGAAGTTTGGATGCCAAGTTATAATAGATACGTAGAGATATCTTCTTGCTCAAACTTTGAAGACTTCCAAGCTAGAAGAGCTGGAATGAGATTTAAAAGAGATAAAAAAGCTAAAGCAGAATATGTTCATACGCTTAATGGATCAGGAGTTGCAATAGGAAGAGCTCTTGCAGCAGTACTTGAAAACTATCAACAAGCTGATGGTTCAGTAGTAGTACCAGAAGTTTTAAGAGGATATATGGGTGGAGTAGAAAAAATAACTAAATAGTAAAATTTAAATAGTATAGGGTTTGAATATCAAATCCTATACTATGAATAAAATATATAAAATTACATAATATACATTAATAGTAAGATAATAAAAGTTGAAAAATTACAATGAGTATGATATTATATTAATTGTCAACTTCAATAAAACAAGATGTTAAATTTAAGTCCTATAGGTATAATATAAGCTTAGGAGGAAGTATGAAAGATTCTTTTTACATGAAAGAAGCTTTAAAAGAAGCTCATAAAGCTTATTTAAAAGAAGAGATTCCAATAGGAGCTATTATAGTAAAAGATAATGAAATAATAGCAAGAGCACATAATTTAAGAGAAACAATGAAGGACCCAACAGCTCATGCAGAAATACTCGCTATAAGAGAGGCTGCTAAAGTTTTAGGAGGGTGGAGGCTTATAGGATGTAAATTATATGTCACTATGGAGCCGTGTATTATGTGTCTGGGGGCTATAAATGAATCTAGAATAAAAACTTTGGTGATTGGAACTAAAAACACTAAAACATTAGATTCTGAGTATAAGCTCAAATTAAAGCAAGATTTCTTACAAAATAAAGATATAGATATAACATTTGGAGTATTAGAAGAAGCAACATCTTCTATTATAAAGAATTTTTTTAGGAAACTAAGAAAGCGTTAAGGAGAGATGTCCGAGTCGGTTTAAGGAGCACGCCTGGAAAGCGTGTATACGGGAAACTGTATCGCGGGTTCGAATCCCGCTTTCTCCGCCAAAAAAATTAAAATTGATTTTAAAGTTTGCTGTGCTAGACGGGGAGGTAGCGGTGCCCTGTAACCTGCAATCCGCTATAGCAGGGTTGAATTCCATATAGAGGGCTAATACCTGTAGAGCTGCCCTAGATAAGTGGTGATGATATTTGGGTCCTACGCAATGAAAGCTCATGAACCCCGCCAGGTCCGGAAGGAAGCAACGGTAAGTGATCACTTTCATGTGCCGTAGGGCAGCCTAAATTGAGCTAACTGTCTAGGTAACGTTTATGGGGTTAGAACAATATATGGTGCACAGCATTTAATATAAAAATAAAATCTCTATTTATATAGAGATTTTTTTAATTGATAGGTATATAAATCTGAAATAGGCTAATAATATAAAAGAAAATTAAATATATTTTCAATTTCTCCCCTATTTAAAAGGCTTCTCCCCCCATAGAAGTCTTTTTTTTTTTAGTATATAATATATAAGAATGAATATACATAGAGGTGATTTTATGCATAAGGCATTATATAGAGTTTATAGGCCGCTAACGTTTGAAGATGTTATAGGCCAAGAACATATAACAAAAACACTAAAAAACCAGATAGATAACAATAATATAGCGCATGCATATTTATTTTCTGGAACGAGAGGTACTGGAAAAACATCTACTGCTAAGATATTTGCAAGAGCAGTTAATTGTATGAATCCAAGTAACCATGAGCCGTGTAATGAATGTGAAGTTTGTAAAGGAATATTAAATGACAGTATAATGGATGTTGTTGAAATAGATGCTGCATCTAATAACGGAGTAGATGATATAAGGGAGCTAAGAGAGAATGTAAAGTATCCTCCAACGAAGGGGAAATATAAAGTTTATATAATAGATGAGGTTCATATGCTATCTCAAGGCGCATTTAATGCACTATTAAAGACATTAGAAGAACCGCCATATTATATAATATTTATACTTGCAACTACTGAGGCGCATAAAATACCTGCAACAATATTATCTAGATGTCAAAAATACGATTTTAAAAGAGTTAAAGTTGATGATATAGTTATTCGTATGAAAAAAATATGTGATGACTTAAACATTCAAGTTGAAGAAAAAGCTCTTAATTTAATAGCTAGAAATGCAGGAGGAGCATTAAGAGACGCTTTGAGTATACTAGATCAGTGTGTATCATATAGCGAGAATGAAATCAAATATTCTGATGTAGTCAATCTTCTTGGAACTGTTAATATAGATTTTTTATTTAATATGAGTGAACACATAATAAAAGAAGACACTAAACATGCACTTGAATTATTGAATGAACTGATAATTTGCGGTAAAGATATAAAGCATTTCTTAACCGATTTAATAGATCATTTTAGAAATCTAATGGTTTGCAAAGTATCCCACGAATTATATGAAATAATAAATTTACCTATAGAGACTATAGATTTATTAAAAAATCAATCTGAAAGTGTAGATTTAAATAATATAATAAGAATAATTAACTTACTGTCTGATACTCAAAATAATATAAAATATTCTTCTAATCCGAGGATATCGCTTGAAATAAGTATAATGAAGTTATCTCAGCCTGTGCTTAAATTAGAGGATGATTCTATTTTAACCAGAATACAAAATATAGAAAAAATAATAAAAAATGGTGTAAGTATATCTAGAAATGATAATACTATAAATAAAAAAAGTGATATAGGTACAAATAATATAACTAAAAATGAAAAACACGTTCAAAAAACAAAAAAACCTAAAAATCCAGATGTTATAGAAATTGAAAATTCATGGCCTGAGATATTAGAATATATGAAAAATGATAAGCAAATGTCTATTCAGGCTATGTTAAAAGAAATTAACGATTTTGAAATGGATAATAACACACTTATATTGTTGGTTGAGGATAAATTTGGATTTATAAAGGATAGATTAAATAGAGATAACGAAAAATTATATATAAAAAGCGTTATAAATAATATAACAGATCAAAACATAAATATAAGAATAGAACTAAAATCGGATATGGTAACTAAAGCAACTAATGATCAAGAAGATGAGGGAATGAAAATACTAGAAAATGTATTTCCAAAAGAGATGATAGAAGTAAAAGATTCTATAAAAGAAACTTAGAACATAATAATTATTATATGCTATAATATAGTTTAAAGTGATTTTTAAAGGAGGATGAATTATGGCTAAAAAAGGATTCCCAGGAATGGGTGGAAATATGAATAATATGTTAAAGCAAGTTCAAAAAATGCAAAAAGAAATGGAAAAAATGCAAGGACAACTTGAAGAAAAAGAAGTTGAGGCTTCTGTTGGTGGAGGAGCTGTTATAGTTAAGGTTAATGGTAAAAAAGAGATATTAGATATAGCTATAAAGCCAGAAGTTGTAGATCCTGATGATATAGAAATGCTTCAAGATTTAGTGTTATCAGCTGTTAATGAAGCATTAAGAAGTGCAGATGAGATGGTAAATTCTCAAATGTCTAAGGTAACAGGTGGACTTAACCTTCCTGGAATGTTTTAGTAGGTGATAATATGCAAACTTATTCAGGGCCAATATCAAGACTTATAGAAGAGTTTTCAAAACTTCCTGGTGTTGGTAAGAAAACAGCCCAAAGATTAGCTTTTCACGTTATAAATATGAATATGATAGATGTAGAAAAATTATCTGAAGCGTTAGTAAATGCTAAAAAACAGATAAAATACTGTTCTGTATGCTGTAATATAACAGATTCTAGTAAGTGTAATATATGTTCTAATCCGAATAGAAGAGAAGATATTATATGTGTTGTAGAAGATCCAAGAGATGTAGCTGCTATGGAAAAAACTAAAGAATTTATGGGTAAATACCACGTTCTTCATGGAGTAATATCTCCAATGGAGGGAGTAGGTCCTGAAATGATAAAAATAAAGGAATTACTTCAAAGACTAAATGAAGAAACAGTTAAGGAAATTATACTAGCTACTAATCCTACAATAGAAGGAGAAGCTACTGCTATGTATATATCTAGACTTATAAAACCTTTAGGTATAAAGGTTACTAGAATTGCACATGGACTTCCTGTTGGAGGGGATTTGGAGTATGCAGATGAAGTAACTATATCAAAAGCTTTAGAAGGAAGAAGAGAGATATAACCAAGGTTAAATACCTTGGTTTTTTTGTGAAAAAATACACCCTGATTTATTGAAATTGAGCTATGTCTGATGTATAATTTTTATATGATTTATTGAATAATAAATTATTATATTTAAATTAAAGTAGAGGTGTAAGTATGAAAGGCTTTATGAGTTCTCAAGAGTATGAGGCTATGAAAAAGAGAAGAGAAGAAAGTTTGAAATTAAAAGGACAGCAAAAACGTGATTGTGAATGCGAAGAAAAATTAGAAAACTTGCTTAAGAAAAGTACTAGGCCTAAAAAAACAAAAACTAAAAATAAAGGAAACGATGGGTTTAAAAATAACTATAAAAATTTCGAATATGATTATGAGGAAGATTTTTATGATCCTGATCTCAATAGATATTAAATAAAGTAGGCTAAGTGCCTACTTTATTTAATTTTTGACATTATTAGATTACAAATATTTTCTGATGAATTTAATTTTTTTAAACTATTTATATTGCTTTTTAAATTATCTAGTCTATTTGGATTTTCCATTAAAAGAGTTACTAAGATTTTTAAGTTGTATTTTTCAGTTGTTTTAAGAGCAACTCCACTATTTAGTAAAAAGTCTAGGTTTTCGCCTTCTTGACCAGGTATATAATAAGGGATTATCATAGGAATTTCTTTTAATAAAGCTTCAGTAGTAGTGAGCCCACCTGGTTTTGTAATTAAAATATCCGACACTGATAGAATGTCATTCATTTTATTTGTAAATGGAAGTATAACTATATTTTTGTTTGTATTTACAGATTCTAAAGTTTTTTCTATCTTTTCTTTCAGAGAAGAATTTCTTCCTGTAACAACTATAATTTGGAAATCCTTATCAATACTCAATAAATCTAAAAATGCCTCTTTGATGTTACCTGCACCAAAGCTACCACCCATTAACAAAACTGTAAATTTATCTTCTAAATTAAGCTCTTTTTTAATACCTTCTATATTACTTGACAAAAATGATTTTTCGATAGGGATACCGTATGGATATATTTTATCTTTAGGTATACCTTCTTCTTCTAATAGATATTTAACGTATTCATCTCCTACTATATAATTATCAACTTCTTTTTGAATCCAAGTAGAATGTATGGTGTAATCTGTAAGAATTGATATTATGGGAATATCTATTATATTATGCTTTTTCAAATTGCTAACAGCCATTAAAGGAAATGGGTGTGTTCCTATTATTGCATCTGGCTGCATATTAGTTATTAATTTTTTTAATTTTTTTATCATATAGGCAAGTGGAAGATTAGTATTCATTCCACTTTTACTTATCTTAAGGTCTGATATTTTATACATTTTTCCATAAGTTTTAGGTATATACATAGCTGATTTTTCGTACCCTTTAGATATTATTGTATCTATTGTAGGGCTTACAAATTTTAAACTATCTATTATTTCACAGTCGATATTTTTAGTGACTAATTCTTCTTGAATTGCTTTTGCAGCTCTATTGTGACCACCACCAGTAGAAGCAGAAAGTATTAAGATTTTTTTCATGGTAAATCCCCCTATGTTAAATGATAGAATAATTATAAATATTTAAAAATAAAAAATTTGATCTATGCTATCTTATATGTTCATGGTGTTAATGAATTTTGTTATTTAAAATTTATGGCAAAAACTATATCAAAATTATAAAGGATAATAATTTGCTATTAATCATAAAAAAATAACATTTTTTCATAATTAATAATTATATATTTTATGGGCATATTATATTTATAATGTAAGATTATTTTATAATATATTATAAAATTTTTAAATGGAAATAAAAAAATAAATGTTTTAAAACTTTATTTAGGGAAATATATATAATATAAAGGAAGTATTAATTAAGCATAAAGAGAAATTTAATTCAAATCTAGTTTTTACTTCAACTGAATTTTTAATTACGTAAGTGTTTTCGGGTGAGCTAATCTAAGAATTGCTAAGTTCTCACCTGTATCTTTAAAAATTGAGTTTTAAAATTTTTAGATTTGTGATAATTATTTTATAATATAAGTGCTTTGAGGAGGAATACAATATGAATAAAAAAATAGAGATATATAGTAGCAACACATGTGGATATTGTAGTTCAGCAAAAGATTATTTTAAAAAAAATAATCTAGAATATATAGAATATAATATATCTGAAGATGCTGATTCTAGAAAGAGATTGATGAAAATGGGATATATGTCAGTTCCGGTTATATTGATAGAAGGTGAAGAAGTATTAGGATTTGATAAAGATAAAGTGGAAAAAATGATAAAATCTTAATAAAAAAACTGCGATAAATTTATCGCAGTTTTTTTATTGAAATTTTAATAATTTGGAACATAATGAAATATATACATTAGTAATTGATACCATAAACTTAAATCTATAGCTATTCTTCTCTAAATTGATATATTATCTATATATGTACTTAAAAAACTAGATAAAATCGTATTACTGTATAGGAGGTGTAGAACAGGTTGGCTGACTTACTGAAAATTTTCAAAAAAAATTCCTTGGTCAAGAGATTAGATAGAATAAAAATGGGGGATAAGCAGGAAAGAGAAAAAATAATAGAAGAATATATTCCATTTATTATGAAAACAGTATCTACTGTAACTAATAAATATATAGAGTCTGAAAATAGTGAAGAATATAGCGTAGGGTTAGAAGCTTTTAATGAAGCTATAAATAAGTATGACTCTAAATCTGGAAATTTTATATCTTTTGCTAAAATAGTTATATCTAGTAGAACAAAAGATTATCTAAGAAAAACAAAAAAAGAATCCAAGGTAATATCTATAAATCAATTTCCAAAAGAAGAACAAGAAAATATATATAATAATCTAAACACAGAAGACTTTGTAGATAAGGTAATATTAAAAGAAGAAATCAAAACTTTTGAAAAAAAATTGAATGGTTTTGATATAACGTTTAATGACTTGTTAAATGAGGCGCCTAAACATAAGGATACAAGAATAAATGCTATTAGTATAGCAAGATATATATTCGAAAATGATTCTATAAAAACGGAATTAATGACAAAAAAGCGAATACCAAATTCTAAAATAATAAATGAATTGAATGTAACACAAAAGATATTAAAGAGAAGTAGAAAATTTATTATTGCAGCAGTACTAATATTAGAGGGTGATTCTGATTTGTTAAAAAGTTATATTACACTTGATAAAGAAGGTGTTAAAATATGATATATAAAGGTTGTATTATGAAAATTGAAGATGATTTCGCTATTGTATTAAGCAATGATATGCAGTATATAAAGGTTGTAAAAAAAGATGGAATGAATATAGGAAATCAAATTATTTTTGTAAAAGATGATATTTATAAGGAAAATAAAATAAATTATAAAAGGATATCTGCTTTGGCAGCTGTAGTATTCGTTTTATTTATATCAATAAATGTATTTAATATAAAAAACAATAAGAATATTGCTGCAGCAGCTGTTGTGAGCTTAGATATAAATCCTAGTATAGAATTTGAATTAAATAAAAATGGAATAGTAATAAAAGTAAACAGTATAAATGAAGAAGCTAATGAGATAATAGATGAAGATGTTGTTGGCAAAAAAATTGAAGATGCATTATATATAACTATAAATAATGCTAAGGAAAAAAAATATATATCTGTACAAAAAAATTCTATCTTAATATCAGAGGCGATATTGGATCCTAGTATAGAAAATAAATTAAGTGTAGAAAAGGACCTTCAAATAAAATTAAACAATGATGAAAGTGATAATTATGTAAACATTGTGTATTTAAAATCCAACAAAAAAAATATGAAAAATGCTCACAAAAATGATATGTCGATTGGTAAATATGAAGCGTTTAAAGAAATAGAAAAACAAAATACAGATATAAGTATGTATGAAGTTAAAAATATGAAGGTTTATCAAATTTTTGATGGAAGTGGAAAAATATATGATGATGTTATTGAAGCTGACAAACAAGATAATTCTATTAAAGATGAAATTGATAATATTGCTACTGAAGCTGAAAATGATGATATTACTACAGAAAATGAAGATAAAATAGATGAAACTTCTAGTTTTGAAAATCAGACAGAAGAAGTAGATTATTCTAAAGATTTAAAAGATAATCAAGGTAGAAATACATATAAAAAAGATAAATATAAAGACGAAGATGAAGATGAAGACGATGATGACGATGATGACGATAGTAAATTCAAAGACAAAATAAAACACAGTAAAAATAAAAAGCATAAAAAAAATAAAGATAAAGACCATGATAAGTTTGAAGATATGTTAGAAAAATATAAAAACCTTCATAGCACTAAAGATGATGATTAAATAAAAAAGTAGTTGAATAAATTATTCAACTACTTTTTTATATACTAAGGGATTATAAAATTTCCGTTCTGCAGATAACATTGATGGAAGAACTATATTTGCAAATATTTTAAGCAACAGAGTCGCGAGGCTTGTTGACAACATGAGTCAGCGAGGAGCAACTAGATGAATTTTTTGTTTGGTACCAAAATAAAAGTTTATTCGCGTAATTATATTACGAAAATAAATTGTGAAGGAGAGTTTTATATGAAACTATTACAAAAGAAAATTATACCTGCATTGCTTGTTTCTGCGATTGTATTTACAGGACCAGCTGCTATGAGTGCAAATGCACAAGAGAAAGGACATCAAAACTATAAAAATAACCAAAAATACGAGCAAATGAGAAACATAAAGCATGAAAAAACTAATATAGAAAAAATGAAGTTTGATAAAGAAAAAATAGAAAAAGAAATTATAAAAGCAAAGGAAGACAAAAACGATAAGTTATCTAATGAGCTATTAAAGAAAATAGAAGAATTACAAAATAGTATAGATAAGTTAACTAAAGATATTAAAGATTTAAAAAGACAGATGAAGAAAATGGCTAAAGAAAAATATACACAAGAAGAATTAGAAAAAATAGAAAAATCATCTAACGAAATAAAAGAAAATAATGAGAATACATATGTACTGCCAGTTGAAAGTATTATAAGTGAAGATTTAAATATGAAATTTGATACACCTCCTGTTATAAAGTATGGAAGAACTTTAGTTCCAGTAAGAGCTATATCTGAAGGACTTGGAGCTGATGTTAAGTGGAATGCTGAGGAGAAGAAGGTTATAATAACTAAAGATGATTCTGAAATTATATTAAGCTTAGAAGATGGAAAGGCTTATGTTAATGGAGAAGAAAAAGAAATAGATGTTCCAGCTGAAATAATGTGTAATAGAACTATAGTTCCACTAAGATTTATTGCTGAAAACTTAGGATTAGATGTTGATTATGATAAAGAAACGGAGACTATTGAATTAGAAGAATCAACTGAAGATCAAGCTCAAGATGATCAAGCTCAAGACGATCAAGCTCAAGATGATCAAGCTCAAGATGATCAAGCTCAAGACGATCAAGCTCAAGACGATCAAGCTCAAGACGATCAAGCTCAAGACGATCAAGCTCAAGACGATCAAGCTCAAGACGATCAAGCTCAAGACGATCAAGCTCAAGAATAATATAAAAAAAGAGTTCATTCGAACTCTTTTTTTATATTTTTATATCTTCTCCAGGATCTAAAATGGTTATATTACAAGATTTAACTTTATCTTTTAATAAATTAGGATCGGCATTTATAGCATCGAATGTATTGAAGTGCATAGGGATAACATTTTTGGGTTTTATAAAGTCTATTGACCTTATACAATCGTCAATATCCATTGTGAATACTCCACCTATAGGAAGCATAGCAAAATCGATATATTCATATTCTAAAAGAGTCATTTCTATAGAAAGACCTGTATCTCCTGCATGATATAATTTGGTATTTTCGATTTCTAATAAGAAGCCACATGGATTGCCAGCATATATTAAGTGAGTCCCTTCATAAATACTAGAACCATGTAAAGCAGGTATCATCTTGACCTTTCCAAAGGTGGGATTAATACATCCTCCTATATGCATAGACATACATTTTATATTGTATTTAGATAAATATAAAGATATTTCAAAGTTACATATTACAGTACTATTGTATTTTTTAGATATCAAAATAGTATCTCCCATATGGTCATTATGTCCATGGGTTACTAATATGTAGTGTATATGAGGCAATTCCTTTAGGTTGATTGGGCAATTGGGATTATCCTTTATAAATGGGTCTATTAAAATGTTGTACTCTGAAGTTTGAATCAAAAAAGCAGAGTGACCTAAATATTTTACTAACATACTAAAAAACCTCCTTTATTACATTATACTATAATAATTTAAAAAACATTTAAGCTAATACGTCTATGTTATTATTTTTTCTGGATTTTAATATAAATACAATAGGTATCAGATAACACAAAAATGAGTATGGAATAAAATTAATAGAAGGTACTCCCAAAAGTGTAGAAGCTATAATAGAATTTATATTCCAGGGAATCAAAGGAACTGTTATTGTGCCGCTATCACTTAAACATTGAGATAAATCTTCGTTTTCTAAATTATAGTCAATAAATGCATTTTTCATAAATTTACACGGGACAATTATCCCAACGGTTTGATTACATGTTAATGTATTTAAAACTATACTAAGTAAAGAGCATTTTTTTAGTAAGTCATATTTGGTTTTTATCGACGAGATTAATTTGTTTATCAAAATACTTAAGCTATCTGTTGCATCTAATAGACCTGTAAACGTAGTTGCACTTATTATTGTGAATACGACGGGAACCATTGATATGAATCCCCCCCCATTTATTATATTAGATGTGGAATTATTCTCATTAAATCCAATTAATGAGATTTTTATTAAGCTATGCATACTAGTGCGTTGAATCAAAAATCCGATTAAAAAGCTAGAACATAATGATGCTAGTATGGACTTAGTTATATCTATTTTTATTATTATTAATATAAAAAGTATTATTACAGGTATTAAGCAAAGTATGTTTATATTAAAACTCTTAGATAAATTCACTAATATATTGTCTAAATTACTGTAATTATTTGCGCTATTGTACTTACCTAAAATAAAATACAGAATACAGCTGGTTATAAAAGCTGGAAGTAATGTTGTATTCATTTTATTTATAAGTTTGTATGGATTAGAATGTGTCATCTCTATATTCAAATTTAAAGCGCCGGATATAGGAGAAGATCTATCTCCTAAGAAGGCACCTGATACTATTGCTCCTGCGAGAATAGAGGTATTTAAGCCTATGGCTTTTCCTATTGTTATAATTACAACCCCTATAGTTGATATACTGCCTACTGCAGTTCCCAGTATATATGATATAGCAGACATTATTAGAAAAGAGATAAGTATAAAGTTATATTTTTTTAATATAGTAAGCCCTAAATGAATCATATATGGTATAGTTCCACATACCATCCATGATGATGTAAGCATACCTACTAATGAAAGAATTAGTATTATGCGTTTTGCAGATAATACACTCGATATTATACTTTTATTTAAATCTTTGTAGTTATATTTATTTAGTATGCCATTTATATATATAAATAAGGCAGAAATTGATATTCCTATATATACTGGCTTTTTCATTATTACTGATAGTGATATTAATATAAGTGGTACTAATATATTTTTCATGTTAAACGACCTCTCAAATAAGATTATAAAAATAAGAAATTCAAATCATGCTATATCATAAACATTCTAGTGGCAATAATTTCTACAATTTTGAGGATTATAATAACTCATATTTTACTTTATGTTATAAACAAATTGAAAATGATATAGTTTATTTATAAATAAAAAGAAAGGGCCCTATGGGCCCGTAATTTATTCTGTAATATATTCTTCTTCAGGAAGCTTGTGCATTGTAATTCCTGTAAATCCATAGAACATAGATACTAGAGGATTTATTAGATTTAAAAATGCATAAGGTAAATAAGCAAATGGATGAACACCTAATGTTGCAAACATGTATGCTCCACATGTATTCCACGGAATAAGAGGAGATGTAAGTGTTCCTGAATCTTCAAGTGCTCTTGATAAGTTTTTAGGGTGAAGACCTTTTTTAGTATAAGCATCTTTATACATTCTTCCTGGAATAACTATAGATAAGTATTGCTCTCCTGTAACTAAGTTTACGAATATACAAGAGAATATAGTAGCAACGACAAGTCCGCCAGTACCTCTTGCTAACTTTAATATGCCTTCTGCTATAACCTCAAGCATACCTGTTTTTTCAAGTATTCCTCCAAGTGCCAAAGCACATAATATTAAAGAAACTGTCCACATCATAGATTGAAGACCACCACGAGTTAATAATGAATCTACAGCTTCGATTCCTGTTTCTGATACGAACCCGTAATTAGCAGCAGTAATTATTTCTCCAAGTGATGATTTTTGGAATATAGAAGCAAATATTCCTCCAAGTAAAGAACCTGTTATAAGACCTGGAATTGCTGGAACTTTTAAAATAACTATTGTGATTACTATTATAGGTGGAAGGAAGAGTAATGGATTTATGTTAAAACTAGATGAAAGAGCACTAAGCATTTGGTTTATTATAGTAGGGTCAATATTTTTACCTGCATATTTAGCACCTATGAAACCGTAAAGGATAAGAGCGATTACTAAAGATGGTCCAGTTGTGAATAGCATGTGACGTACATGGTCGAATAGATTAGCACCTGCCATGGCTGGTGCTAGATTTGTAGTATCTGATAATGGGGACATTTTATCTCCAAAGTAAGCACCAGATATGATTGCACCGGCAACTATATGGGGAGGAATACCAAGTCCTTGACCAACACCTAAAAGTGCTATACCAACAGTACCAGCTGTAGTCCAAGAAGATCCTGTAGCAAGAGCAACTATTGCACATATTACACAAGTTGCAACTAAGAATATACCAGGCGATAATATCTTAAGGCCGTAATATATCATAGTAGGAACTACACCACTTAATATCCAAGTACCTATAATTGTACCTACTATCATAAGAATCAAAATAGCCTGCATTGCCATATTGATGGTTTTCATAACGCCTTCCTCAAGCTCATTCCATTTAAAACCAAGCCTAGTAGTAGCCATAAGAGCAGCTACGACAGCTCCGCAAATTAAAGGAATATGAGGTGATGCCTCATACTTAAAAACTGCAACTCCTATAAATAAGATTAAACATAAAATAGGAATGAGAGCTTCTAGTAAGTTTGCCTTACGTTTTTGTTTTGCCATTATAATTTTCCCCCTTTTAAAATAATAAAAACTAAGTTTTTAATATCCAGTTATAAGTATGTTATCTAACTGAATTTAGGTCGGGTTAACACAAGAACATAACAATATATATTCACCCCTGTAATATTTTGAATATAATATTGCCGTTTAGTTGATAAAATTATAAATGTATGGAAAGTATAGCATAAATCTTCTGAAAATTCAATACATTTAAAAAGCCACAATACACATTAAATTATTTTAGGTTGCGTTAGTATATTAAATTATCTTAATGAGAAGAATATCAATTGGATTTATTTTATTTAGAAATATAAATAAAATTACTTAATATATTTTCAATAGACACAATTAAATAGGGCTTATGTTTAGATTATATTAATGTATATAATGTACTAAAAAATGATTTAAATATAGTAATTAATAAGTAAAAAATAAAAAAATATAAAAAAGTGTTGACGAAATGTTTCAAAGGTGATATATTATTACTTGTCCTCGACAACGAGGCTAACGAAAAACACATGAATACAACATATGAACTTTGAAAATTAAACAGTAGGTTATAAATAAATCACATCAGTGATTTTCGGAAACAACACATAAAGTCAGTTTACTGAGTACTGACAAACTTTTATTTAAGAGTTTGATCCTGGCTCAGGATGAACGCTGGCGGCGTGCCTAACACATGCAAGTCGAGCGGAGATTAAAAAGCTTGCTTTTTAATCTTAGCGGCGGACGGGTGAGTAACGCGTGGGTAACCTGCCCTATACACACGGATAACATATCGAAAGATATGCTAATACGAGATAACACATTTTTAAGGCATCTTAGAAATGTCAAAGCGTTAGCGGTATAGGATGGACCCGCGTCCCATTAGCTAGTTGGTGAGGTAAAAGCTTACCAAGGCGACGATGGGTAGCCGACCTGAGAGGGTGATCGGCCACACTGGAACTGAGACACGGTCCAGACTCCTACGGGAGGCAGCAGTGGGGAATATTGCACAATGGGGGAAACCCTGATGCAGCAACGCCGCGTGAGCGATGAAGGCCTTCGGGTCGTAAAGCTCTGTCCTAAGGGAAGATAATGACGGTACCTTAGGAGGAAGCCCCGGCTAACTACGTGCCAGCAGCCGCGGTAATACGTAGGGGGCAAGCGTTATCCGGAATTACTGGGCGTAAAGGGTGCGTAGGCGGCCTTGTAAGTCAGAAGTGAAAGGCTACGGCTCAACCGTAGTAAGCTTTTGAAACTGCAGGGCTTGAGTGCAGGAGAGGAGAGTAGAATTCCTAGTGTAGCGGTGAAATGCGTAGATATTAGGAGGAATACCAGTTGCGAAGGCGGCTCTCTGGACTGTAACTGACGCTGAGGCACGAAAGCGTGGGGAGCGAACAGGATTAGATACCCTGGTAGTCCACGCCGTAAACGATGAGTGCTAGGTGTCGGGGGTTACCCCCCTCGGTGCCGCAGCTAACGCATTAAGCACTCCGCCTGGGGAGTACGCTCGCAAGAGTGAAACTCAAAGGAATTGACGGGGACCCGCACAAGTAGCGGAGCATGTGGTTTAATTCGAAGCAACGCGAAGAACCTTACCTAAGCTTGACATCCCTCAGACCGCTTCTTAATCGAAGCTTTCCCTTCGGGGACTGAGGTGACAGGTGGTGCATGGTTGTCGTCAGCTCGTGTCGTGAGATGTTGGGTTAAGTCCCGCAACGAGCGCAACCCTTATCTTTAGTTGCCAGCATTTTGGATGGGCACTCTAGAGAGACTGCCGAGGATAACTCGGAGGAAGGTGGGGATGACGTCAAATCATCATGCCCCTTATGCTTAGGGCTACACACGTGCTACAATGGCTAGTACAGAGAGTTGCGAAACCGCGAGGTCAAGCTAATCTCTTAAAGCTAGTCTCAGTTCGGATTGCAGGCTGAAACTCGCCTGCATGAAGCTGGAGTTACTAGTAATCGCGAATCAGAATGTCGCGGTGAATGCGTTCCCGGGTCTTGTACACACCGCCCGTCACACCACGGAAGTTGGGGGCGCCCGAAGTCAGATATCCAACCGTAAGGAGGAATCTGCCGAAGGTGAAATCAATGACTGGGGTGAAGTCGTAACAAGGTAGCCGTATCGGAAGGTGCGGCTGGATCACCTCCTTTCTAAGGAGAAATAACCTACTGTTTAATTTTGAGAGTTTATAAAAAACTCTTGACGAATTTTAATAAATTTGTTATTATATATTTCGTCAAAAAAATACAATATGGGGGCGTAGCTCAGTTGGGAGAGCACTTGCCTTGCAAGCAAGGGGTCAGGAGTTCGACTCTCCTCGTCTCCACCATTTAGTATTTTATATACTATATTAGTACTTTGAAAATTGAACAGATTTAAATAAATTTAGGTTAAGTTATTAAGGGCGTAGGGCGGATGCCTTGGCACCAAGAGCCGATGAAGGACGTGGTAAGCTGCGATAAGCTTCGGGGAGATGCAAGCAATCTTTGATCCGGAGATTTCCGAATGGGGAAACCCACCTAGAGTAATGTCTAGGTATCCTTAGATGAATACATAGTCTAAGGAGGGGAACCGAGGGAACTGAAACATCTAAGTACCTCGAGGAAGAGAAAGAAAAATCGATTCCCTAAGTAGCGGCGAGCGAAAGGGGAAGAGCCCAAACCTATGAAGTTTTCTTCATAGGGGTTGCGGATATGCTCACAAGAAAGAGGTATTGTAGTCGAAGAGGTTTGGAAAGACCCACCATAGAAGGTAATAGTCCTGTAGATTAAACAAGAAGACTTTCGAGCATACTCCAGAGTACCACGGGACACGTGAAACCCTGTGGGAAGCTGGGGGGACCACCCCCCAAGGCTAAATACTTCTTGGTGACCGATAGCGTATAGTACCGTGAGGGAAAGGTGAAAAGAACCCCGGAAGGGGAGTGAAATAGAACCTGAAACCCTATGCCTACAAGCTGTGGGAGCACATTTTTAGTGTGACCGCGTACTTTTTGTAGAACGGGCCAACGAGTTACGATAAGTAGCAAGGTTAAGGACTTAGGGTCTGGAGCCGTAGCGAAAGCGAGTCTTAACTGGGCGATTCAGTTACTTGTCGTAGACCCGAAACCGAGCGACCTACCCATGGCCAGGATGAAGCGAAAGTAAAATTTCGTGGAGGTCCGAACCCACGCACGTTGAAAAGTGCGGGGATGAGCTGTGGGTAGAGGTGAAATTCCAATCGAGCTCGGAGATAGCTGGTTCTCCCCGAAATAGCTTTAGGGCTAGCCTCAAGCTTAGAGATGAGGAGGTAGAGCACTGAATGTCCTAGGGGCCCTGTGGGTTACCGAAGACTATCAAACTCCGAATGCCTTTATCTTTTGCTTGGGAGTCAGACTGTGGGTGATAAGATTCATAGTCGAGAGGGAAACAGCCCAGACCGTCAGCTAAGGTCCCTAAATGTAAGTTAAGTGGTAAAGGATGTGGGATTGCACAGACAACCAGGATGTTGGCTTAGAAGCAGCCATTCATTCAAAGAGTGCGTAATAGCTCACTGGTCGAGTGATCCTGCGCCGAAAATTATCGGGGCTAAAACTTACTACCGAAGCTACGGCATTGACTTTGTCAATGGGTAGGGGAGCATTCACTGCGGGTTGAAGCTAGACCGGAAGGACTAGTGGACTGCAGTGAAGAGAGAATGTTGGCATGAGTAGCGAGACGTAGGTGAGAATCCTACGGGCCGAAAACCCAAGGTTTCCTGAGGAAGGTTCGTCCGCTCAGGGTTAGTCGGGACCTAAGCCGAGGCCGAAAGGCGTAGGTGATGGACAACAGGTTGAGATTCCTGTACTACCGATAATCGTTTGAAGAATGGGGTGACGCAGAAGGATAGGCTATCCTACTATTGGATATGTAGGTCCAAGCATTAAGGGAGCATTGATAGGCAAATCCGTCGGTGCAATCCTGAGGTGTGATGGGGAGCGAAATTTAAGTAGCGAAGTAGTCGATTTCATGCTGCCAAGAAAAGCCTCTACTGAGATTAAAGGTACCCGTACCGCAAACCGACACAGGTGGGTGAGAAGAGAATTCTAAGGCTAGCGAGAGAACTTTTGTTAAGGAACTCGGCAAAATGACCCCGTAACTTAGGGATAAGGGGTGCCTCATTAGGGTGTATGCCCGAAGAGGCCGCAGAGAATAGGCCCAAGCGACTGTTTACCAAAAACATAGGTTTCTGCTAAGTCGAAAGACGATGTATAGGAGCTGACGCCTGCCCGGTGCTGGAAGGTTAAGGGGATGTGTTAGACATTAGTCGAAGCATTGAACTTAAGCCCCAGTAAACGGCGGCCGTAACTATAACGGTCCTAAGGTAGCGAAATTCCTTGTCGGGTAAGTTCCGACCCGCACGAAAGGCGTAACGATTTGGGCACTGTCTCAACAAAAGACTCGGTGAAATTGTAATTCCGGTGAAGATGCCGGATACCTGCGACAGGACGGAAAGACCCCATGGAGCTTTACTGTAGCCTGGCATTGGATTTCGATATTACATGTACAGGATAGGTGGGAGACTGAGATACGAGAACGCCAGTTTTCGTGGAGTCATCCTTGGGATACCACCCTTGTAATATTGAGATTCTAACCATAGACCATGAATCTGGTCTTGGGACACTGTCAGGTGGACAGTTTGACTGGGGCGGTCGCCTCCCAAAATGTAACGGAGGCGCCCAAAGGTTCCCTCAGCACGGTCGGAAATCGTGCGAAGAGTGCAAAGGCAAAAGGGAGCTTGATTGCAAGACATACAGGTCGAGCAAGGACGAAAGTCGGGCTTAGTGATCCGGTGGTTCCGCGTGGAAGGGCCATCGCTCAACGGATAAAAGCTACCCTGGGGATAACAGGCTTATCTCCCCCAAGAGTCCACATCGACGGGGAGGTTTGGCACCTCGATGTCGGCTCATCACATCCTGGGGCTGTAGTAGGTCCCAAGGGTTGGGCTGTTCGCCCATTAAAGTGGTACGCGAGCTGGGTTCAGAACGTCGTGAGACAGTTCGGTCCCTATCCGTCGCAGGCGTAGGAAATTTGAGAGGAGCTGTCCTTAGTACGAGAGGACCGGGATGGACATACCTCTGGTGCACCAGTTGTCACGCCAGTGGCATAGCTGGGTAGCTATGTATGGAATGGATAAGCGCTGAAAGCATCTAAGCGCGAAGCCAACCTCAAGATAAGATTTCCCATCTTTATGAGTAAGATCCCAGGAAGACTACCTGGTTGATAGGTTCAAGGTGTAAGCTCAGTAATGAGTTCAGCTGATGAATACTAATAGATCGAGGACTTAACCAAATTTTAAATCTGGTCAATTTTGAAAGTATTAATCTTAATACTTAATATGCGGGTGTAGCTCAGTGGTAGAGTTCCGGCCTTCCAAGCCGGCTGCGAGGGTTCGACTCCCTTCACCCGCTCCAATATGTGGTTATTATAGCAAAGAGGATACACCTGTTCCCATTCCGAACACAGAAGTTAAGCTCTTTAGCGCTGATGGTACTTGGGGGGCAGCCCCCTGGGAGAGTAAGACGTAGCCACGTATGTTCCAAGGTAGCTCAATGGTGGAGCAATCGGCTGTTAACCGATAGGCTGTGGGTTCGAGCCCCACCCTTGGAGCCAAAAAAAATGCCGAGGTGGCGGAACTGGCAGACGCACAGGACTTAAAATCCTGCGGTCCTTACAGATCGTACCGGTTCGATTCCGGTCCTCGGCACCACAATAACGCGGGATGGAGCAGTTGGCAGCTCGTCGGGCTCATAACCCGAAGGTCGTAGGTTCAAGTCCTGCTCCCGCAACCAGTATGGCCCCTTGGTCAAGCGGTTAAGACACCGCCCTTTCACGGCGGTAACAGGGGTTCGATTCCCCTAGGGGTCACCATTAATAATTGGGCTCATAGCTCAGCTGGGAGAGCACCTGCCTTACAAGCAGGGGGTCACAGGTTCGAGCCCTGTTGAGCCCACCAATTATTTGGCCTGGTAGTTCAGTTGGTTAGAATGCCAGCCTGTCACGCTGGAGGTCGAGGGTTCGAGTCCCTTCCAGGTCGCCAAATAATTAAATTGGGATATTTAAAAAAATAAAAAAGTGCTAGTGTGGCTCAACGGTAGAGCAGCTGACTTGTAATCAGCAGGTTGTAGGTTCGATTCCTATCACTAGCTCCAAAACATGGAGGGGTTCCCGAGTTGGCCAAAGGGGGCAGACTGTAAATCTGTTAGCATCGCTTTCACTGGTTCGAATCCAGTCCCCTCCACCATCAATAATGCGCGGGTGTGGCGGAATTGGCAGACGCACTAGACTTAGGATCTAGCGCTTTTAGCGTGGGGGTTCAAGTCCCTCCACCCGCACCATAAGCGGAAATGGCTCAGTGGTAGAGCATCGCCTTGCCAAGGCGAGGGTCGCGAGTTCGAATCTCGTTTTCCGCTCCAAAATATGTGCCTGTAGCTCAGTTGGATAGAGCAGTGGCCTTCTAAGCCACGTGTCCGGGGTTCGAATCCCTGCAGGCACGCCATATACTGGGGATTCGCCAAGTCGGTAAGGCTCAGGATTTTGATTCCTGCATGCGTTGGTTCGAGTCCAGCATCCCCAGCCAATTTAATCTGACCCATTAGCTCAGTCGGTAGAGCACCTGACTTTTAATCAGGGTGTCCCGCGTTCGAGTCGCGGATGGGTCACCAAAGAAATGCGGAGGGGTGTCCGAGTGGCTTAAGGAGCTGGTCTTGAAAACCAGTGACTCCGAAAGGGGCCGTGGGTTCAAATCCCACCTCCTCCGCCAAATGCCCAGATAGCTCAGTCGGTAGAGCAGGGGACTGAAAATCCCCGTGTCGGTGGTTCGATTCCGCCTCTGGGCACCAATAAAATGTGGCGGCATAGCTCAGTTGGCTAGAGCGTTCGGTTCATACCCGAAAGGTCACTAGTTCGAATCTAGTTGCCGCTACCAAATAAAGTGGGCCTTTAGCTCAGTTGGTTAGAGCGCCCGGCTCATAACCGGTAGGTCTGGGGTTCGAGTCCCTGAAGGCCCACCACTTTATTTAATATATTATATCGAGGTGTAGCGCAGTTTGGTAGCGCACGTGGTTTGGGACCATGGGGCCGGGGGTTCGAGTCCCTCCACCTCGACCAATATGGTGGGTATAGCTCAGTCGGTTAGAGCGCCAGATTGTGGCTCTGGAGGCCGTGAGTTCGAATCTCATTACTCACCCCATATTTTGACCCATTAGCTCAGTCGGTAGAGCACCTGACTTTTAATCAGGGTGTCCCGCGTTCGAGTCGCGGATGGGTCACCAAGAAAAATGGCGACATAGCCAAGTGGTAAGGCAGAGGACTGCAACTCCTTCATCCCCAGTTCGAATCTGGGTGTCGCCTCCATAAAACATATTGACAGTAACAATCAAATATGATAATATATATTTTGTTGTTACGAAATTACGTTCCAAGGTAGCTCAACGGTGGAGCACTCGGCTGTTAACCGATAGGCTGTGGGTTCGAGTCCCACCCTTGGAGCCAAAAAAATGCCGAGGTGGCGGAACTGGCAGACGCACAGGACTTAAAATCCTGCGGTCCTTACAGATCGTACCGGTTCGATTCCGGTCCTCGGCACCACAATGACGCGGGATGGAGCAGTTGGCAGCTCGTCGGGCTCATAACCCGAAGGTCGTAGGTTCAAGTCCTGCTCCCGCAACCAGTATGGCCCCTTGGTCAAGCGGTTAAGACACCGCCCTTTCACGGCGGTAACAGGGGTTCGATTCCCCTAGGGGTCACCATTAATAATTGGGCTCATAGCTCAGCTGGGAGAGCACCTGCCTTACAAGCAGGGGGTCACAGGTTCGAGCCCTGTTGAGCCCACCAATTATTTGGCCTGGTAGTTCAGTTGGTTAGAATGCCAGCCTGTCACGCTGGAGGTCGAGGGTTCGAGTCCCTTCCAGGTCGCCAAATAATTAAATTGGGATATTTAAAAAAATAAAAAAGTGCTAGTGTGGCTCAACGGTAGAGCAGCTGACTTGTAATCAGCAGGTTGTAGGTTCGATTCCTATCACTAGCTCCAAAACATGGAGGGGTTCCCGAGTTGGCCAAAGGGGGCAGACTGTAAATCTGTTAGCATCGCTTTCACTGGTTCGAATCCAGTCCCCTCCACCATCAATAATGCGCGGGTGTGGCGGAATTGGCAGACGCACTAGACTTAGGATCTAGCGCTTTTAGCGTGGGGGTTCAAGTCCCTCCACCCGCACCATAAGCGGAAATGGCTCAGTGGTAGAGCATCGCCTTGCCAAGGCGAGGGTCGCGAGTTCGAATCTCGTTTTCCGCTCCAAAATATGTGCCTGTAGCTCAGTTGGATAGAGCAGTGGCCTTCTAAGCCACGTGTCCGGGGTTCGAATCCCTGCAGGCACGCCATATACTGGGGATTCGCCAAGTCGGTAAGGCTCAGGATTTTGATTCCTGCATGCGTTGGTTCGAGTCCAGCATCCCCAGCCAATTTAATCTGACCCATTAGCTCAGTCGGTAGAGCACCTGACTTTTAATCAGGGTGTCCCGCGTTCGAGTCGCGGATGGGTCACCAAAGAAATGCGGAGGGGTGTCCGAGTGGCTTAAGGAGCTGGTCTTGAAAACCAGTGACTCCGAAAGGGGCCGTGGGTTCAAATCCCACCTCCTCCGCCAAATGCCCAGATAGCTCAGTCGGTAGAGCAGGGGACTGAAAATCCCCGTGTCGGTGGTTCGATTCCGCCTCTGGGCACCAATAAAATGTGGCGGCATAGCTCAGTTGGCTAGAGCGTTCGGTTCATACCCGAAAGGTCACTAGTTCGAATCTAGTTGCCGCTACCAAATAAAGTGGGCCTTTAGCTCAGTTGGTTAGAGCGCCCGGCTCATAACCGGTAGGTCTGGGGTTCGAGTCCCTGAAGGCCCACCACTTTATTTAATATATTATATCGAGGTGTAGCGCAGTTTGGTAGCGCACGTGGTTTGGGACCATGGGGCCGGGGGTTCGAGTCCCTCCACCTCGACCAATATGGTGGGTATAGCTCAGTCGGTTAGAGCGCCAGATTGTGGCTCTGGAGGCCGTGAGTTCGAATCTCATTACTCACCCCATATTTTGACCCATTAGCTCAGTCGGTAGAGCACCTGACTTTTAATCAGGGTGTCCCGCGTTCGAGTCGCGGATGGGTCACCAAAAAAAATGGCGACATAGCCAAGTGGTAAGGCAGAGGACTGCAACTCCTTCATCCCCAGTTCGAATCTGGGTGTCGCCTCCATTTTTTTTGTAAAAATCAAATAAGCGCCTATAGCTCAACTGGATAGAGTGTCTGACTACGAATCAGAAGGTTGGGGGTTCGAGTCCCTCTGGGCGCACCACGTTTAATTGGGCTCATAGCTCAGCTGGGAGAGCACCTGCCTTACAAGCAGGGGGTCACAGGTTCGAGCCCTGTTGAGCCCACCAATTTTGAAAAACACCTTTATTTTAAAGGTGTTTTTTTATTGTTTAAAAAATTATATAACGTTGAATCTATAGATAACAGCAATGGTGAATGTAAAAACTTATGGTTGCTATAAATGAATGTGAAGCTTTGAAAATAATAATCAGAATTTTATAAGGAGATCAATAATAGAAATTTTGTATTAATATATAAAATTAAACCCCCTCAGATACACTATTTATTGTGCATTTGAGAAGGTTCAACTATCTAGTAGATGATTTTTAATTACATAGCGTTTTTATATACTTCAATTATTTCTTCTAGAGAAGCTTGTTTAGGGTTAGTAAATCCGCAAGCATCTTTTAAAGCATTTTCAGAAAGAATAGTTAAATCTTCTTCTTTTGCATCTAGTTCTTTTAATCCAGAAGGAATCCCGATTTTTTTAGATAGTTTTTTAATAGAATCAATAACTTTAATAGCTGCTTTTTCATTTGAAATATTATGAATATCTTCTCCCATAGCTTTAGCAATGTCAACAAATCTATCAGGAACTACTTTAGAATTATATTCCTGAACATGAGGTAGTAATATAGCATTACAAACACCATGAGGTAGATCGTACAAACCACCTAACTGGTGTGCCATAGCATGAACATATCCAAGACTTGCATTATTAAATGCCATTCCAGCTAAAAATTGAGCATAGGCCATTTTGCCTCTAGCTTCTACATTAAAGCCATTATCTACAGCTTCTTTTAGGTTTGTGCATATTAATTCTATTGCCATTAATGCACAAGCATCTGTCACAGGAGTAGCTTGTGTTGACACAAAAGCTTCTATTGCATGAGTAAGAGCATCCATTCCTGTAGCTGCTGTTAACGATGCTGGTTTTTCTACCATTAGTAGTGGGTCGTTTACAGATATAGTTGGAGTTGTATGATTATCAACTATAGCCATTTTTATATGTCTATCCTCATCTGTTATTATACAAAACTTAGTCATTTCACTTGCAGTTCCTGCAGTTGTGTTAATAGCAACTAGTGGAAGCATAGATTTTTTAGATTTATTTACTCCTTCATAATCTTTTATACATCCACCGTTACTTGCAACAATTCCAATACCTTTAGCACAATCGTGAGGAGAACCTCCGCCAAACGAAATAATAAAGTCACATTTATTTTCTTTTAAAAGAGCTAAACCATCTTCAACATTTTTTACAGTAGGATTAGGTTGAGTTTTATCAAATATAACATAATCCATATTACTTTTATCCAATACATCTACTAATTTATGTATCAAACCTATTTTAACTAGCATTTTATCTGTTACTATTAAAGCTTTTTTTAATCCTAGAGATAAAACTTCATCTCCAACTTCGTTTAAACATCCAGGTCCCATCAAATTAACAGAGGGCATATTAAATTTATAAGTGCTGTTCATAAAAAAACCTCCTTGAAATTTATGTTAAAAAAATAACTTAAAATTTATATTTATAATATTAATATAAATAGTTAAATAAAACTAACTCTAAATTTGATAAAATGAGCTAAAAATAAATAAATGTAATTTTAAGATTCTTAAAAAATTAATAGTGAATATAGTATAATGTGTATATAAAAGTAAAAATAAAGTAACAAATTTAGATTATTAGAACTATATAAATTGAATAAGAGATAAAAAATTAACATTATATATATGAACATTTGGAGGAAATTAGATATGATTAATAAGTTTGATAGAAATATTGAGTTAATAGATGGTACTGAAACCGATTACATGAGATTTTTATATTATGATTTCGAAAAACCATATAGTGGATGTTATAAATCTTATGAAAATAATAGAATATGCACTATACTTAACGGCCAAAAAAAACTAAGAGTAGATGAAAGTGATAATTTTTATTATGGAAAAGATGAGTTTATAATATTACCACCAAACTCAAAAGTAGAAATGGAAATGAAGACTCCTACAAAAGCTTTAGTATTAGAGATAGAGCAAGACATAATAAAGAATGTAGTAGATAAAGTTAATTGCGATATCAAAAGCAATATAAATCCTAAATATAAAAATATATTCTTAGGTAAAAAAAATAAAACTATAAATGAAATATTCGGGAAGATTATAAAAACTAATTTCTCGTCAGAAAAAAATAAATATTTTTTGATGGATCTTTATATTCAAGAGATGCTATATAATATTCTAAAAATACAGGGTTCAGAAGATATATTAACAAAAGAACATACTCACCCCATATCAATAGCTACAAAATATATACGTGAGAACTATGATAAAAATATAAAAATAAAAGATATAGCTAGCTATTTAAATATGTCTGAATCGAATTTTTCAATACAGTTTAAAAATATAATAGGAGTGACTCCTAACCTATATTTAAAAGAAATAAAACTTAAAAAATCAATAGATCTTTTGAAAGAAAAGAACGTAACTGAAGTAGCTTATGATTTAGGTTACGAGAATATATCATATTTTATAAGTCAATTTAAGAATAAATATGGACACACACCTAAACAATATCAAAAGATAAAACAAAAAAGAACTCTGTAGAGTTCTTTTTTTTAAAAAAAAGTATATATTTTATCATAAAAGTCCAAAATTAAAATATAAATTTATAATAGGGAGGGGTACATTTATGAGTATTAATTTTTTTAAAAAACAAGTAGATGAAAATGAAGAATTTATGAAAGATTTACGAGAAGCATATATAGATTTAAAATCAGCTGAATCTTTTTTTGATAATGTAAGAGATCCAGATCTAGTAGATTATGCAATATTTAGATTAGAAGCTGCTAAATCTAGGTATTCATATTTTTTAAGAAAAGCAAAAGAAAATGGGATAATTTATAAAGGGGTATGTAATGTATAAAGAACTTTCTAAATGCTATTGATGAGTATTTGATTATAAGATCAATATATAATGGATAAACTTGGGGGGATAAATATGATAGATGTTTTATTACAGGTGAAGCTCATATTATTATATGGAATCATAATACTTAGCATTTATACCATAGCTTTATTGATGATCGGTCCACTGAAGTTGATAGGTAAAATTAGTGCTAAACTAATGGTTGGAGGTCTATGTATATTTATTTTAAATTATGCTTTTAGTATTTTTAATATAAACTTAAACATAGGTATAAACTTGCTAACATCTTTTTGCACAGCTTATTTAGGTGTATTTGGAGTTTTAGCTATATCTTTAATACAATATTTGTTGTAAATTAATAACTGAAATATACATATTACATAACAATGATGTAAATATATTTATTACATATTTAAGAAAAGCTTGTATTTAGGCTTTTCTTTTTTTATAATGAGTAGGAAATTATATTTATATTTAAATTGTGAATAAGTATAATTTATGTTACGAATTTCAAAAAAGTCTACATTGAAAATTTCTAGAATAAAGACTTTTTTATTAAGTTCATTGAAACAACATATGAAGAAATAATTTACTTATGAGGAGATGATTTCATGTTTGTAATATTCAAAGATGAGGTAATAGATAGTAATGATATAAAAAAAATAATATTAGACAATAGCGAATTTAATATATTAGAAGATATGAGTCTAAGATCTAAAAGGGAAGATATAGTTGCATTTAACATGAGTATAAATATAGATGTATTAAATGAAATGTTAAAAGACGATGGATACGATTTAGAAGAAGAAAACAAAGAAGAATTGCTTGATGAATACATGGACTTAGCAGACACTTTAGCTGTTGAACTAGAGGAGTATATGCCTGAAAGAAGTATCTTAAAAGCATATGCTTATAAATATGATGAAGTAGAAGATTGTATTAAATTGGTATTTACTATGTGCCATAGAGAATTAGGAGAATTGAAATTAAGTGATATAGTAAAGAGGTTATTATCTATAGTTGGATAATATATTTAACTTGATTTGTATAAAAATATGTTTATGAAAATATTTAAAGTTAATTATTAATATTTTCATAGATATATTTTATTTATTTCACAAACCAAATGTATAAAAATAAATGTATTAAAGAATAATATAGTGTCAATAATACCTTATGTATAATAAATATAGGAGGTATTATTTATGGAGTTATTATCTAGGAATTCGTTTAGCAACTGTAAAGCTAAAGCAATAAGAAAAAAAGGTTTTGTACCTGGGGTTTTATATGGTAAAAACACAGACTCTATTGGAGTTGCTATGGATAAGAAAGAATTTAAACAAATCTACAGTCAAAATAAAGAAAACAAAGTATTTGATATAGAGTTTAACAATGAAGTTCATAAAGTTTATATACATGAAGTTCAAAGAGACATTATGAATGATAAAGAGTTTATACACTTTGATTTACATAAAGTAACGAACGAAGATTTTATTCATACTCATATACCTATTGTATTGGAGAATAAATCTAAAATAGAAAGTCAAGGATATGTTGTACAGCAGCAACTTCTAGATGTTGAAGTCAAATATGGGGCTTATGATACACCTACACATGTTAGAGGAGATCTATCTTATCTTCAAGAGGGAGGGTCTCTTACAGTTGCAGATTTAAATATACCTCAAGGAGTATCTATTTTAGACGATATGAATTCAATTGTTGCTTCTGTCAATTATCCTAAAACTTATCAAACTTTTGATGAAGAAACTGATATAGATAGAGATTTGACGAAGGAAATGTCACAGACACATAATATGAAATAAATAATTAAGGGTTCTTAACTATAATACAAAAATCATTTAGTTTAGAACCCTCAATTTAAGACTAATTATATAACTTGTTTTCATAAAACAATAAAAACTTTAAAAAAAGTGTTGACGAAATGTTTTAAAGGTGATATATTATTACTTGTCCTCAACAACGAGGCAAACACGAAACACAAAATGAACTTTGAAAATTAAACAGTAGGTTATAAATAAATCACAACAGTGATTTTCGGAAACAACACATAAAGTCAGTTTACTGAGTACTGACAAACTTTTATTTAAGAGTTTGATCCTGGCTCAGGATGAACGCTGGCGGCGTGCCTAACACATGCAAGTCGAGCGGAGATTAAAAAGCTTGCTTTTTAATCTTAGCGGCGGACGGGTGAGTAACGCGTGGGTAACCTGCCCTATACACACGGATAACATATCGAAAGATATGCTAATACGAGATAACACATTTTTAAGGCATCTTAGAAATGTCAAAGCGTTAGCGGTATAGGATGGACCCGCGTCCCATTAGCTAGTTGGTGAGGTAAAAGCTTACCAAGGCGACGATGGGTAGCCGACCTGAGAGGGTGATCGGCCACACTGGAACTGAGACACGGTCCAGACTCCTACGGGAGGCAGCAGTGGGGAATATTGCACAATGGGGGAAACCCTGATGCAGCAACGCCGCGTGAGCGATGAAGGCCTTCGGGTCGTAAAGCTCTGTCCTAAGGGAAGATAATGACGGTACCTTAGGAGGAAGCCCCGGCTAACTACGTGCCAGCAGCCGCGGTAATACGTAGGGGGCAAGCGTTATCCGGAATTACTGGGCGTAAAGGGTGCGTAGGCGGCCTTGTAAGTCAGAAGTGAAAGGCTACGGCTCAACCGTAGTAAGCTTTTGAAACTGCAGGGCTTGAGTGCAGGAGAGGAGAGTAGAATTCCTAGTGTAGCGGTGAAATGCGTAGATATTAGGAGGAATACCAGTTGCGAAGGCGGCTCTCTGGACTGTAACTGACGCTGAGGCACGAAAGCGTGGGGAGCGAACAGGATTAGATACCCTGGTAGTCCACGCCGTAAACGATGAGTGCTAGGTGTCGGGGGTTACCCCCCTCGGTGCCGCAGCTAACGCATTAAGCACTCCGCCTGGGGAGTACGCTCGCAAGAGTGAAACTCAAAGGAATTGACGGGGACCCGCACAAGTAGCGGAGCATGTGGTTTAATTCGAAGCAACGCGAAGAACCTTACCTAAGCTTGACATCCCTCAGACCGCTTCTTAATCGAAGCTTTCCCTTCGGGGACTGAGGTGACAGGTGGTGCATGGTTGTCGTCAGCTCGTGTCGTGAGATGTTGGGTTAAGTCCCGCAACGAGCGCAACCCTTATCTTTAGTTGCCAGCATTTTGGATGGGCACTCTAGAGAGACTGCCGAGGATAACTCGGAGGAAGGTGGGGATGACGTCAAATCATCATGCCCCTTATGCTTAGGGCTACACACGTGCTACAATGGCTAGTACAGAGAGTTGCGAAACCGCGAGGTCAAGCTAATCTCTTAAAGCTAGTCTCAGTTCGGATTGCAGGCTGAAACTCGCCTGCATGAAGCTGGAGTTACTAGTAATCGCGAATCAGAATGTCGCGGTGAATGCGTTCCCGGGTCTTGTACACACCGCCCGTCACACCACGGAAGTTGGGGGCGCCCGAAGTCAGATATCCAACCGTAAGGAGGAATCTGCCGAAGGTGAAATCAATGACTGGGGTGAAGTCGTAACAAGGTAGCCGTATCGGAAGGTGCGGCTGGATCACCTCCTTTCTAAGGAGAAATAACCTACTGTTTAATTTTGAGGGTTTATTCCTCAAAATTAGTACTTTGAAAATTGAACAGATTTAAATAAATTTAGGTTAAGTTATTAAGGGCGTAGGGCGGATGCCTTGGCACCAAGAGCCGATGAAGGACGTGGTAAGCTGCGATAAGCTTCGGGGAGATGCAAGCAATCTTTGATCCGGAGATTTCCGAATGGGGAAACCCACCTAGAGTAATGTCTAGGTATCCTTAGATGAATACATAGTCTAAGGAGGGGAACCGAGGGAACTGAAACATCTAAGTACCTCGAGGAAGAGAAAGAAAAATCGATTCCCTAAGTAGCGGCGAGCGAAAGGGGAAGAGCCCAAACCTATGAAGTTTTCTTCATAGGGGTTGCGGATATGCTCACAAGAAAGAGGTATTGTAGTCGAAGAGGTTTGGAAAGACCCACCATAGAAGGTAATAGTCCTGTAGATTAAACAAGAAGACTTTCGAGCATACTCCAGAGTACCACGGGACACGTGAAACCCTGTGGGAAGCTGGGGGGACCACCCCCCAAGGCTAAATACTTCTTGGTGACCGATAGCGTATAGTACCGTGAGGGAAAGGTGAAAAGAACCCCGGAAGGGGAGTGAAATAGAACCTGAAACCCTATGCCTACAAGCTGTGGGAGCACATTTTTAGTGTGACCGCGTACTTTTTGTAGAACGGGCCAACGAGTTACGATAAGTAGCAAGGTTAAGGACTTAGGGTCTGGAGCCGTAGCGAAAGCGAGTCTTAACTGGGCGATTCAGTTACTTGTCGTAGACCCGAAACCGAGCGACCTACCCATGGCCAGGATGAAGCGAAAGTAAAATTTCGTGGAGGTCCGAACCCACGCACGTTGAAAAGTGCGGGGATGAGCTGTGGGTAGAGGTGAAATTCCAATCGAGCTCGGAGATAGCTGGTTCTCCCCGAAATAGCTTTAGGGCTAGCCTCAAGCTTAGAGATGAGGAGGTAGAGCACTGAATGTCCTAGGGGCCCTGTGGGTTACCGAAGACTATCAAACTCCGAATGCCTTTATCTTTTGCTTGGGAGTCAGACTGTGGGTGATAAGATTCATAGTCGAGAGGGAAACAGCCCAGACCGTCAGCTAAGGTCCCTAAATGTAAGTTAAGTGGTAAAGGATGTGGGATTGCACAGACAACCAGGATGTTGGCTTAGAAGCAGCCATTCATTCAAAGAGTGCGTAATAGCTCACTGGTCGAGTGATCCTGCGCCGAAAATTATCGGGGCTAAAACTTACTACCGAAGCTACGGCATTGACTTTGTCAATGGGTAGGGGAGCATTCACTGCGGGTTGAAGCTAGACCGGAAGGACTAGTGGACTGCAGTGAAGAGAGAATGTTGGCATGAGTAGCGAGACGTAGGTGAGAATCCTACGGGCCGAAAACCCAAGGTTTCCTGAGGAAGGTTCGTCCGCTCAGGGTTAGTCGGGACCTAAGCCGAGGCCGAAAGGCGTAGGTGATGGACAACAGGTTGAGATTCCTGTACTACCGATAATCGTTTGAAGAATGGGGTGACGCAGAAGGATAGGCTATCCTACTATTGGATATGTAGGTCCAAGCATTAAGGGAGCATTGATAGGCAAATCCGTCGGTGCAATCCTGAGGTGTGATGGGGAGCGAAATTTAAGTAGCGAAGTAGTCGATTTCATGCTGCCAAGAAAAGCCTCTACTGAGATTAAAGGTACCCGTACCGCAAACCGACACAGGTGGGTGAGAAGAGAATTCTAAGGCTAGCGAGAGAACTTTTGTTAAGGAACTCGGCAAAATGACCCCGTAACTTAGGGATAAGGGGTGCCTCATTAGGGTGTATGCCCGAAGAGGCCGCAGAGAATAGGCCCAAGCGACTGTTTACCAAAAACATAGGTTTCTGCTAAGTCGAAAGACGATGTATAGGAGCTGACGCCTGCCCGGTGCTGGAAGGTTAAGGGGATGTGTTAGACATTAGTCGAAGCATTGAACTTAAGCCCCAGTAAACGGCGGCCGTAACTATAACGGTCCTAAGGTAGCGAAATTCCTTGTCGGGTAAGTTCCGACCCGCACGAAAGGCGTAACGATTTGGGCACTGTCTCAACAAAAGACTCGGTGAAATTGTAATTCCGGTGAAGATGCCGGATACCTGCGACAGGACGGAAAGACCCCATGGAGCTTTACTGTAGCCTGGCATTGGATTTCGATATTACATGTACAGGATAGGTGGGAGACTGAGATACGAGAACGCCAGTTTTCGTGGAGTCATCCTTGGGATACCACCCTTGTAATATTGAGATTCTAACCATAGACCATGAATCTGGTCTTGGGACACTGTCAGGTGGACAGTTTGACTGGGGCGGTCGCCTCCCAAAATGTAACGGAGGCGCCCAAAGGTTCCCTCAGCACGGTCGGAAATCGTGCGAAGAGTGCAAAGGCAAAAGGGAGCTTGATTGCAAGACATACAGGTCGAGCAAGGACGAAAGTCGGGCTTAGTGATCCGGTGGTTCCGCGTGGAAGGGCCATCGCTCAACGGATAAAAGCTACCCTGGGGATAACAGGCTTATCTCCCCCAAGAGTCCACATCGACGGGGAGGTTTGGCACCTCGATGTCGGCTCATCACATCCTGGGGCTGTAGTAGGTCCCAAGGGTTGGGCTGTTCGCCCATTAAAGTGGTACGCGAGCTGGGTTCAGAACGTCGTGAGACAGTTCGGTCCCTATCCGTCGCAGGCGTAGGAAATTTGAGAGGAGCTGTCCTTAGTACGAGAGGACCGGGATGGACATACCTCTGGTGCACCAGTTGTCACGCCAGTGGCATAGCTGGGTAGCTATGTATGGAATGGATAAGCGCTGAAAGCATCTAAGCGCGAAGCCAACCTCAAGATAAGATTTCCCATCTTTATGAGTAAGATCCCAGGAAGACTACCTGGTTGATAGGTTCAAGGTGTAAGCTCAGTAATGAGTTCAGCTGATGAATACTAATAGATCGAGGACTTAACCAAATTTTAAATCTGATCAATTTTGAAAGTATTAATCTTAATACTTAAAACTAAAAGATTATGTGGTTATTACAGCAAGGAGGATACACCTGTTCCCATTCCGAACACAGAAGTTAAGCTCCTTAGCGCCGATGGTACTTGGGGGGCAGCCCCCTGGGAGAGTAGGACGTAGCCACGTAATCTTTTTTTATTTTTTGTTATGGATTGTAACAAGTCCATATACCTATATCTTTAAATCCTAATTTTTTATACATTTTCCCAGCTTTAGGGTTATCATAAAAAAGACATAGTGTTTTATTTTCTTTTAAAAGCTCCATACATATATGAGATACGCAAGCTGAAGCATAGCCTTTTTTTCTGTATTTCGGATGAGTACATACACCTATAATCATAGCAGAATTAGTATTTTCAGCTGTGGTTTGTGAAATTGAAACAATTTCTTCGTCTTCTTCTATATAATAGGCTCTACCACTTTCAAAATTTCTCTTAACTATTTCTAATGGAAAGTCATCAAACTCATCAATCGATTGATGAAGTTTTATTATATTTTGGACTTTATCTAAGCTTAATTGCTTAATTCGATTAGATAAGTTATTAATTTCTAAATCTGAAATATTATCTAATTTGCAAAAATGCATATCATTTCTTTGACTAAATTCAAATAGATTTTGAAATTGTTCTATTATAGTTTTCTCGCCAGATAAAGCTTTAAAATCTATATTTTTCATAATATTATAAAAGCCATTAAGATCAAATTTATCCCTAGAGTAAAATATAAGATTATAGTGATATCTTAATAATACTGCTATTAGAGATCCATTATCATTGATTTCTCCCCAAATCTCTTGAAAATCTTTATCATATCCGTAGTTCTCAAGATCCCCTATAATAAAAAGATTGACTTCACTTTCTTGTTTTAAATATTTCGTTAAAAGATTATTGTAGCTATCATTTAATTTTATAATCATAGACTGTACCCCCAAAGTAAAATGTAAGAAAATTTTGTGAGTAATATTATTCTATATAAACTAAAGATAACCTTTGTTTTTAGATGAATTCCTCAATATCTTAAATCAGATTCATTTTTATCTGAAAGTTTTAAAATTCTATATCAATTAAGTTTCGCTTTATAGAAATATTTTTACTAATGAAAGTATAATATGGCCTATATTTGCGTAGAATTTATAATAAAGGCGATTTATTTTTATAGCAAAAATTTTAAAAATAAAGAAGGAAATAAAGATAAAAAAATAGAAATAGTAAGAATACATATTGAATATGGGATGTGATAAAATGAAAAATAAAAAAATATTATATTTTAATCAATATATAAATAGAGTAGATAAAGATGAAAAACAAAGAAAAGAATTGATGAATCTCATAAAAAAAATAGCAAATAATCTGACTAAAGAAAGTGCATTATAAAGGAGCCTGGTGGCTCCTTTATGGATTTTACAACTATCTGAAATTAAAACCATCTATA
The DNA here is from genome assembly GCF_934924865.1 of Tepidibacter aestuarii. Classification (NCBI taxonomy): domain Bacteria; kingdom Bacillati; phylum Bacillota; class Clostridia; order Peptostreptococcales; family Peptostreptococcaceae; genus Tepidibacter; species Tepidibacter aestuarii. Next base: position 3,446,463 of record NZ_OW235315.1, on the reverse strand, counting down.
TATGATCTTAACTCATCAAACTCTGTAGAATCTTGTAATTCTACTACCTCACTTCTTTCCATTTCGAAATTTTTTAGATATACAGAAAATGTATTTTGATTAGTAGAATCATAATAAATACATCTATAGCCATCTTCATATAGTTTTTTTAAATGACTTAATTTATCATTCATAAAAACACCACCTTTTTAATAATAAATAGAAAATTATAGATTCTAATATTATTTTTTTCAATATGAACACTAAATATTCAATTGAGCCTATAAAAAATAATTTTTAAATTATAAAATTTGTTGGTTAGAATATTTTATTACAAAAATAATGAACAACGAATTTTATGTAGGAAGATACATATGTGAATTTGTGGATATATTAGAGAATAAAAAAAAGTAATAAAAACTTTAAAAAAAGTGTTGACGAAATGTTTTAAAGGTGATATATTATTACTTGTCCTCAACAACGAGGCAAACACGAAACACAAAATGAACTTTGAAAATTAAACAGTAGGTTATAAATAAATCACAACAGTGATTTTCGGAAACAACACATAAAGTCAGTTTACTGAGTACTGACAAACTTTTATTTAAGAGTTTGATCCTGGCTCAGGATGAACGCTGGCGGCGTGCCTAACACATGCAAGTCGAGCGGAGATTAAAAAGCTTGCTTTTTAATCTTAGCGGCGGACGGGTGAGTAACGCGTGGGTAACCTGCCCTATACACACGGATAACATATCGAAAGATATGCTAATACGAGATAACACATTTTTAAGGCATCTTAGAAATGTCAAAGCGTTAGCGGTATAGGATGGACCCGCGTCCCATTAGCTAGTTGGTGAGGTAAAAGCTTACCAAGGCGACGATGGGTAGCCGACCTGAGAGGGTGATCGGCCACACTGGAACTGAGACACGGTCCAGACTCCTACGGGAGGCAGCAGTGGGGAATATTGCACAATGGGGGAAACCCTGATGCAGCAACGCCGCGTGAGCGATGAAGGCCTTCGGGTCGTAAAGCTCTGTCCTAAGGGAAGATAATGACGGTACCTTAGGAGGAAGCCCCGGCTAACTACGTGCCAGCAGCCGCGGTAATACGTAGGGGGCAAGCGTTATCCGGAATTACTGGGCGTAAAGGGTGCGTAGGCGGCCTTGTAAGTCAGAAGTGAAAGGCTACGGCTCAACCGTAGTAAGCTTTTGAAACTGCAGGGCTTGAGTGCAGGAGAGGAGAGTAGAATTCCTAGTGTAGCGGTGAAATGCGTAGATATTAGGAGGAATACCAGTTGCGAAGGCGGCTCTCTGGACTGTAACTGACGCTGAGGCACGAAAGCGTGGGGAGCGAACAGGATTAGATACCCTGGTAGTCCACGCCGTAAACGATGAGTGCTAGGTGTCGGGGGTTACCCCCCTCGGTGCCGCAGCTAACGCATTAAGCACTCCGCCTGGGGAGTACGCTCGCAAGAGTGAAACTCAAAGGAATTGACGGGGACCCGCACAAGTAGCGGAGCATGTGGTTTAATTCGAAGCAACGCGAAGAACCTTACCTAAGCTTGACATCCCTCAGACCGCTTCTTAATCGAAGCTTTCCCTTCGGGGACTGAGGTGACAGGTGGTGCATGGTTGTCGTCAGCTCGTGTCGTGAGATGTTGGGTTAAGTCCCGCAACGAGCGCAACCCTTATCTTTAGTTGCCAGCATTTTGGATGGGCACTCTAGAGAGACTGCCGAGGATAACTCGGAGGAAGGTGGGGATGACGTCAAATCATCATGCCCCTTATGCTTAGGGCTACACACGTGCTACAATGGCTAGTACAGAGAGTTGCGAAACCGCGAGGTCAAGCTAATCTCTTAAAGCTAGTCTCAGTTCGGATTGCAGGCTGAAACTCGCCTGCATGAAGCTGGAGTTACTAGTAATCGCGAATCAGAATGTCGCGGTGAATGCGTTCCCGGGTCTTGTACACACCGCCCGTCACACCACGGAAGTTGGGGGCGCCCGAAGTCAGATATCCAACCGTAAGGAGGAATCTGCCGAAGGTGAAATCAATGACTGGGGTGAAGTCGTAACAAGGTAGCCGTATCGGAAGGTGCGGCTGGATCACCTCCTTTCTAAGGAGAAATAACCTACTGTTTAATTTTGAGGGTTTATTCCTCAAAATTAGTACTTTGAAAATTGAACAGATTTAAATAAATTTAGGTTAAGTTATTAAGGGCGTAGGGCGGATGCCTTGGCACCAAGAGCCGATGAAGGACGTGGTAAGCTGCGATAAGCTTCGGGGAGATGCAAGCAATCTTTGATCCGGAGATTTCCGAATGGGGAAACCCACCTAGAGTAATGTCTAGGTATCCTTAGATGAATACATAGTCTAAGGAGGGGAACCGAGGGAACTGAAACATCTAAGTACCTCGAGGAAGAGAAAGAAAAATCGATTCCCTAAGTAGCGGCGAGCGAAAGGGGAAGAGCCCAAACCTATGAAGTTTTCTTCATAGGGGTTGCGGATATGCTCACAAGAAAGAGGTATTGTAGTCGAAGAGGTTTGGAAAGACCCACCATAGAAGGTAATAGTCCTGTAGATTAAACAAGAAGACTTTCGAGCATACTCCAGAGTACCACGGGACACGTGAAACCCTGTGGGAAGCTGGGGGGACCACCCCCCAAGGCTAAATACTTCTTGGTGACCGATAGCGTATAGTACCGTGAGGGAAAGGTGAAAAGAACCCCGGAAGGGGAGTGAAATAGAACCTGAAACCCTATGCCTACAAGCTGTGGGAGCACATTTTTAGTGTGACCGCGTACTTTTTGTAGAACGGGCCAACGAGTTACGATAAGTAGCAAGGTTAAGGACTTAGGGTCTGGAGCCGTAGCGAAAGCGAGTCTTAACTGGGCGATTCAGTTACTTGTCGTAGACCCGAAACCGAGCGACCTACCCATGGCCAGGATGAAGCGAAAGTAAAATTTCGTGGAGGTCCGAACCCACGCACGTTGAAAAGTGCGGGGATGAGCTGTGGGTAGAGGTGAAATTCCAATCGAGCTCGGAGATAGCTGGTTCTCCCCGAAATAGCTTTAGGGCTAGCCTCAAGCTTAGAGATGAGGAGGTAGAGCACTGAATGTCCTAGGGGCCCTGTGGGTTACCGAAGACTATCAAACTCCGAATGCCTTTATCTTTTGCTTGGGAGTCAGACTGTGGGTGATAAGATTCATAGTCGAGAGGGAAACAGCCCAGACCGTCAGCTAAGGTCCCTAAATGTAAGTTAAGTGGTAAAGGATGTGGGATTGCACAGACAACCAGGATGTTGGCTTAGAAGCAGCCATTCATTCAAAGAGTGCGTAATAGCTCACTGGTCGAGTGATCCTGCGCCGAAAATTATCGGGGCTAAAACTTACTACCGAAGCTACGGCATTGACTTTGTCAATGGGTAGGGGAGCATTCACTGCGGGTTGAAGCTAGACCGGAAGGACTAGTGGACTGCAGTGAAGAGAGAATGTTGGCATGAGTAGCGAGACGTAGGTGAGAATCCTACGGGCCGAAAACCCAAGGTTTCCTGAGGAAGGTTCGTCCGCTCAGGGTTAGTCGGGACCTAAGCCGAGGCCGAAAGGCGTAGGTGATGGACAACAGGTTGAGATTCCTGTACTACCGATAATCGTTTGAAGAATGGGGTGACGCAGAAGGATAGGCTATCCTACTATTGGATATGTAGGTCCAAGCATTAAGGGAGCATTGATAGGCAAATCCGTCGGTGCAATCCTGAGGTGTGATGGGGAGCGAAATTTAAGTAGCGAAGTAGTCGATTTCATGCTGCCAAGAAAAGCCTCTACTGAGATTAAAGGTACCCGTACCGCAAACCGACACAGGTGGGTGAGAAGAGAATTCTAAGGCTAGCGAGAGAACTTTTGTTAAGGAACTCGGCAAAATGACCCCGTAACTTAGGGATAAGGGGTGCCTCATTAGGGTGTATGCCCGAAGAGGCCGCAGAGAATAGGCCCAAGCGACTGTTTACCAAAAACATAGGTTTCTGCTAAGTCGAAAGACGATGTATAGGAGCTGACGCCTGCCCGGTGCTGGAAGGTTAAGGGGATGTGTTAGACATTAGTCGAAGCATTGAACTTAAGCCCCAGTAAACGGCGGCCGTAACTATAACGGTCCTAAGGTAGCGAAATTCCTTGTCGGGTAAGTTCCGACCCGCACGAAAGGCGTAACGATTTGGGCACTGTCTCAACAAAAGACTCGGTGAAATTGTAATTCCGGTGAAGATGCCGGATACCTGCGACAGGACGGAAAGACCCCATGGAGCTTTACTGTAGCCTGGCATTGGATTTCGATATTACATGTACAGGATAGGTGGGAGACTGAGATACGAGAACGCCAGTTTTCGTGGAGTCATCCTTGGGATACCACCCTTGTAATATTGAGATTCTAACCATAGACCATGAATCTGGTCTTGGGACACTGTCAGGTGGACAGTTTGACTGGGGCGGTCGCCTCCCAAAATGTAACGGAGGCGCCCAAAGGTTCCCTCAGCACGGTCGGAAATCGTGCGAAGAGTGCAAAGGCAAAAGGGAGCTTGATTGCAAGACATACAGGTCGAGCAAGGACGAAAGTCGGGCTTAGTGATCCGGTGGTTCCGCGTGGAAGGGCCATCGCTCAACGGATAAAAGCTACCCTGGGGATAACAGGCTTATCTCCCCCAAGAGTCCACATCGACGGGGAGGTTTGGCACCTCGATGTCGGCTCATCACATCCTGGGGCTGTAGTAGGTCCCAAGGGTTGGGCTGTTCGCCCATTAAAGTGGTACGCGAGCTGGGTTCAGAACGTCGTGAGACAGTTCGGTCCCTATCCGTCGCAGGCGTAGGAAATTTGAGAGGAGCTGTCCTTAGTACGAGAGGACCGGGATGGACATACCTCTGGTGCACCAGTTGTCACGCCAGTGGCATAGCTGGGTAGCTATGTATGGAATGGATAAGCGCTGAAAGCATCTAAGCGCGAAGCCAACCTCAAGATAAGATTTCCCATCTTTATGAGTAAGATCCCAGGAAGACTACCTGGTTGATAGGTTCAAGGTGTAAGCTCAGTAATGAGTTCAGCTGATGAATACTAATAGATCGAGGACTTAACCAAAATTTAAATCTGATCAATTTTGAAAGTATTAATCTTAATACTTAAAACTAAAAGATTATGTGGTTATTACAGCAAGGAGGATACACCTGTTCCCATTCCGAACACAGAAGTTAAGCTCCTTAGCGCCGATGGTACTTGGGGGGCAGCCCCCTGGGAGAGTAGGACGTAGCCACGTAATCTTTTTTTATTATATTTTTTGTGTTATAATAGTTCTTAAGTAGTATATCCATATAGGGGGTATAAAAATATGAGTTTAAAAGACCTGTTTTTTAAAGGTATAAGCTTTCAAGAGTTTTTGGAATCTTCAGAAGATGTATACAAGGAAAAAATAGAAAAAATTAAGAATTCTATAAATATGGATAAAAAGTTAATGAATAAGATAAAGAGTGTCCAAAAAAAAATATATATATTAGTATTTGCGGAAGATTGGTGCCCTGATTGTCAAATAAATTTACCGGGAGTAAGCTTTATCTGTGATTTAAATGTAAACATTAACTTAAGAATTGTATCAAGAGAAAGAAATGAAGAGGCTTTAAATAAGTATAGCTTCAATGGAAAACCTAAAATACCGACATTTATAATAATGGATGAGGACTTTGAAGAACTAGGAGTATTCATAGAATTACCAACTATATTAAAAGAAATTATAAATAGAGGTAATGAGGCTGAGATACTAGTTTCTAAAAGAAAATACAAAAAAGGTGAATACACAAAAAATACAATAGATGACGTTTTAAAAATAATAGGCTTTTAAAAAAGACCTATTATTTTTTTGCGAAAAAATAGATTAATATAAAAAAATATGTATTTAGAAAATCAATAAAATAGCAATTATTAGGCAATGAAGAGCGTTAGTTTTCTAGTATGAAGCTAAATTTTCACTCTATAGGAAATTATATAATTTTGAATCTGTAAATAACATGGGTGAAGAACTATACTTACAACTATTTTTAAGCAATGAAACTCGTTGGCGATATGAGCCGTTGAGTAGCAACTAGACGAATTTTTTATATATCATACATAATAAAAACTTTAAAACATAATATTTTATATATAAGAAAATTATAATATTTATAATAAAGCCAAATTTAATTAAATAATATAAGTTAATGATATTGTGTATTATTTTGGATTTATAAGTAAAAACTAAAAAAAGGAAAAATTCAAAATATATAGAATATTATAAAAAAGAAGGGGGATTTTTTCTATGAAAATTTATGAAAGTGATAAAATAAGAAATATTGTGGTTTTAGGACATTCTGGATGTGGAAAAAGTAATTTAATAGAAGCTGTTTTATATACTAATAAATTAGTAAATAGGATAAGTAAGCCAAATGAAGAAGTAAATATGACATCTACACTTAGTTTAGCCCCTGTTGAATGGAATGACCATAAATATAATTTCTTAGATACTCCTGGATATTTTGATTTTTATGGAGAATCAATATCAGCTATTAAAGCGGCAGCAGGATCTATCATAGTAGTAGATGGAACTTGTGATATTCAAGTTGGAACAGATAAAGCTTTAGAGATAACAGATGAAAACAATACCCCAAAATTCATATTTATAAATAAAATTGACAGCCAAAAAGCTGATTACAACAAAGTGTTAGAGCAACTAAGAGAAAGATATGGAAAGAAAATAGCTCCATTCCATTTGCCTATGGGAAATAATGAAGAGTTTAAAGGATTTATAAATGTAGTAGATATGTTTGCAAGAGAGTATAATGGCAAAGATTGCGTTACAGTTGATATACCTGAAAATATGAAAGAAGATATAAGTCCTATTAGAGAAATGCTACTAGAATCAGTTGCTGAAACTGATGATGAGCTTCTTGATAAATATTTTGAACAAGGGGAATTCACACAAGAAGAAATACATAAGGGATTAAGAGAAGGAGTATTAAAAGGAGATATAATTCCTGTATTGTGTGGTTCAACAAATAAAAATATAGGAATACATACTTTGCTGGATATGGTTTGGGATTACATGCCATCTCCTACAGATATAGGACTAAGAAGTGATAATAAAGAATTCTCAGGAATAGTTTTTAAAACATTAGTTGATCCATTCATTGGAAAAGTATCGCTATTAAAAGTATGTGAGGGTGAATTAACTCCAGATACTGAAGTTTATAATATAAATAAAGATAATAAAGAAAAAATATATCATATATATTCATTTAAAAACAAGGATCAGATTGAACTTAAAAAAGCTGTTGCTGGAGATATTGTAGTATTAAATAAGCTTTCAAATGTTCAAACTGGTGATACTCTATCTACAAGCTCTAATAAAGAGCCTTTCGAAAATATAGAATTTCCAAAACCACAAATATATTATGCAATAAATAGCTTAAATAAGGGAGATGAAGAAAAAATAAGTAATGGACTTCATAGGTTATCAGAAGAAGATCTTTCTTTTAAATGGTTTAGAAATCATGAAACCAAGCAAACTTTAATAGGAGGCCAAGGAGAACTGCATATAAATTCTATAAAAGATAAATTAAAAGAAAAATTTGGCGTAGAGGTTAAACTTTCAGATTTGAAAGTAGCATATAGAGAAACCATAAAAGGTAAATCAGATGTACAAGGAAAACATAAAAAGCAAAGTGGAGGTCACGGACAGTATGGAGATGTTAAAATAAAATTTGAGCCATCTAAAGAAGAATTTATATTTGAGCAGGCCATATTCGGAGGATCAGTTCCAAAACAATATATACCTGCCGTAGAAAAAGGTCTTAAAGAGTGTCTTAGTGAAGGTGCATTAGCAGGGTTCCCTGTTATGAATATAAAAGCAACATTATATGATGGATCATATCATGATGTGGACTCATCTGAAATGGCATTTAAAATAGCATCTTCAATCGCATTTAAAAAAGGAATACAAGAAGCAGAGCCTGTATTATTAGAACCTATAATGAATTTAAAAATAGTAGTTCCTGAAGAGTATATGGGAGACATAATGGGAGATATAAATAAAAGAAGAGGAAAAATACTTGGAATGGAGCCTTCTTCAAGAGGAAAACAAATTATATATGCTCAGGCACCACAAGCTGAGACTTTTAAATATGCTATAGATTTAAGATCTATGACTCAAGGAAGAGGTTATTTTGAAATGGAATTTGATAAATATGATGAAGTTCCAGCACAGTTTGCACAGAAAATAATAGAAGAAGCACAAAGTAATAAATAGATAAAAAAGGATGACTTTTTAAGTCATTCTTTTTTTATATACTAAGAGGTTATATAATTTTCAGCCTACAGAAAATATTGTTGAAATTACTACAGTATCAACTATTTTGAGCAATAGAGTCTGTTGGGCTCATTGGCGGCATGAGTAAATTCGTGGCATTAGACAAATTTTTTATTTATATCAATCTGAATTAACATTTCATGTTTCGGAAATAATATGTATTAGTATTAATTTAGGAGGGATTTTATGTTTGACAAATTTACTCAAAGAGCTAGAAAATCACTAGATATAGCAGCAATAGAAGCAAGTAATATGGGACATAATTTAGTTGGAAGTGAACATATACTTTTAGGTATTTTAAAAGATAGTGCGAGTATATCCGGACAAGTTTTAAATAAGTTTGGGGTTAATGAAGAACTAATAAAACAGCGTATACCGTTATACATACAAATAGGCAATTTAAAAGTTAAAGTAATTGGATTTAGTCCAAGAACTAAGAAAATATTCGAACTCGCATTCATGCAGGCAAAAGTACTAGGACATAATTACGTTGGAACAGAACATATACTTTTGGGAATTATAAAAGAAGGTGATGGAATAGCGTGGAGGATATTATATGATTTAGGCATAAATATGAGTGAGTTAAGTACAGAAATACTAAATTCTTTAAAGGATATAAACATAGCACATAAAAAAAATGAAAAATTTGATAATAAGAACATACCAACACTAAGTAAGTACGGTAAAGATCTTAATAAATTATATGAAGATGGAAAGCTAGATCCTGTTATAGGAAGAGATATTGAAATACAAAGAGTTATACAGATACTAAGCAGAAGAACTAAGAATAATCCTGTACTTATAGGAGATCCAGGGGTTGGGAAAACAGCTATAATAGAGGGACTATCAGGGAAAATAGTATCATGTGATGTACCAGAAATATTAAAAGATAAGAGAATAGTATCACTAGATTTAGTTGGAATGATAGCAGGTGCAAAGTATAGAGGTGAGTTTGAAGAAAGAATAAAAAATGCAATGGTTGAACTAAAAAATAATCAAAATATAATATTATTCATAGATGAGCTGCATACAATAGTTGGAGCTGGTAGCTCAGAGGGATCTATGGATGCGTCTAATATTTTAAAGCCTGAGCTTGCTAGAGGAGAGATACAGATAATAGGAGCAACTACTCTTGACGAATATAGAAAGTATATAGAAAAAGACTCTGCTCTTGAGAGAAGATTCCAGCCAGTCATGGTTGACGAGCCGTCTATTCAAGATTCTATAGATATAATAAAAGGGCTTAGAGATAGATATGAAGCCCACCATAATGTGAAAATAACTGATGAGGCCATAAGTGCTGCTGTGAATTTATCACATAGATATGTAAACGATAGATTTTTACCAGATAAAGCTATTGATTTGATAGATGAAGCAAGTTCTAAAGTTAGGCTTTCTAACTATGTCCCTCCTAAAGATATAAAGGATATGCAGGATAGATTAGAAGTTTTAGCAAAAGAAAAAGAAGAAGCTATAAGAAATCAAGATTTTGAAAATGCGGCAAGCATAAGAGATGAAGAAAAAGAGATAAAAGAAAAACTAGAAAAGACTCAAAAAGCCTGGAAGAAAGATTCTTCAAAATCATCTGATGTAGTTGATGAAGAGGATATAGCCGATATAGTATCTTCATGGACTAAAATACCTGTAAATAAGCTTATTCAAGAAGAAAGTAAAAAGCTTTTAGATCTTGAAAATATAATAAGTAACAGGGTTATAGGTCAAAAAGAAGCTATAAAAGCTATATCAAAAGCTATAAGAAGAGCTAGAGTAGGTCTTAAAGATCCTAAAAGACCAATAGGTTCATTTATATTTTTAGGACCAACAGGAGTTGGAAAGACAGAACTTTCTAAAGCGTTAGCTCACGTTATGTTCTCTAGTGAAGATAGTATAATAAGGATAGATATGTCTGAATATATGGAAAAGCACGCTGTATCAAAGATGATAGGATCTCCCCCTGGATATATAGGGCATGAAGAAGGAGGCCAACTTACTGAAAAAATCAGACGAAATCCTTATAGTGTAGTACTATTTGATGAAATAGAAAAAGCGCATCCAGATGTATTTAATATATTGCTTCAAATATTAGATGATGGAAGATTAAGTGATTCTAAAGGTAGAATAATTGATTTTAAAAATACTTTAATAATAATGACGTCTAATGTAGGGGCTCACAATATATCAAATCAAAAGACATTGGGATTTACAACGCATTTAGACAGTGAAGAAATTCAAAAAAGTGAATATGAAAAAATGAAAGAAAATGTTATGAAAGAACTTAGATTAAAATTCAAACCAGAATTTTTAAATAGAATAGATGAGATAATAGTTTTTCATTCTTTAAATCAAGAACATATAGATGAAATAGTGAAGTTAATGATTAAAAATTTACAAGAACGATTAAAAAGTATGGACATAAATTTAGAACTTGAAGATTGTGCAATTAAGCTAATAGCAAAAGAAGGATTTGATAAAGCATATGGGGCAAGACCTCTTAAGAGAGCTATACAAAAGCTCCTTGAGGATAATATTTCAGAGGAAATTTTAAAAGGAAATATAAATAAAGGGGATGATATAATAGTTAGAGAAAATAATGGAAAACTATTATTTGATAAAAGGGCTTAAAATTAAGCTCTTTTTGTTTCCCAAAATATATATTTTTTGGTATTCTATAATTAGTATTAATTCAATTAACTTGAGTTGATTAATTAAAATGTAAAGGTGATAATATGGCTAAAATTAAAAGTAAATATGTTTGTCAATCATGTGGATACGAAAGTTTAAAGTGGATTGGTAAATGTCCAGAATGTGATGATTGGAATACATTTGTGGAAGAAATAGAAGATAAAAAAAGTAAACATGATCTTTTTATAATAGAAAAAGAAGTTCAAAAACCTGTATCAATAAATGAACTTGAAATAAGGGAACAAGAAAGGTTTTCAACTTGTATAAATGAGCTAGATAGAGTATTAGGTGGAGGAGTAGTTAAAGGATCATTAATATTAGCAGGCGGAGATCCTGGAATAGGAAAGTCTACTCTTTTAATTCAGGTTGCAGAAAATGTAGCTAAAAGTGGGAAAAAAGTTCTATATGTATCAGGGGAAGAATCCATATACCAGATAAAGATGAGAGCAAAGAGGCTTGATATAGAAAGTAAGAATTTATATATATTTGCAGAAAATAATCTAGACATAATAGAGAAACAAATAGATAATATAAAACCTGATATGATGATAGTTGACTCTATACAAACAGTATTTAGTCCACAAATAACTTCTACTCCAGGAAGTGTTAGTCAAATAAAAGAAGGAACCTCTAGATTTATGAAAATATCTAAAAAAGTAGGTATATCAACCTTTATAGTTGGACATGTAACAAAGGAGGGATCACTTGCTGGACCTAAAATACTTGAGCATATGGTTGATACTGTTCTTTACTTTGAAGGGGAAAGATATAATACATATAGAATGGTTAGAGCAGTTAAAAATAGATTTGGTTCTACTAATGAACTAGGAGTATTTGAGATGAGAGATAAAGGACTTATAGAAGTCGAAAATCCTTCAAAAATACTTATATCTGAAAAACCAAAGGGCGTATCAGGATCAGTTATAGTGGCAACTATAGAAGGGACAAGACCTATGTTAGTAGAACTTCAAGCTCTTGTTTGTCCAACTAGCTTTGGTATACCCAAAAGGGCTGCAACTGGAGTGGATTATAATAGAGTTTCTCTTCTTATGGCAGTTCTTGAAAAAAGAGCAGGAATGCAAATACAGAATCAAGACATTTATATAAATGTTGTTGGAGGAATAAAACTTAATGAGCCAGCTATGGACCTTGGAATAGTAATATCTATAGCCTCTAGCTTTAGAAATATAGAAACAAATGAAAAAACTGTTGCCATCGGTGAAGTGGGTTTAACAGGAGAGATAAGAGGAGTAAGTTTTATAGAAAAAAGAATATCAGAATGCAAAAAATTAGGTTTTAATAGAGTAATAGTTCCTAAAAATAATGTAAAAGGATTAGAAAATATTGACGATATTAAGATTATAGGAGTAGAAAATATAAGAGAGGCTTTAGACTATGTACTAGGAGGGTAGATATAAATGAAAGAAAGCTTTACAAAAGATATAGAACAATTAAACTGCTTGAAGATGATAGCACCAGGAACACCTCTTAGAGAAGGTCTTGAAAATGTTCTAAGGGCAAAAACTGGAGCATTGATTGTAATAGGAAATAGTGAAGAAATAATGAAAATAGTTGATGGTGGATTTAATATAAATTCTGATTTTTCACCAGCATATTTGTATGAACTTGCAAAAATGGATGGTGCAATAATAGTAAGTAGTGATGGTAAAAAGATACTTTATGCAAATACTCAATTAATACCAAATCCATTGATACCATCATCAGAGACTGGGATAAGACATAGAACAGCAGAAAGGGTCGCTAGGCAAACTGCTGAGATGGTTATATCTATATCACAAAGAAGAAACATAATAACTTTGTATAGAGGGTATAGCAAATATGTAATACAAGAAACATCAAAAATATTAACAAAAGCAAATCAAGCTATTCAAACTCTTGAAAAATATAAATCGGTACTAGACCAGGCTATGATTAATCTAAGTGCATTAGAATTTGAGGATTTGGTAACTCTTTATGATGTTGCAACAGTTGTTCAAAGAACGGAAATGGTTATGAGAATAGTTACAGAGATAGAACATTATATAATAGAGCTTGGAAATGAAGGAATATTAGTTAGTATGCAGTTAGAAGAGTTAATAGGAAATGTAAAAGAAGACGGAGAAATGGTATTTAAGGATTATAATATAATTAAAGACAGAGATTATTCACAATTCAAAAAATCTATTAGAAATTTCTCATCGGAGGACTTGCTTGAGCTGAATAATATAGTAAGGCTTTTGGGTTATACTGCTAGTAATATAGATAATATAGAATATACAGTTTATCCAAGGGGATGGAGAATTCTTAGAAAAATATATAGATTGCCTAATAGTGTAGTTGAGAATTTAACTTATCATTTCGATAACTTCCAGTCTATACTAAAAGCAACTATTGAAGAACTTGATGATGTAGAAGGTATTGGAGAAATAAGGGCTAGATACATAAGAGATGGGTTAAGAAGAATACAAGAACAAGTATTACTTGATAGACATATTTAAAAATTTATTTAAAATAAAAGGACATATATATGCCCTTTTATTTTAAATACAAACGTATTACTTTAAAGTAGATTGTATATTCCTAGAGTTTGAAGTTTATTGTTTTCTTTCTTAAAAACATCTTCTAGACTTATGTTTAGACAATTGCATAGAGACTGCATATAGAAAAGATGATTTCCTAATTCTTCTTCTATTTTTTCTTTGCAATTATCGCATAAACTACCTACTATATGGTTATTCATATAATTAGAAAGTTCATTGAAGGCTATATATTTTGGAAGATTTTGTTTCTTTCCTGATATTTCAATACAACCGCAGTTTGTAACAGACTTTATTATGGCCCTATTTGTTTTAGAGTTACTTTCCTCAAGTTTAGTTACTATATCTAAAATACTCTTATGCCTTATTAATGAATTATTTACTGAATTTTCAAATTTATCAAAATTGAATTCACTCATTTTAAAATCACCTCATAATAATTATAATAAGAAAACGATTGCAGGTCAATTGTATAAATTTTTTCATAATAGGTAATAATAGAGCATTTAATTACAAAATATAATTGACATACTATAATTTAATATGATAAAATAATTGTTTTGGTTTGACTATTCCAAACCGTTGGTATATACTATAATAGATTATTATTTTGAAGGGAGAAATTTTATGTTTAATATAGGCGACAAAATAGTTTACCCTAATTATGGAGCGGGTATAATAAATTCTATAGAGGAAAAAGAGGTATTAGGAGAGACAAAGAAGTATTATATTCTAAATATGGTTATATCTGAAGTTGAGATAATGATACCTATTGACAATATTAATAAGCTAGGAATAAGACATATTATAGATAAGGACAAAGTAGAAGATTTAATGGATATAATTAAAGATAAAAAAGGAGATATGGATCAAAAGTGGAATAAAAGATTTAGAGATAATATGGACAAAATAAAAACTGGAGATATATACGAAATAGCGGTTGTTGTTAGAGATTTAATGATACAAGATAAGCAAAAGGGACTGTCAACAGGAGAAAAGAAAATGTTAAATGATGCTAAAGATATGCTAATTAGTGAATTAACATTAGTTCTTAATGATAATTCTGAAAATGTGAAGGAATTAATAGAAAGTAATATAAATTTAGATTAAAAAATAAAATATAGACGATACTTTAAATAGGAGGTGAAATAGTGATAAATAAAATTATAAAAGGAATTATGTCTTTAATAGGTATAACTATTGGAGTTGGAACTTATTTTTCTGTAGTTGAAGCTTTTCCGAATTTATTACCGGCATCTGAGATGTATATAATTTTAGGGTCTATGGTGTCTGGTCTTATAATGGGATTTATATTTTTCTTGATTTCTCCATGGCTTATAGAAGAGGGAAAGAATATAGCCAATTTTGTGGAAAAAGAATTATCTAAAGTACCACCAGTGGAGATTTTAATAGGTTCAATCGGTCTTATAATTGGATTATTCATAGCGTATTTGGTAAGTAATCTATTGCTTCAAATACCTGTTCCTATACTTGGAACTGTTCTGTCTGTACTTGTATACATTCTTATGGGATATATAGGAATAAAAATATCTGTAAGATATAAGGATGAGTTATTCAACATAACATCTATTATCAGAATACCTAATACTAAAGAAAAGTCTACTAGTAAGAAAGAATTAAAAGATAAACCTAAGATACTAGATACTAGTGTAATAATAGATGGAAGAATAGCTGATATATCTAAGACTGGATTTATAGAAGGTAAAATAGTTATACCTGAATTTGTATTAAAAGAACTTCAGCATATAGCAGATTCATCAGATGACTTAAAAAGAGTAAGAGGTAGAAGAGGACTTGATATTTTAAATAAAATACAAAAAGAGCTTGATATTGAGGTTGAAATAACAGACAAAGATTTTGAAGATGTTCCAGAAGTGGATATTAAACTTTTAAAATTAGCACAGATGATAGGTGGAAAAGTTGTCACTAATGATTTTAATTTAAATAAAGTAGCCCAATTTCAAGGTGTTGAAGTATTGAATATAAATGAACTAGCAAATGCTGTAAAGCCAGTTGTTATACCAGGGGAAGAAATGATAGTTCAGGTTATAAAAGAAGGAAAAGAATCGGGTCAAGGAGTAGCTTACCTAGATGATGGAACTATGATTGTAGTAGATGGAGGCAGAAAATATATAGGAGAGACTATAGACGTTTTAGTAACATCTGTTCTTCAAACTGCAGCAGGCAGAATGATATTTGGAAAACCAAAAACAGCAACAGAAAAATCATCATAAAAAAGACTTTGCCAATGGCAGAGTCTTTTTTATTGTATAGGGAATTATATAGTTTTAAATATGGAGATAATATTGAGGAAAGAACTACGCTTACAACTATTTTTGAGCAACGGAACCCGTAGGGGATCGTTGGCAATATGAGTCAGTGCGTAGCGACTAGACGAATTTTTTATACAAAAAAAGTTTACTTTTTTACGATTATAGTGTAAAATTACACTATAATTAAAAAAAGAAACTCTATTGAGGTGGTCATATGAACAAAGAAGAAGTAATTGATATAGTTTCTAGGAAATTAAAGCTTGTAAGAACAGAGTATAATTTTTCTCAGGATAAGATGGCTGAAGTGATAGGAATATCAAAAAAAACATTAGTTCAAATAGAAAAAGAGAGAAATTCTTTATCCTGGAGTACTTGTATTGCTGTTTGCAGCATTTTTAATGAAAGTGAAATACTTAGAATGAGCTTTGGAGAAGATCCTGTAAAGCTTGTACAGATAGTAGCTCTTGGTAAGATGTATTTTCCTAAAAACAAAACAGGTGGAGGTAAAATATGGTGGAAAGATATAGAACAATCCGATTCCTTTAGGATACAGCAAAATATAGTTACATTTCACTATAGAATACTAGATGATAAAAACTATAGATTATATAGTTCGTTTGATAAGGAATATATATATGAAAAATTCAATGGTTTAATAGATAAGTAGAATAGGAGGTATATTAATATGAAAAAAAGAAAGATTAGTAAAAATAAGCTGAACTTTTTAGAAGAAGAGCTTGAATTTATGAAAAAAGAAAGTTTGATAAGTTCAGATCAAAAAGTAGAGATAATTGATAGTTATGATATTATAAGGTTAAATTTTGTTAGAATAATACTTACTATAGGAGCAGTGTTAATAGGACTTGGAATAATTAGCTTTATAGCTAGTAACTGGAATTATATAAATAAGATAACAAAGGTGTTTATGATTATAGGGTCTTATATAGGATTCAATATATTAAGTTACAAGATGGAAGGTAAGTACCCAAAGACTAGTAAGAGCTTTCTATACATTGGAGTTTTGACATATGGAGCAGGTATATTTTTAATAGGTCAGATATTCAACTATGGAGGACATTTTTCAAAAGCATTTTTATTTTGGGGTGTAGGTATAATACCTGTAGGTTTATTATTCAAAGATAAGCTTGTGTTTATATTCTCACATATATTTTTATTGATATATTTGGCCAATTCATATAATTTAGATTATTTATCTTATTCGATAATTCTAATAATACCTATTTTATATTATATAAACAAGCAACTAGGAAACAGTAAATCAGGTACATTTTTTAATAATTTCCTATCATTAAGCACTATATTATACTTTTTAAATAATTACAGTGTAGACGAATTTTATATATCAATTGCATTCTTAATAATAGGATTATTTATGTATTATATAACAACAAATATTAATAAGGATATATTTAATATACAAGGATTGATAGTATTTGGTATATCAGGTCTGATTCTTACAGCACCTTATATTTGGGAACAGGGTTTTAGTTTTATAAGAAACGGAACTACTATTAGTATAATATTTGCTATTTTATATGCACTGTATCTTTTCCATGAGACTAATAAAGGAAATTTAATATCTCTTATATTCATATGTATAACTATACTTAGATATTATTTTGATACGTTCTATGACTTTATGCCAAAGTCGATGTTTTTTATAACATCAGGAGCAATACTTTTATTATTTGGTCATTACTTTGAAAGAATGAGAAATAAAAGAGGGGGTGAATTCATTGAAAAATAATAAATATATAATATCGATGATTTTGCCTATAATCATATTGATAGGCATGACTATAACTCCTCTTATGACTTATTGTAAAGGGGATGAAATAATAATTAATACAAAACCATATGATCCAAGAGATTTCTTTAGGGGAGATTATGTATATCTAAATTACGATATAAATGATATAAGCTTAGATCAAATACCAGATGGGCTAATAGCTAAAGACAGTTATTATCAAGAAAAGCTTGAAGATAAGAAATTGTATGTTGTTCTAAAAAAAGAAGGCGGGATTCACAAAGTTGATTACTTAACTGATAAAAAGCCAAAGAATAAGATATATTTAAAAGCTAAGTATAATCATACTATTACTGATTGGGAAGAGAAGAAGGAAAATGAAAAAGAAAATATTATAGGTATTAGGGTTTCATATAACTTAGATAAATACTTTGTTGAGGAAAATACAGGAGCTAATTTAGAAGATAAGTCTAGAGAAGGAACACTAAAGGCTAAAGTTAAAGTTTATAACGGATATAGTTTGTTGATTGATGTATTCTAAAAAATACTACAAATAGCTTATATATTTATCTAAATATATAAGCTATTTGTAGTATAATCTATTTTAGAGGTGATTTAATGAATAGTGCAGTTATAGTTGCCGCTGGAACGGGCAAGAGGATGAAATCTAATATAAACAAGCAGTATATAAAATTAAGAGATAAAGAAGTAGTGGCTCATACTATTGAAGCTTTTGATAAAAACGATAATATAGATGAAATAGTTGTCGTTGTGCGAGAAGATGAAGAAGAGTTTTTCGTGAAACATGTACTTAATAAGTATAATTTCGACAAAAACATAAAAATAGCGCATGGAGGAAATGAAAGACAAGATTCTGTTTATAATGGTCTTAAAGAGGTAAGTAAAGGTTGTAACATAGTTTTAATACACGATGGAGCAAGGCCTTTTGTAAGTAATGATATTATAAATAACTCTATTGAAGAAGCAACAAAGCATAAAGCTGTTGTAGTAGGAGTACCTGTTAAGGATACTATCAAGGTGTTAGATGACAACAATATAGTAACTAATACACCTAATAGAAAGTATGTATGGGCAGTTCAGACTCCTCAAAGTTTTGATTATAGCATTTTAATTAAGTCTTATGAAAATGCTTCTGAAAAAGACTTTTATGGAACGGATGATGCTATGTTGGTTGAGAATATGGGTTATAATGTAAAGATGATAATGGGGTCGTATGAAAATATAAAGATGACTACAAGAGAAGATTTGAATTTTGGAGAGCAAATACTTAAAAGTAGAGGGTAGGAGGATATTATGATAAGAGTAGGAATAGGATATGATGTACATAAGTTAGTGGAAGAAAGAGATCTTATTATAGGTGGTGTTAATATTCCTCATGATAAGGGGCTTTTAGGACACTCTGATGCAGATGTACTTATACATGCGATAATGGATAGTATACTTGGGGCCATGGCTCTTAAAGATATAGGCAAGCACTTTCCAGATAATGATCCTAAGTACAAAGGGGCAGATAGTATAAAATTATTAGAGTATGTAGGAGAACTTGTGAATAATAAAGGTTATAAGGTCAATAATATAGATAGTACAATAATAGCTCAAGCTCCGAAGATGGCGCCCCATATAGATACTATGAGAGAAAAAATATCAAAAGCATTAAATATAGATATAGAATCAGTAAATGTGAAGGCTACGACTGAAGAAGGGCTTGGATTTACGGGAACAAAAGAAGGTATATCTTCCCAAGCAATATGTTCATTAATATTAGTTGACAAAAAATAAATTATAATATAGAATTAATAATTAAAATTTATAATAATTTACAAACATAGAAGGAGAATAGTAGATAAATCTATCTTCACAGCGAAAAAGCTATTGGTGAGAGGCTTTTAAGAGAAATTTATTGAACCAGCTCTGGAGTTTAAGAACGTTAAAAAGTTCTTACGGAAGGACCGTTATATCCTATTAAGAGAGCAATTTATTGCTAACTAGAGTGGTACCGCGGAATATAAGTCTTTCGTCTCTAATAATAGAGATGAAAGGCTTTTTTTTATTTGATTTATATTATATCATAAAGCAGATTTGAAGGAGGAATAGAAATGAGTAAGAAAAATAAGCAATTTGTTGAAGAAATAACTCCGATGGAAGTTGACTTTCCACAATGGTACACAGACGTAATATTAAAGACAGACCTTGTTGATTATTCTCCTGTAAAAGGATTCATGGTAATAAAACCATATGGATTTGGAATATGGGAAAACATTCAAGCGTTTGCAGATAGAAGATTTAAAGAAACTGGACATAAAAACTGTTACTTCCCACTACTTATACCAGAAAGTTTATTAACAAGAGAAGCAGAGCACGTTGAAGGATTTGCTCCAGAAGTTGCATGGGTAACTCATGGAGGACATAATGAACTTGCTGAAAGACTTTGTGTTAGACCTACATCAGAGACTATAATATGCTCTATGTACTCTAAATGGTTAAAATCTTACAGAGATCTACCATACCTTTATAATCAATGGTGTTCTGTTGTAAGATGGGAAAAGACAACTAGACCGTTCCTAAGAACTTCAGAGTTCTTATGGCAAGAAGGACATACACTACATGAAACAGCTGAAGAAGCAAAAGCTGAAACTCTTCAAATGCTTAATATATACAAAGAAGTAGCAGAAGATTTACTTGCTATGCCTGTTGTATGTGGACAAAAGAGTGAAAATGAAAAATTTGCAGGTGCAGATAGCACTTATACAATAGAGGCTTTGATGCATGATGGTAAAGCACTACAATCAGGAACAAGCCATTTCTTAGGCCAGCATTTTACTAAGGCATTTGAAATACAATACTCTGATAGAGATGGAAATCTTGCTAATCCATATCATACTTCATGGGGAATATCTACAAGACTTATAGGTGGACTTATAATGGTTCATGGAGACAATAGAGGTTTAGTACTTCCTCCAAGAGTAGCACCTACACAAGTTGCTATAGTTCCAATAGCAGCACATAAAGGAAATGTTATGGAAGTTGTAGATTCAATATATGCTGATCTTAAAGGATCTATAAGAGTTGAAGTTGATGATAGACCTAACTATTCTCCAGGTTGGAAGTTCAATGAGTGGGAGATGAAGGGTGTTCCTGTAAGATTAGAAATAGGACCTAAAGATATAGAGAAAAACCAAATTACTGTCTTCAGAAGAGATACTCTTGAAAAAACTCAAATACCAATGGAAAACTTAAAAGAAAGTATAGAAAATCTATTAGATGAAATTCACGATGGATTATACAATAAAGCACTAAAACTTAGAGAAGAAAAAACTTATGTAGCTAAAAACATGGATGAATTCAAGAAAACAATAGAAGAGACTCCAGGATTTATAAAAGCTATGTGGTGTGGAGACACAGAGTGTGAACTTAAAGTTAAAGAAGAAACAGGAGCTACTATAAGATGTATGCCTTTTGAGCAAGAAGATTTAGGAGATACTTGCGTATGTTGTGGTAAAAAAGCAGAAAAAATGGCTTACTTTGCAAAAGCTTACTAAAAAAATAACGCATTATGCTTGGCATAATGCGTTATTTTTTAGTTTATATCCATTGGATTGTAACCAATCAATTGCATCGTCAAATGCGTCTATCCCACCAAAAAATGAATGATTTAAACCTATTTGTTTACATACTTCATGCATTTGAGAGTTAACTAAAGAATCATTAGAAATAATTGCGCAATCAGAAAATCCATTATCTATAGAAGTTTTTAAAAACTCTATTAGGTCATTATAGATAGAAGATACTTCATAATTGCTTAAATTGCATAATTTAGCCCAAGGTTTATCATTTCCAAGCTCATTAAAGACTATATTCTTGTAGTCATCTAAAAATCTATTAAGATCTTCATTTGTCCAAACTCCCACATTTTTTTCATATACTATTCTATTTTTTTTATCAATTAATATAGTATACATTCCCTTTGAATCTAATATCTCCATATCCAAACCTCCTTTTTATATCTATATAATCAACTTATATTACATATATTACACTATATACCACAAAAATCCTTTTTATAAAAACTAAATATATAAAAGCTGAGTTTTATTTTTTGAAATACTATATTAATCTTTTGAAATTTTGATAATATTATATATAAAGTGAAACTCAATTCAGAAGTGGTTTTTACTCTAACTGAATTTTTAGATTTAGGATAAAGTAAAGGGGGTATTATTATGAAATTAAGCTCTATATATTTAAAGACATATAAAGACTGTTTTATTGAATTTAATAATGAAAGCTCTAAACTATTACATAGATCAGGACTTATTAAATATGCAGATAGTGGGAGTTACTGTTATACGCCTTTAGGAAATATGTTTTTAGATAAAATAACAAATAACATATTAGATAATTTTAAAAACAATACAGTAATAAAAGCAAATGGGAATAAAGAAGAAATATTAAATTTATATATGAACGAATTAAAGTCATACAAAAGCCTACCTATTAATTTGACTTATTTAACGCTTAATAAAAATGCAAAATCTAGACTTAAAGATGGATTACTGAATCCAAAAAAAGAAAATATGATAAAGCTTGTAAGTATAGTAGGGGAAAATGAAATAGATACAACTATTAATAGCTTAATAAGTAGTATAGATAAATTAATAGAAGAATCAAATGTAAAATATACTAGATTGAATAATGAAAAACATAAAGGCAAATACTTCTACAACACAACTTATCCACTAAGAGAAGTATTTTTATGTGGGGAATGTGGATATGGGGACTTAAAAGAAGAAATAAAATCATATTCAGAGAAGGACTTATCCACACAAGAACCTAAAGAAATGGACTTTATACACACTCCAAATATTAAAACTATAGATGAATTAGAATCATCTTTAAATATTTCATCTAAAAAACTTATAAAAACAATACTTCTTAATATAAAGGGAAGTATAGTAGCTGTTTTATTAAGAGGAGACAGAACCATAAACAACTTATTAGTTGCAAAGCATTTTAATGTTAAAGAAAAAGATGTAAAGATGGCAAATGAAGAAGAAGTAAAAGCTGCAACCGGTGCTGAAGTTGGATTTGCAGGACCTATAGGAATAAAAGTTGACGCTGTACTTTGTGATGAAGAAGTTATTAATATAAAAAATGCAGTTATAGGAGCCAATAAAACAGACTATCATATTCAAAATGTGAATTATAAAAGAGATTTTGATATAGACTTTATAGGGAATTTCAAACTGGCTAATATAGAAGATAAATGTTTTAATTGTGGTAAAGAGATAAAGAGCTTTAGTGGTATAAATTTTATAGATATAGATACAATAAAAACAGAGTTTAAATATCTAAATTCAAATTCTAAAGAAGAAAATCTGTATATGGTTGAAACTAAATTATACTTAGATAGATTATTTTCCACTATTGTTGAAGAAAATAAAGATGAACTGGGTATAGTATGGCCAGATAATATGAGTCCTTTTGATTATCATATTATAATAGGAAACATAAAAAAAGAAAAAGAATATAATGCGGGTTCGTCTATATATGAAAGCCTAACAAAAAAAGGATACAATGTATTGCTAGATGATAGAAAAGAGAGAATAGGATTTAAATTTAAGGACTGTGAATTAATAGGTATACCAAAAACAATAGTAGTAGGTAAAGATATTGAAAATAATAGAGTTGAAATAAGAAATAGATCAACTAAAGAATCTGAAAATATAGACATAACTCAGCTTATATAATATAATCATATAGAAAATTTACATTAGGAGGGTTTTTAATGAGTGTAAAAGTTAGATTTGCACCAAGTCCAACGGGATTTGTTCATATTGGTAGTTTAAGAACGGCTTTATATAATTATTTATTTGCAAAAAAAATGGGTGGAACATACCTTTTAAGAGTCGAAGATACAGATCAAAGTAGATTAGTTGAAGGTGCTATAGAGGGAATGTTAAAAGCTATGGACTGGGCTGGAGTTAATCATACAGAAGGTGTAGTTCTTGATGAAAATGGAAACATAGCTGAAGTAGGAGAAAATGGACCATACGTTCAATCTAAGAGACTTCATATATACAAAGAATACATAAAGCAGCTTTTAGATAATGGACATGCATATTACTGCTTTTGTTCAAAAGAAAGACTTGATAAGGTTAGAGAAATACAAAAGTCTGAAGGGAAAATTCCTAAATACGATGGTATCTGTAGAGGATTATCAAAAGAAGAAGTAGAAGCAAAAATTGCAGCTGGAGAAAAATATGTTATAAGACTTAAGCTTCCAGCTAATAAAGAAATAAAGTTTAATGATATAGTAAGAGGACTTGTATCTATAAACACAGATGACTTAGATGATCAAGTATTGATGAAATCAGATGGATTCCCTACATATCACTTTGCTGTTATAGTAGATGACCACTTAATGGGAATAACTCATGTTATAAGAGGAGAAGAGTGGTTACCATCAACTCCAAAGCATGTATATATGTATGAAGCATTTGGATGGGAAGCTCCAACATTTGTTCATCTTCCAAATATATTAAATGCAGAAAGAAAGAAATTAAGTAAGAGACACGGCGATGTTGCAGTTGAAGACTTCAGAAAAAAAGGATATTTACCAGAAGGTCTTGTAAACTATGTATCATTAGTTGGATGGTCTCCAGAGGACAACAATGAAATATTTAATATGCAAGAGCTTGAAGAAGCATTCTCCTTAGAAAGAGTTTCAAAGAGCGGTGGAGTATTCGATACTGACAAGTTGAATTGGGTAAATGCACACTATATAAAGGGAGCAGACAATGAAGTCATAGCTGACATGGCTATACCTTTCTTAATAGAAGCTGGATTTATAACAGAACAAGAAGCTGATGAAAAATACGACTGGATAAAGTCAATGGTAGGAGTAGTAAAGGAAAGCTTATCTTACGTAAAAGAAATTACAACTAAAGTTGATATATTCTTTAAGGATGAATTAGAGCTTGAAGATGATGAATGCAGAGAATTTTTAAAGTTAGAGCATATACCGGCTTTAATAGATGCACTAGAAGCAAAAGTAACAGATACTGATGAAATAAGCGAAGAATTTATAAAAGCTATGTTCAAGCAAATCCAAAAAGAGCATGGAATTAAAGGTAAAAATTTATTCATGGGAACTAGAGTAATATTAACAGGACAAATGCACGGACCGGAAATGCCTTTAGTATTAACTTTACTTGGAAAAGAAAAGATACTTAATAGAATAAATCACGTAAAAAATAACATAATATAAACAAAAAAATGCTTAAGTATTTACTTAAGCATTTTTTTTGTTATAGGAAACAGGCAGTATAATGTTTAATCTGTGGATAAAGCTAATTTTTTATGTAAGAGAAGTATTTTGATTAATATATTCGCAATATTTTAGACAAATATCACGAATATATATAAAATTTATGAATATATTTAAATATAATACCTAAAATATATATGAATATCGTATTATATATAGCTGTTATCTGAAAATTTGTAAAGAATTCAAGAAAAATGTAGAAAAGTTTTCAGAAAATAAAGAAGGAATTTAGTGCCCAGAAAGATAATATTATAAATATCAACATGTGCATAAGTATGTGCATAAACTGTTAGTAATGTGTGTATCGTTATTTAATCCTGTTGATAAGTGTTTGGTTTTAAGGGGGTTTTAGTAGTATGAATAGAGACATTGAGCTTATAAAAAGCGAATTAGAATCTTTATGTAAAGATTTTGTGGATATGTTAGATAATATGAGAGATAAAGACATTATAAATGAAGAAGAATATATAGAATACACATCGAAAAAATTTGAATTTCTAAAATAATTAACTTAAAAGCCCTGAATATTTATTCAGGGCTTTTAAGTTAATTTACAATATGGTATATTTATCACATTAACTATATAAAAGTGGTATAATATTGAGAAGATTAAAAATTGTAAAGAGGTGATAAAAATGAAATTATACAATACTTTAACTAGAAAAAAAGAAGAATTTATTCCTCTAGAAGAAGGAAAAGTAAAGATGTATGTATGTGGACCTACAGTATACAACTACTTTCACATAGGAAATGCAAGACCGTTTATAATATTTGACACTTTAAGAAGATATCTTGAATATAGAGGATATGATGTAACTTATGTACAAAATTTCACAGATGTTGATGATAAAATAATAAATAAAGCTAATGAAGAAGGAATAAGTTCACTTGAGGTAGCAGATAAATATATAAAAGAATATTTTACAGATGCAGATGGACTTGGAATAAAGAGAGCTTCTATTCATCCTAGAGTTACTGATAATATAGAACAAATAATAGAATTTGTTAAAGATTTAGAGGCTAAAGGATATGCATATGCTGTAAATGGAGATGTATATTTCGATACTAAAAAGTTTGATCATTATGGAAAATTATCAAAGCAAAATATAGAAGATTTAGAAGCTGGGGCAAGAATCGAAGTTAATGATAATAAGAAAAGCCCAATGGATTTTGTTCTTTGGAAGAGTAAAAAAGAAGGAGAGCCTGGATGGATCAGTCCTTGGGGTGAAGGAAGACCGGGCTGGCATATAGAGTGTTCTGTAATGTCTAGCAGATATTTAGGAGATACTATAGATATACATGCAGGAGGTCAAGATTTAACATTCCCTCATCATGAAAATGAAATAGCTCAAACTGAAGCTAGAACTGGTAAAAAGTTTGCTAATTACTGGATACATAATGGGTATATAAATATAAATGATGAGAAAATGTCTAAGTCTAAGGGTAATTTCTTTACAGTTAGAGATATATCTGAAAAATATGATTTAGATATAGTAAGATTCTTCTTGCTAAGTGCACACTATAAAAATCCAGTTAACTTTAGTGATGAAATGCTAAAGCAAGCAGGAGCTGGTCTTGAAAGACTGTATAATACTAAGAATAATTTAGAGTTTTTAAAAGACAAGTTAGATGGAAGTATTAAGGATGAAGAAAGATCTCTTGTTAAAGAATTAGATACTTTCAGAACTAGATTTATAGAAAGTATGGATGATGATATAAATACAGCAGATGCTATAAGTGTAATATTTGAGCTTGCTAGATTTATAAACACTAACGTAGACGATAAGGCTTCTTTAGAGTTTGCTAATGAATGCTACAATATGTTTAAAGAGCTTACAGATGTTTTAAATATAGCTAATAAATCAAATGACGATAGCATAGATGAAGAAATAGAAAATCTTATAGACCAAAGAACTCAAGCTAAGAAGAATAAGGACTATCAAATGGCTGATGATATAAGACAAAAGCTGCTTGATATGGGAATAGCTATAGAAGATACAAGACAAGGTGTAAAATGGAGAAGAGTTTAATATGGAGAAAATGCAAGCTAGAAATATGTCCCCTGTAGTACTTGCTTATATGGGCGATACAGTATATGAATCTTTCGTAAGAGAACACTTGATAAACAAAAATAATATATGCAAAGTAAATGACCTTCATAAAAATGCGGTTAGGTTTGTAAAGGCAAGTGCGCAAGCTAAAGCAGTACTTACTTTAGAAGAAGAGTTAAGTGATGATGAAAGTTATATAGTAAAAAGAGGTAGAAATCAAAAATCAAATAAGGTTCCAAAAAATGCAGATACAACTGATTATAGATATGCCACTGGATTTGAGGCTTTGATTGGATATTTACATTTAATTAAAGAGCAAGATAGAGTTAACTATATAATGAGTAAGGCTGTAGAAATTATAGAAGGCGAATTAAGTATTTAAATAAAAAACCTAAGATGAATATTAAATTTGAGTAGCTACCTAGATTACGTATAAGTAAAATACAGGTAGCTACTTCTTTGATTTTATATAGGTTATCAAGACTATATATGAAAATAATGAGAATACATGAGCGTTATTTTGATACCCTGTATTTTGGTTTAATTATATATTGTACTTTAGAAAAAATAGATATGTATATTTGTATGAATTAAAATTATTAAATTTTAATATCCAATGTCAAACCGTATAATGATATAATATTTAAGATAATATTAAAAATTCAAAGGGGGATTTTTTGTGAAAGTAAAATTAATAGAGTATACACCAAATCCAGAAAAAGTAGTATCTATGGCAGCTAAGCTTTGTTATTCGCCTGTAGGAGTTAATGAAATAGAAAACGATTTAACTGATGAAAAGGTGGACAAGTTTTTAAATATGCTTATAAATATAGGACATGAATCTCCTATTGAGCATGTTAATTTTACTTTTGCTGTTGAAGGAATATCTAGAAGTTGTTCGCACCAAATTGTAAGACATCGTATAGCTTCTTTTTCTCAACAAAGTCAAAGGTATGTAACGCTTGGTAATTTTGAGTATATAATACCGCCAGAAATTGAAAGTATACCTGAGGCTAAAGAACTATTTATAGAGTCCATGGAAAAAGATCAGAAGGCATATGATGAACTTGTCGATATATTATTTGATAAACATTTTAATAATTTTATTGAAGATGGAAAAACTGAAAAAGAAGCTAAATTATTAGCTCAAAAGAAATCTATAGAGGATGCAAGATATGTATTCCCTAATGCATGTGAGACAAAAATGGTGTTTACTATGAATGCTAGAAGTTTATTCAACTTCTTTAAACATAGATGTTGTGAAAGAGCTCAATGGGAAATAAGAGAAATGGCTACATTGATGCTTAAGGAAGCTAGAAAAGCAGCTCCTATTATATTTAAAAATATAGGGCCTAATTGTATAGCTGGAGCATGTCCAGAAGGAAATATGAGCTGTGGCAAAATGAGTGAGATAAGAGAAAAATTTAAGCAGTTATAAGAGGTGATTTTGTGGTAAAAATAGAAGGAAGAAATCCTGTAATAGAAGCTTTAAAAAGTGATAGAAATATAGATAAAGTAATGATAGCAAAAGGAACAACTGAAGGGTCTATAAAGAAAATTATTGGAATGGCTAAGGATAAAGGGATAATAGTTCAGTATGTTGATAGAAAGAAGATAGATGAGATAAGTGAGTCTCACTCTCATCAAGGGGTTGTTGCCATGGGTAATGACTATAAATATTATGAATTAGAAGAAATACTTAATATAGCAAAACAAAAGAATGAAGATCCATTTATCGTAATATTAGATGAAATAACTGATCCACACAACCTAGGGTCTATAATGAGAACTGCTGATGCAGTTGGAGCTCACGGAGTTATAGTTCCAAAGAGAAGATCTGCATCTATAACACCTATTGTTGCAAAAGCTTCTGCTGGTGCTGTAGAATATGTTCCTTTATGCAAAGTAACTAATTTAGTTAGTTCTATAAAAAAATTAAAAGAGCATGGTCTTTGGATAGCAGCAGCGGATATGAATGGTCAAAATTATTATAAGCAAAACTTAACAGGACCTTTAGGTATCGTTGTAGGTAGTGAGGGATCTGGCATATCAAGACTTGTAAAAGAAAACTGCGATTTTACAGTGAAAATACCTATGGTAGGAAATGTAACATCATTAAATGCATCTGTAGCAGCATCTATAATGCTGTATGAGGCATTTAAGCAAAGAATAGAAATCAAAGAGGGATAAAGTGAAAGAATACCTTATTTTAGATGGATATAATATAATCAATGCTTGGAAAGAATTAAAAGAATTAGCTAATGAAAGCCTAGAAATAGCAAGACAAAAGCTAGCAGAAATTATGGTTGAGCATGCATCTTACAATGGAATAAAGGTTATAATAGTATTTGACGCATACTTGGTAAAAGGTTCAAGA
Source organism: Tepidibacter aestuarii (assembly GCF_934924865.1). Lineage (NCBI taxonomy): Bacteria > Bacillati > Bacillota > Clostridia > Peptostreptococcales > Peptostreptococcaceae > Tepidibacter > Tepidibacter aestuarii. Next base: position 3,417,050 of record NZ_OW235315.1, on the reverse strand, counting down.
AGTGTATTTAAAGAATATGAAAACTTAGAAATTGTTTACACAAAAGAGCACCAAACAGCCGATAGCTATATAGAAAAGCTTATAACTCAAATGAATAAGCGGGATATTATTAAAGTTGCAACTAATGATTGGGCAGAACAACAGATAATATTAGGCAAAGGAGCAACAAGGATTTCAGCAAGGGAATTAAAATTAGAAGTTGATTTTGCTAAATCAAAAATATCAAAGAAAACACTTCAGAAAAAAACAAAAAAAAATACATTAGACTCTCTCATCGATGAAGAAACGTTGTCGAAACTTGAGAAAATAAGGAGAAACCGTTGAAATAGCTTGACTCCGGTCAGAATCTTATCTATAATAATTGAAGAAAGAATATTCGAAAAATTATTTATCCTGATAAAACTGTGGTTTCCTATTGGAGGGGAGTATAAATGTTGGTTGCAAAAGAAAAAAATGATCACTATCAAAAAGAAAAACATGATTACTATCAACAAGAGATAGATCAAAGAAAAATTGTAATTAAAGCTAGTAATGGGGATACGTTAGCTTTAGAGTATTTAATAAAAAAATATAAAAATTTTGTACGATCTAAAGCTAGATCATATTTTTTAATAGGGGCAGATAAAGAAGATATAATACAAGAGGGAATGATAGGTTTATATAAAGCTATAAGAGATTTTGATGAAGATAAAACATCATCATTTAAAGCTTTTGCAGAGCTATGTATAACTAGGCAAATAATAACAGCTATAAAAACAGCAACAAGACAAAAGCATATACCTCTTAATTCATATATATCTTTAAATAAGCCTATATATGATGAAGAATCAGATAGAACTCTTTTGGATATAATTACAACAAGTGTAATAACGGACCCAGAACAATTAATAATAAGTAGAGAAGAGCTTAATAATATAGAAACTAAAATAAGTCAAATATTGAGTGGATTAGAGCTTGAAGTTTTAGAATTATACTTAAGTGGTAAATCATATCAAGAAATAGCTGATAAACTACAAAGACACGTAAAATCAATAGACAATGCACTTCAAAGAGTTAAGAGAAAACTTGAAAAATATTTAGAATCTAGAAATGATTAAAACGTATTGACTTTGCTTTTTATGAGTAGTAAAATATTTAACGAAAGTCTAGAGTGCCCATGTGGCTCAGTCGGTAGAGCGTCGCCTTGGTAAGGCGGAGGTCGGCGGTTCAAGTCCGCTCGTGGGCTCCAAAAATTTTGTTTTAAGTATGAAATGACAAATTTACTTTATAAACCTAAAGGAGGAATAAAAAATGGCAAAAGCTAAATTTGAAAGAAATAAGCCACATGTTAACATCGGAACAATAGGACACGTTGACCACGGTAAAACAACATTAACAGCAGCTATAACAAAAACATTATATGCAAGATACGAATTAGGAGAAGCAGTAGACTTTGCAAACATAGATAAAGCTCCAGAAGAAAGAGAAAGAGGAATCACAATTTCAACAGCACACGTTGAATATGAGACTCCAAACAGACACTACGCACACGTTGACTGCCCAGGACATGCTGACTACGTTAAGAACATGATCACAGGAGCAGCTCAAATGGACGGAGCAATATTAGTTTGTTCTGCAGCAGATGGTCCAATGCCTCAAACAAGAGAGCATATATTATTATCAAGACAAGTTGGTGTACCATACATAGTAGTATTCTTAAACAAATGTGATATGGTAGATGACGAAGAGTTATTAGAACTTGTTGAAATGGAAGTAAGAGACTTATTAAATGAGTACGAATTCCCAGGAGATGACACTCCAATAGTACAAGGATCAGCTCTTAAAGCATTAGAAGATCCATCAAGTGAGTGGGGAGATAGAATAGTACAATTATTCGAAGAAATAGATGCATATATCCCTGAGCCAGAAAGAGATATAGATAAGACTTTCTTAATGCCTGTAGAGGACGTATTCTCAATCACAGGAAGAGGAACAGTTGCAACTGGTAGAGTTGAAAGAGGAATCTTAAAGGTTCAAGATGAAATAGAAATAGTAGGACTTGCAGAAGAAGCAAGAAAGATCGTTTGTACAGGAGTAGAAATGTTCAGAAAGCTTCTAGATCAAGCACAAGCTGGAGATAACATCGGAGCATTATTAAGAGGTGTTCAAAGAGATGAAATCCAAAGAGGACAAGTATTAGCTAAGCCAGGATCAATAAAGCCTCATACAAAAGTAATGGCAGAGGTATACGTATTAAAGAAAGAAGAGGGAGGAAGACATACTCCATTCTTCGATGGATATAGACCTCAATTCTACTTTAGAACAACAGATGTTACAGGATCAATAAAGTTACCAGAAGGAGTAGAAATGGTAATGCCTGGAGATAACATCACAATGGAAGTTGAATTAATCGCTCCAATAGCAATGGAAGAGGGATTAAGATTCGCTATCCGTGAGGGTGGAAGAACAGTAGGAGCAGGAGTAGTTGCTTCTATAATAGAATAGTTAAAAATATAGAGAAGGAGCATCTTCCTTCTCTTTTTTTTCTAAATGAATTGGAAAAAAATATAATAGTATATTTTTCAAAAATAATTGACATGAGTATAAAAATATGATAACTTTTATAAGGTGATACTTATAATACTAGCAATCTATGTGTAAAAATATAGATTGTTTTAAGATATGGACATGACAAATTAGGAGGTGTGCCAAATGAGAGTTAAGGTAACTTTAGCATGTACTGAATGTAAACAAAGAAATTACAATACAACTAAGAACAAGAAAAACAACCCAGACAGAATAGAATTAAAAAAATATTGTAGATTCTGCAAAACACATACTACTCACAAAGAAACAAAATAGTTTATAAAAGGATGTGACGTGGGAATGTCGGCCCAAACTAATATAAATTCGAATAAAGAAAATACTAAAAGCATAGGTAGATTCTTGAAAGAAACTAAAGGGGAACTTAAAAAAGTTCATTGGCCAAACAAAAAAGAGCTAACTAAATATACTGGAGTAGTTCTAATGACATGTCTTTTTATGACAGTATTAGTATGGGCGGTTGATTCTGGTATAGGATTCTTGTTAAAGCTTATGCTAAATAGATAATTCCGCAAAGGAGGTCAGTGTCATCTAATATTTAGGTAGATGGCAGTTAAAGATAATATGTCAGAACTAGAACAAGCCAGATGGTATGTTGTTCATACCTACTCAGGTCACGAGAATAAAGTAAAAGCTACTATTGAAAAAGCTGTTAAGACTAGAGGGATGGAAGATTTCATCTTAGATCTAGCTGTACCTACTGAGGAAATAGTAGAAACTAAAAATGGTAAGACTAAATCTAGACAAAGAAAGATATTCCCTGGATATGTTTTGGTTAAAATGATCATTACTGATGAATCTTGGTATATAGTTAGAAATACTAAAGGTGTAACTGGATTTGTAGGTCCTGGATCTAAACCCGTTCCTTTATCAGAAGAAGAAGTTAAGACTATGGGTGTTGAAAAAACAACTTTAGAGATAGATTTTGAAGTTGGAGAAGCTATAACGGTTAAGTATGGACCGTTTGAAGGATTCATGGGAAATATTGAAGAAATAAATCTAGAGAAAAAAGTTGTAAAAGTATTAATATCAATGTTTGGTAGAGAAACTCCAGTTGAACTGGAATTCGATCAAATAGAAAAAATATAATCTAAAGAAACAAACCTATCAAGGAGGTGTACTAAATGGCTAAAAAAGTTATAGGACAAATAAAATTACAAATACCTGCAGGAAAAGCTACTCCAGCTCCACCAGTAGGACCAGCATTAGGACAACATGGTGTTAACATAATGGGATTCTGTAAAGAATTTAATGCTAAAACTGCAGATAAGGCTGGATTAATAATTCCAGTTGTTATAACAGTTTATCAAGATAGATCTTTTACGTTTATCACAAAAACTCCACCAGCTGCAGTATTACTTAAGAAAGCTGTTGGTTTAGAGTCAGCTTCTGGAGAACCTAACAAGACAAAGGTTGCTACTATCTCTAAAGATAAAGTAAGAGAAATAGCTGAAATGAAAATGCCTGATTTAAATGCTGCTACAGTTGAAGCTGCTATGAGTATGATAGCTGGAACTGCTAGAAGTATGGGTATTGTTGTAGAAGACTAATATTTGTTTAAAAAAGTGGGAGGTAAAATTACCGCTATAAACCACAAGGAGGTAAATTGAAATGGCTAAAAGAGGAAAAAATTATTTAGAAGCTAGTAAGTTAGTTGATAAAAACACATTATATGATGCATCTGAAGCATTAGGATTAACAGTTGAAGCTGCTAAAGCTAAATTTGATGAGACTGTTGAAGCTCACATTAAATTAGGTGTAGATTCAAGACATGCAGACCAACAAGTAAGAGGTGCTGTAGTTCTTCCTCACGGAACTGGTAAATCTAAAAAAGTTTTAGTTTTTGCTAAAGGTGAAAAAGCTAAAGAAGCAGAAGCAGCAGGAGCAGATTTTGTTGGAGCTGAAGAATTAGTATCTAAAATTCAAGGTGAAAACTGGTTTGATTTTGATGTGGTTGTTGCAACTCCTGACATGATGGGTGTTGTAGGAAGATTAGGTAGAGTACTTGGACCAAAAGGTTTAATGCCAAACCCTAAATCTGGAACAGTTACATTTGATGTTGCTAAGGCAATAGATGAAATAAAAGCTGGTAAAGTTGAATATAGATTAGATAAAACTAATATAATTCACGTTACAGTTGGAAAAGTTTCATTTGGAAAAGAAAAATTAGTAGAAAACTTCGCAGCTTTAATGGAAGCTATTATAAAAGCTAAGCCATCTGCTGCTAAAGGACAATACTTAAGATCTGTTACAGTAGCATCTACTATGGGTCCTGGAGTTAAAATAAATCCAGCTAGAGTTGCAGAGTAATAAAAAAACTCTTGACATAGATAGTTAAATGTTTTATAATTAAAAAGTTGAAAAAAATAAATGTTTTACCGTAGACAGTAGGTGCTTTACAGCTTAATTTTCCTACCGAGGTTTTCTATAAATTGATTAATTTAGAGAATAAAGCCTTTGTATGTCTACATACAAAGGCTTTTATAATATACGGTGAAATATATAATAGACGAAGGAGGTGGAGACCTAAATGTCTAAAAATGTAGAATTAAAAGGACAAGTTGTTTCAGAAATAGCTGAAAAATTAGAAAAGTCTTCGTCAACTGTAATTGTTGATTATAGAGGATTAACAGTGGAAGAAGTTACAGAACTTAGAAAGAAGTTCAGAGAAGCTGACGTAGAATACAAAGTTTACAAGAATACTCTTGTTAGAAGAGCAGCTAAGCAAGTTGGAATCAATGACTTAAATGATGAAACATTAGTTGGACCAAATGCAATAGCTTTTGGATATGAAGATCCTGTTGCTCCAGCTAGAGTTATAAGTGATTTCATGAAAGATCATCCAAAACTAGAACTTAAAATGGGTATAGTTGAAGGTGAATTCTATGGAAAAGAGCAAATTGAAGAATTCTCTAAGATTCCTTCAAGAGAAGTTCTTATTGCGAAATTACTTGGCAGCTTAAAAGCTCCAGTATCAAACTTTGCATACTTAATAGATGCTTTAATCAAGAAGCAAGAAGGACAAGAAGCTTAATAAATTAACGTTTAATAAAATATCGGAGGTGCTTAAAAATGACTATAGAGCAAATTTTAGAAGCTATAGAAAATATGAAAGTTTTAGAATTAAATGAATTAGTTAAAGCTGCAGAAGAAAAGTTCGGAGTATCTGCTTCTGCGCCAGTAATGATGGCTGGAGCTGCTGGTGGAGCTGCTGCTGAAGAGAAGACTGAGTTCGACGTAGTATTAGTTGAAGCAGGATCTTCAAAAGTAGGAGTTATCAAAGCAGTTAGAGAAATAACTGGACTTGGATTAAAAGAAGCTAAGGCTGTAGTAGACGGAGCTCCAAAAGCTGTTAAAGAAGGAGCTTCAAAAGAAGAAGCTGAGCAAATCAAAGAAAAATTAGAAGCTGCGGGAGCTAAAGTAGAAGTAAAATAATTTACTTTAGGAAAAAGGGTGCCTATTGGGCACCTTTTTTTATGCGTTTTAAAAAAAATTTAAAAAATAGACTTATAAAACATTTATAATTAAATTCAAAATGGATACAATAGGAAATGGTGGAACGGATAAAAGTATTAAAGATTTTATTTTAAACTTTAATCATAAGATAAAAAATATATTCAATATAATTGATATTTTTAATAAAATTATATTGACCTATTGACAAAAATGTGATAACATTATTGAATGCATTGGAATGGAAAAAAATTTGTTTTTAAGTTTTATTTTTATTATGAGAGGTGAAAATGGAATGCCACATCCTGTCACAATAGGTAGAAGAACGAGAATAAGCTTTTCTAAAATTAATGAAGTTGCAAAGCTTCCCAACCTTATAGAAATTCAACTAGATTCCTATGATTGGTTTTTAGAGGAAGGACTAAAAGAAGTTTTTGAAGATATTTCGCCTATAGAAGATTACACAGGTAATCTTATCTTAGAGTTTGTAGATTATTCCCTAGATGAAAAACCTAAATACGAAGTAGAAGAATGTAAAGAAAGAGACGTTACCTACTCGGCGCCGTTAAAAGTCAAAGTTAGACTTATAAACAAAGAAACGGGAGAAGTTAAGGAACAAGAAGTTTTCATGGGAGATTTCCCATTAATGACTGAAAAAGGTACATTTATAATAAATGGAGCAGAAAGAGTAATAGTAAGTCAGCTTGTTAGATCTCCGGGTGTATATTTTAGCCAAGAGAGAGATAAATCAGGAAAGAGACTGATTTCATCTACTGTTATACCTAACAGAGGAGCATGGTTAGAATATGAGACTGATTCTAATGACATAGTATCTGTTAGAGTTGATAGAACTAGAAAACAACCTGTAACTGTACTATTAAGAGCTTTAGGTTTTGGAACTGATGCGGAAATAATAGAACTTTTAGGTGAAGACGAGAGATTATACTCGACACTTGAAAAAGACAACACTAAGACAGTAGAAGAAGGTCTTATTGAAATATACAAAAAGTTAAGACCAGGAGAACCTCCTACAGTTGAGAGTGCTTCTTCTTTATTAAACTCATTATTCTTTGATGCTAAAAGATATGATTTAGCTAAAGTAGGAAGATACAAATTCAATAAAAAATTAGCTTTAGCGTACAGAATCATAAACAAAATAGCTGCACAAGATATAGTTAATACAGAAACAGGAGAAGTTTTTGTAAAAGAAGGAGAAAAAATATCTATAGAACAAGCTAAATCTATACAAGATTCAGGGATAAATGTAGTTAAGGTTTATTCTGATGAAGATAAAGAAGTTAAAGTTATAGGAAATAACTTTGTAGATATAAAAGAACATATATCATTTGATTTAAGTGATTTAAAAATAAAAGAAAAAGTTCACTACCCTACGTTGAAAGAAATATTAGATACATACAGTAGTGAAGAAGAAATAAAAGATGCTATAAAAGATAACATAAGAAAGCTAATACCTAAACATATAATATTAGATGATATTATAGCTTCTATAAACTATCAATTCAACTTATTCCACCAAATAGGTAATATTGATGATATAGATCATTTAGGAAATAGAAGAGTAAGATCTGTTGGAGAATTACTTCAAAATCAATTTAGAATAGGTCTTTCTAGAATGGAAAGAGTTATTAAAGAAAGAATGACAATACAAGATATAGAAGTTGCAACTCCGCAAGCATTAATCAATATAAGACCGGTTGCTGCAGCTATAAAAGAGTTCTTTGGAAGTTCTCAATTATCTCAGTTTATGGATCAAACAAACCCATTATCAGAGCTTACACATAAGAGAAGATTATCAGCTCTTGGACCTGGTGGTCTTTCAAGAGAAAGAGCAGGATTTGAGGTTCGTGACGTTCATCATTCGCATTATGGAAGAATGTGTCCTATAGAGACTCCAGAAGGTCCAAATATCGGACTTATAAACTCACTTGCTACTTATGCTAAGATAAATGAATATGGATTTATTGAAGCGAGTTATAGAAAAGTAGACAAAGAAACTGGAATAGTAACAAATGAGATACATTATTTAACTGCAGATGAAGAAGAGATATATGTAAGAGCCCAAGCTAACGAACCACTTGATGCTGAAGGAAGATTTGTAAACAAAAGAGTTACATCAAGAACAACTAATGGTATTGTTAAAGTTGTGCCGCAAAACCTAGTTGATTACATGGATATATCTCCAAAACAGGTTGTTTCTGTTGCAACGGCTATGATTCCGTTCCTTGAAAATGACGATGCCAACCGTGCCCTAATGGGATCAAACATGCAACGTCAGGCTGTTCCTCTAGTTAGAAGAGAGTCTCCTATTATAGGAACTGGAATAGAGTATAGAGCAGCTAAGGACTCTGGAGCAGTTGTTGTAGCGAAAAACTCTGGAATTGTTGATAAATTAAGTGCGGATGAAATAGTTATAAAAAGAGAAGATGGAAATAAAGATAGATATAATATGCTTAAATTTAAGCGTTCAAACCAAGGAACTTGTATAAATCAAACTCCTATAGTAAATAAAGGAGATAAGATTGAAAAAGGTGATGTTATAGCTGATGGACCATCTACAGATATGGGAGAAATCGCATTAGGTAGAAACTGTCTTATAGCATTCATGACTTGGGAAGGATATAACTATGAGGATGCAATCCTTATAAATGAAAGATTAGTAAAAGAAGATAGACTATCTACTATTCATATAGAAGAATACGAAGCAGAAGCAAGAGACACAAAGCTTGGACCAGAAGAAATAACAAGAGATATACCTAACGTTGGAGAAGACGCTATTAAAAACCTAGATGATAGAGGAATAATTAGAATAGGTGCAGAAGTAGAATCTGGAGATATATTAGTTGGTAAGGTAACTCCTAAAGGAGAGACTGAGCTTACTGCAGAAGAAAGACTTCTTCGTGCAATATTCGGAGAAAAAGCTAGAGAAGTTAGAGATACTTCTTTAAAGGTTCCTCATGGTGAGTCAGGAATAATAGTAGATGTTAAGGTATTTACAAGAGAGAATGGAGATGAATTACCTCCAGGAGTAAATGAGCTTGTAAGATGTTATATAGCTAAGAAGAGAAAGATAAACGTAGGGGATAAGATGGCTGGACGTCATGGAAATAAAGGGGTTATATCTAGAATTCTACCTGAAGAAGATATGCCGTTTATGGAAGACGGTACACCAGTAGAGATAGTTCTGAATCCACTAGGAGTTCCATCTCGTATGAACATCGGACAGGTTCTAGAGATACATTTAGGCCTTGCAGCTAAATCTTTAGGATGGCATGTTGCTACATCTGTATTTGATGGAGCGAAAGAGGAAGATATAAGAACTGCTTTAAAAAATGCTAATTATCCTGAAGATGGAAAGCTTAGATTATGTGACGGAAGAACTGGAGATGCATTTGACAATAGAGTAACTGTTGGATACATGTATATGCTTAAACTACATCACTTGGTTGATGATAAGCTACATGCTAGAAGTACAGGTCCTTATTCGTTAGTTACACAACAGCCTCTAGGTGGTAAAGCACAATTTGGAGGACAAAGATTTGGAGAGATGGAGGTTTGGGCTCTTGAAGCTTATGGTGCATCTCATACACTACAAGAAATACTAACAGTAAAATCAGATGATGTAATAGGACGTGTAAGAACATACGAAGCTATTGTTAAGGGTGAAAACATTCCTGAACCAGGAATTCCTGAATCATTCAAAGTTTTAATAAAAGAACTTCAAAGTTTATGTCTTGATGTAAAGGTATTAACTGAAGAAGATCATGAAATAGAAGTAAAAGAGTCTGTAGATGAAGAAGACGTTAGTGAGAATTTTGAATCTATTGTTTCTGGTGAACAAGATACAGAAGAGCTAGAAACTGTAGTAGAAGAAGCTGATGAAGATTTTGAAGTGGATTTTGATGAATCTTTATTAGAAGATGATTTAGATGAAGAATTTGATTTTTAATAAAATATAATAAAAGATTCTTAATGCTAGTTTGAATAAACTAGCATTAAGGTATTATAAAAAAAATAAAGTTAATTACTTTAAATCTCAAAAAAGAAGGGAGAGAACTCCTTGTTTGAACTAAATAATTTTGAGTCAATAAAAATAGCTTTAGCATCTCCTGAGAAGATAAGACAATGGTCAAAGGGAGAAGTAAAAAAGCCGGAAACGATAAATTATCGTACTTTAAAGCCAGAAAAAGATGGACTATTCTGTGAGAGAATATTTGGTCCAACTAAAGACTGGGAATGTCACTGTGGAAAATATAGAAGAGTTAGATATAAAGGTGTAGTATGTGACAGATGTGGAGTTGAGGTAACTAAGTCTAAAGTTAGACGTGAAAGAATGGCTCATATAGAGCTTGCAGCTCCGGTATCTCACATATGGTACTTCAAAGGAATTCCAAGTAGAATGGGACTATTACTTGATATGTCACCAAGATCACTTGAAAAAGTTTTATATTTTGCATCTTATATAGTTATAGATGCAGGTGAAACTGGCCTTACAGAAAAGCAGCTTTTGACAGAAAAAGAGTATAGAGATGCTCAAGATAAGTATGGAAACACATTCAAAGCAGGAATGGGAGCGGAAGCTGTAAAAGAACTTTTAGTTAAAATTGATTTGGAATCTCTATCAAAAGAATTAAAATCAAAATTAAAAGATAGTACAGGTCAAAAAAGAGTTAGAACTATAAGAAGAATGGAAGTTGTAGAGGCTTTCAAAAAGTCTGATAATAAAGCAGAGTGGATGATCCTTGATGTAATCCCTGTAATACCTCCGGATTTAAGACCTATGGTTCAATTAGATGGAGGAAGATTTGCAACTTCAGATTTGAATGATCTATACAGAAGAGTTATAAATAGAAATAACAGATTAAAGAGATTATTAGAATTAGGAGCACCTGATATAATCGTTAGAAATGAAAAAAGAATGCTTCAAGAATCAGTAGATGCTCTTATAGATAATGGTAGAAGAGGTAGACCAGTAACTGGGCCTGGAAATAGACCATTAAAGTCTTTATCTGATATGTTAAAAGGAAAGCAAGGGCGTTTCCGTCAAAACCTTCTTGGTAAGCGTGTTGACTATTCAGGACGTTCTGTTATCGTAGTAGGACCAGAACTTAAATTCTATCAATGTGGTCTTCCTAAGAAAATGGCTTTAGAATTATTTAAGCCTTTTGTAATGAATGAACTTGTATCAAAAGGATATGCTCATAATATAAAGAGTGCAAAGAGAATGGTAGAAAAAGTTAAATCAGAAGTATGGGATGTTTTAGAAGAAGTAATAAAAGGACATCCAGTACTACTAAACCGTGCGCCTACTCTACATAGACTAGGAATACAAGCTTTTGAACCAACTCTAGTAGAAGGTAAGGCTATAAAATTACATCCGCTAGTTTGTTCAGCTTATAATGCGGATTTCGACGGAGACCAAATGGCAGTACACGTACCTTTATCTGTTGAAGCACAAGCTGAAGCTAGATTCTTAATGCTGTCTACTAATAACATATTAGCACCTAAGGATGGTTCTCCTATAACTACACCAACTCAGGATATGGTACTTGGAAGTTACTACTTAACTATAGAAGTTGAGGGAGAAAAAGGAGAAGGAAGCGTATTTAAGGATTATAACGAAATGCTTCTTGCATACCAAACTGGAGCAGTTGGACTTCATGCTAAGGTTAAAGTAAGAAAGAAATTAGTAGAAGAAGATAAAGATGTATTAGTAGAAAGTACTGTAGGTAGATTTATATTTAATGAAAATATACCTCAAGACTTAGGTTTTGTTGATAGAAGCGAAAGCAAACATTCACTAGAAGTAGACTTCTTAGTTGATAAAAAGCAACTAGGAAAAATTATAGATAAATGTTTTAGAAAACATGGAAATACTATTACTGCTATAATGCTTGATGATATAAAAAATCTAGGATTTAGATTCTCAACAAGAGGAGCTATAAGTATCGCTGTTGCAGATATGATAATACCTAAAGAAAAACCACAGTTAATATCAATAGCTGAAGAAAAGGTAGAAAAATATGAAAGAGCTTATAGAAGAGGTCTTATATCTAATGAAGAAAGAGAAGAAAAAGTTATAGAAACTTGGACTAATACTACTGAAGAAGTTACAGATGCTCTTATGAATAGTTTGGGTCGTTTAAACAACGTATTTATAATGGCGCATTCAGGAGCCAGAGGTAGTAAAAACCAAATAAGACAGCTTGGAGGAATGCGTGGTCTTATGGCCAATGCGTCGGGTAAAACGGTAGAAATACCAGTTAAATCTAACTTCCGTGAAGGTCTTACTGTACTTGAGTACTTTACATCTTCGCATGGTGCCAGAAAAGGACTAGCAGATACAGCGCTTCGTACAGCCGATTCAGGATACCTAACTAGAAGACTTGTTGATGTCAGCCAAGACGTTATAGTTAGAGAAGTTGATTGTGGAACACAAGAAGGTGTTTTAGTATCAGCATTTAAAGATGGAAATGAAGTAATAGAAGAATTATATGATAGAATTGTTGGAAGATACACTCTTGATGATGTAGTAGATCCTAAAACTAATGAAGTTCTAGTGTCAGCTGATTCTAGAATAGATGAAGACGATGCTAAGAGAATAATAGATGCAGGGCTTGAAAAAGTAAAAATAAGATCTGTACTTAATTGTAAAACTTCTCATGGAGTTTGCTCTAAGTGTTACGGACGAAATCTTGCTACTGGTAAAGAGGTAAATATAGGTGAGGCAGTAGGTATAATAGCAGCTCAATCTATAGGTGAGCCTGGTACACAGCTTACAATGCGTACTTTCCATACAGGAGGAGTTGCAGGAGGAGACATCACGCAAGGTCTTCCAAGGGTAGAGGAGCTATTTGAAGCTAGAAAACCTAAAGGACTTGCAATAATAACAGAAATTTCAGGTACTGTTCAACTTGATGAAACAGGAAAGAAAAAAGAAGTTACTATAATAGATGAATTTGGAGAATCAAAAACTTATTCAATACCTTATGGATCAAGAATTAAAGCTAAACAAGGACAATTCTTAGAAGCTGGAGATCCTATAACTGAAGGATCTATAAATCCACATGATATACTAGGAGTAAAAGGTGTTCTTGGAGTTCAAGATTATATAGTTAAAGAGGTTCAAAGGGTATATAGAATGCAAGGTGTTGATATCAACGATAAGCATATTGAAGTTATCGTTAGACAAATGTTATCTAAAGTTAAAATAGATGATCCGGGAGATACTGATTTACTTCCAGGAGGACTTGTAGATATACTTGAATTTAATGCTGAAAATGAAAAAACAGTTGCAAATGAATTAAGACCAGCAGTTTCAAAGAGAGTTTTATTAGGAATAACTAAAGCGTCTCTTGCTACAGAATCATTCTTATCAGCTGCTTCATTCCAAGAAACAACAAGAGTATTAACTGAAGCTGCTATAAAAGGAAAAGAAGATAATCTAATAGGTCTTAAAGAAAATGTAATTATAGGTAAATTGATACCTGCAGGAACAGGAATGAAAAGATATAAGAATATAGCTGTTGAAAAAGTGGAAGAATAAAATGTAACTTGATTGACATTCTATATAGAATAATTGAATTTTGATCACACTAAAACATTACAGTTCTTTTCTTTATCTACAGGGTAAAGAAAAGAATTGTAAGTTATAGGATAAAATTACAATAACGTTTTTCAAAGATATATTGACACTAAACAGTATATAATGTTAAAATGTTAAAGTGTGCAAATTTAAGAAAGTGGACTTTTGAATATTTATCAGATTACACTTTAATCTTTTGAGTATTTAATAAGGAGGAAACTTTAATGGATTTACAAAGCTTGAAAAATGAAAAAAAAGTAATAGGCACCAAACAAGCAACCAGAGCCTTGAAAGAAAATAAGGCTAAGTTAGTTTTCATAGCACAAGACGCAGAAAAGCATGTTACAAAACATGTGGAAGAATTATCGAAACAAAATAACGTAGAAATAATCTACGTTGATTTCATGGAGGAACTAGGCAGAATTTGCAATATACAAGTAGGCGCTGCCATAGTTGCTGTTTTGAAATAGTTGGCCGTTAACTAAAATATTGGAAGGAGGTGCGAACGATGCCAACAATAAGTCAGTTAGTTCGTAAAGGAAGAAAAGCAATAGAGAAGAAATCTACTGCTCCAGCTTTACAAAAAGGTTTTAATTCATTAAACAAAAAATCTACAAATACTAGTTCGCCACAAAAAAGAGGAGTATGTACTTCTGTTAAGACTGTAACTCCTAAGAAGCCTAACTCAGCTTTAAGAAAGATTGCCAGAGTTAGATTAACTAATGGAATAGAAGTTACTGCTTATATTCCGGGAGAAGGACACAACTTACAAGAGCATAGTGTTGTTCTTATAAGAGGTGGAAGAGTTAAAGATTTACCAGGAGTTAGATACCACATATTAAGAGGTACTCTAGATACTGCTGGTGTTGAAAACAGAGGTCAATCAAGATCTAAGTATGGTACTAAGAAGCCTAAGGCTAAGAAGTAATTAAAAAGATAATTTAAAAAATCGTTCGGTGCTTTAAATATATATAAATATTTACGGCATCACGGCAAATGATAAGTTTGTCGAGTACCGATGATCTAAAAAAGATTAAGGAGGGAAGCACAATGCCAAGAAAAGGTAATGTTCCAAAGAGAGAAATTTTACCTGATCCGATATACGGAAGTAAGGTTGTTACTAAATTAATAAACAATTTAATGTTAGATGGTAAAAAAGGGAAGTCGCAAAACATTGTGTACGGAGCTTTTGAACTTATAAAGGAAAGAACTGGAGAAGAGGCATTAGAAGTTTTCGAAAAAGCTATGAATAATATAATGCCAGTACTTGAAGTTAAAGCTAGACGTGTTGGTGGAGCTAACTACCAAGTACCAATAGAGGTAAGACCAGAAAGAAGACAAACTTTAGGTCTTAGATGGTTAGTTAAGTATACTAGAGCTCGTGGAGAAAAGGGAACAGTAGAAAAGCTAGCTAAAGAAATAATGGATGCTGCTAATAACACAGGTGCATCAGTTAAAAAGAAAGAAGATACTCATAAGATGGCAGAAGCTAATAAAGCATTTGCTCATTACAGATGGTAAAATATATAAAAACTGATAAAGCTCATATCAGAAAGGAGGATACCTGTGGCTAGACAATTTTCTTTAGAAAAAACTAGAAATATAGGTATAATGGCTCATATAGATGCAGGAAAAACTACTACTACTGAGAGAATCCTGTTCTATACTGGTGTTACTCGTAAGATAGGAGAAACTCATGAAGGAGCTTCTCAAATGGACTGGATGGAGCAGGAAAAGGAAAGAGGTATAACAATAACTTCTGCTGCTACAACTTGTCAATGGAATGGAAATAGAATAAATATAATAGATACTCCTGGACACGTAGACTTCACTGTTGAGGTTGAAAGATCTCTTCGTGTTCTTGATGGATCAGTTGCTGTTTTCTGTGCAAAGGGTGGGGTTGAACCTCAATCTGAGAACGTGTGGAGACAAGCTGATACTTATGGAGTACCAAGAATTGCATTCGTAAACAAAATGGATAGAACAGGCGCTGACTTCTTCAACGTTGTACAAATGATGAAGGATAGATTAGGAGCTAATGCAGTTGCAGCTCAATTGCCAATAGGTAATGAAGATCAGTTCAGCGGAATTGTTGACCTTGTTGAAATGAATGCAAGAATATACAAAGATGACCTAGGTCAAGACATGGAAACAACAGAGATTCCTGAAGATTTAAAAGATCAAGCTCAAGAATATAGAGAAACATTAGTTGAAACTGTTGCTGAAACAGATGAAGAGTTAATGATGAGATATTTAGAAGGTGAAGAAATATCTAATGAAGAATTAAAAGCTGCTTTAAGAAAAGCTGTTATCGCTTGTGAGGTAAACCCAGTATTCTGTGGTACTGCTTACAAGAACAAAGGTGTACAGTTATTATTAGATGCAGTTATAGATTATATGCCATCTCCTCTTGAGGTACCAGCTATAACTGGTATAACTCCAGATGGAGACGAAGAATCTAGACCATCTTCTGATGAAGAGCCATTCTCAGCATTAGCATTTAAGATAATGGCAGATCCATTTGTTGGAAAACTTGCTTTCTTTAGAGTGTACTCTGGAGTATTAGCAGCTGGTTCTTATATAATCAACTCAACTAAGGGTAAGAAAGAAAGAATTGGACGTATACTACAAATGCATGCTAACTCAAGAGAAGAAATATCTCAAGTTTATGCTGGAGATATAGCTGCAGCTGTTGGACTTAAAGATACTACTACTGGAGATACTTTATGTGATCCAAATCATCCAATTGTTCTTGAATCAATGGAATTCCCAGAGCCTGTTATTTCTGTTGCTATAGAGCCTCAATCTAAAGCAGCTCAAGAAAAAATGGGTATAGCTCTTCAAAGACTTGCTGAAGAGGATCCAACATTCAGAGTTCGTACTGATGAAGAAACAGGACAAACTATAATATCTGGTATGGGTGAACTTCACCTTGAAATTATAGTTGATAGAATGTTAAGAGAATTCAAAGTAGAAGCTAACGTTGGAGCTCCACAAGTTGCGTATAGAGAAACTATTACTCAAGAAGTTGATATTGACAATAAGTACTCTAAGCAATCTGGTGGTAGAGGACAGTATGGTCACGTTAAGATTAGAGTTAGACCTACTGAGCCAGGCGAAGGTTATAAGTTTACTAATAAGGTAGTAGGGGGAGCGATCCCTAAAGAATATATTGGACCAGTTGATGCTGGTATCCAAGGCGCTATGGAAGCCGGAGTAGTTGCAGGATATCCTGTTGTTGACGTTGAAGTTGAATTATATGATGGTTCTTACCATGATGTCGATTCATCTGAGATGGCCTTCAAGGTTGCTGCTTCTATGGCATTCAAAGAAGCTATGAGAAAATCAAACTCAGTTCTTCTTGAGCCATACTTCAAAGTAGAAGTTGTAACTCCAGAAGATTACATGGGAGATGTAATGGGTGACTTAAACTCTAGACGTGGTAGAATAGAAGGAATGGAAGCTAGATCAGGTGCTCAAGTAATAAATGCATATGTTCCACTTTCAGAGATGTTTGGATATTCAACGACTTTAAGATCTATGTCTCAAGGTCGTGCGACATATACAATGATATTCGATCACTACGAGCAAGTTCCAGCATCTGTTGCTAAAAAAGTAGCAGAAGGAAAATAATATAAATAAATGGTAGGGATGCAAACATCCCTGCCTTAATATAAGGAGGAATAAAAAATGGCAAAAGCTAAATTTGAAAGAAATAAGCCACATGTTAACATCGGAACAATAGGACACGTTGACCACGGTAAAACAACATTAACAGCAGCTATAACAAAAACATTATATGCAAGATACGAATTAGGAGAAGCAGTAGACTTTGCAAACATAGATAAAGCTCCAGAAGAAAGAGAAAGAGGAATCACAATTTCAACAGCACACGTTGAATATGAGACTCCAAACAGACACTACGCACACGTTGACTGCCCAGGACATGCTGACTACGTTAAGAACATGATCACAGGAGCAGCTCAAATGGACGGAGCAATATTAGTTTGTTCTGCAGCAGATGGTCCAATGCCTCAAACAAGAGAGCATATATTATTATCAAGACAAGTTGGTGTACCATACATAGTAGTATTCTTAAACAAATGTGATATGGTAGATGACGAAGAGTTATTAGAACTTGTTGAAATGGAAGTAAGAGACTTATTAAATGAGTACGAATTCCCAGGAGATGACACTCCAATAGTACAAGGATCAGCTCTTAAAGCATTAGAAGATCCATCAAGTGAGTGGGGAGATAGAATAGTACAATTATTCGAAGAAATAGATGCATATATCCCTGAGCCAGAAAGAGATATAGATAAGACTTTCTTAATGCCTGTAGAGGACGTATTCTCAATCACAGGAAGAGGAACAGTTGCAACTGGTAGAGTTGAAAGAGGAATCTTAAAGGTTCAAGATGAAATAGAAATAGTAGGACTTGCAGAAGAAGCAAGAAAGATCGTTTGTACAGGAGTAGAAATGTTCAGAAAGCTTCTAGATCAAGCACAAGCTGGAGATAACATCGGAGCATTATTAAGAGGTGTTCAAAGAGATGAAATCCAAAGAGGACAAGTATTAGCTAAGCCAGGATCAATAAAGCCTCATACAAAAGTAATGGCAGAGGTATACGTATTAAAGAAAGAAGAGGGAGGAAGACATACTCCATTCTTCGATGGATATAGACCTCAATTCTACTTTAGAACAACAGATGTTACAGGATCAATAAAGTTACCAGAAGGAGTAGAAATGGTAATGCCTGGAGATAACATCACAATGGAAGTTGAATTAATCGCTCCAATAGCAATGGAAGAGGGATTAAGATTCGCTATCCGTGAGGGTGGAAGAACAGTAGGAGCAGGAGTAGTTGCTTCTATAATAGAATAATTAAAAATATAGAGAAGGTGTATGCCTTCTCTTTTTTTATGCTTAAGGGACTATATGATTTTCAAATTATGGATAGCATTGATAAAGAATTAAACTTGCAACTATTTTTGAGCAACGGAGGCCGTAAGGATCGTTGGCGATATGAGTCAGTGCGTAGCGACTAGACGAATTTTTTACGAAAAAAAAACTTTACAATTCTATATGTTTATTATAAAATAAATAATGTTGAAAACGGATTATCTATATAGACGCAATTTAAACAAATAAAAAACATGTTTTTTAAAAAAAACTCTTGAAAAAAATGTGTTTTTGATATAAAATGTAGTAGTGTGTTTGAGAAATGCGATGATGTAAAAGGTTGCTGACCACCAGGTAATTTTTACAGAGTATGTCTGTATCTCAGAATCGGGCGACCTGATCCTATGCTGTGTTTTTTAAAAAGACAACACACCCGGAACAGTGTAAACGGATCAAGTCGTACGTGAAAATTAAACGTGCGATAAAGGAGGGAAAATAAAATGGCTAAGAACGAAAAAATAAGAATCAGATTAAAATCATATGATCACAAGATATTAGATTTATCAGCAGAAAAGATAGTTGAGACTGCTAAGAAGACAGGAGCTAAGGTTTCAGGACCAGTACCGCTACCTACTGAAAAGCAAATAATAACTATATTAAGAGCAGTTCATAAGTACAAGGATTCTAGAGAACAGTTCGAAATGAGAACTCATAAGAGACTTGTAGATATAACAAGCCCAACACCAAAAACTGTAGATTCTTTAATGAAGTTAGATTTACCAGCAGGTGTTGATATTGAAATCAAATTATAATAAATTTGATACTAAGATATGGATATAGATATACCTTATCTTAGAATGATTACGAATTCGTAATCCGCTGTAAGATTATAGGAGGTGTCAAACATGAATGGATTATTAGGTAAAAAGATTGGAATGACTCAAATATTTACTGAAGAAGGTAATGTTATTCCTGTTACTGTTATTGAAGCAGGACCAATGGTAGTTACTCAAATTAAAAATGTAGAAAATGATGGATACAATGCGATTCAAGTAGGTTTTGGAGATGCTAAAGAGAAATCTTTAAACAAGCCTCAAAAAGGACAATTTGAAAAAGCTGGAGTATCATTCAGAAAGCATTTAAAAGAATTTAGAGTAGAGAACTCAAGTGAGTATACAGTAGGACAAGAAATAGCTACTGATATATTTGCAGCAGGAGAAAAAGTAGATGTTACTGGAATAAGTAAAGGTAAAGGATTCCAAGGTGTTATAAAGAGACATGGTCAAAGTAGAGGACCTGAAACTCACGGTTCTAGATACCACAGAAGACCAGGTTCAATGGGAGCTTGTGCTACACCTGGTAGAGTGTTCAAAGGTAAAAAACTAGCTGGACACATGGGAGTAGACAAAGTTACTATCCAAAACCTAGAAGTTGTAAGAGTAGATGCTGAAAAGAACTTAATATTAGTTAAAGGTGCTATACCTGGAGCTAAGCGTTCGTTAGTTACTATAAAAAAAGCAGTAAAGTCAAGCAAGTAATTTAATCTTGTAAGAAAGGAGGAAGCAAAATGCCAAAAATAGATATATTAAACATTAACGGTGAAAAGGTTGATGAATTAGTACTATCAGATAACGTATTCGGTGCTGAAGTTAATGAACACGTTTTATATGAAGTAGTAAAGAATCAATTAGCTAATAAAAGACAAGGTACTCAATCTGCTAAGACTAGATCTGAAGTAAGAGGTGGGGGAAGAAAACCTTGGAGACAAAAAGGAACTGGTAGAGCAAGACAAGGTAGTACAAGATCACCTCAATGGGTAGGTGGAGGAATTGTATTCGCACCAAAGCCTAGAGATTATAGATACACTTTACCTAAGAAGGTAAGAAGATTAGCTATGAAGTGTGCTTTATCATCTAAAGTTCAAAACAAAGAAGTAATAGTTTTAGATGCATTAAACATGGAAGCTCCAAAAACTAAAGAATTCGCTAAAATACTTAACAACTTAAAAGTAGAAAAGAAAGCTTTAATAGTTTTAGGAGAAAACAATAAAAATGTAATAAAGTCAGCTTCAAACATAGAAGGAGTTACAACTGCTCAAGTTAACACTATGAATGTATATGATATATTAAAGCATGATGCATTTATTATAACTAAAGATGCTGTTGAGAAAGTGGAGGAGGTGTACGCATAATGACTAATCCACATGATATAATTGTAAAACCTGTTATAAGTGAACAAAGTATGGCGGATATGGCTTCTAAAAAATACACTTTTGTAGTTTCTAAAAGAGCTAACAAAACTGAAATAAAGAAGGCTGTTGAAACTGTATTTGGTGTTTCAGTCGATAAAGTAAACACTTTAAACTATAGCGGAAAAGAAAAAAGAATGGGAAAACATGTAGGAAGAACTGCAAGCTTCAAGAAGGCTGTTATCACTTTAACAGCTGATAGCAAAGAAATAGAGTTCTTCGAAGGCGTGTAGTGATCAAGCAAGAAGGAGGGAAATAAGATGGCTATTAAAAAGTTTAAACCAACTTCTCCTGGATTAAGACAAATGACGGTTTTAGTTTCTGATGAAATAACTAAACATGAACCGGAAAAATCATTACTAGTTTCTTTAAAGAAACATTCAGGAAGAAATGCTCATGGTAAAATAACTGTTCGTCATAAAGGTGGCGGAGCTAAGAAAAAGTATAGAATAATAGATTTCAAGAGAAATAAAGATGGTGTTCCTGCAAAAGTTACTGCAGTTGAATACGATCCAAATAGAACTGCTAACATAGCATTATTAGCTTATGCTGATGGAGAAAAAACATATATATTAGCACCTAATGGAATTAAGGTTGGAGATACTTTAATGTCAGGTGAAAATGCAGATATCAAAGTGGGAAATGCTTTAGAATTAAAAGATATCCCAGTTGGTACTTTAGTACACAACATTGAATTGAAAGCTGGAAAAGGTGGACAAATAGTAAGATCTGCTGGAGCTTCAGCTCAGTTAATGGCTAAAGAAGGAAAGCATGCTCTTTTAAGATTACCATCTGGAGAAATGAGATATGTTAACATCAACTGTAGAGCTACAATAGGACAAGTTGGAAACTTAGAACACTTCAACGTAACTGTAGGTAAAGCAGGAAGAAAGAGACATATGGGTATTAGACCAACAGTAAGAGGATCTGTAATGAACCCTTGCGACCATCCACACGGAGGAGGAGAAGGTAGAGCACCAATAGGTAGACCATCACCGGTTACACCTTGGGGTAAACCAGCTCTTGGATACAAAACTCGTAAGAAAAACAAAGCTTCTGATAAATTAATAGTATCAAGAAGAAAGAAATAATAAACACTAATAAGTAATATGGGAAGGAGGAAAGCAAATGGGAAGATCAACTAAAAAAGGACCTTTTGTTCACCCACGTCTTCTTAAGAAGATAGAAGCTATGAATGCTGCAAATGAAAAGAAAGTTATCAAGACTTGGTCAAGAGCATCAACTATATTTCCTCAAATGGTAGAACATACTATAGCTGTGCATGATGGTAGAAAGCACGTACCAGTTTATGTAACAGAAGATATGGTTGGACATAAATTAGGAGAATTTGCTCCTACAAGAACTTTTAAAGGACACAAAGACGACGAAAAGTCTTCTAAGAGAAAATAGTCCATTTATAATGGAAGGAGGTAATCGCTGTGGAAGCTAGAGCAACTGCTAAATATATACGTATAGCACCAAGAAAAGCAGGTCAAGTAGCTGGTATTGTTAGAGGGAAGAATGTAAACGAAGCTTTAGCAATATTAAAGTATACACCAAAAGTTGCTGCACCAGTAATAGCTAAGGTTATAAAATCTGCAATGGCTAACGCTGAAAACAATTACAATATGGACGTAGATAAATTATATGTTGCGGAAGTATTTGCAAACCAAGGCCCTACAATGAAGAGATTCATGCCAAGAGCTATGGGAAGAGCTACAACTATTAGAAAAAGAACAAGTCATATAGAGGTAGTATTAAAAGAAAGATAAATTTATCTATAGAAGGAGGGAAATCAATGGGTCAAAAGGTTAACCCACACGGCTTTAGAGTCGGAGTGATAAAGGATTGGGATTCTAGATGGTTCGCTGATAAAAAAGAGTTCGGTGCTTTTATATTAGAAGATCATACTATACGTAAATTCCTAAAAAATAAATTAAACACAGCTGGAGTTTCTAGAATAGAAATCGAAAGAGCTGCTAATAAACTTAGATTACACCTATCTGTTGCTAAGCCAGGAATGGTTATAGGTAGAGGTGGATCTGGAATAGAAGCTTTAAAAGCTGAATTAGAAAAAATGACTAAGAAAAATGTTTATATAAACATTATCGAAGTTAGAAATCCAGAAAAAGAAGCTCAATTAATAGCAGAAAATATAGCTTTAGCTATCGAAAGAAGAGTATCTTTCAGAAGAGCTATGAAGCAAGCTATACAAAGAGCTATGAGAGCAGGAGTTAAAGGTATAAAAGTTTCTGCATCAGGTAGACTTGGTGGAGCTGAAATGGCTAGAACTGAAGGATACAGTGAAGGAAATGTACCACTTCAAACTTTAAGAGCTGATATAGCTTATGGATTCGCTGAATCAAACACAACTTATGGTAAAATAGGAATCAAAGTTTGGGTTTGTAACGGAGAAGTTCTTCCATCAAAGAATGGTTTCGCACCAAGAGTGATAGAAGAGAAAAAAGACAGAAAAAGAAGAGATAATAGAAGAGATAATAGAAACAATAGATCTCAAAGATCTCCAAAGAAAGAGGCTTAATAAGTAGATATTAAGGAAGGAGGAAATACTCATGTTAATGCCTAAAAGAGTAAAGCGTCGTAGAGTTCACAGAGGTAAAATGTCTGGTCAAGCTCATAAAGGTAACAAAGTTACTTATGGAGAGTTCGGATTAGTAGCATTAGAACCAGCATGGATAACTTCTAATCAAATAGAAGCTGCCAGAATAGCAATGACAAGATATATAAAAAGAGGGGGAAAAGTTTGGATAAAGATATTCCCTCATAAACCAGTAACAAGAAAGCCAGCAGAAACTCGTATGGGAGCCGGAAAAGGATCACCAGAATATTGGGTAGCTGTAGTTAAACCTGGTAGAGTAATGTTTGAACTTGCAGGAGTTCCAGAAGAAAAAGCTAGAGAAGCTATGAGACTTGCAATGCATAAGCTTCCTGTTAAATGTAAATTTGTATTACGTGAAGAAACTGAAGTAAAGGGTGGTGAAGCGGATGAAAGCTAAAGAGTTAAAAGAAATGACTAGCTCAGAGTTAAATCAAAAGATAAATGAATTTAAAAGTGAATTATTTAGCTTAAGATTCCAATTAGCTACAGGACAACTTGAAAATACATCTAGAGTTAAGTTCGTTAAAAAAGATATAGCTAGAGTAAAGACCATCCTTAGAGAAAGAGAACTAGAAGAATCTAGAGCTTAGTAGCTTAAAAGAAGGGAGGCTCTCAATATGGAAAGAGGAAGAAGAAAAGTTAGAATAGGCCGTGTTGTAAGTGATAAAATGGACAAAACTATAGTTGTTGCTGTAGAAGAGTTCGTTCGTCATCCATTATACGGAAAAGCCGTAAAGAGAACTAAGAAATTTAAGGCTCATGATGAGCAAAATGTATGTAAAATTGGCGATAGAGTGAAAATAATGGAAACTAGACCTTTATCAAAGGATAAGAGATTCAGATTAGTTGAAGTTATAGAGCAAGCTAAATAATACAGGCGAAAAGGAGGGATTATGAATGATACAACAGGAGACACGTTTGAAAGTTGCTGATAATTCAGGTGCTAAAGAACTATTATGTATACGTGTTTTAGGCGGAAGTGGAAGAAAATATGCAAACGTTGGAGATGTAATAGTTGCTACTGTTAAAAGTGCAACACCTGGTGGAGTTGTTAAAAAAGGTAAAGTAGTAAAAGCTGTAGTAGTAAGAACTAAGCAAGGTCTAAGACGTAAAGACGGTAGTTATATAACATTTGATGAAAATGCTGCTGTTATAATAAAAGACGATAAAACTCCTATGGGAACTCGTATCTTCGGGCCTGTTGCAAGAGAGTTAAGAGATAAAGATTTCATGAAGATAGTTTCTCTTGCTCCAGAGGTACTATAATTAAGGAGGTGCAATAGAGAATGATGCGCGTAAAAAAAGATGATACTGTTGTTGTTATAACGGGAAAAGATAAAGGCAAAAAAGGTAAAGTCCTAAAAGTTTTTCCTAAGGCAGAAAAAGTACTAGTTGAAGGCGTAAACATGGCTACAAAACATCAAAAGCCTAACGCTAAAGTGCAACAAGGTGGAATTGTACATCAAGAAGCACCTATACATGTTTCAAATGTTATGTTATTTGATGCTAAAGAAGGTAAAGGTGTAAGAGTAGGATTCAAAACATTAGAAGATGGAACAAAAGTAAGAGTTTCTAGAAAGAGCGGAGAAGAAATATAATATCTTGAAAGGAGGTACCTAAAGTGGCTTCAAGATTAAAAGAAAAGTACACGAAGGAAGTTGCTCCAGCATTAATGGAGAAATTCACATATGAAAATGTTATGGAGATACCTAAACTTGAAAAAGTTATAATAAACATGGGTATTGGTAATGCAAAGGAAAATCCAAAAGAATTGGAAGCAGCAGTTGCAGAATTAGAAATGATAACTGGACAAAAGCCTGTTACTACTAAAGCAAAGAAATCAGTTGCAAACTTCAAATTAAGAGAAGGAATGCCTGTTGGTGCTAAAGTAACATTAAGAGGAGACAAAATGTATCACTTTGTTGATAAATTAGTTAACATTTCTTTACCAAGAGTTAGAGACTTCAGAGGAGTTAACCCTAATTCATTTGATGGAAGAGGAAACTATGCGCTTGGAATTAAAGAGCAATTAATTTATCCAGAAATAGAGTACGATAAAGTTGATAAAGTAAGAGGAATGGATATAATATTTGTTACTAGTGCTAAGAATGATGAGCAAGCACGTGAATTATTAAAATTATTAGGAATGCCATATTCTAAGTAATCAAAGGAGGGATTCCAGTGGCTAGAAAAGCTATGGTTGTGAAACAACAGAGAAAACAAAAGTATAAAACAAGAGAATATACTAGATGTAGCATATGTGGTAGACCACATGCTGTTTTAAGAAAATTCGGCATATGTCGTATATGCTTTAGAGAACTAGCTTATAAAGGCGAAATACCTGGAGTTAGAAAAGCAAGCTGGTAATATATGAAAGGAGGTCAGAACTATGACAATGACAGATCCAATAGCGGATATGCTAACACGTATAAGAAATGCTAACACAGTTAAACATGAAACTGTTGACATACCTGCTTCAAATATTAAAAAAGAAATAGCTAGAATTCTGTTAGAAGAAGGATTCATAAAAGGCTATGATGTTATAGAAGATGGAAAGCAAGGAATAATCAGAGTTCAATTAAAGTACGGAATGAATAACGAGAGAGTTATAACTGGAATAAAGAGAATTTCAAAGCCAGGAATGAGAGTTTATGCTGCTAAGCATGAAATACCAAAGGTTTTAAATGGTCTTGGAATTTCAATAATATCTACTTCAAAAGGTATAATAACAGATAAACAATCAAGAAAAGAAGGCGTTGGCGGAGAAGTAATTTGCTACGTTTGGTAATATAAAGAACGCTGCAAGGAGGTGTAGATATGTCAAGAATAGGTATTAAGCCAATTGAGATAACAGAAGGCGTAGACGTTATAATAGGAGAAGGTAACATTATAACAGTTAAAGGCCCTAAAGGAGAACTTAAAAAGCAGTTTGTAGAAGACTTAAAAATAACTAAAGAAGGTAACTCTATAGTAGTTGAAAGACCTACAAACAATAAGAGACATAGATCTTTACACGGATTAACTAGAACACTTATAGCTAATATGGTTGAAGGTGTAACTAAAGGATACGAAAAGAAATTAGAGTTAGTTGGTGTAGGATACAGAGCTCAAAAGCAAGGCAAAAAATTAGTTATGAGTTTAGGATTTTCACATCCAGTAGAAATGGAAGATCCAGAAGGTGTAGTAACTGAGACACCTAACCAAACTGAGGTAGTAGTTAAAGGTATAGATAAGCAATTAGTAGGTAACTACGCTGCTAAGATAAGAGCTTGGAGAAAGCCTGAGCCATACAAAGGCAAAGGGGTTAAGTACGCTGGAGAAGTTATAAGACGTAAAGAAGGAAAAACAGGCAAGTAAAAAAAATCTATAATAGAAAGGAGTGAATATGAGTGTTCAAAAAAGTAAATAAAAATGAGAACAGACTTCAAAGACACAAAAGAGTTCGTAAGAAAATTCATGGAAGCTCTGAAAGACCAAGAGTAAATATATTTAGAAGTAATTCTAATATCTATGCTCAAATAATAGATGATGTTAATGCATGTACTTTAATTGCAGCTTCTTCTCTTGAAGCAGAGGTTAAAAGTGCTGTTAAAAACACAGGAAACAAAGAAGCTGCTAAACTTGTAGGAAAACTATTAGCTAAAAAAGCATTAGATAAAGGAATAAAAGAAGTTGTATTTGATCGTGGTGGATACATCTATCATGGTAGAGTAAAAGAATTAGCAGAGGGAGCTAGAGAAGGCGGCCTTGAGTTTTAATAAAAGGAGGGAAATACATGCTTCGTAAACCTATAGACGCAAGACAACTTGACGTAAAAGAAAAAGTTGTTCAAATAAGACGTGTTACTAAAGTTGTTAAGGGTGGTAGAAACTTCAGATTTGCTGCTTTAGTAATAGTTGGAGATGAAAACGGATATGTAGGATTAGGTACTGGTAAAGCTATGGAAGTACCTGATGCTATTAAAAAAGCAATAGATGATGCTAAGAAAAACTTAATTCATGTACCTATGGTTGGAACTACAATTCCTCACCAAGTAAAAGGACAATTCGGTGCAGGTAACATATTAATAATGCCAGCACAAGAAGGTACAGGAGTTATCGCTGGAGGACCTGTTCGTGCGGTTCTTGAGCTTGCAGGATTAAAAGATGTTAGAGCTAAGTCTTTAGGATCTAACAATGCTAGAAATATGGTAAATGCTACTATAGAAGGACTTAAGTCTCTAAGAACTGCTGAAGATATAGCAAAACTTAGAGGTAAAAAAGTTGAAGACCTTCTAGGATAAGGAGGTATTTAAATGGCTAATTTAAAAATAAAGTTAGTAAAAGGATTAATAGGAACTAATCCAAAGCAAAGAAAAACAGTTGAGGCTCTTGGTCTTAAGAAAAGACATCAAGTAGTTGAGCAGCCAGATAATCCTCAAACAAGAGGAATGATTAAAGTAGTAGAACATTTAGTAGAAGTTCAGTAATATATAACATAGAAAGAAGGAGGTGTAATCATGAAATTACATGAGTTAAGACCTGCTGAAGGCGCTGTTAAAAACAGAAAAAGACTAGGAAGAGGAACTGCAACTGGTCAAGGTAAAACTTCTGGACGTGGACAAAAAGGACAAAACTCTCGTTCAGGTGGAGGAGTAAGACCAGGATTTGAAGGAGGGCAAATGCCTATATATAGAAGACTTCCAAAGAGAGGTTTCACTAATATATTCAAAAAAGCTTACTCACTAGTAAATGTAGAAAGATTAAATGCATTCGAGAACGGTACAGAAATAACTCCTGAAATCCTTAAAGAAAAAGGAATAATCAGAAAGATTGAAAAAGACGGAGTTAAGATATTAGGTGAAGGTAAATTAGAGGTAAACTTAACTGTTAAAGCTAATAAATTCACTAAATCAGCTATTGAAAAAATAGAAGCAGCTGGAGGAAAGGTAGAGGTGATCTAAAGTGCTATCTACCTTGAAAAATGCTTGGAAAATTCCTGATTTAAGAAAAAGAATTCTATATACTTTAATGATGGTTATTGTATTTAGAATCGGATCTTCAATACCTGTACCTGGCGTAGATATAGACTATATTAAGAAGGTGGTTGACCAAGCGGGTCTTCTTTCCTTCTATGATTTAGTAGCAGGAGGAGCTTTTAGACAATTTACTATATTTGCTTTAAGTATAACTCCTTATATAACAGCATCAATAATAGTGCAGTTATTAACTATAGCTATACCAAGTCTTGAAGAACTGAGTAAATCAGGAGAAGAAGGAAGAAAAAAGATGGTTCAATACACAAGATATGGAACCATTATTTTAGCGTTAATTCAAGCTACAGGAATAAGTGTAGGTTTGTTTAGAGGAGCATTAATATCTAAAGATATATTTTCTATAACAACAGTAATACTTACTTTAACTGCAGGAACATCGTTCTTGATGTGGTTAGGCGAAAAGATTACTGAAAAAGGTATAGGCAATGGAATATCTCTTATAATATTCATAGGTATTATATCAAGAGTTCCAGGTTCCTTTATTCAGACGTATAAATTATTCACAGAAAACCAGATAAATATTATACAACTGATCATATTTGCAGCTGTAGCTATAGCTATAATAGTAGGAGTAATAGCTATACAACAAGGATCAAGAAAGATACCTGTACAGTATGCTAAAAGAGTAGTAGGAAGAAAAATGTATGGTGGACAAAGCACACATATACCAATGAAAGTGAATCAAGCAGGTGTTATTCCAGTTATATTTGCAGTTTCACTTTTAGCATTTCCTCAAACACTATCATTATTCTTAAAGGGAGATTTTCAGGCGTTTGTGACTAAATGGTTATCGCCAAACGGAACTCCAGGAGTTTGGATATATATAGGTTTAGAAGCATTATTGATAATCTTCTTTACTTATTTTTATACAGCGGTTACATTTAATGTAGAAGAAATTGCTAATAATATGAAAAACTATGGTGGCTTTATTCCTGGTATAAGACCTGGAAAGCCTACAGAGGAGTATCTAAACAAAGTGCTTACAAGACTTACATTAGCAGGATCTGTATTTTTAGCTGTGATAGCAGTACTTCCAACTTTGATACTGCAATTAGGTAGTATCCCGTTTAGATTCGGTGGAACTTCTTTATTAATAGTAGTAGGAGTTGCACTTGAAACGATGAAACAAATAGAAGCCCAAATGTTGATGAGACATTATCAAGGTTTCTTAAAATAGGAATTGGGGGTAAAAAAATCCCCTGTCCTAAATTTAGTATCGGAGATGATTGAAATGAAACTTATACTACTTGGACCTCCGGGAGCAGGTAAAGGAACTCAAGCTTCAGGGATCGTAAAAAAATATAATGTACCTCATATATCAACTGGAGATATTTTTAGAAAAAATATAAAAGAGGGAACAGAACTGGGCTTAAAGGCCAAGGAATATATGGATAAAGGACTTTTAGTTCCAGATGAATTAGTTGTAGAAATAGTTAAAGATAGACTTTTAGAAGATGATTGTAAAAGTGGATTTTTACTAGATGGTTTTCCAAGAACTGTAGTTCAAGCACAAGCATTAGATAAAGTATTAACTGAATCTAATATGAATTTAGATAAGGTTATAAATATACAGGTAGACAAAACTGTATTAGTAGATAGAGCTGTAGGTAGACGTATTTGTAAAAATTGCGGAGCTACTTTCCATATAAAATATAACCCATCAAAAGTTGATGGAAAATGTGATATTTGTCAAGGTGATTTATACCAAAGAGCAGATGATAATGAAGAAACTGTATCTAAAAGAATTCAGGTTTACTTAGATCAAACTGAGCCTTTAATAGATTATTACACTAATCAAGGTATAATTAATACTATTGATGGTCAACAATCTATAGATAAAGTTTTTGAAGATATATCTTCAGCATTAGGGTGTGAAAACTAATGATTATAATAAAATCTGCTAAAGAAATAGAATTAATGAGAGATGCTGGAAAAATTGTAGCTGAAACTCATGAAATACTAAAACAATCTATAAAACCTGGTATAACAACTATGGAATTAGACGAAATAGCAGAAAAAAATATAAGAAAATATAAAGCAGAGCCTTCATTTAAAGGGTATCATGGATATACAGGATCTATATGTGCATCTATTAATGAAGAAGTAGTACACGGAATACCATCTTCTTCGACTATATTAAAAGATAAAGATATAATAAGTATAGACATTGGAGCTTTTTACAAAGGCTATCATGGAGATGCTGCTAAAACTCATGCTGTAGGTGAAATATCTGACGAAGATAGAAGACTTATAGATGTAACTAGACAGAGCTTTTATGAAGGAATTAAATTTGCAAAGATTGGATATAGACTTTCAGACATATCACATGCAATTCAAACTTATGTAGAAAAAAATAAGTTTTCTATAGTTAGAGACTTTGTAGGACACGGAATAGGTTCAAAAATGCATGAAGACCCTCAAATACCAAATTACGGACCTGCGGGAAAAGGAATTAGGCTTCAAGAGGGAATGGTATTAGCTATAGAACCTATGGTAAATGCCGGATCATATCATGTGAAAATATTAAGTGATGGATGGACAGCTGTAACAATAGATGGTAAAAAATCTGCACATTATGAGCATAGTATAGCCATCACTAAAGATGAGCCTTTAATTTTAACAAAGCTTTAATCCGGCTAGAAGAGGTGAAATTAGTGCTATTAAATGATTTAAATGTTGGTCAAGTTGTAATATCTAAATCAGGTAGAGATAAAGGTAGATTGTTTTTTATTATAAAAATAGTAAATAAAGAGTATGTCTTGATCGCCGATGGAGATTATAGAAAACTTGATAAAGCAAAATTAAAAAAAGTAAAGCACTTGACAAAATATAAATATGCATCCGAAGATATTGGAAATAAAATTTTAAACAAAGAATATATTAATGATGCGTTTTTAAGATATGAGCTGGATAGGTTAAAGTCGAAGCTTTAATCTAAGTGATTGGAGGTTTGGTTACTTAATGGCCAAAAAAGATGTAATTGAGTTAGAGGGTGTAGTTACAGAAACTTTACCCAACGCAATGTTTAAAGTTAAATTAGAAAATGGACATGAAATATTATGCCATATATCAGGTAAGCTTAGAATGAATTTTATAAGAATACTTGAAGGTGATAAAGTAACTGTAGATATGTCGCCTTATGATTTAACTAGAGGAAGAATTACTTGGAGAAAGAAGTAGACTAGTATTTTAGTCTAAGGAGGGATAAGTGTGAAAGTTAGACCGTCTGTAAAACCAATGTGTGAAAAATGTAAAATTATAAAAAGAAAAGGAAGAGTAATGGTTATCTGTGAAAATCCTAAGCATAAACAAAAACAAGGTTAATAAGGGCTAGTAATTTAATATTAGATATATTATAATATTAAATTGTGATAATTAATAGACTTAAATTCTAAGAATAAACTAGGCCTTCGTGTTTTATTTAAAATTAGAAAATATTGAATTAGCAATATAGGTTATAGGAGGTGCAAGAATATGGCAAGAATTGCTGGGGTAGACTTACCAAGAGACAAAAGAGCAGAAATAGGCTTAACTTATATATATGGTATAGGTAAAAAAACTTCTAACCAAATACTTGAAAAAGCTGGCATAGATGTTAATACAAGAATAAAAGATTTAACTGAAGAAGAAGTAAATACATTAAGAAAATTAATAGATGCTGATCACCTTGTTGAAGGAGATTTAAGAAGAGAGATAGCATTAAACATAAAGAGACTTAGAGATATCAGATGTTATAGAGGTATTCGTCATATGAGAGGACTTCCGTTAAGAGGTCAAAAGACTAAGACAAATGCTAGAACTAGAAAAGGACCGAGAAAGACTGTATCTCGTAAGAAGAAAAAATAGATCGTAAGTAAGGAGGGAAAAAAATGGCTAAACCTAAAAAGAAAGTTACACGTGTTAGAAGAAAAGAGCGTAAAAATATAGAACGTGGTCATGCTCATATTCAGTCAACTTTTAATAATACTATAATCACATTAACTGATGTTCATGGAAATGCAATTTCATGGGCTAGTGCAGGTCAGTTAGGCTTCAAAGGATCTAGAAAAGCTACTCCATTCGCAGCACAAATGGCTGCAGAAACTGCTTCTAAAGGAGCTATGGAGCATGGATTAAAGACAGTAGAGGTATTTGTAAAAGGACCAGGACCAGGACGTGAAGCAGCTATAAGATCTTTACAAGCTGCAGGACTTGACGTTACTATGATAAAAGACGTTACTCCAATACCACATAATGGTTGTAGACCGCCAAAGAGAAGAAGAGTGTAATACAGTAGGAGGTGTAATAAATGGCAAGATATACAGGTGCAGTATGTAGACTATGCCGTAGAGAAGGAATGAAGTTATTCCTTAAAGGCGATAGATGTTATACAGATAAATGTGCTATAAATAAAAGAAACTATGCTCCAGGTCAACATGGACAAGGAAGAAAAAAAGTTTCTAACTATGGATTACAATTAAGAGAAAAGCAAAAAGTTAAGAGAATATATGGAGTTTTAGAAACTCAATTCAGAAACCTATATGAAAAAGCTGAAAAAATGCAAGGAATATCAGGTGAAAACTTACTTAGCTTATTAGAGAGAAGACTTGACAATACTGTTTATAGAATGGGTCTTGCTTCTTCAAGAAAAGAAGCTAGACAATTAGTAAGACATGGACATTTTTCATTAAATGGACATAAAGCTAATGTACCTTCTATGATAATGGAAGTTGGCGATGTTATAGCTGTTAAAGAAGGTTCAAAATCTTCAGCTAAATTTAAATCACTTGTTGAAAATTCTACAAGAGTTGCTCCTAAGTGGATGGATGCAAGCATAGAAAAGATGGAAGCTAAGATAACTGCTTTACCTACAAGAGAAGATATAGATTTAGAAATAGCAGAGCACTTAATAGTAGAGCTTTACTCTAAGTAATAAATTGAGTTATATCGTAGAAATGTTTGCCCTCAGTGGATTAATAAAAATTAAGGAGGGTTTTATTAATGATTGAAATAGAAAAGCCTAGAATAGAAATTTGCGAAATAAGCGAAGATAATAGATATGGTAAATTTATCGTAGAGCCTTTAGAAAGAGGATACGGAATTACCGTAGGAAATGCATTAAGAAGAATACTACTTTCTTCACTTCCAGGAGTTGCTGTTACTTCTATAAAAATAGAGGGAGTACTACATGAGTTCTCTACCGTTCCGGGTGTAAAAGAAGATGTAACAGAAATAATTCTTGCTTTAAAAGAATTATCTGCTGAGATAGATGGAGAAGGAAGTAGAACATTGAAAATAGAAGCTCAGGGCGAGGGTATGATAACTGGTAAAGATATTATATGTCCTCCTGATGTAGAAATATTAAGTAAGGATTTACACATAGCTACTTTAGATACAAATGCTAAATTCAATATGGAAATAAATATAGATAAAGGAAGAGGTTATGTTCCAGCTGAAAACAATAAAACTGAGAATATGCCTATTGGTGTGATTCCTGTAGACTCTATATATACTCCAGTTGAAAAGGTAAGCTATAAAGTTGAAAATACAAGAGTAGGTCAAATAACAGATTACGATAAGTTAATATTTGATGTTTGGACTAACGGAAGTATAAATCCTCAAGAGGGAATATCTCTTGGTGCTAAGATATTAGTAGAACACTTAAATTTATTCATCAACCTTACAGAGCATGTTGGAAATGTAGAAATAATGGTGGAAAAAGAAGAAGATAAAAAAGAGAAAGTTCTAGAGATGACTATTGAAGAACTTGATCTTTCTGTTAGATCGTATAATTGCTTAAAGAGAGCAGGTATAAATACTGTTGAAGAATTAAGCAGCAAAAGCGAAGAAGACATGATGAAAGTTAGAAACTTAGGTAAAAAGTCATTAGAAGAAGTTATTCAAAAACTTGAAGAACTAGAACTAGGACTTAAGCCGAGTGAAGACTAAGAAAAGGAGGGAATGACATGGCTAAGTACCGTAAATTAGGTCGTGTAACTGCTCACAGAAACATGATGCTTAGAAACTTAGTTACTGATCTATTAAAGAACAAAAAAATAGAGACTACAGTAACAAGAGCAAAAGAAACACGCAGAATGGCTGAAAAAATGATAACTCTAGCAAAAAGAGGAGACTTACATGCTAGACGTCAAGTATCAGCTTACGTTTTAGATCAAACTGTAATCACAAACTTATTTGATGAAATAGCTCCTAAATACCAAGAAAGAAATGGTGGATATACAAGAATTATAAAGCTTGGTGTTAGAAAAGGTGACGGAGCTGAAGTAGCAATACTAGAATTAGTATAGTAGAAGATGGAATTAGGCTAATAGCTTAATTCCTATTTTTTTATATGCAATAAAATTATAGTATTTTAAAAATAAAGTAATATTTACACTTTTAAAAGTTATTTTATTTTTATATAATAGAATTTAGATTATATAATAGAATCTAAATCATGTAAAAATAAAATAACCTTTAAAACACCTTATGAATTTCAAAGAAGTCAACCTTTAAAGACTTATATAATAAAGGCTCTTTATAATGAATAGTAAGTTATAAACATTTATAATTTTAGATAAATATAACTTACGTTATGAATTTCAAAGAAGTCAACCTTTAAAAACTTATATAATAAAGACTTCTTTATAATAGAAAAGAGGTAAAAACATGAATGATATAGTAAAAATAGATAATATATCTTTTGAATATACTCAAGAAAACATTCAGTCAAAGGCACTCGATGAGTTAAATTTAGACATCAAAAGAGGAGAATTCGTGGTTATCATAGGACACAATGGTTCTGGAAAATCAACATTATCAAAAAATTTGAATGCTATACTAAAGCCTACAAAGGGGAATATACTTATAAATGGCATGAATACAAAAGATGATGATAAACTTTGGGATATAAGGCAGAGTGCTGGTATGGTATTTCAAAATCCAGATAACCAAATAGTAGCAACAGTGGTGGAGGAAGATGTAGCTTTCGGACCAGAAAACTTAGGAATACAGCCGGATGAGATAAAAAAAAGAGTTACAGAATCTTTGAAATCCGTAGGAATGCATGAGTTTAAAGATAAAGCACCTCACTTACTATCGGGAGGTCAAAAACAAAGAGTAGCAATTGCAGGAATTATTGCTATGAAACCTGAATGCATAATATTTGATGAACCTACGGCTATGCTTGACCCATCTGGAAGAAGAGAAGTTATGAATACTATAAAGAGGCTTAATAAGGAAGAAAATATTACAATAATACATATAACTCATTTTATGGAAGAAGCAGTGGATGCAGATAGAATAGTTGTAATGGAAAAAGGAAAAATAGTATTACAAGGAAAGCCTAAAGAAGTTTTTGTACAGGTAGATAAATTGAAAGAACTTGGATTGGATGTTCCTTTTATGACAGAACTAACATATGAACTTAGAAAAGAAGGAATAGATATAAGATCAGATATATTAACTGTAGATGAGATGGTGATGAATTTATGTCGATAGTAGTTAAAGATTTAGTATACGTATATAATCCAAATTCACCTTTTGAAAGTAAGGCACTTGATAATGTAAATTTCGAGATAAATAAAGGTGAGATAATAGGTTTGATAGGACATACAGGATCTGGTAAGTCAACTTTGATTCAACATTTAAATGGGCTATTAAAGCCAACAAGTGGGAATATAATAATTGATGGAGTGGATATAACGGGTCCCAATATTAGCTTAACAGAAATTAGAAAAAAGGTTGGAGTCGTTTTTCAATATCCAGAGTATCAACTATTTGAAGAAACTATATATAAAGATATAGCTTTTGGTCCTGCTAATTTAAAACTAAGCGAAGATGAAATAAATGATAGAGTAAAAGAAGCTATGGAGCTTGTTGGACTTGACTATAGTGAATTCAAAGATAGATCTCCATTCGATTTATCTGGAGGTCAAAAGAGAAGAGTAGCAATAGCAGGTGTTATAGCCATGAAGCCTGATGTTTTAATACTAGATGAGCCAACAGCAGGCCTTGACCCATCAGGGAGAGATGAAATTTTAACTCAAATAAAGTATCTTCATGAAAAATATAATATTACAATAATAATATCTTCACATAGTATGGAAGATATGGCTAAAATATCGGATAAAATATTAGTTATGTATAGAGGTAAGGTTGATTTGATGTCTACACCTAGAGAAGTTTTTAAAAAAGGGAAAAGATTGAAAGAAATAGGTCTAGGAATACCACAAGTATCAGAACTTACTATAAAACTTAGAGAAAAAGGTTTTGATATAAGAGAAGATATTATTACTTTAGGAGAAGCAAAAGAGGAAATATTAAAATATATAAGGAGTAAAAAGAAATGATAAAAGATATAACAATAGGTCAATATTATCCTACAAATTCTGTAGTGCACAAATTAGATCCAAGAGTTAAATTAATATCTACATTTATATTTATGTCTTCTCTCTTTATAATAAACCAGTTTTATCCATACGTTTTAGTACTAGCTTTTATTATATCAACACTTAAACTATCTAAAATACCTGTTAATTATATATTAAAAGGGCTAAAGCCAATAATGTTTATAATTGTATTTACTTTCGCAATTAACATATTTATGATACCTGGTAATACGATTTTTAATATAGGACCGCTGAGTATATCAGATGAAGGTTTAAAACAAGGAAGTTTTATGGTTGTAAGACTTATATTGTTAGTTGTAGGGACATCATTACTTACTTTATCAACATCTCCAATAGAATTAACCGATGGTATAGAAAAGCTTCTAAATCCTTTTAAAAAGATAGGAGTACCTGCACATGAACTTGCTATGATGATGACAATTGCATTAAGGTTTATTCCTACTTTATTAGATGAAACTGATAAGATAATGAAAGCCCAAATGGGAAGAGGGGCCGATTTTGAAAGTAAAAATATCATAAGTAGAGCAAAAAACTTAGTTCCGTTATTGGTACCTCTATTTATAAGCGCATTCAGAAGAGCTGATGAACTTGCTATGGCTATGGAAGCTAGATGTTATAGAGGTGGAGATAATAGAACTAGGATGAATCAAATAAAAATGAATAAAAGAGATTATATAGCTTATAGTATAGTATTTATTTATATAACTATAATAGCAATAACTAGAGTAATATAGGTGATAATTTATGCGTAATATAATGATTACTATAGAATATAAAGGAACAAATTATTGTGGGTGGCAAATACAAAATGATAGAACATCTATACAAGAATGTATAGAAAGTGCTATATATAAGATAACTAATGAAAAAGCAAATGTAACATCATCAGGAAGAACAGATGCAGGAGTTCATGCTTTAGGACAAGTAGCAAATTTCTATACTAATAGTCGTATACCTGTTGATAAACTACCAGGAGCTATTAATTCTAAGTTACCAGATGATATAAGTATATTAGATGCTAAAGAAGTAGATTATGATTTTCATGCAAGATATAGTGCTAAAAAGAAGCGATATAGGTATGTAATACTAAACTCTAAATATAAAAGACCTATTTATAATGATTTTGCTTATTTAGTGAAATATAAATTAGATATAGATAAAATGATACAAGAGTCTAAATATTTGATTGGAGAGCATGATTTTAAAGGATTCATGAGCACGGGATCATCTGTTAAAACAACTGTTAGAACCATATACGATATAAGCTTGAAAAAAGAAGAAGATTTAATAATATTAGAGGTAGAAGGAAATGGATTTTTGTATAATATGGTTAGAATAATAGCAGGAACTCTGGTAGATATAGGTAGAGGAAGAATAAATTTAAGTCTAAAAGATATTATAGAATCTAAGAATAGAGATAATGCTGGACATACAGCAGATAGTAAAGGATTGTTTTTGAAAAAAGTATATTATTAGCTTGACACACCTGGGTCATTGTATTAAAATGTATAAGGAATGTGTTTATAAATCCACTAGCCCCGGATTTTATATAAAGGTTAATTTGCGCACATAAAAGGATAGTAAGGAGGGAAAATAATGAAATCATATATTGGTAAGCCAAGTGAAGTTCAAAGAAAGTGGTATATAATAGACGCTGAAGGAAAGACTTTAGGTCGTTTATCTACTGAAATTGCAATATTATTAAGAGGTAAGCATAAGCCTACATTTACACCACACGTAGACGGTGGAGATTTCGTTGTAGTTGTTAATGCTGCTAAAGTTAAGTTAACAGGAAAGAAATTAGATCAAAAACAATACAGATATCATACAGGGCATGTTGGTGGATTAGTAGAAATCCCTTACAGAAGACTTTTAGCTGAAAAGCCAGAAGAAGTTATAAACCATGCTGTAAACGGTATGCTATGTAAGAATAAATTAAGAAGCAAAATGATGAAAAGATTAAGAGTATTTGCTGGCGCTGAGCATACTCATGCAGCTCAAAACCCAGAAAGCTTAGATATATAATTAATTTAGGTGAAAGGAGGAGTTAGATATGGCAAACGTTCAATATTATGGAACAGGAAGAAGAAAGCACTCAGTAGCTAGAGTAAGATTAGTAGCTGGTGAAGGAAATATAGTTGTTAATGGAAAAAGTTTAGAAGAATACTTTAACTATGAGACTTTAAGAAGAGAAGTTAAGAACCCACTAGTTATAACTGAAACTGAAGGAAAATATGATGTTATAGTAAAGGTTGAAGGTGGAGGATTTACAGGACAAGCAGGAGCTGTAAGACACGGGATATCAAGAGCGTTATTAAAGGCTGATGCAGAATTAAGACCTACTTTAAAGACAGCTGGATACTTAACTAGAGACCCAAGAATGAAGGAAAGAAAGAAATACGGATTAAAAGCTGCGAGAAGAGCTCCACAATTCTCAAAGAGATAATATATACATCAAAGACTTTGGAATATTCCAAAGTCTTTTTTCATATATATTTACAGGGTGATTATATATGGTTATTGTGTTAAAAAAGAAATATGTAATATGGACTATAGCATTTGCTATGATACTCTGTATAATATATTTAACTAATTACAATATAAGCAAAACTACTATAAATATGCCTGTAACAAATAAAGTCATTATAGTAGATGCTGGACACGGTGGAATAGATCCTGGAGCATTAGGAAAAAATAGTCTAGAAAAAGATATAAATTTGAAAATAGCATTAAAGGTAAGATCTTTACTAGAAGAGAGTGGCGCATTGGTTATACTCACTAGAGAAAAAGATGAAAGCTTA
Source organism: Tepidibacter aestuarii (assembly GCF_934924865.1). NCBI lineage: Bacteria > Bacillati > Bacillota > Clostridia > Peptostreptococcales > Peptostreptococcaceae > Tepidibacter > Tepidibacter aestuarii. The sequence continues at coordinate 3,377,415 of NZ_OW235315.1, read as the reverse complement.
TATATAGAAGATGGAAAGAAAAGCATAAGACAAAGATATAATGAAAATCTTAGAAATAGAAAACAATTAATAAAAGAGTCTAAAGCAGACGTTTTTATATCCATACATCTGAATAGTTTTACTAATTCTAAATATTATGGAGCACAAGTGTTGTATCCAAAAAATGATAAGTATGGCAAACAATTGGCAACTTTCATACAAGAAGAGATGAGAAGAGTTATAGATAAAGATAATAATAGAGAGGCAAAGATGAGAGCTGATTTATATTTATTTAAGGAAAATGGAGTTGCATCAGCACTTATTGAATGTGGATTTCTATCGAATTTAAAAGAAGAAGATCTTCTCAAAAGTGATGAATATCAAGAAAAAATAGCATGGTCTATATATGCTGGGATACAAAAATATTTTAATTCTTTACAATAACCTAAAAAAAATAGAATTTATATGTGTGATCACATATAAATTCTATTTTTTTTTTACTATTATAAAGGATTTATAGATATAAGTAATAATAAGTTTTTTTATATGTATACTTAAACTTAAATTAAAATTTAATAAATCGTAAAACAAAATTTAAATAAAAACACTTGTTAAAATATTCAATTAAATTAAAGTTTGATTTTGTCGACAAAATATGATATCATTTTTTTTGTGAAATTAAAGATATAACGGCTATTTGCAAAAAGGAGGAAAACGTATGGAAAGATTTATAAGTCTTATAGGAATATTTGTTCTTTTAGGAATATGCTACTTAATATCTGAAAATAAGAAGAAGATAGATATTAAATTAGTGGGAATGGGTATAGGAATGCAGGTGTTATTTGCATTTTTGATTTTAAAAACAGGTGCAGGAAGAGCAGTATTTGAAAAGTTATCAGAATTTGTAACTGTTCTTTTAGACTTTACAAAAGCAGGTTCTTCGTTCTTGTTTGGGGGATTAGTAAGTGATATAAATAGTTTTGGATTTATATTTGCATTTCAAGTATTACCAACTATAATATTTTTTTCATCGCTTATGTCAGTATTGTATCATTTAGGAGTTATGCAGTTTATAATTAAATATATAGCTGGGTTTATGGCAAAATTAATGGGAACATCAGGAGCTGAGTCTTTATCAGCAGCAGCAAACATATTTGTAGGACAAACAGAAGCACCATTAGTTATAAAACCATATATAGAAAAAATGACAAGATCAGAGTTAAATGCAATAATGATAGGTGGAATGGCTACAGTTGCTGGTGGAGTTATGGCAGGGTATGTAGGAATGGGAGTTGATGCTGGCCACTTAATAGCAGCATCTGTAATGTCGGCGCCTGCAGCATTAGTAGCAGCTAAAATCATAGTTCCGGAAACTGAGGAACCGGTTACAAAAGGAAATGTAGAATTTGAAGTAGAAAAAGTTGATGCTAATATTATAGATGCAGCAGCAAGAGGAGCTTCAGAAGGATTACAGCTTGCACTTAATGTTGCAGGTATGTTACTTGCATTTGTTGCTTTAATAGCGATGGTTAATGGAGGTATTGAAGCGGTAGGAAGTGCTGTAGGAATACATGGATTAACTTTAGAAACGATATTAGGTTATGCATGCGCTCCGCTTGCATATATAATGGGTATTCCATCTCAAGATATAGTTACAGCAGGTTCATTATTAGGACAAAAAACAGTTATAAATGAATTTGTTGCTTATGCTAATCTATCTGAGCATATAGCTAATGGGACACTTCAACCTAGAACTATTACTATATTAACGTATGCTCTTTGTGGGTTTGCAAACTTTTCATCTATAGCTGTACAATTAGGTGGAATAGGAGGACTTGCCCCTAAGAGAAGAGGAGAACTAGCTCAGTTAGGAATAAAAGCTTTAGTTGGAGGTACTGTAGCTGCATTTTTAACAGCATCTATAGCTGGTATGCTTATATAATATTATATATAGAAGAAGTCGTTTTAAACGGCTTCTTTTTTTTATATACAAGGAAATTATATAATTTTCAATCTCTAGATAAGATTAATGAAAGAACTGAGCCTGTAGCTATCTTTGATTAATGGAGTCTGTTAAGAGCAGTTAGAGGATTAATAGATTAACATTAAATCAATTTTCTATATATCAAAATATAAATAAGCTATTAATATGATTTGGGAAATTCAATATATTTAGATATATAGTGAAAAAGATCGAAAAAAAACTTTAGAAAAGTGTTGACGAAATGTTTTAAAGGTGATATATTATTACTTGTCCTCGACAACGAGGCAAGCGAGAAACACATGAACACAACATATGAACTTTGAAAATTAAACAGTAGGTTATAAATAAATCACAACAGTGATTTTCGGAAACAACACATAAAGTCAGTTTACTGAGTACTGACAAACTTTTATTTAAGAGTTTGATCCTGGCTCAGGATGAACGCTGGCGGCGTGCCTAACACATGCAAGTCGAGCGGAGATTAAAAAGCTTGCTTTTTAATCTTAGCGGCGGACGGGTGAGTAACGCGTGGGTAACCTGCCCTATACACACGGATAACATATCGAAAGATATGCTAATACGAGATAACACATTTTTAAGGCATCTTAGAAATGTCAAAGCGTTAGCGGTATAGGATGGACCCGCGTCCCATTAGCTAGTTGGTGAGGTAAAAGCTTACCAAGGCGACGATGGGTAGCCGACCTGAGAGGGTGATCGGCCACACTGGAACTGAGACACGGTCCAGACTCCTACGGGAGGCAGCAGTGGGGAATATTGCACAATGGGGGAAACCCTGATGCAGCAACGCCGCGTGAGCGATGAAGGCCTTCGGGTCGTAAAGCTCTGTCCTAAGGGAAGATAATGACGGTACCTTAGGAGGAAGCCCCGGCTAACTACGTGCCAGCAGCCGCGGTAATACGTAGGGGGCAAGCGTTATCCGGAATTACTGGGCGTAAAGGGTGCGTAGGCGGCCTTGTAAGTCAGAAGTGAAAGGCTACGGCTCAACCGTAGTAAGCTTTTGAAACTGCAGGGCTTGAGTGCAGGAGAGGAGAGTAGAATTCCTAGTGTAGCGGTGAAATGCGTAGATATTAGGAGGAATACCAGTTGCGAAGGCGGCTCTCTGGACTGTAACTGACGCTGAGGCACGAAAGCGTGGGGAGCGAACAGGATTAGATACCCTGGTAGTCCACGCCGTAAACGATGAGTGCTAGGTGTCGGGGGTTACCCCCCTCGGTGCCGCAGCTAACGCATTAAGCACTCCGCCTGGGGAGTACGCTCGCAAGAGTGAAACTCAAAGGAATTGACGGGGACCCGCACAAGTAGCGGAGCATGTGGTTTAATTCGAAGCAACGCGAAGAACCTTACCTAAGCTTGACATCCCTCAGACCGCTTCTTAATCGAAGCTTTCCCTTCGGGGACTGAGGTGACAGGTGGTGCATGGTTGTCGTCAGCTCGTGTCGTGAGATGTTGGGTTAAGTCCCGCAACGAGCGCAACCCTTATCTTTAGTTGCCAGCATTTTGGATGGGCACTCTAGAGAGACTGCCGAGGATAACTCGGAGGAAGGTGGGGATGACGTCAAATCATCATGCCCCTTATGCTTAGGGCTACACACGTGCTACAATGGCTAGTACAGAGAGTTGCGAAACCGCGAGGTCAAGCTAATCTCTTAAAGCTAGTCTCAGTTCGGATTGCAGGCTGAAACTCGCCTGCATGAAGCTGGAGTTACTAGTAATCGCGAATCAGAATGTCGCGGTGAATGCGTTCCCGGGTCTTGTACACACCGCCCGTCACACCACGGAAGTTGGGGGCGCCCGAAGTCAGATATCCAACCGTAAGGAGGAATCTGCCGAAGGTGAAATCAATGACTGGGGTGAAGTCGTAACAAGGTAGCCGTATCGGAAGGTGCGGCTGGATCACCTCCTTTCTAAGGAGAAATAACCTACTGTTTAATTTTGAGAGTTTATAAAAAACTCTTGACGAATTTTAATAAATTTGTTATTATATATTTCGTCAAAAAAATACAATATGGGGGCGTAGCTCAGTTGGGAGAGCACTTGCCTTGCAAGCAAGGGGTCAGGAGTTCGACTCTCCTCGTCTCCACCATTTAGTATTTTATATACTATATTAGTACTTTGAGCAACGGAATTTTTAATTCGTTGGCGACGTACTTTAGTACTTTGAAAATTGAACAGATTTAAATAAATTTAGGTTAAGTTATTAAGGGCGTAGGGCGGATGCCTTGGCACCAAGAGCCGATGAAGGACGTGGTAAGCTGCGATAAGCTTCGGGGAGATGCAAGCAATCTTTGATCCGGAGATTTCCGAATGGGGAAACCCACCTAGAGTAATGTCTAGGTATCCTTAGATGAATACATAGTCTAAGGAGGGGAACCGAGGGAACTGAAACATCTAAGTACCTCGAGGAAGAGAAAGAAAAATCGATTCCCTAAGTAGCGGCGAGCGAAAGGGGAAGAGCCCAAACCTATGAAGTTTTCTTCATAGGGGTTGCGGATATGCTCACAAGAAAGAGGTATTGTAGTCGAAGAGGTTTGGAAAGACCCACCATAGAAGGTAATAGTCCTGTAGATTAAACAAGAAGACTTTCGAGCATACTCCAGAGTACCACGGGACACGTGAAACCCTGTGGGAAGCTGGGGGGACCACCCCCCAAGGCTAAATACTTCTTGGTGACCGATAGCGTATAGTACCGTGAGGGAAAGGTGAAAAGAACCCCGGAAGGGGAGTGAAATAGAACCTGAAACCCTATGCCTACAAGCTGTGGGAGCACATTTTTAGTGTGACCGCGTACTTTTTGTAGAACGGGCCAACGAGTTACGATAAGTAGCAAGGTTAAGGACTTAGGGTCTGGAGCCGTAGCGAAAGCGAGTCTTAACTGGGCGATTCAGTTACTTGTCGTAGACCCGAAACCGAGCGACCTACCCATGGCCAGGATGAAGCGAAAGTAAAATTTCGTGGAGGTCCGAACCCACGCACGTTGAAAAGTGCGGGGATGAGCTGTGGGTAGAGGTGAAATTCCAATCGAGCTCGGAGATAGCTGGTTCTCCCCGAAATAGCTTTAGGGCTAGCCTCAAGCTTAGAGATGAGGAGGTAGAGCACTGAATGTCCTAGGGGCCCTGTGGGTTACCGAAGACTATCAAACTCCGAATGCCTTTATCTTTTGCTTGGGAGTCAGACTGTGGGTGATAAGATTCATAGTCGAGAGGGAAACAGCCCAGACCGTCAGCTAAGGTCCCTAAATGTAAGTTAAGTGGTAAAGGATGTGGGATTGCACAGACAACCAGGATGTTGGCTTAGAAGCAGCCATTCATTCAAAGAGTGCGTAATAGCTCACTGGTCGAGTGATCCTGCGCCGAAAATTATCGGGGCTAAAACTTACTACCGAAGCTACGGCATTGACTTTGTCAATGGGTAGGGGAGCATTCACTGCGGGTTGAAGCTAGACCGGAAGGACTAGTGGACTGCAGTGAAGAGAGAATGTTGGCATGAGTAGCGAGACGTAGGTGAGAATCCTACGGGCCGAAAACCCAAGGTTTCCTGAGGAAGGTTCGTCCGCTCAGGGTTAGTCGGGACCTAAGCCGAGGCCGAAAGGCGTAGGTGATGGACAACAGGTTGAGATTCCTGTACTACCGATAATCGTTTGAAGAATGGGGTGACGCAGAAGGATAGGCTATCCTACTATTGGATATGTAGGTCCAAGCATTAAGGGAGCATTGATAGGCAAATCCGTCGGTGCAATCCTGAGGTGTGATGGGGAGCGAAATTTAAGTAGCGAAGTAGTCGATTTCATGCTGCCAAGAAAAGCCTCTACTGAGATTAAAGGTACCCGTACCGCAAACCGACACAGGTGGGTGAGAAGAGAATTCTAAGGCTAGCGAGAGAACTTTTGTTAAGGAACTCGGCAAAATGACCCCGTAACTTAGGGATAAGGGGTGCCTCATTAGGGTGTATGCCCGAAGAGGCCGCAGAGAATAGGCCCAAGCGACTGTTTACCAAAAACATAGGTTTCTGCTAAGTCGAAAGACGATGTATAGGAGCTGACGCCTGCCCGGTGCTGGAAGGTTAAGGGGATGTGTTAGACATTAGTCGAAGCATTGAACTTAAGCCCCAGTAAACGGCGGCCGTAACTATAACGGTCCTAAGGTAGCGAAATTCCTTGTCGGGTAAGTTCCGACCCGCACGAAAGGCGTAACGATTTGGGCACTGTCTCAACAAAAGACTCGGTGAAATTGTAATTCCGGTGAAGATGCCGGATACCTGCGACAGGACGGAAAGACCCCATGGAGCTTTACTGTAGCCTGGCATTGGATTTCGATATTACATGTACAGGATAGGTGGGAGACTGAGATACGAGAACGCCAGTTTTCGTGGAGTCATCCTTGGGATACCACCCTTGTAATATTGAGATTCTAACCATAGACCATGAATCTGGTCTTGGGACACTGTCAGGTGGACAGTTTGACTGGGGCGGTCGCCTCCCAAAATGTAACGGAGGCGCCCAAAGGTTCCCTCAGCACGGTCGGAAATCGTGCGAAGAGTGCAAAGGCAAAAGGGAGCTTGATTGCAAGACATACAGGTCGAGCAAGGACGAAAGTCGGGCTTAGTGATCCGGTGGTTCCGCGTGGAAGGGCCATCGCTCAACGGATAAAAGCTACCCTGGGGATAACAGGCTTATCTCCCCCAAGAGTCCACATCGACGGGGAGGTTTGGCACCTCGATGTCGGCTCATCACATCCTGGGGCTGTAGTAGGTCCCAAGGGTTGGGCTGTTCGCCCATTAAAGTGGTACGCGAGCTGGGTTCAGAACGTCGTGAGACAGTTCGGTCCCTATCCGTCGCAGGCGTAGGAAATTTGAGAGGAGCTGTCCTTAGTACGAGAGGACCGGGATGGACATACCTCTGGTGCACCAGTTGTCACGCCAGTGGCATAGCTGGGTAGCTATGTATGGAATGGATAAGCGCTGAAAGCATCTAAGCGCGAAGCCAACCTCAAGATAAGATTTCCCATCTTTATGAGTAAGATCCCAGGAAGACTACCTGGTTGATAGGTTCAAGGTGTAAGCTCAGTAATGAGTTCAGCTGATGAATACTAATAGATCGAGGACTTAACCAAATTTTAAATCTGGTCAATTTTGAAAGTATTAATTTTCAGCAAAAGTGTTGACAAGATAGACTTAAGATGATACAATACATCTTGTTCGACAAAAAAATATGTGGTTATTATAGCAAAGAGGATACACCTGTTCCCATTCCGAACACAGAAGTTAAGCTCTTTAGCGCTGATGGTACTTGGGGGGCAGCCCCCTGGGAGAGTAAGACGTAGCCACGTATGTTCCAAGGTAGCTCAATGGTGGAGCAATCGGCTGTTAACCGATAGGCTGTGGGTTCGAGCCCCACCCTTGGAGCCAAAAAAAAATGCCGAGGTGGCGGAACTGGCAGACGCACAGGACTTAAAATCCTGCGGTCCTTACAGATCGTACCGGTTCGATTCCGGTCCTCGGCACCACAATAACGCGGGATGGAGCAGTTGGCAGCTCGTCGGGCTCATAACCCGAAGGTCGTAGGTTCGAGTCCTGCTCCCGCAACCAGTATGGCCCCTTGGTCAAGCGGTTAAGACACCGCCCTTTCACGGCGGTAACAGGGGTTCGATTCCCCTAGGGGTCACCATTAATAATTGGGCTCATAGCTCAGCTGGGAGAGCACCTGCCTTACAAGCAGGGGGTCACAGGTTCGAGCCCTGTTGAGCCCACCAATTATTCGGCCTGGTAGTTCAGTTGGTTAGAATGCCAGCCTGTCACGCTGGAGGTCGAGGGTTCGAGTCCCTTCCAGGTCGCCAAATAATTAAATTGGGATATTTGAAAAAATAAAAAAGTGCTAGTGTGGCTCAACGGTAGAGCAGCTGACTTGTAATCAGCAGGTTGTAGGTTCGATTCCTATCACTAGCTCCAAAACATGGAGGGGTTCCCGAGTTGGCCAAAGGGGGCAGACTGTAAATCTGTTAGCATCGCTTTCACTGGTTCGAATCCAGTCCCCTCCACCAAATAAAATATGCGGGTGTAGCTCAGTGGTAGAGTTCCGGCCTTCCAAGCCGGCTGCGAGGGTTCGACTCCCTTCACCCGCTCCAAAATATGTGCCTGTAGCTCAGTTGGATAGAGCAGTGGCCTTCTAAGCCACGTGTCCGGGGTTCGAATCCCTGCAGGCACGCCATATACTGGGGATTCGCCAAGTCGGTAAGGCTCAGGATTTTGATTCCTGCATGCGTTGGTTCGAGTCCAGCATCCCCAGCCAATTTAATTTGACCCATTAGCTCAGTCGGTAGAGCACCTGACTTTTAATCAGGGTGTCCCGCGTTCGAGTCGCGGATGGGTCACCAAAAAAACGCGGAGGGGTGTCCGAGTGGCTTAAGGAGCTGGTCTTGAAAACCAGTGACTCCGAAAGGGGCCGTGGGTTCAAATCCCACCTCCTCCGCCAAAAACAACATAATTAAAATGGAGAAGTACTCAAGTGGCTGAAGAGGCTCCCCTGCTAAGGGAGTAGGTCTTTTACGGGGCGCGAGGGTTCAAATCCCTCCTTCTCCGCCATTTTATTTAAGTATCGAGGTGTAGCGCAGTTTGGTAGCGCACGTGGTTTGGGACCATGGGGCCGGGGGTTCGAGTCCCTCCACCTCGACCAAGTAAGGGCTTATAGCTCAGGTGGTTAGAGCGCACGCCTGATAAGCGTGAGGTCGCTGGTTCGAGTCCAGCTAAGCCCACCATATATACAATAAAGTGGGCCTTTAGCTCAGTTGGTTAGAGCGCCCGGCTCATAACCGGTAGGTCTGGGGTTCGAGTCCCTGAAGGCCCACCACTTTATAGGGGTGTAGTTCAGTTGGTAGAACGACGGTCTCCAAAACCGTATGTCGTGGGTTCAAGTCCTGTCACCCCTGCCAAAACTTTTTATTTAAATATCGAGGTGTAGCGCAGTTTGGTAGCGCACGTGGTTTGGGACCATGGGGCCGGGGGTTCGAGTCCCTCCACCTCGACCAAGTAAGGGCTTATAGCTCAGGTGGTTAGAGCGCACGCCTGATAAGCGTGAGGTCGCTGGTTCGAGTCCAGCTAAGCCCACCATATATATAATAAAGTGGGCCTTTAGCTCAGTTGGTTAGAGCGCCCGGCTCATAACCGGTAGGTCTGGGGTTCGAGTCCCTGAAGGCCCACCACTTTATGCCCAGATAGCTCAGTCGGTAGAGCAGGGGACTGAAAATCCCCGTGTCGGTGGTTCGATTCCGCCTCTGGGCACCATGAATTAGTGTGGCGGCATAGCTCAGTTGGCTAGAGCGTTCGGTTCATACCCGAAAGGTCACTAGTTCGAATCTAGTTGCCGCTACCAAGTGAACCTTGAAAATTAAACAGTAGGTTATAAATAAATCACAACAGTGATTTTCGGAAACAACACATAAAGTCAGTTTACTGAGTACTGACAAACTTTTATTTAAGAGTTTGATCCTGGCTCAGGATGAACGCTGGCGGCGTGCCTAACACATGCAAGTCGAGCGGAGATTAAAAAGCTTGCTTTTTAATCTTAGCGGCGGACGGGTGAGTAACGCGTGGGTAACCTGCCCTATACACACGGATAACATATCGAAAGATATGCTAATACGAGATAACACATTTTTAAGGCATCTTAGAAATGTCAAAGCGTTAGCGGTATAGGATGGACCCGCGTCCCATTAGCTAGTTGGTGAGGTAAAAGCTTACCAAGGCGACGATGGGTAGCCGACCTGAGAGGGTGATCGGCCACACTGGAACTGAGACACGGTCCAGACTCCTACGGGAGGCAGCAGTGGGGAATATTGCACAATGGGGGAAACCCTGATGCAGCAACGCCGCGTGAGCGATGAAGGCCTTCGGGTCGTAAAGCTCTGTCCTAAGGGAAGATAATGACGGTACCTTAGGAGGAAGCCCCGGCTAACTACGTGCCAGCAGCCGCGGTAATACGTAGGGGGCAAGCGTTATCCGGAATTACTGGGCGTAAAGGGTGCGTAGGCGGCCTTGTAAGTCAGAAGTGAAAGGCTACGGCTCAACCGTAGTAAGCTTTTGAAACTGCAGGGCTTGAGTGCAGGAGAGGAGAGTAGAATTCCTAGTGTAGCGGTGAAATGCGTAGATATTAGGAGGAATACCAGTTGCGAAGGCGGCTCTCTGGACTGTAACTGACGCTGAGGCACGAAAGCGTGGGGAGCGAACAGGATTAGATACCCTGGTAGTCCACGCCGTAAACGATGAGTGCTAGGTGTCGGGGGTTACCCCCCTCGGTGCCGCAGCTAACGCATTAAGCACTCCGCCTGGGGAGTACGCTCGCAAGAGTGAAACTCAAAGGAATTGACGGGGACCCGCACAAGTAGCGGAGCATGTGGTTTAATTCGAAGCAACGCGAAGAACCTTACCTAAGCTTGACATCCCTCAGACCGCTTCTTAATCGAAGCTTTCCCTTCGGGGACTGAGGTGACAGGTGGTGCATGGTTGTCGTCAGCTCGTGTCGTGAGATGTTGGGTTAAGTCCCGCAACGAGCGCAACCCTTATCTTTAGTTGCCAGCATTTTGGATGGGCACTCTAGAGAGACTGCCGAGGATAACTCGGAGGAAGGTGGGGATGACGTCAAATCATCATGCCCCTTATGCTTAGGGCTACACACGTGCTACAATGGCTAGTACAGAGAGTTGCGAAACCGCGAGGTCAAGCTAATCTCTTAAAGCTAGTCTCAGTTCGGATTGCAGGCTGAAACTCGCCTGCATGAAGCTGGAGTTACTAGTAATCGCGAATCAGAATGTCGCGGTGAATGCGTTCCCGGGTCTTGTACACACCGCCCGTCACACCACGGAAGTTGGGGGCGCCCGAAGTCAGATATCCAACCGTAAGGAGGAATCTGCCGAAGGTGAAATCAATGACTGGGGTGAAGTCGTAACAAGGTAGCCGTATCGGAAGGTGCGGCTGGATCACCTCCTTTCTAAGGAGAAATAACCTACTGTTTAATTTTGAGGGTTTATTCCTCAAAATTAGTACTTTGAGCAACGGAATTTTTAATTCGTTGGCGACGTACTTTAGTACTTTGAAAATTGAACAGATTTAAATAAATTTAGGTTAAGTTATTAAGGGCGTAGGGCGGATGCCTTGGCACCAAGAGCCGATGAAGGACGTGGTAAGCTGCGATAAGCTTCGGGGAGATGCAAGCAATCTTTGATCCGGAGATTTCCGAATGGGGAAACCCACCTAGAGTAATGTCTAGGTATCCTTAGATGAATACATAGTCTAAGGAGGGGAACCGAGGGAACTGAAACATCTAAGTACCTCGAGGAAGAGAAAGAAAAATCGATTCCCTAAGTAGCGGCGAGCGAAAGGGGAAGAGCCCAAACCTATGAAGTTTTCTTCATAGGGGTTGCGGATATGCTCACAAGAAAGAGGTATTGTAGTCGAAGAGGTTTGGAAAGACCCACCATAGAAGGTAATAGTCCTGTAGATTAAACAAGAAGACTTTCGAGCATACTCCAGAGTACCACGGGACACGTGAAACCCTGTGGGAAGCTGGGGGGACCACCCCCCAAGGCTAAATACTTCTTGGTGACCGATAGCGTATAGTACCGTGAGGGAAAGGTGAAAAGAACCCCGGAAGGGGAGTGAAATAGAACCTGAAACCCTATGCCTACAAGCTGTGGGAGCACATTTTTAGTGTGACCGCGTACTTTTTGTAGAACGGGCCAACGAGTTACGATAAGTAGCAAGGTTAAGGACTTAGGGTCTGGAGCCGTAGCGAAAGCGAGTCTTAACTGGGCGATTCAGTTACTTGTCGTAGACCCGAAACCGAGCGACCTACCCATGGCCAGGATGAAGCGAAAGTAAAATTTCGTGGAGGTCCGAACCCACGCACGTTGAAAAGTGCGGGGATGAGCTGTGGGTAGAGGTGAAATTCCAATCGAGCTCGGAGATAGCTGGTTCTCCCCGAAATAGCTTTAGGGCTAGCCTCAAGCTTAGAGATGAGGAGGTAGAGCACTGAATGTCCTAGGGGCCCTGTGGGTTACCGAAGACTATCAAACTCCGAATGCCTTTATCTTTTGCTTGGGAGTCAGACTGTGGGTGATAAGATTCATAGTCGAGAGGGAAACAGCCCAGACCGTCAGCTAAGGTCCCTAAATGTAAGTTAAGTGGTAAAGGATGTGGGATTGCACAGACAACCAGGATGTTGGCTTAGAAGCAGCCATTCATTCAAAGAGTGCGTAATAGCTCACTGGTCGAGTGATCCTGCGCCGAAAATTATCGGGGCTAAAACTTACTACCGAAGCTACGGCATTGACTTTGTCAATGGGTAGGGGAGCATTCACTGCGGGTTGAAGCTAGACCGGAAGGACTAGTGGACTGCAGTGAAGAGAGAATGTTGGCATGAGTAGCGAGACGTAGGTGAGAATCCTACGGGCCGAAAACCCAAGGTTTCCTGAGGAAGGTTCGTCCGCTCAGGGTTAGTCGGGACCTAAGCCGAGGCCGAAAGGCGTAGGTGATGGACAACAGGTTGAGATTCCTGTACTACCGATAATCGTTTGAAGAATGGGGTGACGCAGAAGGATAGGCTATCCTACTATTGGATATGTAGGTCCAAGCATTAAGGGAGCATTGATAGGCAAATCCGTCGGTGCAATCCTGAGGTGTGATGGGGAGCGAAATTTAAGTAGCGAAGTAGTCGATTTCATGCTGCCAAGAAAAGCCTCTACTGAGATTAAAGGTACCCGTACCGCAAACCGACACAGGTGGGTGAGAAGAGAATTCTAAGGCTAGCGAGAGAACTTTTGTTAAGGAACTCGGCAAAATGACCCCGTAACTTAGGGATAAGGGGTGCCTCATTAGGGTGTATGCCCGAAGAGGCCGCAGAGAATAGGCCCAAGCGACTGTTTACCAAAAACATAGGTTTCTGCTAAGTCGAAAGACGATGTATAGGAGCTGACGCCTGCCCGGTGCTGGAAGGTTAAGGGGATGTGTTAGACATTAGTCGAAGCATTGAACTTAAGCCCCAGTAAACGGCGGCCGTAACTATAACGGTCCTAAGGTAGCGAAATTCCTTGTCGGGTAAGTTCCGACCCGCACGAAAGGCGTAACGATTTGGGCACTGTCTCAACAAAAGACTCGGTGAAATTGTAATTCCGGTGAAGATGCCGGATACCTGCGACAGGACGGAAAGACCCCATGGAGCTTTACTGTAGCCTGGCATTGGATTTCGATATTACATGTACAGGATAGGTGGGAGACTGAGATACGAGAACGCCAGTTTTCGTGGAGTCATCCTTGGGATACCACCCTTGTAATATTGAGATTCTAACCATAGACCATGAATCTGGTCTTGGGACACTGTCAGGTGGACAGTTTGACTGGGGCGGTCGCCTCCCAAAATGTAACGGAGGCGCCCAAAGGTTCCCTCAGCACGGTCGGAAATCGTGCGAAGAGTGCAAAGGCAAAAGGGAGCTTGATTGCAAGACATACAGGTCGAGCAAGGACGAAAGTCGGGCTTAGTGATCCGGTGGTTCCGCGTGGAAGGGCCATCGCTCAACGGATAAAAGCTACCCTGGGGATAACAGGCTTATCTCCCCCAAGAGTCCACATCGACGGGGAGGTTTGGCACCTCGATGTCGGCTCATCACATCCTGGGGCTGTAGTAGGTCCCAAGGGTTGGGCTGTTCGCCCATTAAAGTGGTACGCGAGCTGGGTTCAGAACGTCGTGAGACAGTTCGGTCCCTATCCGTCGCAGGCGTAGGAAATTTGAGAGGAGCTGTCCTTAGTACGAGAGGACCGGGATGGACATACCTCTGGTGCACCAGTTGTCACGCCAGTGGCATAGCTGGGTAGCTATGTATGGAATGGATAAGCGCTGAAAGCATCTAAGCGCGAAGCCAACCTCAAGATAAGATTTCCCATCTTTATGAGTAAGATCCCAGGAAGACTACCTGGTTGATAGGTTCAAGGTGTAAGCTCAGTAATGAGTTCAGCTGATGAATACTAATAGATCGAGGACTTAACCAAATTTTAAATCTGATCAATTTTGAAAGTATTAATCTTAATACTTAATATGCGGGTGTAGCTCAGTGGTAGAGTTCCGGCCTTCCAAGCCGGCTGCGAGGGTTCGACTCCCTTCACCCGCTCCAAATATGTGGTTATTATAGCAAAGAGGATACACCTGTTCCCATTCCGAACACAGAAGTTAAGCTCTTTAGCGCTGATGGTACTTGGGGGGCAGCCCCCTGGGAGAGTAAGACGTAGCCACGTAACAGAGACTGTCAAATGACAGTCTTTTTTTATACAAAAAAACCTCTATTTAGTTAAAAATATTAGCATTATAGAGGTTTTTTTATCAGTATTACAGAATATTTAATTAAGGCTAATAAATATAAAATCCGAACAATATAATAATATTGAACCTTAAAGTTTTTTATTTGTTCTATATCAAAAAATGGGAGGAGGAGTAATATGAGCAAAGTTACTATAAGGCCAGTTAAAGTAGATGATATACCTTATATAAATGAAATGAGAATAATGAAGGGCGTAAAAGAAAATATATTAGGTATATCTACGGAGAGGATAGAATATACAGAGGAGTTTATTAAAAATATAGATATAAATAAGCATATTTTAGTAGCGCAATTAAAAGATGAGACTAAGGTGGTAGGCTTAGTTGGATTACATGTAAATTCTACACCAAGGCTTAGGCATAGTGCAAGCATAGGAATTATGGTTCATAGAGATTACCAAGGTAAGGGCATAGGAAAAAAGCTTATGAAAGAGATATTAGACTTAGCTGACAATTGGCTAATGTTAAAAAGAGTTGAACTTGGAGTTTTTGCAGACAATGAAAGAGCAATAAAGCTGTATGAGTTATATGGATTTAAAATAGAGGGAAGAAGAAAATATGCAGCAATAAGAAATGGAAAATATGAAGATGAATATATAATGGGAAGATATAATATATAAGGAAGGTAAGAAAGTATGAAATATATAAGAATAATATTGAACTCTATAATTGCTACTTTAATTATATTTTTTATTAAACAATTAAATGGATTATATTTTGCTATATCGGTATTGACAGTGTTGATAACTATGAATATTATCAATAGTATTAACAATAAAAAAAATGTATCACAAGAAAATATATATAAATCAAATTTGTTAAAAGAAAGGAATTTGAGTCAAGTTTTCACAGATGAGCTAGGGGAATTTGGGGATAATTTAAATGAATTTTTGCAAGACGTAAGAAATATAATAGCCAATACATACTCTTTATCACAAAAGCTTAATGAGAACACAAATATAATATCAAATAATGTATATACTAATTCATTGGCATTTGATGAGACTTTAGCTTCAATAGATGATTTATCCAAAACTATGGAATATCAATTAAATGAAATAAATAAGCTTGAAAATACATCTAAAATGCTATTTGAGCATGCAAGTATATCTAAGGACAATTCCCAAAGAGCTATAAATGAAGTTGAGAATATGAATGATACTATAAAACATAATAAAGAAGTTTTTACTAAGGTAGTAGATTTATTAAAGCATAGTAAAGATGCTGGAAATAATATGGCAGATGAAATAATAACTTTAAATAAGGAAGTAAAGGATATATATAATATAACAGATGAGGTTGAAAACATATCGAGGCAAACTAACTTGTTAGCTCTTAATGCAGCAATAGAAGCAGCAAGAGCAGGCGAATCAGGAAGAGGTTTTGCTGTTGTAGCTGATGAAATAAGAAAACTTGCAGTTCAATCTTCAGAATCTGTAGCTAAGATATCTCAAATAATAAATTTAGTAACTGATAAAATAATGAATATGTCTGATAAAATGCAAAATGAAATGAATATTATAAATAAAGATATAAGTATAGCTGATGAATCTATAAATTCTTTAGGAAATATATATACTAAATCAGAAGAAGTTATAACTGATGTTAGAAATATATATGAAAGCTCTAACAAACAATTAGAACTAACACAAGAAGTAAATCAAATAATAAAAGAATTTACATTCATAGTAGATGAAACAAATAAAGTATCATCTAAAATAAACGAAGATGGAATAGAACACTCATCTGCAATACAATCAATAGCATCATCTGTTGTACAGCTTGAGGATATGTCAAATGACACATATAAATATATGAAAAAATATTTAGATAGCTTTAAATTAGATAAAAATATGAATGATAGAATAAATAAGTCATTTGATATATTAAAAGAAATATCGAATGAAAAGGATATTTTATCAAAAAATAATAATACTAATCATAGGAACAATCTAAAAAATATCGTAAAATCTAATCCTTATTTTGAGGTTATATGTATTCTAGACAAAGAAGGATATAGTACTGTATCAAATATAGATGAGGAAGATTATGTTCAAAATTTCAAGCACAGAGATTATTTTAAAAAAGCAATGGATGGAGAAAAATTTAAATCAAATCCATATATATCAGTAGATACAGGGCATTATTGCGTAGCTATATCTATACCTGTAATAGATAAGGATAAGAGCATATCGGGATGTATAATGGCAGATGTAATAGTAGGGTAGAATTTGATTTATGCTATAATCTAGCTTATGTCCTAAATAATTCATACACGCTCCTTTGAAAAAACAAATGTAAATATAGTCCCTTATTAAGTGTTATTTACAATCTGAAAATTATATAATTTTCTTAGAGATAAAATATTTCTCGGGAAATAGTATAATAAATTACATAATATTGCCTATAACGACAATAATATGATGTAATATTTTATTAGAACATACAAATACTATAACTAAAATATAATGAAAAGGAGTGGCTGAATATGAGAAGGCTAGCCTTAGTTTTAGTTATAATAGGAGCTTTAAATTGGGGATTAATAGGTTTACTAAATTTTGATTTAGTAGCAACATTATTTGGAGGATCTACTTCATTTATAAGTAGAACTGTATATGCCTTAGTTGGACTTGCGGGTATATATGCAATAACTTTATTGTTTAACTACAGAGACGATAGAGATCGTATATAAATAAAACAAAAAATAGAAGGATTTATCCTTCTATTTTTGTATGCAATTTAATAATGATGTAAATAATATAATAAAGAAAGGGGATGATTATGTGCAAACAAATAAAACATGTTACATATGTAATAAAGAATCCGATAAAGGGATAGATATATTGGGAAGCTATATATGTAGAAATTGTGAACAAGAGATGATAGACGAAGAAGGAAGCGAACTAAAGATGGAATACTACAAAAGCAAAGTGAAAAGCCTGTGGAGGAATAATTTATCTTAGATATTAAAAGCTATACTTTAAGTATAGCTTTTTTGTTATAATGAACTAGGAAATTGAATACTTTCAAAAATTAAAATACAAAGGTGATATACAGTGAATACTCCTATAATAAATAAACTAAATGATATAAAAAATAGTGATATAGTGTCTTTTCATGTGCCAGGGCATAAAAACGGGAAGATATTTGATAGATTAGGTTATAGTGATTTTAAAAATAATATAGTTAATATAGACACAACAGAAATACCTGGAACAGATAATTTACACTCTCCAGAGGAAATAATTAAAGAATCACAAGAGATAGCTTCTAAGTTATTTAAATCAGATCATACAATTTTTTTAGTTAATGGAACAACTTGTGGGATACAGGCTGCTATAATGGCTGTGTGCTCGTTAAAAGATAAGATAATAGTGAATAGGGATTGTCATCAATCTGTTATAAATACCTGCATATTAGGGGATATAGAGCCTGTATACGTAAATCCTGATATAGATATGAAAACTGGTATATCTCTTGGAGTAAAATTAGATGATATAAAAAGATTGGTTGAAGAAGACCACAGTATAAAAGCTGTACTTATAACATCTCCTACATACTATGGAATAAATACGGATATCAAATTAATATCAGATTACCTACATAAAAAAAATAAAATATTTATAGTGGATGAAGCACATGGATCTCATATAGGGCTTAATGAGAGACTGGGAGTTAGCGCTATAGAACAAGGAGCAGATATATCTATTCAAAGTACTCATAAAACACTTCCTTGTTTTACTCAAGCATCAATGCTTCATATAAAATCAAATATAGTTGATATAAATAGATTAAAATCATTTCTTAGAATAATTCAATCATCATCACCATCTTATATGTTGATGGCATCTATTGAAATGGCAGTAGAGATATATAGAAAACATGGTAAAGAATTGATGGAAGAATTAATAGACAATATAGATGAAACTAAAAATTACATAAAAAATTTAAAAAATATATCTTTATACAATTATAAACATAGTGATATAACTAAAATGTATATTATAACTAAAGATCTAAATCGGTCAGGATATGAAATAGAAGATATATTAAGAGAAAAGTATAATATACAAGTGGAATTATCCAATCCATATGGTGTATTATTAATATGTAGTATAGGAAATGATAAACATGACTTTGAAAAACTAAGACAAGCATTAGGATATATAGATAATGAAATCGGAGACGATGATTTGATAGAAGTAGATTATCCAAATTACATTCCGGAAAAAGCTCTTAATCCTAGAGGCGCTTTTTACTCAAATAAAAAAAGTATACCTATAAAAGATGCTGTAGGAAAGATATGTGCAGAATATATAGTACCATATCCTCCTGGTATAAGCTTATTATCTCCTGGAGAAATAATAACTAAAGAAATAATAGATTATGTACAAAACTGCAAAAGCATAGGTATGAATGTTGCGGGAATGGAAGATAAAAATTTAGAATTCATAAAGATAATAGACTAGAGGTGATATTTTGAAAGGATTATTTATAAGTATAGAAGGACCTGATGGATCGGGAAAGTCTACTCAGATAAAATTATTAAAAGATTATTTACAAAATAAAGGGTATGATACAGTACTTACAAGAGAACCTGGTGGAACTAAAATAAGTGAAAAAATAAGAAATATAATACTTAATAAGGAAAATAAAAGCATGCATTCAAGAACAGAAGCTCTATTATATGCAGCATCAAGAGCTCAACATGTCGAGGAACTTATAAAGCCAGCATTAAAAGAAAACAAAATAGTAATATGTGATAGATTCGTAGATTCAAGCCTTATATACCAGGGAATAGGTAGAGGATTGGGAATGGAGAATATATATAATCTCAACTTATTTGCAATGCAGGATGTGATCCCAGACCTTACCTTATTATTTGATATAAACATGGATAAAGCAAAAAAAAGAAAAGAAAACAGAGGAAATTTAGATAGACTGGAAAGCGAGAAAGACGCTTTTCATGAAGATGTGTTTAATGGATATAAAAAATTAAAAGAATTGTATCCTAAAAGAATCAAAACAGTAAGAGCTAATGGATCTATAAAACAAGTTCATCAAGAAATAATAAATATAATAAATAATTTTTTGGAGAATTAAAATGTACTTTGATAATGTAATAGGGCATGATAGAGCTAAACGATTTATTTTAAATTCAATGAAAAAAGATAGAATAAGCCATGCATATTTATTTGAAGGTCCAAGTGGAGTAGGAAAGAGTATGTTTAGCATGGAACTATCTAAAATGATGTTTGGAACTGATAGTTTAGAAAACAATCCTGATTTAAAAATCCTAAGACCAGATGGAGCTTCATTTAAAATAGGTCAAATAAGAGATATGCAAATGGATATAATAATAAAGCCTTATAAAAACAAAAAAATATATATACTAGAAGATGCTCATAAAATGACAGTTCAGGCACAAAATGCTTTATTAAAAACTCTAGAAGAGCCACCTGAATATGCTTTAATAATATTAATAGCTGAAAACTCTAGGTCAATACTAGATACTATAAAATCAAGATGTGAAGTAGTGAAATTTTCACCACTTACACAAGAGCAAATACAAAACTATCTTGTAGATAAAAAAAATATAGATAGTCAAAGGGCAAAAGTTGTAGCTTCATTTTCTATGGGAATCTTGTCTAAGGCGCTAGACTTATGCTATAGTGAAGAATTTAATAACAAGAGAAATGAAATACAAGAGTATCTAAATATAATACAATCTAGAGACTTAATAGATATGTATACTATTAATACAAAACTAGAAAAACATAAATCAAATTTAAATGAAGTTATGGATATGTTGATAACTTATTTTAGAGATATACTGATGATAAAACAAGGTGTAGATGAAAGTCTTATAATAAATTTAGATCAAATAGAATTTTTAAGTAGTTTAAGTAAGAAATTTACTTATTTCCAAATTTCAAATATTATTGATATAATAGATGAAAGTAATAAAAATCTTATGAATAATTGTAATTTCAATATGGTAATAGGAACGATGATTTTAAATATATACGAGGTGATTAAATGATAAAAGTTGTAGGAATTAGATTTAAAAAAGCAGGTAAAATATATTATTTCAATCCACTTGAATTTGATGTAAAAAAAGATATGAATGTTATAGTAGAGACCGCTAGAGGACTCGAATATGGAAATATAATAGTAGGGCCTAAAGAAGTTAGTGAGGAAGAAATAGTAGCACCGCTTAAGCCGATTGTAAGAATAGCTACAGAAGAAGATACTAATATATATAATGAAAATCAACAAAAGGCCAAAACAGCCTTCGATATTTGTATTGAAAAAATAAAAGAATATGAACTTGATATGTATTTAATAGATTCAGAATATACATTTGATAGAAATAAGCTTATATTTTACTTTACAGCAGAAGGTAGAGTGGATTTTAGAGATTTAGTTAAAGGGCTAGCAGCCATATTCAAAACTAGAATAGAGCTTAGACAAATAGGAGTAAGAGATGAAGCAAAAACAATAGGAGGACTTGGACCTTGTGGAAAGCCTCTTTGTTGTTCGACTTGGCTTGGAGATTTTCAACCGGTTTCTATAAAAATGGCAAAGGATCAAGATTTATCACTTAATCCAAGTAAAATATCTGGAATATGTGGAAGATTGTTTTGCTGCTTAAAATATGAGCACAACACATATAGTGATATATTAGATAAAATGCCGTCAGTTGGAACACTAGTAATGACTCCTGATGGAAAAGGAAAAATAACAGATACTAATACCTTGGCAGAAAAAGTAAAGGTTGAAATAGATAAAGGAAAAAAATCTGAGAGCAATGTATATGAGCTTCATGAAATAAGCGTTATAAAAGAATCTAAAAAATGCGGAGGATGCTGTAAGAAAAATGAACAAATAGATCCTCAAACTTTAAAAGAGCTTAAAAAGCTAGAAGATTAATTATTAATTTCAGCTTGATTTTAATGAAAAAGGAGAAAGAAATGGATATAAAGTTAAAATACAGTGAAAGAATAGACGATCTTCAAATCAAAGGGCTTAAAATAATTCAAGACAAAGAAGGGTTTTGCTTTGGAATAGATGCAGTACTACTTGCAAATTTTAGTAAAGTAAAAAACAATGCAAAAGTAGTAGACTTAGGAACAGGAACGGGTATAATACCTATACTAATAGCTGGTAAAAGTAGAGCTAAAGAAGTAATAGGTGTTGAAATTCAAGAAGAAGTTGCCGGGATGGCAAATAGATCTATAAAGCTCAACAATTTAGAGGATAGGGTAAGAGTAGTAAATGAAGACTTAAAGAATATAGATAGTGTACTTGAAGTTAATACATTTCATGTAGTAACTTCTAACCCTCCTTATATGAAGCCTGATGGATTAAAAAATATAAATGATAAAAAAGCTATATCAAGACATGAAATAAAGTGTAATTTAGAAGATGTTATAAAAGCAGCATCTAGATTATTAATGCACCACGGAAAATTTTTCATGATTCATAGACCTATAAGAATAGCTGATATAATAACAATATCTAGAAAATATAAATTAGAGCCAAAAGAAATACAGTTTATTCATCCAAAAGTAGGTAAAGCTCCTAATCTAATGATGATTGCATTTACAAAAGCTGGAAAACCAGAGCTAAAAATACTAGATCCTCTTTATGTATATAAAGAAGATGGAGAATATACAGATGAAATAAAAGAAATTTATTCAAAACAAGATATAGGAGAGAATTAAATGAAGGGTAATCTTTACGTATGTGCTACTCCAATAGGAAATTTAGAAGATATAACTATAAGAACATTAAATACATTAAAAGAGGTAGATTTAATAGCTGCAGAGGATACTAGACACAGTATAAAGCTGTTAAACCATTTCAGTATATCAAAACCCCTTACAAGCTATCATGAACATAATAAAGATAGCAAAGGAAGCGTGATAATAGAAAAGATGTTAAATGGAGAGAATGTAGCTATAATTACTGATGCTGGTATGCCTGGAATATCTGATCCTGGAGAAGATCTTATAAGACAAGCTATAGATGCGGGTATAAAGGTAGATGTACTTCCGGGAGCTACAGCATTTGTAACTGCACTTGTTGGAAGTGGGCTTAAAACCAGAAAATTTGCATTTGAAGGATTTTTAAATAGAGATAAAAAAATAAGACGACAAGAATTAGAAGAATTAAAACATGAAAGAAGAACTCTAATCTTTTATGAATCTCCACATAGACTAAAAAATACACTTTCTGATATATTGAGTATATTGGGAGATAGACAAATATCTATATGTAGAGAAATCACTAAAAAATATGAAGAAATAATAAGAACTAGTGTTGAAGATGCTTTAAATATATTCAAAGAAAGAGAAATAAAAGGAGAGTTCGTACTTATATTAGATGGCTTTAGTGGAGAGATACAAAGCTTAAATAATAATGATGATTTAAGTATACGTGAGTATGTAACTAAGCTTATAGAGGATGGAATGAGTAAAAAAGATGCTACAAAACATGTTGCAAAGGAAAGAAAGTTACCTAAAAATGAGGTTTATCAAGAAGTATTAGATTTATAGTATATAAGAAAAGTCCCCTAGGGGACTTTTTATAAATTACTTCATTTCAGATAATTTTTCTACGCAATCAGGACAGATGTTTTTACCTGCAAAATGTTTTATGTCTTTTGCATTTCCACAGAATATACAAGCTGGCTCATATTTCTTTAATATTATACTCTCACCATCAACATATATTTCTAAAGCATCTTTCTCAGCTATATTTAACGTTCTTCTTAATTCTATTGGTATAACAACTCTTCCTAATTCATCAACTTTTCTTACTATTCCTGTAGATTTCATAACTATACCTCCTATATTATATAACAACATTTTTCGACAATTTATATATTAAAATAATAACAAGGATGGCAATAAAAGTCAACAAAAAGTGATTGAATAAGTTCTGATTTAACATAAAGTTAACAAATAAAGGAGAAATTAAATTGGAAATAAAAAATGATTTAATTAATAATTTTAAAGAGGTTAATTATCAATTAAAAACCATTCATAGACCATTAAAGAATATCGGAGTTAAGAAAATTCGACAAGAACTAGAAATAAAAAATATGAAAAAACTTAGTAATGAAGAATTAATAAGAATTAGAAAAGAAGGAGATATAATAGGTATAGATGGAAGCAAAAATAAAAAAGGAAATTTACACCCCCATTACTTAGTGGCTATAAGTGCACTTGCAAAGAGCATGGATTTAAACAAAGAGCCTATATCGTTGTACCAAGTATTCTCACCATTAATAGACAAACTTAATAGTGAAAAAGCTAAAGAAAAAGAAGAAAACATAATGTCTGAGTTAGAAGCAGAAGTTGCAATTCAAAGTGTACAAAAATATAGTCCTCATATTATAATGATGGATGGTTCTTTAATGACATATAGTATAAAGTGTCATGAAAAATGGAAAGAACTTAAAAGAAAGTGTATAGAAAACAATATACTTTTAATAGGAATAATAGAAGAAATAAAGACTAAAGAAATGGCACATGTATTAAAATTAAAAGAGATAGATATTGGAGAAGATGTATATGATAAAGAGGTACTATTTGGATCATTAAAGGAAGGCGAATATATAAATATACTACCTGGAAAATCTAAAAAAACGAAAGAGGATATAGATTGTTGTTTTTTGAGAACATCATCAGATCCTAGCGCTATAGCCATGGATTTTTTATCAGTTCAAAAGGAAAACATGCAAAAGCTTTGCGATATAGTATATACATTAACTCCTAAGAATTCAAGGGGAATACCTATATGGCTAGATATAGTAGATAAAGAAGTAAAAATAACGGATGAGATGATGAATGCTTTAATAGATACATACATAGATAAAGACTTATCTAATCTATTTATAAAACCTAAAAGAGAAGAAAGAAGCTTGTAAGGAGGGGAATTAATATGCAAGTTGTAGGTATTACTACACAACAAGAAGTAAGTGTTGTAACAAAAGAAAGACCATTCAAAATAAATGAAATAATA
Source organism: Tepidibacter aestuarii (assembly GCF_934924865.1). NCBI lineage: Bacteria > Bacillati > Bacillota > Clostridia > Peptostreptococcales > Peptostreptococcaceae > Tepidibacter > Tepidibacter aestuarii. The sequence continues at coordinate 3,353,044 of NZ_OW235315.1, read as the reverse complement.
GTAATAGAAGATGACTATCAGAAAAATCAGCTGGGAGAAGTCTTCGAAACTATGTCATATAACAGATATATACCACTTAATATAAATGGTGGACTTATAGATTCTAATGTATTAAATTCTCTTAGTCAACTAGGATATAAAGTGGGAGAAGAGACTATCCATCTAGCAAAAATAAGACTTCTAGAAGAAGCAGAGTATCCTATATGTACAGGAGCTAAGGTTAGAAAACCTCATTTTAAAGAAGTAAAAGATCTATTTATAAAATGCGAAAAAGACAATGGATTATTGCTCGGAGAAATAAAATCTACAGAAGATATGGAAAATAGTATGGATGATGAACTTAAGAATACATTATGTATTTGGAATAAAGAAAACATAATAAATCAAAGAGGAGTTCCATTTATATTCGATATAAAGAAAATGCAACAATATCCTCATATAGGTATATTTGGAGGGTCTGGCTCTGGTAAAAGCTTTGGTAGTAGAGTTATACTTGAAGAAATTATGAAGCTTAACATACCGACAGTAGTACTGGATCCACACTTTGAAATGGATTTTTCAAATAAATGTCCTGATCTAGATGAAAAATATTTAACTGATTTTAAAAATAAATTTACTATATATCAAATAGGAGTAGATGTTGGAGTTAAATTTGAAGATTTAAATAAAAATGAACTAAAAAAATTATTAACAGCATCAGGCAATATAACAGATTCTATGAGTAATGTAATAGATAATATATACAAAAAAAGAGATACATACATGACATTTTTGAAAAGGCTTGAATATTTGGCAGAAGGTCAGAGGTTAGGTTCTGAGAAAAAAATATACGACAAGATGAACACTAGTGAAGAAGTATATGAAAAGAAAAAATACTCTGATATACAAAAATTATTCTTAGAGTATAATACAAAATGCCCTGCGGCCTCTGTAAGTGGAGTTATATGGAGATTAACTAGACTTTATAACGAAGGAATTTTTTCAAAGGATATACAGCCTATAGAAAATAGCATCAAAGAAGGTAAATTAATAGTTATACAAGGGGATATGAGGCTTATACAGGTGTTTTCTACATATCTTTTAAATAAACTATATCATAAGAGAAGAGATTATAAGGACGCTAAATATAAAGAAGTAGAAAATAGTGATTTTTTCCCACCTTTTATAATAGTAACTGATGAAGCACATAATTTTGCTCCAAAGGGATATGAAGCGCCATCAAAATCTATAATAAAAGAGATAGCTCAAGAGGGAAGAAAATATGGAGTATTCTTAATACTTGCAACACAAAGGCCGACTCTTTTAGATGAGACTGTAACTGCACAGTTAAACACTAAATTTGTATTTAGAACTGTTAGAGCATCGGATATAGCTACTATAAAAGAAGAAACAGATATAAGTGCAGATGAAGCAAAGAGACTTCCTTACTTAAGATCAGGAGATACATTCGTATCATCAGCTATAATGGGAAGAACAATACCTGTTAGAATAAGAATGGCTAAGAGCACAAGTCCTCATACAGAAAATCCTTTTGATGAACTAAGTTTATTTATAGAGAGCTCAAAGAACAAGGTATTCGATATTATAAAAACTAGATTTCCAATAAAAGAAATGGAACTTGATGATATATTAATAACGCTTGAGCGAAATGAAATAAACATGAATATAAAACAGCTAGAGAGTGAACTTGATAGGCTAGTTGCTGATGAAAAGCTTGTAAAGGGAGAGAATATGTGGGGATATTTTTATGATATTGTGGATAAATAAGATTTTAAAAAAAGAATAGTCTCATCTTAAAGCTAAAAATGATGCTCATTGAAATACCGCTATTTAGTTAATATTTCAATGAGCATCATTTTTGAATTTGGAGGTTTAGAGATTGAGAAATTATTACCATACTGGTTTATTGAATTAACAAGTCAAATACCACTAATTGGTACAGAATTTGGTTTTCAGGAATTTGAACCAGAAGAAGATTTTGATGGTATCTCATATATGTTATGGAATGATACCAATGCTATGATTGAAGAGAGCATGGATTATATTCCAGGTTGTGCAATTTTTGAGAGCGGTTTTATTTGTATTGCAAGCTGTTCACTGGGCTCAGGAGATCCCTTTTTTATTCCAATAAACAAAGGAGATAATCCTCCAGTTTTTAGAGTATTTCACGAATTTGGTGAAAATACTGATGAAATACTTAAAGAGGGTATGGAATTAGTATCTGAAAGATTATCAGATCTATTTAAAAAAGCTATTATTTAATTAGAATTCACCCCAATAAAATACATCCACTAAGTTGTGCTTACAAAAGAACAACTTAGTGGATATTAAGAAATATTGGAGGTATACCCTAATTAATACTTAAATACCATTTTAGGGAAGTGTCAACAATTTCAAACCTTTGATATTACTATAGTTGTATTTATTTTATAAAAATTCTGCATTTTTAGGGCTAAAATAAGCTCTAAAATGCAGAATTTTATGTTTCATGTGAAGAATTAATAGTCAATTTTTTAAAAAATAGTTGATGTAGTTGTAATGGCCAACCTGTGTTTTTTTCGAAATTTTTCACCAAAGCTGATTTAAAACCAGTAACTTCAATGAATGTATCAATTTAACGATAGATTCTTTTTTTATTGCCATTAAAAATATAAAAAGTCAATAAACTTAGGATATTTTAGACCATCAAAAATAAAAACAAACTATAGTCTAAAAACTCCTGAAATTAGTATTTATAGACCTTAGTCAAGTTTATTTGAAATAAATATATACTCAAATGAAGACTCATAATAAAATATTGATTATGAGGATGGGTTAATAAAATTAGAAATCAAAGTTCGAGAGCTTTAATTTATTGAAGCATTGATTTAACTGTGTTTGATACTTCTATGGTGAAAAATTTTGAGAATATGTTAGATCGTCTAAATAGATAAACTGAAAACTTATTTCCTTTAAATGTAAATGCGTTTGTGGTTTATCGTAGCTACCTTAGGATTACTCAAAATTACTAGTGTAAGTATAGATTATCCTGTTAAATCATATAGTTTATAGAATTAATATTACTGGAGGTATCGATATGGTTATAACACCTGATGTTCCTGTATTAAATTATATGAAAAAAGGTAAGGTTAAATACTTTGAACTTGCAGCGCAACCAGTAAAAAGAGAAATACTTCCAGGTATTTATATGAATGCTTGGGGTTATAATGGATCAACTCCCGGTCCTACTATATTTGTATATCCTGATGATGAAGTTTGTATAAGGGTTTACAATCAACTTGCACAACCTACTAGTGTTCATTGGCATGGTCTTGATATTCCAAACAATATGGATGGAGTTCCAGCCGTAGAACCATCTCCTAAAATAAACCCTGGATGCTATTTTGATTATAGGTTTAAAATAACAAATCCACCGGGAACTCATATGTATCATTCTCATCTTTATACTGTAGTTCAGGATATGATGGGACTTGAAGGAGCATTTATAATACTTGATCCAGATGAAAAAAAAGAAGATATACAAAGAGATTTCTTTATCATGCTTGAAGAATATACCCTTAAAAATATAGATCCTTTTTCTTTAAAACAAGGTGTATATGATATTAATCCATTCTCAATGGATGCTAATTTTTTTACTATGAATGGTAGGTGCTTTCCTTATACCAGCAGATTGCTGATCGAAAAAGAAGATAATGTAAGGATAAGATTTGGAAATATAGGTATGGCAAACCACCCTATTCACTTTCACGGGCATCAATTTCTAATAAGTGCATCGGATGGCAATACCATAAGAAAAGAAAACAGACTACTTAAGAACACTATATTAGTTCCTTCTGGTTCAACGTGGGATATAGAGTTTTACGCAAACAATCCAGGTATTTGGCCTCTTCACTGTCATTTCCCTCACCACGTTAGTAATAATAAGACACTTCCATTTGGAGGTATGGCAACTGCCGTTGTTTATAAAGGATTTGATAGTAAAAAACATCAAGAATATGCAAAATGCTTCTATTCAAAAAATATAGGGTTTTGATATCAAAACCTATTTATATTCCTGCATTTAAATTTATTTCATCGTTTATTATTCCAGTACCTTCAACTTTACTACCTTTCTTTAGTTTAGGTTGTGTCGATGGTATCTAAAATATCCTTTGAGCTATAGTCTATTTAAACAGTGAAAACATATAGAAATACTGTTTGTTTAGACTTGTTTTTCTTATTTTTAAATAAATGTTTTATAATGTCTTGATTTCAAATAAATAAAATCTATATAATTCGCTTATAAACAGTTTTTTGAGATTAACATGAAAAGAGTAGAGATATTTTTCCATGTTAAAAATAGTTAGGTAAGATCAGATTTTATAATAAAGTGAATAATACTAAAAAAACTATCTATAAAAATATTGTTGCATTCGAGGTATTTTTATAGATAGTTTTTGATTACCCACATTAAATAACGTTTTAACTTATATAATATTAGAAAGTAAATTAGCAAGTATTTTTAATAAGCGGAGTACGTTAGGAAACGTTAACAATATGAGATTTTTTTAATGTCTTTTTATATTTTCGTTTTCAGTTAACTCAACAATAGGAACTACCATTCTTTTATCGTTGTTTAGACTTTTGACATAAACGGTTTCTGTTCTACTATCAATATTTTCGAGCCATACAGGCTCATTTTTATACAAAACTTCAACATTACCATTAGATTGTAATATTTCAGTAGCTCTACTTAGAATCATAGATACACCTCCTTAGATTATTATTTCTAAATTAAACAATAATATGTAAAGGTATTTATTTTATATAATGAACTTTATTTTTATAAATGTATAAAAAAATATGCCTATAAAAATACAAGCAGTTGCTTTTCACGTATTTTCATAGACATATTTTTGATAACTTAAATAAAATTCAAAGAAAGTATACATTTAAAATCTTCAAAATTATAATATAGACTTGGATTCTATTGGCGAGGAAAGTATAATATGAGTCTGAGTACTTCCCATTTGCTTAATAGTATCTATTAAAGATTCAAGATCATCCATATTAGGTACCAGAACCTTTATGATAACACATCCTTGACCAGTTATATGGTGACATTCTACTATACTGTCATTATTATTTGCAAAATCAACAAAATGAGAGTATTTATCTGCTGGCAGTGATATATTCATAAAAGCACTTACATTTTTGTTTAATTTCTTAGGATTTATTATAGCTTTATAAGCTAAAATTATATTATTCTCTTCTAAACGCTTAACTCTTTCTGAAACAGCAGGAGAAGTTAAACCTACCGATTGACCTAAGTCTTTCATTGAAATTCTTCCGTTATCTTGAAGAATTTTTATAATTTTACGATCCGTAGAATCCATCGATTACCTCCATTATATAATATAACGATTAAAATTTATGCATATAAGTTAATTATAACATTTTTCTAGCGAATAGGAAATTGTAAACTTAAAACTAAAATATGCCTATGAAAATATAGTACATTAGAGTTATTTTCATAGGCATATTATTGAGCTACTGTAAGTTAATAAGTTACTATAATTTTATCCTTTATATCTTTATTTAATACATCTTCATAATTATTAGGTATACATATAGTATTTGAGTCTCCATCACTTATATATCGTATTTGTTTGTTTTCATCGAATTTGTTTAGCCAATCATATAAACCAACATTGTCTACGTTAGTCTCGCTAGCTCGAACTCTATGAATTTTACTAAAGTCAAAGTTCTTATGGTAAGGAGATTTGTAAGGGTCCCATCCAACAAGTAGGACAGCGTTATTATTGTATGATATGGAATCATATCCTCCCTTAATCGCATATATATAATCGTCACCTTGTGGTTTTCCTCCAAATGGTAAAGCTAAAGTATTTACAGAATAATCTTTAACATACTTATTTATAACCTCGATTTCTTGAACTATAGCCTTTTGTATAGTGTCTTTATCTGACTTTGATAAATCAGTATGATATAGAGTGTGATTTCCTATATCATATCCATTTTCCAATAGAAAGTTTAATTTATAATCTACATATTCAGGTTGGTTGAATATATTAGAGTTTAAAAAGAATGTAGCCGTAGTATCAAAATCAGGATGAGATTTCTTAAATTCTTCTAAAATCCCAATAGCACAATTAGGATCTATTTTGATATCACCATTTTCTTCAAATACTCTAAAGTTATTTTCATTTCCATCATCGAATGTTATAACAACAGGAGTAAAACCAGCTTCTGTATTTATGTTTCCACTTGCATAATCATTAAGGCTTATAGTACGATATTTTTTTTCGTACAAAGTATTTAAATCTTTTCTGAAGTTATCAGGAGTTCTAACCCATGTAGATTCTTCTTGTCCTATATTGTGATACATCAAGACCATTATTTTTCCGAGTTCATTAGGTTTAACCTTGTTATAATCTATTTTAACATCAGAGCTTTCTTTTTTTATTTCACTTGATTGAGCAGAATCTGAAGATTTTAAATCAACTTCACTCTTTGAAACATCTGATTTAGAACAGCCAGACAATACAAATGTTAATAAAATAAAAATAATTATAGCTTTATTTTTCATAGTATACCTCCTATTGTTCAAAGCTGTATTTATTACCAGCATTCCAAAGTATATACTCATCTATTCCGTTATCATTTAAAGCTTTTATTTGAGCTCTTACCTCAGTTTCATTGTACTTAATATTACCTTTAACCCAAGATGCTGTAAAATCTTGTATCCAAGGCCTAATAGTAGCCGGATTATCTACATTTTTATTTCTTTTTATAGAATCCTTAGCTGATTGAAATACTGTTTCGTAAGGATGAGCATCTGGTACATCAAGTCCATACACTGTATTCCCATAATGACTAGGATACATCATAGGACACACATAATCTACAACACCACTAACAGCTTCCCAGTGTTGGCCAAGACCCATATCGTTTGGAACAGAACCTACAAGACCGAATATATCGGCACTTATATATACATTTTCAGATGAAATATTTTCTTTAGCATATTTTAAGAAACTTTGAATGGTTTGAGCCTTGCTAGTATCTCCACTACTATTTCTATAATCTAGCTTTGCATCTAATTTACCACCATTAGATGCTGGAAATCTTACATAATCGAATTGAATTTCATTAAATCCAATTTGAGCAGCTTCTTTTGCAACACTTACATCATACTCCCAAAGATTTCTATCATGAGCTGATGCCCATCTCAGACCGTCTTTACTTACAAATGTTGAAGCAGTTTCCTTGTTTATAATTGCTCTTTCAGGATAGTACTCTGTATAAATAGGATCTTTAAATGTAACTATTCTAGCTACTAAATATATTCCGTTATCATTTAATTTCTTTATTAATTTAGACATATTTTCTTTAGATAGAGCTTTTTCATTTGCTTTTGGAGCAAACTTTTCAGACGCATCTGTTTTAAATAACATATTTCCGAAATCATCCTTAACGTCAACTACAAAAGCATTTATTTCACTTTCATTACAAAGCTTAATCAGTCTGTCTAAGTTATCTCCAAGGATAGAATTTATTGTAACATAAATTCCTTTTACTTTCTGTCTTTTATTATTTTCATACTCATAAGTTTTAGGATAATTAGATAAATCTACGCCTTTTAGATTCTCACTTAAGAGGTCATGTTTATCTTGAGTTAAAAATTCGGATGATACCCATCCTGCTTTTTCCTCATCATTATCATTAATGAATTTAACATTATACCATTTTGTCTGTTGTTCATTTTCATCAACATAAGAATTATTATCTATAATTTCAACTTTGTCGAATCTAGATAACTTATAAATTATAGGTGATTGAGTAGAGTGAGACTCTCTTAGATTTAATTGAGAGGGTTTAACATAAAAAATATTTTGTTGTTTTTCGTCTTTTTTTTGTTCATTTTGAGTTTGTGATTCTTCTTTAGGTTTATTATTTTCTAAAGAAGCTTGAGTGCATCCGACAAAAAGTGAGAAGCACAATGATAATGCTACTAAAAATAAGTATTTTTTCTTCATATCGATTATCCTTTCTTATGTCTTAGAATATTTTATAATATTATTCTAATACAAATAACAAGTGTTTAATAGAGTATATTATGGAAATAATCTTTAAATAATTAAATTTTCAATAATAAAAATAAAGATATATACTCAAAGACGAATATTCTGAAAAATGAAAGGAAAAATACAAGTTTTTAATTAAAAATAAAAGACAAAACAGGAATACGTTTTCATAAAACGACACAAAAAGACATAAATTTAACAAATGAAAACATAAAATGGTATAGATTATAACAAATTACACGAACAATTCATGTTTTTTAATTAAATAGTGATTTAGATTTATCTTTATAAATTTTATAGTTTTTAACACAAAATTATCAACATCTACATTTATTCCATTATCTATTATATTAGACAATATACCCTTATATATAAGTAAAAAAAGTTCAGTTATTTCTAATACATCTTCTTCTTTTATATATCCTTCTTGTGCACAATCATCTAATAAAATATAGGATCTATCATATATATTATTTTTTAAAAGCATAGTATGTATGCTATGAGATGAGTTGCTTATTTCTTGAGGAAAAATTTCGTAATATTCACTTATATAGTCGTTTAGAGAATTAGATAATTTAGCAAAGAATATAGAATAAAATATTTTTGGGTTACTAAAAGAATAATAGCAAAAACATTCCCATACACGAATAGTTCTATCTACCGAATTAGTGCAATTTTCAATGTATAAAGGCAAAGTATCAGTATAAGATTTAGTAAATCTCATGCAAGCCAAAAATACAAGGTGATCTAAATTTTCAAAGTAATTATAAAGTGTAGCACTATTGTATCCAGTCAAAGCAGCTACCTTTCTAATTGTTACATAATCAATACCTTCTTCTTCTATTATTTTAGCTGTAGCGTCTATAAAACACGTCATCATTGCGTGTTTTTTACTTTTTCTTGCGTTCATATAAAAACCTCCTAATATATAGTCGTATTTTATTATGTTACAAAAATATAATACTATTAAAAATAAAAATGAACAATAAAGAAATATTATAAAAGCATAGTAGAGGATAGCAAAAAAAGACAATATGCATTAAAAAAAACAATAGTTTGTTAAAAAAATATAAAAAAAACCTATAAATACTATTGTAATCTAATCATGATTATGTTAAGATTAACTCAAGTTAATTAATTAACAGAAAACGAGTTGTAAAAAAACTCATAACAATTGGGTATTATAAAAAATGAATTGAAAAATTCGAAAAAAATTTTTACATTCAAATTTTTGAAAATTGATAAGCTTCACCTAAGTTTCAATTATTCGAATATTCTAGCAAAAAAACTGTGATAAGTTAAAATGAAAGGAGTGTCAAATAGTGAAATTAGAAATAGGTAATTTTCATGTTAAAGATATAGTATTTGGAGATAAGACATTCTACAAAGATGGTATCCTAACAATTAATAAAGAAGAAGCTTTAGCATTTGTAAAAGAAGATGAGCATATAACTGATGCAGATTTAAAAATTGTTAAACCGGGGGAAAACGTTCGCTTAGTACCTGTTAAGGAAGCAATAGAGCCAAGAGTTAAATTAAATGGAGATCCTTTATTCCCAGGAGTTACAGGAGATCTTGTAAAAGCTGGAAATGGAAAAACACATGCATTAAAAGGATGTAGTGTACTAGTTGTTGGAAAACACTGGGGAGGATTCCAAGATGGATTAATAGATATGAGTGGAGAGGGAGCGAAATACACTTACTTCTCTCAACTTAAAAATATAGTATTAGTTGCTGATACAGATGAAGATTTTGAAAAAAGAGAGCAACAAAAGAAAAACAAGGCTTTAAGATGGGCAGGTATGAGACTTGCTGAATACATAGGAAACGCAGTTAAAGAATTAGAGCCAGAAGAAGTAGAAACATATGAATTAGAGCCAGTAACTAAGAGATCAAAAGAAGTAAATGATTTACCAAGTGTTGTGTTCGTAATTCAGTGTCAATCACAAATGGAAGAAATGGGATACAATGACTTAGTATATGGATGGGATATGAATCATTATGTACCGACATTCATGAATCCTAATGAAATATTAGATGGAGCTATAATATCAGGAAGCTTTATGCCTTGTTCTTCTAAGTGGTCTACATATGACTTCCAAAACTTCTCTGCTATAAAGAGATTATACAAAGAACATGGAAAAACAGTAAACTTCTTAGGAGTTATAACTTCTAACTTAAACGTTGCACTTGATCAAAAAGAGCGTTCTGCAATATTCGTATCTCAAATGGCAAAATCTTTAGGAGCAGATGCTGCTATAGTTGCTGAAGAAGGATATGGAAATCCAGATGCTGACTTCATAGCTTGTGTAGTAGCACTTGAAAATGAAGGAATCAAGACTGTTGGACTTACAAATGAGTGTACTGGTAGAGATGGAAACTCTCAACCATTAGTTACATTAGATGAAAAAGCTAATGCTATCGTATCTTGCGGTAATGTATCAGAATTAATAAAACTTCCACCTATGGAGACTGTAATTGGAGAGCTTGAAGCTTTAGCAAGAGATGGATTATCTGGTGGATGGGCAGATGATGAAGTATTAGGATCATCTGTTAAGGAAGATGGATCTATAATAATGGAAAATAACTCAATGTTCTGTGGTGATCAAGTTACAGGATGGTCTCCAAAGACAATGAAAGAATATTAGGGAGGTGCACTAAGATGAAAAAAGCAATACTTTATGTAAACCAATTTTTCGGACAAGTTGGTGGAGAAGATAAGGCTGATTTTGTTCCTGAACTTAGAGAGGGCTTAGTAGGACCTGCTATGGAACTTAATAAGCAGTTAGACGCAGAGGTTACTCATACAATTATATGTGGAGACAACTTCATGGGTTCTAATGAAGAAGAAGCAGTAAAAATGATTTTAGGATTCTTAGAAGATAAAGAATTTGATATATTTGTTGCAGGACCTGCATTCCAAGCTGGTAGATATGGAAATGCTTGTGGAGTTATAGCTAAAATAGTAAAAGAGAAATTCAATGTTCCAGTTATATCTTCTATGCATATAGAAAACCCTGGAGTTGAAATGTTCAAGAAAGATGTAGTAATTTTCCCAGGCGGAAAAAGTGCTGCAGCTATGAGAAAAGATATAAAGAAAATAGCTACTTATGGAAATAAGATATTAAATGGAGAAAAATTAGGAACAGCTGAAGAAGAAGGATACTTCGTAAGAGGAATCAGACATCAAACTTGGTTAGAAGATGCAAAGCCAGCTTCTGAGCGTGTTGTTGAAATGCTTCTTAAAAAAGTAAACGGAGAAGAGTTCGTAACTGAGCTTCCTATTCCTAAATTAGATAGAGTTGAAATTGCAGCTCCTTTAAAGGATTTATCAACAGCTACTATAGCTTACGCAACTACTGGTGGTATAGTTCCAGTTGACAATCCAGACAGAATACAATCTGCTTCTGCAACTAGATGGGGTAGATACAGTATAGAAGGAATGGATAGATTAGAAAGTGGAGTATTCAAAACAATACATGCAGGATTTGACCCAGCTGCTGCTGATGCTGATCCTAATGTTATAGTTCCTATAGATTCTTTAAGAGAGTACGAAAAGCAAGGAGTAATAGGAAAACTTCACGAATACTTCTATACAACAGTTGGAACAGGAACTACTCAAGCAGAAGCTGCTAGAATGGGTAAAGAAATGGTTGAATACTTCAAAAAAGAAGGCGTAGATGCAGTTGTATTATCTTCTACGTGAGGTACTTGTACTCGTTGCGGTGCAACGATAGTTAAAGAAATTGAAAGAGCTGGATTCCCTATAGTTCAAATGGCTAACTTAATACCAGTTGCTAAGACTGTAGGAGCTAACAAAATGGTTCCAACTATTTCAATACCATATCCATTAGGAGACCCTTCTACAACTAAAGAAGAACAGTGGAAGTTAAGACATCATAGAGTTGGAGTAGCACTTGAGGCTTTAACTGATGATGCTAAGGATCAAACAGTTTATAAGGTTAAAATATAACTTTTGGGTTAATAATATAGCGGGCTAGTAATTTGAGTTAAATTGCTAGTTTGCTAGAATCATATAGATAAAAGGAGTGATTTGGGTGTTAGCTTTAGATAAAAAAACATTTGAAGAAGAAGTTTTAAATAGCACAGGATGCATGTTAGTAGACTTTTGGAGCGAAAGCTGCGAGCCTTGTAAAGCTCTTATGCCGACTGTTGTTGAGTTATCAGAAAAATATGGCGAGCAATTAAAATTTGCTAAGCTTGATACTTCAAAGGCTAGAAGAGTTGCTATAAAGCAAAAAGTTTTAGGACTTCCTACTATAGCTATCTATAAAGATGGAGAAAAAGTTGAAGAGTTAACTAAGGATGATGCAACAGCTGAAAATATAGAAGCAATGATTAAGAAATACGTATAATTAGGTTATAAATTTAAATTATTATAAATTTAAAAATACAAAAAAAGAGAGGAAGTATAGTCATGGGATTTTATGATGGAAAAAAAGTCATCGTAATTGGTGACAGAGATGGAATACCTGGTCCTGCTATGGAAGAGTGTCTAAAAGGTACTGGAGCAGAGGTTGTATTCTCATCTACTGAGTGTTTTGTCTGAACTGCTGCAGGAGCGATGGATCTAGAGAACCAACAACGTGTTAAGGATTTAACTGAGAAGCATGGAGCTGAAAACATTGTTGTTCTTTTAGGTGCCGCTGAAGCTGAAGCTGCTGGTCTAGCAGCTGAGACAGTAACTGCAGGAGATCCAACTTTTGCAGGACCACTTGCAGGAGTAGAACTTGGACTTAGAGCATATCACGCTGTAGAAGATAAATTCAAAGGCGAAGTTGATGAGTCTGTATATGAGGACCAAATCGGTATGATGGAAATGGTTCTTGAAGTAGATGAAATAGTTGAAGAAATGAAAAATATAAGAGATGAATTCTGTAAATTTAATGACTAATTAAGCTTTATAGATTTAATAGCTTAAATTAAATAAAGGAGTGGTATACTATATCACTCCTTTTTATACAAAAAAATTGTTAAATATATATCATATGATGAATTGTACGAAAAATCTGTTAAATATATATATTTTGACAAATTGTCGAAAAATCTGTTAAATATATATCATTTAGCGAATAATATATGATATAATAGACGGGCATATATATATATATTTTGATATTTCTAAGCAAAAACTAATAAAAAGAGCGTTTTATAATAATACGGAGGTGAATGTAATGTCTTATGCTGTAGTAAAGGGAAGTGGGTACATACTTGTACATACCCCAGATATGATAATTCACAATGGATCAACTCAAGTAACTGAAAGAATAGTAAATCCTGAATCGGAGTATTTAAAGGAGTTACCAAAACATTTAAGAAGTTTTGAAGAAGTTGTAAAATATTTACCTAACCAAACGTATATAGGAAACATGACTCCAGAGGAACTAGGAAAAGTTGAAAGTCCTTGGTTTGACAAGGAAAGTGATAAAACTGATAGATTCGGTAAGTTTGGGGAGATAATGCCTCAAGAAGAATTTATAGCACTTTTACAATGTGTAGATGTATTTGACTTAGTAATACTTGAAAACGATTTCGCTAAAATGGCGAAAGAAAAATTAGAAAATCATCCTTTAATTAAAGATGAGTTAGTAAGCAAAGTAAAAGAAGGCGATGAATTAGCTACTATAGAGAAATTTATAAATGAGAATCACGCTGAAGCTTTATATCACGATGGAAAAATAGTTGGTTGTGTAAAAGCAGCTCATAATATAGATCCAAACTTAAATGCACATATAATATTCGAAAACTTAGTAGTTAAAGCATCAGGAGTAATAGCTATGCTTAACTTATTAGATAAAAACAACATAAATCCAGAAGAAATAGAGTATGTTGTTGAGTGTTCAGAAGAGGCTTGTGGAGATGTTAACCAAAGAGGTGGAGGAAACTTCGCAAAGTCTATAGCTGAGGTTGCAGGATGCGTTAATGCAACTGGTTCTGATACAAGAGGATTCTGTGCAGCGCCTACTCATGCTTTAATAGAAGCAGCAGCTCTTGTTAAAGCTGGAGTATATGAAAATGTAGTTATAGTTGCAGGTGGAGCTACTGCAAAACTTGGAATGAACGGAAAAGACCATGTTAAGAAAGAAATGCCTGTACTTGAAGATGTACTTGGAGGATTCGCAGTACTTATAAGTAAAAATGATGGAGTAAACCCAGTTTTAAGAACTGATTTAGTTGGAAGACATACAGTTGGAACAGGATCTTCTCCTCAAGCTGTAATAACTTCATTAATAACTATGCCTCTTGACAAGGGTAACTTAAAAATAACTGATATAGACAAATATTCAGTAGAAATGCAAAATCCTGATATAACTAAGCCAGCAGGAGCAGGAGATGTTCCTACATCTAACTACAAGATGATAGGTGCTTTAGGAGTTAAGAGAAAAGATATAGAAAAGAAAGAGCTTATGAACTTTGTTACAAATCACGGAATGCCAGGTTGGGCTCCAACTCAAGGACATATACCATCTGGGGTACCATATGTAGGTTTTGCAAGAGAAGCTATGTTAAACAATGAAGTTAACAGAGCTATGATAGTTGGAAAAGGAAGTTTATTCCTTGGACGTATGACTAACCTATTTGATGGGGTATCAATAGTTATGGAAAAGAACGATGGTAAAGTAGATCAAGATCAAGGAGTTTCTAACGAAAGCGTTAAAATAATGATAGCTGAGGCCATGAGAGAATTTGCATCACATTTATCAGCTGAATAGAGGTGATATTAATGAGTGATAAGAACTTAAAGAATATAATAGGAAAAGCATTTAATGACATTGCAGATGCTATAGAAAGTGGACAATTCGGTGAAAAGAAAAGAGTTGGAATAACTCTTCTTGGAAGCGAACATGGTGTTGATAATATACTAAAAGGAGCAGAACTTGCTCAGAGTAGAGATAATTCTATAGAAGTAGTATTAATCGGACCTAAAGTAGATACAAATCTTAAAATAGTAGAAGCAAATACAGAAGATGAGCAGCATAAGGTTATGGAGCAACTTTTAGATTCTAAAGAAATAGATTCTTGTGTTACTATGCATTACAATTTCCCAATAGGAGTATCTACTGTAGGTAGAGTTGTAACTCCAGGTATTGGTAAAGAAATGATTATAGCAACTACTACTGGAACTTCATCAGCTCATAGAGTTGAGGGTATGGTAAAGAATGCTCTATATGGAATAATAACTGCTAAATCTTTAGGAATAAAAGATCCAACAGTAGGTATACTAAATCTTGATGGAGCTAGACAAGTAGAGAAGGCTCTAAAAGAATTAAATGAGAATGGATACATAGTTAACTTCACTGAATCATTAAGAGCTGATGGTGGAGCTGTTATGAGAGGAAACGATTTATTAACAGGAACACCGGATGTAATGGTTACAGATACATTAACAGGTAATCTTCTTATGAAGGTATTCTCATCATTTAATACTGGTGGAAGCTATGAAGCTATGGGATTCGGATATGGTCCTGGTGTTGGAGAAGGATATGATAGAACTATATTAATACTTTCAAGAGCATCTGGAGTACCAGTTGTAGCTAATGCTATATCTTATGCAGCATCAGTTGCAAAAGGAGATATTAAAAAGGTATCTAAAGACGAGTTTAAAGCAGCGAAGAGTGCAAAACTTGGAGATATATTATCTTCTTTAACAAAAGAAAAGAAAAAAGATGATGATGAAGAGGTTGTAGCACCAGATAAAGAAATAGTAACAGGTTCTGTTTCTGGTATTGATATACTAGATCTTGAAGATGCTGTTAAAGCTTTATGGAAAAACGGTGTATATGCGGAAAGTGGTATGGGATGTACTGGACCTATAGTTATGATAAATGAAGCTAAGGTTGATACTGCTTTTGAAATTCTTAAAAAAGAAGGATATGTAAGTTAAGAATTAACCCTCAAAGTAATAACTAGGAGATATGTTTACATATCTCCTAGAATTTAAAGGAGGAATTTAATTGAATAATAAGATTAATAAAAATAATGATAATTCGGTATTTTATATATCGGTAGCGGTTGTTTTAGCTATTGTTGTATGGGGACTTGTATCTAATGATACTTTCTCAGCGGCAGCTAATGGACTTTATGTATTTTTAAGAGACAACTTTGGATGGATGTATTTAATAGGTATGTTTTTCTTTGTATTAGTTGCTGTGATACTTGCGTGCAGTAGATATGGAAATGTAAAACTTGGACCAGATGATTCAACACCAGATTATTCTTATGTTTCATGGTTTGCTATGTTGTTTAGTGCAGGTATGGGTATAGGACTTGTATTCTGGGGTGTTGCAGAACCTCTTAATCACTTTGTAAACCCACCACTTGGACTTGCAGAAGCTGGGACTGGTGAAGCAGCTCAACTTGCAATCAAAACTTCTTTTTTCCACTGGGGATTCCACCCATGGGCAGGGTATAGTGTACTAGCATTAGCTCTTGCTTATTTCCAATTTAGAAAAAATACACCGGGTCTTATAAGTAGCATATTTATACCTTTATTCGGCGAAGAAAGAGTAAATGGAGGACTTGGTAAATTTATAGATGTACTAGCTATATTTGCAACTGTTGCAGGAGTTGCAACATCTTTAGGACTTGGAACACTTCAAATAAATAGTGGACTTAACTATTTATTCGGAATTCCAGCAAATAGTGTATCTCAAATAATAATAATAGTAATAGTTACTGTATTATTTATGTTATCAGCAGTTACAGGGCTTGATAAAGGAATTAAATTCTTATCAAACCTTAACTTAGGAATAGCTTTTGTATTAATGATGTTAGCATTTTTATTAGGACCAACTGTAAAAATAATAAATGCATTCACTAATGGATTTGGACAATACTTAGGTGATTTTATACCTAATAGTTTTCGCATTAATGCATTTGGAGACAATTCATGGTTAGGTGGATGGACACTATTCTACTGGGCTTGGTGGATTGCATGGGCACCGTTCGTTGGAACTTTTATAGCTCGTATATCAAGAGGAAGAACAATAAGAGAATTCGTAATAGGAGTTTTATTAGTACCAACTCTTGGAAGTTTTATTTGGTTCGCAGTATTTGGAACATTAGGCGTTAACTTAGGACTTGATATAGCAACAGAAGCTGTAAAAGTTACAGAAACAGCATTCTTTGTTGTAATGGCTCATTATCCACTTGGAAGTATTATATCTTTAGTTGCAGTTATACTGCTTTGTACATTCTTCGTTACATCAGCAGACTCAGCTACTTTTGTTTTAGGTATGATGTCTTCTAATGGAGATTTAAATCCATCAACTAAGAGAAAGGTAACTTGGGGAGTTATACAATCTTCAATGGCATTTGCATTACTTTTAGGAGGAGGGCTTTCAACTCTTCAAACAGCATCTATAGCAGCAGCATTCCCGTTTGCTATAATAATGATTTTAGGATGTATATCATTGTTTAAAGAGCTTAAGAATGAAGACCTTGATGCAGTTAATGAAAGCTATAAAGAACAGAAAAATAAAAAAATAATATAAAGGGATATAAACAAAAGTATCCATATAATTAAAAAATTCGTAATTTTTAATATATTAAAGGGAGATGAAACTTATGTCTATGGTATATGATTTAATAGTAATAGGAGCTGGACCAGGAGGTTTATCAGCAGGATTATACGGAGCTAGAGCTAAGATGAACACTCTTATAATAGAAAAAGATAGAACTGGTGGACAAATAGCTACTACTGATGAAGTTGCTAACTATCCAGGATCTATACAAAATGCTACTGGACCAAGCTTAATAGCTAGAATGGTAGAGCAATGTGACGAGTTTGGAGCTAAGAGAGTAAAAGACACTATAGAAGAAGTAGAATTCGATGGAAAAATAAAAGTTTTAAAAGGAAAGAAAGAAGAATATAAAGCAAAGGCTGTAGTTATAGCAACTGGAGCTACTCCAAGAAAGCTTAACGTACCTGGAGAAAAAGAGTTAACAGGAAAAGGAGTTACTTATTGTGCTACTTGTGATGGAGCATTCTTTACTGACTTAGAAGTATTCGTAGTTGGTGGAGGAGATTCAGCTTGTGAAGAAGCTATGTTCTTAACTAAGTTTGCAAGAAAAGTAACTATATTATCAAGAGATCCTCAGCTTACTGCTGCAAAATCTATCCAAGCTAAGGTATTAAGCCATGACAAGATAGAGGTTAAGTGGAATGTAGAGATCACTGAGTTAAAAGGTGATGGAATATTAGAGTCTATGACTCTTAAGAATAGAGAAACTGGTGAGCTTACTGAGTTTGAAGCTGATGAAGAAGATGGAACTTTCGGAGTATTCATATTCGTAGGATTTGCACCTCAAACTAAATTATTTGAAGGAAAAATAGAACTAGATCGTGGATATATACCAACTACTTCAAATATGGAGACTAATGTAGACGGAGTATATGCAGCAGGAGATTGTAGAGTTAAAATGTTAAGACAAGTTGTTACTGCTTGTGGAGATGGAGCAACTGCTACAGTAATGGCTGAGAAATATATCGAAAATAATTTTGATGAAGAATAATATAAAATAAAAAGATAGCTTGTAAAATTACAAGCTATCTTTTTTCTTTTCCTTTATCATTTCATTTTTAAGACTCCAAAGGTCTAATGATAAATCTACCTTATATACTTCTGGAGATTCTATTCTTCTATATTGATTCCACAATGTATTTAGTTCTTGTTTTGCGAACTCTCTTATATCCATAACACTCTTTGGCTCATGAACGCATTTTCCGTTTAAAAACAAAGGTTTTAATAATTCTTTTATAGAGTAATTTTTAAATGTTTTCTTTTTCCAAGTATGAATAGGATGAAACACTGTAAGAGGCTTATTTGTATCTATAATTTCGTCATCTAATATAATAAGATCTGCCTCTGCTTTTTTTGATTTATTATATATTCTAATTACTTTTTTATAACCTGGATTATTTATTTTCTCTGGATCTTCAGATATTTTGATCTTAGGAACAACTCCATTTCCATCGTCAGAAGCACAAAGCTTATAAACTCCTCCAAGAGAAGGACAATCACTAGATGTTATAAGTTTTGTTCCAACTCCCCAGCTATTTATCTTAGCTCCTGAATTTTTAAGATGCGTTATCTTATATTCATCTAAGTCATTTGATGCAACTATTGATAAATTTTCAAATCCAGCTTCATCTAGCATTTTCTTAGCTTGTTTTGACAAATATTCAAGATCTCCTGAATCAAGCCTTATTCCAACAGGTTCATGACCTTTTTCTCTAAGTTCTTTAAATACCTTAATAGCATTAGGTATACCACTATTTAATACATCGTAAGTATCTACTAATAAAAGAGCCTTTTGAGGATATACACTAGAGTATGCTCTAAAGCTTTCTATTTCAGAATCAAATTTTTGAACCCAACTATGAGCGTGAGTACCTATAATAGGTACATCAAACATTTGACCAGCAAGTACATTTGCAGTGCCAGAACAACCTCCTATAATAGCAGCACGAGCTCCATAGAGTCCTGCATCAGGTCCTTGAGCACGTCTTAGCCCAAATTCAAGCACAGAGTCTCCATTAGCCGCAAAGCAAACACGAGAGGCCTTAGTAGCTATCAATGATTGAAAGTTAATTATATTAAGAAGTGTAGTCTCTATAAATTGAGCTTGATATAAAGGAGCCTTTATTCTTATTATCGGCTCATTAGGAAACATTACAGATCCTTCATCGACTGAATATATATCTCCTGTAAATTTAAAATTTCTAAGTAAATTTAAGAAATCGTCTGAGAATAGATTTAGTTTTTTTAGGTACTCTAAATCGTTTTCTTCAAATTTTAAATTATTTATGTAATCCACTAGTTGCTGAATTCCACAAACTATAGTATAACCTCCATTACAAGGATTTTTTCTAAAAAACATATCGAATACAACTATATCTTCGTGGACATTTTTGTTAAAGTAACCGTTCATCATAGTCAACTGATATAGGTCAGTAAGTAAAGTTAAATTTCTCATAATTTATCATCCTTTTCATTTGTAGTTACATTTTAGATTTTATCAGTATTTTCAGAAATCCACAATAACATTAGTATATATTTAAAATTTAACGAAAAAATAATGTTATCTAGGAGGTGACAATATGGATAAAGAAGGCAAAAGATTAAAAAACAGCAAAGAAATAATAGATGAATACAAAGGTGTAGAAGTTGAAAGAGATATTTATTATGAAGAAGATGTAGGATATAGAAAGAATAATATTCAAAAGGGGAATTTTTATAAGCAGGGCCATGGCTTATTATCAGATGAATAAAATTCGCCTAGTCGCTACGCACTGACTCATGTCGCCAACGATCTCTACGGGCTCCGTTGCTCAAAATAGTTGATAATTTTGTTTATTAATATTTATGAGGTTATCGGAAAGATTATAAATTTATAATACGTAAAAAATAAACCCTGATTATACTTTAAAATCAGGGCTTATTTTTTTGACAACGTTATTATAAAAAAACACCATACATCCAGCTGTAGTTCTTTGAGCTAGTGGAAGAACGTTTTTAGATATTTTATAAAATCGCTGTTGTGTATTTTTAATATTTTTGAATTTTATATTCATCTTCAACGAAAATCTGGCATTGAATCTGACGAATTTATCTATAGAGCTCAACATTATAGGTTTCTTATTGCATATAAGTTCTTTTATTGAATTGTGGTGTTTTTTTACGAATGTTTCAAACTGTCTATGATTATCTAAAAGCTTTATATTAGCATGCTGGGGGATAGTCATATCCTGAATTATATGCATACACGCACCTAAATAAAACATAGATTTGTCTACCTTGTTTATATTCCAAAAGTATATAGATTTATTATAATAATTCTTTGCAAGATTTAAAGCATTATTGCCACCATATATTCCTTTTCTTTTATAAGGATGATAAAAATGCCCGTTGCTTTTAAAATCTTGATCTGCCCAAACAGCTCCTTCATTTATGGTTTTTATATGCTTTGAAAAGAATTTATATTCTTTAGTATAATGATTTACTTTTAATATAGTTAATGCCTGCATGTTTATAAATATATGAACCCTACAGTGCGTATTTATTATTATTTTTTTTAAAGGATTAATAACTTTAAAAGAAGTATGTAATACCTTGCCGTAATATTTTTCTAATATATTCAATATTATCTCCCCTTGTTGTAATTTAATTTATGAATTAAGTTCCACTTTATTTTGTCCGATATATAATTATAATATTCTATAATGACACAATACTTTTAAAATATGTAATTATATGTTAAAGTCTAAGTAAGCGTTTATTAAATATGTAAGCTTTAATTAATATATAGATTTAAATAACAACAGGGGAATTGAGGAGGTATATTAAGTGGAGTATATAGTTATATGTGATTTTGATGGAACAATAACCATAGAAGATACAGTTAACTCTATGGCAGATAAGTTTGCAGGTGACAGGTGGAGAGACCTTGATGAAATGTGGATGAGTGGAAAGTATAATGCTAGTGAAATAAGCCAAAAAATATTAGACATGATGAATACAAATGAGATAGAGCTTAAAGAATTTGTAAGGGGAATTGATATAGATCCTAAGTTCAAAGAATTTATAGATTATATAAGAGAAAAATGTATAGAGTTTTATATAATAAGCGATGGATTTGATTTTAATATAGAAAATATACTAGAAAAAAATGATATAGAAGGTCTTATGAGTTTTTCTAATATATTACAATTTGAAGGATCAAAACTATTAGGTGTATACCCTAACAGTAATGAAGATTGTAAAAAATGTGGAAATTGTAAGAGTAACTTAATTAATGACATAAACCTTGATAATAAAAAGGTTATATACATAGGAGATGGACACTCTGATAAGTGTGCATCAAAGAAAGCAGACTATATATTTGCTAAAAAATCTCTTGCTGATTATTTAAGAGATAGTGAGATTGAATTTGTTGAGTTTGAGGACTTCTCTGATGTATTGAGTGGAGTTAAAAGTATAATTTCATAAGTATTTCAAAAAAGTGTTTAATCGAAAATAACGCATATTGAAATACAGCTATTTAGTCAACGTTTTGATAGAACTACAGATTTTTTTATGAATCTCCGAATGTTGAAATTTGTAGTTTTATGTCAAAATGTTAACAAAGATATAGCTGACATACAAATGTGCATTATTTTTAATGTAATTATTTAGCACTTTGTAGAGACTAAATATATAAAAATTAAAATTTTATTACAAGATTTTGTTAAGCATTAAACAGATTAAGGATATTAGTAAATTAGAAAAAATATTTTTAAGGAATCTTTTTCATAATATAGCTTTAATAACATATATAATCTAAGAAAGAAGTATTAAAATTTTAAGAATAACTAAAGTAGCCTCCTTCATAAAATTACTGAGGGGGTTTTTTAATGAACAAGATTTGGTTTTATATGATTTCTATTGGGATAATAAATAGCATATTTATGGGAAAGCTTCCTGAGCTTAATATGGTAATAATGAATGAAGCTTCAAGGGGAATAGAGTTTGTCATAAGCCTTATAAGCATAATGGCTCTTTGGATGGGAATTATGAACATAGCTAAAGAATCTGGGCTTGTAGATAGAATAGGAAAGTCTTTATATTGTGTTATGAATAAATTGTTTCCATCTATTCCTAAAAAGAGCAAAGCGCTCTCATATATGATAATGAATATGTCTTTAAATATACTAGGAGCTTCTAATGGTGCTACTGCATTTGGGTTAAAGGCAATGGAGGAACTTCAACAGATAAATCCTAAAAAAAACACAGCGACAAACGATATGATAATGTTCTTAGTTATAAATATGTCATCAGTTCAATTAGTTCCATTTACAGTGCTTAAAATAAGAATGGACGAAGGGGCGTCTAATCCAAATGAAATAATAATTACCACCGTAATAGCAACAGCCGTATCTACAATAGTAGGTATAATATCGTGCAAACTGCTTCAAAGGAGGTATTAAAATGGACTTTTTTTCTAACATATTAATACCACTTATAATACTAATAATAATTGCATATGGAAAATACAAGGGTATAGATATATACGATAGCTTTATAAGAGGTGCATTTGATGGAATAAAAACTACATATAAGATAGCCCCGTACATATTAGGAATATTTTTAGCTATAGGAATATTTAAAGTTGGATATGGAATAGAAATATTGGAAGCCATATTTGAACCTATACTGAAGATATTTAGTATACCTAAGGAACTGTTATCATTAATAATAATAAAACCACTATCTGGGAGTGGAACACTTGCTATATACAAGGATATGATACCAAGAGTAGGAATTGATACATTAAAAGAAAAGATGGGTGCTACAATAGTAGGTTCATCTGAAACAATATTCTATACAATGGCTATATACTATGGGAACTTAAAGATAAAGAATATAAGACATACATTAGTATGCGCTCTTATAAGTCATATGGCAGGGGTTTTAGCATCTGTCTTTATATGCAACATTCTTTTTAATTAATATACCTATGAATATAATTGAAGGTATTACAATTTGAAAAACTAGAGCATAATAATTCCAAAGATCTCCGGTCCACTCCCAAAACTCTATTATACTTTCAAAAGATACATATGTTATATTTATTATAATAAGTGATATAGGTGTTGATATTAATCTGTAATCACTACAATTTAGTACACAAGAAATACCTTTACATGCAGCTAATAAATATATACTTATTTTAACGAATGCTCCTAATATAAATATAGTAGCAGAGATTATTTCTAGTCTTTGAAAAAAATTACCTAAATTTATTTTGCGAACAGAAAAATATGTAGGATGATAAGTAGACATAACTCTATCAATACCTAAGGTTAATATGTTGGTTAAAGAAATTAATATAATAAAAAATATACCTATTAACAGCCCTATAAAGTATATCTTATAGGGTGATTTATCATTTTTTAATGATGAAAGAGCGAATACAAAAACTATAGTTTGAGTAATAGGAAACATAAGAGCATCAAATGCTCCTTTAAAAATAGGTTTAAATCCATTGCTGAATATAGGAAAAAGATTTTGAACATCCATATCTTTAATAAGGAAAAACAAAGTAAAAATTAGAAAAATTACTAATATTAATATGAAAAATTCAGACCATCGTCCTATAACTTCTACTCCTTCTTTTACTATCCAGTTGCATAAAAACATTATGCATATTAAAAGAACGTATATAGGGGTCTCTCTAAGACCTGTAGTAGTTATAAAAAAAGCTACATTTATTAAGACCTCACAAACAGTTTGAAGTATAAATAGGCTTATAAATAAGATTATTATATTTCCTAATGATTTCCCAAAACAGTTTTTAATAACATTAAAAACATCATCATTATTTGAGATACTATTAATATAAGCATATATATATATAATAGGCATAGCTAATAAAGTAGCTAAAATTAAAGAAGCCCAAACGTCTTGTTTAGCTTTAATACCAGTGACTTGAATAGAGGTAGTACCTATTATAAAAATAGTCATTAGGATTATACCTTGTTTATCTGAAATTGTATTTTTATTCATAAAACTATCCTCCATAAAAACTTGTATTTAATTTAGTATTTCCTAAAATAAAATTTTAAATTCATAATCTATTACCAGTTATTAACTAGAATTAAAACCTATATAATTCATAAAATAACTAAGATAACTCAGCTAAAGTTATATGACTTTAAGGAAATTAAAGCTGTTGTATTGTAAAGGGAGGATACTATTATGGCTAAGAGGAATAAGACAAAAAAAATGGGCACTACTAAAAGTGCAGAAATTACTAGAGGAGAGACTGCAAAGAGTGTAGGATTAGAATTTGCAAATGAATTTGTAGCAGAAAATATAAGTTCAAAATTTGCAGCAACACCTGGGAAAGCACCTAGTTCTAAAAAGAAAAAATAAATAACAAAAAGAAGCAGATTTCTGCTTCTTTTTTTGCTTAGAAGTATATTACCAATTATTTACTAGAATTAAAAACTATATAATTCATAAAATAACTAGGACAACTTGGTTAAAGTTATATGACTTTAAAGAAAACAAAATTGTTGAATTGTAAAGGGAGGATATTATTATGGCTAAGAAGAAAAATAAAGCTGAAAAGAATCCAGCAATGAATGCAAGAGAGGCTTCAAAGAGAATGGGATTAGAGTTTGGAAATGAGTTCGGAGCAGAAATGGGCGCAGAAGGACCTGAGCAAGGACCTAAATCTAACAAATCACCTAATGCTAACCAAAAAAGAAATAGAAAAAATAATAAATAATAAAAAAAGAAGCAGATCTCTGCTTCTTTTTTTATTATTACCAATTATTCACTTGGATTAAAAAATATATAATCCATAAAATAATTGGGACAACTGAATTAGAGATATATGAAATTTTAAATAAAAATAAAATATAGATTGTAAAAAGGAGGGTATTATTATGCGTAGGAGAAAAAAGGAAAATAAAACTGGTGTAGAAAAGAGTGCAGAAATTAATGCAAGAGAGGCTACAAAGAGAATGGGATTAGAATATGGAAGTGAGCTTTTAACAGAAGCAGTAGGTACAAAATTTGTAGAAGGACCTAATGCTAGTGAAAAAAGAAGTAAAAAAAATAATAAAACAAAGACTATATAATAAAGAAGAAGCAGATTTCTGCTTCTTCTTTATTATATAGGAAATTATATAGTCTTGAATATATGGATATCATGGATTAAAGATCTATACTTTCAACTAGATGAATTTTTTATATTATTAAGAAACGGAGGAAGTTAGAATTCATTATCTACATGAGCTCTGAAAAAGTATAAAGTAAAATTATACAAAAATAAATGTTTAAATTATAATAAAATAGATATACACTATAAGGAGAAATAATAAAGAGTAAATTGATTACAAATTATTCCAAAAAGTGATATAATATTTATGAATAAAAGTTTAAATAGGGGAGATTAAAAAAGTATGAAGTTCAAGTTTAATGATTTTTTGATTAGTATATCTAAAGTATTAGATTTTATAGAAATAGATATATTGTCGGTAGAGACAAACCATTTAAAGAGAGTTGCTTATGTATCACTAAAACTAGCACAATATTTTAATTTGACTGTAGAAGAGCAAATAGATACAGTATCATTTAGCATACTTCACGATAATGGTCTTACTCAAACTCTATTAAACAACAAAATAAGATATGATGATTTAAAAGAATTTTATTTAAGAGAATCATTTAAAGATCACTGCATTATCGGTGAGAAAAATGTTAGATTGTTTCCCTTTTTAACTAAACATAAAAATATAATAAAATATCATCATGAAACATACGATGGAAAAGGCTTTTTTAAAATAAAAGGAGATAATATTCCATTAATAGCTCAATTTATAGCTTTTGCAGACTA
Source organism: Tepidibacter aestuarii (assembly GCF_934924865.1). NCBI lineage: Bacteria > Bacillati > Bacillota > Clostridia > Peptostreptococcales > Peptostreptococcaceae > Tepidibacter > Tepidibacter aestuarii. Next base: position 3,326,549 of record NZ_OW235315.1, on the reverse strand, counting down.
TATAGATTTTGTGTTCAAATATAAAAAAGTAGACGATGAAAAGAAAGAAAAGATTATAGAATATATAGAAGATCAAAGAAATAAAAGGTTTAATGCTAAAATAGTAGATGCGTTTGTAGAAATATCAAATGAAGATGGATTTTGGGAATTATTAAATGATGATAATGTAGAAAAAACATTAAAGTCAGAGGTTCCTTTATATGAACAAAACACAGATATAGATGAAATTTTAAAAATTATGAATGTATTTTCAAAGATAATAGATAGCAAGTCTCAATTTACACAAAAACACAGTGATGGATTGGCAAAGAAAATACATAAGATGTGCGAAAACTATGATTATGATCATCATGAGAAAATAAAGCTGGTTATAGCTGGAAAATTACACGATATAGGGAAACTTGCAATACCTATAGAAATACTAGACAAACCCAAAAAACTGGATAATGAAGAACTATTAATAATGAAAAAGCATTCATACTATACTAATATATGTCTTTCTAATATAGATGGCTTTGAGGATATAGCAAGATGGGCATCAAATCATCATGAAAAATTAAACGGAACAGGTTATCCTAAAGGACTTAAAGCAGATGATTTAGATTTTAATTCAAGGCTCGTAGCTTGTCTTGATATATATCAAGCTCTTACAGAAGAAAGGCCATACAAAAAATCATTCTCTCACAAAGAAGCTATAGGTATATTAAAAAGTATGGCGCTAAATAATGAAATAGATGGAGATATTACAAATGATATAGATAAAGTTTTTAAACTAGGCTAGAAATACAATGAATTTACTTGACATTATGAGTATAATTATATAAAATTTTGGTTAAAATGAGATAAATATTTATATAAGCGATGAAAGAAAGAGTAGATAAAGATATCTTCTAAAGAGAGCTATGTAAGGTGAAAGATAGCGTTGAGATCTTTATTGAATATGGCTCTGGAGCTTTTTATTCGAGATGGCATTAGCTTTTAAGATTAAAACGATTAGACCCGTTAAATGTCTACTAAGATACTCGAGTAATTATTTTGAGTAAATTAGGGTGGTACCGTGAGAATATACTCGCCCCTACTATTTAGTAGGGGTGTTTTTTATTTTTAAGCAACGAAGCCCATAGGACTCGTTGGCTATATTAGCTATGCGTTAACATTAAGCGAATTTTAAAGGAGGAAATACAATGTCAAAGGAAACTTTTTATGTTACAACTCCAATATATTATCCTAGTGGGAGACTTCATATTGGACACACTTACACAACAGTAGCAGCAGATGCTATAGCTAGATTTAAGCGTTTTTGTGGATATGATGTAAAGTTTTTAACTGGAACAGATGAGCATGGAGAAAAAATACAAAAAACAGCTAAAGCAAAAGGGTTAAGTGAAATAGAGTACTTAGACAATATAGTAGGAGAAATAAAGGATCTTTGGAAAACTATGGATATATCATATGATGATTTTATTAGAACTACTGAAGATAGACACAAAGATATAGTTCAAAATATATTCACTAAATTGCATGATAAGGGAGATATATACAAGGGTGCTTATGAAGGATGGTATTGTACACCTTGTGAGAGTTTTTGGACTGAAACTCAACTTCTTGAAGGAAATAAATGTCCAGATTGTGGCAGAGAAGTTTATTTAGCAAAAGAAGAGGCTTACTTCTTTAAACTATCTAAGTACCAAGACAGACTTATCAAGTACTTTGAAGAAAATCCAGATTTCTGTTTCCCAGAATCTAGAAAAAATGAAATGTTAAATAACTTCTTAAAAGCTGGACTTGAAGATTTATGTGTTTCACGTACAACTTTTGACTGGGGAATTAAGGTACCTCTTGATAGCAAACATGTAGTTTATGTATGGCTTGATGCTCTTTGCAACTATATAACTGCTTTAGGATACTTAAGCGAAGATGAGACTGAGTACAACAAGTTCTGGCCTGCGGATGTTCATATAGTAGGAAAAGAAATCGTTAGATTCCATACTATAATATGGCCAGCAATACTTATGGCACTAGATCTTCCGCTTCCTAAGAAGGTATACGGCCATGGCTGGATATTATTCGCAAACGATAAAATGTCAAAGTCAAAAGGAAATATAGTATATCCAGAACCTCTAATCGAAAAATACGGTATAGATGCTCTTAAATATTTCCTACTTAGAGAATTCACATTCGGGCAAGATGGAAGTTACACTAACAAAAACTTCTTAACAAGAATAAATTCAGACCTTGCAAATGACATAGGAAATTTAGTAAGTAGAACTGTTGCAATGGTTATAAAATATAGAGAGGGACTACTTCCAAGTCCTAAAACATTAGGAGACTATCACGAACAACTAATAGATATGTCAAGCTCTGCATTTAAAAAAGTAGAAGATGCTATGAATAGACTTCAATTTAGTGAAGCCTTAGAAGAAATATTTAAGGTTGTAAGAAGAAGTAATAAATATATAGATGAGACTATGCCATGGGCTCTTGCTAAAGATGAAGAAAAACAAGATGAACTAGACACAGTATTATACAATCTTACAGAAGCTATAAGAATAGTATCTGTTTTAATAAGCCCATTTATGAATGAAACTTCTAATAAGATATACAAGCAGCTTGGAATAAATGATCAACCTGACATACTTACTTGGGAGAGTACTCATGAATTTGGACAAATAAAAGAAGGAACAAAGGTTTCAAAAGGGGAAGTTTTATTCCCGAGAATTGACATAGAAAAAGAAGTAGAGGAGCTTGAAGCAATGTTTTCAGATGAACCAAAAGTAGAAGAAGTTAAATTAAATCATAAAGAAGAAATAACAATAGATGAATTTGATAAAGTAGAACTTAGAGTAGCTAAAATAATAGAAGCATCAAAACATCCAAAAGCTGATAAACTTTTAGTATTTAAAGTACAACTTGCAAATGAGCAAAGACAGATAGTATCTGGAATAGCAAAGCACTTTAACCCAGATGACTTAGTAGGAAAGCAAGTTATGGTAGTATGCAACTTAAAGCCTGTTAAATTAAGAGGTGTTGAATCTCAAGGAATGATACTATCAGCAGCAACAGATGATGATTCATTACTAGTACTTCCAACTATAGAAGGAATAGATTCTGGTTGTGAAGTAAGATAGAGGTGGAATATGTTATTTGATACACACTCACATATAACTGATAATAGATTTAATGAAGATAGAGAAGAAGTAATTCAAAAAATAAAAGAATCAGGAGTAGAACTTCTTTTAAACCCAGGAGCTGATATTCCATCTTCTTTAAAAGCAGTAGAACTATCTAAAAAACATGACTTCATATACGCATCAGTTGGAGTTCATCCACATGATGTAGAAGACATGGATGAAGGAAGTATAGAAGTTCTAAGAGAACTAGCTAAAAATGAAAAAGTAGTAGCAATAGGTGAAATTGGACTTGATTACTACTACGATCACTCTCCAAGAAACCTTCAAAGAAAATGGTTTGAGGAGCAGATTAAGCTAGCAAATGAACTAAAACTTCCTATAATAATTCATGATAGAGATGCACATCAAGATACTTTAGACATAATAAAGAGTACAAAGAGTGAAGAAATAGGATGTGTACTGCACTGCTATTCTGGAAATGTAGAACTTGCAAAAGAGTACATCAAAATGGGATGCATGATATCAATAGCAGGGCCAGCAACATTTAAAAATAACAAAAAGACAAAAGAGGTAATAAAAGAAATTCCTCTAGAATATCTGTTAATAGAAACAGATTCTCCATATCTTACACCACATCCTCATAGAGGAAAGAGAAACGACTCATCATATGTAAGATATGTAGCTGAAACAATAGCAATAGAAAAGGGAATATCATACGAGAAAGTATGTGAAGTTACAAAAGAAAACGGAAAAAGATTTTTTAATATAAAGTAAACAAAAAGATGGCTATTTTTTAATAGCCATCTTTTTTAGTTAATGGTTAATCTGAAATAAATGGCATTAAAATATCGATAATGTTGTAAATATTTTTAATAAAACTAAGAATTACATCTTATTTAATATCCTAAAAGTTCTGAACTCCCTACCGGTCACACAACGAACTTTTTTAACGTATATTAAAACGCTGTAACTCAAGTTTTATACAAAAATATTTAAATCATTTTCTAACATTTTAATGCCATTTATTTTATAAGTGATAGAGCTTAAATTTAAGATAGATCTAAGAAATATCATTTTACATCGATCATTCCATTAAAATACAAAAAATAAAGGAAATTCCTATTTTGCAAATAATATTATATAAATAAGTAATAATAAACGTCTTAAAAACATATCATAGAAACTAAGGAAAAACACAAACCCCCATTAAAAAAATTTTCAAAACAAAGCATGTATATAAATACAATTAATAGTAAATACTAGAAAAAGACCGAAATCTCAGAAAAAAATTTGACAATATCAAAGAAATCGAATATAATGTATCAAGTCTTTACGGGAGGGTCTTTTCCAACCAAAAAAAGGAGGGATCTATATGAGACTTAAACTTATGAAAATGTTAGAAAATGAGAGAATAACGAAGATTAGACAATCTTTAAAAATTAAGAAAGTATACACTACAGTAATAGCTATAGCATTAGTTATTACATGCACTTCAATATATTACGCACTAGAAAATGATGTCACAGTAACAGTAGATAATAAAAATCAAGAAATACACACTTTTTCAAATACGGTTCAAGAATTGCTAAAAGAGCAAAATATTGAATTAGGTAAAAATGATAAAGTCCTCCCCGATTTAAATTCAAAATTAAAAGACAACATGGATATAACAGTCAAGAGAGCGTTTGAAGTAAATTTAGCTTTAAATGGAGAAACACAAACAATAATAACTACACAAGATACAGTAGATGGGCTGCTAAAAGAAAATAACATACCTGTATCAGAATTGGACAAGGTAATTCCGTCGCTAGATCACAAACTAACTAAAAATGACGAGATAAAAATAGTAAAAGTTGAAGAAAAGTTAGTTACAAAAAATGAAGACGTTGGATATGACGTTGAAACTTTATACGACAATAACCTTGAAATAGGAAAAGTTCAAAAAGTACAAAGTGGATCTTACGGTAAAAAAGAAGTTACTTACAAAGTAAGATACACTGATGGAAAAGAAGAGAGCAGAATCTTAGTTTCTGAAAATATTACACAAGAACCAACTAATGAAATAGTGAAGAAGGGAACTAAAGATTTTATAGTTACATCAAGAGGCGAGACAAAAACATTTAAAAAATCATTAATTGTAAGTGCTAGCGCTTATACAGCTGGATTTGAAAGCACAGGTAAAAGACCTGGAGATAAAGGCTATGGAAAAACATACATGGGAACAACTGTAAGAACAGGAGTTATAGCTGTAGACCCTAAGGTTATACCTTTAGGAAGCAAGGTTTACATACCTAAACTTGGAATGACATGTGTAGCAGAAGACATAGGTGGAGCTATAAAAGGAAATAAGATAGATATATACATGAGCAGCTTATCAAAAGCAAATGCATTTGGAAGAAAAAAACTACAAGTATATGTTCTAAAATAAATTAATATTAAAAGTAAGTATTCCCAATATTATTTTTGTTAAAAATAATATTGGGAATTTTAATTATACATACAGTTAAATTTCGTATATAATTAACATAGAGTTTTGTTCTATATAGGAAACTATATAATTTTCAAATTATTGATAACACTAGTGAAGAACTAGACTTGCAACTATTTTTAAGCAACAGAGTCGTGAGACTTGTTGGCGACATGAGTCAGCGCGTAGCGACTAGACGAATTTTTTTAGGACAAACTTAAACTTAATATAGATTTTAGAGGTGATTAATCTGATAAAAGAAATAATAGTAGTTGAAGGAAGAGATGATGTAACTGCTGTTAAAAAAGCAGTAGATGCTGAACTTATAACAACAGGTGGATTTGGATTTCCAAAAGGAGTCATGAGCAGAATTAAGCAAGCTCAAAAACGAAGAGGGGTTATAATATTTACGGACCCTGATTTTGCAGGTGAAAAAATAAGAAAGAAAATAGCAGCTGAAATACCGGGGTGCAAGCATGCATTCTTGCCAAGAGAAGAAGCTATAAAAGATGGAGATATAGGAATTGAGAATGCATCTGCTAAAAGTATAATAGCAGCTTTAAATAAAGTTAGAACAGAAAACGTACAAAAAAGAGAAGAATTTACTCAAAGAGACTTAGTTAGAAATGGACTTATAGGATTTGAGGATGCATCAAGAAAAAGAGACGAACTTGGAAAAATCTTAGGAATAGGATATGGAAATGCAAAGCAGTTTTTAAGTAGACTAAATAATTATGGAGTAACAAGAGAAGAATTTGAAGAATCACTTAAAAATATAAATAAATAGGAGCGATTACATGGAAAGACTTTCAACATACAGAAATACTAAAGATGTAGTAGAAAAATACGGATTTAAGTTTTCAAAGTCCCTTGGACAAAACTTCTTAATAGATTCTAATATAATAGATAAAATAATAAATGGAGCAAGAATAACTGAAGATGATTACGTAGTTGAAATAGGACCTGGAATAGGTACACTAACTAGAGAAATATCAAAGATTGCTAAAAAAGTAGTAGCAGTAGAGATAGACAAAAAACTTATACCTATACTTAAGGATACATTATCTGATTGTGATAACGTAGAAGTTGTAAACCAAGATGTACTAAAGGTTGATATAAAGGAACTTGTAGAGGAGAAGCTTGATGGAAAACCTATAAAGCTTGTTGCTAATCTTCCTTACTATATAACAACACCTATTGTAATGAAGTTTTTGGAAGAAGATATAGTTGTAAGTGATATAGTAGTTATGGTTCAAAAGGAAGTAGCGGACAGAATGAGTGCAGTTCCATCTACTAAAGATTATGGATCATTATCAGTGGCAGTACAATACTACTCTGAACCTCATATAGTTGCAAAAGTTCCAAGAAGTATGTTTATACCTCAACCTAATGTAGACTCTACAGTAATAGCTTTAAGATCTCACGAGGAGATAAAGCACGATTTAAAGGATAAAGATCTATTCTTTAAAGTAGTAAAGGCGGCCTTCTCAAAGAGAAGAAAGACTATATTAAACGCAATAAGCTCATACGATATAGATCTTTCTAAAGAAGAAGTAAATCAAGTGCTAGAAGAAGCATCAATAGATGCTAAAAGAAGAGGAGAAACTCTATCTATAGATGAGTTTGCTAATCTAGCTAATAAAGTATATGATAAATTAAATGATAAATAATTAAATATTATTATTAGCCGAGCAATGAAGCTCATTGAAATAAAGCTATTTAGCTAACGTTTCAATGAGCTTCATTTTTAATTTTTTAATTAATCCAATAAAAAACAATTAATATGTATGCATCTTATTCCTCCTAAAAACATATAAGTAGTAATATAGATTTATTTTAATGGGGGGATAGCGTTGAGAAAAAGATATAAAAGAGACTATATGATATTAGAATCAAAAGACCCATCATTTAGATTAAAAGAGAGAATATCACCTAAAGCATTTGCGAAAATTGAGACAAGAGAAGAAAAAATAAACATAATGATTTACGTTGAAAATGTAAAGTACGTTAAATCGGGGTATAGAATAATTTTAATACAAGATGATTTAACTACAAAGGATATAGGAAGAGTTCTAGTAAATGAAAGCGGTAAGGGAGAATTTAAAATAAATTTTGATGAAAATGACTTAGAGGTAAAGAGTATAGCGCTAACACATGAAAACAATATACCTTTAATAGGATTTAAAGGTAAGGTTATAGACAATTACGAAGAACTTATAAGTCAAAATATAAAAAGAGAAGAATCTGTAGTTGAAGACTTAAATAAAGAAGATGAAATAGAGATAGTACTTGAGCCAAGAAAAGAAAGAATAGAGGTTGTGCTGGAGGACAAAGAAGAAGTTAAAGAAAAAGTTAAAGAAGAAAGAATAGAGATAAGCGAAGAAGATACAGAAATTAGACAAGAAGAAGTAGAAATAAATGAAAACGTTGAAGAAAACAAAGATGAAAAAAAAAAAAACGAAGAAGAAATTCCTTATTCGCAAGAAGAAAAGAGAGAAGAAAAAATAGATCATAGTCAATATGAAGATACAGACAGAAAAAAATGCAGTCCAAAAGAATACCTTATACCTAGAAAACTAAAAAAATTATTAAACAAACATAAAGAAGTAAAACCATTTATAAAAGATATAGATAACACTAGATGGTGGAGAATGGATATAAATCCTCTAACTATGTGCAGCTATATAATGCCTTATCTTGGATATATAAATTATATAAATTATACTATATATTCAGATGTAACTTCTTTATCATATAAATATAGACACTATATATTTGGAATAAAATATAGCTGTGATGGAAAGAGAAAATATTATATCTATGGAATACCTGGAAGACGTAATGAACAACCAGATGAAGGTGAGACTGGTTTTTGTAACTTCATACCATGTGATGACAAAAATAAAACATATGGATACTGGATATGCTGCATAGATTGTAAAAGCAGATTAATAGCAGTACCAGATAAATAGAATAAATTTTAAAATACGGTAATTGACTTTATCAATATAGAAAGTCAGTTACCGTATTTTTTTTATAGACTAAGGGATTATAAAATTTTCGCTTTGAGAATAACCTTGATGAAAGAGGTATACTCATAGCTATTTTGAGCAACGGAGCCCGTAGGACTCGTTGGCGACATTAGCCATACGACAGCATGAAGCGAATTTTAAATATATTATTCAAATTAGTTTTTATTTCAAATGAAGAATGATATAATAATTACTTGGATGAATATGGATAAAAAGAAGGGCTGAGAATATATGAAATGTTTTTTCAATAATAAAAAAAAATATTTTTTAATTATTTTAGGCATTTTATTTAGTGTTATATGCTATTATATGTTATTTCAAGCTATAACATATAATAAAAATGTTATGATAAAGCTAAATAATGAGAAACTACACTCTATAGTCAGCCAAATAAATCTTTATTTACAAGAGAAAGAAAAATATTTAAAGGTTCTAAAAGAAAATTATAATCCTATGAAATCTGAAAATTACAAATCTAATATAAAAGAAATAATATTGGATATAATAAAACAAGAAGAAAATATAGAAGGAATAGGAATAATAAATAATAAAGGAATAGTTACAAGTTATATAGGAAGAAGTAGACTACTACAAAAATCTCAACGTAATAAGCCGGTAATAGATCAAGAATATGTAAGTGATATTACATCAAGAGAAATTACCTTAGATTATATAGAAAGTATTGAAACATATAAAAAATGTATAACAATATTAAGTCCTTACAAACATGAAGATAATGAGATTATATTTTTTATAAATATAAGCTCTCAGAAAATATTTTCAATTTTAGATAGTTATCCTATGGATAATAATGAATATTTATTTGTTATAGATGATGACAACAATGTACTAGATAGGTTTAGAATGAATAAAGAAATAATAGTTTATGAAAATAATAAGATAAAAAAAGATATTGAAGAAGAGTTAAAACATAATAAAAATGGATATATAAAAGATATAATAAGTATTAATGGAGAAAAAAATATAATTTCATATAAAAAAATAAACAATTCTCCTTGGACTGTGTTATATGTTAAAAATACACCTAAAGCATACATACCTTTGATTAAAAAGTTTACAATAAACTTAACTATATTGATATTTATTGGGATGATAATATATCTAATCGTGAAGATGTATTTCCTTCAAATGAAAAGAGAGCAGGACTTTTGGGTATATAAGATGGAAAGAATGGAGATGTTAATTCAAATATCTACGGGAATTGCTCATGAAATAAGAAATCCGTTATCTACGATTAAAGGATATATTCAAATTAATCACGCTAAAAACCCAGATGATTTATCATATGCTGCAATAAATGACTTACAAAAGATAGAGAATACATTAAACAAATCTTTAAATCTATCAAGACTTTTAAACGAAAATAAAAACTCTTATCACCCTCATGAGATAATAGAAGAAATACATTATTTAATAGAGGCGGTGGCACTTTTAAGGGATGTTGATATAGAATATAATATAGATGAATCTCTGCCTAAAATTGGTTTTCCAAAGGATTATCTTAGATTTATTATATTAGATATAGTTCAACATGTAATAAAAGCTCAGGGTAAGAATGGAATAGTTGAAATTAGCATTCAAAAAATTAACAAAAAACATATACAATTTAGTATAAATAGCAACAAGTACAAAAGAGCTAGAGATAAAGGAATGAATAAAAACTTTATTAATATGGTTAGAAAAATGATTGAATTGCACAAAGGAAATACGGATAATATTACAGATGAAGATGGTAAAAACAAAATATATATAAATATACCATTTGACTCAAATCAATAATACTAATATATGGGTATTTGGCTTACAAAGTTGAATACTCATTATCAGATTAGGAGGATATTATGGAAACAAGATACGAAGAATCAACAAGCGTCACCATAAAATCTATAATAATAAATATAATATTAACAGTTATAAAGCTACTGGCAGGTTTTTTTGGAAACTCCAATGCAATGCTTGCAGATGGAATGCATTCAGCTTCTGATATAGCTACATCTGTAGGAGTTTTGATTGGAAATAAAATATCCAAAAAACCAGATGACAGTGAGCACAATTACGGTCATGAGAAGGCTGAAACCCTAGTTGCATTCGTTCTATCATTAATTCTATTATTTGTTGGAGCTGAGATAGGGATTAATTCGTTTAAGCTTTTATTCAATTTAGATCAGGTCAAAGTACCGAATATGCTTCCATTAATAGTAGGAATTATATCTATCTTTTTTAAAGAGTACCAGTATCATATAACGATAAAGGTAGCAAATAAGATTAACTCACCATCTCTTAAGGCCGACGCATGGCATCATAGATCAGATTCTTTATCAACTATAGGAGCTTTGATAGGAATAATAGGGTCTATGCTTGGATTTAAGGTTTTAGATCCACTTGCAGGGGTTTTAGTATCGTTATTTGTAATAAAAGTTGGTATAGAAATATTAATGTCATCATCTAATGAACTTATGGACTACTCTATAGAAAAGGAAGAAAAAGATAAGCTTAACAAAATAGCTATGGATACTGAAGGAGTTTGCAATGTTAAAAGTTTCAAAAGTAGGCGCCATGGCGCCATGGCATATATAGACCTAACAATATGCGTAGATGGAAAAATCACTGTATTTGATGGTCATGAAATAGCACATAACGTGGAAGAAAATATAATAAATAGCTCAGATAACATAAAAGCTGTTATAGTCCACGTTGAACCAAAGATGGATGGATGTAAAAAATGCAATCATAAGACTATAATGTAATGAGGTGATATAGTGAATAAAAAAGTTATAAAATCGATGCTAATATTTGCAGGAATAGCATTTTTATTAACCTTTTTCATAACTAGCTTAATGACTAAAGAAAAAGAAGAACAAGAACAAGTAACTACAACATTAAAGCAAGAAGTAAATCTTATGAACTCGCTGTTAAAAAAGCAAAACATCAAACTATCAAACAACAATATGAAAGACATAACAATAGAAGAAGACTATTTAAATGATTTCAAATACTATATTCAAAAAAGTGAAAAAATAGAAAAAGCTGATTTTGATGAAGTAGTTATTGGATCTTCAGATGATATAAAATTCAGTACAGATTTTAACTATATAAAGATAATGAACAATGATGATACTCAATACTTTGATATATCAGATAAACAAACAAAAGGATTACAAATCCTTATAGACAAAGCTATAAATACATCATTTGATACTATAAAAAAAATTCAAGATATCAATGAAGTTCAAATATCTTATAAGGACAAGCAAAAACAAATTGATAATATAAAAGAATTCAATGGTAAAATACATAAAAAATCAAATATAAGCGAGTACAAAGCATCAAAACTTATGGATGAGGTTAAAGAAAACTTCGACATAAACATAAAATTAGAGAACTATGAAATATATGCAAAAACACTAGGAAAAACAGGTCTTGGAATATACTATAAAGACTATACTGCATACTATGAAATAGATGATTCATTATACAATTATTTATGTGATATATTATTCATATCAAAGAACGATAATGAATCAGATGATGCAGGTTATGAATGGGTTCAAACAATAAAAGTAGAAGATAAGATAAATGATATAGAAGAAGAACTCGAAGGAGAACTAAAGGACGAGCTAGTAAGATATTTATTTAGTGAAATCAAAGAACCAGTTGAATTTAAAGATTATGAATTTGAAAGATACCACCTTAAGCTTAAAGGTGAGTCAAAAGAGCAGGACATAACAGTATATGAGAATCATATAAAAGTGAATGATAAATATTATAAAATAAATGGAGCAGATTTAATTGTAGATTCTGTGATTAATAATATGTAAATAAAAGATATCTTAAAAGTATAATTTCATAAGTGTATTAGAGGTTAAGCGAAAAATGAAGCTCATCGAAATACCGCTACTTAATTAATGTTTTAATAAAACTATAGATTCTGCTTTATAAAATATCCTAAAACTTCTTAAACTCCCTACGGTTAAACAAAGAAGTTTCTTAACGAATATTTTAACAGCACAATCTAAGTTTTATGGAAAAACATTAACTCAAAAGTAGCTAACATTTCAATGAACTTCATTTTTTTTACTGATTCCTACCTTGATGGAGTAGTTGATAAAACAAAGTTGTTTTCAAAATGGAAAGATATATCTGCAAAAAGGAGGACTGAAATGATTTGAAACTTAGACACACTATATTATGTATACTTGCAATCATAGCATTACCGCTTTATTTTTCCCCTTGGATTTTGGACCCGCATGAAGCATTAGATTTTTATATGATTGCTGCTTTTTGGTTTATGGTTGCATGGCTAATTTTAGTAGTGCAATTGTTTCTGGTTATAAAGTTAAAACTCAAGGATAATCCTAATTGGAAGTATCATTTAGTAGTTTCTATTTTTATCTTAATAAGTTACTGCGGACTATTTATTGGATTATGTAATAACTACATAATGACTATATAACATTAACAGTTATACTAAATATATATTTTGTTTCCTAAGCGTAGCTAACACAACTTATATAAAAAAGGATTATAATAATCTGCGACAGCAGCAGGATAATTAAAAAAAGATGGTTATTAAAATGTTAGCGTATGATTTAAATATTTTTCTATAAATCTTGTATTATGGCGTTTAAATATCCGTTAAGAAAGTTCGTTGTCTGAGTGAAGCGAGTTTAGAACTTTTAGGATTTTAATAAGGCATAATACTTAGATTTATAAAAATATTTAACACACTAGCGGTATTTTAATAACCATCTTTTTGCGTATCATGGATTATATTAATTTATCTGCAACCTCATATATACTTCCAGCTCCAGTAGTTATAACCACATCGTCCTTCTTAACATTATCTCTTATATAATCAGCAATATCATTAAAATCTTTTATATAAATAACGTTCTCATTATGCTCCTTGATCTTCTCAACTAAATCCTTAGAATGAATAGACCCATCGTTTTTTTCTCTTGCTGCATATATATCAGTTATTATAACGAAAGAAGCATCATTAAAAGAAGTTGCGAACTCATCTAAAAGAGAAGAAGTTCTAGTATAAGTATGTGGTTGGAATATGCACCATAGATTTCCTTCGCACATATTTTTAGCTGCTGCTAAAGTAGCCTTAACCTCTGTTGGATGATGAGCATAATCATCTATTATAGTAGCTTCATTATAAGTGCCTTTGTATTCAAATCTTCTTCCAACACCCTTGTATTTGCATATGTTATCTCTTATAGTATCTACATCAATGCCAGAAACTAAAGATGCACATATAGCAGCTGTTGCATTGTATATATTGTGAAGTCCTGGGACACAAAGATTGAATTTTCCAAGATCTTTACCATCAAGTGAAAGAGAGAATGAGCCATGGCCAAACTTATTAAATGAAACATTATCAATAATCATATTATTATCACTTGATTTTCCGTATCTTATAATATTAGAATTTAAGCCGTCTAGAACATCTATACAGTTTATATCATCACCATTTACTACAAAGTAACCATCATCAGGAAGAAGCTTTCCGAACTTATTAAAAGAATCTTTAACATCATCAAGACCATCAAAATAATCCAGGTGATCTGCCTCTATATTTAGAACAATAGACACCTTAGGATTGAAATTTAAGAAGCTATCAACATATTCACAAGCCTCAGTAATGAAGTTTTCTGAATTGCCTATTTTGACATTGCCTCCTATATCCTTTAAATTACCACCTACAAGTATTGTAGGATCCAGATTAGAATACTCAAAAATCACAGACAGCATAGAAGTAGTACTAGTTTTTCCGTGAGTTCCCGATACCGCTATAGGATTTTTGTAATCTTTCATTATTTGACCCAAAAACTCAGCTCTAGATAAAGTTTTTATGCTTTTAGAACGAGCTTGATTAAGTTCCTCGTTATCATCACTTATAGCAGCTGTATAAACTACTAAATTTATATCATCAGTTATGTTTTCTTTTTTATGGCCAACGAATACACTCATGCCTTGCTCTCTTAAATTGTTCACAGTATCTGAATCTTTAAAATCAGAACCAGAAACTACATATCCTTTATTTAAGCATATCTTAGCTAGTGCGCTCATGCTTATTCCGCCTATTCCTATAAAGTGTACATGCATCTAAAATCATCTCTCCTTAATAACTAATATTGTGTTATAATATAAAAGTCTTTATCTAAAAAAATTAAAATGAAGACTTTTAAAGAATATAATAAATCGATAAAATGAATATGATTTACATTTATTTGAAATAATTACAAATAATAAATTATATCTATTACTATTAATATGAATAAAACATAAATTCTATTATAACATAATAATATATTTTATCCCTAAGAAAATCATATAATTTTTGAATTTTGGATAACTTTGATTGAAAACCTATATTTGCAACTATTTTAAGCAACGAAGCCCGTAGGGATCGTTGGCGATATGAGTCAGTGCGTAGCAACTAGACGAATTTTTTTATTCTATAGGAAACTATATGACTTTGAATCTGTGGATAGCGTTGGTTGAAAAACTATACTTGCAACTATTTTTGAGCAACGGAGCCCATTAGGGATCGTTGGCGACATGAGTCACCGCGAAGCGAGTAGACGAATTTTTTTATTCTATAGGAAACTATATGACTTTGAATCTGTGGATAGCGTTGGTTGAAAAACTATACTTGCAACTATTTTTGAGCAACGGAGCCCATTAGGGATCGTTGGCGACATGAGTCACCGCGAAGCGAGTAGACGAATTTTAGTGGTTGAGTTGTATAAATTTATTGTTCAAAACAATTTAACGGGAGGTAGTATATGAAATTTAAAAGAACTGAAAGAATAGGAGCCATAGTTAAAATACTTTCAGACAATCCAAATAAAGTATTCACGCTAAGCTATTTTACTGAAAAGTTTAATGCAGCAAAATCAACTGTAAGTGAAGATATATTGGTCGTAAAAAATGTATTTGAAAAACTAGATTTAGGTAAAGTTATAACAATAGCAGGAGCTGCAGGTGGAGTTAAATATATTCCAAAAATATCAGCTAAAGATAATGAAGTATTTTTAAATGAACTGTGTAAACAAATAGATGATCCATCTAGAATACTATCAGGAGGATTCTTATACCTAATAGATCTTATATACAGCCCGGAGATATCATCTAAAATAGGAAAGATATTTGCGTCATATATAGATTATAGCGAAGCTGATTATGTAGTTACAATAGAGACAAAAGGTATACCTATGGCACTTATGACAGCAAAAGCTATGAATCTACCTCTTCTTATAATAAGAAAGGATACAAAGGCCTCAGAAGGTTCATCTCTTAACATAACATATGTATCAGGAAGCAAGAATATAGTACAAACTATGACACTTCCTAGAAAGGCCTTAAAAGAAGGATCTAAAGTAATACTAATAGATGACTTTATGAGAGGTGGAGGAACATTAAAAGGTATGCAAGACCTTATGAACGAATTTAATGCACAAGTTATAGGAAAAGGAGTTTTAATATCTACAACTAGTCCTAATGAAAAACTTGTAAAAGATTACGTATCTTTAATAGATTTAAATGAAATAGACGAATTAAACGGAGTTATAAACGTTGAACCTAATAAAAACTTTATAATGGATTAATCAAAAAAATACAATTCTTATGAGAATTGTATTTTTTTGATTAAAAAAAGAAACAATTAAATAAAGTGTGAGAATTAGTAAGGTTCACATAAAATTTGTAAAAAAATTAAAAGGGAATTGAAAAAGTTTGTAGAATATATTACCATAGAATATATTACCATATAAGATATTAACAATAATGTAACTTTTTACAATGAGTAGGGAATTATATTCACATTTAAATTGTAGTTAAGTATAATCTCCGTTACGAATTATAAAAAAGTATACATTTAAAACATTCAGAGGAAGACTTTTTATAAAGGGGAGTGGGTATTTTGGAAATAACAGACGTTAGGGTAAGAAAGATAACAGATGATGGAAAAATGAAGGGGATTGTATCTGTAACTTTCAATAATTTATTCGTTGTACACGATATAAAAATTATAGAAGGTCAAAATGGTCTTTTTATAGCTATGCCAAGTAGAAAGATAACAGAAGGAGAGTTTAGAGATATAGCTCATCCTATTAATTCTCATATGAGACAAGTACTTCAAGACAACATACTAAATGCTTACGAAGAAGCTTTAGCTAAAATGGAAGTTGCGATGGAATAATATAAAATTGATAAATATACTTATACTTTTAAGACTAAGTCTTAATAGTATAAGTATTTTTTTTAGTTTTTTAAATGTATCTATATACAATATATTATAAAAAATGACATTTTGTATAACTTAGATTAAGAAACTATAATTTTAACGTAAACATGAGCTATACGTTGGTATAGAGGGAATTTTTAAAAAATTTAAAATCGAACGAAATATATAATATCCATTATTTTATATCGTATTATTATGTACTTTTTGGACAAAAAATGCTATAGTATTTAAGTGAAAGTGATACACTAATATGTACATGAGGTGAAATTATGAATTTGAAATCTATAATACTTGCTGCTGGTAAGGGGACTAGAATGAAATCTAAGATTCCTAAAGTACTGCATAAAGTATGTGGAACTGAAATGGTAAATCATGTTATAAATATAGCTGTGAAGGCTGGATGCACTGAGAATGTAGTAATTCTGGGACATGAAGCTGAAATGGTTAAAGACAACTTGAAAAATAACGTAGAAACTGCTATACAAGAGCAGCAGCTAGGAACAGGACATGCTGTTATGATGGCTAAAGATCATATAAAAGAAGATGACAAAATAGTAGTTTTATGTGGAGACACACCTCTTATAAAAGAGTCTACTCTACAAAGACTATTTGATTATCACAAAGAAAATAAATGCGTTGCAACTGTTTTAACTACAAAAGTAGACAATCCTACAGGATATGGAAGACTAATAAGAGATGATAATAAAGATGTATTAAAGATAGTTGAGCAAAAGGACGCGACAGAAGAAGAAGCAAAGGTTAATGAAATAAACTCTGGCATATACTGCTTCAATGGAAAAGAGCTTAAAATGAGCTTATCTAAGATATCTAACAATAACAATCAGGGTGAATACTATCTTACGGATGTGATAGAAATCTTAAAGAATGAAGGTCATAAAGTAGGAGCTTATGAAGGATCTACTATAGAAGAACTAATGGGTGTAAACTCAAGAGTACACCTTCAAAGAGCAGAAAATATACTAAAAAATAGAATTAATGAGTACCATATGGAAAATGGAGTTACGATAATAGATACTAATAATACATATATAGAATGCGATGTTAAAATAGGAATGGATACTATAATATATCCGGGGACTATAATAAAGGGAAATACGACAATAGGAGAAGATTGTACAATAGGAACTAACTGTAGAATCGAGAATTCTTCAATAAATAACAATGTAGAAATTCAATCATCTACTATAATTGACAGCACTGTTGGAAATAATACAACAGTTGGACCATATGCATACTTAAGACCTAAGAGCTCAATAGGTGAGAATGTAAAGATAGGAGATTTTGTAGAAGTTAAAAATTCTACAATAGGAGATAATTCAAAAGCATCTCACTTATCTTACATAGGAGATGCAAGTGTTGGTAAAAATGTCAACATAGGATGTGGAGTAGTTTTTGTGAATTATGATGGCAAAAATAAGTTTAAGTCCGTTGTTGAAGATAACGCATTCATAGGATCTAACTCTAACTTAGTAGCACCTGTTACAGTTAAAGAAAAAGGTTATGTAGCGACAGGATCTACTATAACAGATGATGTTCCAAGTGGATCTTTATCAATCGCAAGAGCAAGACAAGTGAACAAAGAAGGTTGGGTAGATAAAAAAGGCATATTAAAAAAATAATTATATACAAAATTCTTCTGGGAGGTTATTCATATATGAATACTAGTGGTAGTGAAATTAAAATTATTACAGGAAACTCTAACCCTGAACTTGCAAAAAAAATAGCTGAGCACTTAAATGTAGACTTAGCAAAAACTGATGTATCTACATTTAGTGATGGAGAAATATCTGTAAACATTCAAGAAACAGTAAGAGGAACAGATGTATTCGTTATTCAATCAACTAATAGTCCAGTAAACAATAACTTAATGGAATTATTAATTACTATCGATGGATTAAAAAGAGCATCAGCAGGTAGAATTACAGCTGTAATACCTTATTATGGATATGCTAGACAAGATAGAAAAGCGAAGGCTAGAGATCCAATCACAGCTAAATTAGTTGCAAACTTAATAACAGCTGCAGGAGCAGACAGAGTACTTACTATGGACTTACATGCTGCTCAAATACAAGGATATTTCGATATACCAGTAGATCATTTACTTGGAGTACCAATACTTGCTAAATATTTCAAAGAAAAGCAGTTAGAAGATTTAGTAATTGTATCACCAGACCTTGGAAGTGTTACAAGAGCTAGAAACTTCGCTAATCAATTAAATGCACCAATAGCTATAATAGATAAGAGAAGACCAAAGGCAAATGTATCTGAAGTTATGAATATAATTGGAGATATAAAAGACAAGAATGTTATATTAGTAGACGACATGATAGATACAGCAGGTACAATAACTAATGGAGCTAATGCTTTAAAAGAGTTTGGAGCAAAAGAAGTATACGCTTGTTGTACACACCCTGTTTTATCAGGACCTGCACTTGAGAGAATACAAGACTCAGTTATAAAAGAACTTATAGTTCTTGATACTATACACTTGCCAGAAGACAAAATAACAGACAAAATAAAGGTACAATCTGTTGCACCTATATTTGCAAGCGCTATAAATAAAATATTCTCAAATGAATCTGTAAGTTGTTTATTTGATTAAAAAAATGGCTATTTAGCCATTTTTTTTTGTATAAAAAAGAATATTTATACAATTAAAATTTTAAAATAACCATAAAAAATGAAAAAAGATGTCGAAAATATAAAAAATATACAAATATATGTTAATATATATATAAAATAATAAAACTGCTAGGGAGGATTAAAAAGTGAAATTGGGAATAAGAAACAAAATGATACTAATGTTTACACTTCTTATAAGCATTCCTTTAATAGTTCTTGGAATAAGTACATATAAAAGAAGTGTAAGTATAATTGATGGGAATTTAAAAGAACTCGCATCTAGTACTATGAATGGAATCGAGATATCTATAGACAACTATTTAAATGGGTATAATGAAAATGTAAATATGATATCAAATAATATAGATGTAAAATCAATAGTAGAACATCCAGAATATGAAGAGTTTATGATGCATATATTTAAAGACTTTATAGATTCTCATGAAGACTCTATGTCTATATACTTGGGACTTGAAGATAAGAGTATGTATACATATCCTCACGCAGAATATGAAGATGGATTTGATCCAAAGCAAAGACCTTGGTATAAAGGTGCAGTTGAAAAAAATGGTATATCATGGACAGAACCATATATAGATGTACATAGTAATAAATTGGTAGTAACTGCATCTGCACCAGTATATGACACTAGCAATAAGTTTATAGGAGTTATAGGTATAGATATAGACCTTGAGAGACTATCAAATAATATAAATAAGATGACTATAGGAAATAACGGATATCCTATGCTTATATCATCTAATAAGCTAATGATGAGTCATAAGAAACCTGAAAAAATAGGGAAGGGAATAGATTCTCAAGATATAGTTAAGGCACTTGATGAGAATAAAACTAGTGTAGAATATGAATATGAAGAAAATGGGAAAAAACATTCTAAGTACGCACATTTTAAGACTATGAAGTCAACTGGATGGACAATAATAGGAAGTATATATACTGATGAAATATATGATAAAGCTAATGATATGATAAAAAGATCTATAATAATTGGACTAATATTTTTACTTGGATCGATATTTATAGCTTATATATTCTCTAACTACATAACTAAACAAATAAAACAAACAATAGAATATACTAAAAATGTAGGATTGGGTGATTTAACAGTACAATCTAAAATTAAGACTGGAGATGAATTTGAAGAACTTGGGGATATGTTCAATGGCACAACAAATACACTTAGAGGCTTGGTAACGAATATAAATGATGTAACTATTAATGTAAGAAGCTCAGCAGAAAACCTAGCTTCAATAGCAGAAGAAACTAGTGCAACATCAGAACAAGTAGGATCTACTGTTCAAGAAATAGCAAGTGGAGCTATGTCTCAAGCCAAGGAGGCTGAAAGAGGATATGAATTAGTAGATAGTCTTGCAAGCAAGTTTGATGAACTAAATCAAAACACTAATGAGATGTTTGAATCAGCTGAAAATGTAGCAAATTCAAATATAGTTGGATTTGAAGCTGTTGAAGAGTTAATTCAAAAGACTAATAAAAACTCAGATGCTACTCTTAAAGTAGAAGAAGCTATAGTAGAGTTTAATAAAAAATCACAAGATATAGAGAATATATTAAATACTATAACAACTATAGCAGATCAGACTAACTTATTAGCGCTTAATGCATCTATAGAAGCGGCAAGGGCTGGAGAACACGGCAAAGGATTTGCAGTTGTAGCAGATGAAATAAGAAAGCTTGCAGAGGGTTCAAGAGTTGCAACAGACAATATAAAGAACATAATAGATAATATAAGAAAAGACAGCGATAATGCTGTAATTATTATGAATGAAGTAAAAGAGGTATCTAAAGAACAAGTGGATTCGGTTAATAAAGTTAATGATTCATTTGATATAATATCAAAATCTGTTGGAGATATAACGTATAAGATAACTGGTATAAGAGATTTCATACATAATATTAATGAAGAAAAAGATCTGATAGTAGAGTCAATACAGAATATAGCAGCAGTATCAGAAGAGAGTGCATCATCATCTCAAGATGTTAATACTTCTATGCAGCAGCAATTATTAGCGGTTGAAGAAGTAGCAAAGCTTGCAGATGATCTTAATAATCTTGCTATGAAGCTTACAGATGAAATAAAGGTATTTAAGATATAATTGTTATAAAATAAATGACTAGATTTAGTGCTTAATCCCAAAATGACACTCATTAAAATAACGCTACTTAGTCAACATTTTAATGAGCGTCATTTTTAATTATGGAGGAAATTAATAAATTTTATTTTTAAGTATAGTGATTATAAAGTGGAATTTAATTTAGATGGAGTCTTAGAGCTGTTAGGTTTCGTATAAATTGCTTAGATTTGAGAAAAGATATTATAATAAAGCGAATTTTAATACTACATTCTTATTTAAAATTACTTTTTGATGAGTAATTACTTTATAAGAATAGGGTATTATTTTTTTATTTTTATAGAGAAATAGGATTAATTCTTATATATAGTTTTGATAACCTACATAAAATTATAGATTAGAGAAAGCATATATTTAAAATCTTTAATAAAGGATTTTTAAAAACATATAAACATTTTTAAATATGTTATAATAATATGGTCACCAAAAATGCAAAAATAGGAGGATTTTTAAATGTATGTAGTGGTAGGACTTGGGAATCCAGGCAAGCAATATGATAAAACAAGACACAATGTTGGATTTGATGTTATAGATATTTTGGCAAAGGACAATAATATACAGGTTAATAAAATAAAGCATAAAGCTATTATAGGAGAAGGAAGAATAGGGACTGAGAAGGTAATACTTGTAAAGCCTCAGACTTATATGAATTTAAGTGGGCAAAGCTTACTTGATATATATAATTTCTATAAATTAGATCCTGAGAATATAATAGTTATATATGATGATATAGATCTTGATGTAGGAAAGCTTAGAATAAGAAAAAAAGGAAGTGCTGGTACTCATAACGGAATGAGATCTATAATATATAATCTTAAATTTGATGATTTTAAAAGAATAAGAGTAGGTGTATCAAGACCTCAAAATGGTCAAGACCTAGCTTCATTTGTGCTGTCTAAATTTAAAAAAGAAGAGATGGATTCTTTAAATGAAAGTCTACAAAGGTCAGCGTATGCTGTTGAAGCTATAATAAAAGAGGGAATTGATGCATCTATGAATAAATATAATGGTTAATGAAAGGTGATAAATATGAATAATATCTTTACATATCCATTGAATAATTCTTTGGCATTTAATACCTTATTAGAAATGATAAATAATAAGAGATCTCCTCTTTTGATAAATGGACTAATACCTTCTCAAAGAACTCATATGAGCTATAGCATTATAAATAAATTAAATAGACAGGCTATAATAATAACTCATAGCGACCTTGAAGCTAAGAAGATATATGAAGATTTGAATTTTTATTTAGGAGATAAAGCTGTATATTTACCATTTGAAGAAATCTTGTTTTATTTCTTAGATGCAAAGGATAGACAAGAAGAATCAAAGAGAATGAAGGTCTTGTTAAAGCTTGTAAAAGAAGAAAATATAGTAATAGTATGTTCAATAGAGGCAGTACTTAAAAAATACATACCAAAGCATGTATTTAAGAAGAATATATTAAAATACACTATGGATGATACTATAAATATAGATGAATTATCATCAAGGCTCGTAGGGCTTGGGTATGAAAGGGTTAATAAGGTTGAGGGAGTAGGACAGTTTAGTATAAGGGGTGGAATAATAGATATATACTGCGCAAATGCAGACTATCCTGTTAGAGTAGAATTATTCGATGAAGAAATAGATTCTATAAGAATGTTTGATATAATATCTCAAAAATCAATAGAGAAGATAACAGAGTTTGAGATAATACCATCAAGAGAGATTCTATATCCAGATGATATAGAGAAAACTTTAGAAAATCTTCAAAATGAAATAAAAGAGGATACTAGCGATGATGTTCACTCTAATATACTAAAGATAAAAGATCTTATATACTTTGAAGGGCTTGAAAATTATATAGATTATATGTATGAAGACGAAGATAAAACTATATTTTCTTATCTAAAAAAAGATGCATTAATAATATTTAATGAGCCTGAGAGAATAAAGGAAAAGTTTGAAAACTATTATGAAGAATTTAAATCTAACTTTAATGTAAACTTAGAGAGACATACTGTCTTAGTATCTCAAATAAATTTATTAAATAGATTTGAAGAATTAGATTATTTTATTAAGGATAGGTTTATAATACAAAATAGCATCTTATCAAAGCAAATAGAGGAATTTAAGCCAAATAGTATAGTTAATTTTAATTCAAGAGAAATAACAGTATTTAATTCAAAAATGGACTTATTTATAGATGAGATAAACAATCTAAAAAAACAAGGATATAAGATATTGATAGTGCCTGGTTCTTTAGAAAAATCTAAGAAAATATATAATGATTTACTGGACTTAGGAGTTGAAGCTATATTTTCAAAAGATAAAGATGCTGAAATTAAAAATTCTCAAATAATGATAACACCGGGTAATATATCAGTAGGTTTCTTATCTAGCGACTTTAAGTATGCATTAATAACTGATAAAGAAATATTTGGAGTTCATAAAAGAACATCTCAAAAGAAAAAGAAAAAATTTAAGAATGGAAGAAAGATAGAAAGTTTCTTGGAACTTAGTGTTGGAGATTATGTAGTACATGAGGGCCATGGAGTAGGAAGATATGCTGGAATTGAACAATTAAAGGTAGATGGAATTAAGAAAGACTATATAAAAATAGTTTATGCAAATTCAGACAGCTTGTTTGTTCCAACGGACCAAATGGATAAGGTCCAAAAGTATATAGGCCAAAATGTTGAGAATGTAAAGCTTAATAAGCTTGGAACCAATGAATGGACAAAGGCAAAGAATAAGGTTAAAAAATCAATAGAAGATATGACAAAAGAGTTAATAGAGCTTTACGCAAAAAGAGAAAGTGCAAAAGGATATGTATACAATAAAGATACCCATTGGCAAAGAGAGTTTGAATCGTTATTTCCATTTGAAGAAACTCAAGATCAGATAAAGGCAATACAAGATGTTAAATCAGATATGGAATGCGATAAGGTGATGGATAGACTAATATGTGGAGATGTTGGTTATGGCAAAACAGAGGTAGCTATAAGAGCTGTATTTAAGGCTTGTATGGAATCAAAACAGGTAGCATTCTTAGTACCAACTACAATATTAGCTCAACAGCACTTTAATACATTCCAAAAAAGGTTTGAGGATTTTCCTATAAGAGTAGAGGTTTTAAGTAGATTCAAAACTCCAAAGCAGCAAAAGCAAATACTTGAGGATATTAAAAAAGGACTTGTAGATGTTGTAATTGGAACTCATAGAATAATATCTAAGGACATTGAATTTAAGCAGCTAGGACTTGTAGTAATAGATGAAGAGCAAAGATTTGGGGTTAAGCATAAAGAAAAACTTAAAAAATTAAAAGCATCTGTAGATATATTAACTCTTTCTGCAACTCCTATACCGAGAACTCTTCATATGTCACTAAGTGGTATAAGAGATATGTCTTTAATAGAGGAGCCTCCTCAAGAAAGGCATCCTGTGCTTACTTATGTTGTTGAATCTAAAGAGAGCATTATAGCAGATGCAATAGAGAGAGAAATATCAAGAGGCGGTCAAGTATTTTTCGTTTACAATAGAGTTGAGGGTATTGAAAAAATGGCCACGCTTATAAAAAAGCTAGTACCATCTGCAAGGGTTGCCTTTGGACATGGAAAGATGAGTGTTAGAAATCTGGAAAAGATAATGGTAGAATTTCTTGAAAAAGAATATGATGTATTGGTTTGTACTACAATAATAGAAACTGGAATGGACATTCAAAATGCAAATACAATAATAATATACGATGCAGACAAAATGGGATTATCTCAGCTTTACCAGTTAAGAGGAAGAGTTGGAAGATCGTCAAGACAAGGTTATGCTTACTTTATGTATGAAAAAAATAAAATGTTAAGTGAGGTAGCAGAAAAAAGACTTAAAGCTATAAAGGAATTTACTGAATTCGGTTCAGGATTTAAAATAGCTATGAGAGACCTTGAAATAAGAGGAGCAGGAAACATATTAGGATCGCAACAACATGGTCATATGGCTGTAATAGGATATGATCTTTATGTCAAAATGCTAAATGAATCTATAAGAAAAGTAAAAGGTGAAGAAGTAATTGAGCAAATAGATACAGAAGTAGATTTAAATGTAAATGCTTATATACCTGATACATATATAGAGGATGAGAGAACTAAGATTGAGATATACAAAAAGATAGCAGCTATACAAAACAAAAAAGATAAAGAGGATATGGAAGAAGAGATAGAAGATAGATTCTCTGATATACCTACTCCTCTTAGGACTCTAATAATGATAGCCTATATTAAAGCGCTAGGTAAACAATTAAAGGTAGAATCTATAAAGCAGTTAAAAGATACAGTATATCTAAAACCGTATTATAAATTTAAACCTAAAGAAAAAAATCATTACAAATTGATTACAGAAATTGCTAACGTTTTAGAAAAGATGATATAATAGCCTTGTCAAAAAAAATGAGAGGATGTTTGATATGAAAAAAATAATAGCAGCAATGCTTATGGCTTTAATGGTATTTTCGCTTACAGCATGTAACTCTAATGAATCGCAAGATATAGTTGCTAAGGTTAATGATAGAGTAATAACTGTTAGCGAATATGAAAAGACACTAGCAATGTATAAAAAGAATTTTGAGGGTATATATGGACCGGATATATGGACAACAGAAGTTGAAAAGGGAAAGACAGTAATAGAGGTTATAAAAGAACAAGTTCTTAATAATATGATCAACGATGAAGTAGTTTATCAAGCAGCTCAAAAAGAAAATGTAACTGTAGACGATAAAGACGTAGATGCTCAACTTAAACAGTTTAATGAGCAACTTAAATCAAACGAAGAATTTAAGACATTCTTAAAAGAAAATAATATAGACGATCAATTCTTAAAGAATCAACTTAAGAAAGATATGGTAATATCTAAATACAAAGAAAATTATATAGCATCTTTAGAAATAAATGATGAAAAATTAAAAGAGTATTATGAAACTAATAAAGCAGAGTACAAAAAAGAAGAAGTAAAAGCTTCTCATATGCTATTTATGACTGTTGATAATAACCAAAAGCCTTTACCAGATGAAGAACAGAAGGCAGCAAAGAAAAAAGCAGAGGATATATTAGTAAGAGCAAAGAATGGAGAAGATTTTGCATCTCTTGCTAAAGAATACTCAGAAGATACTGTTTCAGCAAATAATGGTGGAGATCTTGGATATTTTGGAAGAGGTGTTATGGTTCCAGAGTTTGAAAAGGTAGCTTTTGAACTTGAAACTGGAGAAATATCTGATTTAGTAGAGAGTCCATTTGGATATCATATAATAAAGGTTATGGATAAAGTGAATGAAATTATACCTTTTGAAGATGTTAAGAGTCAAATAAAGGTTAATATTGAAACTGATTCATATAAAGAAAAAATTGAACAACTTGAAAAAGACACTAAAATTGAAAAACATGAAAAGAATATAAAGTAATAAGTTAAAAGGACTATCATATGATAGTCCTTTTTTAATGTAATAAATTACATTAATAAAAAAAGCTACATAGAGCAAATTATTACAAAGCGAAGTTTATCGTCTTTAATGAAACTATATGATTTTAAGTATATAGATAGCATTGATTAAAGAACTATACTTCCGACTATTTTTGAGCAACGGAGCCCGGAGGACTCGTTGGCGACATGAGCCATGCGTTAGCATGAAGCGAATTTTTGAAGGGAGAAATACGGATGAAAAAAGTAATAATTTGCATATTAATATTTATATCTACTTCATTGATAACATTTGGTGAGGATAACTATAATCAGCCTCTTATAGTCATTAATGAAGACTTAATATATTACGAGAACAGCTCTCCTCAGATAAAGTGTGGAACTACGTTTGTTCCTATAAAGATGTTTGTAACATCTATAGATGGGATCATAAAGTGGGATGAAGAAGAAGATACAGCTACTATAATCAAGGGAGATAAAAAAGTAGAAATAGACTTTGATAATGAAATAATAATAACTAATGATGGGAATTGTATACTATGTAATATGTATGTAGACAACGGATATTTGATGATACCGTTTAAATCTATGGCAAGTTACTTTGGGTATAAAGTTTCTTATATAGAAAGTGAGAACATAATAAGGGCTATTGATAATGACTCAGTTATAAGTGATGAAAGCTTAATTGAGAAGTTAAAAAATAAAATTTTTAAGTGCAGAAATAAAAACAAAAATAAAGAAAAACAAAAAGTAGCTTATCTAACATTTGATGATGGACCATCTTTATATACTCAGGACATACTAAGAAGTCTTAAAATGTATAATTCAAGTGCAACTTTTTTTGTATTATCAAAGAGTATACAGAAATATCCTGATGAACTAGAAAAAATAGTTGAAGGTGGACACAGTATAGGCCTTCATGGAGTAAGTCATGATGTAAAAAAAATTTATAAATCACCTGTAAGTTTAATAACAGAGATGCAAAGAGATTCAGAAGTTGTTATGAGTAAGATAGGCTTTACATCAAACCTTATAAGAACTCCATATGGGAGTTTTCCTTATATGACTAAAGAATACAGAGACGCATGTGTAAGTGAGGGATATAGAATATGGGATTGGAATGTAGATAGTAAAGATGCACTTGGAAAAGATATAAAACCTAGTGTAATAATAAAAAATGTCATACAACAAGTTGAACAACATGAAAAAAACAAGATAGATCCCATAATTCTTATGCACGAAACTTCTAATTCATCTATTGCACTGCCTCGAATACTGAATTATTTAACCAAAAATGGTTATAATGTTATATCAATAGATTATAATGAAGATCCTGTGAATTTCTGGCATGATCGTAGATAATTAAAATAATTTAACATTGGTGGAAAAATTTTTGTATATTTTTTTACTTTTGGTAAAAAATATATTTACACATACATTATGGAGGGATGAACATGAGAGCTACAGGAATTGTTAGAAGAATAGATGATTTAGGAAGAGTAGTTATACCAAAAGAGATAAGAAGGACCCTTAGAATAAGAGAAGGAGATCCTCTTGAGATATTTACAGCAAAGGATGGAGAGGTAATACTTAAGAAATATTCTCCTATTGGAGAATTAAATGAGTTTGCACAAGAGTATAGCGAAACATTAGCTGAGCACACTGGATTTGGTGTTGTTATAACTGATTTAGACAGTGTAATATCAGTATCTAGATTATCTAAGAAGGAATACAAGGATAAGGCCATAAGTCAAGAATTAGAAGACTTAATAGAGAGTAGAGCATCAAACCTTGTTAAGGACAATAAAACTGTCCCTCTATTCAAAGGCGATTCTACAGAGTATAACAACCAAATTATAATGCCTATAATAAGTGAAAGTGGAGATGCAGTTGGAGCTGTTATAGTTGCTAATAAAGAAGAAGGCGAGATAACTGAAAATGATGAAAAATTAATAAAGGTTGCGGCTTCTTTCTTAGGAAAACAAGTTCAATAATAGTAAGATCAAAAGGAGAACCAATAAAGGTGGCTCCTTTTATTTTTATGCACTAATTAATTCGTACTTATAGATATAAATCTTAAAATATGATATATTAAAATTTAGTTTATATAGTTGACTTCTTAATGATTGGGGGAAGTGAAGTGACAAAGAATTCGTTTTTAAAAGGTGCTTTTATATTAGGCATGGCAGGCGTTATAGCTAATATTTTAGGAGCTATATTTAGAATACCTCTTGGAAGAATAATAGGATCTGAAGGTATGGGATATTATCAAGCTGTATTTCCTATATACATAATGTTACTTAATATTTCAGCAGCAGGATTTCCTACTGCAATATCACAATTGGTATCTCAAAGAATAGCTTTAAAAGATTATAAAGGCGCTCATAATATATTTAAGACATCGTTTTTAGTATTATTTTCAGTAGGCTTTATAAGCTTTTTAATACTGTTTGTTGGAGCAGATTATATTGTAAATAACATACTAAAAAGTCCAAAAGCATATTACAGTATGAAGGCAACAGCTCCAGCTCTTTTATTAGTTCCGATAATGTCTACGTTTAGAGGATATTTTCAAGGAAGACAGGATATGACTCCTACCGCTGTATCTCAGATAATGGAACAGCTAGGTAGAGTAGCTATAGGTATATGCCTTGCGTTTATTTTACTTCCAAAGGGAACTGAACTTGCAGCAGCAGGAGCATCGTTTGGAGCTACAACAGGTGTAATACTTGGAACCCTTTATATAGTATTTGTTTACATAAAGAAAAAAAGTACAATAAAAGAAGAAATAAGCAGTAGCCAGGTATATAAGCAAGAAACTAAGTCTCAAATAGTAAAGAAACTTCTTTCAATAGCAATACCTATAACAATAGGTAGTACAATACTTCCTATAATGAATCTTATAGATTCGACTATGGTAATAGGAAGACTTCAATCCGTTGGATATTCATACGATGAAGCTAATGTTTTATTTGGGCAGTTAACTGGTATGGCGGCATCTCTTATCAATTTTCCATACACTATAACTACGGCTCTTAGTATGAGCATGGTTCCATCTATATCGTATTTTTACACTATAAAGGATAATGAAGGATTATCCAATAATATAAAGACGGGGGTTAGAGTTGCGCTACTTATAGGTCTTCCAGCTTCGTTTGGACTAGCAGTTCTTTCAACTCCATTTATGCAAATGCTTTATCCAAATGAGCCATCATCAGTTGGACAAATGCTTTTATATTTGTCTATGTGTGTGGTTTTACTTGGACTTATTCAAGCCTTTACTGCTGTACTTCAAGGAATAGAAAAAACTCATATACCGGTAATTAATTTATCTATAGGTGCTATATTTAAGGTTGCTTTGACATATATATTAATAGCTATACCAAGTCTTAATGTAAAAGGAGCACCGGTAGCATCTTTAATATCTTATATAGTTATATTGATACTTAATTATAGATATATTAAAAAACACGTTAATGTAGAATTTGAGCCAGTATACTTTATAGTAAAGCCTTTAATGTCGGCAGCTATAATGGCTGTACTTGTGAGTATTTCTTATAATATTGTATTAATTTTCGCTGGGAACACAGTGGCTTGCCTTGTATCTGTAGTAGTCGGGGGAGTAGGATATGGATTAGCTCTTATAAAGACTAACAGTATATCTAAGGAAGAAATACTTATGATGCCAAAAGGCGAAAAATTATATAAGATTGTAAGCAAGATTAGTTAAAAATGGAGGGGTAATATGAGCAAAAATTCCTTTTTAAAAGGAGCTTTTATATTGGCTGTAGCAGGTATAATTGTCAAAATACTTGGAGCGTTTTTTAGAATACCTCTTGGGAATATAATAGGATCAGAGGGTATGGGGTACTATCAAAGTGCATACCCTGTATATGTTTTACTTCTTACGATATCATCTGCTGGTTTTCCAGCAGCTATATCAAAGCTTGTATCAGAAAAGGTTGCTGTTAATGACTATCGTGGAGCGCATAGGATATTTAAGGTATCTTTTATAGCTCTTATAGTAACGGGTATTGTAACATTTGCTATACTGTATTTCGGAGCTGATTATATAGTAGGTTACATGAAGAATCCTAAGGCTTATTATTCTATGATAGCTATATCGCCTGCTTTATTATTCGTACCTATAATGGCAGGATTTAGAGGGTATTTTCAGGGAAGACAGAATATGACTCCAACTGCTATATCTCAGATAGTTGAGCAGTTTTTTAGGGTTGGGTTGGGTCTTTATTTAGCATTTTTCTTTCTTCCTAAGGGAACTGAGTATGCAGCAGCAGGTGCTTCGTTTGGAGCGACATCTGGAGCTTTTATTGGAAGCTTATTTATGATAGTTATTTACATAGTAAATAGTAAAAAAATAAAAAGAGAATTAACATATAATACTTCAAAAAGAAGAGAGAGCACAAGAGAGATAATAAATAAGCTATTGATAATAGCGGTACCTATAACTATAGGAAGTGCTATCATGCCTATTATGAATATGATAGATGCAGCTATGGTTATGAGAAGACTTCAAGATGGAGGATTCACATATCTCGAGGCTACAAAGCTTTATGGACAATTAACAGGAATGGCAGCAACTTTAATAAATCTTCCTCAGGTGCTTACTATGGCCCTTTCTATGAGTCTTGTACCTGTTATATCCCATTCATTTGCTATAAACGATATGAACAGGGCAAAGGCAGATATAAAAGCTGGTGTTAGAGTAGCTCTTCTTATAGGGCTTCCTGCAGGATTTGGGCTTGCATCATTATCAACTCCTATAATGCAAATGCTTTATCCAAAAGAGCCATCTTCAGTGGGGCAAATATTATTGTTTTTATCTATGGGAGTAATATTTTTGAGTTTAATTCAAACTCTAACGGGTATACTTCAAGGTATGGCAAAGGCTTATATCCCAGTTATAAACTTATTTATAGGGGCTATTGTAAAGATATCTATAAGCTATACATTAATACCTATTCCATGGTTTAATGTTAAAGGGGCTGCTGTTGGAACTGTAAGTGCATATATAGTAGCTACAATACTTAATCTCTATTATTTAAAGAAAAACATGAGTATAAAGTTCGGTTTTAAAGATTTTGTATTGAAACCTTTGATATCAGTTATTATAATGAGTATATGTGCAATATTTACATATAATACTTTATATAGGTTCTTTGGAAATTCTATATCATGTCTTGGAGCTATAACTTTAGCAGGATTAGTATATGGTATAATGCTTCTGTTAACAAAGGCTATTACTAAGCAAGAGATTTTGATGATGCCAAAGGGAAAATTGATTTATAAGATTCTTCATAAGGCTAGATTGATGTAGCAAGAATTGATTATTTTTTGAAAAATGTATAGAAGGTGAAATTATGGGAAGTATTCATATAATAGGATTAGGTCCTGGAGAGTTTGATTTATTAAGCTTTGGAGCTTATAATAAATTGAAAAATGGGTCTAATATATATTTTAGAACTAAAAAGCATCCTGTGGTAGATGATTTGATAAAGGAAGGAATACAATTTGAATCGCTTGATTATTTTTATGAGCAAGAGAAAGATTTTGATAAAGTATATAAAAATATAAGCGAGTATATAACAAATAAGGCTAAATCTGACGATATAATATATGCGGTTCCTGGTCATCCGAGGGTTGCTGAAAAAACGGTTGAGATAATACAAAAATATGCAGATGAAAACAATATAGATATAAATGTAACACCGTCTATGAGTTTTGTTGATGCTATGTTTGAGTTTTTAGAGGTCGATCCTGTTCATGGATTTAAGCTTATAGATGCTTTTAATATAAAAAATGAGAAGATAGATATAGATTCGAGTTTGATAATAACTCAAGTTTATGATAAATTTATAGCATCTGAGGTTAAATTAAATCTTATGAATTACTATGACGATGAACAAGAAGTGTATATAGTAAAAGGAGCAGGTATTAAAAAAATTGAGCAAAAGCACAAGGTAAAGCTTTATGAGTTAGATAGACTAGATGAATTTGATTATCTAACGAGTTTATACGTTCCAATAGCTTCTGTTAAGAAGTATAAGGATATATTTGATCTTCAAAGTATAATGAAGACTTTAAGAGGAGAAGGTGGATGTGATTGGGATAAAAAGCAAACACATGAAACTCTTAAGAAATACTTGATCGAAGAGGCTTATGAAGTAGCTGATAGTATAGAGAAAGATGATATAGATGAATTGATAGAAGAACTAGGAGACGTACTTTTACAGGTAGTATTCCACTGTCAAATAGGTAATGAAGAAGGATATTTTGACTTTAGGGATGTAACTACAGGTATATGTGAAAAGCTTATATTTAGACATCCTCATGTCTTCTCAGATGCCGAGTTTGAAGAAGAGGAGTTCATTAAGAAGTGGGAAGATCTTAAGAAGGAAGAAAAAGGCGAAACTACGATAACTGAAAGTTTACAAAGAATTCCTAACTCTCTTCCGGCTCTTATAAAGTCTACTAAGGTACAAAAAAAGGCAGCTCTTGTAGGTTTTGATTGGGACAATATCGAAGATGTTTACAAAAAAATACAAGAAGAGTACAAAGAAGTTGTTGACGCGAGTAGACTTGGCAATATACAATACATAGAGGAAGAAATAGGAGATTTATTATTCTCTATAGTAAATTTAGCAAGATTTCTCAAAATAGATTCAGAATATGCTCTTAATAAAACTACACAAAAGTTTATCAAAAGGTTTAGCTATATAGAAGAGTGTGCTATAAAAATGGACAAACAGTTAGAGGATATGACTCTTGAAGAGATGGATGAGCTTTGGAATGAGGCAAAGAAACTTTAAAAGAAAGCTAAAACTTTATTACAAAGAAGGAGTTTTTGAAAAAAACTAGAATTAAAAGTTTATGTGAGTTATTTAAAATTTAAATAAAAAGAAAATACATAAGGAGGTAGTTACTGTGAATAAGGCTGAATTAGTAGCTAAAATGGCTGAATATAGTGGATTAACTAAGAAGGATGCAGAAGCAGGACTTAACGCATTTATGAAATCTGTAGAAGAGGCATTAGTTGAGGGTGACAAGGTTCAATTAGTTGGATTTGGAACTTTCGAAACAAGAGAAAGAGCTGCAAGACAAGGTAGAAACCCAAGAAACCCAGAGCAAGTTATTGAAATACCTGCATCTAAGGCTCCAGTTTTCAAAGCTGGAAAAGGTCTTAAGGATACTGTAAATAAGTAATATATTAAAAAGTGTGGATAATCCACACTTTTTTAATATAAAGATATAGGAGGTTAAGCATGAGATTAGATAAATATCTTAAAGTTTCAAGACTTATAAAGAGAAGAACTGTAGCAAAAGAAGCTTGTGATAAGGGAATTATAAGTATAAATGATAAGGTTGCAAAGTCTTCTACTGTTGTAAGTGTTGGAGATATTATAAAGATAAGGTTTGGAGAAAGAGTTACTACGGTTAAGGTAGCCTGCATAAAAGAGCATGTACTTAAAAATGATGCAAAAGAAATGTATGAAGTTATAGAATAAATACTAAGTCCCCTTCATAAATTTAATATATAGGAGTTGATTCTATATTAATTAAGTTTTATATGGAGGGATTTTTTATGGATCATTTACTCAATATGAAAAATAGAGAAGAAATAAGCTTATGCGGTATTGAACATATTTATTCTTTTAACGATACGAAAATAGAGCTAAGGACTGTTTCAGGAGATGTATCGATACAAGGAGAAAATCTAGACATGGGCAAACTCAGTATAGAAGACGGTATGGTAAATATAAAGGGAAGTATTAACTCAATAGTTTACTCTAAAATATCTAAAAAGGATGAGGAAGGCTTTTTAAAGAAGCTATTTAAATAATCATGTATCCATCTGAAGAGATATATATACTGTTTGTAACTGTCTATGGTGGTATCTTAATGGGAATAATATACGATTTTTACAGAGGGATAAGGTGTAATATAAATAATAATAAGGTTATAAGGTGCGTAGAGGATATTCTATTTTGGGTAATAATAACTATAATAAGTTTTTTAATACTTCATAGAGCCAATTCTTATGATCTTAGATATTATAATTTCACAGGGTTTATAGTTGGTGTTGTCATTTACTTTAACACTGTCAGCAAATATATACTTAGGTTTTTGTGCAAACTTATAAAAACTATAATATCAATAATAACAAGCCTATATTATCTAATAATATATCCTATTCATTTTGCATTTGATGTTATAATGTATATAGGATTTAAAAGATTAAAAAAATGATGATATTTGGGGGATAAAATGAGAAATAGAAAAACTAAAAAGAAGAGGTTTAATATATATATATTAGGTCTTAAGTTATTTGTATTGTTCATAGTATGCTCATCTGCTTATAGTGTCATAAATCAAGGCATAGTCATAAGAGAATATAAACGAGAGATAAAGTCTTTAAATGAGCAGATAAAAAAAGAAAATGAAAATATTAAAAATGTTAAAGCTGATATTGAAAACTATAAAACAGATGAGTATATAGAAAAGATTGCTAGAGAAAGACTTAAGATGGTAAAACCAGGAGAAATTATATATATAGATATTAATAAAAGCGAGGGATACTGATGAAGATTGCAGCTATAGATATAGGAACTAATTCTATGAGACTTTTATTAGCAGATTATGTAGAAGGCAAATTTTTTAATAGACAAAAATATATAAATACGACACGAATAGGCCAAAATGTTGATAAAGAAGGAATTATATCAGATGAGGCTATAGATAGAAATGTAGATGCTCTACATGAATTTGCAGATATAGCTAAAAAACATGGTTGTGAGAAAATATATGCCATGGGAACTTCTGCTCTTAGAGATAGCAAGAACAAGGAAGACTTTTTAAAAAAGGCTTTTGATAAGAGTAAAGTTTTAGTTGAAATAATAAGTGGAGACAATGAGGCAGACCTAGGATTTTTAGGTGTTGTACAGGAAATAGACGATGAGGATATTCTCGTAATAGACATAGGCGGAGGATCTACTGAGTTTATAGTTGGAAACAAAACTGATGGAATTAAGTTTAATAAGAGTGAAAATGTAGGAGCTCTTAGAATGACTGAAAAATTCTTAACTAAAGATCCTATAGATGATCAGGAGTTTGAAGATGCTAAAAGATTTATAGAATCTACTATAATGGATACTATAGATAAGATAAGTAAATTCAATATAAGGAAGGTAGTTGGTATAGGAGGGACTATAACTTCTTTATCAGCAATACACCAAGATTTAAAAGAGTATGATACAGACAAGATACATAAGAGTATGATTTTAGACGCGGATATAGAAGAAATACTTCGTAATTTGAAAGAATTAACTGTAAAAGAAAAAAGAAATTTAAACGGTCTTCAGCCAAAAAGAGCCGATATAATAACTGCTGGAGCATTAATTCTAAATATAATAATAAAAAATTTAAAAATAAAGGATGTAACTGTTAGCGAATTTGATAATTTAGAAGGTCTAATTTGTCAAAAGCTAAAAAGAATGTCTTAAATTTCTAAATTCGATATTACTCATTATGACAAAAACCTTTCTATCACTTTGATACAATCAAATGTATTAAGTGATGGGGGGGTTTTTTTATGCAAAGACCACATATATCTTCATATAGGAGAAGATATATCAATGAGATATCTGAGGGTATAAACGTTGATAATACAGCTGTATTTTTATGTGTAATAGGATTTTTGCTCGGACGAGCCGTTATAATAGACAATCTGGGACCTTTTGGCATAGCTTATTTTATTTATATGTGTACTCATAAAAAATATAAGATGCCTGTGTTTTTTTCTATATCAGCAGGTATAATTTTAAGTCACAGTGGGCCTCATGCTCTAAGGTATATAATAACTCTGTTTTTTATAAATTTCATATCGTCGTTTATATCAAAGTATAAGGATCATATTTTTAGAGTTTCTATTATAGGATTTTTTCTAACTTCGATAAGTGGGATGATATGCTCTTTATTAACAGAGATATATATGTATGATGTATTAGTTTCTATAATAGAAGGACTAGCAGTGTCTTCTCTTATATATATATATTCATATGGTATACCTCTTATTCTAAAAAGATCTATAAGAAGGAGTATATCGAGTGAGGAGACTATAGCATTATCTATAATAATAGCTCTTTCAATAACGGGAATATCTAATATAAGTTTGTTCGATGTATCATTAAAGAATGTATTGTCATTTTTGATAATAATAGTAGTAGCTTATCAAGGAGGGCCAGCACTTGGATCTGCAAGTGGTATAACTATAGGGATAATAACTACTATGAATACAACATCATCTCCTATGTATATAGGGATATATGGGTTTTCAGGGCTTTTAGGAGGTCTTTTTAGAAAGGTAAGTAAGTATGCAACCACATTAGGTTTTATTATGGGATGGAGCATAATAACTATATATACAAGAGGAAATAGTGAACTTTTATTAAGTCTTAGAGAAATCGCTATATCTTCTTTAATATTTCTTATGATACCTGATGAAAGATTAAAGTATATAGAGAAATTTACTAAAGGAGTTTTGGGCAGCGAGGAATCTTCTGTTAATTATATAAACAGGGTCAAGGAGATAATGAATACAAGGCTAAAGGATGTATATAAAGCTTACGAAGAGGTTGGAGCTACTTTTGATAAAGCTAGAGAGAAGGACAAGGTATTAGATCAAAGAGATATAGCAAGTGTTATAGATATGGTAACTCATGATGTTTGTTCTGAGTGCCCTATGAAGAGAGGGTGTTGGAATTTAAAATTTACAAAGACTTACAGCATGTTTACTAATATACTGAATCACTTAGAGGAAGATGGAAGGATAGATAATGATCATGTGAAATCTCAATTCGAAAGAGATTGTATGAAATTCGAGGAGGTAATAAAGGGATGTAATCATTATTTTGATTTATTTATGCTAAATTATAAGTGGAATAAGAAGCTTTGCGAAACTAGAAAGCTAGTATCTAGTCAGATAAAATCTATTGCTTATTCTATTGAAGAAGTTTCAGATGAAATAAACAACAGTATGGACTTTGATGTAGATATGGAAAACAACATAATAGTTGAGCTTGATAAAGAAAATGTAAAGGTAGATAAAATAAGTTATATTAAAAGAGATGATAACTTTGAAATAAATATACAAAGAGACAATTGCTGTAGTGGAGACCTGTGCGAAAAAAAGCTTATTAAGGCTGTATCAAGAGCTGTTGGACAAGAAGTATCAGCCTATAAAATGGGATGTAGATCAATGAATAATACTTGTAAGATAAGGCTTGTAAATTTTAAAAAGTACACAGCTAGAACTGATGTAGCCTACTTATCTAAGGATGGAAATATAATATCTGGGGATAACTATACATATATGGAGATATCAGATGGAAAGTATATGAGTGTGCTCAGTGATGGAATGGGAAAGGGTGAAAAAGCATCTGAAGAATCTGCACTTACAATAGAAATACTAGAAAAAATGCTAGAGGCTAAGATAGATGAGAAAATAAGTATAGAGACTATCAACAATATGTTAATGCTAAAATCATCAGATGAGATATTTTCAACTCTAGATTTAAATATAATAGATTTGAATAATGGAAACTTAGAAAGTGTAAAAATGGGTGCTTGTCCATCTTTTATAAAAAGAAAGAATGGTGGCGTTGAGGTTATATCATCTTCATCACTTCCTGTTGGCATAGTATCTGAGATAAAAATAGATAGAGAAAGAAGAAGTGTTAGGGAAGGAGATGTAATAATAACTGTATCAGATGGAATAATAGATGCTGGAAAAGATAAAAAATTAGGGGAGAATTGGTTGTACACAGTTATAGAGAATATGGATAAAAAGAGCACAAAGGAAATTTCAAAATATATATTAGACAAATCATTGGAGCTTGTAGATGGAAAAGCTCAAGATGATATGACTGTTATAGTCACGAAAATATGGAAAAATAGAAAGTAAGAAGAAATTTCTAAATATTCAGAGGTCTTGTGGATAGTGTGTATAAAATTGTGGATAGTTTGGGGAATAATTTGTGTATATTATGCATATACTACTATGTTAATTAGTCATAAACTTAATCACAGGTGTCTGTGTATAATGTGGATAAACAATGTGGATTATTAACAATCCACATTGTATTCATTAACATTAGAGATTCCGTTGTTCATGGTTACTACATATCTCTTGTCTGATATTTCGGATAAGTGGGTATTGTGAGTAACCATTATTATTTGTCTATTAAAGTTTGTGTTTATTTCTTTTAAGAATTTACCTACGTTTATGATGTATTCTTCTGATACATGCTTTGCAGGTTCATCTAGGATAAAAGGGCCTTCTATCATAGGCTTATGTGTTTGAAGCATACAGTATTTAAGCGTAAGAGATATTACATCTATTATACCTCCGCCTCGGCTGTCTTCTGGAGTATTTATTATCTTAGTATCTTCGTCTATTTGACTTATAACGTTAAAGGATGCCTCTGGGCGTCCTCTTTTTTGTTCAAATTCTATTTTAAACTCTATATTTTCCCCAGTTACGAATTGAAGTGCCTTAGTTACCATTACTTCGAATTTGTGTTTTACTTGTTCACGAGCAAATGTTGAACTTTCTTCAAGTAATAATTTTGCTTTTAAGAAAACTTCTTCTTGGGATCTAAAGTCTTCTATTTTCAATTTTATAGTTTTCATATCTTCTTCTATTTTTGATTTAATAGTTTTTTTATAGACTATGTAGTCTCTATATCTAGCGTATTTATCTTTTATTTCATTCAAGCTCATATAATCATCTCCTAGATATTAGGTATTGTATCGGGAAGCATCTCATTTATTTTTGAGATTAAATCCTGCTTTTCATTTTCTAGCTTAGATATTATTTCATCTAGTTTTTCTGGGTCGTATCCAAGAGATATTATTTCTTCTTTTAGGGTTTTTTCTTGCTTTTCAAGTTCCTCAAGTCTAGTTTCTGCTTTGTATTTGGTCATTTTGCCTTTTTCTATTTTATCTTTAAGTTCCTGTAACTGTTTTTCGTTCATTTTAAAATCCTCCTTATAAGTTAGATATTATATTTTGTACCGTAGTGTTATCTATATCATTAAAGCACGTTGGGCATTTTCCCATGTTTTTAAGCATATCGGAATATGCTTGTGTACATTGGTTTAGTCCTGCTTGTACTGTTTTTATGTAGTCTGATCCTTTTTTTAGCCTTAGTTTTGTATCTTTGTAGTTTGTGCTTAGTTGTTTTATTGTTTCAATTTTAGTTTGTATATTTGTATAGTCTAAGTGTAGTTTTTCTATTTGGTTAAAGTCTGGCATTTTGATTATGGCGTTTCTAAGTTTAGCTTTTTCATTTGATATTACTTTGTATTCTTTATTTATTTTCTGTAGAGACTCAGTTTTTGAGTTTAGATTTTGAAGTTTTAAGTATGTTTCGTTTATACTATCTATGTTTTGTAGTCTTGTAAGTGTTATTTTTAAGTTTTTATTATGGTTATCCAGATAATCTATTTTATTTTTCAGTAGTTGTATTTTACTTAGTTTATCTATTGTATTTATCAAGTTGCTGTTTATTTTTTCAGCTTCTTCTATGTTCGATAGTTTAGTTATAGTATCTTTAAGTAAATTTTTATTTGTATTTATCGATTTTAAAGAAGCAGATGTTTTTTGGAAGTTCAGAGATTCTTTGTGCTTTAATTCTAAGTCCTTTATGTTGAGTTGAGCTTCTTCTATATCAGATAGCTTGTCTATAACTTCCATGCATTTTGATTTTTGTAGTTTTATATTTTGTAGTGAGCTTATATACCTTTTAAGGGTATCTATGTTTTTCTCTGTTTTTTCAGCCTGAGATATAAAGTTTTCTATTTTAGAAAGCTTCTTTTCTTCTTCTTCGACGTCTTCGTATTGTTTTAGTTTTTCATTTAAAGCTTCGTATTCAGCTGATTTTTCTTTTGTTTTTCTGTTTATATCAAGTATGTCGGCTTTTATATCTCTTATTGATGAGTCGAATAAGTTGGCATTTATAAGTTTACCTATTGTCTTTGATCTTTGAGATCCATTTGATGATACCAAAAATGGAGGGTCTAGCTGGAAGGCAAAGTTTGGTATTTCAACTAAGTCCTTATCTATTTTAAGTATATTAACTCCACAGGCCTGAAGAACTTCTGGAATAGAGTCAACACCGAAGTTCTCGTTTTCAGATATATCTCCGTTTGGGTATTCTATTTTATATGTATTTTTAGAGGTTATTTTCTTTTTTCCACTTAGTTTTTTAGTACGAGTTATCTTTGTTTCGTCACTAAGGGTTAGTGTTACGCTGCATTCTTTAGTTCCTTGCCTTACCATGTTGTTTCCCTGAGGGTCGTTAAGTATTACCCATCTTATGGCTCTTATAATAGCTGATTTTCCTTTGTCGGATTCACCTATTATTGTGTTGAGGCCGTTTACAAGATCTAGGGTTGTGTCTTGGTGGCTTTGGAAGTTTTGAATGTGGAGCTGCTTTATATATTTCAAGTTCAAAATCCTCCTAACTTATTATTCGCTTGATAGACTTTCCTCAGCTATTGATAGTTTTGTAAGTGCATAGTCTACTACTTCTTTTTCCAGTTCTTTATTAGTTGCGATTTTTTTTACTATGCTTGTTATGTCCATTGATTCTATTGTTGATGCTACTTTGATTTCTCTCATGAATTCTTCTATTTGTATTTCTTTATATTGTGAGCTTTCTATATGAGATCTATCTAATACGTCTTCTCCCATTTGTTGCTTTAGAGGTATGAAGTCTAGTTTTATATCATCTTTTGATACTTCTATATATAGTACCCCAACTTTTCTTTTTATCTCAGTTTTATCTGATGATACTCTGGATAAAGATCCTGGATTTGCGAAGTACTTACCGTCTACTTGTATAGGTTCAAACCCTGCATGGTAGTGACCTGTTAATGTTAAGTCTGCTTTGGTTTCTTTAATCTGATCTATTGTTACTACTGTCATATGTGGGTTTAGTTGTTTTTCCATAAGCATACCGTGTATTATATGGATTGCTTTATTTCCATCTTTAGTATCCACAACATAGTCTTCTTTGATATCATCATGGTCTATACCAAAGTGAGAAGGAGTTCCCGTTATTTGGAGTGTGAGGTCATTTTTATTTATTATAAGTTTTTCTCCTTTGTACATAAGGTCTATAAGTCCTGCTTTTTCGAATAGTCCGAGTTGTGTTGATTTTATGTTGTCTATATTGTTACCGAATAAGTCGTGGTTTCCGGCAATTCCTATTATCTTATTAAAGTTTCTAAGTATTCTTGCTGTTCTTCCAGCCACTGCATTTGATACACTTGGGTTATCAAATAGGTCTCCTCCGAATAGTACAAAGTCGCAGTTTTTGGCTTTGGCTATATCATTTATTTGAGTAAGCTTATCAAGAACTGTATCCAAGAAGTTATCTTTTCTGCTTCTAGGATTTCTTCCACTTACGTGGACGTCTGTAAAGAATAGAGTTCTTATTACGCTGTCATTTCCATTTAAGGTTAGGTTGTTGTAGTCCAAAGAGAACACTCCTTTCTTATATAAGATTGTACATCTAAATTAAGATAATATAAAGTGGAATATAGTGCTTAAAAAAATAAAGCTGCTCAAATTGAGCAGCTTTACTAGTCTTCATATTCATATTCTATGTCTAAATCTCTATCGCTGTAATCGTATTCATATTCAGCACATTTGTCGTCATCTTCATCATATATGTATATTTGGATATCTTCTCTGAATTCGTCTGTTATTTCATCACATACTTCATCTTCTATAAAGTCTCTGAAATCTTTATCATCACGATCGCTCCAGTACTTAGAATCTCTCTCAAAGTCTCCAGTCATTTTAACCTTTATATCTCCATTAGAACGCTCTGATAGATCGTATTCAAACTCTAAATCTTTATATCCTTTAGTATATTCATCGTAGTCATCATTAAGCTTATCTTCTAAGTCTTCTAAATCTTCGTCATCATCATCGTCGTCGTCTTTAAGTCTTTCAATTTCAGCGTCCTTAGCTTTAAGTTGGTTTTTTA
The DNA here is from genome assembly GCF_934924865.1 of Tepidibacter aestuarii. NCBI lineage: Bacteria > Bacillati > Bacillota > Clostridia > Peptostreptococcales > Peptostreptococcaceae > Tepidibacter > Tepidibacter aestuarii. The sequence continues at coordinate 3,283,304 of NZ_OW235315.1, read as the reverse complement.
ACATTTCTATTTCATATGAACTGTTATTGTTACCAAGAGATCCATCATCATGCATATAAACAGTCTTATTTCTATCATCCCAAGCAACATTAACTCCAAGGCTCTCTGATACGTCTCTTAAAGGAACATATACATTACCTCCGTATATAAATGGTTCGTTTGAGAAGTTAAGAGTTTTTCCGTTTAAAGACACTTTTATGTTATAGAAATAAGCAGTTATAGACTTAGTGTATCCACTTGAAAATGCTAGTGTTCCACATATTAGGATTAGTATGAATGTTAGGCATAAAATTCTTTTTTTCATTAAGTTACCTCCTTTGAAATTTGTATATATATAGGATATCGTAAAACTGTGCTATAATAAAAGGGTATTTTGAATTATTTTACATAAGAACATTTAAAGATTTCGTAGTATTTTTAGTTTAGTGGTTAATCGAAAAATAGAACTTATTGAAATAACGCTACTTGGTCAATATTTTAATAAAACTAAAGATTTCACCTTATTAAATATCCTAAAACTTCTGGAACTCCCTGCGGTCAGACACAGGAGTTTTTTAACGTATATTTAAACGGTGTAATCTAAGTTTTATAGAAAAATATTAACAAAAAAGTAGTTAACATTTAAATAAGTACCATTTTTAATTTGTGTTTAAGCGTAAATTATAGTTATTAAAATGCCACTACTTAGTTAATCGATATTAGTTAAATGTTTTGTAAAAATAGAAGAGGGTGAGAATGTGAAGAAGACGGGTAGATTTTTATGTAGTTTGGTAACTGTAATGATTTTGATTACAAACATTGCATTTGCTGATGATTTTGTTAAGAATGAGGAGTTCTTCAATGCTGTTAAGAAGTACATAATGAACAATTATGCAGGCGAGGTTACAGAAGATGAACTGTATGATTCAGCTATTAAAGGTATGTTTGAAAAGTTAGATAAGCATAGTATTTATATGGACAAGGAGACTAATGAGAGCTTTACTGAGTCTGTTAATGGAAAAATGTATGGAATAGGTGCTTTAATAAATGTTAAAGATGGTAAACTTAATATTGTAGAGCCAATAGAAGATTCTCCTGCTCAAAAGGCTGGTATTATGCCTGGTGATACTATAGTTGGTATAGAAGATGAAAGACTTGGAGAAATTAAGGATCTTAAAGAGGTTATCAATAAAATAAAGGGAGATAAGGGAACTAATGTTAACCTTACTATATCTAGAAATGGCAAGGAATTTAAAGTTGATATAAAAAGAGATGAGATAAAAATAAAATCTGTTAAGTATAGAGTAATAGAAGGAGATGTTGGGTATATTAAGATATCTCAGTTTACAACTGATGTAGAAGATGAAGTACAAGCTGCTGTTGATGAACTTAAGAAGCAAGGGATCAATAAAGCTGTACTTGATTTAAGGGGAAACCCAGGTGGAAGTTTATCTGCTGTAGTTGAAGTATCTAAACACTTCGTACCTAAAGGTAAGGTTGTTATAGTACGTGATGCAAAAGACAAGGTAATCAACCATTATTCAAAAGGTGAGGTTGCGTTTGATAAATTAGCTGTTTTAGTAGATGAAAATTCAGCATCAGCATCTGAGCTATTATCTGGTGCTATACAGGACACTAAGTCTGGAACTTTAATAGGGAAGACTACATATGGGAAGGGAACTGTTCAAACTATTCTTCCTTTAAAGAATGGAGAAGGGATTAAGCTTACAATAGCAAAGTACTATCTTCCGTCTGACAGAAGTATAGATGGTACTGGAGTTACTCCTGATATAGACTGTGATAGATATGATATAGATGCCGATAAGCTTATGGAGCTTGATAAAAATACAAAGTTATCTAAAGGAGATGCTGGTCTTGAGGTATTAGCTGTTCAGGAAAGGCTTGAGGCCATGGGATATGATATAACTGATCCTAAGGGAGTATATCAAGACTCTACATTTAAGGCTGTAGAGAAGTTTCAACAAGATACTGGTATTTATCCATATGGAGCAGCAGATTTAACAACACTAAGTAAAATCAATGAAGAATTTGTAAAATATATGCTTTCTGACAAAATGGACAAACAATTAAAAAAATCTATTGAAATATTAAAAAAGTGATGATACAATAGAGTAGTTGTTTAAAAAAAAGAAAATTTAAAAGCCTGACCCTAAAAGGGTGGTTTCTAATACATGGTAGGTCGCCCTTTCCTAGGGCGACCTACCCTTTTTTTAAGGAAAAAATTAAAATTTAAATAAATATAAATACAAGGAGGAACACAATGGCAACTAAGTATATATTCGTAACTGGTGGGGTTGTATCTTCATTAGGTAAAGGAATAACAGCAGCTTCACTTGGAAGACTTTTAAAATCTAGAGGACTTAATGTAACAATTCAAAAGTTTGACCCGTACATCAACATAGACCCAGGAACTATGTCACCTTACCAACATGGAGAGGTATTCGTAACTGAAGATGGAGCAGAGACAGATCTTGACCTTGGACACTATGAGAGATTCGTAGATATTAACTTAGGTAAGCACTCAAGTGTTACAACAGGAAAGATATACTGGTCAGTTCTTAACAAGGAAAGAAGAGGAGATTATCTTGGAGCTACAGTTCAAGTTATACCTCATATAACTAATGCAATAAAAGATAGAGCATATAAAGTAGGAAAAGAATCAAATGTAGATGTAGTTATAACTGAAATCGGAGGAACAGTAGGAGATATAGAGTCACTTCCATTCCTTGAAGCTATAAGACAAGTTAAGTACGATGCAGGTGAAGAAAATGTTATGTATATCCATGTAACACTAATTCCTTATCTTGCTAAATCAGGAGAGTTAAAGACTAAGCCTACACAACACTCAGTTAAAGAACTTAGAAGTATAGGTATTCAACCAGATCTATTAGTATGTAGATCAGAAAAACCTATATCACAAGATATGAAGGAGAAGATAGGATTATTCTGTAACGTAAAGCCAGATCACGTTATTCAAAACTTAGATGCCGAGACTTTATACAGCATTCCTTTAATGCTTAAAGAAGAAGGACTGGATCAACTAGTAGTAGACAAGCTTAAGCTTGATGCTAAAGATCATGACCTTACTAATTGGATTGAAATAGTTGAGAAAGAAAAGCAGCTTAAAAAGACTGTTAAAATAGCTTTAGTAGGTAAGTATGTAGAACTTCAAGATGCATATATATCAGTAGCTGAATCTTTAAAGCATGCAGGAATACACAATGATGCTAAGATTGATATAGACTGGGTAAATGCTGAAGATGTAACTGTTGATAATGCAGCTGAGTTATTTAAGAATACTGACGGAATATTAGTTCCAGGAGGATTCGGAGATAGAGGAGTAGAAGGAAAGATAGCTGCTGCTAAATATGCTAGAGAGAACAAGGTTCCTTTCTTTGGAATATGTCTTGGAATGCAACTGTCAGTAGTAGACTTTGCAAGACATGTTGCAGGTTTAGATGGAGCTCATTCATCAGAGCTTAACCCAGAAACTAAATATCCAGTTATAGCTTTAATGGAAGATCAAGAGGATATCGAGGATATGGGTGGAACAATGAGACTTGGAGTTTACCCATGTAAGATATACAAAGGAACTAAAGCTCATGAAGCTTATGGAGAAGATTTAGTGTATGAAAGACATAGACATAGATATGAGTTCAACAATGAGTACAGAGAATTATTAACTAAAGCAGGACTTATAATATCAGGAATATCTCCAGATGAGAGATTAGTTGAAATAGTAGAGCATAAAGATCACCCTTGGTTTGTTGCTGGACAATTCCATCCAGAATTCAAATCAAGACCAACAAGACCACATCCGTTATTTAGAGAATTTATAAAGGCTGCTGCAAAGTAGATATATTTAAGAGCTATATAGTAGAAAGTACTTTCTACTATATAGCTCTTTTTTTATTCATAAATTTAGATAAGTACTTAAGTGAAAAATGGAGGCAATTAAAATACCGCTACTTAGTCAACATTTTTGAGCAACGGAATTCATTAGAATTCGTTGGCGACATGAGTGTAAGCGAATTTTATACAACTAAAGATTATACCTTATAAGATATCCTAAAACTTCTTAAACTCCCTACGGTCAGACAAAGAAGTTTATTAACGTATATCTTAACGGCATAATTTAAGTTGTATGGAAAAATGTTAACCAAAAAGTATCTAACATTTTAATTACCTCAATTTTTTAGTTTGGTGGTTAATATCTGAAATCGCGTTTTAAAAAAGTTCTACAGACATACACGTAATTTTTTAATGAATTATTTAAGTTATAAAAACTAGACTGTAAAAATTAACCTTATGCCATGGTTATTAGAATTTAAGTTATATTTATACATAAAAGAAAGAATATTGAATAATGAGTTTAAAAAATAAGCGAATAAAATATGATAAATTTTCCAAGGAATAATTATCCTGAAAACTACTAATTGCAACCTATATAAGAAAAATATAACAAATATATTACAAAACAATTCTATTTTGTAATATATTTGTAATGGATTTTTTTCATGAATTAACATATAATTACTTTTGTAGGATCATAAGAAAATTTATCCATGTAAAATACAGACAAATATCTATAATATTACAAAAAAGTTGCCAATTATTACAAAAACATTACAAAGCAGCTTTCATTATTGACTGGAAAAATTTACAGTGGTATAATTTTCATGAATAATAAAGTAAAACCATTTTATAAAATAAATGGGTATTTACATAAATTAAGGGAGGAATTATAGGATGAAGAATACTAAAAAAGTTCTTTCAGTAGCTTTAGCTGGTGCTTTAGCATTCGGATCTATGGGATCTGCATTTGCAATGGACGCTAAGTTAACTGAAGGTATAGATAATCAAGACGTAGTAAAAGCTATTGAGAAATTAAATGCTTTCGATATAGTTAATGGTATGGAAGATGGAAAGTACCATGCAGAAATGGAATTAACAAGAGCTCAATTCTCTAAAATGTTAGTTGAAGCTTTAGGACTTGGATCAGCTGCTAAAAACAGCACTCACAAGCCAGCTTTCAACGATGTTGATGCATCTTGCCAATGGGCTTGGGGATACATTAATGTAGCTCAAGGACAAGGAATATTATCTGGATACCCAGATGGAACTTTCAAGCCATCTGCAAAAGTATCTTATGCTGAAGCATTAACTATGCTTGTTAGATCTTTAGGATACAAAGATGAGTTCTTAGCAGGATCTTGGCCAGGAAACTACATGGCAAAAGCTGCTGAAGTAGATGTAACTGACGGAGTTGAAGTTGAAGGAACTTCTGTAAACAGAGGAGCTGCTGCATTACTATTAAGCAATACTTTAGATGCTAATATAATAAAGCAAGCAACTTACGGAGATGAAGATAACTGGATAGTTGACGAAAATAAAACTTTAATCGAAGATAAATTAGATGTTGAGAAGTATGAAGATGCTCAAGTTATAGCTATACCAAGAGTAGACGGATCAATAGACAAAGATCAAATAAAGATAGCTTACAAAGATGATGATAATAAAGATAGAGAAAAAACTATAGATGTAGATTTAGAAAAAGTATCTATAGACAATTTACTTGGAGAAGGATTAAATGTATACTATGACACTACAGATAAAGAAGTAGTATTCGTAGAAGATGCTGATAAAGACTTCAAAACTTACTATGATGTAATAGATGAAGACGAAACAGTAGACGAAGATGAGTTCACTATAATCAATGCTGACAAAGAAGTTAATGTTGATGAAGATGTAGTGTACTATATAGACAATAAAGAAGTAAATCAAAAAGAATTTACAGAGCAAGCTAAAAAAGGAAACTTATTCGTTAAAGCTGTTGCTAATGAAAAAGGAAACATAGCTATAGTAGATGCTCAAGAGTGGGAAAAAGATGCTATTGTAGCAGTTAAAGCTGATGAAGACAAATTAACTTACTTTGATGCAGATGAAGACACTAGAGAAATAAAAGCTAAAGACTATGATAAAGTTGTAGTTATGGACGCTGCTGGAAATGTAATGAAGTTAGAAGACATCAAAGCAAATGATGTTGTATATGTAAATGATAAAGATTTAGATGGAGACGACTTAGAATTAGCTGCTGATAAAGATGAAGTTCTTCAATTAGTAGTTGTAAGAAATGCTGTTGAAGGTGCAGGAGAATCTTGGAATTCTTCAGAATTTGAAATAGCTAATAAAGATTATGATGTAGCTAAAAATGCAACTGTATCTGTAAATGAAAACAAAGATGTTGACTTATATGGAAGCTCAAGCAGCGAGTTAAATGATATAACTGGTGAAGATGCTAAAGTATTAGCATTATTAGACTTAGTAGGAGATATAAGACATATAACAACTGATGTTAAATCTTCTTCAGATGATTTATATGGGATAATCACAGGAACAGATAAGAGATATTCAGATGTAACTGTAAAAGTTCTTAACCCAGAAGGTAAAGAAGTAGAGTATGAATTAGATGTAGATACTGATGACTTTACAGCATATACAGATGCAGATGATGTAGCTGATCATGGTAAGAATGACATGATTAAATATACAGTAGACAAAGATGGAAAAATAGATACAATAGAAAAAATAAAATCAGTAGATGACACTGGTGTTATACCAACAGGAAAAGCAGGAACTGGTAAAGAGATAACTGAAAGTAGTATCGTTTTAGCAGATGGAACTCATATAGTATCTGACGATGTAGTAGTATTTGACTATACTGCAGCATATGAGTCAGGAAAAATCGGAGATGCAGATGATGCTGAAATAGTTAAGTGGGCAGACTTAGAAGATAAGACTGTTGCATCTAATACAGAGGTAGTTTATGCTAAGAATGATGATGGAGAAATTGAAGCTTTATTCTTCGTTAAAGATTTTGACTTAGTTGAAGATGATACATTAATGGGATATGTATTAAAGATCAACACTAAAGATGGAGATGAGTATGCTGAAATAATGCTTCCTGGAGCAACTGAAACTAAGAGATATGAATTAGATTCTGCATTTGATACAACAGGTAGCAATGCTAATATAGCTGAAGATACAGTTGTAAAATTCGTAGAGACTTCTAATGGAAAGATTAAGCCAGCTACAAGCTCTGATGTTGTTAAGTACACAGGAAAAGTAATGGATCTTTCAGGAAAGACTTTAGTAGTTCAAACTGATGCTAGTAGCTCAAGCTCAAAAGTTACTTTAAGATTAGCTTCAGATGCTCTTTACTATGAGACAGATGATGTTATGTCATACAGTGACTTAGATGAAAATGATTATGTGACTGTAGTTGCTGATAGAGGAATCGTTGAAGTAGTTAAGTTATATGATACAGATATGAAGAGCTTAGATGATGAAGCTGATAAGTTCTTAGATGAAGCAGGAGATAGTAGTGCAGATAGAACGGCTTGGTTAGGATTAAATGCTGATGATAATGATTCTACTCCAACTCCATCAGAAGACGGTAAGGTTACTTACATTAATGCTGATGGTAACATGATTGTAGGTGAAGACACTTATGAAATTGGTGCGACTACAATTCTTAAAGATGAAACTGGAAAAGTTATTGCAGTAGGTAAATCATCAATAGATAGTGCATTATCTGTAAATGATACAGTTAAAGATATAGTAGTAGAAAACGGAGTAGTTAAGACATTCGTAAGAGTTTCTACAGATGCTGAAATAGCAAATAAAGTAATAGCTTTAATTCATGATTTACCAGCAGCAGGTGCTGTAGCGGTAGCAGATAAAGCTGATATAGAAGCAGCAAGAGCAGCTTATGATGCATTAACAACTGCTCAAAAAGCTTTAGTTGATGCAGATGCAACAGATAATAATACTAGATTAGCTACACTTGAAGCTGAATTAGCAAGTCTTACAGTAGTAGAAGATGTAAAAGCATTAATAGCAGCATTACCAGCTTCAGCTGATGTAACAGTAGCTCACAAAGCACAAATTGAAGCAGCAAGAGCAGCTTTTGCTCCATTAACAGCAGCACAAAAAACAGCTGTAGGAGATATAACTAAATTAACTGATGCAGAAACAGCATTAGCAGATTTAGAAGCAGCATCAGCAGATGAAACAGATGTAGCAGATGCAAAAGCAGCTTTAACAACACTTGTAGTAACAAATGCTGATCAAGCAGCACCTAGTATAGCAGTACCAACTACTGCAAATGGAGTATCATATTCATTCGCAGCACCTGCTAACTTTAATGGAAATGATGATGTAACAACTCCAGGAGATGCAACTGATGCAGATCCAGTTGTTATAACAAGAGATGCTAGCACATTATTTACATTTGAAATCGAAGTAACATTTACAAAGAATGCAGCTACTGATACTAAAGTATTCGTAGTAACAGTTCCAACAGGAACAGATGCTGTAACAGTATCAGCAAAATAATTAAAGTAAATCATTGAGAATTTAGTTCTCAAATAAACAAAGACTCCGTAGGACTTGGGAGAAATCCCAAGTCCAAGGGGTCTTTTTTATTACATTTATTTTACATTATTACCAATCAACTTCCCATTTTCCCAAAATAATGATAAAATGGTACTTGTGAAATAATACCATAAAGCTTTACATGGGAGGAAATTATATGGCAGATCTTTTTGGGGGGATTCTTAATTCTCACGACAAAAAAATAAAACAATTAGAAAAAAGAGCTAATAAGATAATAAGTTTAGAAGATAAATATAAAGACTTATCTGATGATGAGTTAAGACTTAAGACTATAGAGTTTAAAAATAGAATACAAAGTGGAAGTACTCTTGATAGTATATTAGATGAAGCTTTTGCTGTTGTTAGAGAAGCTTCTTTTAGAGTGCTTAAAATGAAGCATTATCCTGTTCAGATAATGGGAGGAATTGTTCTTCATGAAGGTTGTGTATCTGAGATGAAGACGGGTGAAGGTAAGACTTTAGTAGCAACTTTGCCAGCTTATCTTAATGCACTTACTGGAGAAGGTGTATTCGTTATAACTGTCAATGACTATCTTGCTTCAAGAGATAGAGAAGAGATGGGTCAAATTCATGAGTTTTTAGGACTTTCTGTTGGACTTATCAAAAGAGGTATGATGCCAAAAGACAGAAAAGAAGCATATAAATGTGATGTTATATATGGAACTAATAGTGAATTTGGATTTGATTATTTAAGAGATAATATGGCTACTGTTAAAGAACAAGTAGTTCAAACTAGAAGAAATTTTGCTATAATAGATGAGGTGGATTCTATACTTATAGATGAGGCTAGAACACCACTTATTATAAGTGGTGAATCTTATAGACCTTCTGAATACTATATAACTGTTGATAGATTCGTAAAATCTCTTAAGAAAGAGGATTATGAGAAGGATAATGAAAGAAGAACTATCAACTTATCAGAATCAGGAGTTGATAAGGCTGAGAAGATTTTTAGTCTTAAGAACTTTGCTGATACTAACAATACAGAGCTTATACATCATATAAGACAGAGTCTTTATGCTACTCATATGTTTACTAAAGATAAGGATTATGTTATTAAAGATGGAGAGATTGTTCTTGTAGATAGATTTACAGGAAGATTAATGCCTGGAAGAACTCTTTCTAATGGTCTTCATCAAGCTATAGAAGCGAAAGAGAATGTAGAGATATCTAAAGAGAACAGAACTATGGGTATGATAACTTATCAGAACTATTTTAAGATGTTTAAGAAGATTTCTGGTATGACTGGAACTGCTTACACAGATAGAAAAGAGTTAAAGTCTACTTATGGAATAGATGTAATGTGTATTCCTACTAATAAACCTATCAAAAGAGTTGATAACAATGATTTAGTATTCGTTACTAAGAATGCAAAGTTAAATGCTATATTTAAAGAAATAGAGAAAAGACATGCAACAGGTCAACCTATACTTATAGGTACTACATATATAGATGAATCAGAGGAACTTAGTAAGCTCCTTAAGAAGAAAAACATTAAGCATAATATTCTTAATGCTAAGCAAGATGAAGGCGAGGCAGAAATTATAGGTAATGCTGGTCAAATGAGAGCTATAACTATAGCTACTAACATGGCTGGTCGTGGTACTGATATTAAGTTAGGTGAAGGCGTAGCTGATATTGGTGGATTATTTGTTCTTGGAACTGAAAGACATGATTCAAGAAGAATAGACAACCAGTTAAGAGGTCGTTCTGGCCGTCAAGGAGATATGGGAGAATCACAATTCTATATATCCCTTGAAGATAGCTTATTTGATAAAGTTAAGCCAGAAGTTATGGATAACATAAGAAAGCTTGTAGAGAAGCTTGGTCTTAAAGAAGATGAAGCTATACAAGATAAGCTAGTTTCTCAAGCAATAGCAGGGGTTCAAACTACTGTTGAGAATATGACATATAATATAAGAAAGTCTACTCTTGAGTTTGACCAAATACTTAATAAGCAAAGAGAGACTATATATAATGAAAGAAACAAGATTTTAAATGGCGAAGATATGAGTGATTTTGTTAAGGATATATTAAAGGATGTAATTACTGATTTAGTAGAGTCTCATACATCTATGAGTCCATATCCTGAAGAATGGGATCTTAAAGGGATACAAGATTACTTAAATGATCAATTATATTTTGATAATAAGATCAACTTTGATGATTTAACTGAACAAGAAATAGAAGATCTAAATAAAGAAGAGATAATAAATGATATTATAGAAGAAGCTTATAAGACTTATGAAGCTAAAGAAGAGATAATGGGAAGTACTCAACTTAGATACATAGAAAGACTTACTCTTATGAAGTCTATTGATGAGAAGTGGGTAGACCATTTAGATATAGTTGAACAGATAAGACAAGGTATTAACTTCCAATATATAGGTGGACAAAGCCCTGTCAGAATATTTAACCAAGAAGCATTTAAGATGTTTGATGAAATGCTAAGTGAAGTTAAAAAACTTACTGTTAAATCTTTATTCGTACTTACTGGTCTTAAGACTCAAATGGATAAAGAAGAAGAGATAAGAGAAGAAGAAAAAAGTGTTAAAATAGGCGAGTTAGAGGATAGATATAAGATAAATAGAAAGCATTTACCTAGAATACCTGCTAATCAGCCAAAATTAAGCTTTAATGTTGATATAAATGCTACACAAGATATAGCAGCAGATGTTATACTATGTTATATGGATAATGGTTTTGAAGAAAAACTTGAGGACTATGGAAAGAATGTTATAATCAATGGAGTAGTAAAAGTTGATTTTGATAAATATGAAAATAGAGATTGGAATATAGGATGGCATCAAGTTAAGGTTATTGTATCTGGTCAAGAAGCTATGCGTATAGATTTCTTAGTTACAGAGCCTGAATATATAGATGATAAGAATATGTTTAATGATATAAGATTTTTCTCTAATAAGTTATCTGATCTTAACTTTGAATTTAATGTTCCTGGATACAAGGAAGATAAGTTATCTTGTTCTTTAGTGTATAATAGAGATAAAAGAACTAAGATGTCTTTTGATGCTGCTGTTAAAGATGAAACTGTAAAGATAAAATTACCTAGACCATCTAATGGATGGAGAAATGGATTCCATGAGCTTATATTAGGGCTAGGAGAAAATAGTGTATTACCATTTGTTATAGTTGATTCTTATAGTGAACTTCAAGATAAGATAGATGTTCATTTTGATTTTGAAATAGGTGAAGATGAAGAGGCATTGATGAATGCTCAACTTATTAATATAGATGAAAAAGAAGTAATAGATAATATACAGATGAAGATAAATAAATCTGGAAGAGTTAAAGTTACTTTTGAGAAGAAAAAAGATAAGTGGTCAAAAGGAAAATACGAGTTCAGATTGTTTGCAATGAATCAAGTAGTATTAACAAAACATTTTATAATAGATTAGAAGAGATGGAAGGAGTTACAACATGAGGTCTAAAAAAGTAGTGAATTTAACGAAGGAAATAGAGTCTAAATTTTGGTTTAGATATTTGCCAGAGACAACTTATAAAACTTATTTAATGATGGCTCATTTAAAGATGAAAGGCTTAGAGGGCGAAGAAGGAACTAACAAATTATTAACTACACTTTTTGCTATAGAAAGTGAAACTGGAAAGTTAAAAGAAGAAAAAGAGAGAGTAATTAATAAGTTAGGAATCAAATATCCTACTAATAGAGTTGAGGATTTAGACATACTAGTTAAATACAATCTTGTTAAAGCAGTAAAAAATGAGAATGATGAATTAATATATCAATATAATTTCCCAATTCCAAACCCAGAAGAAGTTCTTAATTTAGATGAAGAAGAAAAAACTATATTACAAAACATAAGATTTGAAATCAAGCATCAAAATGCTTTTAATAATATATTAACTTTACTTATCAACAACAATGGTAACTTACTTACATCACTTGAGTACATATATGATACAACTAAGGTTAAACTTGCTGATATAAAGGATGTATTAGCTTACTTAGTGGATGAAGGATCTATAAATGTAAAAGCTGATAAAGAAGTTAAGAGCCTTAGAAAAGCTGATAAGGTTTATGTAAGTATAAATAAAGAGGTATTTGAGCAAAAGAGATTTGTTATATCTTAATATATAAAAAAACTGCACTCAATTGAGTGCAGTTTTTTATATTTGAGTAAAGGATGTGTGCAGACTAGTAGGTGAAAGTATCATATAGAGCTTGGTAGTGATAACCATTAGCTTAAGATAATGGTGCTACTGAGAAGTGAAATTTGAAGTAAGCTATCAAATCCGAAACAAAATATTTGACAAGTTGAGATACGATTTTATCTTTTGCATGTGCTTAGGATTTTTTATTGGTTCTACTTCATGAACTTTAGGAATCCTCCTCCTGCTGGTTAAATCTATTTTCACTTAGTTGCATATCCTTTCAATTTTGTTGACTTAGTTTAACTAATTCTTATTAGTCAGCATTCAGTTTTTATTTTTCATTGACTTAGTTCTCTCTATGCGTTGGTTTCCCTGTGTTTTTACGCTATTTATTTTCGCTGACTTCTTTAAGAAGTTAGCGAAAATAAAGTAAAAAGAAAAAACCTAGGAAAGATTTTTCTCTCTTAGGCTAGTTCTAGTTAATAACATATGTTCAAAATTTGTATTGTTTCAGAGTTCTATGCATCAGCATCATCCAAGTCAGCCGTTGGTACTGATGCTAATACATCTGCTGTTGCTGCTGTTCTTACTAATAATGTGTGTGCTCCACTTAAGTCAAGTGTTGCTGTTCCATCTGCTAATTCTGCTGTTACTGCTGTCCATTCATTAGCATCTAATTTGTATTCCATTGCTGTTGTTGCACTTTGTAATTTTGCTGCTGCACTTTCTGCATCATCTACTGTTACAGATGGAGCATCTGCTTGTGCTACTATTGTTGCTACTAATTTGAAATTAGTTGTTTTATTTGATTGTCTTACATATACTTTTCCTTCAGCAAATATTACTACTGTATTTGTATCTGAAGCTGCTGTCCAAGTTCCATTAGTTCCATCAGTAGAATCTAAGCTGTATTCCATTTCGGTAGTTGTTCCTGTAATGTTTCCTGCTGCTACATCGATTCCTGCTCCATCTAAACTAATTGAATCTACTTCATCAGTATCATCCAAGTCAGCTGTTGGTACTGATGCTAATGCATCTGCTGTTGCTGCTGTTCTTACTAATAATGTGTGTGCTCCACTTAAGTCAAGTGTTGCTGTTCCATCTGCTAATTCTGATGTTACTGCTGTCCATTCATCAGCATCTAATTTGTATTCCATTGCTGTTGTTGCACTTTGTAATTTTGCTGCTGCACTTTCTGCATCATCTACTGTTACAGATGGAGCATCTGCTTGTGCTACTATTGTTGCTACTAATTTGAAATTAGTTGTTTTATTTGATTGTCTTACATATACTTTTCCTTCAGCAAATATTACTACTGTATTTGTATCTGAAGCTGCTGTCCAAGTTCCATTAGTTCCATCAGTAGAATCTAAGCTGTATTCCATTTCGGTAGTTGTTCCTGTAATGTTTCCTGCTGCTACATCGATTCCTGCTCCATCTAAACTAATTGAATCTACTTCATCAGTATCATCCAAGTCAGCTGTTGGTACTGATGCTAATGCATCTGCTGTTGCTGCTGTTCTTACTAATAATGTGTGTGCTCCACTTAAGTCAAGTGTTGCTGTTCCATCTGCTAATTCTGATGTTACTGCTGTCCATTCATCAGCATCTAATTTGTATTCCATTGCTGTTGTTGCACTTTGTAATTTTGCTGCTGCACTTTCTGCATCATCTACTGTTACAGATGGAGCATCTGCTTGTGCTACTATTGTTGCTACTAATTTGAAATTAGTTGTTTTATTTGATTGTCTTACATATACTTTTCCTTCAGAAAATGTTACTACTGTATTTGTATCTGAAGCTGATGTCCAAGTTCCATTAGTTCCATCAGTAGAATCTAAGCTGTACTCCATTTCGGTAGTTGTTCCTGTAATATTTCCTGCTGCTACATCGATTCCTGCTCCATTCAAATCAAGTTCGTAAACACCATTAATATTAACTGGATGTACCTGTGATATATTACCTGAATTATCACTAGCTACAACATATACTGTATATTCAGTATTTGCTGTTAATCCTGTTATATTAAAAGTAGCTTCTGTTCCTGATGATATAGATTTACTTCCTTTTAATGTTACCATAGTATTATTGTTACTATCTTTTCCATATCTTACTTGTGTTTTACTTGGTGCAGCAGAGCCTTTTAGTAATACTACATAATATGCTGTTCCAGATTCATTTGATTTTAACTTCACATCTACGCTTGTAGCATTAACATTTGTACTAGATAATCCACTTACTGTTGGTGCTGTATTATCTGAATGTGAACTACTGCTTGATGACGAAGGCTTTCTAGTAGTGTAACTAGCTTTTGAGTTTTTATCTATTTTATCTATTTCGCAACCTCTATCTATATATATTCTTGCATCTTGTGCATATTTTGTTAACTCTAATTTTTTAATTTCTCCTTCATCTAGATAAATATCAGCATCATCTACATTTACCTGTACATCATCAAAGTCACCTCTGAATTTAACTCTATGATCATCTTCAATAACTACATGATCAAATCCTGATTTAGTTAATTTATCGCTTCCTGATGTATCTTCTTCGAGTATTGCTCCTGATTTTAATGTAACTGTATCTATAGATGTACGTCCTTGTGCAACTAATCTTACATCATCACCTTTTTTATCAACAACTACTTTTCCT
Organism: Tepidibacter aestuarii; assembly: GCF_934924865.1. Lineage (NCBI taxonomy): Bacteria > Bacillati > Bacillota > Clostridia > Peptostreptococcales > Peptostreptococcaceae > Tepidibacter > Tepidibacter aestuarii. The sequence goes on along the minus strand of NZ_OW235315.1, from coordinate 3,268,065 downwards.
AAATCACAATCTTCAAGATATATACTATTTTCTCCACCACCATATACATAGGTAGTTCCTTTTACTGTAACATCTTCAAAATATACTTCTCCATCTCCTACGTCTGATGATATAGTAAGATCTCCATCTATTGTTTTATTTTTTAGTTTATCTCCTTTATCATCTATTACTACATCGTCATCTTTGTCTTTTGATTTTTCATCGCTTTTAGAGCTGTGTTTACTAATTGAAGGTACATATCCTGATCCTTTGAATTTTTTATATATTACAGTGACAGCTTCTGCTCTAGTTATATATTTTTCTGGACCAAATGTTCCATCTGGATATCCACTCATATTTTTAGAATCTACTAATGCACCTATAGATTTTTTACTCCAATCTGCAATTTTATATGAATCTTTAAAGTTATTACATACATATGCCTTATTACTATTTTGTTTATTAAGTACTTTAGCCATAATTACAGCTACTTCTTGTCTTGTGATTTTATTATTAGGTCTCATAGTATTGTCTTCATATCCGGATATATATCCTTTTGCTTTTGCCTTTCTTAAATCTTCATAAAACCAATCTTGTGATGATACATCTTTGTAATCAATATTGTAAACCAACTTAAAATTAAAAGCTTTGTTTATTAATGATATAAACTCTGCTCTTGTAATATAGTTATCTGGTTTAAATGTACCATCACTATAACCGCTTACAATACCTTTGTTTACTAATGATTTGATTTGATTTGCTGCCCAGTGGTTATTGATATCTGAAAAATTAGCAGCAAAAGAAACTCCCATAGATCCGACTATCATAGATGTGGTTAATATGATAGCCATAGCACGTTTACTAATTCTCTTTAAAAGTCCCATGTTTACCTCTCCTTTATTCCATATTTTGTAAAAACGCCTTTCAAAAACTAATTATACAACATTATCCATATAATGGATATGGATTTATAAAATAAACTTATTAAATTAATAATGGTAATGAGCGTTTGAAAATTTAAAGTAAACGAAACAAAAATTGTGAAATTATAGAAAAGGTCTTAAAATATTACAAAGTTTATTTTATAATGAATAGGAAATTATATTCATTTAAAATTTTAAAAAGAAAATTTTTTTATTAATAAATATAAGCATAAAAAACGGATAAAAATAGTAAAATAATTTATTGGATTACATAATTATTATTTTGGATATAACTAATGTATAAGGAAATAAAGGGAGGTTATTATGGATTACTTAGAAATATATAAAGAATGGATTAACAATCCTTATTTTGAAGATGTTAAAGATGAGCTTTTGAGTATAAAAGATAATAAAGAAGAGATAGAGGATAGATTTTATAAGAACCTAGACTTTGGAACAGCAGGTCTTAGAGGTATAATAGGTGCTGGAACTAATAGGATGAACAAATACACTGTAAGACGTGCTACTTTTGCACTTAGCAATAAGATAATCAATGAAGGGAATAATTCAAAGAATAGAGGTGTTGTAATAGCACATGATAATAGACATAAGTCTAGAGAGTTTTGTATAGAAGCTGCTAAAACTTTGGCAGCTTGTGGTATAAAGGCTTACATATTTGATGATTTAAGAACTACACCTGAACTTTCTTTTGCTCTTAGACATTTAGATGCTATATCTGGTATTGTTATAACTGCAAGTCATAATCCACCAGAATATAATGGATACAAGGTATATTGGGAAGATGGTGCTCAGATACTTCCTGATGTCGCAAAAGAGATAATAGGGGAGGTTGAAAAGATAAATGACTACAGTACTATACCTAGTATAGATTATGATGAAGCTATAGATCAAAAGCTTATAATAGAGTTATCAGATGAAGTAGATACAGAGTTTATAGAAGCTGTTAAGAAACAATCTTTGAGATCAGATGTTATAGATAAAGTTTCTGATGATTTTAAGATAGTATTTACACCTCTTCATGGAACAGGGAATATACCTGTGAGAAGAGTATTAAAAGAGATCGGGTTTAAGAATGTGATGGTTGTTAAAGAGCAGGAAATGCCAGACCCAAATTTTAGTACAGTTGAGTATCCAAATCCAGAGGAGAAAGAAGCTTTAAAACTTGGGTTAGAGCTTGCTAAAAAAGAAAATGCGAATCTAGTTATAGGAACAGATCCTGACTGCGATAGAGTGGGAATAGCTGTTAAACATAATGGTGAATATGTATGTCTTAGTGGAAATGAAGTTGGAGCATTACTTACTAAGTACATTTTAGATAATTTAAGTAAAGATAATAAGCTGCTTGATGACAGTATAATTATAAATACTATAGTTACATCTGACCTTGGAGAAAAGATTGCTAAATCTTATGGTGTAGAGACTTTAAAGACATTAACTGGATTTAAGTTTATTGGAGAGAAGATAAAGGAGTTTGAACAAAATAAAGATAAAAACTTCGTGTTAGGATATGAGGAAAGCTATGGATACTTAGTTGGAACTCATGCAAGAGATAAGGATGCAGTTGTAGCATCTATGCTTATATGTGAAATGGCAGCATATTATTATTCTAAAGGCTTGAGCTTATGTGATGAATTAGAAGAGATATACAAGGAATACGGATATTATAAAGAAGGATTAAAGTCTATAACTTTAAAAGGAAAGTCTGGAAATGATAAAATACAGAATATAATAAAGTTCTTTAGAGAGAATAGTATGGACAGTATAGGTAACTTTAATATATCTGAAATAAAAGATTATCAAGATGGAATAGACAATTTACCGAAGTCTAATGTACTAAAGTATATATTAGACGATAATTTTTGGTTTACAATAAGACCTTCTGGAACTGAGCCTAAGATCAAGTTCTATTTTTCTGTTAATTCAAATTCAGAAAAAGATTCAAATGATAAGTTAAATAATTTAATTGAAATTATAATGGAAAAAATAGAGAGTATTTAGTTTGAATTTAATAGATTTGAAATTGTGGCAGATAAGTAAACTTATCTGCCATTTTGTTTTGTAATATTTTATTAAAACTACTGTAATATTACTGTAATTGTATTTGATAATTAAGGTATATATAATCAATCATAAAGTGAATGAACGGTAAGATATGATATAAAAATGCGGTAATTAGAAGATTATTAAAATTGAAAGGAGGAAAAGACATATGAAAAATAATAAAAAAATATTTACGTTAATATTAGTGTTATCTTTAGTATTCGGATCAATGGGATCAACTTTTGCAGCATCAGAAAAATATGCTGATAGAATAGATTACGAAATAGTAGTACAGAGATTATCAGCGCTTGATATATTAAAAGGATATGAAGATGGAACATTTAGACCAGATAGAACTATAACAAGAGCAGAACTTGCAGCAGTTGTAGTAAGAGCATTAGGACTTGAGAGTTCAGCCAAAGCTTCGATAGGAAATACTAATTTTAATGATGTTAATTCTAATCATTGGGCATCAGGATACATCAATATAGCATCAGCACTTAAAGTTATAAATGGTAGAGGAAACGGAATATTCGATCCAGAAGCACCAGTTAAGTATGAAGAAGCGGTAACTATGTTGGTAAGAACATTAGGGTATGAGCCAGCAGCACAAGCTAAAGGAGGATATCCTAATGGATACTTAATAGTAGCTGAACAAGAAGATATAACTGATGGTGTTAATGGGACAATAGGGATTGCAAATAAAAGAGGAACGGTATCTTTATTAGTAGATAATTCATTAGAAGTGCCTATGATGATTCAAATAGGATACGGAGATCAAGCTAGATTTGTAAAGTCAGGAACTTATGGTACTGATGTAGAAACTTTATTAACTGATAAATTAGATATTGAGTATAATGAAGGTATATTGAGTTTCGCTGACTCTCAAAAGGATAATAATAAAGTATCTGTAGCATCTAAAGAATTAGAGGTAAGAGAAGGATTCAATTTCGAGGGATTAAAAGGCGTTAAAGTTAAGGCGTACTTCAATGATGACAGCGAATTAGTATTTTATGAAGTAAAAGATGATGTATATGTAGATGCGATTGAAATAAATTCAGATGGCAGCGGCATAGAGGTTAAATTAGTAGGAATGGATAAGACTTATGATATTGCATATGATACTCGTATGGATTTATCAGGACTTACTGATGGACAAGAATTTGAGTACGCAAAAGTTATAATAGAAGACGGAAAGGTGGTAGCTCTTTATACTATAAATGCGTTTGATGGATATATTTTAGTAGAAGGCGTTTATGGAGATGTTATATATGGTCATGATGAAGAGTTAAAGTTAGATGATTATACTGTAATGAAGGATGGAGTAGAAATATCAGCTTCTAACATTAAAGAAATGGATATAGTATTCTTTAATTATGCTGAAAGTTTTGCAGATGTCTACACTAAGACTATAACTGGCAAGGTTGAAGATATATTAGAAGACCAATTTACAATAGATGGAGTAGAGTACAACTATGAAGGAGCATACTATTTAGATTCTAATTCAGAAAAGTCAAGAGTAGATTTAGTTAATAAGGTTCTTGATATGGAAGGTAAGGATACTACTATTCATATAAATAGACAAGGTGATGTTATACTCGTAGATGTTGATTTAGAAGAAATGAGTACAGTGGTTGGATTTTTAAAAGATGGAGCCGTCATATCGTACGAGAACAGAGGAAAAGAATACTATGCAGTAGATATAGTGAACAAAGATGGAAAAGAAGTAAGTTATGATGTGGAAGTGGGTTCTGATGTTGTATATGGATTAGATTTGGTAGATCCTACAACTAAAAAAGTATACTTCGATAAAGATTCAAATGGATCTTATGATGAGGGAGAAGAAATATCAGGGTTAGTAGAGCTTAAGATAGATGCATATGGAGAATTAGAAGAAATAGTAGTATTAAATCCAAAAGAAGTTAGTAATGTAAATGTTGACGATAGATATGCTGGAGGATATAAATTAGATGATTCAGCTCTAGTATTCAACATAGAAAAATACACTGATAACGTAGATAATATTAAGATAAGCACTTGGGGCAGCGTAGACTTTGATGAGGCTATAAGTGCTGTAGTATACGCCCCAGATGGAGTGGTAAAATACATGTTAGTTCAGGATGCAGATAAGCATACTGAAGATATTACTACAGAAAAAGCATTAGTAACAGAAGTTAAGAAAGTATCAGGAAAAAATGAATTAAGGCTCAAGGCTTATGTAGGTGGAGTAGAGAAGGTATTCTACACAGATACTAACGAAAAGTTAACTATAGAAGATATAGATAAAGACTCAGCAGCTGGACTTGATATGGACGATGCTAAAGGATTGGTAGGAAAAGTAGTACAGCTTGATATAGATGATGAGACTGGAAAAGTAGTTAATGAATCACCTATATCAGTAATAACTGGAATAACATTATCAGATGGAACTGTCAAAATATCTAAAAAAGAAATAAATTCAGGTGGCATAACGTATAGATTAGTTTCAGATGCTAAGGTATTTGAAGTAGATGGAACAGATATAGAAGTTATGTCAGTATCAGATATAGACTTTATGGGTTACAAAGTAACAGTAATAGAAGATGAAGCTGGAACAGCATTCGTTAAGTATGTAATATTAACTCCATCAGTTAAGTAATAAATAATTGTTAAAAAGAGACCTTTGGGTCTCTTTTTTGTTATATTAGCACCTATACTGTGTAATGTTTTATTAAAATTACTGTAATACTCCTGTAATTGTATTTGATAATTTATGAGTGTATAATGAATCTTGTAGCGAACGACAAAGTTCGACATGAAAAGGTGGTAATTAAAATCAAATTGAAAAATTATCAAAATTTGAGGAGGAAAAAGAGATATGAAGAACAATAAAAAAGTACTTTCTGTAGCATTAGCAGGAGCTTTAGCATTCGGATCAATGGGAGCGGCTTTTGCAGCAGTACCAGAAGATGTTAAGGGTACAGATTATGAAACAGCTGTAGAAAGATTAGCAGCACTTGATATATTAAAAGGATATGAAGATGGAACATTCAGACCAGATAGAACTATAACAAGAGCAGAATTTGCAACAGTTGTAGTAAGAGCGTTAGGACTTGAGAGTTCAGCGAAAGCTTCAATGGGAACTACAAGCTTTAACGATGTAGCTTCTAATCACTGGGCATCAGGATACATCAATATAGCATCAGGACTTAAGGTTGTAAATGGTAGAGGAGACGGAGTATTCGATCCAGAAGCACCAGTTAAGTATGAAGAAGCAGTAACTATGTTAGTAAGAGCATTAGGATATGAGCCAGCAGCAAAAGCTAAAGGTGGATACCCAAATGGATACTTAGTAGTAGCTGGACAAGAAGATATAACTGATGATGTAAACGGAGTTATAGGACTTGCAAGTGAAAGAGGAATAGTAGCTCAATTAGTAGATAACTCATTAGAAGTACCTATGATGGTTCAAGTAGGATACGGAGATGAAGCTAAATTTGTAAAGTCTGGAACTGATGGTACAGATAAAGAAACTTTATTAGTTGATAAATTAGATGTAGAGTACACTGAAGATGTATTAACTTTCACTGATTCTCAAAAAGATGATAACAAGGTATCTATAGGATCTAAAGAGTTAGAAGTAATGGAAGGATTCAACTTTGAAGGATTAAAAGATGTTAATGTTAAAGCATACTTCAATGATGATGATATATTAGTTTCATATGAAGCTCAAGATGATGTATATGTTGACGCTGTTGAAATAAATGTAGATGGTGACGATGTAGAAGTTAAATTAGTTGGAATGGATAAGACTTACAATGTAGCAGATGATACTCGTATGGATTTATCAGGACTTACTGATGGAGAAGAGTTTGAATATGCAAAAGTTATAATAGAAGATGGAAAGGTAGTAGCTCTTGATACAATAGCTTCATTTGATGGATATATCTTAGTAGAAGACGTTGATGGAGATGTTATATCTGGACATGAAGAAGAGCTAAACTTAGATGATTACACTGTAATGAAGGACGGAGTAGAAATATCAGCTTCTGATATTAAAGAAGGAGATGTAGTATTCTACAACGATTCTAAAGACTTCGCAGAAGTATACACTAAGACTATAACTGGTAAGGTTGAAGATGTATTAACTGATCAATTTACAATAGATGGAGTAGAGTACAACTACGAAGGAGCATTCTATTTAGATTCTGATTCAGAAAAATCAACTACAGATTTAGAAGATAAAGTTTCAGATATGGAAGATAAAGAAACTACTATCTATGTAAACAGACAAGGTGAAGTTGTACTTGTAGATGTTGATGAAGATGCAGAAGAAACAGGAACAGTAGTAGGATTATTAGATGGAAAGATTAAATCTTACTCAAACAGAGGAGAAACTTACTACGGAGTAGATGTAATCAACAAAGATGGTAAAGAAGTAAGCTACGATGCTGAGTTTGATGAAGATCTTATAGCTGGAGATGAAGACTTAGATGCTATATCAGGATTAGTAGAGCTTAAGATAGATGTAGATGGAAACTTAGAGGAAATAGTAGTATTAGATTCAAAAGATGTTGCTAATGTAGATGTTGATGATAACTATGCTGGTGGATTCAAATTAGATGATTCAGCTTTAGTATTCAACACAGAAAAATACACTGATGATGCAGAAGACATTAAGATAAGCGCTTGGGGAGATGTAGACTTTGATGAAGCGATAGCTGCTACAGTATACGCTGAAGATGGAGTAGTAAAATACATGGTAGTTCAAGATGCAGACAATGATGCAGAAGATGTTACTACAGAAAAAGCATTAGTAACAGAAGTTAAGAAAGTTTCAGGAAAAGACGAATTAAGAATCAAAGCTTATGTAGGTGGAGAAGAGAAAGTATTCTACACAGATACTAACGAGAAGTTAACTATAGAAGATATAGATAATGATTCAGCAACTGGACTTGATATGGACGATGCTAAAGCATTAGTAGGAAAGATAGTAGAGCTTGATATAGATGATGAGACTGGAAAAGTAGTTAATGAATCAGCAATAGCAGTAATAGATGGAACAACATTAGCTGATGGAACAGTTAAAGTATCTAAGAAAGAAATAGTATCAGGTGAAACAACTTACAGATTAATCTCAGATGCTAAGGTATTTGAAGTAGATGGAACAGATGTAGAAGTTATGTCAGTATCAGATATAGACTTCACTGATTACACAGTAACAGTAATAGAAGATGAAGCTGGAACAGCATTCGTTAAGTATGTAATATTAACTCCAGCATCTAAGTAATAGATGATTATTAAAAAGAGACCTTAGGGTCTCTTTTTTTTATCTTACTTACACTGTGTAACATTTTATTAACTGTACTGTAATACTTCTGTAATTGTAATACATCAATTATAGGAGTATAATGAATCTTGTAATAAGAAAACGACAAAATTCGACAAAATAAAATGCAGCTTAATTCCAGTAAGATTATTAAATAAGTAAGTACGAATAACTTATATATATCGATATCAAATTTCGAGGAGGAATAAAGAGATATGAAAAACAATAAAAAAGTACTTTCTGTAGCATTAGCAGGAGCTTTAGCATTCGGATCAATGGGAGCAGCTTTTGCAGCAGTTCCAGAAGATGTTAAAGGAACCGATTATGAAACAGCAGTAGAAAGATTAGCAGCACTTGATATATTAAAAGGATATGAAGATGGAACGTTCAGACCAGATAGAACTATAACAAGAGCAGAATTTGCAACAGTTGTAGTAAGAGCGTTAGGACTTGAGAGTTCAGCGAAAGCTTCAATGGGAACTACAAGCTTTAACGATGTAGCTTCTAACCATTGGGCATCAGGATACATCAATATAGCATCAGGACTTAAGGTTGTAAATGGTAGAGGAGACGGAGTATTCGATCCAGAAGCACCAGTTAAGTATGAAGAAGCAGTAACTATGTTAGTAAGAGCATTAGGATATGAGCCAGCAGCAAAAGCTAAAGGTGGATACCCAAATGGATACTTAGTAGTAGCTGGACAAGAAGATATAACTGATGATGTAAACGGAGTTATAGGACTTGCAAGTGAAAGAGGAATAGTAGCTCAATTAGTAGATAACTCATTAGAAGTACCTATGATGGTTCAAGTAGGATACGGAGATGAAGCTAAATTTGTAAAGTCTGGAACTGATGGTACAGATAAAGAAACTTTATTAGTTGATAAATTAGATGTAGAGTACACTGAAGATGTATTAACTTTCACTGATTCTCAAAAAGATGATAACAAGGTATCTATAGGATCTAAAGAGTTAGAAGTAATGGAAGGATTCAACTTTGAAGGATTAAAAGATGTTAATGTTAAAGCATACTTCAATGATGATGATATATTAGTTTCATATGAAGCTCAAGATGATGTATATGTTGACGCTGTTGAAATAAATGTAGATGGTGACGATGTAGAAGTTAAATTAGTTGGAATGGATAAGACTTACAATGTAGCAGATGATACTCGTATGGATTTATCAGGACTTACTGATGGAGAAGAGTTTGAATATGCAAAAGTTATAATAGAAGATGGAAAGGTAGTAGCTCTTGATACAATAGCTTCATTTGATGGATATATCTTAGTAGAAGACGTTGATGGAGATGTTATATCTGGACATGAAGAAGAGCTAAACTTAGATGATTACACTGTAATGAAGGACGGAGTAGAAATATCAGCTTCTGATATTAAAGAAGGAGATGTAGTATTCTACAACGATTCTAAAGACTTCGCAGAAGTATACACTAAGACTATAACTGGTAAGGTTGAAGATGTATTAACTGATCAATTTACAATAGATGGAGTAGAGTACAACTACGAAGGAGCATTCTATTTAGATTCTGATTCAGAAAAATCAACTACAGATTTAGAAGATAAAGTTTCAGATATGGAAGATAAAGAAACTACTATCTATGTAAACAGACAAGGTGAAGTTGTACTTGTAGATGTTGATGAAGATGCAGAAGAAACAGGAACAGTAGTAGGATTATTAGATGGAAAGATTAAATCTTACTCAAACAGAGGAGAAACTTACTACGGAGTAGATGTAATCAACAAAGATGGTAAAGAAGTAAGCTACGATGCTGAGTTTGATGAAGATCTTATAGCTGGAGATGAAGACTTAGATGCTATATCAGGATTAGTAGAGCTTAAGATAGATGTAGATGGAAACTTAGAGGAAATAGTAGTATTAGATTCAAAAGATGTTGCTAATGTAGATGTTGATGATAACTATGCTGGTGGATTCAAATTAGATGATTCAGCTTTAGTATTCAACACAGAAAAATACACTGATGATGCAGAAGACATTAAGATAAGCGCTTGGGGAGATGTAGACTTTGATGAAGCGATAGCTGCTACAGTATACGCTGAAGATGGAGTAGTAAAATACATGGTAGTTCAAGATGCAGACAATGATGCAGAAGATGTTACTACAGAAAAAGCATTAGTAACAGAAGTTAAGAAAGTTTCAGGAAAAGACGAATTAAGAATCAAAGCTTATGTAGGTGGAGAAGAGAAAGTATTCTACACAGATACTAACGAGAAGTTAACTATAGAAGATATAGATAATGATTCAGCAACTGGACTTGATATGGACGATGCTAAAGCATTAGTAGGAAAGATAGTAGAGCTTGATATAGATGATGAGACTGGAAAAGTAGTTAATGAATCAGCAATAGCAGTAATAGATGGAACAACATTAGCTGATGGAACAGTTAAAGTATCTAAGAAAGAAATAGTATCAGGTGAAACAACTTACAGATTAATCTCAGATGCTAAGGTATTTGAAGTAGATGGAACAGATGTAGAAGTTATGTCAGTATCAGATATAGACTTCACTGATTACACAGTAACAGTAATAGAAGATGAAGCTGGAACAGCATTCGTTAAGTATGTAATATTAACTCCAGCATCTAAGTAATAGATGATTATTAAAAAGAGACCTTAGGGTCTCTTTTTTTATACTTAAGCAAAAATCATCCTCATTCAAATACCGATACTTAGTCAACATTTTAATAAAACTAAAGATTCTGCTTTATAAAATATTCTAAAAGTTCTAAACTCCTTAAAGTCAGACAAAGAACTTTCTTAACGAATATTTTAACAGCACAATCTAAGTTTAATAGTAAAATGTTAACCAAAAAGTATCTAACATTTAAATGAGGATAATTTTTAAGTGTAGTTGCTTAGAGCATATGATAAGGATGATATATATTAATATAAAGGAAGCCCCTTATATTATAAATAATAAAAATGAGAAGTTTTAAAGTATCTAGTATGTAACATTTTATTAACTGTACTGTAATACTTCTGTAATTGTAATACATCAATTATAGGAGTATAATGAATCTTGTAATAAAGAAACGACAAAATTCGACAAAATAAAATGCAGCTTAATTCCAATAAGATTATTAAATAAGTAAGTACGAATAACTTATATATATTGATATCAAATTTCGAGGAGGAATAAAAAGATATGAAAAACAATAAAAAAGTACTTTCTGTAGCATTAGCAGGAGCTTTAGCATTCGGATCAATGGGAGCAGCTTTTGCAGCAGTACCAGAAGATGTTAAAGGTACAGATTATGAAACAGCAGTAGAAAGATTAGCAGCACTTGATATACTAAAAGGATATGAAGATGGAACATTCAGACCAGATAGAACTATAACAAGAGCAGAATTTGCAACAGTTGTAGTAAGAGCGTTAGGACTTGAGAGTTCAGCGAAAGCTTCAATGGGAACTACTAGCTTTAACGATGTAGCTTCTAATCACTGGGCATCAGGATACATCAATATAGCATCAGGACTTAAGGTTGTAAATGGTAGAGGAGACGGAGTATTCGATCCAGAAGCACCAGTTAAGTATGAAGAAGCAGTAACTATGTTAGTAAGAGCATTAGGATACGAGCCAGCAGCAAAAGCTAAAGGTGGATACCCAAATGGATACTTAGTAGTAGCTGGACAAGAAGATATAACTGATGATGTAAACGGAGTTATAGGACTTGCAAGTGAAAGAGGAATAGTAGCTCAATTAGTAGATAACTCATTAGAAGTACCTATGATGGTTCAAGTAGGATACGGAGATGAAGCTAAATTTGTAAAGTCTGGAACTGATGGTACAGATAAAGAAACTTTATTAGTTGATAAATTAGATGTAGAGTACACTGAAGATGTATTAACTTTCACTGATTCTCAAAAAGATGATAACAAGGTATCTATAGGATCTAAAGAGTTAGAAGTAATGGAAGGATTCAACTTTGAAGGATTAAAAGATGTTAATGTTAAAGCATACTTCAATGATGATGATATATTAGTTTCATATGAAGCTCAAGATGATGTATATGTTGACGCTGTTGAAATAAATGTAGATGGTGACGATGTAGAAGTTAAATTAGTTGGAATGGATAAGACTTACAATGTAGCAGATGATACTCGTATGGATTTATCAGGACTTACTGATGGAGAAGAGTTTGAATATGCAAAAGTTATAATAGAAGATGGAAAGGTAGTAGCTCTTGATACAATAGCTTCATTTGATGGATATATCTTAGTAGAAGACGTTGATGGAGATGTTATATCTGGACATGAAGAAGAGCTAAACTTAGATGATTACACTGTAATGAAGGACGGAGTAGAAATATCAGCTTCTGATATTAAAGAAGGAGATGTAGTATTCTACAACGATTCTAAAGACTTCGCAGAAGTATACACTAAGACTATAACTGGTAAGGTTGAAGATGTATTAACTGATCAATTTACAATAGATGGAGTAGAGTACAACTACGAAGGAGCATTCTATTTAGATTCTGATTCAGAAAAATCAACTACAGATTTAGAAGATAAAGTTTCAGATATGGAAGATAAAGAAACTACTATCTATGTAAACAGACAAGGTGAAGTTGTACTTGTAGATGTTGATGAAGATGCAGAAGAAACAGGAACAGTAGTAGGATTATTAGATGGAAAGATTAAATCTTACTCAAACAGAGGAGAAACTTACTACGGAGTAGATGTAATCAACAAAGATGGTAAAGAAGTAAGCTACGATGCTGAGTTTGATGAAGATCTTATAGCTGGAGATGAAGACTTAGATGCTATATCAGGATTAGTAGAGCTTAAGATAGATGTAGATGGAAACTTAGAGGAAATAGTAGTATTAGATTCAAAAGATGTTGCTAATGTAGATGTTGATGATAACTATGCTGGTGGATTCAAATTAGATGATTCAGCTTTAGTATTCAACACAGAAAAATACACTGATGATGCAGAAGACATTAAGATAAGCGCTTGGGGAGATGTAGACTTTGATGAAGCGATAGCTGCTACAGTATACGCTGAAGATGGAGTAGTAAAATACATGGTAGTTCAAGATGCAGACAATGATGCAGAAGATGTTACTACAGAAAAAGCATTAGTAACAGAAGTTAAGAAAGTTTCAGGAAAAGACGAATTAAGAATCAAAGCTTATGTAGGTGGAGAAGAGAAAGTATTCTACACAGATACTAACGAGAAGTTAACTATAGAAGATATAGATAATGATTCAGCAACTGGACTTGATATGGACGATGCTAAAGCATTAGTAGGAAAGATAGTAGAGCTTGATATAGATGATGAGACTGGAAAAGTAGTTAATGAATCAGCAATAGCAGTAATAGATGGAACAACATTAGCTGATGGAACAGTTAAAGTATCTAAGAAAGAAATAGTATCAGGTGAAACAACTTACAGATTAATCTCAGATGCTAAGGTATTTGAAGTAGATGGAACAGATGTAGAAGTTATGTCAGTATCAGATATAGACTTCACTGATTACACAGTAACAGTAATAGAAGATGAAGCTGGAACAGCATTTGTTAAGTATGTAATATTAACTGCTAAGTAATAGCTTATATAGAAAGAGACCTTAGGGTCTCTTTTTTTATGAAGCGAATTTTTATACGTAAGGAAATTATTAACATGGATATAAAAAGTAAATAAAATATAAATTAACATAATAAAACAGTTAATTACATGTATGTAAAAATACCCTTGGAAATTTTATGAAAATTACAAAATATGCATAGGAATAATATGGTAAAATCTAAAATTTAATATACTTTTAAAAATTGTAACATAATTGTAATTGAAATAAGTGGTATATAAGTGTATAATAACTTTGTAGTTTTACATATAAACAAGGCCTTTATAGACATTTTTAGGAAATTGACAATTAAAAAAAAGGCATTATTAGACAAAACAGACAACTAGAGGTAAATGACAGTTTTTATGTTAAAAATTGCAAATCCTCAGAAGACAGAATTTAAAAGACAACTAGGTTTACAAGGAGGAAATAAAATGAAGAATACTAAAAAAGTACTTTCAGTAGCATTAGCTGGAGCTTTAGCATTCGGATCAATGGGTGCAGCTTTTGCAGCAATGCCAGCTGATGTTAAAGGAACAGATTACGAAACAGCAGTAGAAAGATTATCAGGACTTAATGTATTAAATGGATATGAAGATGGTACATTCAAGCCGGAAAAAACAATAACAAGAGCAGAATTTGCAGCAGTTGTAGTTAGATCATTAGGACTTGACGATTCAGCTAAGGCTTCAATGGGAGCTACTGGATTTGGCGATGTACCTGCTAACCACTGGGCATCAGGATACATAAACATAGCATCAGGACTTAAAGTTATAAACGGAAAAGCTGAAGGAGTATTTGATCCAGAAGCACCAGTTAAGTATGAAGAAGCAGTAACTATGATAGTTAGAGCTTTAGGATATGAGCCAGCAGCAAAAGCTAAAGGTGGATATCCAAATGGATACTTAGTAGTAGCTGGACAAGAAGATATAACTGATGATGTAGATGGAACAATAGGAACATCTGCTCCAAGAGGAATAGTTGCTCAATTAGTTGATAACTCATTAGAAGTAAACATGATGGTTCAAGTAGGATACGGAGACGAAGCTAAATTCGTAAAGTCTGGAACTGATGGTACAGATAAAGAAACTTTATTAGACACTAAATTAGATGTTGCATTTGAAGAAGACATAGTAGATTTTACTTCTTCTCAAAAAGATGACAACAAAATAGAAGTTGGATCTAAAGAAATCGAAGTTAAAGATGGATTTAACTTTGAAGGATTAAAAGGAGTTAAGATCAAAGCTTACTACAATGATGATGATGAATTAGTATCATACGAAGTTAAAGATGATGTATACTTCGATGCTATAGAAGTAGATGAAGATGGAGACGACTTAGAAATCAAATTAGTAGGAATGGATAAGACTTACACAGTTTCTGAAGATAAGCGTGATTTATTTACATCTATAGAAGATGGAGATAACTTTGAGTACGCTAAAGTTATAGTAGAAGACGGTGATGTAGTTGGACTTGACGCTATAACTTCAATGGATGGATACATCTTAGTAGAAGATGTTGAGAAAGATGTTATATCTGGACATGATGAAGAAGTTGATTTAGAAGATTATGTTGTAATGAAGGATGGAAAAGAAATCAAGGTTTCTGACATCGAAGAAGGAGACGTAGTATTCTACAATGATTCTAAAGAGTTAGCAGAGGTATACACTAAGACTGTAACTGGAAAAGTTGAAGATGTATTAACTGATGAATTTACAATAGATGGAGAAGAGTACAACTACGAAGGTGCATTCTACTTAGATGAAGATTCTGAAAAATCTACTACAGAGTTAGAAGATAAAGTTGCTGATATGGAAGGTGAAAAGACAACTATCCATGTAAATAGACAAGGAGATGTTATTCTTATAGATGTTAACGAAGACTCTGAGAATACAAGTAAAATAGTTGGATTCTTAAAAGATGGAGCTATCAAGCAGTATGAAAATAGAGGAGAAACTTACTATGCAGTTGATATAATCAACAAAGATGGTAAGGAAGTAAGCTATGATGTTGAAGTCGATGATGATGTTATAGATGGAGATGAAACTGTAACTAATGGAAAAGTTGATGATATAACTGGATTAGTAGAGCTTGAAATAGATGAAGATGGAGAAATTAAAGAAATAGTAGTATTAGAAAATGATACAGATAACGATATAGATGTTGAAGATGATAACTATGCTGCTGGATACAAATTATCTGATGATGTATTAGTATTCAATGTAGAAAAGTATGACTACGCTGATACAGATGCAGATGATGTTGAGATAAGCACATGGGAAGATGCTGACTTTGATAAAGTTACAGATGCTGTAGTATATGCTAAAGATGGAAAAGCTAAGTATATACTTGTAAAAGATGCTGATAATGATTCAGAAGAATCTACAACTGAAAGAGCTTTAATAACAGAAGTTAAGAAAGTTTCTGGAGAAGATGAGTTAAGAATCAAAGCTTATGTAGGTGGAGATGAAAAAACATTCTACACAGATACTAATGAAAGATTAGACATAAGTGATGCAGGATTTGATATGGATGCAGCAGAAGCTTTAGTAGGTAAAGTTGTAGAATTAGAAGTAGATAACGATTCTGGAAAGGTTGTTAATACAGATTTAGATGCACTATCAACTACTACAGTAGCATCTGATGCAACTGTTAAGGTATCTGCTAAAGAAATAATAGATGGAGACACTACTTACAGATTAATATCTGGTGCAAAAGTATTCAACGTAACTGATGCATCTGATGTGACTGTTGAGTCTGTATCTGATATAGATTTAGATGAATACAATGTTGAGTTAGTTTTAGATGAAGCTGGAACTACATTTGTTAAGTACGTATTATTAACTGATATAGCTGTTGCAGATCAAGCTGATGTAGATGCAGATAAAGCTGCATTAACAATAGAAGGAGATTTAGACAACGTAACAGCTGATTTAACTTTAGAAACATCAGGATCTAATGGATCAACTATTGCTTGGGCATCAAGCGATGAAACTGTAGTTGCAACTAATGGAACTGTTACAAGACCTGCATCAGGAGAAGCAAATGCAACTGTTACATTAACTGCTACAATTGAAAAAGGTGACGTTACAGAAACAAAAGAGTTCACAGTTACTGTAATAGCTTTACCATAATAAATAAAGATATTTAATTATATAAGTTAAAGGACAAGAGAAGGATTATATCCTTCTCTTGTTTTTAATTTATAAGAAAATGTAGTATTTAAAATTAAGCGCAACTTTACTAATGAAATCGTAAATTTTTGGAATAATAATATTTAACAAAGCTACAGTAGGAGGAATATTTATGAAAGATTTTTTTAGTGGAATTATCAATCCTCATGATAGAAAAATTAAAGATCTTCAAAAAAGAGCGGATAATATATTAGCTTTAGAAGATAAAATAAAAAATTTATCTGATGAAGAATTGAAAGATAAAACAGAAGGATTTAAACAAAGGATTCAAAATGGTGAAAAGTTAGATAATATATTAGAAGAAGCATTTGCAGTAGTTAGAGAAGCTTCTTTTAGAGTATTTAAAATGAAGCATTATAAGGTTCAATTAATGGGGGGAATAGCTCTTCATGAGGGTAATATTGCTGAGATGAAAACTGGAGAGGGTAAGACTTTAGTAGCTACACTTCCTACGTATTTAAATGCATTAACAGGTGAAGGTGTATTCGTAATAACTTCTAATGAGTATCTTGCAGCTAGGGATAAAGAGGAAATGGAAAAGCTATATAATTTCTTAGGACTAACAGTTGGCCTTACTCATAGAGAACTAAATGTAAAACAAAAAAAGGAAGCTTATAACTGTGACATAGTATACGGTACTAATTCTGAGTTTGGATTTGATTATTTAAAAGACAATATGGTTACTGTTAAGCAAAATGTAGTTCAAAGAAGTAGAAATTTTGCAATAATAGATGAGGTTGATTCTATACTTATAGATGATTCTAGAACTCCGCTTATTATAACAGGAGAAGCAGCAAGACCTTCTCAATATTATATAACTGTTGATAAATTCATAAAATCTCTTAATAAAGAAGATTATGATATAGATAATGAAAAGAGAATAGCAAATTTAACGCAAAGTGGTATAGATAAGAGTGAGAGAATATTTGGAATAGAAAACATAGCTGATATAAAGAATACAGAGCTATATCATCATATAAGACAGTCGCTTCAAGCTAACTATGTATTTACTAAAGATAAAGATTATGTAGTTCAAGATGGCGAAATTATGATAATAGATAAATTTACAGGAAGAGCGCTTCCAGGAAGAAGATTTGGAAAAGGTCTTCACCAAGCACTTGAAGCTAAAGAAAATGTAGAGATAAAGAAAGAAACAAAAACTCAAGCTATGATTACATACCAAAACTATTTCAAGCTATTCAATAAAATAGCAGGTATGACAGGTACAGCATACAGTCAGAAACAAGAATTCAAAGACATATATGCTGTAGATGTTGTATGTATACCTACAAACAAAGAAATAAAAAGAATAGATAAGGCTGATTTGTTGTTTAAAACTAAAAAAGCTAAACTTAAATTTCTTGTAAATGAAATTAAAAAACGAAATGAAAAAGGACAGCCTATACTTATAGGTACTATATATATAGATGATTCAGAAGAATTAAGTGAAATGTTAACTAAAAATAATATAAAGCACAAGCTTCTAAATGCAAAGCAAAATAAAGATGAAGCTGATATTATATCAAATGCTGGACAAAAAGGTGCTGTAACTATTGCTACTAATATGGCTGGTCGTGGTACGGATATAAAACTTGGCGATGGAGTTGCTGAACTTGGAGGACTTTATGTAATAGGAACAGAAAGACATGATTCAAGAAGAATAGATAATCAGTTAAGAGGTAGATCTGGACGTCAGGGAGATCCTGGTGAAAGTCAATTTTTTATATCTCTTGAAGATTCTTTATTCTCTAAGGTGGGAAAAGAGGCATTAGATAGAATTGTAAAGATAGTAGATAAGATGAACTTAGGTTCAGATGATTTTATACAGGATAAATTAGTGTCTCAAGCTATAGATGGGATACAAAAGACTGTAGAAACTAGTAATTACAACGTTAGAAAGAATACTCTTGAATTTGACAAGATATTAAACAAGCAAAGAGAAACTATATACAATGAAAGAAACAAGATATTAAATGGAGAGGATATGAGCGAGTTTATCTACAGTATTTTAAAGGATACTATAGATAAAAATATAGATTTATGTACATCTAACAGTGAATATCCAGAAGAATGGGATTTAGATTCTATACAAAAGTATTTGAATGAAACGTTTAAATTCAATAATTATATAGATTTCACTAAAATGGAAAACGATGAGATTGAAAATTTAAACAAGCATGATATAAAGAAAAAAGCATATGATAAGGCAGTTGAACTATACAAACAAAAAGAAAAAATAACAGGAGAGACTCAGCTTAGATATCTAGAGAGAGTAACTTTAATGAAGAATATAGATGATAAGTGGACAGATCATTTAGATATGGTAGATCAAATAAGACAGGGAATAATATTCCAGTATATAGGTGGTCAAAGTCCTGTTAGAATATTTAATAAAGAAGCCTATGATATGTTTTCAAATATGCTAGAAGAAATAAAAGAAACTTCTATAAGATCTTTGTTTATAATAGCTAATATAAATGAAGAATTAGATGAGGTTCAAAAGATAAAAAAAGAACATGAACTTAATGAAGAGCAAAGAATAAAAAGAGTAGAGGAATTAGAAGATAAATATAGGATGAGTAGATGGTTCGTATCGAAAATTCCATCTAATATTCCTAATGTAAAGTTTAATGTAGATATAAATGCTACAGAAGAAGTTGATGCTACTGTAAGCCTTTATTATATGGATAATGGATATGAAGAAAAATTAGAAGAATATGATAGAGATGTTAAGATAAAAGGAATATATGTAGCTGATTTTGAAAAACCTAAAGATAGAAACTGGAATATGGGATGGTATCAAATAAAGGTATTTGTCTCAAACCAAGAAGTTAAGCACATAAACTTTATAGTAGATAAGCCATCTAGGGAGTTAGAATCACATGAACTTAAGAATATAATGTTTTTTGAAAAGCAAAAAGAAATATTTATAGATACTGATATAGAATGTTATGAAGAGAATATAAAAGGTGAACTTGTATATAATAAAAACGAAAAAACTAAGATAAAATTTGAGATGCCTGTTGAAGACAATAAGGTCAAACTTAAAATGAGAAGTTCTAATAACTCATGGGATAATGGATATTATGAGATAAGGATTAAAAGTGGTAAGAAGAAGATAATAATACCATTTATAGTATCTGATAAATATACAAAAGAAAAAGGTGTGTTTAAATTAGACTTAATCTCAATTAAGAAAGATCAAGAAGTAACAGGAGAGTTGATAAGTATAGACACTAATAAAATGCTTGCAAGTATTCCTGTAAAACTCGATGGAAACGGTAAAGCATCTATAACATTTAAGTCAGAGGTAATGCAAGAGGGCAGATATGAATTTAGACTTATAGATGATGAAGATGTTCTTTGCAGAAAAATATTTATTATAGATTAAATTTTATTCAAAAAGGAGAATTTAATATGGAGAATAGAGTGAAGATAAATGTACCAGAAGAACTTCAAAAATATATGTGGTTTAGATATATGCCCCTTTCAACTTATAAGACATACTTAGTTGTGGGTGCTACTAAATCTCAGCAGTTAAAAGGTCTTGAGGCTACTCAAAAAATATTAAATACAAATCTTGAAGGAGGAGAAGAACATCCTCAGGTTGTAGAAGATAAAAAGAATATTTTAAAGAAAATAGGTTTTAAATATCCAGAGACAAGACAAGATGATTTGGACCTATTGTTAAAGTATAAGCTAGTAGAACTTAAAAAAGATGAAGATGGTTCCATGTATTACGAATATACAAAACCAGTACCTAGACCAGAAGATGTATTGAATCTTGATGATGAAGAAAAACAAATTCTTCAAAACATAAAACTTGAGGTAAAACATCAAGGTGATTTAAATCAAATATTGACTCTTCTTATAAACAGCAATGGAAATATGCTTACGACATTAGATCATATTCATAATACGACTAAGGTCAAGCACGCAGATATAAAGACTGTTTTAGAATATTTAGTAAACGAAGGTTCTGTTAAAGTTAAATCAGACAAAGATATGAAAGATCTTAGAAAGAATGATAAGATATATGTAAGTATAGATAAAGAAGTATTTGAGAAGAAGAGATTCGTAATAAGTTAAAAAATATTTATAAATAAAGTAGATACCTAGATTTCGCATAAATGAAATCTAGGTATTTTTTATTTAAATTTATACTTCAAAAACTTATACTAAATACCGATATATAGTACATAATGTAAATATTTAGAGGGGGGATAATATGAATAGAAAAATAAGTTTAATGTTAATATTTTCAATAATATTAACTTTAATTCCTATAGATATATCAAATGCGGTAGGAATAGAAGATACTCTTACTCTTAGAACTAGCAAAGAGACTATAACTAAAGATCAAGTAGGTGTAAGCTACGATACAACATATATAGACGTGGTATATGGATCTAATTACACTAAAGATGGGTCAAAAGATATAAATGCTAATATGGATATATTAGTAAATGGAATTTCAGATAAAGATAATTACAATTTAACTTTATATCCAAGTGAGCATAAAGTTATAATAGAGCTGAAGGATTCAAGTAAAAGATTGAATCATAGCTCTTTATATACAGTACATATTAATGCTGGCTTATTTAAGGATAGTTCAAATATAGGTAGTCAAGAGATAAAATATAATTTTGTTACAAAGTCAAACACTACAAGCCAAAGTGGGATTATAACTAATACTGAATATAGTGGAGGGACTATAATTTACACTTTTTTAGATAATGTTGTATTAAATCCTGATGCAGTAGCTAATAAGCAGAATTACATAACAATAACATCTTCTTTAATAGATAATCTAAAGGATGATACTTATGTAGCTGATAGTATATCAAATTATACAGTAAGTGTAGATTCTACAGATCATAAGAAGCTTAAAGTTCAAAGAGTAGGAGGTTTTAAAGATCTCTCAAAATATACAGTTACTTTAAATCCAAACTGCGTATATCTTGAAAATGCAGCTGATATATATAATCAGCAAAATGTTATAAACTTTAGCACAGATGATATAGTAAGTATTACTGATCCTATAGATGGTTCAAGTAATGTAGGGTTACATCCTACTATAAGTGTTAAGTTTAAATATCCTATAGACAGTAATATAGACAAAACTAAGGTAAGTCTTATATCGAGAAGTGGAAGTACATATACTAATGTTCAAAATTATGTTTATGCAGATAAATCTGTTGGTTCTTTAGAGACAGATTCTTTAAAAATAGATATGAATAATCTATATAATGATACGAGATTTGAACTTTCAAAGAGTGAAGAGTATACTGTTAAATTAGCACCTGGAGCTGTTGGTTTGCAGGGAAAATTAAATTCAAGTAATACTTTATTTAGGTACAATAAGGATATAACTTTTAAGTTTAGAACTATAAAGGATAGACCTGAGATAATAGATACTATACCTAGCAATAGTTCATCAGCTAAATATGATGAAAATGATTTACATAAAGATTCAGATGGAACTTATTATTTAACAGCTATATTTGATGATTTAGATGGAAGTGTTAAATTATATAATGATAATAAAACTCCTAGTAGATTTAATCTTTATTCAGATGGAAGCAGTGAAAATCTTATAGATGATACTAAGGAGATTAAAATAGAGTATAAGTCATCTTATAAAAAGACTTATATGTACATACCTATAAAAGAAAAACTTAATGCGAATACTAAATACGATTGGTATGTGCCTGAAAATGTAGTAGAAAATGGTGCTGTAAATGAAAGTGGAGAAAAACTTTTAAATGCAGCAAAGTCATTCTCATTTTCAACGACGCCAATGCCTATAGTATCAAGAATTGTAGATGCAACTGTAGGTGAAGATTATGATGAAGATGAACCTATAATATTAGAAGGTGGAATGTTCTATTCAGGTGGAATTGAGGTATACTTTGAAAATGAGTTTGGACATAAAGAAAGAGCTGAAAGAGTAGTTATAGAGGATAAAATGGCTAAGGTATATCTTCCTGATGGAAGTGATAGATTAGAGCCTGGAACTTATAAGATAATAGTTGAAAATGATGATAACCACAAAAATATTATAGAATTTGATACGTTAAGTGTTATCAAAAAAGGAGATTTCGCTCCAACTGAAGATAAGAAAGTAATCAAAGATGATTCTAAGGGAAAAGTTGAGCAAGATATGAAGGTAAGTGAAGATACTTTAATACTTAGTTCTTCATATAAAAATAAGAGTAGTTTAGAATTAGATTTAGACGAGATTATGGGAGAAGATAGTTTAGTTAGAAAGATAAAGTACGAGGGAAGTAAAAGCAGCGTAAATTCAAATATTAATACAAAGTCAAAATATGCAGATATAGATATATACAATTTAAGACCTGTTGATTATGATAGAGATAAGGATATGGTTGTATCTCTTGGAAGGGTTGAACCTTTAGTTGTAGATAGTATAAAGAACAAGTTAAGATCAGCTCATGTAGTATCTGATTTTATACAGGTTGCGGGAGATAACTTTACTTTTGATAATGTAAATATTAGAATTCCATATGAGTATGCAGGTGATAATATAAATGTTTTAAGATATGATGAGGAAATGAGAAACTGGTATACAGTTCCATTTAGTATCGATAGAGCAGATAAAAATGTATATATTAAATCAAGTAGAAAAGGAATATTTGTAGTTGTAGATTAAGGAGGGGGAATATGAAACGTATTAATTGGATTAAAAGAGTTACATCTTTTATTCTTGTGTTTATGATGGCGTTTGGGATGATGCCGTGGCATGATATGAAAATATATGCATATGATTCAGATAAATATTATGTAGATTACATAACTATTACTAAAATTTATGAAGAATATGGATATACTGTTAAACAAACAAGACTTACTGTACATGGAGGATATTTGCAAGGGGTGGCAGTTGGTACTGATACAGATTTTGGATATAAGGAATTTAAAAATGCAGATCCAAATACTGATTCCGTAGTTGAATTTATAGTTGAAGGAGATATAGTAGGAAATAGTATAGATGTTGGAAGTGTATCTATACCTATTGACCAAAGTGGAATACCATCGTTTTCTAATATAAGTAAAAGAAACATAAAAGCTGGTGTTGACACTCTTACTATTAATGGATCTAATTTAGATAAGATAGGGACTCCTGGTTATAGTGCATATTATCAAAATGAAACTCAAGCAGGAGGTCCTACGGATCTTCCGTTAGTACCACCTAATAAGCCTGAAGAAGTAGTAACTGGTCCTTTAAGTGGTACTCCAGGATTCCAAAATATAGTTGTAAAAAAAGAAGAAGATACATATATAAATTTTAATAATAATAATGCTCTAAAAATTACAGATACATCATCTCCTAATGTTGGAAAAAATAGAGTGAAATTAACTATTAGGAATACTTATCCAAAGCAGTTTAGACTTATAAATGAGATAACTGCAACTAATTTAGTTATGAATCCAAACAGAGGAGAGGCAGGTACTTCATCAAAAATAGGGGATGAAGTTATATTCACTGCTGATTCTGGACTTGATAATTATGATGTGTTTTTTCTTAAGAGTTTAAGTAATAAGTTTACTGATTATAACAAGGGTGTAGATACGACATTTAAACCTGATGTAGATGGTAAACAACTATTAAAAACTCATCTACCAAATTATAGAAAAGATGTAATAGAAAATGGAGAATATTATGTTGTAATAACTAATAAAATACCTGAGGGTAAAAATCCAGAAGATTATGTTACAAAGAGCTATGTTCTTCCAGAAATGTTTACAATAATAGATGCTAAGCAAAAGATGAAAGTAGTATCTATATCACCAGATTCAGGACCAGATACTGGATCTAAGGCTGAAATATCTGGGGTATTCTTTGGAACTCTTAACATACCAGATTTAAAATTAAATGAGAATACAATAGATGTTCAGGATCCTGTATCTGGTGATCAGATATTAGATATAACTTATGGTAAAGGTAGTGATGGGGTTTATAAAGGAGGAACTTACAAAGGTGATACTGTTACTTCTGTAACTAGAGAAGTAAAAGTAATTGTAGGGGGTATAGCTACATTTGCTACAAATAAGGCACAAACAGAATATGAGAATAGTTTTACTAATGCACTTGATAAGATAAGTATAATAACACCTCAGGTTACTGATGCTGAAGATGATCCTGTTAAAGATGTTGTTATAGAAACTATTACAACTATAAAAATAGATGGAAAAAGTGATGTTGTTATAAAAGACAGAGCTGAGCTCCTTAAATCGTATACATATATAGCTAGTACAATGACTCCTGTGGTAAACTATATAACACCAGATAAGATACAAGTAGAGAAAATATCTCCAATACAGTATGATTTAAAAGAAGATATGCTAGTTTCGATAGAAGGAAATAGATTTTTAATACATAAGTATACAAAAGATGATGGAACCGAGGTTGTACGATATCCAGTAATTGAAATTGGAAATGATATAAGACTTAATAAAAACAATAATGGGCTAGATTCTAATGAAGACTTATATCTTAAAATATTTGATAGATATGGAAGAGAACTAGACGGAAGTCAAGGAAATGAAATAGGAACTAGAATAATAGTTAAAATACCTAAAGACTCATCTGTAACTAACATAGGTAAGACATTTGTAAAAGTTATAAACCCAGTAAAACATCAAGAGACAGAAGGTCTATCGGCATTGAAAACGGATGCTGTAGAATTTGTAGTGGCAGGTGATAAACCTATTATTAATAGTGTTAAGCCAAATATTGTAACTGTAGACGGTGGAGAAAACGTAGTAATAGAAGGAAATAACTTTGATAGAGGAGTTAAAGTATTTATAGATGGTAAAGAAGTTGGTGGAATTAATCGAGAGGGAGATGGAAAGAAAATAACATTTAAATCTCCTCCTGGAAGAGAGGGAAGTACTCAGATTCAAGTTATGAACCCAAGTGGTGCAATAGCTATATCTGAATTTATATATGTTACAACTTATACAGACCCAAAGATAATTTCTTTTTCTCCTAACAAAGGAAGTAATGGAACTTTAGTTGTTGTAAAGGGAGATAATTTCTTAAAACCACAACCATCTACATCTGATATAGATGGTGCTAATATATTTAAAGTTATTGGAACTAGAATACTTATTGGAGATGAAGATATAAATAGTTACAATAAAGATTCTAACAATAAAATAATACTAAGCGATTATGAATCATTAGATACTAATAAAGTAATATATATGGATAATAATAAGCCAAATATAAGAGATTATTACCAAAGCATTATATTATCAGAAAATGATACTATAAATATGACAGGGAATTCTTTTTATACATTCGATATAAATACTAAGGGTGATATAACTTTATCAAATGGAAAAGATGAAAATTATACAGTTACAAAACAAATTTCTGATGATAAATTTAGAGCTCTATTAGATTCAGGGAAAGAATACGATATAGATGTGTATACTGACAAAATAAAGATAACAGAAACTGGAGATACTTCTAATATAAAAGAGTTACATTTAAAAACTCCATATATTGTACAAGACAATGTTATAACAGGACATAGAGTTAAAGTAATTAATAAAAATGAAATATACTTTACAGTTCCTATGCTGGATGTTGAAAAATGGTACGATCTTACAGTTCAAAATCCGGATACGCAATATGATAAAAGAACAGGTACTCAAGGATTTTATTACTATAAAACTCCAAAGAAAAATCCTACTATAGTAAGTATAGAACCCGACAGAGGCTCGACTGAAGGTGGTTATACAGCGTATATTTATGGTTCTGATTTTGAATCAAATGGAGATATAAAATCTAGGATATTCATAGGCGGAGTGGAAGCAGACCCTAAAGAGGTAGTAATAAGTACAGATAGAAACAAAATAACTATTATAATACCAAAATATCCAGGAAATCTTAAAGAAGAAATAGATGGAGATAGAAAAACAGTTCCAGTTGTAGTTACTAACTCAGATGGAGGTAATTACTCAAAGGAAGATGGATTTACTTATGTTATCCCTACAAGTAATCCTCAAATAACTAAAATACTTCCGAATACAGCTAGTGCTGCTGGCGGAGATAAGATTCAAATATGGGGAACAGATTTTAGATACTTTGAACCATATGAAGATACTAATGGAAATGCTGCATATGATAAAGCGGAAACGTATGAAGATGCTAATAGTAATGGACAGTATGATGAAGGCGAAAATTATGAAGATACCAATAGTAATGGACGTTATGATTATGGTGAAAAATACCAGGACTTAAATGGTAATGATAAATGGGATAACCTTGAAAATAAAGATGAGTATGAGGCATTAAAGACTGAATATGAAAATCTAGATCCTGACATGAGTGAAGAAGAAAGAGCATCTAAAGATTATAGAAATATACTTCCTAAAATATATTTTGGAAAAAACACAGCTGAGATAGTAGATTTTTCTGATGGATATATATCTGTGGAAGTTCCTGTGGGAGAAAAGGGAGATGTAGATGTATATGTACTTAATAATGATTTTGGAACGTCAAATAAAGTTAATTTCACATATAAATCATCATCACCTGTAATAACTAAGGTAGTGCCTAACATAGGTAAGAAAAAAGGTGAAGATAATATAGAAATACATGGTAGTGAGTTTAATAGTACTAAGATAAAAGTACTTACACAATTAGATGTATCAAAAGCTGAAGAAAAGGAAATGCCTGTAGTTAGATTTGGAGATATAAATGATGTGAATATATCTAATATTTCTATAGATGCTGGAAAATTAAATGCTGGTACAATAATTGGAACTACAGGAAATACTCAGGTTGGAGATCTTGAGGTCCAATATGATTCATCTGATAAAAACAATAAAAAGATAAATTTAACTGCTAGAGTAAATGATAAAGACTATACAGCTCAAATAATAAATTACAATGATGAAGAAATATATGTATCTCTTAGAGACGTATTAGTTCATAACGATGGTTCAGGAATTGAAAAATATCCAGGATATGAACTTGTAAAGATAAAAATAGATGCATATGCTAGAAGAATTATAGTTGAGAGAGGATATTCTCCAGAAACTAATCTTTTGAATAGTGGACAAGTAGAAGTTAAAACTCCTTCTTATTACACAATAGGAAAAGTTCCTGTAACTATAATAAATCCAGATAAAGGTGAAGCAAGTGGAGAATTCGAATACAAAAATCCAGATAGTTTCCCTAAGATTACTGAGATAACTAGAGATGGTCAACCTTCTGTACCTGATAATATCAATGGAAAAGACGTTAAAGTAGTTAAAGTAAACTATAAAGGCGGAAGTATAATAAGTGTAATAGGATCTGATTTTAGAGAGAATGCAAAGATATCTATAGGAGATGTAATGGAAATTGATTATGCTAATATAACTCCAACTCTTCCTAATAAGCTTACATTTAAAATAGATGCTGTAGATGAAAGTGAAGTAGGAAAGCTTCATAAAGTAGTAGTTCAAAATGAAGATGGAGCATTTGCAAGTTCTGATGAACCAACAATACCTATATATATAATGTTCACAAAAGGAGAAACTTCTCCAAAGATAGATTCGATAACTCCAGATAAAGGTCTATCAAAAGGAGGAGACAAGGTAGTTATAAAAGGTCTTGATTTTAGAAAGACGATGGAAGGATATGAACCTAAGAAAATAGCTGTATACTTTGGAGAAAAAAAGGTTCCTGAAGAAGATATTACGTTTATAGATTATAAAACTATAGAAGTAATAACTCCTAAATATGATCCAAAAACTGTAGATGTTAAGATAGAAAATCCTGATGGAGAAATTTCAAATTCTGTTGAATATACATATTTGAGTGATCCTGATATAACTCAAATAGTAGATGCAAAGGATAATTCTATAAATATATCTACAATATTCGTAGATGGAGGACAAGAAATACAGATAAAAGGAAATGACTTCATGTCTGGAGCAAGAGTTGTATTTAGTCCTGTTCTTAAAGAGGCTACAGCTTCTGATACAGATACAATAACTATAGATGGAAAGAACTATGTTTTAGTATCTGGAACTGATGGTGATGTTGAGTTTATAGACTCTCAGAATCTAAAAGTTACAACTCCTCCTGGAAAACTAGGAACTAAAGGTGTTATGATAGTAAATCCAGATAAAGCTGGAAGTAATATATATGATGTTGTTTATGTAATAGATCAAATAGACGCACCAACAGGTGTAAACGCAGAGCTTATATACGATAAGTATATAAAAATAAATTGGAATGAAGTAAAGGATGCAACATCTTATGAAATATATGCAGTAGAGGATGATAAGGAAATGTACCTTGTTGGAACTACTGACTTAACTACATTTATATACAGAGATGTAAAACCAAAGACTGACTATAGATTCATAATAAAGGCTATAGGAGAATTTGGATTATCAAAAGGATCATCAAAAAGTAATGAAGTAACTACTAAATCAGGTTCAGGATATGATGATAAGGATGGAGAAATAAACGAAAAAACAGTTATAAATAGATCAGGCGATACAGTAAATGTACTTATTGGAACAGATGATTATGATGAGAAGGAAACTGTTATAGATCTTACAAAAGGAGAATATGCAGGAGCAAAAGAAGTAGTTATAAGCATACCAGCAAGGGTTGCTACGAGCTATTTAGCAAAGGATATAAGAGTAATTTTAAGTGATATGTATGTAAAGTTTAATCCTACTGCATTTAATGTATCAAAGCTTTATGAAGCTAAAGATAAAGATAAATCAGGGGTTAAGTTTAAAATAGGAATTAATCAAAAGAATGACTCAACTTCTTTATCTAATGAGTATGAGTTAAAGGCTGATGTATTCATTGGAGCAGATAATACTAGTATAGATTATCTAAAAAACAATATGGAGATATCTCTTGATTTTGACTCTGCAAAAGCGGATCTTAGAAGAATGAGAAATATATCTCTTAGAAGATACGATGAATACAAAAGTGAATGGACTTATGTAAAGCAGAGAATGGACAATTATTCTACTTCTATTAACTCTCCAGTAAATAGACTTGGAAGATATTCAATTATAGGTAGTAGGAGGTAGATTATGAGAAGAATATTATCTTTAACAATTATATTTGTGTTAAGCTTTTGCACATTGGTTCACGCAGATCAATTCTCTCCGTATATAGATAAGTATATAGAGGGTTATATAAAGGATGTATTAGATGGAACAGTTCAAATTGAAGAGTACGATGGTACTCTTCATACATTGAACTTTACAGATGATGTAGTATATATAATAGACAACAGAGATGCAACTCTTATAGATTTTAAACCTGGAATGGAAGTGTATGCTACTCTTAGAGGAAGGAAAATAGATTACATAGAGAGTTATTCAACTCAAAATACAGGATATATACCTAAGGGTTCTAAGATGAGAAGTGGATCTATTCAAAAAATAGACAGAAACCAAATAACTTTAAAGTATATAACTGGAGATGAAGAAATATTTTACACAACACCAGCAACACAGGTAACTAAGAATGGACAAATTACATCTTTAAATACTTTATATGTAGGAGATAAGGTAAGATTTTTATTTGATACAATAGATTCAAATACAGTAAATAAGATAGACATAAATGATAAATACACCAGCATAAAGAGTTTATATAAAGCTGTAATGAAATCAACTGATGATATATCAGAAAATATAACACTTTTTAATGTACAAACTTTAAAAAATGGCAAATGGGAAAAAGTAAATAATTACACTACTGTTCCTTACAATAACGAAGTTCCTGTATACTCAAATGGATCTAAAATAGAATACAGCGATTTAAAATATTACACAGGAAAAACTGTTTATTTAGTTGTAAAAGACTTTTTTGGAACAGAAAAAATAGAGAGAATGGTTGTAAAGGATTCTTATGAATACAATTTTTCAGATAAAATAGAAGATATAAATTTCTATAGCGATAAATTCGAGCTTGCAAATAAAAAAAATATATCTCTTAATGATGGAACTATAATAATAAAGAATTCAAGGCTTGTAGATAAATACTCTATAAATTCAAAGTCAGATGCATTCATAGTAGCTGAAGGAAGAAATAATTCTTTATCAGCAGATGTAGTTTATATATACAATGAAGATATTAATAATTCTAATATAGGTCAAAACTATATATATACTTCAAAACTTGAGGAGATAGATATTTACTCAGTTAAAATAGATAATTTTAATGTTTTAAATGAAAATGAATGGGAATCGTTTGATTCTGAAAAAGATTTATATTATGATGAAGATACGTATATATACGATTTAATAAATGATAAGAAGCTTACAATAAATGAATTTTCATCGCTAGATGCAGATCATAAAAACTATTATGGATATATATATACTGACGGAGATAGAATAAGTTCTATTTATGTAAATGACAAGATGGACTCTCTATCTAGACAAAGAACTACTATAGGTATGGTTGAATCTCTTGAAAATAATTCTAAGATAGGATGGTCTATAAAGATCCAAGATGCAAAAGATTGGAGCGAAAGAAAAGAATCTTGGATGTTAAAGAAAGTATCTATAAATGTAAGCATAGATAAGAGTGTAATTATTAAGGATGGAAAACATATAAACTATGAGGATATACAAGTTGGAGATAGGGTCTATATGGTTAGGGATGATTTATACTCTAAAGTGCTTATAGTTAAGTAACCTCTTGTGCTTAATGCATGAAATTTAAAATTTATATTAAATTCTCGCTACGGCAAATTATAGTTTCCTTATTAAGAACATAATAAGGAGGAAACAATATATTTGAAACGAGCTCTAATTTAATATAAATTCCAAATTTCTGGTGAGTACTAATAGGCAGAATTAGAGAGTTATATTAAATTTCCGCTAAGACAAATTATAGTTTCCTTATCAAGAACATATAAGGAGGAAACAATATATTTGGAACGAGTTCCAATTTAATATAAATTCCAAATTTATGGTTAGCGGATTAGAGTATAAAAATTTAGAGAGTATAAGATTGAAAGGAGGAGAAGAATGAGAAGATTTTTGGCATTTATATTTGTTACGGCCATGGTGCTTAGTCCTATGAATATTTGGGCTGCTCCTCCTGGATTTTCAGGTGGTGTTAATAATGAGTATGAGTATGAAGAAGTTGTTTTTATAAGTGGAGAGCCTATTGTTGTAAAGGGTGAGATAAAGGTTTCTGAGAGAATTAAGGACACTGAAAAGAGCGTTAGTTATTCTTTTAAGCTTGAGAATAAAGATAAGGATGCGAAGCTTAGTAGGAAGATTAAGGTTGAGACTCTTCTTGATAAAAGGGATGATAAGGGTCAGACTATAGAGCAAAGTTCTATAACCGGATATAGTGAGAAGGTTACAATAGGTGAGGATAAGTATGAACTTGAGGATTTTCAATTGTCAAAGTCTGATGTTATAGATAATAGACCCGCATCTGATTTTTATAATGGAAATATGCAGGGAAGAAAGTATTATAAGGTTAATAAAGATCAAGGTGAGGTTATAATAGATATTTCTGGGCAAGATGTAGGGTATAAAAACTTCTGGGGAAATAGTGAAACTCAGATTATAAATTATTCTATAAGAAATATAAAACCAGATGATTCAGATGGATCTTGGGAAGGTCATATTAAAGCATCTGTATCAGATAGTACAACTAAGGTTTTAAAGTACTCTGATAATGAAGCTAATTTTTCAAGCTTTAATGGGGGGCATATGAGGGTTACTAATGAGCAGATGGTATCTAGATATGAGTATGATCTTCCAGAGATTGATAATGGAGAAATAGATGACGATGAAAGAGATAAAGGAACAGTAAAGCTTAATAAAACTATGGTTCCGAAACTTGAAAGACTTATAGTTCCTAAATTTAGAGATTTAGGTGGGCATTGGGCTCAAAGTTATATAGAGAAGCTGTATTCTCTTGATGTATTTGATGAGAATGGTGAGTTTTTCTCTCCTGATCTACCTATGAACAGAATGGAATTTACTAAAGGTGTTATAAGGGCGTGTGATATAAGGACTTACATAGAAGAACCTAAGAGAAGATCCAGAAGGGAACCGCCTGAAGAAAGTGTATTTGAAGATTTAGATACTAAAGATGATGATTATAAGTATGTAAAAAGTGGATATGAAAAAGGAATAATACACGGTGAGAATAATAAATTCAAGCCAAATAATAATCTTACAAGAGCTCAAGCTATAACTATATTTGTAAGAGCTTTAGGATTTGAGAATAAGGCACCAACACCAGGATATTATACTAGTTTTTCTGATGATAGGGAAATACCTTATTGGGCGAAAGATAGTATATACATGGCAAAAGAAATAGGTCTTATCCAAGGAGATAAATTCAACAAGGTAAATCCAAACAAGGTTATGTCAAGAGCTGAAGCATCTGCAATGCTTGTTAGGTTCTTGGAATTTTTAGAAAGGGATTTACAAAGAGATTATAGAGAAAATATAATATATTTCAATTAGATAGTGTTTTGAAGTATTGTGTTTAAGTAAAAAGGTCATAGCCAACAGTTCAATGAGCAGGGGTTAACTAATAGAGAAAAAGAAAAGATAGAGAAAATAAAAAAAGTAAAAGAATTATATAATCAAGGATTAAAACAAATAGAAATAGCTAAAGAACTAGGAATTGCAAAGGGTACAGTAAGTAAATATATAAAATTATAAAAAAGTTTCCTGAAATATCCGTCTTATAATGATAAGAATGAAATAGCGACAGCTAATGATAATAACGTAGTTGAGATAAAGGACAGTGTTATCAATAGGAATCAACAAAAGAAACTATTTGCCATAGCATCACATGAAAAAATACATGAAGTGATAGAAGATATGGGCTATAGCTCAATAAAAGACATAAGAATATCAGACTTTAAAAGAATAGTTGATACATTAGAGAAAGAGAATATAAGCAAGAATCAGGACCTAATAAATCAAGTACCTAATATAATCATTCCTTTCGGAAAATACAAAGGAAAAAGCTTTAAAGACATTATTCAGGATAAACAATATATAGAGTATTTATATAAAAATACTAAGAATCAAAATATTAAAGAAGCTAGTGCAGTTGCACTTCAAATATACAAAGCCTAGAGAATAGCTCTCTAGGCTTTAATTATGCTTATATACAAGCGACAAGTTGTCGCTAATTAATTTAGTCGATTGAAAACCAAAATCGCCACAGACAAGCTTCTATAAGCTAAAAAGCACAGCCTAAAGGCTATAATTTGAGAACACTCCTCGTATTAGCGATTTCTTCTGACGAAGTGGAGATTATGCAAAGAAATTTTGACCCTATTATTTATCTCTAGAGTAAAAAATTTGTTTGAATAATCGGAGTGTAGGAAGATGACACTAGGGTGCGAGGGATATTGAGATAACTTGAAAAATAAATTTGGCCTGCGAGAGCAGGCCAACAATAGCGATAGCTATATCTATAGTGAAGTTTGCTATATGTGAAATTTAGATTTTATATAATGCTGTTATTAGGCTAGTGTTAAGCTAAGTAATCTTTGATTAGGAGGCGCTTTATACTTGCCATGGCTATTTAGTACACCAAATATACTAGGCTAATTTGAGTCATGCGAAGATATGAGTATGACTTATATTAGCCTTATTGGAGTAGATCGTTTGAGAGAAAAAGAATTTTTAGTTATTTTGATATTAAGATGAAGGTAAAATGAAACTTTTTTAGATTGTATTGGTCTATATATATAAAGAGGTATCTATTTTATGTAAAGTAAAACTTTTGGAGGGTTTTTATTTCTTCTATATTATGGTAAATTAAGAATATTGTTGTTAAATATTAAATATTGTGGAAAATAATATTCTAAACAGGAGGTCTCAAATTGGCGGTACTAAAAAGTAGCAATAAATCCAAAAGTTTAAGTAAAGATCAAAAGCATATTTTGTATAAAACCTATTATAAAGATGTTTTTAAAACGATTTATTATTTTACAAAGGATAAAGAAGTTTCTAAAGAACTAACTAATGAAGCATATATTAAAGCTTTTGAAAAGTATGACAATCTAGATGAGATAGATAAGTTTAAGCCATGGATATGTAGGATAGGACTTAATATAGCTAAGAATTATGTTAATAGAAACAATAGGATAACTTTAGTAGATGATAATGAAAAATTAAATTTGATATCTGAAAATATGGAAGATGAGGTAATAGATAAAATAAACAAAAAACATATTAGACAAAAAGTTAGAAACACTATATCAGAATTAGATGTAAAATATAAAGAAGTTATCTTTATGAGGTATTATAATGAATTATCGTATAATGATATTTCTGAAAAGCTAGATTTAAATGTGAATACGGTCAAATCTAGAGTAAATAGGGCAAAAGAAAAACTATATAATCTACTTAAGATGGAAGGTGATTATAATGAATAAAGAAGATAGAATGGATGATTTGATAAAAGAAATTTTAAAAGAAGATGTAGAAGACGTACAGATTTCAAACAGTGAAATTGAATTTGAATGGAGAAAACTACAAGGATTAGAAAAAAGCAAAAAAGAAAATAAGAAAAGTTATAAGAGAATAGCCTCAATAGCAGCTATAATAACTATTTCTTTAATGATGATAAACTCTTTTTCATCAACTCAATCATATTCATGGAAAATTTTTAAGACAAAGGATATAGATGAAAAAACAGAAGGAAGTATAAGCATAGAAGAACAATCTTCTTCACAAGAATTAAAAGAATATGACGAAACTGATGATTCATCTATTGAAATAAATAATATTGAAGAAGCTAGTAATTTTATAGATTTTGATTTTAGAGAATTACCTTATAAATTAGAAGAGGCAATGGTTGAGAACGAGTATACAATTATACTAAATTATGTCAATGAAAAAGGAAATATTGAATTTATTCAGAATTTAGAAGGTGATGAATCGAGTGAAGTAATAACCGTAGCTAAAGATTCTACTATAGAATTCTTTAAAATAAGAAATACAGATTATACATTAATTAATATAAATAATAGAAAGTTTAAAATCATGTGGTCTTCTTTTGGAGTAAAATATTGTATAACTACAAATTATTCTATATCAAAAGAAGAAGCTATAAATATTATAAAATCATTGAAATAAGAGTAAATTAAAAGGGGCTGAGCCCCTTTTAATTTACTCTTATTGTTTTTGTAGTATTTCTTTCGGTTTCTTTTGAAGAACCTTCTTTTAATTCATGATAAGACTGAGCTCTATATTTTCCGGATGGAACAGTATAAGACTCTGAGCATCTTATAGAATCTGAATTTCTTTCATTTTCTGATATTGTATAAATATTTTTCCATCTTCTTGATTTTTCATCATATTTTTGAACATAAATTACAATAGATACATTGTCCACATCATCATAAGCTTCTGTATGTCCACTCACTACTAATTTTCCGTTTTTGTAATAAAAATTTATTTTACAATCTGTTGAAGCAAGATAATCAGCCGATCTTTTAGAACGATTAATTCGAGTATTTCCTAATTCAATGTCATTACGTTCAGAGCTAATCTCTTCTCCAAAACTTACTAAAGTAAATGATAAAAAACAAATACTACATAAAAGCATTGCAACTAATTTTTTCATAATAAAATCCTCCTTAATTTCTCTTTCTACAAATAAAGACAAATTAAAACGGAAAAAGTTTCAAAAAAATATAAAAAAGTTGAAACTTTTTTGAATTTCATTTGTCTTTATTTCTGTAAAGGATATTTTATTAAGTATTTAAATGGCCATTTGAAACTGAAGATATCTATATTATTTTTACTATACAAATAATGGAGGAGTTGAAATTATGTTTAATAAGTTAAAACAATTTATAGCAACGTTATTAACACTTATAATGCTTTTTGTTCCAACTGCTAATGTATTTGCAAATACTTATGATGTTAATCCATCTAATAATGAAGAAGTAAATATTCATTTAGAAAATATTGATGAAATGGAATATATTCCTCAAGAGTTTTTTGATCCTAATCATCCAGATGCAATAAAAGATCCAGAAGTTATAGCTAAGTTTGAAAAGATGTTAGAAAAAATAGAAGAAGATTCTAAGCCAAGAAGAAGTAAAAGAAGTATTTCAGGAGGAGCAGCAATAATAGCTGTGTATGAGATTCCGGGTATAGGAGAAGTAGCTTTATTGGCTACTGGTGCAATTATAGTAGGTGGGGCTCTCTACAAAGCAGGATCATGGCTGTATGAAAAAGTTGCAAATTATTTAGGAACTAAAACAATGAGAGAAGGAAAGAATTGGACTCATGGAGGAAGTGAGAAGGAAATACTAGAAAAAGTAGGTGGAAAAAGAGGAACAGAAAAAGGAGATTGCGAAGTTAACCGACGCGATGGAACTAGAAAGTATAAAGTTAGAGGTAAGAAAACAAATAAACATATAGGAGATATTCATTATAAACAACCAGTTAAGGGTAATCCAAAGCAAAAAGAACCTCCTCATTATCATGATAATGCTAATAGATTAGGTAAAGGTTCAAGCCATCATTGGTATTGGGATTATTAAAAAAATATTGATTTCAAAAATCTTATAAATATCTATTTATAAGATTTTTGTTTATAATTATAAGTAAATATAGGCAATTGAAATAAATTATAAATCCTATAATAATTTCTATTAATATCTAAAATATCTATTATATTATTAAGCAAAGGCGGTTTTTAATCATGTTATCTAATACAATTTCTATCAAAATAGATAAACTTTTTAACCTTAAGA
The DNA here is from genome assembly GCF_934924865.1 of Tepidibacter aestuarii. Classification (NCBI taxonomy): domain Bacteria; kingdom Bacillati; phylum Bacillota; class Clostridia; order Peptostreptococcales; family Peptostreptococcaceae; genus Tepidibacter; species Tepidibacter aestuarii. The sequence goes on along the minus strand of NZ_OW235315.1, from coordinate 3,230,223 downwards.
ACTTTTCAAGATTTGTTAAGGCTTTTTCTATAAATAAAAAATTAGTTTTTGGAATCTATGGAAACTTAGAATATCATATTGATGATTATCATGATTTTGATGTTGAATCATTTATATTAAAAGTAAATCAAAATCATTTTAAAGCTTTGAAACTAGATAAAGAAGAAATTCTTCGCCTTAAAAATGAAACATGTCAAAAGCTTGATTTTTCAGAAGACACATTCTATATTGTAGATGATGTAGATGATATAGAGAAGTTTATGAAACTAGACCATTTCTGTTTTGCATGTCTTATTATAGAAGATAAGAAAGTTACTCACTCGTTTTATTATATGGAAGATGATGATGATATGGCAGTTGTTGTAGATTATGATATCAAATCAAATTTCGAACAATTTTTATTTGATTATAGTAAAAAATACGAAATCCCAATAGTTATTGAAAAAATTGATAAAATGTAATTTATTTTTACACTTTCTAAAAATAGATAAAATACCTGTCAAGCTTAAACACTAACAGGACTACACGCAACTGACTCCTTATAGGAGTCTTTTTACTCTATATAATGTACGATATTAGATAAGAAGGTAATCATTTTGAATAGGGTATATTATGAAAGATATCATAGCAAAACAAATCCATCAATAAAGTCATGAAATTAGGCTAGTGTTAAGCTGAGTAATCTTTGATTAGGAGAGGCTTAAGACTAGCCTTGGTTATAGCTATAGAGACACTTTAATTAATCATACACTAGGCTAATTTTAGGCTGACGAGCTTTGCGAGGAGATGCCTAATTAGCCTGATTGAGGTAGTCGCTTTATCCACCAAACTAATATTTATATATGACATGGCAAAATAATTTCCTTTCGAAGCTGAGACTAAGGTTTTTTTATAAAAAGCCATGGCACAAATTTTCATATTTGTAAGACGAAAAATGAAAGTTAGGGAAGCTATTGAGCAGGACTTAAGGTTTAATTAGAATATGGAGAAGCAAGACCCCAAAGGCTATGAGTACATATTTTATGTACCATATAAAGACGCTGATGATTTAGAAAAAACAGTTTATGATGTAATCGGTGAAATGAATACGGAAGCTGATATTAGAAATTGCTTTACTGAATGTGATGTTAGATGTGATGAATTAGGGCTTAGTTGGTAAGGAGCCATGGCAACAGCTCACGCAAAAATAAATAGGAATAGACTGAAAATCCCATTCACCCTATTCCTATTTATTTTAAACAAGTAACCCAGCAAGACTTGAATTAACATTTCCTTCGTCTCTCAAGCAATATTAATCCAAGACTTGCTTAGTATAGCTCTAAGACCAAAGTTCCTATGTATTCAAAGCATTTCTATTTAATTGGCCGCTATCGCGGTCCTCTAATTCATCTAACACTTTTGAAATCTCTTCATTTCCTAATAGCAATTTAATTTCCAAGTGCAAATATTTATATCCTTGAATTTTATTCAATAAAGCTTTCTTTTTATCTATTGATAAGTAATCTTTATAATTTGATAACGTATCTTCTAATTTGTCTATAGAAAAATTTAAAGATTCCGATGTTGTTTTCAACTGATTATTCTTAAACATAAATACTTCCTCCTTTAAATACTTTTCCTTCTAACTTTTGACCAATAAGTATTTTTTAATAAGTAGAAAGTATATATTCTTTATCATATAATAGAGTTACAAAAGTAATACTTTAGAAACACTTAGTTAGGGGGGATTGAAGTTGGATAGAAAAGAGTTTGATAAACTTGATATTTTAGAACAAATTGATTATTTTAATCAAAAATTAAAAGAAGTATCATCTATAAGTAAAATATGTGAAAGTATTGGAATACCAAGTTCAACTGTAAGAGATAGATTCAAAAGAGCAGGTTTTAAATATGAGCAAAATAAAAAGTGTTACCAAAGTAATACTAATGAAACACTGTCGAAGAGTGATAAAAGTAATACTTTAGTAACACCTAATGAAAGAACTAAAAATACTAAGAATATTATATCACAAGAAAATAACTATAACACTGAAAATACAAAGTTAATACAAGCAAATGACTTAAAGCAAATATCAGATATAATGAACTTTAAAAATGATATATTGGAGCTTATAGATTTAAAGCAAGAAATTAAAAATACAATAGAAGCAGTTAAGAAATATGAATTTGAAAGTAATGTAATAGACATTCCTGAACTTAAAATAGATTTTTCTAAAATGGAAGGATCAATTAAAAACAGATCATTTAAGGTATATGAGGGTGTACTTGAGAAGTTTTTAAAGTTTGCTAAGAAGAATAGTAACTTTAAACAACAAGATCTTTTGGCTCAGGCTATGGTTGAATTTGTAGAAAGATATGATAGATAACGATTAAATTTTATTAGAAATGACAAAATAAAGGATTTTTTTAGTAGTTTATTGTATAATTAATATAATATTATTTGTAAAAAGTTAAATATAATGAGTTATAGATAAATAAAAATAAAAAAGAAGTTCCTTCAAGGTTTGGCGGCCTAGGAACTTCTTCCAAGCAAGAACTCATAAAATGAGTCTTTAATAACTTTATCATGAACATTTTTAATTTTATTGATAAAATTATTATATATTATTATAGACATATATGCAACAATATATGTATTGTGTAAATAATAAAAGATTGATTTTATGAGTTCGCCTAATGAATATGAGGGGAACTTTTTTTATGCAAGCACTACGAAAGAGTAATCATATAAATAGAGAATTTAGTGATAATGAAATAAAAGAAATTCAAAAATTTTTAAGGCATATGTTAGTTGGAGTTAAACTAGAGCAGTATATAAAAATATTTAATTACATAGATTATTATTCAAATCCTATATATGCATATAGAAGTTTTACAGTAAAAGAATTATTAAGTTTTAAAAGACTTAAACAAATACTTAATGAAGGTCAATTCGAACCTGTAAACTTGTTTTACAGTGTAAATACATATAAATCTTATGAAAATAGCTCTGATAGCAATATAGGACAGATAACTAATATATTGATAGATATAGATTATAAGAAATCATATTTTAATAAATTAACTAAGGATGAGTTTATTAAAATGATGGAATATGAATACTTTGGAACAATAATTCCTTGCCCATCTGCAATAATCTATACAGGGAACAACTTTCATATTACATATAAAATAAAATATCCAGTTAATGCAACTGATAAAGCAAAGGCATTAGCTAAAAGGATACAAAAAGAAATATCCAATAAGCTAAGTGATTTCAATGCTGATAAATCAGTAAACTTAACTACTTCAACGAGATTTTTATATACATACAACTCAAAGACTATGAATATGGTTACAGCTAAAGTTTATGAGGACAAGTTATATGAGCTTAGAGATCTACAACAATGGATGCCAGAACTACCTAACTGGTATGATAAGTGGAAAAATCAAAAGAAGAAAAATAAAGGCAAGAAGAAAGTACATAATGTTTTTAATTTGTATAATTTACTTCAAACAAGACTTGGAGATCTAGAGAAGATACAGGAGCTTAGGGACTATAGCTGCCATGGGTATCGTGAGCTAATATGCTTTTTATATAGAAACTTTGCTATTCAGAGTTTATTAATAGGTGATAGTCCTGAAGATGCGGCAAAACAAGCTGAAAGAATGATGCTTGAGTTTAATTCAAGGTTTAAAAGACTACTTATAGAGAAAAATGCTGAGAGTAAGACCAGGAATGTAGAGAGAAAGCAATATAATTTCAAGAATGAAACAATAATTACTATGCTTAATATAAAGGATCATGAACAAAGGGAACTCAAAACAATAATAGATGATAATGAGTATATGAGAAGACAAAGAGCGTATGATGAAAAAAGAAAAGAAGAAAGAAAAAAAGCACGTAGAAATGTAAAATGGTACCTATGTCAAGGACACATAAAAAAAATAACTAAGCTGCAAGAAGATGATTTCTATATTGAATAGGAGTCATCTTTTTTAAATTCCATTGATAACGATAGTTATTGTAATAAGTTATGTAATGATTGGTTTTGAATTTAACTTCGTCTAAAGTATTACATGAATTATAATCGACTTCGTCTTTTAAATGACCAAAAAAAGATTCCTGCGGAGCATTATCCCAACAATTTCCCCTTCTTGACATAGATTGACCTAATTTATATTTCTTCAAAAGTGCTTGAAAACGTGGACTAGTATAATGACTTCCTTGATCTGAATGAACAAATGAAGTTTCATGTAAAAGTGATTTTTTCTTTTTCGTTAACTTAGTTATGGTAGTTGTAGCAATATCTAGGGTAATTCTATCTGATACATGATATGCTAAAATTTCATTCGTTGAACTGTCTTTTACAGTTGATAGATAAGCTCTTTGAGATTTTCCGTATGATAAATAGGTTATATCTGTTAATAAAACCTTACCAGGAATGTTTTGTTTAAATTCTCTATTCAATTTATTAGGAACTACAGTATGTTCTCTTGTAGCTTTTGCTATTTTCTTATAAGGATTAGATTTTCTATGAGGGCATACTATGTTGAATTTTCTCATGATTCTTTGAATTCTTTTTCTGCTATACTTTATATTAAATTTATTTTCTAAAATCATTTTTATAGAGCGAGACCCTTTCTTATATCCACGTCTATTAAATGCTTTTAATATGATTTTTTGTATTTCAACATCAGAACTTTCTCTTTCTTTTCTTTTAGCGATAGACTTTAAAAAGCTGTAATAGCCAGAACGAGAAACCTCTAAGAGTTTGCAAAAATATCGAGTTAAATTTTTGTAATTATATTTTTGAATTACATCATAAATCATTTGAAAAATATCACTTTTTTGTACTTTTTGTTTTCTATTTATCAACATCCTTTCTTTCTGATCGAGCTTTTTTAGTAAAGCGATTTGAGCCTCCAGTAATTCAATTTTAGATTTTTGAGTTTGTATAATTTCATCTTTGGAAAGTGTACGTTTTAAAGTTCTTCCAGAAGAAATTTTTCTACTATCATTGAGTCCGATAATACCATTTTTTTCATAAGCTTTTTTCCATCTTGATGTACAATTTTGGATTCTACGATCACCTAATATATCTATATCGAAGTTATTTTCTTGAAAAATTTGTTTTGGAAACTTACCAGCAAGGTATTCTTCAATAAATTTAATTTTAAAATCATCAGTGTATGTTATAGCTAAAGCGCTAACGCGTTTTACATTTGGATTTTTTTTCAATATTTTAATATCTTTTTCTGAAAATGTTTTTTTACTCACGATATAACCTCCAATACTTATTTCATTATACAAAAAAATACCTATAGAATAAGCACTTTTTTTAAGAGTCTTATCTATAGGTACCATTTTAGTTGGATATGACCTTTTTAAATATTTCAAAATAATATAATGTCAATAATTAATATATTTCCGGGGAAATAGTAAAACAATATACAATTTTCAACTTATATGTTATTATGCTGTATGAAATGTAAATTTTAACTAGGAGGGTTTTTTATGAAACCTTTTTATAGAAGATCTAATGCTAATGAAAAGGAGAAAATTAATATAACTATACTAGGTACTTCTGATGTTCATGGTAGATTTATGCCTTGGTATTATGCTTCTGATACAGAGAATAAGTCTGGAAGTTTAACTCAAATATATAGTGCTGTCGAGGAATTTAAAAAAGAAAATCCTAATACTATATTAGTTGATTGTGGAGATTCTATTCAGGATAACTTCGTAGAAACATTTAATAGATATGATGAAAATCCTATAGTTATAAGTATGAATGAGATGGGTTATGATACTTGGATAATGGGGAATCATGAGTTTAATTTCGGAACTGAAATTTTAGATAAAATAATATCTAAGTTCAAAGGAACTGCTCTTGCAGGGAATGTTTATAAAGAAGATGGCTTGAGATATCTAGAAGGATACAAGATAATTGAAAAAGATGGAGTAAGAGTGGGTATCATAGGTATGACTACTCCTATGATAGTTGAGTTTGAAAAGGACAGTGATCGTTTAAAAGGTTTAGTTGTTAAGCAGCCGATTGATGAAACTAAAAAGATAATAGATGAACTTAAAGGAAAAGTTGATGTTTTAGTTGGAGTTATGCATATGGGAGAAAAGAATGAAAATAATATTCCAGGAACAGGTGTTATTGATGTGGCTAATGTTTGTCCAGAACTGGATGTTATAATAGCAGGTCATATGCATAAGAATGTAAGTAGTAATATTATAAATGGAGTTTTAATTACGGAGCCATATAAATATGGTATGAATATATCAAAGGTTGATTTAACCTTTGAAAAAGATGATGATAAATTTATATTAGTAGATAAAAAATCTGAAACTATAGATGTTAAGAATTATCCTTCTAATAAATATTTAGAGAAAAAATTAGAATACTTTCATAATATACTTAGAAAAAATGTTAATGAAGTTATAGGTCAGCTGAAAGGAATGAATATGGTTGAAGAGGATGAGATAAAAGGTATCCCGACTGTTCAAATTCAGCCTACACCTCTTGTTAATTTTTTTCATGAGGTTCAGCTTTATTATAGTAAGGCTGATGTTGTATCAATAAGTATAGATAATGATAAGGCTAGACTTGATATAGGAGATATTAAGAAAAAGGATATAGCTTATAATTATCAGTATACTGGTGGAGAAGTTACTGTTTATGAAGTCACAGGTAAGGATTTAAAGGATTATATGGAATGGGCAGCAGGTTATTTTAATACTTTAAAAGAAGGTGACGTTACAATTAGTTTTAATCCTAAGAGAAGAGCTTCAAAGTATAGTACTAATGATATCTTTGGTGGAGTCACATATAAGATAGATTTAACTAAGGAAATGGGAAATAGAATAGTAGATTTAAAATTAGAAAATGGAACTACTAATATAGAGAATGATACTAAGTTAAAGTTGGGTATGAACTCTTATAGAATGGCCAGCTTAATAAGAGAAGGAGGAGCATTAGAAGGAAGAAGCTTTTCTATCCTTTGGAATTCAAAAACTGCTTTTGGGAAAAAAGAAGGACTTATAAGAAATCTTTGTATAAAATATATTAAGGAAGTTAAAAATGGAGTACTTGAGCCTAAATTAAATAATAATTGGGAGATAATAGGTTTAGATAAAAGATAAAAATAAGCATGTCCATTTATATATTCAAATTTCATATATAGATATAAGAGATATATAAATGGAGGGTTTGCTATGAGAAATTTGCCGCTTATACCTTATGATACTTTAAGAACTTTAATAAATGGAAGCTTTACATCTAAGCAGATAGATTATTTTATTAACTTATGCAGGATATGTAATAGCAACGGGGTAATAAAAGAAAAGAGTATGAACTCTGTTATAAATAAGATAGATATTTATACATCTTCTAGAGCTACTGGATATAGAGCTATTAATAGATTCATAGATAATAATCTTTTATTTATAAATGAAGAAGGAGATATAGAGATAAAAGGATATAAAGAAGGATTTAAGAAAGGTTCTAAGGGAATTGTAGTTATTCCTATGTTCTGCTTCAGCATGGAATTTAAAAAACTTTCTAAGATAGAGAAAAGAATAGCTCTTTATTTGATTGGTCAGATTAGAAAGCTTAATAAGATAAAGTATTTTACAGTTAATATAAATAAGATGGTTGATTTATTCGGTATCTGCTTTTCTTATATTCATAGTGCTTTTGATAATATTAAGACTTTCTTTTATTTTTCTTTTTTTCACAATCAAACTGTATGCAGGGCAAATTATAAACATGAATATCTTTTAAGTGAATTTATATTAGAAGATATGACTACAGATTTTAAAGAAAATCATGAACATAGTGAAAAAGGAGAAGAGATAATAAGTCTTATATATTCTAAGGATATAGACAAGCTTCTTTTAGATAGAAAAAAATCTTTATATATAGAAGAGTTGAATAAATATATTGTAAGCAAAAAAGAAGTAGATGTAGAGAATAATATAAATATTATATTAAATAATCTTTATAAATACAGCTATAAAGAAATAGTACATATACTAGATTTACTTGCATCTAAGTTAAGGCAGTTCTCAGATCCAATAATGCATTTTAATGCTTATTTAAAAACTTTAATTGAAGAGAGTATATGAATTTATACCCATGTTATTTTCAAAAACATGGGTATTTTTTATGCAGAAAAATAATAAACAATGTTTGTCCCAAAAATTCAAATACAAACACGATATCAACATTATTGTGTATCATTATTTAAGTTATCAACATAATTTTGTTTTAATATTAGAATTATCAAATAATTTTGTTTTGTTTTTCTAGTTATACACAGGAATTTGTACTATTTTTATATTTTGATAGTTACCTAACCTTTACTATTACTACTTTATAAGTATGTGTATAGACTTTAGATTGTTATACTTTTTTGATTAATATATTTATGTTATTTATAGTTTTGAAAGAATATATAAGCATTATCAGGATCAAAAATTAAAACGAACTCATATATATATAACAGCATATACTGTATATATGGCATCAAAAATAAGTTGTAAAGGGGGAGAACTATGTTCAATAACAAGAAGCTTGAGTTTTATGGTGGGGAATGGATGTCTTTTATACCGTTCATAGTATTTATAGTTCTTATTGTTATGACTACATTTGTAGCTGGTTCTATTTCTAATGGAGCACTTTGGATTCCTGCATTTATGGCGCTTATTTTAGCATTTTTCTTTGCAAAGGATAAAAAACTTTATAGTGAAGTAATTATTAATGGTATGGCTAGTAAAGAAGCAATCATTCCTGTAGTATGTTGGATATTTGCTGGTGTTTTTTCTAGAATTCTTAGAGAATCAGGTCTTGCATCTGGTATTGCAGGTATGTCAGCATCACTTGGTATTAAAGGTACATTTTTTATAGTGGTATCATTTATTTCTTCAGCTGTATTTGCAACTGCATCAGGTACTGGATTTGGTACTATTGCAGCAGGTATGGGAGTTTTATATCCTGCAGGTATAGCATTAGGTGCACATCCAGCGTTATTAGCAGGTTCTATTGTATCAGGTGCTGCTTTTGGAGATAACTTAGCACCTGTTTCTGATACTACAATTTGTTCTGCTACATCACAAGGAGTAGATGTTCCTGGAGTTGTAAAGTCTAGACTTAAATATGCACTTACTGCGGCTGTTATAACACTAATAGGTATTATAATATATGGAATGAGTTATAGTGGGAAAGTAGCTTCTGTAGGAACTATTGAGTATAATTCTATGACACTTTGGATGTTAGTACCTGTTGCTATTACGATATGGATTGCAATAAAATCAGGTGATATTATTATAGCAACTACTATAGGTACTGTACTGGCAAGTATTACAGCAGTAATGTGTGGATTAATAGATTTTATTCAGATAGATCCAGGTCAAGAGGTAACTAAAAAGGCTTTATTTAGAGTTGTAGGTTCAGGTCTTGATAGAACTGTTGATGGTGTTATTTATACTGGTATAAATAGTATGATTCAAGTTGTTATGTTGGCAATATTATTGTTTGGATCTATAGCAATTATGAGAGCTGGCCATGGCGATATAAAGCTACTTGAATCTCTTGGTAAAATCGCTAAAGGAGCAAAGGGAGCAGAGTTGTCTATTATGCTTATGACAATAGTTCTATCTGCTTTAATGGGATTAAATGCACCGGCTATACTTGCTGTTGGAGCATCATTTGCAAAACCTCTTTCAAGAAAGCATGGTATTAGTCCATATAGAACAGCGAATCTTCTTGATGCAACTTCGTGTACATTGGTTTATTCACTGCCGTGGACACCAGCTATTATTTACACTATAGGGTTTACAAGAGATAGTATTCATCCGTTAGCTGCAATGGAAGTAACACCGTTTGTATTCTATGCATTTGCAATGTTAGCTGTTATGCTTGTAAGTGTTGCTCTAGGTATTGGTAGAAACGATAATATGAAATAGAAACTATATTTTAGATATAAAAAGCCCCAAGAGATATATCTCTTGGGGTTTATTTTAATTTACCTTGCCATTTCTAATATTTTAATTACATCTTCTTCATATATCTTAACAAATCTTCCTACAGGGCCTGAAGATGTGCATTTCTTGGCCATTTCACTGAATTTATCACAAGGAATATTTTCATCTTGTAATTTTGTAGGTATATCTATATCCTTTAAAAAATCTTCGAATTTTTGAATTCCAATGAGAGCTATTTCTTCTTGTGTTTTATTATGATCAATACCGAATACTTGCTTTGCAAATCTAGAGAATCTCTCAATGTTTTCTTTATATACATATCTCATCCATGCTGGAAGTATTATTGATAAAGTTATTCCGTGTGTTGTTCCGTATAGAGCTGTTATTTCGTGACCTATTCTATGGCTAGCCCAATCTTCTTCTCTTCCAAGGCCGAGTATTCCGCTATGAGCCATGGTTCCACTTAGCATTATTTCAGCTCTTGCGCAGTAGTCATTAGGATCATTTAATAGTTTATATGCATTGTTTATTACTGTTCTCATTGTAGCTTCACATAGAGTATCTGTAAGTTCAACATCTTTAGTATTAGTAAAGTATCTTTCCATAACGTGAGATAGTATATCTACTATACCAGCAAATGTCTGTTTTCTCGGTAGCGTTAATGTAAGTTCTGGGTTTAATACTGCAAATTTAGGTCTTAGAAGATCGTTTTCTAGACCTTGTTTTTGAAGTGTATCCTCATTAGTTATTATTGTAGCTGAGCTGCTCTCACTTCCTGTTGCAGGGATTGTTAGTATTACACCTATTGGCATAGCTTTTTTTACTTCTATGTCTTTAGTGAATAAATCCCATACATCTCCTTCGTAGTATATTCCAGCGGCTATTGCTTTTGATGAGTCTATAACGCTTCCGCCTCCTACAGCTAGTATAAAGTCTATATTATTATCTTTGCAAAGATTTATACCTTCTTTTACTAGAGATAGCTTTGGGTTTGGTGTTACTCCTGAAAGTTCAATTATATCTATATTGTTATTTTTTAATATATCTATTACTTGATCATATAGACCTGATTTTTTTATACTGTCTCTACCGTAGTGAAGAAGTACTTTCTTTACTGTTTTAGGAATATGATCTTTTATTTTTGAGATAGAGTCTTTTCCAAAGATTAATTCTGTTGGATTATAATAATAGAAACTATTCATTACATGCCTCCTTGATATAATGGTGGACTGTAGTATTAAATATATTCACGTATTGATCTCCTGATTTGATAGAATCTCTATTAGTTATAAATAATTTAGCTGCTAGTATTAATATTCTTTCAGCATGGATTCTTTCATCTATATCTTTTATATCTGTAATATCTGCAACTTTTGAATCTCCAACGACTCTTCTTATTATTTCAAGTCCTGCTGTTCCAGCTGTATCAGATAGGATAGTGTCTAAATACCAATTCATATAATATTCTTCTTTTGCCATTACATCTGTTACTGATTCTTTGTATAGTGTTATAAATTTTTGCTTGAATAAAGATATTATGTCTTTTATAGTATTTGAAATCCATGAAGTGAATTTTTCTACATCATCGTTATGATTAGTAACGATATTATTTGCCCATGCGAAGAATAGATTTCCGATTACGTTTCCAAGATCATATCCAATAGGTCCGTAGAAAGCAAATTCTGGATCTAATATTTTGGTAGAACCTTGATTTACAAATATTGATCCTGAGTGTAAATCTCCATGTATTAGAGCTTGAGCGTTGTTCATAAAGTTGTTTTTAAGCTTGCCAACTTCAAGTATTAATTCTTTATCTTCATATAGTTCTTTTTTTACGAAGTCTATATTTTCTTCTAATATTATGTTTCTTCCTTTATAGTCTATATATGGCTCTGTGAATACTAGATCTTCTGATATTTTACAAAGTTCTTTATTGATGAATTTTTTTACGTTATCTTTCTTATTAGCTGAATTCATTACTAGGTCTGTAGTAGGTAAGAGTGTATTAACTATGAATGTCGTTATATGATCTGCTAGTTTTGGGAATGTCTTTCTTTTTAAAAGTTCTTTTCTTAGGTTTATGTGATCAGATATGTCCTCCATTGATAGAGTACACATTATAGGGTCGTATTTATATACTTTTGGAACCAATCCTGGAGCTAGATCTGATTGAAGCATTAAAACTTCAGCTTCAATTCTATTTCTATCTATATCTAGAGGATTTCCTGAAGATCTAATAACTACATCAGCATGTTTTATTATTACTGATTTTTTTGTATCTATATCCCATACTTTAAATACATAGTTTATATTTCCATCTCCAATTTCTTCTGCTTCGAGATTGGCATTTTCGTCGAATATATCCAGCTTTTCTTTTGCATATAGTACAGCATCTTCTATATTCATTCTAAAATGTGAGTTAAATCTAGACAATGTATTCACCCCTTAAGTTTCGCTTTATCTATAATTTTAATAATAGTTTTCTACTTCGGATTCAAAATATCTGTTTAAATCATAAGGACTAAGTATTCCCTTATCTGTTACTACACCGCTTACTAAGCTAGGAGGTGTAATATCAAAAGAAGGGTAGTATCCTTTAACTCCATCCATGGTGTTTTTAATTCCTCTGAATTCTAGTACTTGACTCGGATCTCTTTCTTCGATTTTAACTTGTGATATGTTAGTGTAGTCTTTGTCTGGGATTCCTGTTACGAAGTATGGAATCTTAAAGTATTTAGCTGCTATAGCTATTTGAAGTGTTCCAACTTTATTTACTATATGTCCGTCTAAGCAAATTGAATCTGCTGCTGATGTAAATAAATCTATATTCTTATTCTGCATAGTAAAGGCAGGCATATTGTCTGTTATTACAGTAACATCAAATCCTTGATCATAACCTACGCTTGCAGTAAGTCTAGCTCCTTGTAGGTATGGTCTTGTTTCTGGACAAAATAGTTTGATGTTATTATTTCTCGATTTTGCTTCTTTTAGCATCATACCTATTATTGTCTCTCCGAAGCATTGAGTCATTATATTTCCGTTTTGAGGGAACATATCTACTAGATATTTTGCTACTGTTCCTATTCTAGAGTAGCGGTTGTTCATAGATTTAACTGTATGCTCAAAAATAGCTTCATCAACTTTATTTCCATTTTCCATGGCAGTCTTAGCAACCCTCAAACACCCCTGAACAACCAAAGTCATACGATTTGCAGTTGTAGGTCTTGCGTTTGCAAGTGTGAAAGCTGCATCTTCTAAATAATTTATTTGATCTTTATAAGATAAGCTGCTGCATTCGTGAGCTGCAAGTGCCATCCCCATACCTGCAGCGGTATAGGGACCAGCACTTTGAGTTACCATATCTGCTATAGCTTTAGCAACCTCTTTGTGGTTATCACATGTAACGAATTTTACCTCTGTTGGATAAATTCTTCTATCTAATATTCTTACTTTTTTATTATCATACCAAGCTACATTTTCGTATCTAAGCATGAAAGCTAAGTCTTTATCTACTCGTTCCATATAGTCCTTCCTTTCTGTGTTGTTTATGTTATTTTTTCATTCTAGGGAAGTTGAACATAATTGCTGCTAATCCAAACACTATCATTAAGAATGAATATATTGAATAAGGTACTATTTCAACAGGTGATATTTGACCAATTCCTGCAGCTAATAAGAATTGTCCTCCGTAAGGGATTATACCTTGGAATGCAGATGAGAATATGTCTAAAATACTTGCAGTTCTTCTTGGGTCTATATCATATTCCTTTGATAAATCTTTTGCTAATGGTCCTGCTGTAATTATAGATATAGTGTTGTTAGTAGTAGCTATATCTATTAAACTAACTAGTGCAGCTATTCCTAATTGAGCACCTTTTGCTGTTTTAACCTTAGATGTAACTTTTTCTAATAGATAGTTGATTCCTCCGTAGTAATTCATAAGACCAACAAGTCCACCTACTACAACAGATATTATAGCTAGATCTTCCATCCATCCCATTCCTCTTTGTAATACACCGAATAGCTCAACTACAGTAAAGTCACCCATGAAAAGTCCTATTAATGCACCAGATCCTATACCGATTCCTAAAACAACCATAACGTTTAAACCTATTAATGCACTAATTATAATAGCAAAGTAAGGGACTATTCTAACTATGGAATACTCATAAGTTTCTAAATTTGCATTTCCACCAGATAAGAATGTTAAAATTACAAGAGTAGTTACAACAGCAGGTAAAACTATCAATCCATTTGATTTAAATTTATCTCTAAGCTCTACACCTTGAGTTCTTGTAGCAGCTATTGTTGTATCTGATATAAATGATAAATTGTCTCCAAACAAAGCACTACCTATAACAGTTCCTAAAACTAGAGGTAAGCTAAGACCTGTTTGCTGAGCTATACCTACACCTATAGGAGCAAGTGCAGTTATAGTTCCCATTGAAGTACCCATAGAGAAAGATAAAATACATCCAACCATAAATAATCCTGGTAATAACATATTTGCAGGTAATATACTTAATCCAAGGTTTACCATGGAACTAACAGCACCCATAGCATCTGCTATAGAGTAAAAAGCTCCAGCTAATAAGAATATAACTACCATTAAGATAATAGTTGAATCTCCACCAGACTTAGAAAAAATATCGATTTTATCAGATAAAGATGTTTTTGAACCTTCTTTATCAAGTAGTAAAGCAAATGCAGAAGCAAGGATAAAAGCTAATAGAAGCGGCATATTAGTAAAGTTGCCTGTTATAATTCCTGTTCCCATAAATAATAATAAGAAAAATATCAAAGGTAATAATCCTTTAAAACTACTTTTTTTATCTGTTCCTATTTTACTCATTCTATTCCCTCCTAAATTAAAAATATATAATTTTAAAGCTATGAATAATATTGATTAAAACACTACAGCATCAACTATTTTTGAGCAACGGAGCCCGATAGGGATCGTTGGCGACATGAGTCAGCGAGTTAGCGACTAGACGAATTTTTGACTTGGCCATAGCTTTGAAACAGAACTAACATTTTATTCATCTCTTCATCTGAAAGTATCTTAGGTTGACCTAAAGACTTACAGCGGCAATATAATTCAGCACAAAATTCAATTTCTTCTGCTTTACTAAAAGCATTAGGCAAGTCCTTTGCACCTGTTAATAGACCGTGGTTTGCTAAAAATACACCGTATCTGTCTTTCATAGCTTCAAATGCATTTTCTGCAAGCTCTTTAGTTCCAAAGGTTGCATACTTTGCGCATCTAACATTGTTTCCCCCTGAAACAGCTACTAGATAATTTAGAGCAGGTAAATCCCAATTCATACAAGCTAAAGTAGTGGAGTAGGTAGAGTGCACATGAACAACTGAGTTAATATCATCTCTGTTTTTATAAAATATCTGGTGCATGGAATATTCACTAGATGGCTTTTGAGTTCCATCAACGATACTTCCATCAAGGTCCATTATTATAATGTCTTCTGGCTTTAATTTAAAATAGTCAATTCCGCTTGGAGTTATAGCCATTAATTTTTTATCTCTTATAAATATACTGATATTACCTCCTGTTCCTTTAGTTAAGTTGCTTTGAATTAATTTTTTCCCATATTCGATAATCTGTTCTCTTTCGTCTTGAAATATCAAATAAATCCCTCCTTTCATATATATATACAAAAAACGGACACTTAATTACAGGTGGTTGTGAAAGTAATTGAGTGTCCGTTTTATTAAGCTGTACTATTCAATTAATCGTACTGCTGTATCTGCATCTGTTATAAGAACATCTAGGTAGTTGCCTTTTAATGCAGCTAATATAGATTCATACTTGTACTTACCACCTGCTACTCCTATAACTAGAGCATCAGACTTATTTTCAAGTATGTTATATCCTATAGTCTTATCAGTATAATCATGATCCACAGGTTCTCCAAATTTGTTATACCATCTAAACCCAATATCTCCAACGCATTCACGAGATATAAGGTGATTTGTGTATTCTTCGTTAAAGTATATAGTACTATCTGAATTTAATTCTCCTATACCAGCCATTATAATATTGCATTTTTCCATATTTTTAATAGTAGTTTTAAAGATTTCGTCAGAAACTATTGCATCTTTGGTTTCTTTATTCTCTACTATAGCAGGAGCATATAATAAATAAGGGTTGCCACCTAATTTTTCTGCAATAGTTCTAGTTATTTCATCTGGTTTTAAAGCTGAATACTCTATATTGAGTCCTCCTATTAGCTGAACGGCAGATATTTGTAATTTAGTATTAAAGGATAGTCTATTGGCAACTTCAGATAATGTTTTCCCAAGTGTAACACCTATAGTATCTCCTTTTGCAAGTGTTTTTTCTAAATACTCAGCACCAGCTATACCTAGACTTCTAGTTATACTTTTTTCATCTATAGAAGAAACTACAACGCTTTGAGATAGATTGAATTTTTCTTCTAGCTTTGATTCAAGATCAAAATTATATTTGTTCACATCTACGATTTGAATTTGAACTATATTTTCATTAAGAGCTTTCTTTAATAATCTATTCACTTTTTGTCTAGAGATAAGCATTTTTTTTGCTATTTCAGCTTGAGTTAATCCTTTTTTATAATAATAGTATGAGACTTTTATTAGTTCTCTATTGCTATTGTTTGTCATTAAATTCCTCCTTGCGTTACATATGCTCACTAGGTGATAAATTGTAACACCTTAACAGAATTATAACATTTATGGGAAAATAAAACAATATATATTGGGAAAAAATGTTATCGAAAGAATGGTTTAGTATGTGCTTAACTAAGTTATTATTTGCTAGTTGATAAAAGTCCAACCCAAGTCGTTGCCAAGAAGCTTGGTAACAAGGTGAGAACTTATAGTAATGAAGTTAAATAAATATGTTGTGATTTTAAATCCACTTTTTTCTTTTAAATATAATATAAAGGACTATGATTATTAAAAACATAGAAATTAATATCACAGGATATCCATAAACCCAATTGAGCTCAGGCATATATCTGAAATTCATACCATATAGTCCTGTTATTACTGTAAGTGGGGCAAAAAACACAGCTATAATAGTTAATTTTGTAGCGATATCATTAGTTTTTGTAGATATACTGGAATCATATAAATAAATTAGTTTGTCAGCTATATCTTTTAAATAACATGTAAAATCTAGTAGCTTATTTATACGTGTGTCTATACTTTTAAAAAATCTTAAATTATTTTTTGAAATAAATTTATTTTCATTAACTAAAAATTGATCTCCAATATAAAGAAGAGGGCGGATATGTTTAAGTGTTTTATTTAGCTGCTCTCTTATTTTATTAATTTGCAAAAAGTGATCTTTGTGCGTATTGATTATAATTTCATGTTCTAATTCTTGGATAATATCTTCAAGTTCTTGTAAAGAGTAAAACAGTTTTTTTAGGATATAATCAAATATCCAAAAATATATTTTATTTAGTATATCTTCAGTATTTTTTATTGTTTGGATTCTATTATTTATATAATTTTCTATTTCATTTATTATTTTAGTTTTATTTAGTCCCACTAAAATAATATAATTATGTCCTATATATAAATTAACTTCTTCTAATTCTATTGTTTCATTTACTACATCAAAATAATTTAAACTGATAAAATCATAATTATCAAAAATCTCAAATCTTATATTTTCATCAATATTGAGGCATTCTTGAATCGTTTCATCATCGAAATTGAAGATATTTTGAAAGCTTATTATTTCATCAGATGTACAAATAACAAAATATTTGAAGTCTTTACTATGCAAGTCGATGTTTTGTAAATTATCATAAACTATATTTTTTGTTATATTGTAAATATGCATATAATATCCTTCTTTCTGATTAAAAATTATTATAAATATAAGTAAAATAATATCAAGATATATAAACTTATTCTTTATGTATTTATCTGATTATAGACATCATATTAGTTTTTGCTATTTCGTTAATGGTATACAAATTTTAAATAAAAATTAAACAATATATATTGGAAAAAAAAGTTATTATGGTAAAATATAAAAGGTAAGAATTAATACGATTCATTGTGGGAACAATTTAGTATGTGTTTAAATAATATATATTAAATCGAAATACTATGCAGAAAGGAAGTATATCTATGTCAATAAAGATAAATTTTATTGATGGAAATTCTTTAATAGTACCAAAAGATGAACTGACACAGCTACAGATACAACAAATTCTACAGTGGTTTGAATCAGAAGGTTCTCCGATTATATCATTTACGGTGGGAGATATAACTCATAATTTACCTAGACATGCTATATATAATATTCTTTATGATATTTAGCCCAGATAGTTAGAATAGCTGTCTGTTTTTTTTTATTTTTAAGGACATTATAATTCTCTTAAATCTGTATAAAAAAGTTAAGATTAATAACTAAGACCATTGAATTATATAGTGCAATTTACCTTGATTGTAAAGATAAAAACTAGTAATAACGTACATTATGCGAAGTTAAAAAAGTTCCTGATATCAGGAACTTTTTTTGCACTAAAATCACCTCCTAGAGGAGTTGTTATTCATATCGTCCATAACTTTTATTATAATCTCATTTGTTATTGCCATCCCCTGCGAACTAACTTTTCCTAAATTTCTTATACTTTCTTCAACTTTATTTCCTACGATTCCGCTAAGTGCTGGTACTACACAGTTGTATTTTGCTATTACAGCACTTTGAACAGCCGCAGATGCAGCTGACGCAAGCTTCAGAGCACATCCAGCCTTTGCACCATCACATATCATACCAGTTAAGTTTGCAATCATATTGTCAATTGCTCCATCTATTTGATCATAAGTTCCATCCATAAGCCAAGTTATAGCTGCTGCTGAACCTGTCGATGCTGCTACTCCACATCCACAAACCGCAGATAATCTTCCTGTATAATTCTTTATATAAGCTGTAACCAAATGACTTATAGCTAATGCTTTTGATAATTTTTCTTTTGTTTGAGGATATATTTTATTATAAGCAGCTATTGGAAGTATAGCTGTAAGTCCATGATTTCCACTTCCATTAGAACTCATAACAGGCTTATTAACTCCCATCATTCTAGCATCAGAAGCTGCCGCTGTTAACATCATTGCCTTGTTCATAAGGTCATCTGAAAGAATTTTGTCTTCTATAGCTCTTTTAATTCCATATCCTACACCAATACCTACCTTATCATCCATAGCAACGTTTGCCATATCTATGTTCATATCTATACCTTCTAATAAGAAGTCTAAATCTGATTCATTCATTTTTTCTATTTCTTGAATTAATTCTTTGATTGTAAGCTTAGCTATTGGACTATCAATGCGTGCATATTCTACATCTAAGCTTATTTCTCTATTTAATAGTATACAATCATTTTTTTGAAGATGAACAAATTTATCATGTTTAGTCATTATTATAGTCTGTGATGTATTTTCTTTTCCTTTTAGATTAACTTCTATGTAAATATTTTCCTTAGTTTCTATAGGAGATATTTTAACCATATTTTGATCCATGAATTTTTCTGATATTTCAACTTCTTTTTCTCCTAATTTTTCTAATACTCTAAGACCAAGTTCAGAATCTCCTCCATTAAGCCCCATAGCAGCTGCTATTTTAAGACCTAATCTTGTTGTTCCAGGTATTCCAACGCACATACCATTTTTATATACATCAGGGCTTACAAATATATTACATTTAACTATTTCTTCTCCTAATAGTTCCTTAGCTTTGGCACAAGCTAGTGCTACTGCAACTGGCTCTGTACATCCTAAAGCTGGCTTTACTTCTGCTTTTAACAGAGCTATAAGCATTTTTTTCATTTTAAAACCCCCAATTCAATTTTTATATCATTTATATACAGCACAAATATATACAGCACAAACCATGCCAAATTTTGGTTGTGGTTAAAAAAATATCAAATGAAAAGCTTCAATTTCTTTTAATCTTAATATATGTCTCATCGACTCGCCAAGAATCATTAGTTGTCTTCAGATGTTTTCGTATTTTCTTTTCTATTTCTGATCCATATTGATGAACCCTTCTCATTATTGTTGTATGATTTATATGTAATTCTCTTTCTTGCATCATTTCTTCCAAATTTATATAGCTCAAAGGATATTTTAGATACCATCGAACTCATAATAAAATTATTTCTGATTGATAGTGTTTTCATTTGAAAGAATTTGGTCCCATGATACCAACTCCTGACCTTGTTTTTCTTACTATGACATTACATTATATTTTTTTGCACCAGAACCGGATTCTGAGGTCATATCAGGATGAAGTCCTGGACCTCATAAGATTTAAGGGATCAGAGCCGGTTTCATACCTAAGAACCTTCACGTGTAGGTTACTGGTGAAGTATTTAAGGTTACTAACGAGCAGGCATTTGAAACCTCAAAGGAAGTTGCTAAGACTGAAGGGCTATTGGTAGGAATATCTTGTGGTGCCGCATTGTATGCTGCTGAAATCACAAAGCGTAATGAAAGAATGTAGTAGTGCTTCTGGCGGATGTTGGGGAGCGAGTTGGTTAATAATTTTGCTAAAAGATGAGTCACTCAGGCACTTCTTTAGGTAAAAAGGAGGAGTACTTTTTTATTTATAAGGAAATTATACAATTTTTAATTGAGTTAAAAAACACATCTTGTGTAGCATATCACACATACCAAATTGTAATTAAAATGTACTTATAAAAATTTAATAAAAATTTTACTTATAACCTCAATGTTACAAAGCTTTGGAATTATATTTAAGTAAAAGATTAAAGTTTGGCACATAAATTGCTAATAATATATTTGAGAATGTAGAAATATCTACGGAAGATGGATTAAGGCGATTAGAAATCAAAGTTTGAGAGTAATAGCTCTTGAACTATTGGTTTTACTCCATTCGCCGTTAAGATAACAACCTTAAATTTTGAACTTTATGGTAGACAAAATTTATAGTTAAACTATAAAAATAAATTACTTATAGGAGGTGAAAATATGAAAAAATTATTATCTATAGCTATTGGTGGAATGGTGTTATTCTCTTCTTCTAGTTTAACATTTGCAGCAAGTCATGTATCGCAGATGGCTACTACAAAAGGAGGGCAACATGTAGCAGAATGTGCTCAAAAAATGGATAAAGGTGTATCAGAATGCGCACAGTTGACAGAATGCCAAAAAGAAATGTAATTTCAAACAAGTACGAGTAAATAGGGAAAAGCTTCTTGTTAAGAGAGGCTTTCTTTATTTTACGAGAACATCTGGATTGGCTTACCCACAGGGCACTTACGCAACTATAAATCCAGATGGAGTAAAAACTCCATCTGAATTAAATTTCACTTTATAATAATAAGTAAAACTAAAAATATATTCGATATATTTTTTATAGCCCACATAAAAGTAAAGAATGTATTCATTTGAAATATTTAGAATAAAGATTTCTTATCATATGGAGTAGTTTAGTGAGTAGTATTTTTCTAGTTTTTTAACTGATTGTGATTTAACTCTTTTGACCCAGCTATAGGATATACCCATTTCTTTTGATATTTCTAGTAGAGTATGTCCTTGTATCAAATTCTTTTCTACAATCTTTATTTCTGTAGCATTTAAAATAGATAATGCTTCTATAGTCTCTATATTTGAAAAGTCTTCAATGTAAACATCTTTACTTTGATTATCATCAAAGTTTACACTCACTTCTTTTGAATTAAGTTCGTCCTTTTTTTGATCCCAGTAAAAGCAGCTTATCATAAATTTCATATATCCTAAGAATTTTGTGTTCTTTTTAAAGTCAAAGTTTTGTATAAGTTCTATTGATTTTATAACTCCGTTTTGATATAAATCTTCATTTATATATCCGAAGTAGTGCTTACACTTGGATATGAGAAGTGGTTTTAATGTATCAAGCAGTTTTTCTAACGAGTCTTTATCACCGTTTTGAGACTTTTTAACTAATTCATTGATTTCTTCATATGCATTCATTGGTATCCCCCCTAAATTAACCAAACATATGTTCTGAAAATATTATATCGAACATTTGTTTGGTGCGCAATAGTATATACGAAATAATATGAAAATTTTGTAAGCATATGGACATACGTTTTTAAAAAATATAGAATGGGTATAAAATTAAAAATAGTAGAAGGGGAGCTAGAGGAGTCTGGCTAAGAGGAAACTGTATAAGTGTTTCGACCCTAATATCTGATCTGGATAATGCCGGCGTAGGAATCATATTGAACTAGTTAATCAATGCTACGCTATGCGCGTAGCATTTTTATTATGTATAGATTTATTCAATTACTTATAATGCATCGTACTTACTACCAGAACTTTTAATATCTATATGTATAGTTGGGTTGCTTTATAAATCGTTTAAATCATTGGCTGTTGCTTAGTATAAGCTATTGAGGGTTATCAAAAACTGGCTATAAAAATACCGCGAATGCAACAATATTTTGGATACAACTAAGCGTTTATCTTATTAATAATCCTAAAATTTACAAACTCGCTACACTCAGACATGCAAATTTCTTAACGTATTATTAAACGATAAAAGCTAAGTTATATTAGTCAAAATATCTAAAAGCATTCACTAACATTTTTATAGCCAGTTTTAATAGTGATGTTACTATATTATGAGATTCAGTTCATCCCGTTATTTTAATTATTATAAAAAACACGCTTATTAAAATTTAAGCTACTGTTACTTCAGTAGTTGGATTTTAATGAGCGTTTTTTTTATACAAAATCAAACGAATTTTTAAAAGAGATAAATTCAGAAAGTTCAGAAAAATACAATGTATAAATAAATTGATATATATATAAATATTAATTTGTTGAACCAGGTACTAAAATATGGTATCATTGCATAAAAATAAACTACACATGTACATAACACGTGGACAAGAAAGGGAGGGGTAAAAATGTATACGGACATTATAAATAAAATAGGCGATGATAATTATAGCAAAATGGTAGATTTAAGACACCAATTTCACATGTATCCAGAGTTGGGTTATGAGGAGTTCAAGACAGCAAAGACTATTGCTGATGAGCTTGAACGACTAGGTATTGAGTATAAAACTAATGTTGCTAAGACTGGGGTTGTAGGTCTTATAAAAGGAAATAGTCCTGGTAATACAGTTCTCCTTCGTGCTGATATGGATGCTTTACGTATTAATGAAGAGGCAGATGTAGAGTATAAATCTAAGGTTGAGAATCGTATGCACGCGTGTGGTCATGATGGGCATACGGCAGGTCTTTTAGGTGCTGCAATGATATTAAATAAAATGAGGGACAAGATTCATGGTAATGTAAAGCTTGTGTTTCAACCGGCAGAGGAAGAGCAGGGGGGAGCAAAGCCTATGATAGATGAAGGTATTATGGAAAATCCTAAGGTAGATGCAGCTTTTGGATGTCATCTATGGGGAGAAATGATTGAAGGTGAAGTTCATGTAAGAAAAGGGCATATGATGGCTGCACCAGATTTGTTTAGGTTTACGGTAAAGGGAAAAGGAGGACATGGAGCAGTTCCTCATCTTAGTGTAGATCCTATTGTTATAGCTGCTCAAGTTATTAATAATATGCAGTCTATTGTAAGTAGAAGAATAAGTCCTCTTGAGAGTGCTGTTGTATCTTTTGGTTCTATTAATGGGGGAAAAAGCCATAATGTTATACCTAATGATGTAGAGGTTGTAGGTACTGTTAGAACGTTTAGTGAGGAGCATAGAAAGTTTATACCAAAGGCCATGGAGAATATATTAAAGGCGTTAACTGAGTCTCAAGGAGCAAGTTATGAATTTAAATATGAAGAGAAATATCCAGCACTTATAAATGATGAGAAGATGACCGAGCTTGCTAGAAATTCGTTTAAGAAAATAGTTGGAGAAGATAATGTGTTCGATATGAAGGAACCTACTATGGGTGGAGAGGATTTTGCATATTTTGGTCAATTAGTTCCATCGTCTTTTATATTTGTAGGAATTAGTAAGGATAAAGATAATCTAGTAGCTCATCACCATCCTGAGTTCAAGTGGGATGATAAGAATGTACTTACTATTGCTAAAGGTCTTGCTCAGACTGCTATAGATTATTTGAATGGATAAGGGGGGAGTATTGTGGAAAAAGCACAGGTTAAGGAGAATAAGTTTTTTAGTAGATTTTTAAATGGGATTGAGGTAGTAGGAAATAAGTTACCTGATCCTGTAACCTTATTTGCTATTTTATGTGGACTAATAATTATATTGTCGAAGATATTATTTATGGCAAATGTATCTGTAGTTCATCCATTAACTCAAGAAACTGTAAATGTGGTAGATCTTATGAGTAAGGATGGGCTTAGAGGTATATTGACAAGTATTGTAGGAAACTTTCAAGGATTTCCACCACTAGGTTTAGTTTTAGTTGTTATGCTTGGTGCTGGTGTTGCTGAAAAATCAGGACTTATGGAGACAGCTCTTAAAAGTTCTATTAGTAAGGTTCCTAAAAATTTAATCACAGGTATGATAATATTTGTAGGAATACTTGCCAATGCAGCTGGAGATGCAGGATTTATAGTGTTACCTCCGCTTGCAGCTATTGTATTTCTTGGAATAGGAAGACATCCTCTTATAGGAATGTTTGCTGCATATGCCGGGGTTGCTGGAGGTTTTTCAGCGAACATTATGGTAAGTATGATAGACGTTTTACTAGCAGGGTTTACTATACCTGCAGCTCAAATGATAGATCCTAGCTATCAAGCAACTCCTGCTATGAACTTTTATTTTCTTTTAGTTTCTACTGTAATACTTGTTATAGTATCTGTAATTATAACTGAGAAAATAATAGCTCCTAGATTTGATAAATACGAGGGAAGCTCTGATTCAGAATCAGTTAGTGAAATTAGTAATGATGAAAAAAGAGGTCTTAAATGGGCTGGAATATCTTTGTTTGTGATTGTAGCTTTATTAGTAGGTCTTTGTATAGGGGATAATGCATTTATGAAGGATCCTGAAACTAATTCTTTATTAACTTTTAAGGCTCCTCTTATGAAGGGACTTGTACCTATAATAACTTTAATGTTCTTTGCTCCTGGACTTATATATGGAAAGATAACTAAAAAGATAAAAAATGATAAAGATGTAGTTGTTATGATGGGGCAATCTATGAGTGAGATGGGGATGTATATAGTTCTTGCATTTGCAGCATCTCAATTCTTAGCTTTATTTACTCTTAGCAACGTAGGTATAATAATATCTGTAAAAGGAGCAGAAGCATTAAAGAATATGGGCTTTACTGGATTTGGACTTATACTTGGATTTATTATATTGTCTGGATTTATAAACTTATTCGTAGGAAGTGCTTCAGCAAAGTGGGCTATAATGGCTCCTGTATTCGTTCCTATGTTCTTACTTTTAGATTATAATCCAGCTGTAACACAAATAGCTTATCGTATAGGAGATTCAATAACTAACCCTATAAGTCCACTTTTTCCATACTTCCCTATAATTTTAGCTTTTGCTAGAAGATATGATAAGAAGGCGGGAATGGGAACTATAATGGCAAATATGATCCCGTATTCAATAGCTTATGGAATACTATGGATGATTTTATTAGTTGTATTTATGAAATTCAATCTTCCTTTAGGACCTGGTGCTGGAATATTTATGTAGTATTAAAATAGATCCTATTTGTGCATAATAGATTAGAAAGTAAAATCTTGTTAAAAGGAATGAATAAACATGAAAAAAATATATTGGGTAATAAGTATGCTGTGGATGTGCCTTATATTTTACTTTTCTAATCAACCAGCAAGTATATCTGATGCGCAATCGGATATGACAATAGGAGTTATAAATTATATTACAAGTACTGATATAATTGAGATTAACAATATAGATTATATAGTCAGAAAGACAGCTCATTTTTCACTGTATTTCATATTATCTATATTGATGACTTTATCTATAGAATCTATTGTTCATAATAAAAATAATTCGTATAAATTGGGTGCGATAATATCTGTTGTATACAGTATGAGTGATGAGTTTCATCAGATGTTCACACCTGGAAGAGGTGCACAGATAAAGGATGTAGGAATAGATTCATTAGGAATAGTGTGTGGGATATTGATACTTAAGTTTATAGAAGTCATAAAAAAAGAAGTGGTTTAAAAATTAGATAGTGGTTAACCACAAATAAAGATTATTAAAATAACGTGTATGTGTTAAATGTTTTTAATAAAACTAAGTATTACGTCTTATTAAATATCCTAAAAGTTATAAACTCCCGTTGGTCAGACAAATAACTTTATTAACGGATATTCAAACGATGTAACACAAGTTTTATACAAAAACATTTAAATCATGCACTAACATTTTGATAATCTTTATTTTTAGTTCAGCTCTTTAGAGTTTAATTGTATTTAATAAAAAATTTTTAAAAAAGAAATTAAGACATTTCTTATGGGGCAAGATATTTTTAGATAACCCACAAATCTTTAAAATCAATATTCTTTTGCTTCTATTCTAGATATCACATTATTCAGCTTGTTAATACTTTGGGTTAAATTCTCAAGTTTTTCCTCTATCCTTGTTAAAAGATATATAGATAAAACTATCGGAAAACCTACATTAGAAACAAATCCCAAAAGTTCATTCATAATATCCCTCCTTATAATAGAAAAGGGACTAAAATTAGCCCCTTATCAATTAGTTAATATGAACATTTTCAGTTTGAGTAGTTATAATCTCAGCAGATTCTTTCTTGACTATACTTTCCCCGTTAAATTTAAACAAATCCTTAGAAACTATGTAATCCATTAAAGCATCTATAGCACTATCATCAACATTATCCTTTAAGCTATGAACCTTAACAGTTACCTTCTTACCATCAGATTTAATAAACTTCATATCAAGTCTCTTTTCCATAATATTACCTCCATATTCTTATTTTTTTTCTCTCAAAATTCTATTGCATGAACGGTATTCTCATAGATATATTTTGGATTATAGGATTACTCACTTAAATCAGTATCAACAACCTTTTTAACCGAAGCTAAAGAATTACTCTGCATATCCTTCATCAAAGCAGTCATTCCAAATAGATCATCATCAGTTGAGTCTAAATTTAGGTTTTTTATAGACAATGTCTTAAACTTTTCAACCCCTTTCTCGTTAAGACCTAAAGAATACTTTAATTTTAAACTTGTTCCTGTTTTAATGCTTGTTACTGCCATGTTATCATCCCCTTTCAACTTTATATATGGATATAAAAATATGAAAAGTACACTAAAAATGTAATTTATTTACAAAAATATAGTATAATGATAAAGGATATATATTAATAAGGGGGGAATGGTATGAATTTTAAAAGAATTGTTTTGACTATTTTTACAGTATTTTTGGTATTAGGTAGTTCTATACTATCTTTTGCTGAACCTAATGTATCTAAGGATGAGGCAAAGAAGGCAGCAGAAAATGCTTTAAAGAACTACTTAGGGGTTGAATTAGACAATAAGTTTGAGTCTAGAATAGAGTTTAGAAATGAAAAATATAGAGAAAGATCTGCATGGAGCATGGATTGGTATAAACATGAAGATAATATAGATATAGACATACAAGCAGAGATAGACTCTGATAATGGTAAAATATTAGAATTAAGATATTATAATTGGAACAATAATGAAAAGAATTCAGCAATTCCAAGTATGACAAAAGAAGAAGCTAAAAAAATAGCTGATGATTTTTTAAATCAAATAAACCCTGTTGAAAGTAAAAAAGTAAAACTTAGAGATGATTATTATTTCTCACAAAGATTTAGAGGCGAAAATTATCGTTTTAATTATGTAAGACAGGAAAATGGAATTGATTTTAATACAGATAGTATAGATATAGAAATAAATGGGTCTACAGGCAAAATACAATCATATAGATTTAATTGGGATTATGATGTGAAATTTGAAGATAATAAAAATATTATAGCTAAAGATAAAGCAAAGCAAGTATTAAAGGATAATACTGATATGAAGCTTGTATATTCTGATGTAGATAAAAATAATGATAATAAACCTGACAATATAAAATCATTCTATAAGCCATATAATGAAAAAGGATTTTTAGTAGATGCTAAAAATGGGGTAATGCTGAGATGGGATGGATCTAAGGAAGAGTTAAATTACAAGGATATAGATGATAAAGAAAAAGAAAAGATATACAAAAAAATCACTAAGCCTCAAAAACTCAGTAAAGAATTAACAGAAAAAGAGGCTAAAGATAGAATTAACTCTATTGCAAAAGATTTTATAAAAGATGATTTTGAAATTGATAGATTAAGATATGAAGAAGACGATGAGTATTTTATTACTAGAGGAAGAAAAGTATGGGAAGCTAGATTTAATATTAAAGATAAAGATAGAGATGGAAGAGTATCAATAGATGCAAATACAGGTGAAATTATATCTTTCGATACTTATTACTTTAATAATGAAGATGAAGATTTTACTCCTGAGATTACTTGGAGCCAAGGATATGATAAGGCTGTAGATGTTTTAAGTAAGTACTATGGATATAATATAAAAGAATTAGATACTAAATTACTAGAACAAAACAGTTACCATTATATAAATGGTAAAAAAATAAATGCAGATTCATATTACTATAATTTTGCAAGAATTAATAACAAAATAAAATATGAAAATAATAACATAGTTATAGTTATTAATGCAAGAAATGGTGATGTAGCAGAAGTACGATATACATGGGATAATGATATTGAATTTCCAAAGTGTGACAATGTAATCAATAAAGATAAGGCAAAGAACGTATACTTTGAAAATCGTGACTTTGAATTAAGTTATAATATTATTGGAAATAAAGAAGAGAATGATAAAAAGGCTACTTTAGCATATGGATTAAAAGATATGTTTGAATTTGATAGAGTGGATGCAATAAGTGGGAAAGCATTAGGTTATAATGGAGAAGAATTTAACAAGAAGGATGATAAAGATTATTCAGATAAAATAAAGAATCATTGGGCTAAAAAAGAGCTTACAATATTGAGTGATAGTAATATAATAGATCTTAAAACATTTGAACCGAATAACGAGATATCTAAAATAGATGCTTTAAAAATGATTGTTAATGTAAGAGGATATAGCCCTTATAGAGCACGTGATGTGAAGGACCTTAAATTTAAAGATATAAAAAATGACGATGAAGATATATCTTATATAAAACTTGCAGTTGAATATGGATTTATAGAAAATAAAGAAGAAAATTTCAATAAGGATGCTAAGATAACAAGAGAAGAAATGGCTAAGATGATAATTAAACTTATAGATAAAGAAGATATGGCTAAGATGAAGGGTGTGTATGCACTTGGATTTAGTGATGAAGCTAGTATAGATCAAAGTTACAAGGGATATGTAGCAGTGTGCAAGGGTATGGGCATAATAAATGGAGATAATTCAAGCTTTAGACCTAAGGATAATGCTACTATGACAGAAATGGCTGTGTCTATATACAAGGCTTTATCTGTTGGAATAAAATAAAGTAACTGATTGAAAGATGATGCTTATTAAAATGTTTTAGTAAGCATCATTTTTATTGTAAAAAACACCCATTATATGGTATTATCATCATGTGTATACAAAAAAAGTAAGGGGGCATTTTTATGAAAAATAGATGGATTTTGAGTTTGTTTGTATTAGTTTTTATAATTAGTAGTTGTACATTTGTTTTTGCAGATGAGAAGGTGAGTAAGGATGAAGCTAAGAAGGTAGCTATTAATACAGTTGAAAAATACTTCGATATAGATATTAATGATGAGTTTGATGTTACAGTTGATAAAGGTTATGAAGAAGGTACGTGGGATATAAATATATGCAGAGGAGATAAAAATTATATAGATATAGATGTGTTTATTGAATCTGATAAAACTGTATCTAGTGTATATATATATGCACATGATAAAAGTGATAAGGAAATTACTAAGTTTGGGGCTAGAAAGCTAGCAGACAATATAGTGAATAAAATGAATCCAGATAAATTAAAAAATACTAAATGCATAGAAGCAGAAGATGATTACAGTTTTGATTTTAAATATAGAAGAGTTTTGAATGGAGTAGATTTTGCATATGAAGGAATAAATATAACTGTAGATAAAGAAAGTGGTAGAGTATCTGATTATAGCTTGAATTGGAATAATGATCTGGATATTCCAAAGGTTGAAAATGTAATAGATAAGGATAAGGCTACAAAAATTATAGAAGATAATATAGAAATGAGATATATGTATATGAATACATATGATAAAGATGGAAATGAAAAAGTAAAACTTATGTATAATCCATATTACAAAACTTCAAGTATGGTAGATGCTAAAGATGGTGAACTTGAGTATTATATTAAGAATATTAATAGAGATATAATGAGTAAAGAAAACTATAAAGAATCTATATCAGTAAAAATGCCAAGCTATAATTTAACTGAGCAAGAGGCGAAAAATTTCTCAATACAAAAAATGAAAGAATTATTAAATGAAGATATTAATATAAAGAGCATAGAAGAACTTGGAGACTCTAATAAAGAAAATACATCAAAAGGAAAAGCTTGGGGCATTAAATTTAGTTATAAAGATGAAAAAGAAAATGAAGTAAACGGCAAATTAGTGATAGATAAAAATAACAAAGAAATAATATACATGGATACTGACTTCGATAAATGGGATGAGACAGATAAAAAGCCAAAGTATACATGGGAAGATGGATACGAAAGGGCTTTACAAGTTATAAAAGATAATTGCCAAACTAAAGGAACAAATATAAATACTGAAATTAGAAAGCAAAAGGAATATTACGAGGATGAAGAAGGAACTGTAATTTATGAAAAAGTTGCAAGATATACTTTTAATAGAGTTGTAAATGGAATAGAGTATGAAGATAATGATGTAACTGTGTATGTAGATTTAAATGACAATAGAGTATTGGCTATAGAATCTGAATGGGACAATAGTAAAATATTTGAAGATAAAAGTAAAGCTTTGGATAGTGAGAAGGTAAAACAATTATACCTTGATAAAAATGAAGTGAAGCTTTGTTATGTAACTATATACGATCAAGAAAGTAACAAAAAGGAGACAAGACTAATGTATAAGATGAGTAAAAAAGAAGGAATGGAAGATATATACTATATAGATGCTTTAACTGGAGAATTTTTAGATTTTGATGGTGAAATAATAAATATGAATTAATTAAGAGATGGCTAAATTAGCCATCTTTTTTAATTTCTGTGGGTTATCAAAAATCTCTATAAAAATACCGCGAATGCAACGATAGTTTGGATTAAGCACATAAATTTAATTATAATTTTTAAAAAAATACACAACATAGTTATATATAAGTGTAATTAGGAGGTTTTTATGAAAAAGTTATATAAATTATCTTGTATTGCTGTTTTAATTATAAGTTTATTTGCTTTTTATAGCTTAGATAGTAAGACTGTATCAGTGTTTAATAATAAAAGTACTAATAAGTATAAGTGGAATCTTTCAGATATGTATGCTTCTGATTCTGACTGGGAGAGAGATTACAAGATACTTGAGAAGAATATACTTAAGATGGAGGCTTATAAAGGTAAGCTTTCAAGAGGATCTAGATATTTGTATGAGGCCTTGGATATGACTGACAATATGAGTAGGATGCTTGAAAAATTGTATGCGTATGCTTATATGAGTAAGGACACAGATACCTCGAATAATAAATATCTTACGATGTGTGATAATATAAGTTATTTAGCTGTTAAGCTCAGCAGTAGTGTGTCGTTTATAGAGCCTGAGATTTTGAGTGTCTCAAAGGAAACTATAGACAAATTTGTAAAGAATAATAGTAAATTAAAGCCTTATAAATTTTATTTAGATAATTTATATAAGTCAAAGGAGCATATGCTATCTGATAAAGAGGAGAGGATTTTGTCTTTATCAAAGTCCATGGCAAGTACTCCAGAGAAGGTGTATACTTCGTTTAAGGATATAGATAGAAAGACGAATTTTACTCCTGGTGAATATTCTAGATTATTACAAGATGATAATCGTGAAACTAGAAAAAAAGCATTTGTAGAAGAGTTTGAAAGCTATAAAAAAAATATAAATGTTTTGGCATCGGCTTTATCTGGTCAAGTCAACAAGGATGTATTTTATTCAAAGGCTAGAAATTATAAGACATCTCTTGAGGCGTCTCTTGATAAGGATAATATAGATGTATCTTTGTACAATAATTTAATAATAGAGGTAAATAATAAATTGGATGTATTCCATAAATATGTAGGTCTTAGAAAGAAAATATTAAAACTTGATAAAGTTCATTATTATGATATGTACAATCCTTTGATAGAAAATAATAAAAAAATAGAGTATGATGAAGCAAAAGGCATTCTAACCAAGGCGTTGGTTCCTCTTGGAAAGCAGTATGTAGAAGATTTAGAATTTGGAATAGATAATAGATGGGTAGATGTATACCCAAATAAAAATAAAAGAGGCGGAGCTTATTCGTGGGGAAGCTATGATACACATCCTTATGTACTTTTAAACTATAACAATACATTAAGTAGTGTATCTACATTTGCACATGAGATGGGCCATGCGATGAATAATTATTATTCTTCTAAAAATCAGGAGTATGTAAACTACAATTATCCTATATTTACTGCAGAGGTAGCATCTATAACTAATGAAGCTCTGTTATTTGAGTATTTAATGAAAAATGCTAAGACTAAGGATGAGAAGATGTACTATATACAGGGATATATAGATCTTATAAGAGGAAGTATATACACTCAAGCTATGTATGCTGAGTTTGAGAAAATTATACATGATAGAGCTGAAAAAGGAGAGGCTTTAACATCTGATAATTTAAATAAGCTTTGGACAAATCTGATGAAAAAATACTACGGAGAGGATTTTTTCATTGATGATATATGCTCTATATGGTGGAGTAGGATACCTCATTTTTATTCTAATTTTTATGTTTATAAGTATGCTACAGGATGTTGTGCTGCTATAAGCTTATCTCAGGATATATTGAATGGTCAAAAAGATAATTATTTAAATTTCTTAGCTGCTGGAGGATCTGATTATCCTATAGATATATTAAAAAAAGCAGGTGTAGATATGAACGATACGAAATGTATAAAGGATGCACTTAAGAAATTTGAAAGCTTGGTAAATGAACTTGAAAAGATGACTTTTTAGAAAATTGAAAAAAATGATCCTTCAAATGACTATAAAATGATATAATAAAATGGTATAATAGACTTAGTACTGTATAGAAATAACCTTGTCATATAGATGAGGTTATTAATTTTTGGAGGATTAAAATATGAAAAAGACATTATTATTAATTATCATTTTGATACTTATGACATCAATGGTTGGATGTAGTAAAGATTTAGAAACGGGTAAAAGTAATATGATTTTGACTCAAGATTTTGGAAACGAAAAAATATATGATGAAGAATTAAATTTTACCAAAGATACTACTGTTATGGAATTAATGCAAAGTAGTTTAGATGTAAAAATTGAAAATGGATTCATAGATTCTATAAATGGAATAGAGACTGAGTATAGTGAAGAAAGCAAACAGGGTTGGTTTTATTATATAAATGGTAATTTAGCACAAGTTGGCCCTGAAAATTATCATCTAAATTCAGGAGACGATGTGTTGTGGGACTATCATACTTGGGAAAATGAAATTTATATATCTAGTATAATAGGGTCATATCCTAAAAATTTCACTAATGGATATGATGGAAAAGCATTAAAAACTGAGATTATATATTCTGATCAATTTAAAGAAGAAACAGATAAATTATATGATTACTTAAAGGATAATGGAGCAGATGATCTAGTTAAGAAGACTATAAATGAAAGATATGATAATGACGAAAAAATAAATACTGTACTTATTGGAACTTGGAGTGAAATTTCTAAAATAAACAATATAAAGGATGTATATAACGATAAACAAGGAGAACTTTTCTTTAAGATAGATGATAAAGTTAAAGCGCTTGATTGCTGTAAAAATGTATCTAAAGAATTCGAGAAAGCTGCTGTAATAGCGTCGGTTCCAAAAGGTTATTCTTATTTATCTAATATATGGATTGTAACAGGAAATGACGAAGATATGATAAAAAAAGCTTTAAACATTCTTTATGAAAATCCAGAAAAGATAAAAGGTAAATTTTCCGCTATAGTTACTGACGAAGAAGTAGTAAATATTCCTGTATCAAGATAATTAATTATACAGTATAATGATTAAAGGACTACGCTTGTGACATGAGTCAATGCAATAGCATTAGACGAATTTTAAATGAAGGGGATGTTTATGTGGATAAGGTCAGAAAAGCCATAATACCTGCAGCTGGACTTGGAACAAGGTTTTTACCAGCTACTAAGGCTCAACCAAAAGAAATGCTTCCTATAGTTGATAAGCCAACTCTTCAATATATAATAGAAGAGGCTGTTGAGTCTGGAATAGAAGAGATACTTATAATAACAGGAAGAAATAAACAATCTATAGAAGATCATTTTGATAAGTCTGTTGAGCTTGAAATGCAGCTTGAAAAGCAAGGAAAAGAAGAGTTGTTAGATATAGTAAAAAATATATCTAATATGATAAATATTCATTATATAAGACAAAAGGAACCTAAGGGTCTTGGTCATGCGATACACTGTGCCAAGCATTTTATAGGAAATGAGCCTTTTGCAGTAATGCTAGGTGATGATATAGTTGATGCTACAAATCCTTGTTTAAAGCAATTGATTGATGCTTATAGCGAGTACAGAACTACTATACTTGGGGTTCAAAATGTTCCGGATGAAGATGTAAAAAAATACGGTATAGTAGATGGTAAGCATATAGAAGATAGAATATACAAGGTTAAAGACTTAGTTGAAAAGCCGGAAAAGGATAAGGCTCCGTCTAATATAGCTATTCTTGGAAGATACATAATAACTCCTAGAATATTTGAGATACTTGAAAACCTTCCTGCTGGAAAAGGTGGAGAAATACAGCTTACAGATGGACTTAAAGAGCTTGCAAAGACAGAAGCCATGTATGCGTATAATTTTGAGGGAAGAAGATACGATGTTGGAGATAAGCTCGGATTTTTACAGGCTACTGTAGATTATGCTCTTAAAAAAGATGATATAAGAGATGAATTTTTAAATTATTTAAATGATATAGTTAAAAAATATAATATATAGGGGTGAGGTAAGTGATAAAGCATATAGTATTTTTTAGATTTGATGATAAAAAAGAGGTTGAAGAAGTAAAAAGAAGACTTTTAGATATGGATGGAAAAATAGATGTATTGAAATATATAGAAGTTGGGGTTAATTTTTTAGAATCTGATAGAAACTATGATTTATGTCTTACGACTTACTTTGGTTCAAAAGAGGATTTGAAAATTTATGCAGACCATGAGGTTCATGTGCCTGTTAAAGAGTATATAAAGTCGGTTGCAAGCTCTATGGCTTGTGTGGATTATGAGGTTATTTAAATACCGCTACTTAGCTGCCTAGATTTCGTATAAATGAGATCTAGGTTTTTTTATGTTTTTTTTCTTAGAGTCTGTGGGTTATCAAAAACTCTCTATAAAAATACCGAGAATGCAACGATATTTTTAATCAGTTTAATTAGCATCTTTTTATTGAAGAGTTTAATGCAAATTTAAATAATGCTCGTGTTTTGGGGGGTTACGAGTTTTTAATAGAAAGTATAATAATGAAAATTTCTTGAAAAAATTTGAAATTGTATATTGCAAAAATGCTTAAAAATAGTATAATGTTTATATGATGAAAAAATGAGTGAGCACTCATTCACTAAAAAGAGGTGACTATATGACAGTTAAAAAGAGCATCGATACTAAAGAAAAGATATTTAATGCGGCCTTAAAAGTGTTTGGTAAAAAAGGATTTTCGGCTGCAACTACTGCGGAAATAGCAGAGGAAGCTGGGGTTGCTCAAGGAACCATATTTAGGTATTACAAAACAAAAAAAGATATACTAAGAGGTGTAATGATTGAGTACATAGATAAATTTGAAGAATTTATAGATTTTGGTTCAATACAAAATATTATAGAGGATAATAAAGATAAACCTCTAGATGAAATTCTAAAGCTTATAGTCCTTAATAGGTATGAGGTATTTAAAAAACATTTTCATATATCAAAGGTTATACATTACGAGATGCAGTTTCATGAGGATATAAAGGATATGCATCTAAAAAAGTGTAAGGAAAAAGAAGGATTGGTAATGAAACATATATTAGAGCATATAGATGTAGATAGGGAAAAATATAAACAACTAGATCTAAAATCATTATCTGTAATATTTACAAGTATGATGTTTGGGATGTTTTTTCAAAGACTTAATGGAATAAGAGGAAATGATGAGATACCAATTGAGAAAGAGATAGATATAATAATAGATGTATTTTTTAATGGAGTATTAAAGAGATAGGGGAGGAATTAATAATGAAAAAAAGAATCAGCTTATTGGTTGTAATAGCTTTGACTTTAACTATGGCTCTTTCGGGTTGTGGAAAGAAAGAAGAAGCTTCACCTGTTGAAGAGAAGTTTGTGAGTGTTGAGACTAAAACTTCTAAAAAGCAAAATATAGACGTTAAAACAACTTTATCTGCAAAGGTAAAGCCTATAGAAGAGGCAGATATTGTTCCTAAGATACCTGGAAAGGTTACTAGTGTTAATGTTGAAATAGGTAAGAAAGTTAATAAAGGAGATGTTCTTTTTACTATAGATAAAACTGACTTAGTAAATGGAGTAAAAAGTGCTCAAGCTGCATATGACATAGCAGCTGCAAATCTTAAAAGAACAGAAGAACAAATACGAAATGCACAAATAAACTATGAGAGAATGAAATCATTATATGAAGAAGGAGCTATATCAAAGAAAGATTTTGAACAATATGAACTTCAAGCATCATCTACTAATCTAGATGCAGTACAGGCTCAAGTTAATCAGGCTAGAGTTGGTCTTGAAAATGCACAATCAAAGCTAAATGATGCAACAGTTACAGCTCCTATATCTGGAATAATAACTGCTGTTAATGTAAATGAAGGAGAGATGGCATCTTCTGCTCAAACAGCTGTTTCTATAGCAAATATGAATAAGATTGTTATAGATACTAATGTTTCAGAGTATCTTATAAACAAGATTAAGGTAGGAGATATAGTTGATATATCTATAAAATCAGCTGGAAAGGAAAACTTCCAAGGTAAAATAACTGCTCTGTCTCCTGCAACAGCATCAAATTCTATGACTTATCCTATAAAAGTAGAGATAGATAACAAAGATAGAATTATAAAACCGGGAATGTTTGCAAATGTAAACTTAGTAACAGATAAAAAAGAAAATGTTATAACAGTTCCATCAGAATCAGTAGTGATAAAAGATGGAGAAAGCGTAGTGTATACAGTTAAAGATAATAAGGCTCATATTAACAAAGTAGAAACTGGAATTGACAATGGAGAGATTGTTGAAATAAAAAAAGGAATAAAGCAAGGTCAAGTAGTTGTTAGCAAAGGGCAGAATTATCTAGAAGAAGGAATTAAAGTTGAAATCAACAAAAATAAATAGGGGGTAGTAAATATGAATATATCAAAAATGTCGGTTAAAAGACCTGTTACAACCCTCATGTTTATGTTTATAGCAATACTTATAGGATTTGTATCTCTTGGGCTTTTACCAATAGACCTTTATCCTGAGATGGATATTCCTGTTGCTATAGTTTCAGTTAATTATAGTGGGGTTGGACCTGAAGAAATTGAGACTTTAGTTACTAAGCCTTTAGAAAAGTCAGTGGCAACTGTTAGTAACTTGAAAAAAGTTACATCGTTTTCAAGAGAAGGAAGTAGTATAATCGTAGTTGAATTTGAGTATGGAACTGATATGGATTTTGCAACGCTTCAAATGAGAGAGAAGGTTGATTTAGTAAAAGGAGCTCTGCCTGATGATGCATCATCACCTATGGTACTTAAGATAGATCCTAATGCTGAAGCTATAGTAAATCTAGGAGTATCATCTGATATGGATCTTGCAAAACTACAGTCTTTAGTAGAGGATGATTTGCAATCTAGATTTGAGAGAATAGAAGGGGTAGCATCTGTTGATATATCAGGAGGAGATGAAAAAGAAGTAAGTATAAAAGTAGATCAAGAAAAATTATCAGGATATGGGCTTTCTCTTAATCAAATAAAAAATGTATTAAGAGCAGAGAACTTGAATTTACCTGGTGGTAATGTAAATAAAGGCGATAAAGAGATTTTAGTTAGAACTGTTGGAGAATTTAAAAATATAGATGATATAAAAAATATACCTATATCATTAAGAACAGGTCAAACAATAAAATTATCGGATATAGCTCAGATTGAGCTAGGATACAAGGATAAAGATACTCTATCAAGAGTTAATGGACAAAATAGTATAGGTATATCTATAACAAAGCAGTCTTCTTCAAATACTGTTAAGGTTGCAGAAAAGATATTAAAAGAAGTAGATAAAATAAGAGCTGAATATTCTCAGATTAATGTAACTGTTGGAACAGATCAATCTGAGTTTATAAATAAATCTATAAATAATGTAACGAGCAATGCTATAATAGGAGGACTACTTGCAGTTATTGTACTGTTCTTATTCCTTAGAAATATAAGATCTACATTTATAGTCGGTATTGCTATACCTATATCTGTAATAGCAACTTTTGCTCTTATGTATTTTGGAGGACTTACAATCAACTTAATATCTCTTGGAGGATTAGCTCTTGGAACAGGTATGCTAGTTGATAACTCGATAGTTGTTCTTGAAAATATATACAGACATAGGGAAGAAGGAAAATCAAGACTTGATGCTGCTATTATAGGAGCTAAAGAAGTTACAATGGCAGTATTTGCATCTACTATGACTACTATAGCGGTATTCTTACCAATAGTATTCGTAGAAGGATTCACTGCTATAGTATTTAAGCAGCTTTCATTCGCAGTAGTATTCTCACTGCTTGCATCTTTAGCAGTTGCAATAACTGTAGTACCTATGTTGTCTTCTAAGATACTTAAGGTTGGAGAACCTAAGACAAAAGAATTTAAATTTATAGAAAAAATATTAAATGTATTCACAAAATCTATAGAAAAAATCAGTAGCGCATATGGGAAATTATTAAACTATGTTCTAAATCATAGAAAAATGACAGTATTTGTAGCGGTACTTATATTTGTATCGTCTATAGCATTAGTAGGTGCTGTTGGTGGAGAGTTCTTCCCAGCAGAAGATGAGGGGAGTTTTAATGTAAAAATAGAAACTCCATTTGGAACGACTCTTGAAGAAAGCGATAGAATAGCAAAAGAAGTTGAGAAAATAGTAGAAAATATACCTGAAAAAGATAATGTGTTCTCAACTATAGGAGGATCATCTGGATTCTCAACTACTGCAAGTAATTCATCAAATGTGAATGTTGTTTTAGTTAATCAAAAAGAAAGAAAAAGATCAACTGCACAAATAGTAAATGAAGTTAGAAAAAAAGTAGAATCAATACCTGGAGCAAAAATAACTGTATCAGAGGCATCCTCTATGGGTGGCGGAGGAGGATCTTCAGCTGCTATAGCTATACAAATAAAAGGAGATGATCTTGAAATTTTAAGATCTACAGGATATGATATTGAAAGTATATTAAAACAAATTCCTGGAACAGCAGAAGTTACAACTGATATGGAAGATGGAAATCCAGAGGCTAGAGTTATCCTTAATAGAGAAGTAGCATCTTTTTATGGAATAACGGCAAGTGATGTTGCAAACACTATAAAATCTTCTATAGATGGGTCAAAATCTACTACATTTAAAGTAGATGGAGATGAAATAGATGTAAACATATCTTTAGGAGATTCAGTTAAAGATTCTATAGAGGATGTTAAGCAAATACAAATAACATCTCAAACTGGAAAGACTGTTCCTTTAGGGCAGATAGCTTATATAGAGTATGGTAATGCACCAACTCAAATAAGTAGAATAAATCAAACTAGAACAGTAACAGTTTCTTCTCAGCTTGATGGAAGAGATTTGAAATCTGTTACTGATGATATAAAGAAGGAACTTGAAAAGTATAATATGCCATCTGGATATACTTATACGTTTACAGGGCAACAACAAGATATGGCAGAAGCATTCTCAAGTTTAGGGCTTGCACTTCTTTTATCTATAGTAATAGTATATATGGTGCTTGCATCTCAGTTTGAATCATTAATACATCCATTTACTGTAATGCTTTCTGTTCCATTTGCTCTATCAGGAGGATTTATAGGATTATTCGTAACTGGAAGATCTTTATCAGTACCTGCTTTAATAGGTGTAATAATGCTTTCGGGTATAGTTGTTAATAATGCTATAGTCTTAGTTGATTATATAAACCAGCTAAGAGAATCAGGAATGGATAGAAGAGAAGCTATAGTAAAAGCTGGATTTACTAGATTTAGACCTATACTTATGACTACTTTAACTACTGTTTTAGGCCTTATACCACTAGCGCTTGGAATAGGAGAAGGGGCATCAACACAAGCTCCAATGGCTACTGTAGTTATAGGAGGACTTACATTATCTACAGTATTAACACTAGCGTTCATACCCGTTGTATATAGTATATTTGATGATTTAGTTATGAAAATAAAGAAAAAATTTAAAAAGAAAGAGGGAACTTTAGATGAAAAGATTGGTTCTTAGTGTGATGCTTGTATGTATGACACTTATAACATCTATACTAACATATGCGGATACTCCTCAAACAAATGACACTAAAAAATTATCTTTAAATCAAGCTATAGATGAAGCAATTAAAAATTCAACTGATTTAAAGGTAAGTGATTTAGATATTGAAATAAAAGAAATAGAACTTGATCAAGCTAAGAGAAGTGAGAAAAAATATGAAAATTCAGATTTTTCATTAGGAACAGTAGAAGGGTTTCAATTAGATGCTAATATGTATTCAAAGGCAGCTCAGAATGCTTTAGATGAAGAAAAGATAAAAAAAGATTACAAGATAGAAGATCTGAAGTATAAGACGACACAAGCTTACTATGGAGCACTTCAAGCAAAAGACTATTATGAAGTTACAAAAAATAATTTAGCTAATGCTCAAAAGAGTAGAGATAATGTAAAGAAGAAATATGACTTAGGTGTTGCATCAAAATCAGATCTATACATGGGGGATATAGCGCTTGATGAAGCTAAGGCTAATTTAGAAACATCAAAGATTAAGATGCAAAGTGCTTATAGAGGACTTAATATGGCTTTAAACTATCCTCTTGATACTAAGCTTGAGCTTACATCTAAGTTTGAACAGCAAAAATTTGATGTTGATTTGACTAAGGATATTTTGAATGCATATGAAAAAAGATTTGATATGATTCAGATTAATAACAATTATGAGATTGTAAAGCTTGACTTTAAGACTAACTCTACTAAGTACCCATCAAACACTTATGTTTACAAAACAAAGGAGAGAAACGTAGCTAAGGTCGAAAATCTTATGGCAAACTCTAAACAAATGGTTGAGTTTGATATAAAGTCAAAGTATGATAATGTAAATAATAACAAAAGACAAATAGAAATAGCAAAGTCTAATGTAGATAAAGCTAACGAGGTATTAAGACTTAAGAAACTTTCTTATGATGCTGGAATGAGTACTCTTTTAGAAGTTCAAGAAGCTGCAAATACAGCATATTCAGCTAATATAGCCTTATCGCAAGCTATATCAGCGTATAACTTATCTATTATAGATTATAATAAGGCTGTAAATATAGGGACTGTAAGATAATATTTTCTTGTATATAAGAAAATCTATAACCCAATAAAGGGTTATAGATTTTTTTGCGTAATATATATATAGTCTAAAGTTATAAAATGATTTATACTATATGTAGGAGTTATTATCTCTTTTATATTGAATAATTATATGGTAAAGTAAAAATATATATTTTAATATATATGTAGGGGGGTTAAATATGAAAAAAATAAAAGTAAAAAAATGGGTTAAAAGTACTCTGGCTATAATGCTAGCTGCATTTTTGATTTTAACAAGTGTTATGTATTCTTTTGGAGCTCAGATGTTTACGGATGTAACAGATAAACATTGGTCTAAAAAATATGTAGAGGATATGGCTTCTAAAAAGGTAATAACGGGATATGAGGACGCAACGTTTAAACCAGATAAGTCAGTATCTAGAATAGAATCGATAGTTCTTATAACGAGATTATTTGATCCAAAAGAAGTGCAATCTGTTTACGATGCGAATAAATCTAAATATGAAAAATCTCTTAAGGATTATGGTATATTAACCTATGCAGACTGGGCTAAAGAAGAGATAGTTTTTGCTCTTGAAAAAGATATATTGAATAAAGAGGAATTATTATCTCAGTTTATAAAAAATGGAAATCCACAAAATGCGCTTAGATGGGAGATTGCAGTATATCTTGCGAGAGGGTTAGATCTTGAAGATCAACTGAATAAAGTTGTTGTATTAGGATTTAAGGATGCAGACGAAATACCATCAGATGCTAAGCCGTATGTAGATATACTTATAAAAAAGGGAATAATAAATGGTTCTGGTGACTGGAAGGGAAATTTCAATCCTAAAAATCCTGTAACTAGAGCTGAAATGGCTAAAATGTTATCTGTTGGATATAAGTTAAATCATAAGGATGGAAATACAAATACAGGAACAGATAATAACACAAACACAGGTAATAACACAGACAATAGTCAATCTCTAACATCTGTTGAAGGTAAAATAGATGATGTAATAGATTATAATGGAAATATAACATTAACTATAAAGGATTCAAGAGATAAAAAGCTTGTATTTAGCAACAAAAAAAGTGATATAAGCATTAATCTTGGAAGTCAATCAGCAAAAGTTGAGGATTTAAAAGAAGGAAGAGATGTTAAATTAACTATAAGCGGAAGTAAGCTTTATGCTGTGAAGTTAAGTGATGTAGAAGAAGAAAAAGAAGGATACTTCTATACTGTTTCATTTGATGCTAATGGAAATCACACTATGAAATGTAAAATAGGAAGCAGCTATGAAGAATATAAATTAACCTCTACCACTAAGATAAAGATTGATGGAGAGAATGCAAGCGCTTATAATCTTGACAAGGAAGATAAGGTAACTTTAAAAATAAAAAACGGTGTTATAGAAGAAATAGATGCCGTATCTAAGAATTTTGAAGTGGATGGAATAATTCAAGAAGTATCTTCTTCAAGAATAGAGATAGAAACTGATGACAAGTATGAAAAAACTTATAAATTTGATATAGATAAAGATGCCAAAGTTAGAAGAAACAATGATAGAGCTGAAATATCTGATCTTAGAGTAGGAGATAAGGTAGAGCTTGAGGTTGAATATGATA
The DNA here is from genome assembly GCF_934924865.1 of Tepidibacter aestuarii. NCBI lineage: Bacteria > Bacillati > Bacillota > Clostridia > Peptostreptococcales > Peptostreptococcaceae > Tepidibacter > Tepidibacter aestuarii. The sequence goes on along the minus strand of NZ_OW235315.1, from coordinate 3,186,792 downwards.
AAGTAATAGATATAGATGCAGATACGGTTAAGACAAAGGTAGAAGGAATTTTAAAAGAAATAAAAATGGCACAAACTCCAGAAATAACTATATTAGATGAAGACAATAAAACAAAGACATATAAATTGGTTTCAGGATTTGAAGTTGAGGTAGACGATAACTCTGCGGGACTTTATGATCTTAGAATAAACCATAAAGTAGAGATAACTCTAGAAAGTGGAGAGGTAACTAAGATTGAAGCTGATGATAATGCAAGTGTAAGTACATATACAGGAAAGATAACAGATATAGACACTGGTGATAATGAAATTAGAATTGAAAATAATATAGATGGAAAAACTGTATATATAAGGTACTCGACTAGTAGTGTTAACTTTAAAGATATAGATGGACATTCTTTAAGTGAAAGTAACTTTGATGAAGATGATGTAATATCTGTTATTGGAGAAGATAAATTAGGTTCTGTTGAAGCCAAAATAATAATAAGAATAGAGAACCACTAACATAGGGGGATGTGTTTATGAAAAAAATACTTATTGTGGATGATGAGTTAGGATTAAGATCCCTTTTAAACAGTTTGTTCAGTGAAGAATATGAAGTTTATTTAGCAGAAGATGGAGAGCAGGCCATAGATACAGTAAAAAATAATAAATTAGATTTAGCTCTTTTAGACATGAGGCTTAAAAATATGGATGGTGCTGAAATACTTGAAAATATAAGAAAATATGATAAAGATATTAAGGTTTTTATATTAACAGCATTCACAGATCCTAAAAAGGTAAATATACTTAATGAGCTAAAAATAGAGGGAATACTTCAAAAACCTTTTGATATATTCGAGTTAAAACAAAAAGTTGATAGTGCGTTAATGTAAAAAGAGTGGATATTATATCCACTCTTTTTTTATGCATAAAATAAATTTTTAGTAAACATATTTACAAAATGTTATCGAGGTAATATAATTAACATATAAACTAATTAATAAACATGTTAACTATTTAGGGAGGTAAATACAGTGAAAAATAAAAAAAGTATTTTAATTTGTTTAATTATCATGACAAGCACATTGTTATTTGGATGTGCATCTGGTCAAGAAATTGAAACTAGTGATAAATATCAAGGAATCATAGAAGCTCAAGAGGTGGATATAAATTCTAAAATACCAGGTAAAATAGGAGAGGTAAAAGTAGAAGAAGGTCAAATGGTTAAAGAAGGAGACATAATAGTTACTATAGATTCAAAGGAACTTGAGGCTAAGAAAGATCAAATGGAAGCGCTTGTAAGTGCAGCCAAAGGACAGTTAGAGGCTTCTCAATCTCAGGTTGCGGCTGCGAACTCTCAGCTTACTAAAGCTCAAAATGGAGCTAGAAGCCAAGATATAGCAAAAGCTCAGACTTATTATGATCTTATGTTAAAAACTTATGAAAGAGTAGAAAATTTATATGAAAAAGGGGCTGTATCAGCTCAAAAGAAAGATGAAGTTAAGGCTCAGCTTGATATAGCAGAGCAAACGCTTAGTATGGCAAAAGAAGGAGCTAGAAGTGAAGATGTATCTGGAGCACAAGCCATGGTTGCAGCAGCTACTAATATGGTAGAAGCTGCAAGAGGTAAGTATGAGCAAGCTAAGGCTGGTCTTGATGAAGTTAATTCATATATACAAGATACAAATATAAAATCTCCTATAGATGGGAATGTAACTCTTTTAAATGTAGATAAAGGAGAATTAGCATCTACAGGAATGAGTATAGCAACTGTTTCTGATTTAAGTAATATGTGGATTGAGGTTAATTTAGATGAAACTAATTTAAGTGAGGTTTATGAAGGTCAAGAAGCTAAAATAACTGTTCCTGCATTTAAAGATAAAACTTTTAAAGGTAAGGTTATAAGAGTTAACAAAAAACCTGACTTTGCAGTAAAAAAAGCTACTAATGATAATGGTAACTACGATATAGTTTCATATGGGGTAAAAATAAAAGTAGAAGATGATAAAAATTTATTAAGACCTGGAATGAGTGCGTTTGTCGATTTTGAAAAGTAGGTGATGTTGTTGAATAAAATAAAAAAATATATAATGGCATTTAGTTTAATCTTCATAACGCCTTTAGTGGTAAATGTAATGCTTTGCTATATGTTCTCGGATCATCAACTAAAAGAAATTCCTACTGCTGTATATCTTGGAGACAATACTCAGTTTTCTAGAAGCATAGTAACTTATTTTGATGATAATGAAATATTTAATGTTAAGTATTATGTAGATAGTCCTTATGATATAGAGAAGTTAATAATTGAAAATAAAGTTAGATTTGGACTTGTAATTCCGGATGATTTTTATAAAGATTTAAAGGAATATAAATCACCTACTATATTGACTGTATATGATGGAAGTCAGCTTTCATATACTTCATTTGCTAAGGCTCAAGCATCAGAAACATTGATGACTATAAAAGGAGGGGCTTTAGTAAAGGTATTACAGGCAAAGCTTAATATTCCTTTTGATCAAGCTAAAAAGATAGTATCATCTATAAGTATACAAACTAGGATGTTATTTAATCCAACTAGAAACTATACTAATTATTTGATGCCTGGATTTATGACAGCAATTGTTCAAGCTGGTCTTGTTATAGCAGCTTCTGTTAGTATAGATAGAGAAAAAAGAAGAAGTATGGCTACTTATTTAGGATCAAAAATATTAGCATATACTGCTCTTGGTTTTGTATCACTTATGTTAAATATATGTATACAGACCAGTGTATTTGATGTTCCGCTTAGAGGGAGCATTAAACAGCTTATGATTCTTACGCTTGTATTCTCTATGTCTGTATCTACTATTGGAATATTTATATCATCAGTAGTATGGGATAAGATAAAGGCATCTCAGGCGGCAGCTTTACTTTTTTTACCTAACACTATTATGATAGGTTATACGTACCCTTTAATAGGTATGACTGATGGATATAAATTTGTAGGAAAGTATATACCTCTTTATCATTACGCAGATAATCTAAGAGATTTAATGGTTAAAGGATATATTATAAACTATGCTAAAGACATAAGATACTTACTATTTGTATCTGCTTTATTCTATGGGTTAGCTATACTAGTTGAGATATTAAGAGAAAACAGAATTAGTAAGAAAAAGAGCTTGGGAGAAGGTGAAGTTGTTGAAAATACTTAATGAAATAATAAAGTTTTTTGAGCAGCCTAAAAATATAGTTATATTAGTTTTAGGACCTTTATTTTTCACCTTTCTTATCGGCGGAGTTTATATGAAAGATTATTTAAATGATATACCTATAGTGGTGCTTGATATGGATAATTCATCTTCTTCTAGAATGATAGTAAATGAATTTGAAAATAACGATAGATACTATGTATCTTCTGCTGTTGATTCATTTGAAGAACTAAAATATGCTATAGATTCTAAAGAAGCTTATATGGGAATTTATATACCTAGGGATTTTAATAAGGATATAAAAAAGCAAAAGTCATCCAGTGTAGCTCTTATAATAGATGAAAGCAATATAACAATAGGAAATACAGCGTTAGCATCTGCATCTGAAATACTAGCTACTATAAATGCAGGTATAAATATAAAAATACTTCAAGCTAAGGGAATAGACCCTAAAACTTCTTATGATTTAGCTAAGATATTCAATTTTGAATCTAGGGTACTTTATGATGCTAAGTACACTTATAAAGGCTATGTTATGCCTGGTATAATACTTGTATTTGTACAGCAGCTGTTTTTATCAGCATTTATTCCAGCGATAATGGATGATAAAGAAAATATATTTATAAAATCAATTGTATATTCTATTGTCGGAAGCTTAACATATGTGTTATGTGCATTAATTCTGAAGTATGTTCTCCATATAAACTTCACTGGATCATTCTTATATGCATTTTTATATGTTACAGTGTTCATATTAACTCTTGTTGGACCAGGAATGCTAATAGCATCAATATTTAAAGATAAGCTTAAGGTTACGCAATTTACCATGCTTTTATCAATGCCTACGTTTTTAACTGCTGGATATGCATGGCCTGTAGAGCAAACTCCTGTTGTTCTTTCATATATAATAAAAATGATATGGCCTCTGATATATGCTATATCTCCTATAAGAGATATATTAGTAAAGGGTACGCCTGTAAGTATATTTACAAAAGATATAATTTGCCTTATATTATTTGGTTGTATATGGGCTTTTATTGGATATAATTTATTTAAACGAACATTTAAAAATAATAATAGAGGTGGTATGAGTGAACAACAAGGAACTGTTTAATTTTTTAGATAGCTACAATTTTATTGAGGATATGTCTGGAAAAACTATAATTAACTTATTAAAAAGTGTTGAGATAATGAGATTTATTTATAATAATTTATTTGCACACCATGGCATATCTGAATCAAAATTTTATGTCCTACTTCTACTTTCGTATTCTGAAGAAGGGATGGCTTTATCTGAAATAGGAGATAAGATGCTTGTAACAAGAGCTAATATGACAGGTCTTATAGATAGAATGGGAAAAGAGGGATTGGTAGAAAAGAAGGTTAATCCTAAAGACAAAAGATCCTCTATAGCTCACCTTACAGATAAGGGAAGAGAATTATTTGATAACATAAAAGGGACTCATATTGACTTTAGCAGACAAATGACTAGTGGGTTAAGTATTGAAGAAAAAGAGCAATTAAATACATTGCTTGAAAAGCTTCAAAATGACATAGTAAAGAGTTTTAGTGAGGAGGAATAAAAATGAATAAAAAAATTATTTCCGTGGCAATATCTGCAGCACTTGCTTTAACACCTGTGAGTACAGCGTTTAATGCATACGCACAAGACGTAAAACAAGAAGTAAATAAAAACGAGGAAAATTTAAATTTAACTTTAGATGATGCTATAAAGATTGCTACTGAGAATAACTATATATTAAAAGGACTTGAGGTAGAGTTAAGATCAACGGATTTATCTTTAGATAGAGCAAAACATAATGAAAGAAAAATAAAAAAGGGACAAGATAAGCTTGATGATGCGAGGGAGTATTACGGGCCTATATTAGATAAAATAAATGGTGCGCTTTCTAACCCCTCATTGCCTGAAGAGAAAAGGAAAGAATTAGAAGGTCAAAAACAACAAATAGAAGAAGGACTTAAAAATGGAGAAGGTTCTTTTGACTTAGCTATAGAAGATGCTAACTCAGTTATAGCTAATAAGTTGAATATAGATGTAGACAGAGTACTAGCTGTTAATTCTACAACTGAGCTTATGACTACTATGGCTGATCTTCAAAATGAGGTTACAAAGGATGGGTATTTAATTGCTCAAAAGCAGATAGCACTTCTTACTCGTCAAAAATACTATGAAGTAATAAAAGCTGAGAAGATAGAAGAGCTTAAGAAAATAGCTCTTGAAAGAGCTACTGCTCAATACAATATGGCAAAAGATGCATATGATGCTGGAATGAAGGCAAAAGATGATGTTTTGTTATCTCAGGCTCAAGTAAATCTTATGAATGTAGACTATAGAAAAGCTTGTATGAACAGAAAGAATGCAGAAATAGAACTTAAGAAGGTTATGAATGTAGATCTTAATAAAAATATAAACTTAGTTCAAGATTTTACTACTACAAAATTGGAAGCTAATTTAGAAGAGGGATTAAAGCAAGGTAGTGAGAAACGAATAGAGATAAGAAAGGCTCAAGCTCAGTACTTAGTTGACAAATTGAACTTTGAACTTACATCTAGTCAATATCCAAGTAATACTTATCAGTATAAGGAAGCTAAGATAAAGATGGAAAAGTCAAAGGTAAATATAGATAGTGCAGCTCAAGAAGTTGAAGCGAGCATAATACAATCTTATGAGGCTGTAGAGGCTACGGCTGATATGCTAGCTTATACAGAAGGAGTAGTTGAGAATGCTAAGGAATCTCTTGAAATAGCTGAGTATAGATATAAAGAGGGATATGGATTTGAAACTTCTGTTATAAAGAGTGCAGATCTTCAAGATGTGGCAGGTACTATGGTTGAGGTTATTGCAGCTCAAGAAAGGCTTGCTGATATAGAGGAGAAGGTTATAGAGGTTATATTTAGTTATAATTTGGCTAGAGATAAGTATTTAAATGATATAGGTAGTTATTAAAAATATAGCTTATTTCTAGTTAGGTATATTGAGAGGCAAAATGCTGATTATTAAAATACCGCGTATGTTTCAAATATTTTTAATAAAACTAAGCACTACGCCTTATTGAATATCCTAAAAGTTCTAAACTCACTTTGTTCAGACAACGAACTTTCTTAACGGATATTCAAACGACGTAATGCAAGTTTTATAAAAAAATATTTAAATCATTCGCTAACATTTGAATAATCAGCATTTTTTAGTTTGTGAGCTAAGAGAAAAAGTGTATTTTTAAAGCGGGGGAGTAAAAGAAAAAATAGCTAATATTTCAATTATAGACTACTAAAATAACTTAAATAATGAGATATTAAAATATAATATGGTAACTGAGCCTATTATAAAGAAAGATTAAAAAATAACTGCTTTAAAAAAGGCAGTTATTTTTATATATAAGCGAATTTTTATTCATTTTCTTCGAATTGTTCATCGTAGAACATTATATCGGAGATTATTCTTTGAGCTCTAGGAAGAAATTCTTTTTCTAAATCTCGTGGATATTGAACTATTACGTAGTACATTCTTTCGTTATGGTTGAATATTGATACTTTTCCTATTATGTCACTTTTGTTTTCTTGTTTTCTTATTATATCGAACTCTTCATCAGAGTCGTCTATTAGTGTGTAGTCGTTAACTGTCTGATCTGTTGTTTCAAATCCGTCTTCTGTAACGTTATCTCTTGCTACCTTGATCATGTTTTCTAGATTTGATGATACTGTTTTTATTGGTGAGAAGAATGTTATTTTAGCGTCTTTATTTTTTTTGTTGTTAAAGTTAGAGTATATTGTTAAAAAATCACCTTCTTTAGAAGAGGCTAACATATCTTGTGGTATATATGTTGTAAATTCTAGGTTAGTATCATCGTATAAGTTAAAGTATAGTGTTACGTCTTGATCTGCAATTTTTAGTGTTTCGTTCTTTGATTGAGCTCTTTTTTGTGCTTGAGTGTCTTTAGATATTTCTTCTTGTACTTCATTAGGGTCAGGTTCTTGGTATGAAGGTGAAAAATCAAAGCATGCCATTATATTGAATGCTATAAATATAATTAAAATAAAAAGAGATAATTTTCTCATTGTAAACCTCCTTGGTGGCAAAATATATAAGTTTTATATTAGTATGCCCAATGCAAAAATAAATATATATAGGACAAGCTAATATATGTTAAAATATAATATGAAAGCGATTACATATAAGGAGTTGATTTTATGAAACTATTTATAGATACAGCTAATGTTGATGAGATAAGAGAGATAAATGATTGGGGAGTTATTGAAGGGGTTACTACTAATCCATCTTTAATAGCTAAAGAAGGAAGAGATTTTAAAGAGGTAGTTAAGGAGATAACTAGTATAGTAGATGGACCTATATCTGCTGAGGTAATATCTTTAGAGGCTGAGGGTATGATTAAGGAAGCTGATGAGCTTGTTAAGATTCACCCTAATATAGTTATAAAGATTCCTATGACTAAAGAGGGATTAAAGGCTGTAAAGCATATGTCTGGTAAAGGAATAAAGACTAATGTAACTTTAGTATTCTCTCCAAACCAAGCTTTACTTGCTGCAAAGGCTGGAGCTAGTTATGTAAGCCCATTCGTTGGAAGATTAGATGATATAGGACATGAGGGAGCAGCTCTTATAAGAGAGATATCTGATATATTCGATATGCATGGAATAGAAACTGAGATAATATCTGCAAGTATAAGACATACTGAGCATGTTAAGCAATCTGCTCTTGCAGGAGCTGATATAGCTACTATTCCATATAAGATATTTGAACAAATGTTAAAGCACCCTATGACTGATCTTGGAATTGAGAGATTCTTAAAGGATTGGGAAGGTGTTAAGTAAAAAAATATTTTTTAGTTAAGTGATTGAGCGAAAATGCTGATTATTGAAATAATGCTATTAAAAAGTAGCTAACATTTCAATAATCAGCATTTTTTAGTTGGATAATCTAAGTATTTAAGCAATGGAGTGTACAAAGACCCATTAGCTCTTTATGATTGTAACGATACAATTACAAAAAATGTACAATTTTATATAATTATATTGATTAAATACGGTACAATATGAGACAATATTCTTAGAAAAGGAAAAAGTACCATCATTGTATGGATACAATTAAAGGGGGAGTTAACATGAGTAGATACGAATTGAATAAAAACTTAGCTCAAATGCTAAAAGGTGGAGTTATAATGGATGTTACAAATCCAGAAGAAGCAAAGATTGCTGAAGAAGCAGGTGCTTGTGCAGTTATGGCTCTAGAGAGAGTTCCTGCTGATATCAGAAAAGATGGTGGAGTTGCAAGAGCTTCAGATCCACAGATGATAAAAGGTATTAAAGAAGCTGTTTCTATTCCAGTTATGGCAAAGGTAAGAATAGGACATTTTGTAGAAGCGCAGATACTTGAAGCTTTAGAAATAGATTATATAGATGAAAGTGAAGTTTTAACACCTGCTGATCCAACTCTTCATATTGATAAAAAAGATTTCAAAGTTCCTTTTGTTTGTGGAGCTAAAAACTTAGGTGAAGCTTTAAGAAGAATTGGAGAAGGTGCTTCAATGATTAGAACTAAAGGGGAACCTGGAACAGGTGATGTTATAGAAGCTGTTAAACATATGAGAATGATGAACTCTGAAATTAGAAGAATTCAAGGGTTATCAAAAGAAGAATTAATGAATGCTGCTAAAGAGCTACAGGCTCCTATTCATTTGGTTGAGTATGTTCATGAACATGGAAAACTTCCTGTTGTAAATTTTGCAGCTGGTGGTGTTGCTACTCCTGCTGATGCTGCAATGATGATGCAGCTTGGTTGTGATGGAGTATTTGTTGGATCTGGAATCTTCAAATCAGGGGATCCAAGAAAAAGAGCTGCTGCTATAGTTAAAGCTGTTACACATTTTAATGATCCAAAAATATTAGCTGAAGTATCAGAAAATCTTGGAGAAGCAATGGTTGGAATCAATGTTTATTCAATAGATAAAGAAGAAAGAATGGCTAATAGAGGGTACTAAAATGAAAAGAATTGGTGTTTTAGCACTTCAAGGTGCATTTAAAGAGCATATAAATATAATTAAATCGATAGGTCATGAAGCTATTGAAATAAGAAAAGCTGAACAACTGGACGATATTGATGGAATTATTTTGCCTGGTGGAGAAAGTACAGCAATGGGAAAACTACTTGATGACTTCAAAATCAAAGAAGTTTTAGTAGATAAAATAAATAATGGCCTACCAACATGGGGAACATGTGCTGGAATGATTCTGCTTGCAACTGAACTAGACGGTGATGAAGATGCTCATCTTAAAGTTATGGATATAAAAGTAAGACGAAATGCATATGGTTCCCAGTTAGATAGCTTCATTACTAAAGAGGCAATTGAAGGAGTATGTGAAAAAGAAATTCCTATGGTGTTTATCAGAGCGCCATATATTGTAGATAATGGTGAAAGTGTTGAATTACTTCATTGTGTTGATAGCAATATTGTAGCCGCACGTCAGGGAAATATGCTTGCGACTTCTTTTCATCCAGAATTAACAGATGATACAACTTTTCATGAGTACTTTATTGATATGACAAATAAAATATAAGTATAGAAGGCTGTGAGTTTATATATAAACTCACAGCCTTCTGTTGTAGATCAAAGTTTTTTAGATGTTTATATAGTCTGATATTTCATCTAGAGGAACTTTAATTTCAGTGCTTTCATCATTAATATTATAAATTATAAGGTTTTTATCTGTAAAATATATTCTTTCGAATATATTTTCATTACCAATTGGATTTTCAACATTCAAATTTTCATTTTTAATAATATCATCTACAATTGATTTTACTTTTTCTATAGATTCCTCAGATTTAAATAAGTTTTCTGCATTTATTAATTTTCCGTTTTTCATATTGATATTAATATTAATTTCTTCATGAAACTCAACATCATCAGGTTTATTTACAAAATTATATTTAATACTTAAAACATTATCTGTTTTTGACGTTATTTCCAAGCTTTCATCAATAACATTACCTTCTGAAGTTAGAACTTCATTATAACTTAGAAATTTATCTTTTATAGTTTCGTTAATACTATTTTGTAACTCTTTATCTTCTAGTCCTTTTATTTGAGGATATGTAATTTCTAAATCTACATCTTCTTCATAAATCTTAGTTTTAAATATATTAGTAATAAATTCGACTTCATAAGAATTGTCATTTAAAACATTCTCTTGTTTTGCATTGCTGCTTACATCAGTAGAGCTGGTCATATCTTTTTTATTACATCCAACTGATAATAAAGTTAGTAAAAATAGTATTATACATGATATTTTTTTTAGGTTTTTCATAATTTAAACTCCTTTTACATATATTAAGATTTAATTTTATTTTATAACATAGATTATTTAATAAGGTTACAATTAGATTACAATAGTAAATTAATTAAAAAATATATAATGCAATTAAATAAATTAACAATATAAGAAAAGGTATGAATTCACTCTATAACTGGCGGTTTTTTGTATATATTAAGTACTAATAGGTATAAATAGATTAAATATTAGTGATATATAAGTAAAAATGAAAAGAAATATATCATAAATAATAAAAAATATGACATATATCTTTACAAAATGTTTAAATATGATGTATAATTAAAGTGAAATTTGTATTTAACGGGAGGAAGTTGATTATGGATAGAAATTTAGCGATGGAGATTGTTAGGGTTACAGAGACTGCTGCACTTGCTAGTGTTAGATTTATGGGTAAAGGTGATAAGAACGGAGCGGATGGGGCTGCTGTTGAAGGTATGAGAAAGGCTTTTTCTAGTGTTAAGGTAAGAGGAGAAGTTGTTATTGGTGAAGGTGAGCTTGATGAGGCACCTATGCTTTATATAGGTGAGAAAGTTGGATGTGGAACTGATTCTGATATGGAGGTTGATATTGCGGTTGATCCTTTAGATGGAACTTCATTAATTGCTAAGGGGCTTCCAAATGCTATTGCTGTAATTGCCATGGCTAAAAAAGGATGTCTACTTCATGCACCAGATACATATATGAAGAAGATGATAGTAGGACCTAAAGCTAAGGGATGTATAGATATAAATGATTCAGTAGAAAACAACCTAACAAGGGTTGCAAAAGCGCTAAATAAAGAAATATCTGATTTAACACTTATAATACAAGATAGAGAAAGACATGATGAAATAGTTGCTGAGGCAAGAAGACTTGGCGCTAGAATAAAAATGTTTGGAGACGGAGATGTAGCTGCTGGTATCGCAACTTGTTTTGAAGATACTGGTGTTGATATATTAATGGGAATAGGTGGAGCACCTGAGGGTGTAATAACTGCAGCTGCTGTAAAATGTATGGGCGGAGATATGCAAGGAATTTTACATCCTATGAGTGATGAAGAACAAACTAGATGTTATGATCTTGGACTTAATGATGAGGACATAAAAAAAGTATTAACTCTTGATGAGATTGCTAAAGGAGATGAGTTATTCTTTGCAGCAACAGGAATAACAGAAGGTGAGCTTTTAAAAGGTGCTGTATGTTATGATAAAAATAGAATAAAGACTCATTCTGTTGTTATGAGATCTAAAACTGGAACTATAAGATTTGTTGAGGCTGTTCATAGACTTGACAAGAGTAAGATAATAGAAGATCTTATGGAGAAATACGGAAACATATAGGTGAAAAATTTATAGAACATACATGTTGAAGAGGTTGACTTTTTAAGTAGTATAACATATTATATATATTGTGATATACTTGAAAGGGGGAGTTTGGTATGGATAGAAATTTGGCTATAAATTTAGTTAGAGTTACAGAAGCTGCTGCTATTGGAGGATCTAAGTACTTAGGTAGAGGAGACAAAAATATAGCGGATCAAGCGGCTGTTGATGGAATGAGAAAGATGTTTGATACTATTGATATAGATGGAGAAGTAGTTATAGGTGAGGGTGAAATGGACGAAGCACCTATGCTTTATATCGGAGAAAAAATAGGAAGACGCTCAGTTGATTCTATTAAGGTAGATATAGCTGTAGATCCTTTAGATGGAACTAACTGTGTTGCTAAAGGACTTCCTAATGCTATTGCAGTAGTTGCTCTTGCACCTAAGGGATGCTTACTTAATGCACCTGATATGTATATGGATAAAATTGCTGTTGGACCAAAGGCTAAAGGTCTTGTAAAACTAGATAATCCTGTTAGCTACAATTTAAACATACTATCTAATGTACTTAATAAGAGTATGGATGATTTAACAGTTACTATGCTAGATCGTGATAGACATTCTAAATTAATACAAGAATGCAGAGCGGCTGGAGTTAGAATAAAATTATTCAATGAAGGTGATGTAGGAGCTGCCATGGCTACTTGTTTTGATGACACAGGAATAGATATGATGGTAGGAATAGGAGGTGCTCCAGAAGGAGTACTAGCAGCAGCAGCGCTTAAATGTATGGGAGGAGATTTCCAAGGTAGACTTGTTCCTTTTGAAAAACAAGAAGAACAAAGATGCTTAGATATGGGAATTGACCATAAAAAAATACTTACTATGGAAGACTTAGTAAAAGGAAATGAAGTTTATTTTGCAGCTACTGGTATAACTGATGGCGACTTTTTAAAGGGAGTTATATATAAAGGTAACAAAACTGCTCATACACATTCTGTAGTAATGAGATCGGAAACTGGAACTATAAGATTTATAGAAGCTATACATAAATTGGATACAAAACCTAGTTATGCAAAGTAGGTATAAAAAATAAGCATATGGATATACATATAAAGAGAGATTTTATCTCTCTTTTTTATATGTAAGGGAATTACAACACATCTAATTTATGCATGCAATTAACGAATGAATAGGAGTAGCAACTGTTTTAAGCAACTGAGCCCATAGGACTAATTATGTCCATTAAGAATACGCTAAAATCAAGCTGTTTTTTTTCTCTTGACCTTGCAATATAACAGTGGTAATATTACCTTATTAGATTTTCACTTCTATATTCACATCTTATTTTCCCGAGGTTAAATTAAACGTTTTATATTTGGAGGGATACCTATTGAACCAAGAAGAATTAAAAAGTAAAACCATAGCACAGCTTAGAGAAATTGCTAAAGAACTGAACATAAAATCTGCAACTAAATACAAAAAACTTGAACTTATAAATATGATACTTGATATAGATAAAAATGAAAAAAATAGTGATGTTGAAAAAAAGAATGAAACCGAAAAAAAGAATAAAATTGAAAATAAGATAGAAGAGTTAAAAGTTCAAGATAATCATATTCCTAAGAAGGTAATAAATGAGTTGAGAAATGATCAAAAACAAGATATAGCACATGGAGTTTTGGAAATACTACCTGATGGATATGGTTTTTTGAGAGGCTCAAACTATCTTTCAACAGGACAAGATGTTTACATATCACCATCTCAAATAAGAAGATTTAACATGAAAACGGGAGATAAGGTAATGGGTATTACTAGACCTCCAAAGAGCGGTGAAAAGTTTAGAGCATTACTTTATGTTCAAAAGATAAATAATGAAAATCCTGAAAAGAGTATAAGAAGACCTTCTTTTGAAAAATTAACACCTATATATCCTGATGTTAGAATTAATCTTCAAAACGAGCAGCATCAAATAGCTACAAGGCTAATAGATTTAATAGCACCTATAGGTATGGGACAAAGAGGACTTGTTGTAGCTCCTCCTAAAGCCGGAAAGACTATACTCCTTAAAAACATAGCTAACAGTATATCTACTAATTATCCAGATGTTGAACTTATAGTGCTTTTAATAGATGAAAGACCTGAGGAAGTTACTGATATGCAGGAATCTATAAAAGGTGATGTTATATATTCAACTTTTGATGAATTACCATCTCATCATATAAAAGTAGCTGAAATGGTACTTAATAGAGCACAAAGACTTGTTGAGCATGGAAGAGATGTTGTAATACTTCTTGATAGTATTACAAGACTTGCAAGAGCTTATAACTTAACAATACCGCCAACAGGAAGAACTTTATCTGGAGGACTTGATCCTGGAGCGCTTCATGGACCTAAAAAATTCTTTGGAGCAGCTAGGAATATAAGACAGGGTGGATCGTTAACTATACTTGCAACAGCTTTAGTTGAAACAGGATCTAGAATGGATGATGTTATATTTGAAGAATTTAAAGGAACTGGAAATATGGAAGTTCATTTAGATAGAAAGCTTGCTCAAAAGAGAATATTCCCAGCGGTTGATATAGCGAAATCTGGAACTAGAAAAGAAGAATTACTTCTTACTAGTGAAGAGATGAGTCTTCTTTGGAAGATTAGAAAATCGATTGGAAACAATACTCAGGAGTATACGGAAAAGATGATAAAATTCTTAAAACAAACAAAAAATAATAATGAATTTGTAAATTTAGTAAATAAGAACATTTAATCTTGAAGAGAAAATAGTCATATGATATAATGTAAGAGTTGAATATTGATAAGAAAATAAAATTAACATAATCAAAAAGCTGAAAGAGGTGAAAAAGATGAGAAAAGATATACAACCAAAATATGAAGAAGTAACTGTACATTGTGCATGTGGTAATACATTCAAAGCAGGATCAACTCAAGATGAAATAAGAGTAGAGATTTGTTCAGATTGTCACCCATTCTACACTGGAAAGCAAAAGAACATTGAAAAAGGTGGAAGAATCGACAAGTTCAAGAAAAAATTCAACATTGGTTAATAGTGGAGGTTGGTTAATCCAGCCTCTATTTTATTTATATAAGATATAATATAAATTTAAATATATGAATAATGTTGGTCGAAAAAGTAAATTTGCAACTAATTTAAGCTGTGCATTAGCATGAAGCGAATTGATTACTCTATAGGAAATTATAATATTTTCAACTTGTGTATAACATTGATGAAAGTACTATAGTCTCAACTATTTTGAGCAACGGAGTCCATAGGACTCGTTGGCGACATGAGTCAATGCGTAGCATTAGACGAATTTTTCTTTGGAGGAGATTTTTATGTATAGACCTGTACATCATGGATACATAGAAGTAGTTATTGGCCCTATGTATAGTGGAAAAAGTGAAGAACTTATAAGAATACTTAAAAGATCAAAGATAGCAAAGCAGAATGTAGTAGCATTCAAGCCAGCTATAGACAATAGATATAGTAATGAAGATGTTGTATCTCATAATGGGTCAAGCGTTACTGCTATTCCTATAAAGAGTGCAAAAGAAATTTACAATCATATAGATTCAGATACACAAGTTGTTGGTATTGATGAGGTTCAATTCTTTGAAGATGAAGTTGTTGATATTGCTCTTGACCTTGCAGATAAAGGGATAAGAGTAATAACAGCTGGACTTGATATGGACTTTAGGGGAGAGCCTTTTGGTCCTACGCCAAGGCTCTTAGCTGTAGCTGAATTTGTAGAGAAACTTCAAGCTGTATGTATGGTTTGTGGAAACCCTGCACATAGAACTCAGAGATTAATAAATGGACAACCTGCTAAATACGATGATCCAATAATATTGGTTGGAGCTACAGAAAGTTACGAAGCAAGATGCAGAAAATGTCATGTAATTATAAAAGAAGATGATTAAATTATTATACATATAGGGTTATATCCTATATGTATTTTTTTGAAAAAAATTAAGCGAATTATTAGATAGGATACATAAAATGAGTATTGCAACAAATATCATATTTAAAGATTATATAAAATAATGGTATAATACTAACTGATTGGAGGAGGAAAATTATGGCTAAAGCTGTGTTTGAACAAATTAATGGATCTTTTGCACTTGTACTTGTTTCTAATTGTGGAGTTATAAGTGTTGAGAGTTTATGTGATTTATCTTGTCAGTTAAAAGAGATGGGGGTTCCTGTTGTAAAACTATCTAGTAGACAGACACTAGTTGTTGTTGGAAGTTTAGAGCAATTACAAGAGGTTGAAAAAGTAGCACCTGAGTTTGGATTTAAGATAGGTAATTTTGGTGCTCAGGTTAGAAATGTTAAAGGTTGTAGTGCAGGAGAAGGACTTTGCAAAAGACAACTTGATACAGCTCTTAATTTAGGAATAGAGCTTGAAAATGAATACTTTGGGATCGAGACTCCGCATGATTTTAAAATAGCGGTAGCTGGATGTCCAAGGGGTTGTACCGATCCTTTATGTGCAGATTTCGGAGTTATAACTAAAGGAAAAGACAAGTTTGATGTTTACATAGGAGGTAGAGGAGCGACTGTTAAGCCTATACATGCTACAAAGATATACAACAATATATCTAGAGAGAATGTGAAGGCTGCTTTAAAACATGTACTTGATGTTTATATAAAAGAGGGCAATAAAAAAGAAAGAATCTTTAGAACTATAAATAGAATAGGAATTGAAAAATTTGTAAACAAAGATATTGAGGAAAATAAAAAACAACATGTTGATGAAGAATTTTTAGCTTTTATATAATAGAGCAATAGGTTAGAATTAAGCTTCGCTTTATTATACTTAATAGGGGGAAAATTTGCATGAGTGATATTTTAGATACTATAGAAATATTGAATAATATATGTGAGGAATGTCCACTTTACAATACTGAAAATTGTAATAATAAAAAATGTTTGATTGGATATTCTAAAAAATTATTGGAATTTTCAAAGCTTAAAGGTGTTATACAAATAGAGGGTGCATCTAGCATGATTCCAAAGAATGATGTTAAATATTATGGAGAAGATTTAATATGCTCCGGTATAGCTAATACTTGTGCTCATTGCAAGAATTGTCAAGAAAATCATAATGAGGATTGTATTATAGCTATTCTTAGAAAATGTCTTGAAAATACGGTTATAAAGAAGAATATCCCGTATAAGGGTTCTGTTTTTATGTATTTGATGGATCTTAAGAATGAGAACTCAGAAATAGCAGCTCTTGTAAATGAGAGAATGAAAACTGTTAATGCATAGATTCGGCTATTAAGCAAAAAATGACGCTCATTGAAATACCGCTACTTAGTCATCATTTTTATAAAACTAAAGATTACGTCTTATTAAATATTCTAAAACTTCTTAAATTCGTTATCGTCAAACAAAGAAGTTTCTTAGCGCATATTTAAACGCCGTAATCTAAGTTTTATAGAAAAATGTTGACCGAAAAGTAGCTAATATTTTAATGAGCGTCATTTTTTATGTAGCTCTTCAGCGTTTGTGTGGACTAAAAAAATATTTATAATAAAAAATCTTTTATGCATAATAAAATTATATAAGTCTCAATCTATAGATAGCGTTTATAAAAGAGCTGAAGTATTAACTATTTTAAACAATAAAACCTTTAAAGAATTAATTCATAGGTTTCACGAATATGTGCGAATTTTATATTTTTATGATAATATATATTGGAAAGGAGATGAGCCTATGAGTAAAAGTACTGTCGGAGGACAAGCTGTAATGGAAGGCGTTATGATGAAGAACCAAAATAAGATAGCTGTGGCTGTTAGAAAATCAGATGGAGATATTGAGATAGATAAAAAGAATATTAAAAGCTGGGTTATTGATAAGGGATTTAACAAGATACCATTTTTAAGAGGTGGATTTATACTTCTTGAAACTATGGTTGAAGGGATTAAGGCTCTTAATTTTTCTGCTCAGTTTTTTGACGAAGAGGAAGAAGTTGAACCTTCTAAATTTGAAAAGTTCTTAGAAGATAAGTTTAAGGATAAGACTAATGATATATTGATATATTTTTCTATGTTCATAGCTTTAGTATTTTCTATTTTATTGTTCATATTATTACCTACTTTTTTAGGTGGTATATTAAAGAAAGTTACTGATAATGTGATGATTTTAAATTTTGTAGAGGGATTAGTTAGAATTGGAGTATTTTTAGCGTATGTTTCGATTATATCTTTAAACGAGGATATAAGAAGAGTGTTTCAATATCATGGAGCAGAGCATAAATCTATTTATTGTTATGAGGAGGGTCTTGATCTAACTGTAGAAAATGCAAGAAAATTTTCGACTCTTCATCCAAGATGTGGGACGAATTTTATGTTCATAGTTATGATTGTATCTATGCTTATATACTTTTTATTTGGGTGGCCAAATCCGTTAGTAAGAATTTTAAGTAGATTAGTATGTATACCTATTGTAGCTGGTATATCATATGAGATTATAAAAATTGCTGGAAAGTACGATAATGTATTTGTAAGAATTATTTCATTACCTGGAATGATGCTTCAAAAAATTACGACTAGAGAACCAGATGATGAGCAGTTAGAGGTAGCGCTATGTGCTCTAAAGGCTGCACTTGAAGAAGAGGTGGAAAAGAATGACTATAAGACAGATGATGAAAAAGTGGGTAAGAGAGCTTAGCAACAGTACTACTGCAAAGCTTGATGTTGAACTTGCTATGTGTAAGGTACTTGATGTAACTAGACTTTATATACATCTTAATTTAGATGAAGAGATTTCTAAAAAGAACGAAAATAGGATTGAAGCTCTTTTAAAGCAAAGAAGAAAAGGAAGACCTATGGCTTATATTATAGGGAAGAAAGAGTTTATGGGGCTTGATTTCTTTGTTAAAGAGGGCGTATTGATTCCAAGACCAGATACAGAAGTGTTGGTTGAAGATATCATAGAGCAGGCTAAAAAAATAGATAATCCTTTGATAGTTGATATAGGAACAGGCTCTGGTGCTATAAGTGTATCTTTAGCTAAGTATATAAACGGTTCAAAGGTATATTCTCTTGATATATCAGATGATGCTCTTGAGGTTGGAAGTATTAATGCTAAGAATAATGAGGTAGAAGATAAGATAACTTTCTTAAAGTCGAATGTATTTTCAGCACTTGAGAATGAAGATGTTAAATTTGATATAATAGTATCCAATCCTCCTTATATAAGACGCGCTGATATATCTGGTCTTGAGGTAGATGTTAAGGACTATGAACCTTCTTTAGCTCTTGATGGAGGAGAAGATGGACTTGATTTTTATAGAAATATAACTCAGGATTCTATTAAATTTATAAAGGATAATGGAATCTTAGGTTATGAAGTGGGATATGATCAAGCTGAGGATGTAAAAAAAATAATGATACAAAATGGATACGGTGATATAAGGATATTAGAAGATTTGGCTTCTATAGAAAGGGTTGTTATAGGGACAAAAATTTGATATAATGAAAAATTGATATACTGAGAGAGGTGGAAAACTTATGTTTGATAAAGTTGAAATTATAGAAGATAAGTATAAAGATTTAACTCAAAAGATTGGTGATCCTGAAGTAATTAACAGACAATCTGAATGGCAAAAATATATTAAAGAGCATGCGGAAATAGAACCTATAGTTATGAAGTATAGAGAATATAAGGAAGCTATTGCGGGAATTGAAGAATCAAAGCAAATACTTCAAGAAGAATCTGATGAAGAGTTGAGAGAACTTGCTAAGATGGAATTATCTGAGCTTGAAGATAACTTACCTAGCATACAAGATGAGCTTAAGCTTTTACTTGTTCCTAAAGATCCTAATGATGAAAAGGATGTTATCGTTGAGATAAGAGGTGGAGCTGGTGGAGATGAAGCTGCACTTTTTGCTGGAACTTTATTTAGAATGTATTGTAGATATGCAGAATCAAGAAGATGGAAAGTAGAATTAATGAGTAGTAATGAAACTGGTGTAGGTGGATACAAAGAGGTTTCTTTCTCTATAAAGGGAAAAGGAGCATATTCAAGACTTAAGTATGAGTCTGGAGTTCACAGAGTTCAAAGAATACCAGCTACAGAATCAGGTGGTAGAATACATACATCTACTGCTACTGTTGCGGTTTTACCAGAAGTTGATGATGTTGAAGTAGAAATCAATCCTAATGACTTAAGAATAGATGTTTTCCGTTCTTCAGGAAACGGTGGACAGAGTGTTAATACTACCGATTCTGCTGTAAGAATAACGCATCTTCCAACAGGAGAGGTTGTATCATGTCAGGATGGAAAGAGTCAGCTTAAGAATAAGGAAAAGGCACTTAAGGTATTAAAGGCTAGATTGTTTGATAAGGCACAAGCTGAACAACATAAAGAAATAGCAGCTGAAAGAAAGAGTCAGGTTGGAACTGGAGATAGATCTGAGAGAATTAGAACTTACAACTTCCCTCAAGGAAGAATTACTGATCATAGAATAAACTTAACTTTATACAAGTTAGATAGTTTTATAGAGGGACAATTAGATGAGATGATAGATTCACTTATAACTGTTGACCAAGCTGAAAAATTAAAGGCTGTAAATAACTAAAATATTAGTCCTATGTTATTCTTATGAATAATATTAGGGCTTTTTTTCTAAGAAAAGAATATTTTAAGCATAATTTTCATAAAACTTATTGAGTGTCTAACTGAAAATTATTATTAATTTTTATGGTTGCATTAGATGGTTTGGGGGGGTAGCTTTGCTTAAAATTACTTTGCTTGGTTTTTTGTGTGGGGTTATTGGTACTTTTATTGGTGGAGTTATAGCTTTTATATTTAGGAATAAGGCTGATAGATACTTAAGTATGTTTATGGGTCTTGCAGGAGGCATCATGTTGTCTGTAGTTACCTTTGATTTATTGACTGAGGCTATGGATTCAATAGGTGTTAATTTAGCTATAATTTTTACCTTTGTAGGTGTTTTTGTCAGCATGATTATAAAGCAGTTTACTCATTTTGAAGGTATGTTGAAGACTGGATATCTTATATTTTTTAGTGTTTTATTACATAATTTCCCTGAAGGGCTTGCTATAGGATCATCCTTTAGTTTAAAAGAATCACTTGGGATTACTTTGGTAATAGTAATAGGTATACATAATGTTCCTGAGGGGATTGCCATGGCGTTAAGCCTTATAAAAGGAAGAATGAATATAGTAAAGGTTATGCTATTTACTATACTCGCTGGTATTCCAATGGGAATAGGCAGCTATATAGGTGCCTATTTTGGAGAGGTATTTCATGGATTTGTAGGTTTTTTCTTGGCAATAGCATCTGGAACGATGCTTTATGTTACTATAGAAGAGATTTTTCCTAATTCAAAAACTATATACACTATAACAGGGTTTTTATTGGGAATTTTGATGGTTAGTATATTTTGATACTTATGATGAGGTGAGATAGTTGAAAAAGACTTTGGTTTGCAAAATGGATAAGGATAATATTGATATAGATAAAATACAGGAATTTGGAAAGATTTTAAGAGACGGCGGAACTGTTATATTTCCAACTGAAACAGTTTATGGATTAGGCGCTGATGCACTTAATGAAAAAGCAGCTAAGAAGATATATGAAGCTAAAGGAAGACCGAGTGACAATCCTTTGATAGTTCATATTGCTGATAAAGAAAAGATTCATGAAATTGCTGCTGATATAGATGAGAGAGCTTATAAGGTTATGGATAAGTTCTGGCCGGGACCTATAACAATAGTATTAAAAAAGAAGGATATAGTGCCAGCTATTACTAGCGGAAACTTAGATACCGTTGCGGTTAGAATGCCGTCTCATCCTATAGCTCTATCCCTTATAAAGGAGAGTGGAGTATGTGTTGCAGGTCCATCTGCAAATATATCCGGAAGACCATCTCCTACTGATGAGGAGAATGTATATGAAGAGATGAATGGTAGAGTTGATGGTATTATACTTGGAGGAGATTCAAATGTTGGACTTGAATCTACAGTTCTTGATTTAACTGGGGACATACCTATGGTATTAAGACCGGGTGGAGTAACTCTTGAAGAATTAAGTGAGGTTTTAGGAAAAGTTGTTATTGATCCTGCAATACTTGAAAAAAACGAGAATATAATTGCAAAGGCACCTGGTATGAAATATACTCACTATGCTCCAAATGCAGAGGTATTTATTGTTAAAAAAGATGATGGGGATTATGTGGATAAAATCAACAGATTAGTTGATGAAAAAGTTAAAGAAGGTAAAAAAGTGGGGATTATGTGTATAAATAAAAATAAAGATAAGTATAAAGGTGAAGTTATAGGTCTTGGAGATGATTTAAATGGAGTAGCTTATAGCTTATTCAAAACTTTGAGAGAAATGGATAAAAAAGGTGTGGATATTATATATTCTGAAGAGTTTGAGAAGGGTGGAATTGGGCAAGCTATAATGAATCGTCTAACAAAGGCGGCGGGGTATAAATTTGTATAGGTTTTAGTTTGATGATTTATGCGTTTAAGCGAAAAATGATACTCATAAAAATACCGCTACTTAGGTTAATATTTAAATATAACTATAGATTAAGCCTTATTAAATATCCTAAAAGTTCTGAACTTCCCGTTGATCGGACAACGAACTTTTTTTATGTATATTTAAACGTCTCAATCTAAGTTATATAGTAAAATATTAACCAAAAAGTAGCTAACATTTTGATGAGCATCATTTTTAGTATTGGGATTAAAATGAATATACAGAGCAACATAAAAATCTTCAGTCTATACAAATTTAAAGAGATAAGAAAATAAAAAAGATAAAAGCATTAAAAATAATAGATAAGATTTAAAAGAAAAAATAAAAAAACATAAAAAAATTAAAATAAAAAGAAGGAATATAAGAATTTATGTCGAAATACTATTAGGTTTGTAATTAATTCGATTAAAAAGGCTTTAAAATTAATTTGGAGGTGAACGTAAGTGAAGAAAATAGGAATTGCAAGTGACCATGGAGGATACAATTTAAAGGAAGAGATTAAAAAGCACCTACAAGGTGAATATGAAATTGTTGATTTTGGAACTGACTCATTGGATTCTGTTGACTATCCAGATTATGGAGTTAAAGTTGCTGAGGCTGTAATGAGTGGTGAGGTTGAAGAAGGAATACTTTGCTGTGGAACAGGAATAGGGATATCTTTAGCAGCTAATAAGGTGCCAGGAATAAGATGTGCTGTTGTTTCTGATACTTTCTCAGCTAAAATGTCTAAGGCTCACAATAATGCTAACATGATATCTTTAGGAGAGAGAGTAGTTGGAAGAGGACTGGCTCTTGAGATAATAGATGCATGGGTTAGCACTGAGTTTGAAGGCGATAGACATCAAAGAAGAGTTGATAAGATAACAGAAATAGAAAAAAAATATTCTAAATAGATTTTTAAAGGGAGGCAAATTAAATGTCAAAAGTAGTTATGATGAATCATCCATTAATACAACATAAGTTAACTCTTATAAGAGATAAGAATACGGGTTCTAAGGATTTTAGACAATTAGTAAAAGAAGTTTCTATGCTTATGGGATACGAAGTAACAAGAGATTTAGCTTTAGAAGAGGTTGAAATTGAAACTCCAGTTACAAAAACTAAGTCTAAGGTTATATCAGGAAAGAAATTAGGAATAATACCTATATTAAGAGCTGGTCTTGGAATGGTAGATGGAATACTTGAGTTAGTTCCAGCAGCTAAGGTTGGACATGTAGGTCTTTACAGAGATCCGGAAACTTTAAAGCCAGTTGAGTACTACTCAAAGTTTCCTGCTGATATAGAGGAGAGAGAATTTATAGTAGTAGATCCTATGCTTGCTACAGGTGGTTCTGCAGTTGCTGCTATTGATGTTTTAAAGAAGAGAGGCGCTAAATACATTAAGCTTGTAAACCTAGTGGCTTGCCCAGAAGGTATAGCAGAAGTTGAAAGATGTCACCCGGATGTAGATATATATGTAGCGTCTATTGATGAAAAATTAAATGATCACGGATATATAGTTCCAGGTCTTGGAGATGCTGGAGATAGATTATACGGTACTAAGTAATACTTTGAGTGTGTCATATGGCACACTCTTTTTTTA
The DNA here is from genome assembly GCF_934924865.1 of Tepidibacter aestuarii. Taxonomy (NCBI): domain Bacteria; kingdom Bacillati; phylum Bacillota; class Clostridia; order Peptostreptococcales; family Peptostreptococcaceae; genus Tepidibacter; species Tepidibacter aestuarii. The sequence goes on along the minus strand of NZ_OW235315.1, from coordinate 3,162,826 downwards.
TAAAAATATTTTTAAAATACAAGAAGTTTTATTATTCAATATAGATGCATAAGTATTCATTTTAATAATAGAAAATAAACAAAAAAGAGTATTTTGAAATCTTTATTTTTATGATTTGAAAAAAATAATATGCAAAACTAAAGTGTATATTTTATAGAAATTATTTACATTTATTCCTGTAGAATTATGAATTAACTTGTGTATAGTTTATATACATAATATAATGGAGATAGCTTGGTTAGAATTTTAGTTTTAAAGTAATGGAGGAAAATTTATGGAGAGAAGAGATAAACATAACTATTATTTAGATATAGCAAGATCAGTTCTTGAAAGAGGAACATGCCTTAGACGTAATTATGGAGCTATTATTGTCAAGAATGATGAGATAATATCTACAGGGTATACTGGAGCTCCTAGGGGGAGAAAAAATTGTAGTGATATGGGATATTGTTTAAGGGAAAAGATGAATATTCCAAGGGGTCAAAACTATGAAAAGTGTAGAAGTGTTCATGCTGAAGCTAACTGTATTATATCTGCTAGTAGAAGAGATATGATTGGATCAGTTCTTTATTTAGTTGGAAAAGATATGAAGACTAAAGAACTTGTAAAAAATGCCAATTCATGTACTATGTGTAAAAGGCTTATATTAAATTCTGGTATAGAAAAAGTAATAATAAGGGAAACTAATCAAAGTTTTAGAATTATACACGTAAATGAATGGATAGAAAATGATGATTCCCTAAGTAATGATATGGGATATTAAAATATTTAAAGAGGTGAAAATATGAGTCAGATTATTATTGCGATTATTTTATCGTTTGGAATATCTTATTTTTCAACGCCGCTTGCTATTAAGCTTGCACATAGAATAGGAGCTATAGATATACCAAAGGATGATAGAAGAGTACATAAAGATCCTATACCAAGGCTTGGTGGGATTGCGATATTTTTTGGATTTTTCCTAACTAGTATTTTTATTGTAGATATAGATAAGGAAATAATAGGAATACTACTTGGAAGTCTTGTTATAGTTTGTATGGGTATAATTGATGATTTAAATGAAATAGGAGCCAAAACTAAACTTTTAGGTCAGATAACAGCTGCCGTAATAGTTGTTACTTGCGGAGTTAGAGTTGAATGGGTTACAAATCCGTTTACTCAAAGTGGAATAACTCAACTTAGCTTAATATTATCTGTCCCTGCCACTATATTTTGGATAGTTGGTATAACTAATACTGTTAACTTAATAGATGGATTAGATGGACTTGCGGCAGGAGTATCTGCAATAGCTGCTATTACACTTGCTTTTGTAGCTTTTGCTAATGATCAGCAAACAGCAGCTGTACTGTTGATCTGCTTAGCGGGGTCTGCTATTGGATTTTTACCTTACAATTTCAATCCAGCTAAAATATTTATGGGAGATACTGGCTCTTTATTCTTAGGATATATATTAGCTGTTGTATCTATACAAGGGGCTATAAAATCAGCAGCAGCTCTTGCAATATTTATACCGGTACTTGCTCTTGGAATACCTATATTTGATACTACATTTGCGATAATAAGAAGAAAGCTGAGTGGAAAACCTATAATGCAGGCTGATAAGGGACACCTTCACCATAGGCTTTTGAGCAAAGGATTATCTCAAAAGAAAACTGTCCTTATACTTTATGGAATAAGCTTATTCTTGGGTGTTAGTGCGGTTTTAATATCTGAGAGTAATTTATTTGAATCAACTATTATACTTATGTTAGACGCACTTTTTATATACTACGGAATAGTTAGATTAAAGCTTTTATCACCAGAAGATAGTGAACTGAAATAGGGGGATTTACAATGAACAAAATAAAAGTTATGACTGTATTTGGAACAAGACCAGAAGCTATAAAAATGGCTCCTTTAGTTAAAAAAATGGAGCAAAATGAAAGAATAGAGTCTATAGTTTGTGTAACTGCACAGCATAGAGAAATGTTAGATAGAGTACTTGAAATATTTGATATAGAGCCTAAGTATGACTTAAATATTATGAAGCACGGTCAAACTATAACAGATGTTACTAATAGAGTTTTAAAGGAGCTTGAAAGCGTAATAGCTAATGATAGACCTGATATCCTACTGGTTCATGGAGATACTACAACTACTTTTTCTGCTTCTTTAGCAGCTTTTTATAATAAAGTGCCAGTTGGACATGTAGAGGCTGGACTTAGAAGTGGTAATATATACTCTCCATACCCTGAAGAAATGAACAGAAAGCTTACAGGAATGATCTCGTCTATTCACTTTGCACCTACTATTGGAAACAAAGAGAATCTACTAAAAGAGAATATAGATGAGGATAAAATATGTGTAACTGGAAACACTGTTATAGATGCACTTTTATCTGTAATAGATGAAGATTATAAATTCAACAATAAAGATATAGATGATATAGATTATGATAATAATAAGGTTATACTTCTAACTTGTCATAGAAGAGAAAATTGGGGCAAGCCTATGGAGGATATATTTAAAGCTATTAAAAGAGTGGTTCAAGATAATGAAAACGTAGAGGTTATATTCCCTATGCACTTAAATCCTAAAGTTAGAGATTGTGCAAAATCTATAATGGGAGATATGGATAAGATACACCTTATAGAACCTCTTGATTATGAACCTTTTGCAAACCTAATGAATAAAGTAGATGTAATACTTACTGATTCTGGAGGGATACAAGAAGAAGCTCCAGCTATTGGAAAGCCTGTTTTGGTTCTAAGATGTGAAACTGAAAGACCAGAAGCTGTAGAAGCTGGAACTGCAAGAGTTGTAGGCGTTGATGAGGAAGAAGTTTATAAATCGACAAATCTGTTAATAAGAAATGAACAAGAATACTCTAAAATGTCAAATGCAGTAAATCCATACGGTGATGGTAAAGCTTGTAATAGAATAATTGAGCATTTAATAGCGAATTATGGAGGAAACCTAGAAAAAACGAAGAATTTTTAAGTTAATAATCAAAAATGCTTGAATTTGACTTGGGAAAAAGATTTCATTAAATTTGATTTTTAATCCGCTGGAATATATAATATATATATGGGCGGATTTTATCCCAAATATACTCAAAATTTAGATTTATGAAATAAGGAAAATGTTTTCATTGAAAAATGTGGCATTTATAGTATATAATCTTGGTTAAAAGGTATTATAAATGAACATTATTACACATAATAGTTTTAAAATTAACAAAAATCGACCAGGTATAGGGGAATAAAACTATGAGTAAAAAAAATAAGTGGTTTGAAGCTGTAGTTTACTTAAGCTTAGTATCTCAAATAGGTATATACATGTTAGCCCCAATTCTTATATGTGGTTATCTAGGAAGTTTAATCGACAGAAAATTCAGTACAGGGCCTATTTTTTTTATCATATTGGTTTTGATAGGAATTGGAGCAGGCTTTGCAAATGCGTACAAAGTAGCTATATCAGTTATAAAAAAAAGGAAGTGATCCTTTGAAATCGACAATAGGAATGATTTTTAACATAATAAAAGTGATGGTTGTAGTATTTGTCCTTGTAGTCATCGTTGCTTTTTTAACAGATATGTTTTCGAAGGAACTTCTATGTGGACTTGCATTTGGCAGTATTTTTTCAATATTAAATCTTAGACTTTTGTCGCTTGCCTTGGAAAAAGCAGTAAATATGAATCCAGGAAAGGCACAAGGGTATGTCCTTTCAAGGTATATTATGAGACTTATTATAACAGCGTTAGTGCTACTTATATCTTTAAAAGCGACATACATAAATATTATAGGAACCATAATAGGTTTACTTTTACCTAAAATTAGTATATTGATTGTGAATCTATTTGGTATAGAAAAAATTATTAAAGGAAAGGAGGCGTAATATGAACGGCCCTAAGATTATGTTTACAATTCCCGGCGTTAATATACCTGTTAGTGAAACAGTAACCACAACATGGCTTATTATGATCGGGCTTACATTATTCGCATATTTTGGAACTAGAAAGTTTGACAAAGTTCCAAAAGGATTCCAAGTTTTTGTGGAATCACTTGTAGATGGATTATACGCTATAGTAAAACAAACTATGGGAGAAGACAAGATGAGATTTGCTCCTTATATAGGAAGTTTATTCTTATTCTTTATGTGTTCCAATCTTATAGGATTATTAGGACTTAGATCTCCTACAACAGATCTTAATACAACTTTAGCTTGGGCTCTTATAACATTTGGTATGGTCCAATACAATGGAGTTAAGAGCAAAGGTTTAGGAGGATATTTAAAAGGGTTCGCAGAGCCAATACCAGCTATGTTACCTCTTAATATAGTTGGAGAACTTGCAAATCCAATATCATTAAGTTTTCGTCCTTTTGGTAATATTACAGGAGGTATGGTTATAATGATGCTTTTATATCAACTACTTGCGTATTTAAGTGGTTTGATAGGTATAGGTATACCAATACTTCAGGTAGGTATACCATCAGTACTTCATATTTATTTTGATTTATTCTCTGGAGTACTTCAAGCATTTATATTTATAATGCTTACAATGGTTTTTGTTTCAGGTGCTATTGATTAAAGAATTATATAGAAAATACATAAAAATGATTAGGAGGAATTTAAAATGGAAATGGCAAAAGCGATAGTTTTAGCAGGATCAGCTATGGGAGCAGGTTTAGCAATGATAGCAGGTATAGGAGCAGGTATAGGACAAGGGTTTGCAGCAGGTAAAGGTGCAGAGGCTGTTGGAAAGCAACCAGAAGCACAAGGAGATATAATAAAGACTATGCTTTTAGGAGCAGCGGTTGCAGAGTCAACTGGTATCTATGGTCTAGTTATAGCAATGCTTCTTTTATTTGCTAATCCACTAATGAAGTTTTTAGGATAATAAAAATAGGAGATGGAATCATCTCCTAATAAAAGAAAGTGGAGCAATTAGCAGAAGGGAGGATTACGATGTACAAAAGCTTTGTAAGTTTAGACTGGGATTTTGTATTTCAACTTGTAAATACATTTATAATGTATTTAATACTTAAAAAGTTATTATTCAAACCCACTACAGAATTTATGGCAAAGAGAACTGCTGAAGTAGAAGGCTCTTATAAAGATGCAGAGGAAGCAGTTAAAAAAGGTGAAGAACTTAAAGCTGAATATGAATCAAAGATAAATTCGGCTAAAGAAGAGGCTCAAGAAATAGTTAAGAATGGTTCAAAGAGAGCTGAAGAAAGAGCAGATGAAATAATCAAGGCAGCTCAAGAAGAAACAGTTCAACTAAAAGAAAGAGCTAATAGAGAGATTCAAAGAGAAAAGCAAAAAGTTATGAATGAGCTTAAAGATGATATATCATCTCTAGCAATTTTAGCAGCTTCTAAAGTTATAGAAACTGATGTAGATGAAGCTAAGCATGAAAAATTGATAGGAGATTTTATAGAAGAGGTAGGCGAAGCTAAATGGCAAAATTAGTTGCTAGTAGATACGCTAATGCTTTATTCGAAGTTGGAATTTCAGAGGGGACTACTGCAGATTTAAATGATGAATTAAAGGTTATAGTAGATCTTTTTGATCAAAATGAAGACTTTTTAAAAATACTTAAAGCTCCTTTGATTTCTAAAGAAGAGAAGAAAGCATTAGTTGAAAAGATTTATAAGGATAAGACTTCTTTAGAAATGATGAACTTTTTAAAAGTTTTAATAGATAAGGATAGAATAGGAATTATAGATGAGATATTTACTGAGTATAACGCTTTGATAAATGAGAAAAATAACATCTTAGAAGCTGTTGCTATAACAGCAGTACCTATGAGTGAAAAAGATTTAAATAATCTTAAGCAAAAACTTTCTGAAACTAAAGGCAAGAATATAATACTTAAAAATGAAGTTGATAAGAGTGTTATAGGTGGAGTTTTAGTTAAAATGGGTAACGAAGAAATAGATGGAACAATAAAAACTCGTTTAGAAAAATTAAAAGATCAGTTATCTCAAATAATAGCGTAGAAGGGCGGTGAAACCCATGAATTTAAGACCGGAAGAAATTAGTTCAATTATAAAAGAACAAATAAAAAAGTATGAGAATAAATTAGAACTGACTGATGTTGGTACAGTTACTCAAGTTGGAGATGGTATAGCTAGAGTTCATGGACTTGAAAAGTGTATGGCAGGAGAGCTTTTAGAGTTTCCTGGTCAGATTTATGGAATGGCATTAAACTTAGAGGAAGAATCTGTAGGAGCCGTTTTACTTGGTTCTGAAGAAAATATAAAAGAGGGCGACACTGTTAAAAGAACTGGAAGAATAGTTGAGGTTCCAGTAGGAGAGGCTTTATCTGGTAGAGTTGTTAATGCATTAGGACAACCTATAGATGGTAAAGGACCTATCAATAGCGATAAGTTTAGACCTATAGAGGCTATAGCTTCTGGTATAATATCTAGAAAATCAGTTCATGAGCCTTTACAAACAGGTATTAAAGCAATAGATTCTATGATTCCAATAGGAAGAGGACAAAGAGAGCTTATCATCGGAGACAGACAAACTGGTAAGACTTCTGTTGCTCTAGATACTATAATCAACCAAAAAGGTAAAAATGTTAAGTGTATATATGTAGCAATAGGACAAAAACGTTCTACAGTTGCTCAAATAATGGATAGATTAGAGTCTAATGGTGCTATGGATTATACTACTATAGTATCAGCTACTGCATCTGAGCTTGCTCCACTTCAATATATGGCTCCATATGCTGGTTGTGCAATAGCGGAAGAGTTTATGTACAATGGTGGACATGTTTTAATAGTTTATGATGATTTATCTAAACATGCGGTTGCTTATCGTGCAATGTCACTTCTTCTTAGAAGACCACCAGGACGTGAGGCATATCCAGGAGATGTATTCTACTTACATTCAAGATTACTAGAAAGAGCAGCTAAATTAGCTGATGAGTTAGGTGGAGGATCTATAACTGCACTTCCAATAGTTGAAACTCAAGCAGGAGACGTTTCGGCGTACATACCTACAAACGTAATATCTATAACAGATGGACAGATATTCCTAGAGACTGAGCTTTTCAACTCTGGAGTTAGACCTGCTGTTAACCCTGGTATATCAGTATCAAGGGTTGGAGGTAGTGCGCAAATTAAACCTATGAAAAAGGTTGCAGGTACATTAAAACTTGCTTACTCACAATATAGAGAACTTCAAGCGTTTGCTCAGTTTGGATCAGACCTTGATGAGGATACAAAGGCAAGACTTGCTCAAGGGGAAAGAGTCGTTGAAATGCTAAAGCAGGGCGAGAACGATCCAATACCTGTTGAAAAGCAAGTTATGATAATATACGCTGTAACTAACAAATTCTTAACTGATATTCCTGTTAGTGAAATAGGAAGATTTGAAAGAGAATTATATAAGTTTATGGATGAGAATTACCCACAAGTTGGTAAAGATATACTTGATGGAAAAGATTACAAAGAAGGATTAGAAAGTGCCATAACAGAATTCAAAAAAAGATTTAAAATTGAAGAGTAATCCTCTTTAAACAGGAGGTGAAATAATATGGCTGGAATGAAGGATATTAAAAGACGTATTAAGAGTGTCGGTAACACTAAGCAGATAACTAAAGCTATGGAGCTTGTTTCATCAGCTAAGTTAAAAAGAGCTAAAGAACAAGCACAAGCTACTAAGCCGTATTTTGAAACTCTTTATGCTACTATAGAAAAGATAGCTAAAAGTGCTAAAGGAGTTCAAAGTATATTTTTAGAGCAAAGAGACTCGTCTAAAAAATGCTATGTAGTTATAGCAGGAGATAGAGGACTTGCTGGTGGATACAACTCAAACGTCTTAAAGACTGCAATAAATCATATGGAACACAAACAAGAGAGTATTATAGCTATTGGGAAAAAGTCTGTCGATTTCTTTAACAAAAGAGGCTATAATATTTTAGATAAATTTACTGGAGTTGAAGACTTAACTTATGCAGATGCTAGAAAGGTTGCAGCTACTGCAATTGACGCATATGCAAAGGAAGAAGTAGATGAAGTATATCTTGTGTATACTAAATTTGAATCAACTTTAACTCAAACACCAGAGGTGTTAAAGCTACTTCCTCTTTCTTTTGAAGAAGATAAGGAAATTACAAAGAGAGAAATGATTGAGTTTGATCCAGGAGAAGAAGAGGTACTTGAATATTTAGTTCCTAAGTTTATGGAAGGATCTATATATGGAGGTATAGCTGAATCTTCTGCATCAGAACAAGGAGCTAGAAGAACTGCTATGCAATCTGCTACTGATAATGCAGACGAGATGATTTCTAAATTAGAATTAAAATACAATAGAGCAAGACAAGCATCTATAACTCAAGAAATATCAGAGATAGTTGCAGGTTCAGAGGCGTTAAAATAAGGAGGTATGAAAATGCCAGAAAAGAATATAGGTAAAGTGGTTCAAATTATCGGACCCGTACTAGACATAAAGTTCAGTAGTGAAAACTTACCAAACTTACTAAATGCGATTGAAGTAGAATATAATGGAAACAAAATAGTGGCAGAGGTAGCTCAACATATAGGGGATGACACTGTTAAGTGTATCGCCATGAGTTCAACGGATGGACTTGTTAGAGGTATTGACGCTTTAGATACAGGAGCACCTATATCTGTTCCTGTTGGAAAAGGTACATTAGGAAGAATATTCAATGTACTTGGAGAGGTTGTTGATAACAAGCCTGCTCCAACTGATTCTCCAAAGTTACCAATACATAGAGAGGCTCCTTCTTTTGAAGATCAAGAGACTTCTACTGAAATTCTTGAAACAGGAATAAAGGTAGTTGACCTTATAGCTCCTTATGCAAAGGGTGGTAAGATTGGTCTGTTTGGAGGGGCAGGAGTTGGTAAGACAGTTCTTATAATGGAGCTTATCAACAACATAGCTACTCAACATGGTGGACTTTCAGTGTTTGCTGGAGTTGGAGAGAGAACTAGAGAAGGTAATGACCTTTATAATGAAATGATTGAGTCTGGAGTTATCGATAAGACTGCTCTAGTTTACGGTCAGATGAATGAGCCACCTGGAGCGAGAATGAGAGTTGCGCTTACAGGACTTACTATGGCTGAGTATTTCAGAGATCAAGAAGGACAAGACGTATTATTATTCGTTGATAATATATTCCGTTTCACTCAAGCAGGATCTGAGGTTTCTGCGCTATTAGGACGTATGCCATCTGCCGTTGGATACCAACCAACACTAGCTACAGAGATGGGTGCTCTTCAAGAGAGAATAACATCTACTAAGAAGGGTTCTATCACATCTGTTCAAGCAGTATACGTTCCAGCCGATGACTTAACTGACCCGGCACCAGCTACAACATTTGCCCATCTTGATGCTAAGACAGTTTTATCAAGAGATATAGCATCTCGTGGTATTTACCCTGCGGTTGATCCACTTGATTCAACATCTAGAATACTAGATCCAAATGTTGTTGGAGCTGAGCACTATGATGTAGCTCGTAGAGTACAATCAGTTCTTCAAAGATATAAAGAACTTCAAGATATTATCGCTATACTTGGTATGGATGAATTATCTGATGAAGATAAAATGGCTGTTGCTCGTGCAAGAAAGATACAAAACTTCTTATCTCAACCATTCAGTGTTGCTGAACAGTTCACTGGTATGGAAGGTAAATATGTACCTCTTAAAGAAACTGTAAGAGGATTTAAAGAAATCCTTGAAGGTAAGCATGATAACTTACCAGAATCAGCTTTCCTTTATGTAGGTTCTATAGAAGAGGCAATTGAAAAAGCTAAGAAGGGAGAGTAGATAAACATGGCAGGAGAATTTTCTGTAGAAATAGTTACTCCCGATAAAAAGTTTTTTGAAGGCACTGCTGAAATGGTAGTTGTTAGAACTATAAACGGTGATGTTGGTATACTTAAGAATCATGCAAGTTACGTAGCGCCACTAGATATAGGTGTATTAAAGCTTAAAAAGGATGGTTCATTTAAAGAAGCAACTGTTGCAGGTGGTTTTATCCAAGTTGATAAGGAAAAGACTACTATATTAACAGAAGCTGCTGAATGGGCTGATCAAATAGATATACAAAGAGCTAATAAAGCTAAAGAAGAAGCCGAAGCAAAAATTAAATCTGCTCATGGAAAAGAAATAGATCTTCTTGAAATTGATCTTAAAAAAGCGATTAATAGAATAAACACTTCTAAATAAAAGGGACTAGTTTTAACTAGTCCCTTTTTGTATGAACTCATTTAAATTAGATATAACTATAGGTGCGTTTATTTGTACTAATTTTAAATTTTTACTTTCAATTGATTTTTGAAGAGATTGAATTGCATATTTAAGTTTTGTGAATTTTTCTTTTTCTTTTGAATAAGTTTCAGCTTTTGAATTTAAAAGTTCTGAGAGATTGTTTATTGTTGTTAATGCTTCTTCGTAGTTTTCCATATCGCACAATAATACGGCTTTTCTTACAGAATACTTTGCAACATTGATATCATTGTTTGTGAAGGTTTTAAAGTATTGTCTAAAAGAGGACAAATACTTAGTCATATTATTACAATATACTAACGAATCAAATATATTGTACTGCCCGATTGAATCTGTTAGTGCGTTTAAATTTGTTTCAAAATTTTTGATTTGCTCAGGGTCAGCAGAAATTGTACTCATACTAGCTTGAAGGTTATTCCACTCTTTATGAATGTCTACTAAGTCCTTGTTTACATCAAGCCAGTATTCTTCTAGTTTGAATTTTAGCGGATCTTTTTCTAGTTTGTTTATATTCTCTATATCTTCAACTAATAGAGATGGATATATGCATGTATCCATTATATGGGTGGATAGTTTAACTTTATCTTTTTCAATGTCTTCAGGCGTTTTTAGTTTGTCTTTCTCTGGTAATCTATCCTCGCTTAATGAAGCTAATTCTTTTTCTTTTTGAAAGGAGATTTCTATTAGTTTATCTCTGGTTTCGATAGCATTGTTAACACTTGGCATTAAATCTATCTTAGCCATAATAGTCAATATACTATCTTGTAGTGTTTGTAAAGTTTTTGGTTCCTTAGGAAGAGTACTTTCGGATGTTTTTTCTTCCTGTTTTGTGCACCCGCTTAAAATAAGTACGAAAAATAGTAGTATACTTATAATTTTTCTCATAAAATCACCTCATGAAATTATTTTTTCCAAACACTAAAAAATAATTCAATAGATTCATTGACTTGATATATTTTATTTAGTAAATTTTTATTGAATAAATAAAATATAAATTAATTTTGACGATATAATATTGTAAGGGTATCTAAATAAAGGAAGGTTGGAAAAATATGATATTTGGGAATAATAAACTAGATATGAATTTAATTGAGAAAATAGTAAAAAAGAATAAAGTTCCTATATTAACGCAATATGAGCCATTTAAAGAGCTTATCAAGATGGAAACAAATGAATCAATATCTAGAAAGGTTAAAGAGTTAAATGATTTAATAAAAGAGAGAAAAGCTATGGAAAAACAACTTTTAGATATGCAGGGAAAAAAGCCTAAGTTGATGGCTAAGATAATATATATATCAAATGAGCTAAATGAAAATAAAAATATAAAAGCAGAGCAAGAATTAGATAAATTAAAACAGGAGATGGAAGAGATAAATAATAGTATAGATATGATATTTGAAAAATTAGAGGACAGGCCTATTCTAATAAAAGAAAAGAATTTAGAACTTTTGAGAGAAACTGTAAAGCATTCATACGAAAAAATAAACAAAGGGGAATCAAACCTTTCAGAGGTAAACGCTAAGGTAGCTAAACTTAGAAAAGAGCTAGATGATCTTAGAGTGCAAAAGGAAGATATAGAAGAAACGGTTAATAGTACTTATCATTTTATACATGCAATACTTGGGCATAAAGATATGGAAAAATTAGATGGTAAACTTTTAAAATAAAAATTCTCAAACCACTAAATGTGATTTAGTGGTTTTTTTATTATAAAAGGATTAAAATATATAAATATTAAATATAAATTTTTAGGAGTGGATTATGAATATTTTAGGTACTGGAATAGATATAATAGAAATAGAGAGAATAAAAAAAGCTATAAATAAAAATAATAAGTTTTTAGAAAGGATTTATACAGAAAAAGAAATCGAGTATTTTAAACAAAAGGATTATAAAGCTCAAACTATAGCTGGAAATTTTGCTGCAAAAGAGGCTATAAGTAAGGCGTTTGGAACTGGCATCAGAGGTTATAATTTTAAAGATATAGAAATATTAAGAAATAGTCTTGGAAAACCGGTTGTAACATTATATAATAAGTTATACGAATTATCAGAAAAGTTAGAAATGAAAGAAATTTTATTGTCTATATCTCATTCAAAAGAATATGCAGTTGCAAATGCTATTATAACGACTAGAAAGGAGGTTTGATTATGACTGCAAAAGATATAATGACTACTGATGTTGTAGTCGTAAAACAAGATTCTACTATAAAGGAAATAGCTGAGATATTCTTAAAGAATAGGATTGGGGGAGTTCCTGTAGTAGATGAGGAAAACAAGATAGTAGGAATAATATCAGAAACCGATATTATACAAAAAGAGAAAAATGTAAATGTACCATCTTTTATAAACATACTCCAAGGTTATATATTTTTTGATAGCTTTAAAGAGGTAGAAGAGGACATTAGAAAGATAGCAGCCTATAAGGCATCTGATATAATGTCAAAGGAAGTTATGACTGTTAGAGAAGATGATAGTGTTGAATATGTTGCAAATGAGATGATAAAGAGATCTATAAATAGGGTACCTGTTGTTGATGATAATAATTATATTAAGGGGATTATATGTAGATATGATCTTATAAAAGCTATGTACAATTAAATATAAGGGGGGATTTTGTGAAAAAGTGGATCTTATCTATCCTTGTAATTATACTAATAGGTATTAGTTTTACAGGATGTAGGGAGTCCACAGATGAAGAAGTGTATTATAAATTTCAAAAGAAGATAAATAAATTAGATTCGTATTCATGTATAGCAACTATAAGCGTATGCGGTAATAAATCTATAAAAGAGTATGAAGCAAGTCACTATTTTAAAAGCCCAAACTATTACAAGCTCGAAACATTAAATCCTAGTAATATAAAAGGAAAAATAACTATTTATGATGGTGATAAGATTATAATAAAAAATCCAAAATTTAAGGATGAATTAAAATTCACCCATAGAGGTATAGAAAATAGATATCTATTTGTAGGAGATTTTTTAAAAAATATTTATGAAAATGAGAATTTAAAGATAAGTTCCGATAAATATTTCTTGATTTTAGAAACTAATATACCTGGTTCTTCTTTTTATTTTAATAAACAAAAGGTTTACGTTGACAAAAAAACATTAAAGCCTAATAAGTTAGAGATAATGGATGTTAACTTGAAGAAAAGATTTGTTGTTAATTATAAGGAATTTAAGTACAACGGGGATTAAATTGAAGGGGGAAGTAATATTGAGTTATAAAACAAGACCTACTTGGGCAGAAATAAATATAGGCAATTTAAAGCAAAACTATAGAAACATAAAAAAATTACTCAAAGAAGACACAAAGATATGCGGAGTTATTAAAGCTAATGCTTATGGACATGGATCTGTACAAATTGCAAAGACGCTTGTAGATGAAGGCGTAGATTATTTAGCTATTGCTACACTTGAGGAGGCAATAGAACTCAGGAATAATGATGTAGAATTACCCATACTATGTCTTGGTTATATACAAGAAGATTGTTTTGATTTGGCGGTAGAAAACAATATAGATATAACTATATATTCAAAGGAACTAGCCCAAAGTTTAAACAAAGTTAGTGAGCAAAAGAATAAAAAAGCTAGAGTACATATAAAATTAGATACTGGAATGTCTAGACTAGGATTTCAAATAAATGATGAATCTGTAGACTTTATTGAGAATATATGTGGATATTCTAATTTGGATGTTGTTGGTATATACAGTCATTTTGCTATGGCGGATGAAAAGGATAAGACTTTTACCAACATGCAGTTTGATAAATTCACATATATAGTAAATAAATTAGAAAATAGAGGTATAAAAATCCCAATAAAGCATATATGTAATAGTGCGGGTATAATGGATTGTCCTGAGTACCATCTTGACATGGTAAGAAGTGGAATAATACTTTATGGACATTATCCTTCTGATGATGTTATGAAGGATAGGTTAGATCTAAAGCCTGTTATGACATTAAAGACAACGGTATCTAATGTTAAAACTGTAGTACCTGATACAGGAATAAGCTATGGTCAAAAGTATAGAACAAGTGACTTTACAAAAATAGCGACTATTCCTATTGGGTATGCAGATGGTTTTACAAGAATGCTAAATGAAAATGCAAATATGAAGATAAAAGATAAGCTAGCACCTGTAATTGGAAGAATATGCATGGACCAATGTATGCTTCAAATAAACGGACTAGATGTAAGTATAGGAGATGAAGTAAAGATATTTGGAGAAGATGCAGATATTAAAATAGAGAGAATTGCTGATTCTTTAAATACTATAAATTATGAAGTCCTATGCATGATTTCTAGAAGAATACCAAGGGTGTATTTGGAAGGAAATAGAGTTTTACACATACTAGATTATCTGATAAAATAGAAGTGTAATTAACTTTGGGAGGCGGTTTTGTGTCTAGTTGTATGGGTAAGAAGAAAATCGTTGTAAGTTTGCCAAATAACTTACTTTCAGAAGTGGATAAAATAGTAAAAGTAGAAAACAAAAACAGATCAGAATTTATAAAGGAAGCTATGAACCTCTATTTGAGAGAAAAAAGAAAAGTTCGAACTAGAGAATCTATGATAAAAGGTTATAGAGAAATGGGAGTTATAAACTTAGCTTTAGCAGAAATGGGTCTTAGCATGGATATGTCTTCTTTGACGGGGTATGAAGGGAAGATAGCAGAAGGTGAATAATAATTTAGAGATTAAACGAGGTGACATATTTTACGGTGACCTAAGTCCCGTAATAGGGTCTGAACAAGGGGGAGTAAGACCCGTATTGATCATTCAAAATGATATAGGAAACAAATATAGCCCAACAGTTATAATTGCAGCCATAACATCTCAGATTAACAAAGCAAAACTACCGACTCATATTGAAATTAATGCAAATGATTACGGACTTAATAGAGACTCAGTAGTATTACTTGAGCAGGTAAGAACCATAGACAAAAAAAGATTGAGAGAAAAAATAGGAAGTTTTGATAATGATATGATGAAAAAAGTAGACGAGGGTCTTCAAATAAGTTTAGGATTGTTTGAGATTTAGTGAGCTGATAACGGCTCTTTTTTTTTGCATATAAGCGAAATATAATTTTTTTAGCAACTAAGCCTGTTACGACTCGTTGATATGGAGCGAATTTTTGTTGATTTATTTAACGAATTTTGTAATAATGGATATTAGATGAGGATTGGAGGGAAAAGTTTATGCTTAAGGATTTAATTAGGAACAAAGTTGTGATATCTATTTTATCATGTTCAATTATTGTAACATCTACATACATAGTTAAGGCCTCTGGTTATGAACCGGGATCAAGTGGGGACCCTGTTGTAACTAAATCTTATGTTGATATGAAAATTGATGAACTTGCAAAAAATGTAACTGAGGTTATTGAAAATATAAATACAAACAAGCAGAAACCAGACACAGAGGTTAAGCCAGAAGATAAATCTTCTAATGAATTAGAGATAGTACAGATTGAAGCGGGACAAAGTATAATATTAGAATCAGGAAGTGAGATAATATTAAGAGGCGGTGAAGGATCTATAATAGATTCAGAACTTGGTGGAATAGCTGATTTAACTCAGGGGATAGATTTAAGAGGAGGATATGATGTTCCGGCAAACCATCTTTTAATGGTGCCAAGATCAGATGGAAGAGGTATTGTAGCAAAGACAAACTGCATATTCATGGTAAAAGGAGGATATGAAGTAAAATAATCTAAAGGGGATTAATACCCCTTATTTTCTTGTCAAAAGTGGAGGAGGAATGAACTTGAAGGTAAATAGACTATTTAGTATATTTCTAATCATAGCTATACTATTTTCTAGTGTGCTAGTGTTTCAAAGAAATGGTATTGAAAACGAATACAAAAATGTTGAGATTGTTCTTGATTATGATCAAGTGATTAAGATGCAAGATGAAAGTGATAAGGATTTAAAGTATTTTTTAGATGAGTTTAAGGATATGAAAATAAGTACGGTTGCTTTAAATGAATCTACTATAAATACCTTAAAAAACAGAAAAGAATATAACATAAAAACTAGTATAGATGGGTATGATTTAATAGTAAGTGCAGATGAAAGTATATACGATTTTATATTAGAAGGATTTAAAAGAAAAATAGGACCTAGTAGAGTAGAAGTTATAGACTCTAATACTATAAGAGTAAAAGGTGAAAACAAAGATTACATATATGATGAAACTAAGCTTTATGATGTACATGGAGATTATGTAGGAATGAGTAAGGTTTTAGAAGGGTCTAAGCTTGAGTTTTTGGGACTTGGGTTCTTACAATCAGATATAGATATGATAAAGTCTAGTGGACTTGAGGTTCTTCCAAGACCTATATACTTATCTGAGTATGAGGATGAAAAAAGCATAAAATATTATTTTGAATTTTTAGATGAACAGGACATTCATCCAAGTTCTATAATATTTGCTGGTGGAGAAGCTTTAGGTTTTGGTTATGATACTGATTACTTAAAAAAAGAGCTTAAAAATAGAAATATGGTAATAGGTATGATTGAAACTAATGTCCAAAGAGAAAATATAGATCAAAAAGGTCTTAATAAATTAGTTGAGGATAGTGGGTATTATGCTACAAGAGTTTTTAATGTATGGGACTGGGTTCAAGAACGATATGATTATGAGATACCTCTTCATCACCATGGAGAAGAGATAATAAATTCTATGTACAGAGCTGTAACAGAGAGAAATGTAAGAATTATATACTTTAAACCTTTTATAGATAAACAAGGTAAGTATGTAACAGATATGAGCATATACAAGCAACGATTTGAAGAATTTGATAATAGAATACAAAAAGGTCATAATATGAAAATTGGCAAGGTCAATTCTATGAGAGAAGTTCATCCTAATAGATTGATACACATACCTATAGTTTTAGGTATAATAGCTGCATTTTTAATATTAATAGACAACTTAGTAAATATAAAGTATAAGTATATGAATATATTATTTGGATTATCATCAGTAGGTACTGCACTTTTATACGGCTTAGGTATTAAAGCGGATCTTTTAGATAAAATCTTTGCATTACTTGCAACTATAGCAATGCCTTCTATAAGTATGGCGTTTATATTGTATATTGTTAGAGCTGCTTTAAAAACTAAAAACAATATGAATGCATTGAATATCCTATTAAAAGGAATAATAACATTGATGATAGCATGTATGATATCTTTAATAGGTGCTTTATTTGAAGTGTCTCTTTTACTTGATAGTAAGTTTTTACTTGAGATGGATATATTCAGAGGGGTTAAGGTATCTCAGATAGCACCTATAATGGTTACTGTATTACTTTATTTATCTATATTTGGATATAAGAGAGAAGAAGAAAGAGACGGAATAAGTTTAAATGAGATAATAAAACTGTTTAAAGAAGATATAAAAATAGGACATGTTATAGTTTTATGTGCATTTTTGGCTATAGGGATTGTGTTTATAGCTAGAACTGGACATGAAACTAATATAAAGCCTTCGAGCTTAGAGTTACTGTCTAGAAATATGTTAGAGTTATTTTTAACTGCAAGACCTAGAAATAAGTCATTCTTAATGGCTCATCCTGGATTTATTTTGATGATGTATCTAGCGTTTAAAAACCAAAAGTGGTCTATATTCCCCCTATCGTTACTAGTTGTAATAGGTCAAGGAAACATAGTCAACACTTTCTCTCATATAAGAGCACCTCTTTACTTATCTTATATTAGAACTAATTATGAGATAGTATTTGGAGTTATAATAGGAGGTATAGGTATTCTTCTAATCGATTTTATATGGAGAAAGATTGAAGGGAGAAAAATAAATGCCTAAAGTTGTTATATCTGGATATTATGGTTTTAATAATATCGGAGATGAAGCTATACTTAAAGGAATAATAGATGGAATAAAAGGTTTTAATCAGGATACTGAGATAGTTGTCTTATCTCAGTATCCTGAATTCACTTCAAAAAAGCATAATGTAAGATCTATAAAGAGAATGAATCTGTTTAGTATAATAAAAGAAATTAAAGACTGTGATTTATTAGTTAGTGGAGGAGGATCACTACTTCAAGATGTAACTTCAAAGAGGTCTATTCTTTATTATCTAGCTATAATAAATATAGCAAAGATCTTAAATAAAAAGGTTATGATATATTCTCAAGGAATAGGTCCTGTTAACAAAAATTACAACCGAAATCTTTTAAAAAGGGTTTTAAACAAGGTTGACTTTATAAATGTAAGAGATGAAAATTCTAAACAAGAGCTTATAAATATGGGTATACAAAAGGATATATTAGTTACGATGGATACGGTGTTTGGGATTAAAAAGCCAGATATTGAGATTGGAAAAGATATATTAAGGGATATAAATATAGATTTTGATAAGAAGATAGTTGGTTTTTCTATAAGGCCATGGAAGAATAATAAACAAATAGTAGAAGAAATCTGTAAGGTATGCGAAAAATTGGTTCAGGAATATGATTATCAAGTGTTATTTATACCTTTCCATTTTTATGCAGATTCGAGTATAATAAAAGAGATTTATAAGAGTATAGATAAAAAATATAGAAAAAATGTATTTGTATTAGATAAATATCTTTATGTAGATGAATATATATCTTTGGTCGGTAATCTAGATTTTTTAATAGGAATGAGGCTTCACGCACTTATATTTTCGGTTTTGATGGGTGTACCTGTTGTAGGACTTTCATATGATCCGAAAATAAATAATTTTTTAAATTTTATTGAAAAAAATAATGTTATATCTATTTTAAATATAAATTTTAATGATATAATGAATGAGGTAAAATGTTTAATAGATAATATAGATTACGAACGAGAGTTAATATCTAGAAAAAAAGATGAATTCAGGGAAATAACCGATATTCACAATAAGATATTGATGGATTTGATTGAAAATAGAGGTGAATACTTTGGAAAGAATTAATATTTTAGGAGTTCCAGTACATAAAGTAGATATGAACGAAGCATTGAATGCATCTAGTAATTTTTTTGATAGAGATAAAAAAAGTGTTATAGTAACACCTAATAGTGAAATAGTTATGATGGCTAAGGATGATGAGAAATTCTTAAATATAATAAAAGAGGCGGATTTAGTTATACCAGATGGAATAGGTCTTGTAATAGCTTCTAAAATAATAAAAAATCCTTTAACTGAAAGAGTTACAGGAATTGATCTTATGGAGAACATACTGAATTACTGTAATGAAAACAATAAATCTATATTCATACTAGGTGGGAAACCTGGAGTTGCTGATAAAGCAGTTGAGAATATAGTTAAGAAATATCCTAACATAAAGAACTCAGGAGCTCACCATGGGTACTTCAAAGGTCATCATATAGGCCATGAAGGTCATGATGAGGAAAAAGAAGTTATAAGAAAGATAAATGAAATAAAACCTGACATATTATTTGTCGCGTTTGGGGCACCAAAACAGGAATTATGGATTCAAAGATATAAAGATGAAGTAGATACATCTGTGTTTATGGGTGTTGGAGGAAGCGTTGATGTATATGCAGGAGAAGTTAAAAGAGCACCTGAGGTCTATCAAAAGTTTGGACTTGAATGGTTTTATAGACTTGTAAAAGAACCATGGAGATACAAAAGAATGATGTTGCTTCCTAAATTCATTGTACAGGTGATAGTCAAAAAATAGATAAAGGGGAAGTATAATATGAAGAAAAAGCACTGGAGTACTATACTAATTGAATATACACTTATAACTATTGGATGTGCTTTAATGGCAGTAGCAATAGATTTATTTCTAGCACCACATACAATAGCACCTGGTGGAGTTACTGGTCTTGCGATAGTTATCAAAAAGATCACAGGTATATCTGTTTCAGTAACAAACCTAGTTATAAACATTCCACTTTTTATAGCTGGAGTTATAATTCTTGGAAAAGCTTTTGGAGCAAAAACTGGTTATGCTACATTAGCATTATCATTTTTTATAGAGTTAGTTTCAAAAATGTCTTATGGATACATACCTACTAATGATATGTTGTTATCGACTATATACGGAGGTCTTATTACAGGAGTTGGAATAGGTCTTGTGTTTAAATCTGGAGGAACTACAGGTGGAACAGATCTAGCAGGAGCAATACTAAATAAATATTTTCCTAATATAAGTACACCTAAACTTATGATGTGTATAGACCTTTGCATAGTAGCACTTGCAGGTTTTGTAAATAAAAATATAGAAACATCTCTATACTCTATAATTGCTCTATACATACTTGTTAAAATGGCCGATTTTATAATAGAGGGTATGGGTTATTCTAAAGCATTCTTTGTAATATCATCAAAGCCAGATGAAATAAGTGATGAAATAATGCAAATTCTAGGAAGAGGAGTCACTTCTCTAAATGGAAAAGGAATGTATACTAAGAATGATAAAAATGTATTGTTGGTAGTGGTTGATAGGAGTCAAGAGGTTAAATTAAAAAATATAGTAAAAGATGTAGATGAATTTGCATTTATAATGGTTGCAAATGTACATGAAGTTTTAGGTGAAGGTTTCAAGCCTATGAGATCATAGTGTCAGTTAAATTTTTTAAATATATTTTAGTTAAAATATAAAAAGGAGGGTAATAAATGAGAGATCATAATGAATTGAAGCAAATTGCTACTAGTGTAAGAAAGAACATAGTTCAAATGATTAATGAATCGAAATCAGGTCATCCAGGAGGTTCTTTATCTTGTGTTGAAATAGTTACAGCTTTATATTTTGACGAGATGAATATAGATTCTCAAAATCCTAAGAAGGAAGATAGAGATAGATTCGTATTATCAAAGGGACATGCAGCCCCTGTTTTATATAGTGCTCTTGCTGAAAAAGGATACTTTGAAAAGGAAGAGTTATTCAAATTAAGAAAGATAAGTTCTATGCTTCAAGGACATCCTGATATGAAAGGAACTCCTGGAGTTGAAATGTCTACAGGATCTTTAGGACAAGGATTCTCTGTTGCTTGCGGTATGGCTATGGCATCTAAGATGGATAATGCTCCTTGGAGAGTATATACTATACTTGGAGATGGAGAAATTCAAGAAGGTTTAATATGGGAAGCTGCTATGAGTGCTGCTCACTATAAATTAGATAACTTAGTTGCTTTCTTAGACTTCAATGGACTTCAAATTGATGGTAAGAATGAAGATGTAATGAATATCTATCCAGTTGTTGATAAATTCAAGGCTTTCGGATGGAATGTAATAGAAATAGATGGACATGATTTTGATCAAATATTTGCATCACTTGATTCAGCTAGAGAAACAGTAGGAAAACCAACAATGATAATAGCTAAGACTGTTAAAGGTAAAGGCGTTTCATTCATGGAAGATCAAGCTGGATGGCATGGAACAGCTCCTAGTGATGAAGATCTAGAAGTAGCTTTAAAAGAATTAGGAGGTGTTAAGTAATGAAAAAAATAGCAACAAGAGAAGCTTATGGTAATGCCCTTGTTAAACTTGGACAAATGAACGAAAATGTAGTAGTACTTGATGCAGACCTTTCAAAATCTACAAAAACAGCAGGTTTCCAAAAGGCTTTCCCTGAAAGATTTTTTAATATGGGAATAGCAGAGCAAAACTTAATAGGAGCAGCAGCTGGTATGTCAACTGCTGGAAAGATTCCTTTTGCAAGTACTTTTGCAATGTTTGCAGCTGGTAGAGCTTTTGAGGTAATAAGAAACTCTGTTTGTTATCCTAAATTAAATGTAAAGGTATGTGCAACTCATGCAGGTCTTACAGTTGGAGAAGATGGAGCATCTCACCAATCAGTAGAGGATATGGCTATAATGAGATCTATTCCTAATATGACTGTAATAGTTCCAGCTGATGGAGTAGAAGCTGAACAAATTATATTTGAAGTAGCTAAATACAACGGACCAGTTTACGTAAGACTTGGTAGATCGGCAGTACCTACTATATTCGATGAAAACTATAAATTCGAAATAGGTAAAGGCGTTGAAGTTCTAGAAGGAACAGATGCTACTGTAATCGCTTGTGGAATAATGGTAAATGAAGCTATGAAGGCTCATGAGATGTTAAAAGAAGAAGGTATATCTTTAAGAGTTATAAATATGCCTACTATAAAGCCTATAGACACTGATATAATAATAAAAGCTGCTAAAGAAACAAAAGCTATAGTAACAGCAGAAGAGCACAGTGTAATAGGTGGATTAGGATCTGCAGTTAGTGAAGTTGTAGCTGAGAATTGTCCAGTTAAGGTTAAAAAAGTTGGTGTTAAGGATACTTTTGGTGAGTCAGGAACTCCTAATGATTTATTAGAAAAGTATGGTTTAACAGCTAATGATATAGTTAAAGCAGTTAAAGAAAGTCTTTAATATGTTAAAAGCTAGCATTTTTATGCTAGCTTTTTTTACTCTTAATTTCAGCAAAAAACCATATGAAAATAGGTAGAATTACTTGAAATGGAAAAGAAAAATGATACCATGCTTTCTCCGACCATTCCCAATATTCTTTTATATTATCAACCATAAAATAAGATATATTAAGTGAAAGTAAAGCAATAGGAGTTACTATGAATCTATAGTCTTTTAAATTAAATAAATGAGTTGTAGATATGCAAGCAGCTAATAAAAGAATGCTTATTTTTATAAATGCTGCTAATATCAATATTGTACTTATTAATATTTCTATCCCTCTCATATAAGGTCCAATGTTTATTCTTGCAGCGGCAAGATATGTAGGATGATATACAGATGTAGTAGAATTTATTCCTAAAACTAAAAGACTTGTTAGCGAAAGTATAAATATTAAAAGACCTCCTAAAAATAGGCTTGTAAAATATATATTATAGGAAGACTTATTTTTCTTTAAACTAGAGAATACTATAGTAAATCCTACTGTTTGTGCAAATGGAAACAAAAAAGTTTGAAATGTTCCTTTTGCAACCGGCTTTAATCCACTGCCAAGTATAGGATAAATATTACTTAGGTCCATATTTGGAATTGAAGATACAGAGAAAAATAATATAAAACCAATAAGTATAGGCAAAAAAAGCTTTGAGAACCTACTTATTACTTCAATTCCTTCTTTTGTTGCAAAAATACATAAGAGTGTTATAAATATTGTAGGAGTTATTAATGGAGTTTCAATAAGGCCAACTGTATAAATAAATTGTCCTGTATTTCTTAAGACCTCAAATGTTTCTTCTATCATATAAAAAGCAAATAATGCTATTAATATTTTCCCAATAAATTTTCCAAAACAAATCTCAGCAATATCTAATATATTCTTGCCTGGAAACAGTTCGTATAATCTAGAATATACAAACATTAGAGGTACAGCCATAAGTATTGACATGATAATACTCAGCCACAAATCTTGTTCAGATGCTAAGCCTGACACTTGCATTGAGGAAGTTCCTACTATGAACATAGTCATAAGACATATTCCATGTGTATCAGATATAACTTCTTTGTTCACCTTGAGACCTCCCATAAATATAAGTAATTATTTTATAGTTTAACCAAAAAAATTATATTTCTTCATAATACTGTTTGATTATAGTATGGGTTTTAAAAGAATAATTAAACGATTTACATTATGACAATTATAATACTGTGTTAGAAAATTATAGTTTAACAGATAATAATATAGTAAAAGCAGTTAAAGAAAGTCTTTAATAGGTTAAAAGCTAGCATTTTTATCTTAGCTTCTTTTAGTATACAGGAACTTATACAATAAGGTTATTAGTTTGAAGTTATAATTTTACTATATGTGGTATTATTAATATTAAGCATTTATAAAAACTATTTATATTAAAATATTTTTTGTAGAGGAGTTAATATGAAAAGAAGAATTGAAGAGACTAGGTTAGCTTGGCAAAATTTTATTAAAGGAAAAGAAGATTTACTTAATATAAGAACTGATATATTAGATTCATGGAAAAGATGCAAAAAATATAAAGTAGATTATAATAAGGGTTTTGGAGAACTAATTCCTAAAGAAGAACTAGATAATGTTTTAAAGAAAAATAGACAACTAATTGAAGTTTCAAAACCCATCATGATGGATTTATATAATATAGTAAAAGATTCTAGTTATGCCATTATATTATGTGATGAAAATGGCATTATAATTGAGGCTATATGGAATAAATTGGGGGCCAAAAAAAGAGATGAATTAAACTTTATAAAAGGTTGTAAATGGACTGAAAAAAATGTTGGGACTAATGCTATTGGAACTTGTTTAAGTTTAGATAAGCCAATTCAGACTTTAGGCACTGAACATTACTGTAAGCTTCAACATGGATGGACTTGTTCAGCAGCTCCAATTCATAACAATGAAGGTAAAATAATAGGAATTATTGATTTATCAGGAGATTTTTATGATTTTCATCCTCATACATTAGGAATTGTAGTTGCAGCTGCAAATGCAATTCAAAATCAACTTTCAATAATTGAACATAGAAAATGGATTGATGTGTCATTTGATTCCATTGAAGATGGTATTTTAATATTAGGAACTAATTATAAGATCAAAAATTTTAATAAAAAATTATGTGAAATTTTAAAAATACCTAAGAAACAAATACTTAATATTGATATTAAATATTTATTAAAAGACATATTAAAGGATAATGATATTTTTAACATAAACAATACTATAAAATATAGTGAAACAACTTTATATATAGGTACAAAGAGAATAGAGTGCAGTGTTACTATTTCACCAGCAATTGAAAAGGGTTCGTATTTTGGGGTTGTTATTTCTGTTAAAAAACTTGATATAGTTAGAGATGTTGTTAATAGAGTAGTCGGTAACTCCTCTAGTTATACTTTCAGTGATATAATAACAAAAAATCCTAGATTAATTTCATTAATTGAAACTGCAAAAAAGATGGCTCAAAATGATTGTCCGGTTTTAATTCAAGGGGAAAGTGGTACGGGAAAAGAGTTATTTGCTCACTCTATTCATAGTAGCAGTCCTAGAAAAAGTGGACCGTTTGTTGCAATTAACTGTGCTGCGCTTCCAAAAGAATTAGTTGAGAGTGAACTTTTTGGATATGAAAAGGGTTCGTTTACAGGAGCATCTAAAGAAGGAAAACCTGGAAAGTTTGAACTAGCAAATAAAGGAACAATATTTTTAGATGAAATTGGTGAACTACCATTAGAGATTCAAGCAAAATTGCTTCGTATTTTAGATAATTATGTAGTAACAAGAATAGGTAGTACTTATGAAAGAAAATTAGATGTACGAATTATAGCAGCTACTAATAGAAATTTATATGATGAGGTGGACAAGAAAAATTTTAGAAGTGATTTATTTTATAGATTAAATGTTTTAAAGCTATATATTCCACCACTAAGAGAACGTCCTGAAGACATTATACATTGCTCCCAGTATTTTTTAAATAAATTGAATGAAAATAATTATAAACAAAATAAGTATTTTGATAAATCATTTTTAAGTAATATAAAAAAACATGCATGGAATGGTAATCTGAGGGAACTCCAAAATGTAATACAAAGGGCTTATTATATATCTGATAGTGAGTGTATAGACGCTTCATTATTACTGGAACATATTCAAGAAGATATAGATGATAATAAATGCTTTATATCCGATTCTAAAGATGATTTAGAAATAAAACCTTTAAAACAAATGGAAAAAGAGCTAATTACTAAAGCATTGAAGCATTGTAATGGAAATGTTATCAAAGCAAGTAAACTTATTAATATTGGGAAATCATCTATGTATAGAAAAATAAAAGAATACAATATTGTTTTATCCCAAAATGGGAAAAAAATATAAAATATCCCATTTTGGGATAAAATTTTTCCCGATTCGAGAGTTTATACTAATATTAGACTTTTAATATAGAATAAAAGGTATATCTTTGTTGAATAAAGCAATTTCATTTTGTAAAAGTATTTACTTATAATAAGATATAGAAAATATCATTGTTATTTAATTATTTGTTGAAAAACAAATATTATGATATGTTTCTTGGTAAAATTAGTTATCTCAAAAAGATTTTATT
Organism: Tepidibacter aestuarii; assembly: GCF_934924865.1. Taxonomy (NCBI): domain Bacteria; kingdom Bacillati; phylum Bacillota; class Clostridia; order Peptostreptococcales; family Peptostreptococcaceae; genus Tepidibacter; species Tepidibacter aestuarii. Next base: position 3,136,539 of record NZ_OW235315.1, on the reverse strand, counting down.
TATAATGGCATTTACTTAATTAACAATTAATATCTTATAGTTTCTATAAAGTTGGCATAGCTATTGCTTATAAATAGTTATGAAAAATATATTATATTAATTATACATCGTATTTTTCATAATAACTGTATAAAATGATAGGAGTGAAGCATATGTTAGCTAAAATTATTAATAGTCCAAGTAAATATGTTCAAGGTTATGGTGAATTATCACGTATTGAAAATTATACAAAGTATTTTGCTAAAAAACCGTTCATTATTGCAGATAGCTTTGTTACTGGATTAACAAAAGATATTGTTGATGCAAGTTATTTATCAAATGATAGAGAGTATGTTATGGAAGTATTTAATGGAGAATGCTCAAAAGTAGAAATAAATCGTTTAAAAGCTATTGTAGAAGAAAAAGGTTGTGATATGATTGTTGGTATTGGTGGAGGTAAAACTCTTGATACAGCAAAAGCAATTGCTTTTTATACTGAATACCCAGTGATGGTTGTTCCGACTATTGCATCTACTGATGCACCGTGTACAGCACTTACGGTAATTTATACAGAAGAAGGAGTATTTGATGAGTATTTATTTTTACCAACTAATCCAGCAATAGTACTTATGGATACAAAAATAATTGCAGGAGCACCAGCACGATTATTAGTTTCTGGTATGGGAGATGCTTTAGCAACATACTTTGAAGTTCGTGCTTGCAAGCATTCAAATGAACTATCATTATTAGGTGCTTATGTAACAGAAGCAGCTTTTGCTTTAGCAGAGTTATGCTATAAAACCTTACTTTCTGATGGAGTTAAAGCAAAATTAGCTGTAGAAAATAATGTATCTAATACATCTGTAGAAAAAATTATTGAAGCAAATACATATTTAAGTGGGGTTGGTGCTGAAAGTGGTGGGCTTGCTGCTGCTCATTCAATCCATAATGGTTTAACAGCACTTGAAGAATGTCATCATTTTTCTCATGGAGAAAAAGTAGCATTTGGGACATTAGTTCAATTAGTATTAGAGAATGCGCCTATGGAAGAGATTAAAGAGGTAATAGATTTTTGCAACAATGTAGGTCTTCCTGTAACACTAGAGGCTATAAATGCACATACTGCAACAGAAGAACAATTACGTAAAGTAGCAAAATTATCAGTAGCTGAGGGTGAGACAATTCACAACATGCCATTTAAAGTAACAGCTAATGATGTTTATGCAGCAATATTAGTAGCTGATAAATTAGGAAAAGAACTTTCATAAACCTAGATAAAATACCTTAAATCTAAAATAAACCTCCTAAAGTAAACGTAATTACAATCGCAGCGTAAACTATCTTTAGGAGGTAATTTTATATATTAAACTTAATATAATAATTTACTCAATATTAGCCCCTTCAATTAGCTTGGTTTCTATCCAAATTTTTAATACATCTGTTAAGATTATTTTAGTTGCTTTAAGTTGGTATTCTTTGTTTTTTAGTTTGAAAATTCTTTTATCAATAATTTCTTCTATTATGTCAACATCAATAGTTTCAACCTCACGTCCTAATAATTTATGATATTTATCTTTAGCATACTTCTCAATCGTAATTTTATCTATTTCATCTCCTTCATGTGTTAATACAATCTGAATGTCTTTAAGAATTAATTTCTTATTATTTAGGGATTGTTCAAGCTTTTTTAATCGTTCGTCTCTTTCTTCTATTGCAACTTTAAGCTTTTGTATTTCCTCATAGTATTTATCAACTCTATAACTAACCAACGAAATAATAATAAATGCTCCTATTATTACCCCGATTATTATTCCTGACATTATAGAAAATAAATATTTTAGTTTTAATCTCCCCATAATTTTCCACTCTTCCATAATAACTTAATAATTAAATATCCAAGATTTGCTCCAGTAAGGGCAGACATAATGTATGCTAATTGTTTTACTACAGATTTAATTTCTCCTTTCAATATTCCTTGTTCAATAATTTCAAATGATGAAAAGGTTCCTCCTAGGCTAACAGCTATTGCCCAAATCTTAATTGAACTTGATATATCAATCATGGTTTTAAGTGGAGGATGATTATTAATCAAAGCTCCAATTCCAGCAAAAAAGCTCGCACCAATTATTACTCCTAATGCAATTAAAAATGTATATATAAGATTATTAATGAAAAACACACTTATGACCCCCTATGTACTTTATATTATGATATGTAAACAAAATTAGTTTTATCTCAACTAATAAAAAGAAAATAAAAAATGACATAATAAAAGTTGATATTACTTGACAAAATATAAATGAGAGTATAGAATTATACAGAAGATATACCCTTGTGGGGTATTTAGGAGGGGCGAAAATGAAAATAAATATAACTGAAGATGCACAAAAAGAGCTTAAACATTTTTTAGAGAAAAAGAATTTACCAAATCATTCATTAAGGATATTTAAACAATCTATTGGTTGAGGTGGTCCAGTTTTGTCAATGTCTCTGGATGAGTCAAAAGATGAAGATATATTTGTAGAAGAGAATGGGTTTAAATTTTTAATAGATAAAAATCTTTCAATGAATATGTCTACAATAAATATAGATTATGCAAATGGATGGTTTAGAAAAGGATTTAGAATAACACCAATTGGAGAATATGGGGGTTGCTAAATCAAAAAACACAACTAAAAACATAGTGGTAATTTATATTATGATATGTAAACAAAATTAAATTTATATAAACTAATAAAAAGATTAGATAGTATAAAACACAGTGGTTGATCAAATAAATGAGGCTTATTAAAATACCGCTACTTAGTCAATATTTTTATATAACTAAAGATTACGAATACTGAACATCCTAAAACTTTTAAACTCACTACGGTCAGACAAAAAAGTTTTTTAATGTATATTAAGTATTAGTAATCTAAGTTATATGGAAAAATATTAACCTAAAAGTAGCTAACATTTTAATGAGCCTCATTTTTAAGTTTAGAGTTTAAACTTTGAGTATGAGTAAGAAATAATATGTAAAGATTCATCTTAAAATTCATCTTAAAGGCTTTTACTAAGTTATACATAGAACTGGGGGTAATATAAATATATAGATTCTATTTATCTAAAATCAGTATATTATAAAATACGTGTTTTAGAACAAGAAAAACAGTTCTAAATAAACAAGATCCATATATGTCTACGCTGTTTATTTAAACTATAGTCTATTCACACTGTAGAATTTAAAATTTTCAGTTCCATTCAAGGCTAATACAACTTAAAAACTTAAGTTTCTGACACCTCTCCTATTTTCTCAATCAGCTTTTTGAGGGAAACTACAATTAGCCTCTATTCAAACCGTTTATCCATGTCTACTAAGATAAAAAGAAAACCATATAAATGCGATATATATAACCAAAAAAGTTATATTAATACTTAAACTAATTACAAGATTTTTCAATGTAATGGTTTTGTTAATAAAATTTCTAGCTGCAATAATAGCACTTACAACTGCTGGAATAAACGACAGATACACATAATAAGCTAATATTTGATTTAAGTTAAAGAATTCCTTTGTATTATATCTTGATTTATTTCCTATGCTTAAAAAAGCAATTATTACTATTATCCAATTTAAAATTGTTAATAATATTGATATGTTAAAATTTAATATGCTTTTCATTAGAAAATTTCTCCTTTATAATTTGATTTGCAATAAAATTACTATGTTTTTACCATTTTTACAATGAATTAAGCATAAATTAACTACTATTTTACAATAAAATAATAAAAAAAGCCCCTAACTAGTTCCTAAAGCAGTATTTAAGGATTAATTAATGGACTTTCTATTAACGTAATTTTATTTTTAGACAATATAGAAGTGCAATATATATTAATATTTAGATTAACAGCTATCTGATTTTGAAATTTATTTCAAATTTAATTGTTTTTGTTTTTACATATTTACGTTGTATTCTATTCATTGTATTAGTACTCAACAAGCGTTTTTTAATAAATTTGGGTAATTGAGGAATAATATAAAATATGATATTTAATATAAAATTTATAATAAATAAACTTGAAGGAGTAAGCAATGAATAAAGAAGTTATTTCAGATAAGCAAGGTATTGCAATTTTATTTTTGTTTCTAGTAGGCGGATCTTCCATATATGCACAAGGAATAGAGGCTAAACAAGATATATGGTTAGCCTTTATTCTAGGCATATTACTTGTATTTCCTATGACACTTATATTTGCAAGACTGCATCATATTTTTCCTGATAAAGATTTATTTGATATTGTTGAAATTTGCTTTGGAAAATTCATAGGCAAAATAATCATTATATTATATACTTGGTTCGCTTTCTTTTTAGCTAGCGATATATTAGTTACCTATGGTCAATTCATTAAAATAATCAGCTTTCCCGAAATGCCTCAAATTATTCCAGAGATAGTTTTAGCTATTTTATGTATTTGGGGAATAAAAGAAGGCATTGAGGTCTTAGGCAGATTTAGTGGATTTTTTCTTAATATACCGATTATAACTTTAGTCATTATCATAATATTATTAATTCCTAATATGGACATAAATAATTTTCGTCCTGTATTAAGTGATGGTATCCAACCAGTTTTAGAAGGTGCTTTTACTGTTTTTATATTTCCTCTTGTTCAATTAGTCGTATTTACAATGATCTTTTCAAATTTTGAGACAAACGGATCTCCTTATAAAGTTTATACTACAGGTTTATTGACAGGAGGAACATATTTAGCGATACTTTCTATCACAAATCTTTTAGTGTTAGGAATCCATACTGTAGTAAGTTCTTATTACCCTACTTATACTACTATATCAAGAATAGACATTGGTTTTGTCCTACAAAGAATAGAAATCATTATAACCATTACATTTATTTTAGGTGGTTTCATTAAGATATGTATATTCTTACTGAGCATGTGTAAAGGAATTACAAAATTATTCGGATTTACAGATTATCGTTTTATTATAACACCTGCTTCTTTACTTGTACTTAATTTATCCTATAATCAATATAAAAGCGTAATGTATTATTATGAATTTAGTATACATACATGGCCCTATTATCATTTTCCCTTTTATGTAATATTTCCAATTACCACATGGATTACTGCTGAAATAAAGAATAAGTATTTGTATTGAAATGAAAAATTCAATCTATGTGGCCGGCTTTTACATATATTTCGTTGTCCACCGATATAGAATTGGGAGGTTTTTTATAAAAAGTGTTTATTTAGAGTTGCTTTTCTTGTTTCAAACATGTGTTTTATAACATTTTGGTTTTATATAAACAAAATTTATATATTTTAGGCATAAATAAAATTAAAAGCACAAAAAACTCCAAGATAAACAACAGATTTTTTTGTGCTAATGGGTTATGTAATTTAGTATGTAGCTATTTTATTTAGATTTTTCAAAATCAAAGTTTATAGAAGTTACTTTTTTATTGCTAGTATCTATTGTCATGTATATTACTTTATCATCTCCTGTTTTTTCATCTTTTCCATATACAAAATCATATTCTGCATTATTTCCTACTCTTAAAAAGCTTATTTCTTCAGCATTTTTTACAAATCCTTTTTCAAGTATAAAAGCTTTTCCTATTTTAATAGCTTCTTCTTTATTTGAATTTGCTTTTTCTATAGCTTGTTCAATTTCTCCCAACGATTTATTGTCTCCTTCATATCCTATCTCTTTAACTTTTCCATCTTTCTCTAAAGTTGCAAAATAAACCTTATTATTAGCATTATCTAGGTATACTGAAGTCCAAAAGCTATTAGTTTTTAAGAATTCAATATCATTAAAGTTTTTAATATCTACCTTAATCCCAAAATATTTATCATATGAATTAGCAACAATGTCTAAAGCTTCTTCTTTTGATATATCACTTTTAACTTTTTCTAGACTTTGTAAATAAATTGCTTCTTGCTTTTTCATTTCAGAATCTGACAAATTATTAAAATCCTTAGCCGATGCATTAATGCCTACTGTCCCTCCTGCTAAAATTCCCATTATTAGAAAACCTGCTATTTTACTTTTTATTTTCATTTGAATCAACCTCCTGTGTTTTTGATAATTTATTTATTAATTTAATATGATAATAAACTATGAATATTATAAAACTTTCATATAGTTGTAAATTAGTTGTAATCTTTATATTATTTATTTCATATAGCCACTTAAATCTATGCTATCAATCACTTCATGTATTTCTTTCCATCCATTACCATAAAACACAGGTTATTAGTATTTACAATACTACAATAAAAGGTATTAGAGGTAGAACCAGCAAACATGCCACCAGGCGTAAAGTAACTGGTTAAACTTTGCATAATCTTATAATTTAGATAGAAACTATGCCCTAAACATAAATTTAGATATTTATTCAAAAAAGACTCCTAACTAGGAGTCTTTCTACTTCGCATAATGTAGGTTATGAATAGCTAATGATATAGTATGGCAAAATAAAGCTAACTATAAAATTCAAAACAACTGCAATAGCAAATGAGTATAGCAAATTCACATTGATTTAAAATGCTGAGGATTAAAATGTTAGCTGCTGATTTAAATATTTTTTAATAAGACTTAGATTATACCGTTTAAATATCCGTTAAAAAAATTCATTGTTTGACCAACCGGAGTTTAGAATTTTTAGGATAATTAATAAGGCATAGTCTGTAGTTTTATAAAAAAAATAAATACAATGCATCTCAGGTATAGAAAAAACCTATTATAACATTTAGACACCCTATGATATACTTCAAGTGTATAAAAACATAAGAAAAGGGGAGTTTATCTATGAAAAAAGTATACTTAGTAATAGTTGCTATTTTAACTGTAATTTTAGCAGTTGGATGCACTAGTAATAATGTAAGTGATAATAATACTGAAGCTAATACAACTGAAAAATATACTAACAATGATTACATAGTTGAGGCTGATTGGCTAAATGATAATTTAAATAAAGAAGATATATTAGTATTAGATACAAGAAGTGAAGAAGAATATAAAAAAGGACATATACCTGGGGCTGTAAATGTGTCTTGGACTCAATTTGCTGATATGAGTGGAAAACCTGGAGACAAAGGTTGGGGTGTAGTTCTTAAACCCGAAAAACTATCTGAAAAGTTATCAGAAGTAGGAATAGATGATAAAAAGACTATAGTTGCTTACTCTGATAATAAGAATGGATGGGGAGAAGACGGAAGAATAGTTTGGATGCTTAGAATGGCTAATTTAGAAAATACTAAAATGTTAAATGGTGGATGGCAGTATTGGAATGTAAAAGGATATGATGTATCTAAAGAAGAGCCTACTATTAATAAAACAGACTTTAAAGTAGAGTCTTTTGATAAATCTTTAAATGCTGATACAGATTGGATCAATGATAACTTAGGAAAAATAAAGATAGTAGATAGTAGAGATTCATCAGAATATGATGGTGCTGTTAAATATGGAGAAAAAAGAGGAGGACACCTTCCAGGATCTATAAATATAGTATATACAGATTTATTTAAAGAAGACGGAAGAATCAAGAGTCAAGAAAATCTTGAAAAAATATTTGAATCAGCTGGAATAGATAAGGATGACACTGTTGTTTCTTATTGTACGGGAGGTATTCGTTCAGCATATATAACTATGGTGTTCAAGATGACTGGATATGAAAATTCTATGAACTATGATGCTTCTTTTTATGAATGGGCTGGAGATGAAAGTTTACCATTAGAAAAATAATGTTTACATGTTTTTAAAAGTATGATAAAATTGTGTCAAATAAATATATGAATATATTAACCATGAAGGTAATAAATCCCATAGGAATATGGGTTTGTACATTCATGGTTTTTTGTTGTTTAATAAAAAATAAAGGGGGATAAATATGAAAAGAAAAATTTTAAGTTTATTTTTAAGTGTTGCCATGGTTGTTTTAATGTTAGCTGGATGCAGCTCTACTACAGAAGATCAATCGAGTAATGATGTACAAGGTGAGAAAGTATTAACTTACGGTACAGCTAATGTAAGTGAGACTGGAAGAATAAATCCAGCACTTGATGAACATGCAGAGATACATAAGCTTATATTTACAGGACTTACTAAGCATGATAAGGACGGAAAAGTTGTACCTGATTTAGCTAAAGAGTGGACATTTGATGAGAGCACTAATACATATAATTTTATACTTAATGAAGGTGTTAAGTGGCATGATGGAGAAGAATTTACAGCGGATGATGTTAAATTCACAATAGAGAGTATAAAGAATCCTGACAATGCTTCTGAGATAGCATCAAATTATGAAGAGATAGAAAGTGTTGAAGTTGTGGACAAGTACAATGTTAAGTTACATTTAAAAGATCCATGTGTTGCTGTACTTGATTATTTATCTGTTGGAATGCTTCCCAAGCATTTATTAGAGGGCAAGGATTTAAACACTGATGAGTTTAATCAAAATCCAGTTGGAACAGGACCTTATAAGTTTGATAAGTGGGAATCTGGACAATACATACAGTTAGCATCAAATAAGGACTATTACAATAATATCCCTAAGATTACTAAAGTAATATTTAAGATTATAAAAGATGAAAAGGTTAGAGCTATGCAGTTAAAATCAGGTGAAATTGACTTAGCTCAACTTGAACCAAAGGATACAGAAGTTTTTGAAGGTGTTGAAGGTATTAAGTTATATAGAGAAAAGACTGCTGATTACAGAGGGGTAATGTACAACTTTAATAACGATTTATTCAAGGACAAAGAAGTTATAAAGGCATTAAGTTATGCTGTTAATAGACAAGAGATAGTAGACAGTGCGCTTAACGGAATGGGAAAGGTAGCTTATGGACCTTTACAAATGAGTTCATACAATAACGAAGATGTAGAAAAGTATGAGTATAATCCTCAAAAATCAAAAGAAATATTAGTTCAAGATGGTTGGAAATTAAATTCTGATAATATTTTTGAAAAAAATGGTAAGAAATTATCTTTTAAATTAACTTGTTTTGAGGGAGATCCAGTAAGAGTTAATATGTCAAATATAGTGAGTCATCAATTTGAAAAAATAGGAGTAGATGCAAAAGTTGATATACAATCAGAGATAGACTGGGGAAATTTAGAGGCATTTTTAATAGGATGGGGAAGCCCATATGATCCAGATGATCATACTTATAAGGTGTTCCATTCTTCTCAAATAGAATCTGGAATGAACTTAAATGCATATTCAAATTCAAAAGTGGATGAGCTTATAACTAAAGGAAGAACTACTCTTAAAGAAGAAGATAGAAAACCTTATTATATGGAGTTCCAAAAAGAACTAGCACTTGATCCACCGTTTACATTCTTAGCTTATATAGATGCTGTTTATGGAGCCAAGGATAATATAGTTGGTATTAAAGACACTGTTCTTGGACATCATGGAATAGGATTTTTATGGAATATAGAAGAGTGGGATATTAAGTAAATATATTTACATTCTATGGTATTTATGCTATCATAAAGATAATTGAAGTGTTAATCATGAAGATTATCTTCTAATGAATGTACGCCATGAAGGCAAGAAATCCTATAAGGGTTTTGCTTTCATGGCTTTTTTTATTATATATTAGGAAGGAGTTAATATCTTAAATGATGAAATTTATCTTTAAAAAAATTAGAGAATCTATATTAACTATAATAATATTGTCATTTGGGGTATTTATGATTTCTCATTTAGCTCCAGGAGATCCTCTTGTATCTGTATATGGTTCTGGAGTAGAAAGAATATCAAGTGAAGTAAGAGAACAGGCTATCGAAGATCTAGCACTTAATAAGCCATTGATGTATCAATATGGAATATGGGTCAAAAATTCTATAAAAGGTGACTTAGGATATTCATATAAGTATAAGATGCCGGTCAAAGATGTTATAAACACTCATTTGCCAAACACTGTTTTATTAATAGGTCTTTGTCTCATTCTTACGTTTATATTATCTATAATGTTTGGATTAGTAGCCGCACTAAATGAAGGAAAACTAATAGATAGAGTTATTACAAGGTGTACTACACTACTTTATTGTATACCAGGATTTTGGATTAGCTTGATATTAATCTTAGTATTTAGTGTAAACTTGAGGATGTTACCATCATCTGGAGTTTATGATATAGGTAAGGAAAATGATATTTTAAATAGAATAAGCCATCTTATATTACCACTTACAGTTATAGTAATTGGGCACTTGGGATATTATTCGAATTTCGTAAGAAATAAAGTTTTAGAGGAATTGAAGGAAGATTATATACTGCTTGCTAGAGCTAAGGGGCTTTCAAAATCTCAAATAATAGTTAGACATCCACTTAAAAAGATAATGCCGTCTATTATAATACTGATGTCTTTATCTTTTAGCCACTTGATAGCTGGCGGTTTTGTTGTAGAGTACATATTTTCATATCCAGGTCTTGGACAATTGATATTTGAATCAGCTAAGTATCATGATTATCCTCTTTTAATGGGAGGGGTTATGCTAACAGGTATTATAGTTGTATTAGCAAGTTTAGTATCTGACATATTAAGTAGCTTAATAGATCCGAGATTAAAAGAGAGAGGAATGAATTAAAATGGATTTTACCCCTATTGGAGTTTTAAGAGAAACTAATAATATAGAAAAGAAGAAATTTTCTTTTAAGAATTTAAAATTTAAAGGAGATATATTTCTTTCACCTCTTGTATTGTTTATAATAGTATCTTCATGCATGTTGGCACCTTTAATTACGAATATAGATCCAACTAATATGGAGTTATCTAAGATATTTATGTCGCCGTCTGAAGGACATATATTTGGAACAGATCATTTAGGTAGAGATATATTTTCAAGAGTTTTATATGGAGGAAGAATATCTATTATTATAGGGGTATTATCTATGGTTATATCTACTGTAATAGGAGCTGTATATGGAAGTATAAGTGGATATTGTGGTGGTATTATAGATGATATTATGATGAGGTTTATAGATATAATGATCAGTATTCCGTCTTTGCTGATAATGACACTTATTCAAGCGATACTTCAAAGTAATAAGGTTAGCAGTATTATATTTGTAATAAGCATAACTAGCTGGATGAATATAGCGAAGATAGTAAGAGGTGAAGTACTTGAATTAAAGCAAAGAGAGTTTGTCTTAGCATCTAAGATCATGGGTGCGGATTTTATATACATAATGAAGAAGCATTTGATACCTAATTATATGACTAGCATAATATACATGTCAGCAGTAAATTCAGCTAATGCAATTATGGCAGAGACTACACTAAGCTTTTTAGGATTAGGACTTCCTATAGATCTACCATCTTGGGGTTCTATGCTTATGGACGCTAGAGAGAGTATACTTTTAAATAAATGGTGGGTAGCTTTATTTCCGGGTGTATTTATGATAAGCACTATATTTTGCATAACTAATATAGGGGAACACATAAGGGTTAAAAGTAATAGAAGATTCAATAATATATAAAATTCGCTTCATGCTAACGCATGGCTCATGGCGCCAACAAGTCTTACGACTCTGTTGCTTAAAAATAGTTGATACTCTAGTTCTTTAGAGATAAAAACACACTATAAGTTGAATTAATGGTAGAAATTACATGTTAACTTTGGTGCTCATTTATCGATTAATAGTATATAATTATCTTGTTACTTTTTATACAAAATTAATCGATGGAGGAGTTCTATATGTCAAGACAAATTAAGATAGTCATCAACTTGGAAGTTAATGTTAATGAAATGGAAAATGAAAGAATCCTAAGTGAATTAGTAGAAAATGAAGCAGCTATGAACGAGTACATAAATAATGAAGTGATTACTATTTTAGAAGACTTAAACGAGAATAAATTGAAATCTTTAGGATTGGATAGAAAAACTAAAAATTCTCATTTAAAAGAGATGGTAGATAATATAGATGAAGATAAAATAGAAAGCATTCGAAATAATATAGTTACAAAAATTAAAGATATAGAAGTTATATAAATGGAAGAGCTTATCTTTAGATTAATCTAAAGATAAGCTCTTTTGGTTTACATTCGATAATATATATCTGTCTTTTAATGATTTATATATAATATCATTTGGATTACTAGATATTTTTTCATTTCTATAGTTATATTCATCTATATAGTTTATATTCAATATGTTTTCTGGGTATTTAAATTCACTTATAACACTATTGACTGAATTATTATTATAAAATAGTTTTAGATTTTTTTCTATATTTTCATCGTCTATATTATCATCACGCATAGATATATAATCTCTAACACATTTATAGTGATTTATAATATTTTTATTACAATATTTTGGATTTAAAGATTTTAAATATTTGTTGAAGTGATTGTAAGATTTCTCAAAGTATTTTTGATTATAATTTAATGCACTTAAGAATAATTCCATGTTGGAATAATACCAAGGTATATTATTATCATTATCTAGATTCAATATTTGCGTTACAGATGCATTTGGACTATACCCAACTTCATTTATTAAATCTATTAAATCTGTAATTTCTTGATTTGATAAATTGCGTAGATTTTTTATATGTTTTTTTATTTGAATAAATTTTATATAGTAATCTAGTGAGTCCGTATCATCGAATTTATCTACTTCGCTAAGGCCTGGAACTATTACATGATAAGAAGGAAAATCTAAAAAAGAACAATCTCTAACAAATATATTAAAGCCTTTATCATTTAATAGTTTTGTAACATGATTTAACATTTCTTTGTTATCTAAATCTGAAGTATCTTCAAATTCATTAAAATCATAATCTGAATTTGAACTAAAAAATTCACTTGGATAATATCCAGAGCCATTAACTAGTATTCCAAGTAAATTCTGATACTCATCAGAGACATTACTTTTGTGTGAATACTCTTTAAGACCCATCATATTACTGATATCCTGACCTTGTAAAAGCTCAGTTAAAGTTCTTTCTAGTGATATTTCAAATACTGGGTGAGAGCCGAATTTAATAAAGTAGTTTTGATTATCTTTATTTATAAATATAGCAGCTAGCACTGGATAATTTTCATTTAATGAACAGTCTTTTATTACAACTTTGTAGTTACCTTTAGACTCTATTTGAGTTATCATTGAATCTAATTTGGGGAATTTTTGTATATATGTTCTAGGTATATCTGGCGGAGTTATTTTTTCCTTTATTATAACTTGATTGACATGTCTTTCTAAAACTTCGGATATGCCTTGGATTAATGCTTCTTCAAATGTATTTCCTGCACACATTCCGTTTGACATATATATTTTTGATACCATGTTAACGGGTATGTACGATAGTTTATTAGTATTTAAATTTTTATAAGGAATGCTTACAAAATCAAGCGGTGTATGCTCATAAGATGTTTTTGCCCATTTATTTAACAGTTCGTATTTATCTTTTTTAGAGCTGATTTTACTTAGCTGATATAAGCACCATTCGTCATTTCTTTTTATAAAGTCATCTACACTTAGGTACTCTTCATCAGGAGCATAATAAAAATCTTTATATGACATGGCACTTTCGCTTAAGGTGTCGTTTAATCTAAAGAAAGTCTGGTTTTGGATTCTTTCCATAAGTTCTGCATAAGCACTGGCAAGAGCGTATTCATGAGAAGTTCCTTTTCCGTTAGTTGCAATTGAAGTATTTGCAATTTGGACTCTTACAGAACAAAATCCTTTAGCTGAGTTTTTCCAATCCGTTTCTATTGTAGTAATTCCTAAGTCGGAAAGTATTTTTCTTATTTTGTTTACGGTATTGAGGGGTAAATCATCTTTGTACTTTCTATCTCTTAATGAACTCAAATTAATCACCTCTTTATTTTATTCTATAGGAATTATATAGTTTTGAATATGTGGGTAACATTGATTAAATATTTACATTTGCAATTATTTTGAGCAACGGAGCCCATAGGGATCGTTGGCAACATGAGTCAGTGCGTAGCGAATAGACGGAATTTTATTTTGAATTTAACCTTGAATCGAGAAGTATATTGATTTCCTTGAATAAATTGAACATCATGGAGTTAAATTCTTGGGTAGACTTAAAAAATTCATTAACTTGAGGTATTTCGTGTAGAACTTTGAAATCATGGTCAAGTCTCGTCATTTCCGAGTTTAATTGTTCCTTTGATAGTTTTGATTTTTGAATTTTTAATTGTCTTTTTTTAAAGTCTTCTACTTGTTTTTTTAGGTTTTTATTTTTATCTATATTTTTCTTTGCATTTTTAAGTCTTTTAAATTCATCGGTCTTACAAATAAGTTCTACTAGTTCCTTTGTTTTGTTTTTCATAAAATCACTCCCGATTAAAAATAAGATACACTTTACTAGTATATTCAGGGGTAAAGAAAATGTGATTAAAAATATTACATAGACATATCTTTTTGAATATCTGGGAAGTTCTAATATTCAAATCATATTCATATAATTATAAAAAGATTTGGAGGTGATATGGTTTGAAAATTAAATGGAACACTAAGGCGGTATTGTATGGAATTATCGCGATTATACTAGTTGTTGGGGGATTTTTAGTAGTTCCCAAATTTTTAGGTGATAAGGCTGAAGCTGTAGAGTTTACTGTGGTAGAAAGAGACAGTATACCAGATAAAATACTTGATATAATGCCGAAATACGTTAATGAAGAAAGAGCTCTTGCTTGTAAGATTAAGGATAAAGTATACGTAATAGTTACAAGAGGAGAAAATAAAGATTACGGAGTTGAGATAGACAAAATAGAAATGGTCAAAGAAGATGACAAGATGAATATGAAGGTTTATTCTGTTTATAAAAAACCAGAAGATTCTCATCCGTACATAGTAGTTGAAAGTACTTTAGCAGAGCTTCCTGATAAGGTAGAATTGATTAGTACGTTTGAGGATAAATAAAATTTATTTTAAAGATTTGCCACTTTTGTTCATTCATCTACGGTATACATAAGTTTAAAATATTATAATTTGATTAAAGATAAAAAAATTGCTTACAAATATTTTGTAAGCAGTTTTTTTTTTAGATTTTTGGGTAAAAATAATAAAAATTAAGATTAATATGAAAACTTAAAAAAGGAGTTTTTTATGAAAACTATAGACAAGTTCAAAATTGGTATAAACGATTTGAAAAATGAATATGATATTGATAAATTGGATTTTGAGACAACAGAGGATATAAGTCCGCTTAAGGGTATCATAGGGCAGGATAGAGCTGTCTGTGCCATGGATTTTGGGCTTAACATGAAAAGAAGAGGGTACAATGTATATGTAGCTGGTATGAGTGGTACGGGAAGAACTAGTTATACAATGTCTATGATAGAAAAGATAGCTAGATATAAAAGAGATAAATTTGACTATGTTTATGTCTACAATTACAAGAGTCCTAATGAACCTATATCTCTTAAATTTAGAGCAGGTAATGGTAAAAAATTTAAAAAGGATGTAGAGGATGTCTTGGAAAAGTTAAGATCGGACATTCCAAGAACATTTGAATCCAGAGAATATGAAGATAGAAATAAAGCTATAACAATAGAGCATGAGACTATGACTCAAGCTGTTATAAATGAATTAAATGAATTTGCAAGATCAAAAGGATTTACATTCCAGATAACACAAAGAGGTTTGGTAAGTATTCCTTTAAAGGAAGACAATACTCCGATGGAAGATGAAGAGTATAAAAAGTTATCTCAAATGCAGCTAAATAATATAAGACAAAGTGCTGCTAGGTTAAACAATGATATAGGTGAATATTTAAAGAAAATAAAAGAAATAGAAGAAGAATTTAAAAATGAGATATCTAATTTAGACAAAAAAATTGGAGAGAGCATAATAAGCTTTTATATAAATATACTAATAGAGAATTATGGATACAATGAGAAAAAGCTAAACTTCCTACATGATATGAAGGACGATATGGTAGAGAATATAGATAAGTTTAAGCCTAAAAAAGAAGCTGAACAAAATATATTTGGATTTATGCAAAAAGATGATAGTAAATTCTTTATAAGGTATCATGTTAATTTATTTATAGACAATAGTGAGCAAAAAGGATGTAGGGTTATAAATGAGACTAATCCAACTTATTATAATTTAACTGGTATGATAGAGTATAAAAATGAAATAGGAGTTCTTACTACAAGCTTTATGGAACTAAAACCTGGTGCTATTCACAAAGCAAACGAAGGATTTTTGATATTGAATGTAAAGGATTTGTTTTCTCATCCATTTGCATGGGAAGCACTTAAGCGAACTTTAAAAACTGGAAAGATAAATATAGAAACACTAAACAAGCAATATGGATATATAGTTACATCGACATTAAAGCCAGAGCCTATAGATGTGGATATAAAGGTTATCCTAATAGGAGATAATCGTATTTACAATCTTTTATATGCGTATGATGAAGATTTTGCAAAGCTTTTTAAGGTCATGGCTGATTTTGATGTTGAAGTAGATAGAAATGAAGAAAATATATATAAGGTAGCTAGATTTATTTCATCTCATTGTGAAAAAGAAGGTTTGAAGCATTTTGATAAAAAGGCTGTTCTTAAGATTATAGAATATAGCTCCCGAATATGTGAGAACAAACAAAAGTTGACAGCTAGGTTTAATCAAATAGTAGATATTCTTTATGAGGCAGAAAATTTGAGCGATGAGAATTCAGAATATGTTACAGATAAGGATGTCAAAAAAGCAATACAGTCTAAAAAATATAGAAACAATAAGTATGAACAAAAGCTTAATGAAATGTTTGAAGATGAAACCCTTATTTTAAATGTAGAAGGTGATAAGGTAGGCCAAATAAATGGATTAGCTGTAATGGGTACAGGAGAATATTCATTTGGAAAACCATCTAGAATAACAGCATCTACTTATAGAGGAAAGCGTGGAATAATAAATATAGAAAGAGAAATCAAGCACAGTGGAAGTATACATGATAAGGGAGTACTGATATTAAGTGGATATTTAGGTGAAAAATACGGTAAAGAAAGACAATTATCACTTAATACATCTATAACGTTTGAACAAAATTATTCTGGTATAGATGGAGACAGTGCTTCAAGTACAGAACTTTACGTAATAATATCCAGCATTGCATCTGTTCCTGTTAAGCAAAATATTGCAGTTACAGGGTCGGTTAGTCAAAAGGGTGAGATACAGCCTATAGGAGGAGTAAATCAAAAGATTGAAGGTTTCTTTGATGTATGTAAAATAAAAGGTCTTACAGGAGATCAAGGTGTTATGATTCCTATACAAAATGTAAAGAATCTTATGTTAAACGATGAAATAATACAGGCTGTTAAAGATGGAGTG
This sequence comes from Tepidibacter aestuarii, assembly GCF_934924865.1. Classification (NCBI taxonomy): domain Bacteria; kingdom Bacillati; phylum Bacillota; class Clostridia; order Peptostreptococcales; family Peptostreptococcaceae; genus Tepidibacter; species Tepidibacter aestuarii. The sequence goes on along the minus strand of NZ_OW235315.1, from coordinate 3,119,237 downwards.
TTTCATATATATGCAGTATCAAATATAAGCGAGGGCCTTGAAGTTCTTACAGGACTTTGTGAAAGTGAAATAGATGAAAGAGTAAATAAAGCTTTAGATGAATTAATAGATGAAGAAGATAAGGATGAAAAGGATAATTAAATTTTAATTATCCTTTTTTCTGTTATTATGTAGTCCAGTTGCGCGTCGTGATCTTCTTTTGGAATTTTATCAAATAATTGAATTTCAAATGCTATTCCAATTGTTAAACAGTCATCTCTAATAGATTCTAAGAATCTATCGTAATACCCGCCTCCATAACCGAGTCTATATCCATTAATGTCATATGCTACTGCAGGAACTATTACTATGTCTAGCTCTTTAGCCTCTACTGGTCTTATAAATCCTGACTTAGGCTCTCTAATTCCGTAAGTTCCTATAGAAACATCCGTTTCAATATCCTTTATTTCAGATAATAAAAGTTTTTTTTCATCAAGTATTGTTATTGGAACTACAACTTTTTGGTTCTTTGATAAGAAATAATTTACTATATTATCCGTTTTTACTTCGTTGTTAAAGTCAAGGTATGCCATTATATTCTTGGCTTCTTTTATTTCACTTAGTTTCAATAAATTTTGAAATATTAATTCTGAGTTTGAGTTTATTATGTCTTGATTTTGTTTTTTTCTTTCTGATATAACTTTTTTTCTAAATTCTTTTTTCAATAAAATCATCCCCTTTATACAATTATATCAAAATAATCTATTAAATATATTTTATATATTAAAATAATTAGAAATATATGGATTGTGATAAGTTTTGAGAAATGGAGTCCGTAGGGATCGTTGTCGACATGAGTCAGTGCGTAGCAATTAGACAAATTTTTATGTATCTAAAGTTCTAAATTTAACTAATTTCAACATCTGAATTGGAGTTTTATCTTATTTATTGTTATAATAAAGAAGTCAAAGTCAAAATTTTGGATGGAGTTGGTGTAAGTGATAGAATTTAAGGACGTTAGTAAGAGTTATAAAAATGGTAAATTAGCACTTTTTAATATAAATTTAAAGATTGATAAAGGAGAATTTGTATTTTTGGTGGGTTCATCAGGAGCAGGTAAATCTACTTTTATAAAGTCCCTTCTAAAGGAAGAAGATATAACAAGTGGGAAAATACTTGTACATGGAAAGGATATAGGAAAAATTCCGAAGAGAAAGGTCCCGAAGTATAGAAGAAGTATAGGGATTGTTTTTCAGGATTTTAGACTACTTCCGAATAAGACTGTTTATGAAAATGTGGCTTTTGCCATGGAGATAATAGGGCAAAACAGTAAAAATATAAGAAGAAGGGTTCCTTTTGTTTTAGGCATGGTAGGTCTTAGTGAAAAAGCAAAATCGTATCCTTCAGAATTATCAGGAGGAGAACAACAAAGAGTTAGTATAGCAAGAGCTATAGTTAATAACCCTTCTATAATAATTGCGGATGAACCAACAGGTAATTTAGATCCTCAAACCTCGAATGAAATAATGAACATTATAACTGATATCAATAGAAGAGGAACTACTATAATAATGGCAACTCATGCAAGTGATTTAGTTGATAGAATGAAAAAACGAGTTATTGCTCTTAAAAAAGGAATAGTCATAAAAGATGAGGAAAGGGGAAGCTACAGTTATGAATAGTATTATTTATAATATAAAAGAGGGGTTTAAAGGAATATTCAGAAATCCTACTATGTCACTTGTATCTATAGGATCTGTTTCAGCGGCTTTATTTGTACTAAGTATAATATTTAGTATAGTAATAAATATAAACAATTTTACATCAATGGTTGAAGGGCAATTTGACAATGTTCAAGTTTATTTAAATGAGGATATGACATCACAACATATATTTAATCTTGAAAAAAAGTTAGGTCAAATAGATGGAGTACAAAATGTAGAATTTGAGTCAAAACAGGATGCTTTAAATAAAATGAAAGAAAAATGGGGAGAAGATGCATATCTTTTAGAAGGAATAGATAATCCTCTTGATAACTCATTCATAATAGAAGTTAGTAATATTGAAAACACAGAGCAAATAGCAAATCAAGTTAATAAATTTGATGGTATAAAAGAAGTTAAATACTACGACGATGTTGTAGAAAAAGTTATACAATTATCTAATATAGTCAAGATATCAGGACTATTTATAATAGCAATGTTAGCTTTGATATCGCTTTTTATAATTTCAAACACAATAAAGTTAGCACTACATGGAAGAAGAAGAGAAATAAACATAATGAAGTACGTTGGAGCTACTGATTGGTTTATAAGATGGCCTTTTATAATAGAGGGAATGGTATTAGGATTAATAGGGGCTTTAATATCTCTTGCAATTACTTATTTTGGATATGATTATTTTTATGCAAAATTAGATTTACCAGCATACTCTATTTTCTCGGGATATATTTTACCTGTAACAGGGGTCATGGAGAGCTTAATAAATATATCTATTGTAATGGGAATTGGAGTTGGGATAATAGGAAGTATTATTTCGCTTAGAAGATATTTGAATGTCTAAAACGTAAGGTGGGATATTGGAATGAATAAAAAAATAGTATGGACATGTATAATAGTAATGTTTATTACTTCTTTTAATGTATTTGCTGCAAACACAAGTTATGAGCAGAAACTTAAAGATACAAAAAAGAGTAAAGATAATATACAAAAGGCCTTAAATGAAAATAAAAAGGATCAATCTAAAATAGATAATAATATCGAGGAATTAGGTTATCAAATACACAATACTCAACAAAAAATAAACAAAGCTCAAGCAGATTTAACTAGTGCACAATCAAAAATAAAGAGCACGACTGAAGCGATAGGAAAATTAGAAAATGAAATTGAAACAAAAGAGGGTTTGCTAGGTGAAAGAATAAATGTTATGTATAAAACTTCGGATGTGAGTTATATACAAGTGATACTTAGTTCAAAAGATATGAATGAATTATTATCTAATTTGGATATGATAAAGAAAATAGTAAATGGTGATAAAGAGTTACTGACAGAATTATCAGATCAGAAAAAAGAAATAGAGGTAAAGAGAACAGAGCTTAAAAATAAAGAAAAAGAAATAATTTCCTTAAAGAATAGCATAGAAGTAGAAAAGTCAAGACTTGTAGCTAGTCAAAATAAGCAAACCGCTTTAAAAAGAGATCTTCAAAAGGATGCTAAAAAGCTTGAAGCTAATATAGATGCTTTAAATAGATATGCAAAAGCTTTAGAATCGCAAATACTGAAAAAACAGTCTAAAGGTTCTTATGTAGGAGGAGCAATGGGATGGCCAGCTCCTGGGTATACTAGGATAACATCTTATTTTGGATATAGAATTCACCCTACATTAAAAACTAAGAAGCTGCATACAGGGCTTGATATAGGAGCTCCTATGGGAGCAAATATAGTTGCTGCAAATGATGGTAAGGTAATGTTTGCTGGATGGCAAGGCGGATATGGGAATACTGTTATGATAGACCATGGCGGAGGAATAGTTACTTTATACGGACATAATTCAAAGCTTTCAGTTAAAACTGGACAGACAGTAAAAAGAGGACAGACAATAGCAAAAGCAGGATCAACAGGAAGATCAACTGGGCCACATTGTCACTTTGAGGTTAGAAAGAACGGAAAGTACGTAGATCCGCTACCTATGCTTAAATCAAAGTAAATATAATTTCTACTCGTTATATAAAAAGGTAATTACACATATAATATAAAAAGATAATTACACATATAATATATATAGATTACTTAAAAGGAGATGCATTCTATGATATCTAGAAAAAAAGCCGTTATATGGGGGGTTGTATTAGTTTTACTAAGTTCTATATTAACTATGAATATAGAACTTGCATTCGGGGAGAAGGTATTAGTTTCAAAAGAAGCATTTGATGAATACAAGAAGTATAATAAACTGTATTCTCTTGAAAAGGTTATCGAGGATAACTACTATACCGATGTAGAGGAAGAAAATTTAGTTGATGGATCTATAAAAGGATTATTTGAGGGGCTTAATGATCCGTATTCACAGTATATGAATAAAAAAGAGTTTGAAAGCTTTATGCAGTATACTGAAGGGTCATATAGTGGTATAGGTGTTATTATAACGCCTGGAGAAGATGGATACATAACAGTAGTATCTCCTATTGAAGATTCACCAGGATTTAAGGCTGGGATAAAGAGTGAGGATAAAATAATAAAGGTAAATGGAGAAGATGTTACTGCAAAAGAGATGGATAAGGCTATATCTATGATGAAAGGAAAAGCTGGAACAGAAGTAGAAATAACTATTCTAAGAAATGGCAAAGAAACAATAAATATGAAAATAAAAAGACAAGAGATAAGACTAAAGACTGTAAAATCTGAAGTATTAGAAGATAACATAGGATATATAAGAATAACTACATTTGATGAACAGACTGCAGGTGAGTTTAAAGCTCAGTTGAAACAATTACAAGACAAGAATATAAGTGGATTAATTCTGGATTTAAGAGATAATCCAGGTGGACTACTAGATCAATGTCAAGAAATAACTGATGAATTAATCGGAGAGGGAACTATAGTTTATACAAGAGATAGAAAAGGAAAAACAAAATATCTAAAATCTGATAAAAATAAGATAGATGTTCCTCTTGCTGTACTTGTAAATAAAGGATCAGCCTCTGCATCTGAAATATTATCAGGAGCTGTAAGAGATAATAAAGAAGGAGTATTGATAGGAACTACAACATTTGGAAAAGGATTAGTTCAAAGTGTAAGATCTCTTAACGATGGATCTGGATTTAAGCTTACAGTATCTCAATACTTTACTCCGAATGGAGAGTATATACACGGTAAAGGAATAACGCCTGATATTGTAGTTGAAGATGTAGATAAACAACTTCCAACGGCAATAAACTATATAAAGAAAGAGATTAAATAAAAAAAGGCTGCTATTAGCAGCCTTTTTTAGTATTATACGAATTCTAGCATGGATTAGGTCTGAAGTATTCTACATGCTTTATATTATCTTTTTTAACTTCTTTATAAGACCATTGTCTAGAACAAGGATCCCATCTACATAGATAATAATAGTTTTTATCGTCTTTTTTTATAAAAGCGAGATAATTAAAACCATTTTTATGGTATACATAGCAAAATTGATCTATTTTCTTTCTGTCAAAATCATTATTAAAATCAAACATAAAAAAAAACCTCCTTAATTATAATAAAAAAACAAATTTATCCGAAAACTAAAAGTTCTTATCTCTATACTCTTAAGTCTGGAGATAAGAACTTAACAGCTTCTGGATTAACTTAACTAAAAATTCAGCTGAAGTAAAAATTTCATCTGAATTAAGTTTCGTTTTATGAATAAAAATGCTTTCTTAAGATATACTATGTATAGAGTTGCTTGAAGGGTGACCAATTAAAATATAAATAAAGTTTTAAAAAAAATGTTGACGAAATAATTCAAAGGTGATAAAGTATTACTTGTCCTCGAAAATGAGGTAAACACGAAACACAAAATGAACTTTGAAAATTAAACAGTAGGTTATAAATAAATCACAACAGTGATTTTCGGAAACAACACATAAAGTCAGTTTACTGAGTACTGACAAACTTTTATTTAAGAGTTTGATCCTGGCTCAGGATGAACGCTGGCGGCGTGCCTAACACATGCAAGTCGAGCGGAGATTAAAAAGCTTGCTTTTTAATCTTAGCGGCGGACGGGTGAGTAACGCGTGGGTAACCTGCCCTATACACACGGATAACATATCGAAAGATATGCTAATACGAGATAACACATTTTTAAGGCATCTTAGAAATGTCAAAGCGTTAGCGGTATAGGATGGACCCGCGTCCCATTAGCTAGTTGGTGAGGTAAAAGCTTACCAAGGCGACGATGGGTAGCCGACCTGAGAGGGTGATCGGCCACACTGGAACTGAGACACGGTCCAGACTCCTACGGGAGGCAGCAGTGGGGAATATTGCACAATGGGGGAAACCCTGATGCAGCAACGCCGCGTGAGCGATGAAGGCCTTCGGGTCGTAAAGCTCTGTCCTAAGGGAAGATAATGACGGTACCTTAGGAGGAAGCCCCGGCTAACTACGTGCCAGCAGCCGCGGTAATACGTAGGGGGCAAGCGTTATCCGGAATTACTGGGCGTAAAGGGTGCGTAGGCGGCCTTGTAAGTCAGAAGTGAAAGGCTACGGCTCAACCGTAGTAAGCTTTTGAAACTGCAGGGCTTGAGTGCAGGAGAGGAGAGTAGAATTCCTAGTGTAGCGGTGAAATGCGTAGATATTAGGAGGAATACCAGTTGCGAAGGCGGCTCTCTGGACTGTAACTGACGCTGAGGCACGAAAGCGTGGGGAGCGAACAGGATTAGATACCCTGGTAGTCCACGCCGTAAACGATGAGTGCTAGGTGTCGGGGGTTACCCCCCTCGGTGCCGCAGCTAACGCATTAAGCACTCCGCCTGGGGAGTACGCTCGCAAGAGTGAAACTCAAAGGAATTGACGGGGACCCGCACAAGTAGCGGAGCATGTGGTTTAATTCGAAGCAACGCGAAGAACCTTACCTAAGCTTGACATCCCTCAGACCGCTTCTTAATCGAAGCTTTCCCTTCGGGGACTGAGGTGACAGGTGGTGCATGGTTGTCGTCAGCTCGTGTCGTGAGATGTTGGGTTAAGTCCCGCAACGAGCGCAACCCTTATCTTTAGTTGCCAGCATTTTGGATGGGCACTCTAGAGAGACTGCCGAGGATAACTCGGAGGAAGGTGGGGATGACGTCAAATCATCATGCCCCTTATGCTTAGGGCTACACACGTGCTACAATGGCTAGTACAGAGAGTTGCGAAACCGCGAGGTCAAGCTAATCTCTTAAAGCTAGTCTCAGTTCGGATTGCAGGCTGAAACTCGCCTGCATGAAGCTGGAGTTACTAGTAATCGCGAATCAGAATGTCGCGGTGAATGCGTTCCCGGGTCTTGTACACACCGCCCGTCACACCACGGAAGTTGGGGGCGCCCGAAGTCAGATATCCAACCGTAAGGAGGAATCTGCCGAAGGTGAAATCAATGACTGGGGTGAAGTCGTAACAAGGTAGCCGTATCGGAAGGTGCGGCTGGATCACCTCCTTTCTAAGGAGAAATAACCTACTGTTTAATTTTGAGGGTTTATTCCTCAAAATTAGTACTTTGAGCAACGGAATTTTTAATTCGTTGGCGACGTACTTTAGTACTTTGAAAATTGAACAGATTTAAATAAATTTAGGTTAAGTTATTAAGGGCGTAGGGCGGATGCCTTGGCACCAAGAGCCGATGAAGGACGTGGTAAGCTGCGATAAGCTTCGGGGAGATGCAAGCAATCTTTGATCCGGAGATTTCCGAATGGGGAAACCCACCTAGAGTAATGTCTAGGTATCCTTAGATGAATACATAGTCTAAGGAGGGGAACCGAGGGAACTGAAACATCTAAGTACCTCGAGGAAGAGAAAGAAAAATCGATTCCCTAAGTAGCGGCGAGCGAAAGGGGAAGAGCCCAAACCTATGAAGTTTTCTTCATAGGGGTTGCGGATATGCTCACAAGAAAGAGGTATTGTAGTCGAAGAGGTTTGGAAAGACCCACCATAGAAGGTAATAGTCCTGTAGATTAAACAAGAAGACTTTCGAGCATACTCCAGAGTACCACGGGACACGTGAAACCCTGTGGGAAGCTGGGGGGACCACCCCCCAAGGCTAAATACTTCTTGGTGACCGATAGCGTATAGTACCGTGAGGGAAAGGTGAAAAGAACCCCGGAAGGGGAGTGAAATAGAACCTGAAACCCTATGCCTACAAGCTGTGGGAGCACATTTTTAGTGTGACCGCGTACTTTTTGTAGAACGGGCCAACGAGTTACGATAAGTAGCAAGGTTAAGGACTTAGGGTCTGGAGCCGTAGCGAAAGCGAGTCTTAACTGGGCGATTCAGTTACTTGTCGTAGACCCGAAACCGAGCGACCTACCCATGGCCAGGATGAAGCGAAAGTAAAATTTCGTGGAGGTCCGAACCCACGCACGTTGAAAAGTGCGGGGATGAGCTGTGGGTAGAGGTGAAATTCCAATCGAGCTCGGAGATAGCTGGTTCTCCCCGAAATAGCTTTAGGGCTAGCCTCAAGCTTAGAGATGAGGAGGTAGAGCACTGAATGTCCTAGGGGCCCTGTGGGTTACCGAAGACTATCAAACTCCGAATGCCTTTATCTTTTGCTTGGGAGTCAGACTGTGGGTGATAAGATTCATAGTCGAGAGGGAAACAGCCCAGACCGTCAGCTAAGGTCCCTAAATGTAAGTTAAGTGGTAAAGGATGTGGGATTGCACAGACAACCAGGATGTTGGCTTAGAAGCAGCCATTCATTCAAAGAGTGCGTAATAGCTCACTGGTCGAGTGATCCTGCGCCGAAAATTATCGGGGCTAAAACTTACTACCGAAGCTACGGCATTGACTTTGTCAATGGGTAGGGGAGCATTCACTGCGGGTTGAAGCTAGACCGGAAGGACTAGTGGACTGCAGTGAAGAGAGAATGTTGGCATGAGTAGCGAGACGTAGGTGAGAATCCTACGGGCCGAAAACCCAAGGTTTCCTGAGGAAGGTTCGTCCGCTCAGGGTTAGTCGGGACCTAAGCCGAGGCCGAAAGGCGTAGGTGATGGACAACAGGTTGAGATTCCTGTACTACCGATAATCGTTTGAAGAATGGGGTGACGCAGAAGGATAGGCTATCCTACTATTGGATATGTAGGTCCAAGCATTAAGGGAGCATTGATAGGCAAATCCGTCGGTGCAATCCTGAGGTGTGATGGGGAGCGAAATTTAAGTAGCGAAGTAGTCGATTTCATGCTGCCAAGAAAAGCCTCTACTGAGATTAAAGGTACCCGTACCGCAAACCGACACAGGTGGGTGAGAAGAGAATTCTAAGGCTAGCGAGAGAACTTTTGTTAAGGAACTCGGCAAAATGACCCCGTAACTTAGGGATAAGGGGTGCCTCATTAGGGTGTATGCCCGAAGAGGCCGCAGAGAATAGGCCCAAGCGACTGTTTACCAAAAACATAGGTTTCTGCTAAGTCGAAAGACGATGTATAGGAGCTGACGCCTGCCCGGTGCTGGAAGGTTAAGGGGATGTGTTAGACATTAGTCGAAGCATTGAACTTAAGCCCCAGTAAACGGCGGCCGTAACTATAACGGTCCTAAGGTAGCGAAATTCCTTGTCGGGTAAGTTCCGACCCGCACGAAAGGCGTAACGATTTGGGCACTGTCTCAACAAAAGACTCGGTGAAATTGTAATTCCGGTGAAGATGCCGGATACCTGCGACAGGACGGAAAGACCCCATGGAGCTTTACTGTAGCCTGGCATTGGATTTCGATATTACATGTACAGGATAGGTGGGAGACTGAGATACGAGAACGCCAGTTTTCGTGGAGTCATCCTTGGGATACCACCCTTGTAATATTGAGATTCTAACCATAGACCATGAATCTGGTCTTGGGACACTGTCAGGTGGACAGTTTGACTGGGGCGGTCGCCTCCCAAAATGTAACGGAGGCGCCCAAAGGTTCCCTCAGCACGGTCGGAAATCGTGCGAAGAGTGCAAAGGCAAAAGGGAGCTTGATTGCAAGACATACAGGTCGAGCAAGGACGAAAGTCGGGCTTAGTGATCCGGTGGTTCCGCGTGGAAGGGCCATCGCTCAACGGATAAAAGCTACCCTGGGGATAACAGGCTTATCTCCCCCAAGAGTCCACATCGACGGGGAGGTTTGGCACCTCGATGTCGGCTCATCACATCCTGGGGCTGTAGTAGGTCCCAAGGGTTGGGCTGTTCGCCCATTAAAGTGGTACGCGAGCTGGGTTCAGAACGTCGTGAGACAGTTCGGTCCCTATCCGTCGCAGGCGTAGGAAATTTGAGAGGAGCTGTCCTTAGTACGAGAGGACCGGGATGGACATACCTCTGGTGCACCAGTTGTCACGCCAGTGGCATAGCTGGGTAGCTATGTATGGAATGGATAAGCGCTGAAAGCATCTAAGCGCGAAGCCAACCTCAAGATAAGATTTCCCATCTTTATGAGTAAGATCCCAGGAAGACTACCTGGTTGATAGGTTCAAGGTGTAAGCTCAGTAATGAGTTCAGCTGATGAATACTAATAGATCGAGGACTTAACCAAATTTTAAATCTGGTCAATTTTGAAAGTATTAATATTAATACTTAAAACTAAAAGATTATGTGGTTATTACAGCAAGGAGGATACACCTGTTCCCATTCCGAACACAGAAGTTAAGCTCCTTAGCGCCGATGGTACTTGGGGGGCAGCCCCCTGGGAGAGTAGGACGTAGCCACGTAATCTTTTTTTATTGTTCTTAATCGAAAAAGATGGTTATTTAAATACCGTGAATTCATTAAATAGACTAAAAAAACTAAGTATTGTATCTTATTAAATATACTAAAATTTCTTAAACTCGCTAAGGCTCAGACATAAGAAATTTTTTTACGTATATTTAAACGATAAAACACAAGTTTTATTGAAATCTAGTTAAAAGATTCACTAACATTTAAATAACCATCTTTTTTAGTATGTGGATATATCAACAAAGCTAACGCTCTAAGAAAAAGATTACGTGACTACTTGAAGAGTCGGAAGAAGAAATTATAAAAATATAATTAACAGAATATTCGGTTGATACCATTGACTTGCAGAAGGTGAATATGTTAGAATTATTTCAAAAATATGGGAATAGAATATATTAATAATTATTCGGAGGGGGATTTTTTTTGAAGGTTAAAAAACAAATTATATCAGTTATATTGACTGCTTCAATTGCAACTTTTCCGTTACTATCTTTTGCAGATCAAGTAAGCTATACGAACAGAAGTGATATTCCAAAGGAATATACTTGGTCAACAGAAGATATTTATTTAACGGATAATGCTTGGGAAGAGGACTTTAAAAAGCTAGAAGAAAGTATACCAAAGGTAGAAAGCTACAAAGGTAAACTAAAACAAGAAAAATATATACTAGAGGTATTAAACTTAAAAGAAGAAATGTTTAGACTTGAACAAAAGTTATATGTTTATGCTAGCCTAAAAAGAGATGAGGATAATTCAAATGAAAAATATTCAGCTATGGCAGATCGGGCAGAGGGTATTAATACAAAGGTGACAGAAGCATTCTCTTTTGTAGAACCTGAAATATTATCTTTATCAGAAGAAAAACTAAAGAGTTTTACAGAAAAAGAAGAATTCGAAGACTATGATGTTTATTTAAATAACCTTTTAAGAACCAAACAGCATTCTTTGTCACAAGAAGGAGAAAGAATATTAGCTTTAGCATCAGATATAGGAGCTATGCCTGAAACTATTTATTCAAAATATGATGATTTAGACAGAAAAGCAGAAGATATTACTCTGGATAATGGTAAGACAATAAAGGTAACTTATGCTACATATTCAAAATTATTAGATAATCCCAATAGGGATGTAAGAAAAAAAGCTTTTGAATCTATGTTTAAAAGCTATGAAAAAAATATAAATACTATAGCAGCTAATCTATCAGCAGAAGTTAAAACTAATATTTTTTTCGCTAAATCAAGAAATTATAATTCTGCACTTGAAGGATCATTAGATTCGGATAATATAAAGCCTGAAGTGTATAATAATATAGTTGAGGCAGTTAATGATAACTTAGAGCCTCTTCATAGATATGTATCTCTTAGAAAGAAGATTTTAGGGATAGAAGATAAGGTTAGATATTATGATATGTATGTTTCTATGGTTAAACAATCAGGAAATGAATATATAGATTATGAAAAGGCTAAGAATATGGTAAAAGAAGCACTTTATCCATTGGGAGATAATTATATAAAAGATTTAGATAAAGCTTTTCAAGAAAGATGGGTAGATGTATATGAAAATGAGAATAAAAGTTCAGGAGCTTATTCTTGGGGGACTTATGATACACATCCATATGTTCTGTTAAATTACAATGGAACTCTTGACTCCGTATCAACTTTAGCTCATGAATTAGGGCATGCAATGAATTCATACTATTCAAATAAAACTCAACCTTACTCAAAATCAGATTACCCTATATTTACAGCAGAAGTTGCTTCTACTACTAATGAAGCATTAATGCTTGACTATTTAATTAAAAATGCTAAAACTAAAGAAGAAAAAATGTATTTAATAAATTCATATTTAGAACAGATAAGAGGATCAATATATACTCAGATTATGTATGCTGAATTTGAAAAAACAATTCACGAAGCTGCAGAAAATGGAGAAGCTTTAACTAGTGAATTTTTGAATAAAACTTGGGGCAATTTAATGAGTAAATATTATGGGGAAGATTTTGAGGTAGATGATTTATCTAAAGTATGGTGGTCAAGAATTCCTCATTTTTATTATAATTTCTATGTGTATAAATATGCTACAGGACTTTCTTCAGGTATAATATTATCAGAAAATATGATAAATAATGAAGAGGGTGCAAGGGATGCTTACTTAGAGTTTTTGGCATCTGGAGGGAATGATTATCCGGTTGAAATGCTTAAAAAAGCAGGTGTAGATATGACTACGACTGAGCCTGTTGAAAAAGCTCTTCAAAAATTTGATGAATTACTAACTGAGCTTGAAAATCTTATGAATGAATAATTTACAATAAAAAAATTCGCTTCATGCTAACGCATGGCTCATGTCGCCAACGAGTCCTAACGGGCTCCGCTCTTAAAATTCACATGCGTTCATGGCGCCAACAAGTCCCACGACTCTGTTGCTTAGAATAGTTATAAGTGCAGTTCTTTCATCAATGTTATCTACAGAACGAAAATTTTATAATGCCTTAGTATATAAAAGATCCTAGGATGACCTAGGATCTTTTTTGTCGGGTAAAACGTATAAACTTATATCGGTCATGGCAGACCTAAAGCATATGATATAAAGTTTTAAAGAAAAATAAGAAATTAATTTAAAAATAAAATATTAAAAAATTTTTTAAAAAGTGTTGACGAATATGTCGAAAGATGATATATTATTACATGTCCTCGAAAACGAGGCAAACAAGAAACACAAAATGAACTTTGAAAATTAAACAGTAGGTTATAAATAAATCACAACAGTGATTTTCGGAAACAACACATAAAGTCAGTTTACTGAGTACTGACAAACTTTTATTTAAGAGTTTGATCCTGGCTCAGGATGAACGCTGGCGGCGTGCCTAACACATGCAAGTCGAGCGGAGATTAAAAAGCTTGCTTTTTAATCTTAGCGGCGGACGGGTGAGTAACGCGTGGGTAACCTGCCCTATACACACGGATAACATATCGAAAGATATGCTAATACGAGATAACACATTTTTAAGGCATCTTAGAAATGTCAAAGCGTTAGCGGTATAGGATGGACCCGCGTCCCATTAGCTAGTTGGTGAGGTAAAAGCTTACCAAGGCGACGATGGGTAGCCGACCTGAGAGGGTGATCGGCCACACTGGAACTGAGACACGGTCCAGACTCCTACGGGAGGCAGCAGTGGGGAATATTGCACAATGGGGGAAACCCTGATGCAGCAACGCCGCGTGAGCGATGAAGGCCTTCGGGTCGTAAAGCTCTGTCCTAAGGGAAGATAATGACGGTACCTTAGGAGGAAGCCCCGGCTAACTACGTGCCAGCAGCCGCGGTAATACGTAGGGGGCAAGCGTTATCCGGAATTACTGGGCGTAAAGGGTGCGTAGGCGGCCTTGTAAGTCAGAAGTGAAAGGCTACGGCTCAACCGTAGTAAGCTTTTGAAACTGCAGGGCTTGAGTGCAGGAGAGGAGAGTAGAATTCCTAGTGTAGCGGTGAAATGCGTAGATATTAGGAGGAATACCAGTTGCGAAGGCGGCTCTCTGGACTGTAACTGACGCTGAGGCACGAAAGCGTGGGGAGCGAACAGGATTAGATACCCTGGTAGTCCACGCCGTAAACGATGAGTGCTAGGTGTCGGGGGTTACCCCCCTCGGTGCCGCAGCTAACGCATTAAGCACTCCGCCTGGGGAGTACGCTCGCAAGAGTGAAACTCAAAGGAATTGACGGGGACCCGCACAAGTAGCGGAGCATGTGGTTTAATTCGAAGCAACGCGAAGAACCTTACCTAAGCTTGACATCCCTCAGACCGCTTCTTAATCGAAGCTTTCCCTTCGGGGACTGAGGTGACAGGTGGTGCATGGTTGTCGTCAGCTCGTGTCGTGAGATGTTGGGTTAAGTCCCGCAACGAGCGCAACCCTTATCTTTAGTTGCCAGCATTTTGGATGGGCACTCTAGAGAGACTGCCGAGGATAACTCGGAGGAAGGTGGGGATGACGTCAAATCATCATGCCCCTTATGCTTAGGGCTACACACGTGCTACAATGGCTAGTACAGAGAGTTGCGAAACCGCGAGGTCAAGCTAATCTCTTAAAGCTAGTCTCAGTTCGGATTGCAGGCTGAAACTCGCCTGCATGAAGCTGGAGTTACTAGTAATCGCGAATCAGAATGTCGCGGTGAATGCGTTCCCGGGTCTTGTACACACCGCCCGTCACACCACGGAAGTTGGGGGCGCCCGAAGTCAGATATCCAACCGTAAGGAGGAATCTGCCGAAGGTGAAATCAATGACTGGGGTGAAGTCGTAACAAGGTAGCCGTATCGGAAGGTGCGGCTGGATCACCTCCTTTCTAAGGAGAAATAACCTACTGTTTAATTTTGAGAGTTTATTAAAACTCTTAAAAATACAATATGGGGGCGTAGCTCAGTTGGGAGAGCACTTGCCTTGCAAGCAAGGGGTCAGGAGTTCGACTCTCCTCGTCTCCACCATTTAGTATTTTATATACTACTTAGTACTTTGAAAATTGAACAGATTTAAATAAATTTAGGTTAAGTTATTAAGGGCGTAGGGCGGATGCCTTGGCACCAAGAGCCGATGAAGGACGTGGTAAGCTGCGATAAGCTTCGGGGAGATGCAAGCAATCTTTGATCCGGAGATTTCCGAATGGGGAAACCCACCTAGAGTAATGTCTAGGTATCCTTAGATGAATACATAGTCTAAGGAGGGGAACCGAGGGAACTGAAACATCTAAGTACCTCGAGGAAGAGAAAGAAAAATCGATTCCCTAAGTAGCGGCGAGCGAAAGGGGAAGAGCCCAAACCTATGAAGTTTTCTTCATAGGGGTTGCGGATATGCTCACAAGAAAGAGGTATTGTAGTCGAAGAGGTTTGGAAAGACCCACCATAGAAGGTAATAGTCCTGTAGATTAAACAAGAAGACTTTCGAGCATACTCCAGAGTACCACGGGACACGTGAAACCCTGTGGGAAGCTGGGGGGACCACCCCCCAAGGCTAAATACTTCTTGGTGACCGATAGCGTATAGTACCGTGAGGGAAAGGTGAAAAGAACCCCGGAAGGGGAGTGAAATAGAACCTGAAACCCTATGCCTACAAGCTGTGGGAGCACATTTTTAGTGTGACCGCGTACTTTTTGTAGAACGGGCCAACGAGTTACGATAAGTAGCAAGGTTAAGGACTTAGGGTCTGGAGCCGTAGCGAAAGCGAGTCTTAACTGGGCGATTCAGTTACTTGTCGTAGACCCGAAACCGAGCGACCTACCCATGGCCAGGATGAAGCGAAAGTAAAATTTCGTGGAGGTCCGAACCCACGCACGTTGAAAAGTGCGGGGATGAGCTGTGGGTAGAGGTGAAATTCCAATCGAGCTCGGAGATAGCTGGTTCTCCCCGAAATAGCTTTAGGGCTAGCCTCAAGCTTAGAGATGAGGAGGTAGAGCACTGAATGTCCTAGGGGCCCTGTGGGTTACCGAAGACTATCAAACTCCGAATGCCTTTATCTTTTGCTTGGGAGTCAGACTGTGGGTGATAAGATTCATAGTCGAGAGGGAAACAGCCCAGACCGTCAGCTAAGGTCCCTAAATGTAAGTTAAGTGGTAAAGGATGTGGGATTGCACAGACAACCAGGATGTTGGCTTAGAAGCAGCCATTCATTCAAAGAGTGCGTAATAGCTCACTGGTCGAGTGATCCTGCGCCGAAAATTATCGGGGCTAAAACTTACTACCGAAGCTACGGCATTGACTTTGTCAATGGGTAGGGGAGCATTCACTGCGGGTTGAAGCTAGACCGGAAGGACTAGTGGACTGCAGTGAAGAGAGAATGTTGGCATGAGTAGCGAGACGTAGGTGAGAATCCTACGGGCCGAAAACCCAAGGTTTCCTGAGGAAGGTTCGTCCGCTCAGGGTTAGTCGGGACCTAAGCCGAGGCCGAAAGGCGTAGGTGATGGACAACAGGTTGAGATTCCTGTACTACCGATAATCGTTTGAAGAATGGGGTGACGCAGAAGGATAGGCTATCCTACTATTGGATATGTAGGTCCAAGCATTAAGGGAGCATTGATAGGCAAATCCGTCGGTGCAATCCTGAGGTGTGATGGGGAGCGAAATTTAAGTAGCGAAGTAGTCGATTTCATGCTGCCAAGAAAAGCCTCTACTGAGATTAAAGGTACCCGTACCGCAAACCGACACAGGTGGGTGAGAAGAGAATTCTAAGGCTAGCGAGAGAACTTTTGTTAAGGAACTCGGCAAAATGACCCCGTAACTTAGGGATAAGGGGTGCCTCATTAGGGTGTATGCCCGAAGAGGCCGCAGAGAATAGGCCCAAGCGACTGTTTACCAAAAACATAGGTTTCTGCTAAGTCGAAAGACGATGTATAGGAGCTGACGCCTGCCCGGTGCTGGAAGGTTAAGGGGATGTGTTAGACATTAGTCGAAGCATTGAACTTAAGCCCCAGTAAACGGCGGCCGTAACTATAACGGTCCTAAGGTAGCGAAATTCCTTGTCGGGTAAGTTCCGACCCGCACGAAAGGCGTAACGATTTGGGCACTGTCTCAACAAAAGACTCGGTGAAATTGTAATTCCGGTGAAGATGCCGGATACCTGCGACAGGACGGAAAGACCCCATGGAGCTTTACTGTAGCCTGGCATTGGATTTCGATATTACATGTACAGGATAGGTGGGAGACTGAGATACGAGAACGCCAGTTTTCGTGGAGTCATCCTTGGGATACCACCCTTGTAATATTGAGATTCTAACCATAGACCATGAATCTGGTCTTGGGACACTGTCAGGTGGACAGTTTGACTGGGGCGGTCGCCTCCCAAAATGTAACGGAGGCGCCCAAAGGTTCCCTCAGCACGGTCGGAAATCGTGCGAAGAGTGCAAAGGCAAAAGGGAGCTTGATTGCAAGACATACAGGTCGAGCAAGGACGAAAGTCGGGCTTAGTGATCCGGTGGTTCCGCGTGGAAGGGCCATCGCTCAACGGATAAAAGCTACCCTGGGGATAACAGGCTTATCTCCCCCAAGAGTCCACATCGACGGGGAGGTTTGGCACCTCGATGTCGGCTCATCACATCCTGGGGCTGTAGTAGGTCCCAAGGGTTGGGCTGTTCGCCCATTAAAGTGGTACGCGAGCTGGGTTCAGAACGTCGTGAGACAGTTCGGTCCCTATCCGTCGCAGGCGTAGGAAATTTGAGAGGAGCTGTCCTTAGTACGAGAGGACCGGGATGGACATACCTCTGGTGCACCAGTTGTCACGCCAGTGGCATAGCTGGGTAGCTATGTATGGAATGGATAAGCGCTGAAAGCATCTAAGCGCGAAGCCAACCTCAAGATAAGATTTCCCATCTTTATGAGTAAGATCCCAGGAAGACTACCTGGTTGATAGGTTCAAGGTGTAAGCTCAGTAATGAGTTCAGCTGATGAATACTAATAGATCGAGGACTTAACCAAATTTTAAATCTGGTCAATTTTGAAAGTATTAATCTTAATACTTAATATGCGGGTGTAGCTCAGTGGTAGAGTTCCGGCCTTCCAAGCCGGCTGCGAGGGTTCGACTCCCTTCACCCGCTCCAATATGTGGTTATTATAGCAAAGAGGATACACCTGTTCCCATTCCGAACACAGAAGTTAAGCTCTTTAGCGCTGATGGTACTTGGGGGGCAGCCCCCTGGGAGAGTAAGACGTAGCCACGTATGTTCCAAGGTAGCTCAATGGTGGAGCAATCGGCTGTTAACCGATAGGCTGTGGGTTCGAGCCCCACCCTTGGAGCCAAAAAAAATGCCGAGGTGGCGGAACTGGCAGACGCACAGGACTTAAAATCCTGCGGTCCTTACAGATCGTACCGGTTCGATTCCGGTCCTCGGCACCACAATAACGCGGGATGGAGCAGTTGGCAGCTCGTCGGGCTCATAACCCGAAGGTCGTAGGTTCAAGTCCTGCTCCCGCAACCAGTATGGCCCCTTGGTCAAGCGGTTAAGACACCGCCCTTTCACGGCGGTAACAGGGGTTCGATTCCCCTAGGGGTCACCATTAATAATTGGGCTCATAGCTCAGCTGGGAGAGCACCTGCCTTACAAGCAGGGGGTCACAGGTTCGAGCCCTGTTGAGCCCACCAATTATTTGGCCTGGTAGTTCAGTTGGTTAGAATGCCAGCCTGTCACGCTGGAGGTCGAGGGTTCGAGTCCCTTCCAGGTCGCCAAAAAAATACTTTTAAAATAAATAATATACGCTAGTGTGGCTCAACGGTAGAGCAGCTGACTTGTAATCAGCAGGTTGTAGGTTCGATTCCTATCACTAGCTCCAAAATATGGAGGGGTTCCCGAGTTGGCCAAAGGGGGCAGACTGTAAATCTGTTAGCATCGCTTTCACTGGTTCGAATCCAGTCCCCTCCACCAAAAAAAGTGGGCCTTTAGCTCAGTTGGTTAGAGCGCCCGGCTCATAACCGGTAGGTCTGGGGTTCGAGTCCCTGAAGGCCCACCACTTTTTTTTGCCCAGATAGCTCAGTCGGTAGAGCAGGGGACTGAAAATCCCCGTGTCGGTGGTTCGATTCCGCCTCTGGGCACCAAAATTAAAAAGATTATGTGGTTATTATAGCAAGGAGGATACACCTGTTCCCATTCCGAACACAGAAGTTAAGCTCCTTAGCGCCGATGGTACTTGGGGGGCAGCCCCCTGGGAGAGTAGGACGTAGCCACGTAATCTTTTTTTATAAAGTTTTAATTATGATTGATGAGTTTAATAGTATATTTCGAGTGAATGATAAAAAAGCCTTTCTTTGAAAGATTATATATAGAGATTTTTTTGAAATTCGTAACGGAAATTATACTTATATGCAATTCAAATAGGAATACAAATTCTTACTCATTATAAAAAAACTTTTAAAAAAGTATTGACGAATATGTCGAAAGATGATATATTATTACATGTCCTCGAAAACGAGGCAAACAAGAAACACAAAATGAACTTTGAAAATTAAACAGTAGGTTATAAATAAATCACAACAGTGATTTTCGGAAACAACACATAAAGTCAGTTTACTGAGTACTGACAAACTTTTATTTAAGAGTTTGATCCTGGCTCAGGATGAACGCTGGCGGCGTGCCTAACACATGCAAGTCGAGCGGAGATTAAAAAGCTTGCTTTTTAATCTTAGCGGCGGACGGGTGAGTAACGCGTGGGTAACCTGCCCTATACACACGGATAACATATCGAAAGATATGCTAATACGAGATAACACATTTTTAAGGCATCTTAGAAATGTCAAAGCGTTAGCGGTATAGGATGGACCCGCGTCCCATTAGCTAGTTGGTGAGGTAAAAGCTTACCAAGGCGACGATGGGTAGCCGACCTGAGAGGGTGATCGGCCACACTGGAACTGAGACACGGTCCAGACTCCTACGGGAGGCAGCAGTGGGGAATATTGCACAATGGGGGAAACCCTGATGCAGCAACGCCGCGTGAGCGATGAAGGCCTTCGGGTCGTAAAGCTCTGTCCTAAGGGAAGATAATGACGGTACCTTAGGAGGAAGCCCCGGCTAACTACGTGCCAGCAGCCGCGGTAATACGTAGGGGGCAAGCGTTATCCGGAATTACTGGGCGTAAAGGGTGCGTAGGCGGCCTTGTAAGTCAGAAGTGAAAGGCTACGGCTCAACCGTAGTAAGCTTTTGAAACTGCAGGGCTTGAGTGCAGGAGAGGAGAGTAGAATTCCTAGTGTAGCGGTGAAATGCGTAGATATTAGGAGGAATACCAGTTGCGAAGGCGGCTCTCTGGACTGTAACTGACGCTGAGGCACGAAAGCGTGGGGAGCGAACAGGATTAGATACCCTGGTAGTCCACGCCGTAAACGATGAGTGCTAGGTGTCGGGGGTTACCCCCCTCGGTGCCGCAGCTAACGCATTAAGCACTCCGCCTGGGGAGTACGCTCGCAAGAGTGAAACTCAAAGGAATTGACGGGGACCCGCACAAGTAGCGGAGCATGTGGTTTAATTCGAAGCAACGCGAAGAACCTTACCTAAGCTTGACATCCCTCAGACCGCTTCTTAATCGAAGCTTTCCCTTCGGGGACTGAGGTGACAGGTGGTGCATGGTTGTCGTCAGCTCGTGTCGTGAGATGTTGGGTTAAGTCCCGCAACGAGCGCAACCCTTATCTTTAGTTGCCAGCATTTTGGATGGGCACTCTAGAGAGACTGCCGAGGATAACTCGGAGGAAGGTGGGGATGACGTCAAATCATCATGCCCCTTATGCTTAGGGCTACACACGTGCTACAATGGCTAGTACAGAGAGTTGCGAAACCGCGAGGTCAAGCTAATCTCTTAAAGCTAGTCTCAGTTCGGATTGCAGGCTGAAACTCGCCTGCATGAAGCTGGAGTTACTAGTAATCGCGAATCAGAATGTCGCGGTGAATGCGTTCCCGGGTCTTGTACACACCGCCCGTCACACCACGGAAGTTGGGGGCGCCCGAAGTCAGATATCCAACCGTAAGGAGGAATCTGCCGAAGGTGAAATCAATGACTGGGGTGAAGTCGTAACAAGGTAGCCGTATCGGAAGGTGCGGCTGGATCACCTCCTTTCTAAGGAGAAATAACCTACTGTTTAATTTTGAGAGTTTATTAAAACTCTTAAAAATACAATATGGGGGCGTAGCTCAGTTGGGAGAGCACTTGCCTTGCAAGCAAGGGGTCAGGAGTTCGACTCTCCTCGTCTCCACCATTTAGTATTTTATATACTACTTAGTACTTTGAAAATTGAACAGATTTAAATAAATTTAGGTTAAGTTATTAAGGGCGTAGGGCGGATGCCTTGGCACCAAGAGCCGATGAAGGACGTGGTAAGCTGCGATAAGCTTCGGGGAGATGCAAGCAATCTTTGATCCGGAGATTTCCGAATGGGGAAACCCACCTAGAGTAATGTCTAGGTATCCTTAGATGAATACATAGTCTAAGGAGGGGAACCGAGGGAACTGAAACATCTAAGTACCTCGAGGAAGAGAAAGAAAAATCGATTCCCTAAGTAGCGGCGAGCGAAAGGGGAAGAGCCCAAACCTATGAAGTTTTCTTCATAGGGGTTGCGGATATGCTCACAAGAAAGAGGTATTGTAGTCGAAGAGGTTTGGAAAGACCCACCATAGAAGGTAATAGTCCTGTAGATTAAACAAGAAGACTTTCGAGCATACTCCAGAGTACCACGGGACACGTGAAACCCTGTGGGAAGCTGGGGGGACCACCCCCCAAGGCTAAATACTTCTTGGTGACCGATAGCGTATAGTACCGTGAGGGAAAGGTGAAAAGAACCCCGGAAGGGGAGTGAAATAGAACCTGAAACCCTATGCCTACAAGCTGTGGGAGCACATTTTTAGTGTGACCGCGTACTTTTTGTAGAACGGGCCAACGAGTTACGATAAGTAGCAAGGTTAAGGACTTAGGGTCTGGAGCCGTAGCGAAAGCGAGTCTTAACTGGGCGATTCAGTTACTTGTCGTAGACCCGAAACCGAGCGACCTACCCATGGCCAGGATGAAGCGAAAGTAAAATTTCGTGGAGGTCCGAACCCACGCACGTTGAAAAGTGCGGGGATGAGCTGTGGGTAGAGGTGAAATTCCAATCGAGCTCGGAGATAGCTGGTTCTCCCCGAAATAGCTTTAGGGCTAGCCTCAAGCTTAGAGATGAGGAGGTAGAGCACTGAATGTCCTAGGGGCCCTGTGGGTTACCGAAGACTATCAAACTCCGAATGCCTTTATCTTTTGCTTGGGAGTCAGACTGTGGGTGATAAGATTCATAGTCGAGAGGGAAACAGCCCAGACCGTCAGCTAAGGTCCCTAAATGTAAGTTAAGTGGTAAAGGATGTGGGATTGCACAGACAACCAGGATGTTGGCTTAGAAGCAGCCATTCATTCAAAGAGTGCGTAATAGCTCACTGGTCGAGTGATCCTGCGCCGAAAATTATCGGGGCTAAAACTTACTACCGAAGCTACGGCATTGACTTTGTCAATGGGTAGGGGAGCATTCACTGCGGGTTGAAGCTAGACCGGAAGGACTAGTGGACTGCAGTGAAGAGAGAATGTTGGCATGAGTAGCGAGACGTAGGTGAGAATCCTACGGGCCGAAAACCCAAGGTTTCCTGAGGAAGGTTCGTCCGCTCAGGGTTAGTCGGGACCTAAGCCGAGGCCGAAAGGCGTAGGTGATGGACAACAGGTTGAGATTCCTGTACTACCGATAATCGTTTGAAGAATGGGGTGACGCAGAAGGATAGGCTATCCTACTATTGGATATGTAGGTCCAAGCATTAAGGGAGCATTGATAGGCAAATCCGTCGGTGCAATCCTGAGGTGTGATGGGGAGCGAAATTTAAGTAGCGAAGTAGTCGATTTCATGCTGCCAAGAAAAGCCTCTACTGAGATTAAAGGTACCCGTACCGCAAACCGACACAGGTGGGTGAGAAGAGAATTCTAAGGCTAGCGAGAGAACTTTTGTTAAGGAACTCGGCAAAATGACCCCGTAACTTAGGGATAAGGGGTGCCTCATTAGGGTGTATGCCCGAAGAGGCCGCAGAGAATAGGCCCAAGCGACTGTTTACCAAAAACATAGGTTTCTGCTAAGTCGAAAGACGATGTATAGGAGCTGACGCCTGCCCGGTGCTGGAAGGTTAAGGGGATGTGTTAGACATTAGTCGAAGCATTGAACTTAAGCCCCAGTAAACGGCGGCCGTAACTATAACGGTCCTAAGGTAGCGAAATTCCTTGTCGGGTAAGTTCCGACCCGCACGAAAGGCGTAACGATTTGGGCACTGTCTCAACAAAAGACTCGGTGAAATTGTAATTCCGGTGAAGATGCCGGATACCTGCGACAGGACGGAAAGACCCCATGGAGCTTTACTGTAGCCTGGCATTGGATTTCGATATTACATGTACAGGATAGGTGGGAGACTGAGATACGAGAACGCCAGTTTTCGTGGAGTCATCCTTGGGATACCACCCTTGTAATATTGAGATTCTAACCATAGACCATGAATCTGGTCTTGGGACACTGTCAGGTGGACAGTTTGACTGGGGCGGTCGCCTCCCAAAATGTAACGGAGGCGCCCAAAGGTTCCCTCAGCACGGTCGGAAATCGTGCGAAGAGTGCAAAGGCAAAAGGGAGCTTGATTGCAAGACATACAGGTCGAGCAAGGACGAAAGTCGGGCTTAGTGATCCGGTGGTTCCGCGTGGAAGGGCCATCGCTCAACGGATAAAAGCTACCCTGGGGATAACAGGCTTATCTCCCCCAAGAGTCCACATCGACGGGGAGGTTTGGCACCTCGATGTCGGCTCATCACATCCTGGGGCTGTAGTAGGTCCCAAGGGTTGGGCTGTTCGCCCATTAAAGTGGTACGCGAGCTGGGTTCAGAACGTCGTGAGACAGTTCGGTCCCTATCCGTCGCAGGCGTAGGAAATTTGAGAGGAGCTGTCCTTAGTACGAGAGGACCGGGATGGACATACCTCTGGTGCACCAGTTGTCACGCCAGTGGCATAGCTGGGTAGCTATGTATGGAATGGATAAGCGCTGAAAGCATCTAAGCGCGAAGCCAACCTCAAGATAAGATTTCCCATCTTTATGAGTAAGATCCCAGGAAGACTACCTGGTTGATAGGTTCAAGGTGTAAGCTCAGTAATGAGTTCAGCTGATGAATACTAATAGATCGAGGACTTAACCAAATTTAAAATCTGGTCAATTTTGAAAGTATTAATCTTAATACTAACATGCGGGTGTAGCTCAGTGGTAGAGTTCCGGCCTTCCAAGCCGGCTGCGAGGGTTCGACTCCCTTCACCCGCTCCAAACATGTGGTTATTATAGCAAGGAGGATACACCTGTTCCCATTCCGAACACAGAAGTTAAGCTCCTTAGCGCCGATGGTACTTGGGGGGCAGCCCCCTGGGAGAGTAGGACGTAGCCGCGTGATTCATAAAGAATCAAGCAAAAAAATAAAGATTATGTGGTTATTATAGCAAAGAGGATACACCTGTTCCCATTCCGAACACAGAAGTTAAGCTCTTTAGCGCCGATGGTACTTGGGGGGCAGCCCCCTGGGAGAGTAGGACGTAGCCACGTAATCTTTTTTTATGCGTTTTTTTATTGGATAGATAGGCGAAAAAGATGGTTATTTAAATACCGTGAATTCATTAAATATATTTATAAAACTAAGTATTGTATCTTATTAAATATACTAAAATTTCTTAAACTCGCTAAGGCTCAGACATAAGAAATTTTTTAACGTATATTTAAACGATACAACATAAGTTTTATTGAAATCTATTTAAAAGATTCACTAACATTTAAATAACCATCTTTTTTAGTATGTGAATATTCCAATAAAGCTAACGCTCTAAGAAAAAATATTACGTTACTACTAGAAAAGTTAAAATAAGAAAAATATTTAAATATCAATGAAGATGAATCGTTATGGTATAATTTAACATATGGTATTTTGAGGGAGATGTATGAATCATGTTAGATTATAAAAATGAGAATTGGTGGGTATATAAATTAGGAAGAAAAATATGTATGGCTATTGTGTTTATATGTGGAATTATATATTTTTTAAATATAAAGAATTTAGATATTGAATCGGTTTTCATATTAACAAATATACAGCATATAATGCTTATGATAATGTTTGCTTTGAAAGGAAGTAGAGAGCTATTTGCAAAAAATTCTAAAATGGGATATTTAGCTTATTTCACCTCAGTGTTCATATTTATATTCTTGATAGCAAGAAGTAAAATAAATATATAATTTCAAAATAATTAAGTTTTAAATACATTTGAGTAATATCAGTTTATATATGCTATAATAAAATAATTTCATAGAATATATAAGGAAAGGAGAATATATTAATGAAAAAGTTTATTGCTCCTATAATATGTGGTAGTTTAACAATTGTAGCTATTTGTTTATATTTTTTACTTATAGCATATGGTATAGATAGTATTATATCTAATATAGTAATAGGTATAATTGTTACAGCGTTAATTAGTGCTATGATATTTACGATAAATCAAAGAATTAAAGAAATTAAGGAGGAAGAGAAGGATGATATTAGTAAATACTGATTTTATAACGGGAAAAGAAATTGAGACTTTAGAGGTTGTTAAAGGTTCGACGATAAGATCTAAGCATGTAGGAAAGGATATTTTAAGTGGATTAAAAACAATTGTTGGCGGAGAGCTTACAGCATATAAAGAGATGTTGGATGAAGCTCGTAAAATAGCGGTTAAAAGAATGGTTGATGAAGCAGAAAATCTTGGGGCGGATGGAATAATAAATATAAGATATTCAACAAGTAACATTATGCAAGGTGCAGCCGAAATTTTAGTTGTTGGAACAGCAGTAAAATTTAAATAAAATAAAAAAATTTTTAAATATATGTATAAAAAATATAGATACTGTCCATTATATAATTAAGCTTGTAAATCAAGTTAACTCAATCTCCCCCAAAAAAGACTTCTACCCCCCATGGAAGTCTTTTTTTTTATGTCTAAGAAAACTATATAATTATAAAACAGCACATATTTTCAATTAAAGAACAATATTTTTAACTATTTTTGAGCAACGGAGCCCGTAGGGATCGTTGGCGACATGAGTCAGTGCGTAGCGACTAGACGAATTTTTTATGCAATTTAACACTGATTAAATCTACTATATTTAGGTATATTAATATAGAGTGTTGAATTTAAAAAAAATTAAATGTATAATTTACATATGATATAAGAACTAATGTTCGAAAAAAGAGGTGGTTTGGTGGAATTTAAGATAGAATCTAACTTTAAGCCGACGGGGGATCAGCCACAGGCTATAGAG
Source organism: Tepidibacter aestuarii (assembly GCF_934924865.1). NCBI lineage: Bacteria > Bacillati > Bacillota > Clostridia > Peptostreptococcales > Peptostreptococcaceae > Tepidibacter > Tepidibacter aestuarii. The sequence goes on along the minus strand of NZ_OW235315.1, from coordinate 3,093,034 downwards.
CAAATTGTAAATTCAATAAATAACAATAATAAGTTTACGAGTTTATTAGGAGTTACGGGATCAGGTAAAACTTTTACAATGGCAAATGTAATAGAGAAGGTTCAAAAACCAACGCTTATTATGGCACATAATAAGACATTAGCTGCTCAATTATACAGTGAGTTTAAGGATTTCTTTCCAAATAATGCAGTTGAGTATTTTGTAAGCTATTACAATCACTATCAGCCAGAGGCTTATGTTGCGCATACAGATACTTATATAGAAAAAGACGCATCTGTTAATGATGAGATAGATAAGCTACGACATTCTGCGACTGCAGCAATACTTGAAAGAAAAGATGTAATAATAATATCATCTGTATCTTGCATATATGGACTTGGAGATCCTAAAGATTATAAGGAACTTATGATATCTTTAAGACCTGGTATGCAAAGGGATAGAGATGTAGTTATAAAGGAATTAGTAAGCATACAATATGAGAGAAATGATATTAACTTTGAAAGAGGTACATTTAGAGTAAGAGGTGATATTATAGAGATAATGCCTGCTAATTCAGATGATACAGGAATTAGAATAGAATTTTTCGGAGATGAAATAGATAGAATAACAGAGATTAATTACATAACTGGAGAAATAATAGGCAGCAGAAACCATATAGCTATATTCCCTGCATCTCATTATGTAACAAATTCTGAAAGGCTTGAAAAAGCTCTACAAAATATAGAGGAAGAACTAAATGATAGAGTGAAATACTTTAAAGAAAATGAGAAACTACTAGAAGCACAAAGAATTGAACAAAGAACTAACTACGATATAGAGATGTTAAAGGAGATAGGCTTTTGTCAAGGAATAGAGAATTATTCAAGACACATAACAGGAAGAAAAGAAGGAGATAAACCTTATACATTGATGGACTTTTTTCCAGACGATTACCTCATAATAGTTGATGAATCACATGTTACAGTACCGCAGGTAAGAGGTATGTATGGAGGCGATAGATCTAGAAAAGAATCATTAATAGAGAATGGATTTAGACTGCCGTCTGCTTATGATAATAGGCCTTTAAACTTTAGTGAATTTGAGGAAAACATAAATCAAATGCTATTTGTATCTGCAACACCTGGTCCTTATGAGATTCAAAATTCTAATGAATTTGCAGAGCAAATTATAAGACCTACGGGGCTTTTAGATCCTGAAATAGACGTAAGACCTATAAATAATCAAATAGATAATTTATTAAGCGAGATAAATGATATAGTTTCTAAAAAAGAGAGAGTATTGGTTACAACACTTACAAAGAGGATGTCAGAAGATTTAACTGATTACTTAAAAAATGCTGGAATTAAGGTTAAATATCTACATTCAGATATAGAAACACTTGAAAGAACCGAGATTATAAGAGATTTAAGGATTGGTAAGTTTGATGTATTAGTAGGAATTAACCTTTTAAGAGAAGGTCTTGATATTCCAGAGGTATCATTAGTTGCGATACTTGATGCTGATAAAGAAGGATTTTTAAGATCTGAAACATCTCTTATACAGACTGTAGGAAGAGCTGCAAGGAATAAGAATGGTAGGGTTATAATGTATGCAGATAAAATAACAAGATCTATGGAAAGCGCCATAAATGAAACTAATAGAAGAAGAGAAATACAACAAAAATACAATGAGGAAAATAATATAATTCCTCAAAGTATAAACAAGGATATAAAGGATGTAATAGAGGCAACTCAAGTAGCAGATGAAGAAGTTGCATATGGAATAAGCAGTAATATAGATAAAGATGAATTAAAGGAAAATATAAATAGACTTAAAGATGAAATGATGGAAGCTGCAAAGAATCTTCAATTTGAAAGAGCTGCTAATTTAAGAGACAAAATAGCTGAGCTTGAGGAAAGGATTGAAAAATAATATGGAAAACAAGAACATCGTGATAAAAGGAGCAAAAGAGCATAATTTAAAAAATATAGATATAACTATTCCTAGAAATAAGTTTATAGTGTTTACAGGACTTTCAGGATCAGGTAAATCTTCTCTTGCATTTGATACTATATATGCAGAGGGACAAAGAAGATATGTAGAAAGCCTATCGGCTTATGCTAGACAGTTTTTAGGACAAATGGAAAAGCCTAATGTTGATTATATAGAGGGATTATCACCTGCTATATCAATAGATCAAAAGACTACTTCAAAAAATCCTAGATCTACAGTTGGAACAGTAACTGAGATATATGATTACTTAAGGTTGCTATTTGCAAGAATAGGGGAACCCCATTGTCCTATATGTAATAAAAAAATAAGTCAAATGACAGTTCAAGAGATAGTAGATAAAGTATTAGAACTTCCAGATAGAACTAAAATACAGATACTATCTCCAGTTGTAAGAGGAAAAAAGGGAAAACATGATAAGGTATTTGAAAGAATAAAAAAAGAAGGTTTTGTAAGAATTAAGGTAGACGGAGAAAACCACGAGGTTACAGATGAAATAGATTTAAATAAGAATAAAAAACATAATATAGAAGTTGTAGTAGATAGAATAATAATAAAAGAAGATATAAAAAATAGACTTAGTGACTCTATAGAAACTGCTATCAAACTTTCAGAAGGCCTTGTTATTATAGATCTTATAGGAGATAAAGAAATATTATTTTCTACTAAGTTTACATGTCCTGAGCATGGTATAGGAATGGAAGAGCTTTCTCCTAGAATGTTTTCTTTTAACAGCCCATTTGGAGCTTGTACAAGCTGCAATGGACTTGGGAATACGAAAAAGGTTGATAAAGATTTGGTTATACCTAATAAGGATCTATCTATAAAAAAAGGTGCTATAGCTCCTTGGTTTTCAGTTGGTGGAGCTGGTAGTGAAGATACATATTACTACAAAATGGTAGAAAGTCTTGCATCAAAGTTTGGAGTATCATTAGAAACACCATTTAAAGATTTACCAGATGATTTTATAGAAGAGTTATTATATGGAAATAATAATACGTTAATACAATTTGAATATGAATCAAAATTTGGAGGATACAGAACTTATCAAGCAAATTTTGAAGGAGTTATAAACAACTTAGAAAGAAGATATAAAGAGACTACATCTGAATATATGAGAGAAAAGATAGAAGGATTTATGATAGAAAGTCCATGTAGAACATGTAAAGGAGGAAGATTAAAAAAGGAAAGTTTATCTGTTCTTGTAAACAATAAAAATATAACGGATATAACTGATATGTCTATAAATGAATTACTAGATTTTATAAACAATATAGATTTGACTCAAAAGCAGAAGATAATAGCATCTGAAATATTAAAAGAGATAAAAAATAGAACATCTTTTTTACAAAATGTTGGTCTTAACTATCTAAATCTATCAAGACAAGCAGGTACTTTATCAGGAGGAGAAGCTCAAAGAATAAGGCTTGCAACTCAAATAGGTTCTGCATTAGTTGGTGTACTTTATGTACTAGATGAGCCGAGTATTGGTCTTCATCAAAGAGACAATGACAGACTTATAAAGACTTTAAGACATTTAACTGATATAGGAAATACACTTATAGTAGTTGAACACGATGAGGATACTATGTTTGCAGCAGACTATGTAGTTGATATAGGTCCTGGGGCTGGCGTACATGGAGGAGAAATAGTTGCACAAGGAACTGTTGAAGAAATAAAAGAATGTGAAGGATCTATAACAGGACAGTATTTGAGTGGAAAACAAGAAATATCTATTCCTGAGGAATTTAGAAAACCAGATGATAGATATATAGAAATTAAAAAAGCTAGTGAAAACAATCTTAAAAATATAGATGTTAAAATACCTGTTGGATTATTTACTTGTATAACAGGAGTATCAGGATCTGGTAAGAGCTCATTAATAAACGAAATCCTATATAAAGGAGTTGCAGCCAAAACTCAAAATCTAAGAATAAAGCCTGGAAAGCACAAAGAAATATTAGGTATAGAGCATGTAGACAAGGTAATAGATATAGATCAATCACCTATAGGAAGAACTCCAAGATCAAACCCTGCAACATATACTGGGGTATTCGATATGATAAGAGATGTATTCGCAATGACTAATGAAGCAAAGGCTAGAGGATACAAAAAAGGGAGATTTAGCTTTAATGTAAAAGGCGGAAGATGTGAAGCTTGTAAAGGTGATGGAATTATAAAAATAGAAATGCATTTCTTACCGGATGTATACGTTCAATGTGAGGTGTGTAAAGGAGAACGATATAATAGAGAAACTCTAGATGTGAAGTATAAAGATAAGACAATATCAGAAGTATTAGATATGAATGTTGAAGAAGCTTTAGAATTCTTTGAGAACATACCTAAGATAAAAAGAAAGCTTCAAACTCTTATGGATGTAGGACTTTCTTATATAAAACTAGGACAACCATCTACTCAACTATCAGGTGGAGAAGCACAAAGAATAAAGCTAGCAACAGAGCTTAGCAAGAGATCTACTGGAAAGACATTGTATATACTAGACGAACCAACTACTGGTCTTCATATAGCAGATGTAGATAAGCTTATTAAGGTTCTTCAGAAATTAGTAGATGCAGGAAACTCTGTTGTAGTAATAGAGCATAATTTAGATGTTATAAAGACATCTGATTATATAATAGATTTAGGTCCTGAAGGTGGAGATGGTGGAGGAATGATAGTTGCTACTGGTACACCTGAGGATGTTGCAAATAATGAAAAGTCTCATACTGGAATGTTTTTAAAGAAATATTTTTAAAAAATTAAATATAGTGATTAATTGAAAAATGACGTACATTAGAATAACGCTATTTAGTAAAATATTAACATAAAAAAAATAGCTAATATTTCAATGGACGTCATTTTTAATTATGCTGTAGCGTAAGTTATATATATAGAAACATTTAAATCAAAGCTAAGAATACAAACAGTATAACAATAAGACTATATCAAAATTTAATTAAGGGGAGGTAGAAATGAGAAAAAACATATTTATATTTATGACAGTTCTTGTATTGAGTATTTTATTTTCAGGCAGCAAAGCAAGTGCAATGACTGAAAATAGTAAAATGAATACTATAAAAAACAATAGCATATATGATATAAAATCAGCAAATTTAGATGAAAAAAATCAAGGAGAAAATATTAATGTTGATGCTATTCCTAAAATAATTGCTTCTATTCCTGAAGAAAAAATTTATTTGTACGCTTTACAGGAACAAGATCCCATGTATCAAGGTTTAGTACTAAGTATAAATGGGGTCAACAAATTTTTTGACTGGGAAACCATATCTATGGCTTCGGATTTACCTGAGTTATATTATTTAGATTTAAATAATGATGATAAAAAGGAACTAGTTGTTATATTAAGTGAAGGAAGGGGAACAGGTAGCTGGATTAGAAAAGTTCATATTATAAATTGTGAAGAACTCACAGAGTATAAAGTTAAAAATGCTTTAGAGATAATTAAAGACAACGTTGAGACTAAAATATTATCTAAAAAAGAAGTAGCAATAAAAATAAATGATATTATTTATAGTATAAAAATAGGGACTATTCCTAATGAGTTTTTAGGAACTAACCCTAGTGAAGTTTTAAAAATTTACTATACAGATTATATAGATTATTACTTGATAGATAATAAATTAATAGTGGATGTAGGAGTTGAGACTGAGTCTTTAAAGTACCTAGGATATATTATTATTGATTATTCTTTTAAAGATGGTGAATTTAAGGCTAATAAAATAATATTTGAGGGGAATGATACTGTAACTGTAACAATTCACAAATTAAATAAAACAAAATAGCTATTTTGTTTTATTTTTTTGTCTTTATAGATATAATAAATTTTTATTAGTTTGTATTATTTATAATGTTGACAATATAGAATGAAAATGATAATATTAATTAAGTGAAAATGACTATTAATAACAAGGAGAAATGTTATGAGAAGACTTAAATCAATATGCTTGCTTGCAGTTATTACTTCGTTATTTGCAACAGGCTGTGCATCAAAGGAAGTTAGTGTTATAAATGAAGGAAATACATACAAAAATGGAACTTATATAGGTGAAGGAGAAGGTAATAGTAGTAACATAAAGATCGAACTAACTATAGATAACAATAAAATAGCAGATATAAAAATGCTTTCGCAAAATGAGACTGCTGGATATGCAGATAAAGCATTTGACGGTATAAAGAGTCAAATATTAGAAAATGGTAAAAGTGAGGTTGATAATGTAACTGGTGCTAGTAAGAGCAGTGAAGGTATAAAGGGTGCTATTCAAGATGCACTTCAAAAATCTCAAAAATAATTTCTTGACAAATTTACAATATGATTGTATCATTAGAGAATAAGAAAATTAAATAAATTTTTACTTCTTATCAAGAGAGACGGAGGGAATGGCCCTATGAAGTCTCGGCAACCTTCAAACACGGTTTGAAAAGGTGCCAAGTCCAACAAAGCTTGTAGCTTTGAGAGATGAGAAGATGATGATAGTTTAAGTTTGGCTATTAGAGTCTTCTCGATTTAGGGAAGACTCTTTTTTATATTTAAGTTAAATACATAGTATAAAAAAAGTAATAACTAAATCGCTTTAGAACTATACTACATTAATTTAGTGAAGGAGTGTATACTATGAACAAAAAAACAGGAAATCCTTGGGCATTATTACCTTTGGCAGTATTTTTAATTATTTTTATAGGATCTGGAGTTATAACTAATGATTTTTATAAGATGCCTGTTATTGTAGCTTTTTTAATATCAGCAGCTGTTGCTTTATTTATGAATTCAAAAGAGAGTATATCTACTAAGATAGATGTATTTTGTAAAGGTGCAGGAGAAAGTAATATTATACTTATGGCAATTATATTTATATTAGCTGGAGCATTTGGAAATGTAGCAAAAGAAATGGGAGGAGTAGATGCTACTGTAAATTTAAGCTTATCTATTCTACCTGAAAATCTATTGATAGTTGGATTATTCATTATTGCATGTTTTATATCTTTTTCAATGGGAACATCTGTAGGAACTATAGTAGCACTTGCACCAATTGCTATAGGAGTTGCTGAAAAGATATCAATCCCAACTGGATTAGCGCTTGGGGCAGTAGTTGGTGGTGGAATGTTTGGAGACAATTTATCTATGATTTCGGATACTACTATTGCAGCTATTAGAACTCAAGGTTGTGAAATGAGAGATAAGTTTAAAGTTAACTTTATTATAACTTTACCAGCAGCTATTATAACTGCAATAATTCTAGGAGTTATAACATCTGGAAATCAACTTAGCTTAGATACTGAATATACTTATGAAATAGTAAAGGTATTACCGTATTTATCTGTACTAGTGGCAGCTTTATTTGGAGTAAATGTATTTATAATATTAGGTGGAGGTATTTTATTTGCAGGAGCTGTAGGTCTTTATTATAAATCATTTGGATTATTTGGATTTATACAGGCTATAGCCACTGGAATTTCTGGAATGGAAGATTTAGCTATGATAGCTATAATAGTTGGTGGAGTAGTTGAACTTATAAAATTCAATGGAGGAATACAGTTTATATTAGAGTTTATAAGAAGTAGAATAAAGACAAAAAAGGGTGCAGAATTTGGGATAGCAGCTATTGTAAGTATTGTAGATATATGTACTGCTAATAACACTATAGCAATAGTTATGGCAGGTCCTATAGCAAAAGATATAGCTGTAGAATATGATATAGACCCAAGAAGAAGTGCTAGTATATTAGATATATTTGCAGCATCTTGCCAAGGGATAATTCCATATGGAGCACAGATATTGATAGCAGCAGGTCTTGCATCTATATCGCCTTTAGATATAATGAAGTATTTACACTATCCTATATTAATATTTATATTTGGAATATTAGCTATATCACTTGGATATCCAAATCTTGAATCTAAAGCTAAGAAAGCAAGTCAAGTTGTAAGTTAAAATTCGCTGTATGCTAATGCATAGCTTATTTCGCAATGAGTTCTCTGAACTCCGTTGCTAAAAATAGTTGTAAGCATAGTCATTTAATTATATATAAAAAAAGTCTACCTAAATAGGTAGACTTTTTTTAAAATATTCCGATTAAAAAACTAGAAATAAAGTACATTATTAATAGTATTGATAAACATGCTGAATAGTCTTTGACTCGGGTTGGAACAGACCTGTCACCGTTGGACATGTCAGAAATCACACTCCTTAATTTTAGTTATTATATATTATATTATAAAACTTTAGTTATTATTATTATATCACAAACTTATATTTTGGGAACTATCAAATTTTGTAATATATGTATATTTAAAAAAGTTTATATATAAAATCTTTAAAGTAGGGACTTTTTTATTTTAAAATTTCAAAAAATTAATTATAATAAGTCATAAGGAGTGAATAATATGTTTGACATAAAGGAACAGTTAAAGAATCTACCTAGTTCACCAGGTGTATATATAATGAAGGATAAATATAAAAATGTTATATATGTAGGAAAAGCTATTTCCTTAAAAAATAGAGTAAGACAGTATTTTGTATCAAAGAACCATACATTAAAAGTAAAATCTATGGTTAAAAACATTACTGAATTTGAATATATAATTACGGATTCAGAAATTGAAGCATTGATACTTGAATGTAATTTAATAAAGGAATATAGACCTAAATACAATGTTTTATTAAGAGATGATAAGACTTATCCTTATATAAAGATAACATTAAACGAAGATTATCCAAGAGTGTTAAAGGTTAGAAAGATAAAGAAGGACAAGGCTAAATATTTTGGACCTTATACTAATATAAGTGCTCTTAATCAAACTTTAGAGCTTATAAAAAATATGTATCCTATAAGAACATGCAGTATAGATATAAATAAAGCTATACAAAGAAAACAAAGACCATGCCTTAATCATCATATTAAAAGATGTATAGGTCCATGTACCGGCAATGTTACTAAACAAGAATATATGGAAATGATAGATGAGATAATAATGATTCTGTCTGGCAAAATAGAAAACCTCAAAAAAGATCTACAAATGAATATGGAATTATGTTCAAAGAATTTTGAGTTTGAAAAAGCGGCAAAATACAGAGATAAGATAATAAGTATTGAGAATATAATACAAACACAAAAAATAGTATCTACTAATGATATAAATCAAGATGTAATAGCTATGTCAAACCTAAATGATGAAGCTTGTGTTCAAATATTTTTTATTAGAAATGGAAAAATAGTTGGTAGAGAACATTATATACTAAAAGGTGTACTTGATAATGAAAGAGAAGAAGTAATGGCTTCTTTTATAAAACAATTTTATTCATCTGGTGTATTTATACCTCAAGAGTTAATAATAGAAAATGAAATAGAAGATATGGAGATAATAAAGAAATGGCTAAGTGGTATTAAAAATAAGAAGGTAGATATTAAGATACCTAAAAGAGGAGAAAAGAAAGATCTTATAAATATGGTTAGGAAAAATGCTTTAGAGTCATTAGAAAAGTTCACCAATCTAGAAAAAATTAAGTTTGAAAAGACTGTAGGTGTTTTAGACCAAATAAAAGAATTAATTAATTTAGATAAAAAGCCAAGTAGAATAGAAGCATACGATATATCTAATATACAAGGAGTAGATTCAGTAGGTAGTATGGTTGTATTTACAGATGGAAAGAAAGATAAAAAAGAGTATAGAAGATATAAGATTCAATCTGTTATAGGGCCAAATGATTATGCATCTATGCAAGAGATAGTTAGTAGAAGGTTAGAATCTGGCAATTATCCAGATTTAATATTGCTTGACGGAGGTTTGGGTCAAGTAAATGCTGTTAAAAAGGTTTTAAAGAATAAGAACATTGATATTCCTTTATGGGGAATGTACAAGGATGATAAGCACAGAACAAAAGGACTTATATCAGCTGATACAGAGATTGAACTAGAAAAAAGTTCTAATATATACAAGTTTATATCTTTGATACAAGAAGAGGTACATAGATTTGCTATAGCTTATCATAGGTCTTTAAAGCTTAAGAATATGACTAAATCTGTATTAGATGATATACCTAATATAGGAAGTAAAAGAAAGATGAATCTATTATCTCACTATAAAACTGTAGATAATATAAAAAAAGCAACTTTAAGTGAACTTGAGAGTGTAGAAGGTATGAATAAAAAATCAGCAAAAAGTGTATATGAATTCTTTAATTCAAAGTAAATAAGAAGTTACTTGTTAGGATAAAGCAGAAAGGGATGATGACATGGAGAAGGTATCAGTAAAAGAAATGATAGAGGATTTAGGTTTAGAAATTGTATATATGCCAGAAAATGTAGAACAGTATATAACATCGTCTGATGTTAACAGGCCGGGTCTTCAGTATGCGGGATTCTTTGATTATTTTGCATATGATAGGATGCAAATTGTAGGAAGAGGAGAATATGAATATTTTCAATATCTAGACGAAAAAACTAGATGGGAGAGACTCGATAAGTTATTTTCTTATGATATTCCAGCTCTTTTATTGACTAGAGGACTTGAGCCTAGTAAAGATGCAGTAGATGCGTGTAAGAAGCATAAAAAGATTTTTTTAAGAACACATATGAGTACTACTAGATTTATAAATAAAATCTCAAATTACTTGGATTCAAAACTAGCTCCAACTACAACAATACATGGAGTATTAGTAGATGTTTATGGAATCGGTGTTTTAATAACTGGTGAAAGTGGTGTAGGAAAATCAGAAACAGCACTAGAACTTATAAAAAGAGGGCATAGACTTGTAGCTGATGATGCTGTTGAGATAAAAAAGACAGAGGAAGACCTATTAACAGGACAAGCGCCTGATATTATAAAATATCTTATGGAAATAAGAGGTATTGGAATACTTGATATAAAGAGTCTTTATGGAGTAGGTGCTATAAAGCCTAGTAAGTTAATAGATATGGTAGTTTATCTTGAGTCTTGGAAGGAAGGAAAGTATTATGATAGACTTGGTATAGATGAAGAACATATGGATATACTAGAAATTCCTGTTGAAAAGATAACAATACCAGTGAAGCCTGGAAGAAACTTAGCTATGATAATAGAGGTTGCGGCTAGAAATTATAGACAAAAGGCCATGGGATATAATGCTGCTAGAGTGTTTAATGATAAGTTAATGAAAAAATTAGATGATGATAGATAGAAAAAACACTACATTATATTTATATAATGTAGTATTTTTTTACGCTATAGAGATTATATGACTTTCAACTTTTAAATAACATTTATGGAAGAACTAGACTTGCAACTATTTTTAAGAAAACTATATAATTCTAAACTTATTGCTAAAACTCTTCTTTATTATTAACAGAATTGATTTTTATCAAGTAAATATACATCCTTATACTGTTTTGTTACAAATGCTAAAGAACATAAAGATGACAATAAATCTGATATAGGAAATGATATCCAAATACCTAATATTCCTAAGTTCAATACAGAAGGCAATATAAGTGAGAGTGGGATAAAGAATATTATTTGTCTAAGTAAGGATAGTATTAAGGATTCTTTTCCCTTACCTATAGATTGATAAAAGCCTACAGAAATCATATATGCTCCTAATATTGGATACATAAGAATTACTATTTTTAAAACAGCGCTACCTTGAGATATTAGATATTTATCTGTCGTAAACAATTTAACGATAAATTCTGGAGATAAAAATATCAATGCTGTCAATATGCTAGACATGCAAGTAGAGAATATTAAGCTGATTTTAACTGTATTTTTAATTCTATCAATATTTTTAGAACCCATATTATAACCTATAAGAGGTTGCATACCTTGTATAAGTCCAGCTAATGGCATTTGTATAAATAAAGTAAGTTTGTATACTATTCCATATATAGAAACAGCTTGATCTCCCCCGTAGCTATATAGAGAATAGTTTAGTAATAAAGTTACTATACTCATGGATAACTGGGTAATAAAAGCAGATGAACCTATTGATATAGTTTCTTTTGATATATCAGTATTTAATCTAAAGTGTTTTAATTTAATATCTATAGAAGATTTTTTTATAAAGTAATAAGCTATATATATAAACGTCAATCCTTTAGATATAGAAGTAGCTAATCCAGCTCCAGATATACCCATATCAAATATATATATAAACAAGTAATCTAAAAATACATTTGAAATCATCCCTAATATCATACTTATCATAGCATCTTTTGCATTTCCTTCTGATCTAATTATATTATTTGAAGCTACACAAATAGGAAAAACTAATACACCTAAAAACATCATCTTAGCATAATCAGTTGCATAAGGGAGAACTTCATTACTAGCACCAAAGATTTTGACTATTTCTCTAGCAAATATAGATCCAAATACAGAAGTAAAAAGTGAAAATATAACTATAATAAAGAAGAGATTACCGCTGGCTTTATTTGCACCTTCTAAATCTTTACTTCCTAATTTTCTAGAAATTATTGAAGCTGTTCCAACTCCTATCAATAAAGAAATAGACATTATTATCATTTGTATTGGTAGATAGATTGATACACCTGCTATACCAAGAGAACCCACACCTCTACCTATAAATATTGTATCTACAATGTTATAAATAGCATTTACAAGCATTGCTATAGTAGCTGGAATACTAAGCTTCATTAAAGCTTTAAACTCTTTTTCTTGACCTAATATATAATTTTTATTCATGAGATACCTCCAAAAAGAATAGTTGCAACTAACAACTATTATAAACTATATTGTTGCTAATTACAACTAATAATATTTTATAGTATATTTGATTATATAGGTATAAACTATATAATATATATATAAATAAGCAAAGGAGAAAATTATAATGGGTATAAAAGATGAAGAATTTATAACTGAAAAAGTATCATTTGGTAAATTTATAGATCGTATATACAGAAATAACAATTATTATGTAGGTAAACATCTTGAAAAATATAATTTAAATAAAAGTGAATATAAGTATTTGATTCAAATATATTTAAATGAAGGTATATGTCAGGATGATATAGTAAACAGATTAAAAGTAGATAAGTATGAAGTAGCAAGAGGAATAAAATCTTTAATTGAAAAAGGATATGTATATAAAGAAAAAGACAGTATAGATAAAAGAAAACATAGATTATATATAACAGAAAAGGGAAATAGCATTAGAGATGGATTCACAGCAATTTTAAGAGAATCATCAGAAATTTTAACTAAGGGTTTTAAAGAAGAAGAAAAGGATCTAGTTTTAGGATTTCTTATAAGAATGGCACAAAATATATGTGAAGAGACAATAAAATTAAAAAATAATAAATAGTTGGAATTATAAAAAGTCTGAGGCCAAAGTTTTGTCCTCAGACTTTTTTATATACTAAGGCATTATAAAACATAAACTATTTTTAAGCAGCGAAGTTCATTATGACCAGTTGGCATATGAGCTATGGGATAAAATGATGTAAATTTTTTTGTATATATGAAAGTATATTGTATTCTTTTTCTTACAATGTTAAAACTTTACTTATATATTGTTAAGTATAGTATTAATAACTTAATATTAATAACTATAAAAAAATATCAAAATTAAAAAGAATAAAAACCTACAAGTTAGAATAATTCAATCAAAAAATAACTATATAAGGAATGAAATGTATTTTATTATATTAAAATCAAAAAAAAATTTATTAAAAAAATAATTTATTTCAAAAAAAGTCTGAAAAATATGTTAATTTAATAATTAGTATAATTATAATTGTGTTATTAAATTATCAAGATGCTCACTAAAAAAATATTTACAAAAAGTGAAAATATATGTAAAATAAGAATTAATATTCAAAAGGGAAAGAAAATTCTGAAAAAAGTATTTATACGCAGGCGGTGAGAGGGTGGCGTTAAAAAAATAACGAAAACCACATAAATACTCATGAAAAATACATAAATAAAGTTTAATAAAATAAAAAAATGAATTTTTATACACATGAATGAATAAAAAATAGTGTGCGAAAATTTAGATTTTATGTCTTAAAAATTGATCACGATTACTAGATAATGATATTCAATATCGCATTAATGTATTAAAATACAGCTTTATCAATAAATATACATATACTAAAATAAGGAAAACGATATCAAGAGACAAATTATTAAGAACTATTTAAATTATTGAAAATAAAAGATTTGCAGAAAAATTTAAATCTATGCTATAATATTTTTAACAAAACGAAACGACAATAAATTAACAAACTTTCGAATTAAATTTGTTTTTTTTGTTATAACTTAAATAAATTAATATTTTAAAATTATGGGGAGGTACATGATGGCAAGAAATGTCTTCACTAAAGAGAACTTTGAAAAATTAGACCATGTTATACAAAAATATAAGGGTAAACCTGGACCATTAATGCCTGTGCTTACAGAAGCTCAAAAGATATTTGGATGCGTTGCAATTGAGGTTCAAAAGAAAATATCAGAAGAACTTAATATTCCACTTGCTGAAATTTACGGAGTTGCAACTTTCTACTCTCAATTCTCGCTTCAACCAAAAGGAGAATATGTAATAGGAGTATGTCTTGGAACAGCATGTTACGTTAAGGGAGCTCAAGATATAATAAATAAAATATCAAAAGAGATTGATGTAGAAGTAGGAAAGACAAGCGAGGATGGAAAATTCACATTAGTAGCTACAAGATGTATAGGAGCTTGTGGACTTGCACCTGTATTGACTGTTAATGAAGATGTCTATGGAAAACTAACAGTTGATGATGTTGAAGGAATACTTAGCAAATATAAATAAGACAATTTATTAGTATAGAAGAAATTATTCAAGGAGGGACTATTAATGGCTTATAAAAACCAGGTATTAGTTTGTGGGGGTACTGGTTGTACTTCATCTAGTTCTCTTAAAATATTAGAGAAAATGGAAAATTTACTTGAACAAAGAGGAATAAAAGAAGACGTTAAAATGATAAAAACAGGATGTTTCGGACTTTGTGCGGCAGGACCTATAGTTATTGTTTATCCAGAAGGAGCTTTTTATGCACATGTTAAGCTTGAAGATGTAGAAAAGATAGTTGATGAACATATAATAGGCAAAAAAATAGTAAAAGATCTTTTATATAAAGAAGCGGTTACTGAAGAGGGAGAAGTTAAATCTTTTGAAGAAGTACCTTTTTATAAAAAGCAAATGAGAATAGCTCTTGAGCATTGTGGAGTTATAGGAGCAGAAGACATAGATGATTATTTAGAGAAAAAAGGATACGGAGCTCTTAAAAAAGCGTTAACTGAAATGACTCCTGAGCAAGTTATAGATGAAGTTAAAAAATCAGGACTTCGTGGACGTGGAGGCGGAGGATTCCCAACAGGTCTTAAATGGGAGTTTACGTATAAGACAGATAGTGATCAAAAGTATGTTGCATGTAATGCAGATGAAGGAGATCCAGGAGCATTTATGGATAGATCTATACTTGAGGGAGATCCACATGCTGTAATAGAGGCTATGGCTATAGCTGGATATGCGGTTGGGGCAAACCAAGGATATGTATATGTAAGAGCTGAGTATCCAGTTGCAATCGAAAGACTTCAAATAGCAATAGATAAGGCTAGAGAAGCAGGATATATTGGTAAAAACATATTCGGAACTGATTTTGACTATGATATGGAAATAAGACTTGGAGCTGGAGCTTTTGTTTGTGGAGAAGAAACAGCACTTATAAATTCTATAGAGGGTAGAAGAGGTATGCCAAGACCAAGACCTCCATTCCCAGCAGTTAAAGGTTTATGGAATAAGCCAACGCTACTTAACAACGTTGAAACTTACGCTAATATACCAAAGATAATATTAAAGGGAGCAGATTGGTTCTCATCAATTGGAACAGAAAAATCTAAGGGAACAAAGGTATTTGCTCTTGGAGGTAAGGTAGAAAATACTGGTCTTGTAGAAATACCTATGGGAACTACTTTAAGAGAGATAATATTTGAAATAGGTGGAGGAATTCCTAATGGTAAGAAGTTTAAGGCAGTTCAAACTGGAGGACCATCTGGTGGATGCTTAACAGAGGAATATTTAGATACTCCAATAGATTATGATTCATTAACAGCCCTTGGATCTATGATGGGATCTGGTGGAATGATTATACTTGATGAAGATAACTGTATGGTTGATATAGCTAAATTCTTCTTGGAGTTTACAGTTGAAGAATCTTGTGGAAAATGTCCACCTTGTAGAATAGGAACAAAGAGAATGCTTGAAATATTAGAGAAAATAACAGAGGGTAAAGGTGAAAGAAGTGATATAGAAAAGCTTGAAAAGCTTGCTGAAAATATTAAGACTTCTGCACTTTGTGGACTTGGTCAAACAGCTCCCAACCCAGTACTTTCAACTATAAAGAGATTTAGACATGAATATGAAGCTCATGTAAATGAAAAGAGATGTCCATCAGGAGTATGTCAAGCACTACTTGAGTACAAGGTTACTGAGGATAAATGTAAGGGATGTACATTATGTGCTAAGGCATGTCCAGTTAATGCTATAAAAGGTAAGGTTAAGGAAGCACATATAATAGATACAGATGCTTGTATAAAGTGTGGAGCATGTGTTGCTAAATGTCCATTTGGAGCGATATCTAAACAATAATCATGAAAAGAGAGGTGTTTATAGTGCAAAAAGTTACTTTAACTATAGATAATGTAAAAATAGAAGTTCCTAAAGAGTATACTATACTTGAAGCTGCTAGAGAGATAGGAATAGATATACCGACTCTTTGCTACTTAAAGGATATAAATGAAATCGGAGCATGTAGAATGTGTTTAGTTGAAATAGAAGGAGCTAGAAATCTTCAAGCTTCATGTGTTCATCCGGTAGCTGAGGGAATGGTAATAAAGACTAATACAAGAAAAATAAGAGAAGCTAGAAAGGCTAATCTAGAATTAATACTTTCAGATCACAACAGAGATTGTTTAGCTTGTTTTAGAAATGGAAATTGTGAATTACAAAAGCTTTCAGAAGATCTAAATGTTAAAAATGTTGAGTTCGAAGGAGAAAGAGAAGAAAAAGCTATAGATGAATTATCAAGCTCAATAGTAAGAGATCCTAATAAATGTATACTTTGCGGAAGATGTGTTGCTGTATGTTCAAAGGTTCAAAATATAGGAGCATTAGCATTCACTAACAGAGGTATAGAGACTGAAGTTGCACCTGCATTTGATACAAGTATGGCAGATGCACCATGTGTGTACTGTGGACAATGTATAAATGTATGTCCAGTTGCAGCACTTAGAGAAAAATCTGATATAGAAAAAGTATGGGATGCTATAGAAGATAATACTAAGCATGTATTAGTTCAAACTGCACCAGCAGTAAGAGCAGCTCTAGGAGAAGAATTCGGTCTTCCAATAGGAACTAGAGTTACTGGAAAGATGGTATCAGCTCTTAAGAGACTTGGATTTAACAAGGTATTTGATACTAACTTCGCAGCAGACCTTACTATAATGGAAGAAGGACATGAGCTTCTAAATAGAATTCAAAATGGTGGAACACTTCCAATGATAACTTCATGTTCACCAGGTTGGATAAGATACTGTGAATTCTATTACCCAGAGCTTTTAGATAATTTATCAAGCTGTAAGTCACCTCATCAAATGATGGGAGCTATACTTAAGTCTTACTACGCTAAGATAAATAACATAGACCCTAAGGATATATATGTAGTGTCTATAATGCCATGTACATCTAAAAAGACTGAATCTGCAAGAAAAGAAATGGAAGTTGATGGATTAAGAGATGTAGATGCAGTTTTAACAACTAGAGAACTTGGAAAGATGATAAAAGAAGCTAGAATAGAGTTTAATAAATTAGAAGACGGAGTATTTGATGAGTTCTTCGGAGATTACACAGGAGCAGGAGTTATATTCGGAGCTACAGGTGGAGTTATGGAAGCTGCTATTAGAACAGTAGCTGATGTACTTTCTGGTGAGGACTTAGAAGAAATAGAATATAATGTTGTTAGAGGAATAGAAAACTTAAAAGAAGCTGAAGTTAAAATAGGAGATATGGCTGTTAAGGTAGCTGTAGTTCATGGAACAGGAGCTGCATCACAACTTCTTGATTTAATTAAAGAAGGAAAAGCTGATTATCATTTCATAGAGGTTATGGGATGTTCAGGAGGATGCGTAACTGGTGGAGGACAACCACAAGTTTCTGCTAAGGTAAGAGAAGAAGTAGATTTAAGAGTAGAAAGAGCTAAGGCTTTATATGAAGAAGATGCACTTATGGCTGTTAGAAAATCTCATAAGAATGAGTCTATTCAAAAGCTATACTCTGATTTCTTAGGAAAGCCAAATGGACATATGGCTCATGAGTTACTTCATACTCATTATTCTAAGAAAGAAATATACCCAATTAAAGAAGAAGCTTGCGCTGGAGATTGTAAATTAAAAGAATGTGCATGTGAGTCTTGCTAAAAGCATAATATATAAAGAGGTCAATTAAATATTGGCCTCTTTAATAAAATATCTAATAGTATTATGAAAATAGTTACAAAATGATTTGTAATTATTTTGACAATATTATTAACATAATAATCTAAATCTAATTGATGGATTTATTCATCAAGAGGAGAGTATAAAAAATTCTAATTACGAGGAGTTATATCTGAGTAAAAGGTGAGAGGGTGATATTAAAATTATGAGCTTTCCTTATCTTTTAAGGAGGGCTTTTTTATATTCTTAGACTGAAAGAGAGGTATTTACATGAATAAAAGAATTGGAGTAATTGGTATTTTAGTTGAGAATAGGGATAGCATTGAAAGTGTAAATAAGTTACTTAGTAAACATGCTGAGATTGTAGTTGGAAGAATGGGAATACCTTATAAAGAAAAGAATTTGAGTGTTATATCTATAATAGTAGATGGTACTAATGATGAAATAGGGGCTTTAACGGGAAGGCTTGGAAGGCTTGAAGGAGTTAGTGTAAAAAGTGCTTTAACACAAAAATAATGGGGAGGTTTTCGATATGAATACTTTAAATATAATTAATGAGGAAAAAATAAATAATATTCTTGAGGATGCAAAGTGCGTATCTAAACAAGATGTTTTAAATATAATAGAAAAATCAAAGGATTGTTTTGGACTTACATCAACAGAAGCTGCTGCTTTACTTCAGGTTAATGATGAAGAAGTTTTAAATAAGATGTTTGAGGCTGCTAAATACATAAAAGAAAAAATATATGGAAATAGAATAGTAATGTTTGCACCTCTTTATACTAGTAATGAGTGTACTAACAACTGCCTATACTGTGGATTTAGAGTACATAACAAGGAATTACATAGAAGAACTCTTTGTCCAAGTGAGGTTGTAGAAGAAGCAAGTGCAATAGAAAAGCAAGGTCACAAAAGAATACTTATGGTATGTGGTGAAGATAAAAGAGTTACTCATATAGATCATATAGTTGAATCTGTTCAAGCTGTATATGACAATGTAGATATAAGAAGAATAAATGTAAATTGTGCGCCTCTTGAAGTTGAAGAATTCAAAAAGCTTAAAGATGTTGGAATAGGAACTTATCAAATATTCCAAGAGACTTATCATAGACCTACTTATAAGAAGATGCATGTAAGTGGATCAAAGTCAGATTACGATTATAGATTGACTGCTATTGAAAGAGCTTTTGAAGCAGGTATTGATGATGTAGGCATAGGTGTATTACTTGGACTTTATGATTATAAATTTGATGTTCTATCAACTCTTATACATTCTGAATATCTAGATAATAAGTATAATGTAGGACCTCATACAATATCTGTTCCAAGACTTAGACCAGCAATTGGTTCAGCTCTTGAAGAAACACCATATCCAGTAAGTGATAGTGATTTTAAGAAGATAGTTGCTGTATATAGATTAGCTGTTCCGTATACTGGAATAATAATGTCTACAAGAGAAAGTGCAGGCTTAAGAGATGAACTACTTGAACTAGGAGTATCTCAAATGTCAGCAGGTTCTAAGACAAATCCTGGTGGGTACGAGGAAGACGATAGAGAAGCTAAGCAGTTTGAAGGAAATGATGAGAGAGGTCTAGATGAAATTCTAAGGGTTGTATGTAAGCAAGGTCACCTGCCAAGTTTCTGTACTGCGTGCTATAGAAACAATAGAACAGGAGAGGCATTTATGGAACTTGCAAAGGATGCTCATATACATGAATTTTGCCAACCTAATGCAATACTTACATTTAAAGAAAATTTAGTTAATGTAGCATCTGATGATACTAAAAAAATGGGTGAAGAATTACTTAAGGCTGAGATAGAGAAAATAGATGATGAGAAGGTTAAGACTGAGACATTGAAGAGACTTGAGAGAATAGAGGCAGGAGAGAAGGATCTTTATTTCTAAGATACTTATGTAAAGAATACTATGTGGTTGAATGAAAAATGAAGCTTATTAAAATACCGCTCATAATTAAATATTTATAATAAAACTAAGTACTACACCTTATTGAATATACTAAAAGTTCTAAACTCCCTTACGGTCAGACAACGAACTTTCTTAACGTATATTCAAACGATGTAATACAAGTTTTATTTATAAATATTTAAAAATTCGCTAACATTTTAATAAGCTTCATTTTTAGAATATGTACTATGTATAAAGTATTGTTATATAAGAAAATCTTAAAAATAAAGAGATAGGAAATAAAGACATAAAAGCAAAACATCTAATAGTAAAGAATAAATTGATGAATATTATTAAGACAAATATCGGTGGAGGAATTGTATGGATAAAGATAAGAAATACTTTCTTATAATGGCTGGGTCTACTAATCATATGTTAAGGGGAGATAAGTTGTTAAAGGATAAGGGGATTAAGACTTCTTTGGTTCCTGCTCCTGCTGAGTATGGTTCGGTTTGTGCTATAGCTATAAAGGTTGAGGACAAGGATAGGGGCATAAGTGAAAAGTATTTAAGAGAAAATGATATAACTATAAGAGGTATATATGAGGAAAAGCCAGAAAGACTTACAGGTCTTATAGATAGACTTAAAAACAGTATAATAAGAGATGAGTTTTTAGATGTTCTTAAAAAGATAGAGGATGGCAAAGAGCTTACTCATTCTGATATAGTTCTTCTTCTTAAAACAGATAGAAAGGCTGAGAAGGAAGCTCTTTTTAAGGCTGCTGATGAGATGAGAAAGAAGATTGTTGGAGATGTTGTAGATATAAGAGGGGCTATTGAGTTTTCTAATTACTGCAAAAAAGACTGTAAGTATTGTGGAGTAAGAAGAAATCTTAATGATCTTCAAAGATATAGAATGACTGAGGATGAGATAATGGAGGTTGTTCATTCTCTTAATGATATAGGAATAAAGACTGTAATACTTCAATCTGGAGAAGATGCTTGGTGGACTAGGGATAGAATAGCTAATTTAATAACTAGGGTGAAAAAGGAAACTGGAATGAAGATAACTTTAAGCTTAGGTGAGCGACCAAGAGAAGATTATGAATACTTCAAAGAGCTTGGAGCTAATAACTATCTTCTTAAAATAGAGACTACAAATGAAGAAATATTTAATTATATCCATCCAGATGATGATATAAATCATAGAAAAGAATGTTCTAGTTGGTTAAAAGAACTTGGATATTTAAATGGTTCAGGATGTATAATAGGTCTTCCAGGTCAAAGAGAAGAAGATATTGCAAATGATATACTTTACTTTAAGGACATGGGTATTAATATGATAGGAATAGGACCTTTTATACCTGCAAAAGGAACTCCTCTTGAAAATTATCCAACTGGAGATGTAGATATGACTTTAAAAGCGGTTGCTGTTACAAGGCTTGTATGTAAGAGAGTATTCTTGCCAGCTACTACTGCACTTGCATCGATAGATTCAGACCTTCAAGCAGAGGCTCTAAAGGCTGGAGCTAATACTATAATGCTTATAAATACTCCAGCTAAGTACAGATATAATTATCAAATATATTCAGATAAAAATATGGTTGATTTAA
Organism: Tepidibacter aestuarii; assembly: GCF_934924865.1. Taxonomy (NCBI): domain Bacteria; kingdom Bacillati; phylum Bacillota; class Clostridia; order Peptostreptococcales; family Peptostreptococcaceae; genus Tepidibacter; species Tepidibacter aestuarii. Next base: position 3,071,054 of record NZ_OW235315.1, on the reverse strand, counting down.
AATCTGCATATGATGCAGTAACGGGAGCAAGTAGAGAGTTTCCATCTTATTTAAAAATAGACATGGAGGTGTATAAGAATGCAGCAAACACCGAGAAGTAATAGACTACACATATCTATATTTGGAAGAAGAAATGCAGGGAAGTCAAGCCTTATAAATGCACTTACTAATCAAGATATAGCTTTGGTTTCAAATGTTGCGGGAACTACTACAGACCCTGTTTATAAAGCTATGGAAATACTTCCAATAGGACCTGTTGTTTTAATAGATACAGCAGGTATTGATGATGAGGGAGATTTAGGTGAGCTTAGGGTAAAAAAGACGCTTCAGGTATTAAATAAAACTGAGCTTGCAGTGCTAGTTATAAGTGCAGTGGATGGAGTAACTGATTTTGATAAAGAGACTTTAGATAGAATAAATGATAAAAAGATACCAGTAGTTGGGGTTATAAATAAGTCTGATAAAAAGAATTTATCAGATGAAGAAATAAGAAATATAGAAGGTGAGCTTGGGATTGAGTTTACAAATGTAAGTTCAAAGACTAGGGAAGGAATAGATGAGCTTAAAAATTTAATTATAAAGCATTCTCCAAATACTGATGTTGAAAAGAAGATAGTAGGAGATTTAATAGAGCCAAATGATTATGTGGTTTTAGTTACGCCTATAGATAAGGCAGCTCCAAAAGGAAGATTAATACTTCCTCAACAGCAAACTACAAGAGATATAATAGACCATGGCTCAATAGCAATAATAACAAGAGAAACAGAGCTTGAAGCAACTCTTAAAGGTCTTAACAAAAAGCCGAAGATAGTTATAACAGACTCACAGGCTTTCGAAAAGGTAGATAAGTTGACCCCAAAGGATATACCTATGACGTCATTTTCAATACTATACGCAAGATACAAGGCAGATTTAGAAGAACTTGTTCTTGGAGTTAAGCAAATAGAAAAATTAAAAGAAAATGATAATGTTTTAATATGTGAGGGATGTACTCACCATAGACAAGAAGGAGATATAGGAAGAGATAAAATTCCTAAATGGATAGAGGGTATGTGTGGTAAGAATCTAAACTTTGAATGGACTTCTGGTGTTAACTATCCAGAGCCAGATGAAATGAAAAAGTACAGCTTAATAGTTCACTGTGGTGGATGTATGCTAAATCCTAAGGAGATGGAGTTTAGGGTTATGCAGGCTAGAGAAAACAAGACTCCTATTGTCAATTATGGAATATTAATAGGTCATATAACTGGAGTTTTAGAAAGAGCACTTGATCCATTCCCAGTTGCAAAAGCACTTTATATTGGAGAGTAAATAAAAATATTTGGTAGATACCTAGATTTTGTATAAACAAGATCTAGGTTTTTTTTATTGTCTTCCCAAGAAAAATATTAAAAGGAAGTTCTAATATGAAAATATGAAGTATATTAGCATAAAACTGTTCTATAATACAGGTGTGTAAAATAAAGGAATTCTATTGGATTATTTTAGAATCGTAAGTTATAATTGAATTTGCATCATTGGCAAAAATAGTAAATATATATATCGAAAATATTCTTAAGGATGAAAGAAAGGGTTATTTATGAAATATAATTTTGATGAAGTAATTAATCGTTTAAATACAAATTGTTTAAAATGGGATGGATTAGAAGAACGGTTTGGGATTTTGGATAAAGATTTACTACCTTTATGGGTAGCAGATATGGATTTTAAATCACCACAGTGTGTAATGGATGCAATTATTAATAGGGGGATTCACGGTATTTTTGGATATGCTGGAGGATATGATACTTATTATGACGCAGTGATTTATTGGATGAAGTATCGTCACAATTGGGATATAAAAAAAGAATGGATTGTATTTACACCAGGGGTTGTTCCAGCATTAAATATTATATTAAAAGCATTAACAAATCATGGAGATAAAGTAATCATTCAATCTCCTATATACCCACCATTTTTTAAATCAGTTAAAAATAATGGATGTGATGTAGTTGATAATCCTTTGAAGTTTGATGGAACAAAATATGTAATGGATTTTGATGATTTAGAGAAAAAAATTGATGGTAAGGTAAAACTTATGTTTTTATGTAGTCCTCATAATCCAGTAGGAAGAGTGTGGAGTAAAGAAGAATTAAAAAGGCTTGGAGAGATTTGTATAAAAAACAATATAATACTTGTGTCTGATGAAATTCATGCTGATTTAGTATTAAAAGGTCATAAGCATACGCCTTTTGCTTCAATAAGTGAGGAATTTGCTCAAAATACAATTGTTTGTACAGCGCCGAGTAAGACTTTTAATATTGCAGGTCTTCAGACTTCAAATATTATTATCACAAATGAAATAATAAGAAACAAGTTCTTAAAAGAAAGAGAAAGCTGTGGTATTTCAAAGCCAAATACATTTGGAATAGAAGCATTAGAAGCAGCTTATAGACATGGAGAAGAATGGTTAGATCATCTTTTGGTATATTTAGAACAAAATTTAAGTTATTTGACAAAATACATAGAAGAGAATATTCCTAATGTAAATGTGATTCAACCTGAAGCAACATATTTAGTATGGCTAGATTTAAGAAAATTAGGATTGAATAAAAATGATTTAGAAAATATTATTTTTAACAAAGGAAAGTTAATATTAAATCAAGGATATACATATGGGAAAGAAGGAGAAGGTTTTGTAAGAATAAATATTGCTTGTCCACAATCTATATTGAAAGAAGGACTAAGTAGGTTGAAAAAATCTATAGACAATCATCTATAAGAAAAAAGCATAGATGAAGAATACATTATAAAAAGAGGAGGATTTATATGTTTAAAAAGATGAAAGCAGCAATATTGTTAGTAGTAGTATTAATGACTACTATGTTATTTGCAGGATGTAATACAACAGAAGATGTAAAAGCTGATGAAAGCACATCACAAGAGACTGAAAAAGTAATAAGAGTGGGAACTGGTGGTACATATAGTCCATGGTGTTTTAAGGAAAATGATAAGCTCCAAGGATTTGAAGTAGATGTTTGGAATGAAATAGGAAAAAGAGCAGGATATAAGGTTGAATTTACAGTATCAAAGTTTAGTGGATTGGTTGGATTGTTAGATGCTGGTAAAATTGATACAGTGGCACATCAAATGTCTATTACAAAAGAGAGACAAGAAAAATATAATTTTACTGAACCATATGCTTATAGTAAATATGATTTTATAGTAAAAAAAGATAGTACTTATGAAAAAATAGAAGATCTTAAAGGTAAAAAAGTTGGAGCTTGGTTAGGTGGAAATGGAGAAAAAACATTAAGAGCATTAAATGAAGAATATAAACTTGATTTAGATATGTCATTTTATGATGGGACACCTTTAGAAAAGGAAGTGGAAATGGGAAGACTAGATGCATGCTGGCAAGGAGCAATCAAATCTCAAACAGTTATTAAACAAGGAAATCTAGATGTAAAATTAATGGGAGCAAATACAGAAATAGGATCAGAAATCAATGCATATCCATTTACAAAAAGTGAAGAGGGTAAAGAAATGTCAGGAAATATTAGCAAAGTCATTAAAGAAATGCATGAAGATGGGACACTAAGTGAACTATCTAAAAAGTGGTTTGATTTAGATACAACAAAAAAATAATAATTTAGCAAGTGATTGGTGGTAGAAATATGGAAGTTTTCAGTTTTGATTTTGCATTGGGTCTACTTCCGTTAATGTTAAAGTATTTGCATGTGACCCTCTTAATGTCTGTGTTATCTTTAGTGTTTGGATTGATGATTGCAATTATAGTTTCATTAATTATTCAAACTAAAATAAAAATTTTATATCCTATTACAAGGGTATATGTTTCATTTTTTAGAGGCACACCTCTTATAGCGCAACTGTTTTTCTTATATTTTGGATTGGTTCAGATATTCCCAAGTTTAAAAGGAATGGATGCTTTTACAACTGCAGTGATAGGACTAAGTTTGAACGCTTCAGCATATATGTCTGAAACAATTAGAGGTGCAATATCATCTGTAGATAAAGGACAAATGGAAGGGGCTTTATCTATAGGAATGACTTATCTTCAGGCGATGAGAAGGGTTATTTTACCACAAGCTGCAAGGGTGGCTATACCAGCTTTGTCTAATAATTTTATTGATATTATAAAAGGTTCTTCTCTTGCCTTTACATTAGGGGTAACAGAAATAATGGCTACAGCTCAAATGGAAGGAGCTGCAGCCTATAGATTTTTTGAAGCTTTTACAGATGTAATCATTATATATTGGGTGGTTATATCATTGTTTGGATACTTACAAAAGAAATTAGAAATTAAGATGACCAAAGCGTATTAGGATGTGTTCATATGATAAAAATTAAAAATTTATATAAAAGATTTAACAAATTAGAAGTCCTAAAAGAAATTAATTTAGAAATTAAAAAAGGTGAAGTGGTTGCAGTAATTGGTCCTTCAGGTACGGGAAAATCTACTTTACTTAGATGTATAAATTATTTAGAAGTTCCTGATAAAGGAGAAATTGAAATAGAAGATTTAAGGATAAATACAAAAAATGTAACTAAAGAACAAATACATAAATTGAGAAAAGTTACATCTATGGTATTCCAAAACTATAATCTTTTTAAAAATAAAACAGCAGTGCAAAATATTCTTGAGCCATTGATTGTAGTAAAAAAGATGGATTATAAAAAAGCAGAAAAGATTGCATTGGATATATTAGAGAAAATAGGACTAATAGATAAAAAAGATAGCTACCCTTCAAAATTATCAGGAGGACAGCAGCAAAGAGTTGGAATTGGTAGAGCTATGGTTGTAAGCCCTAAAATTATGTTGTTTGATGAACCAACATCTGCATTAGATCCTGAACTTGTAGGAGAAGTTTTAGATGTAATAAGAGGATTGGCAAAAAATCATACTACTATGATTATTGTTACTCATGAAATGAGATTTGCAAAAGAAGTAGCAGATAGAGTTTTATTTATGGATGGTGGAAGTATTGTTGAAGAAGGTTCGCCGGATGATATTTTTAATAATCCCAAAAATGAAAGAACAATAAAATTTTTAAAACAAGTGAAGTCTTAAAGTTATAGCTAGAAAAGCGATCAAAATTTTGATCGCTTTTCTAGTTATGAACTAGTATCCCATGGCAAAAGCTTGACACTCTCTTGCGCAGTTTAGACATATTTTTGAACATCTTTGAGATTCTCTATCAGGATACTTAGCGCATTCCATTCCACAGCGGTAACATATATTTGCACATAATCTAGCTGCATCTCTTGCAAATGGACTCTGTCGTGCAATATACTTTGCAGTTAGTCCACAAATATCTGCACAATCACGAAGGAGTATAAGTTGTAATTTTCTTTTAGGGTATTTCTTCTTTATGAAAGTAGTCATATGTTCGCAAGTAGCTTCACATTCTTGAAGAGTTTCTAATAAATCCCCATGATATGGGCGGTTATAATCTATATTTTCATAATAACTATCTGGATAATCAGATCTCATATTGTTTATGCCCCTCTCTTAAGATAGAATTTGAATAAGTAAGTTTTTAAAACCTACTCAATTAAATTATATGAATATGTATATAGAAAAGTGCCATGGTAAAATAAAAAGAACATTAGAGATGCACTAGAATAGATAGTCGGAATATATTTAATTAATTGAAAAGATTCTAAGAAAGGAACTCCTTATTTATTAGAAGTGGAGATAAAATAGACTTCTCATCCTGTGAAGGATTAAATCTTCTTGCAAAAGATCTTAAGAATTATATGAAATCAGTTAGTCTAGAAGAAGAAAAAATAACATCTTATACTATGGTATTAAACCCTAATTCTGGTGAATGGATAAAAGGAATAAACATTGTTATTACAGAAATAGGACTAGTTTCTTTTAACGGTAAAGTTCCATGAGCAGACGACATCTTTGATGGAATAGGAAATAAAGCTAATAGACGTAGATATATAGTTAACAGGTTAGCTTTTGTAAGAGTATATTTCAGTATATTGAATATTATGGAAGTAGGTAAAGTATTTAGGACTTATTGAAAGTAAAAGAAGATGATGAATTAATATATTTTAAACTAAATAAAAAATAGAAAACAATAAATTATTAACAAAATCTTATTCTTGATGTTAGCATAGTTTCATTGAAACAATTTCGATAAATAGATATTAAATTATATTTCCCTGAATACACTAAACAAATTGACATCTCGAGTCAAATTTTGTATAATTCTGTTAATAGATTCTATAAAAAACAGATTTTAGAAGATACAGTACATTTCCTAAAGTTAAATTAAATATATAATTCTTCATAAAATGAAAAGCAATTAAAGATAATAATCTATACTTATAAAAGCTTTGACTGCATCACAAAAGATAGAATTTCTTTTTTGTGGTGGAGTTTTTTTATTTTAATTGTTAGTTACTGTGTAGTAATATTTTCTACATATGTAAAAGGCGGTTTTATTCATCTAGATCAATCTATCTTAATTTTATTGAGTAAGCTATCAATGTTCTTATTTATATTTTTAAATTCATATATAGCCAAATATCATATACCCCAATCTAATAATATAAAATCTATGTTACTAATAATCGAAGAAAAAATTGAAAGCCATGGCAGATATATAGAAATAAATTCAATTGAAGGAAAAGGATGTACACTCGAAATACAAATCCTATTTGAAAGGAGCTTGAAAAATGAAGAGCATCAAGATATTAATTGTAGATGATATGCCTCTTATAAGAGAGACCCTCCGAGCAATTTTAGATCTGGAAGAGGATATGCAGGTAATCGGTGTTTGTGAAAATGGCCTTAATGGGTATGAAAGGACAAGAGTGCTATTGCCAGATGTAGTTCTTATGGATGTAAAAATGCCTGTATCCAACGGAGTAGAAGGTCTAAAATTGATAAAAAAAGATTTTCCAAAAACAGTTGTTCTTATGCTTACCAGCTTTGATTATGATGAATACATTATTGAAGCCTTAGCTAATGGTGCCAATGGATATCTTTTAAAAGATGTGAATATAGACAATTTAATACAAGCAATTCGAAGTGTAGTCAATGGAAAACTCTTAATAGAATCAGATATAGCTTTTAAGCTTGCCGAATATATACTTAAATCTAAAATAGATGACAATCAAGCACAATTTCTTTCTTTATCAGAAAGAGAAAAAGAAATTTCAGATTTATTAATCCAAGGATATAGCAATAAAGAAATTTCTAATCAGCTTAATCTTTCCTCTGGAACAATTAAAAATTATGTTAGCTCTATATATGCAAAACTTGGAACAAATAATCGAGAAGATGCAATTAAAATATTAAATGATATATTTTAATTAAACAGGACTTTTATACGGGTTTATTTTTGTTTTTTAGGACTTATCATATGACTCTCCTTATTTATATAATGAAATTACAAACTATTCTAAATAATACAAAATTAAAAAGGAGGAGATAAAAAATGGGTTTAAAAAATACACTTAAAAAAGTTACTAGCTGTTCATTAATTATGATGCAGCTTATGAGTTTCATGCCTTCTCAAGCTGTTTTTGCTGCAACAGATGATATTCCAAGTCAAAGTCCTGCAATATTTTCTATGCAAGATGAAGAATCATTAAAAGCTAAAATTATTCAAGATCCTGCTTTTATTAAAGATTTAGCGAATCTTGCTCATCAAATGGGATTAGGTTGGTGTGGAGGCACAGCATCTCAATATGTTGGTGATGATTTTGAATTTGAAAAAATTGGTCCAAATCATTATATATTAAAGGCTCGTTATAACGAAAATGATCCATATGCTAGTGGTTATAGAGCTGGTGAAAGATTAGAAATTGATATTACTAACGTAAAATTTTATATTGATACTGATTCATTAAAGCTTGGAAAACCTAAAGTTACTGAGTTAAAAGCAGCTAATTCAACATCAAAAATAATAAGAAACGGTGGCGACTGTGAGAATACCTTTGTTGTTGACTATTCTGCTACAGAAGAAACAAGTTTTACAAAAACAGATGGTGGCCAGTGGGCTGTAACTGCAGGGGTAAAGCAGACATTTACGGTTAAATCTTCAGAGGTAACAGGTGGAGTAGATAGTGCTACAGAGCTCTCTGTTTCAGCTACAGGTGGTGAGTCTTGGTCAGAAGCAAAAGGTACTTCAACAAGGGTAACACAGTCTTCACAAGAAAGAATTAATGTACTTCCTAATAAAAAAGCTAAGGTGACTACACTTGCTTTCCAGCAAAAATCAGATATACCATATACCGTTAATATGTATTTAGACTATGACGTTCAATTCAAAGGGTTCATGAGATGGAAGGATAATTCAAGATTTGGTCACGACGAAAGCAGACCTACTTATGATGATATTAAATTTGGAGGTAAGCCAAGTTATTTAGGTGGTACTTTAGGTGGTCCTGAGGATATTTTAGACCAATATCTTCATAGAGACATAAATGGTTATTCAAAATGGGACTGGGATTGGATATTAGATAAGTACAAAGATACTACTGGTTACTGGAGTACTAAGTCAGTTTTAAGTCGTATTACGAAAAAGAAATATGCTACAACCGTTTCAGGTAAATTTACTAATATTGGGGGTATGCACTTTGATACATTAGTAGAAGATCTAGGAGAGTTAACAGATGAGGATAAAGGTCTTCCAGAGATAAGTGATGCACCAGCAAGTCGTGAGAGAAGATCTACTGATGATGACACACCTGAGTCTAATATAGAATTTAATAGTATGAGTGTTACTCCATTAACAGATTCATCACAGCTAAAAATCATACCACAAACTGAAATATCTGCGAGTGCATCAAGTGAAGAAACAGAACAAGCATCAAATGCTGCAAGTTGTGCTATAGATGGTAATGACGATACAATCTGGCATACAAAATGGGATGATGATAATACAAATCCTCATTCTATTACATTAGATCTTGGTGATAACTATGATGTTAGTCAATTAAATTACCTTCCAAGACAAGATTCAGAAGCTTATGGTGGAAAAAATGGAAGAATTATAAAGTATAAAATATTTGCAAGTACAGACGGTGTAGGTTTTACAAAAGTAGCTGAGGGAACTTGGTCAGATGATTATTCTGAAAAGATAGCACATATCTCTTCTTTAAATGCTCGTTATATTACTCTTGAAGCAGTTGAATCAATTGGTGGATTTGCTTCTGCAGCAGAAATTAATGTTTATAGTAAATAGATTTGAATAGTGCGTTATCAAAAAAATTCCTTGTATTTTATTGCAAGGAATTCTTTTATAACGAATAAAAATTTATAGACTTTTTACATTGTACATTCAGCTTGGAAATAGTAAAGCGTTTAGTGACTTTAACAAAGAAAATAAATATAGAATTTAGTACTAAGAATTAATATAATATGCACTAAATTCTATATCTTAATAATAAATTAATTTTGTTTTCTATTGATAGAAAAAACAATCAGATGTGTATATTGTAGAAAAGTGTGTGGGGTAAATTAACCATAAATGTTAATAAACAGGATGTATATCCACAGAAGATGATACACAGGGTAGCATTAATCAAATGATATCATTGAAATCTATGGGTTCTGAGTTTTCTAAAAATATCAACAATAAAAAAGATATGTGGATAAAATAGGATGTTTAAACGAAAAGAAAGGATTTAAAACCATCCTTAGTGTGGATAACAAACTTTTAGATATAGGTACAAATCAAAAGAGATATATTTAAGGATAAAGGGAATATAACAGCTTGGTAAAAAGAAAAAATATGAACTATAGTATGCTGTCTGTAGTTTTTTTTGTACATGAGCATACAATTAATAGTTTTATGTTTACTTATGCAAGATCATTCTATTTTGGCTTAATGCATGCTATAGGAAACTTTACTTTTACATATTTATTGGGGAAAGTTTTATAAATATATTATTTAGATTTAAAGATAGGATAAGTTATAGTGAAATTCCTGTTGAAGAAATAGAATAAAAGCAACACGTGCACAAGCTGCAGTAATGCTCCATAGATTGTATAATTTAATAATGAATTAGTTGAATTAAAAAATCCCACATTATTAGAAATAATGTGGAATTTTTCTATTATTTGGGATGATTTATGCTAAAATAATGAGAGGTATATTTTAGTAAATATATTTTTACTTAAGAATTTAGTTACTAATGACTATAATTAGTAGTTAATGATATAGAGTATAATATGTTTTTCCAATATTATAGATTCTTTAGGAGGGCTTTTTAATGAAATTACAAAAGATAGGCCAAGCAGATATTGTATCTAGCTTGATTAATTGTTTGACTATATTATTAGGTTTAATTTTTTATTATTATAAAATTAAGCTAAATTATACTATTGTTATAGGTGGAGTTATTTTATTATTAATTTTAAATATAATAGCAATAATAACAAATTTAAAATCAAAAGATTATATAAACAAAATGGAGGACAAGCTTGATTTGCTTGAAGAAATTATTGAGTCATCACCTAATGCAGTTTTTGTACATAGGAAATTAGAGTTCAAATATTTAAATAAAAAAGCGGCAGCAATTTTTGGATTTCAAAATCCAGAAGAGGTGGTTGGAAAACCTGTAGAAGATTTTGTTAAATTCAATATAGATGCAATAGGACAAGAAAGGTATGATGCTGTTACAGAAGGAAGATATTTCGAACCTATCATAGAAGAAATGTTTTTTAGAGAAAATGGAGAAGTTATTGAAATGGAGATCTATGGAAGTTCTATAAAGGTAAACGGTAATAACTATGCATTAGTCTTATGTAAAAATGTCACTGAAAAAAAGAAAATATTAGAGCTAGAAGAAAAAGTATATCAAGAAGAAAAAAAATTAAGAGAAAAAATAGAACATGATAGAATTAAGGATGAATTCTTCGCTAATTTATCTCATGAATTAAGAACGCCATTAACGATAATTTTAGGTGCAATACAACTTCTTGAAAATACATCTGAATCAATTGTACCTAGACAAAATAAAAGCTTTAAAACATTAAAACAAAATGGTTATAGATTATTAAGATTAATAAATAATTTATTAGATATTACTAAAATAGATGCAGGGTATTTTGATATAAACATGGATAAATATAACATAGTGTCTGTAGTTGAAGATATTACATTATCAGTTGTAGACTATGTAGAAAATAAAGGATTATACATAGAATTTGATACAGAAATTGAGGAAAAAATAGTTAGTTGCCACATAGAGAGCATGGACAGAATTATACTTAATTTAATATCAAATGCTGTAAAATTCACGCCAGAAGGTGGAAGTATATTTGTTAATATTTTTGATGAAGTTGATAATGTGAAGATTGTAATAAAGGATACAGGTATAGGGATAAAAGAAGAGAATATTGATTTGATTTTTGATAGATTTAGACAGGCAGATAAATCATTTACAAGAAATCATGAGGGTAGTGGAATAGGATTATCTATAGTTAAATCTCTAGTAGAGATGCAAGGGGGAACAATATCCTTAAGTAGTCAATACGGTAAGGGAAGCGAATTTATTATAAAACTACCAGTGGAGGATGTATCTATAAATCATAATTTAAATACAACAATGGAAAAAGAAACTTATATAAAACAAAAAATTAATATCGAATTTTCTGATATATAAAACTTCAAGATAAAACCTTGATAATATTTAATAGTCTCAATTAATCCAATAATATTTGTGTGGTAAAATATTTAATGAATGATAGATAAACCGCGAACTCATTTATATTTAAATGAGTTCGCGGTTTATTTTTTAAATTTTAAAATTTCCAACTAATGAGTTTAGATATTCTGCCATTTGGGCTAGTTCATTTGATGTAGCTGCAATTTCTTCTACAGATGCTGACTGCTGCTGAGCTGATACACTTACCTCTTCAATACTTGATTCAAATTCATTTGTGATACTTGCAATTTCTTCAACAGATTGAGCTGCTTGCTCTCCGTTGTATCTGATTTCTTCTATTCCAGAGCTCACTTCTTTTATTTTTTCTGTAGTTTCTTTTATTGTTTTTAGTATTTTTTCAAATGTATATCCTGTTTGGTTTATTATTTTTTTACCTAAGTCAACTTCTACACTAGTATTTTCTATAGAAGAAACAACTACAGATATTCCATTTTGTAAATCAGCTATAAGAGTATATATTTCTTTAGAAGAATTTTGTGATTGTGCTGCTAGCTTTCTGATTTCTTCTGCTAATACTGCAAATCCTCTTCCTTGTTCACCAGCTCTAGCTGATTCTATAGCTGCATTTAATGCAAGTAAATTCGTTTGTTCTGAAATATTTGATATAACTTCTAGTATTTGCCCTATTTTTTTTGATTTCTCATTTAATTCTTGTATTACCTCATTTGCACTACATGTTGTTGTATTTATTTTGTCCATTTGGTTAGTTGCTGTATCCATAACTTCTTTACCTAAATTAGCCTGAATAGAGACATCATTTGATAATTGAGCCATTTTATATGAATTTTCATTTACCAGATTAATATGATCCATAAGATTTACAATTAGTTTATTTGTTTTTGTTGTATGATCACTTTGATTGCCCACACCTATAGCTAACTGCTTCATAGTTTGCGCTACTTGTTCTGACATTTGAGCATTTTCTTCAGAAACCATGGCTAATTGTTGACTAGATGAAGATACATTATCGGCACTATTATATAAATTGCCAATTAAATTTCTTAAGCTTTCCTGCATAGTTTTTAAAGAAGCTGTAAAATCACCAATTTCATCTTTAGAATATACTTTTATTTCTTGTGTTAAATCTCCAGATGCAATTATTTGTGTTTTATCAACCATTTTCTTTATTGGTTTAGTTATTAATTTTGATATGTAAATTGCAGATAAAACTGCAAAAACATTAATAAGAATAATACTTATAATAGTTTTTCTTATCTTATTTTGTGCTTCCTGATCTATTTCTGTCATAATATTTTTATGAACTGCATCTACAAGTGGCTCAAGGCTATGAATAGTCTTTCTATAAGCTCCTATTAGCCCTTGTGTCTCTTTAAATCCTATTTCCTTATCAATAGATACTACTTTATCAAAGCTATTTTTATATTCTTCAATTAATGTATTTATATCTAATTTAGTTTCTTGATTATATTTTGTACTGTTTAATAAAGTTTTAAATTGGTAAACAGTTTCATCCAATTTAGCAGGATACTGCACATCTTTTCTTAGAAGATAGTCTTTTTCATTTCTTCTAGCTTGTAAAAGTAAAATTTTCAAGTCTTTGTTTCGTGGTAAAATTTCTACACTATTTTCTATAGTGTTTGCTGCCTTTCTTAACTCTCCAATTAAACCATAGTCCTTAAAGCCTTTTGTTTTTGTTTTTTCAACTACTTTTAGAAATTTATCATGATATTCTTGTGATAAAACTATCATTTGATTTAATTTTTTTATGTCATCTTCATTACTAAGAATCATTTTATTTTTCTTAATTAAGTTAATTGTATCTATAAGTTTGTTAAAATTAGATTCAAATTTATCGATATGTTCACTTTTGCCTGTTTTAAAAAATTCTAGATTTGTAGAGTCTCTAATAAAAAAATCTTTTTCATTTTTTCTCAGTTCTAATGTAATATTATAAATATCATCGACATTTCTCATCAAAGGGATTTTTTGATTACTAATTTCATATATTGACATGTATACTGTAACTCCAAACAATATAAAAAGTAAAATTAACCCCAAAAATCCTCCAAGTAGTTTTTTTCTAATTTTCCAATCTCGAAACTTTAATATCATATCAACCCACCTTTGGCTAAAAATTTTCGCTCTCTTAATTTCCAAAATTTACCCATAGTTTATATTTTAACATGATTCGTCAAAAAAATATACAATATTATGAATTTTGAGAATTATTTTGATTTTAAAATATAATTCTAATAAAGTAAAAAATACCTCACAAAACTTTGAACTCAAATTTTTTTCAAAGTTTTGCGAGGCATAATTATTTTTTTAGATTATTATAATTAATATTTTTTAGCTTTATTTACTTTCATCTTCTTCTGTCATATTATGACTTGCACTTGCATTATAATCCATTTCGTAAATCTTCTTTAATTCTTCAATTTTTCCCAAGGTTTTCTCACTAAATGGAGCTTTTCCTTCAAAAGAGTGAAGTACAATTCCTTCAAGTAAATCTCCTAAAGATATATCTAAATACTCTGCTAATCCTTTTAAAACTTTTACCATTCTTTTTTCCATACGAACTCCAGTTTGAACACGCTCAATTTTCATTTTACTCATTATATACCTCCTTATATTATAAAATTACCACGGTAACAATGTAACATACAATCTTGTATTTGTAAATATTTTACTAACAAAGATTCAATAATTATTTAAAAGTAAAGAATATGTTATTACTTTAATACAAATAATATAGTTGATTAGATTATAAAGGAGGTATTATTATGAATAACCAACGTGCTAAAGAAATTGCTTCTTCTCCAATCATGGCTAATGTAACTTATAATGGATCACAGATTTACATCGAATCAGTAAATGAAAATAATGATTCTGCTAGTATTCATTTCCTGAACCAACGAGAAAAAAGTCAAGAAGTACCTTTGAGTAGTTTAACAGAACACGAATATTGGAAAAAATAATTATAGTGAATATAAATATACTAAGCCTCCTTTAATAGGAGGCTATTAGTTTGGAGTTATATAAGATATAATTAATATTGATAATTATTTCTATTTACATAAGAGGGGGAATTTGTGTGCTAAATTCTATAATACTATTCATATTAGCAGGGATTGCAGAAATTGGTGGGGGATACTTGGTTTGGATTTGGCTAAGAGAAGGTAAGCCTTATGTTTATGGTATTGTTGGAGCTATTGTTTTAGTTATATACGGGGTAATACCAACCTTTCAAAAATTCCCAAGTTTCGGAAGAGTATATGCAGCTTACGGTGGAATATTTGTTTTTTTATCAATATTATGGGGATGGGGAATAGATAAAAAGACTCCAGATGTATTTGATTTTATAGGTGGAGTCGTATGCTTAGTGGGAGTAAGTATAATTCTTTGGGCTCCAAGACACTAAAATTCGTCTAGTTGCTACGCACTGACTCATGCCGCCAACTAGTCTTAACAGACTCCGTTGCTTAAAAATAGTTGCAAGTGCAGCTATTTAATCAGAATTATTGATAGGTTAATGATTATATAGTTTACTTAGAGACAAAAAAAGAGTGCGTATGCACTCTTTTTAGATTGATATATTATTTACCAAAGTATCTCTTTAATAAACCATTGAAAGCTGAACCGTGTCTAGCTTCATCTTTACACATTTCATGAACTGTATCATGGATTGCATCTAAGTTTAATTTCTTAGCCTTAGTAGCTAATTCTTTTTTACCCATACAAGCACCGTGCTCAGCATCTACTCTCATTTGTAAGTTCTTTTCAGTACTATCAGTCACAACTTCTCCTAATAACTCTGCAAATTTAGCAGCATGTTCAGCTTCTTCCCAAGCTATTCTCTTGTAAGCTTCAGCTACTTCTGGGAATCCTTCTCTATCAGCTTGACGGCTCATAGCAAGGTACATACCTACTTCTGTACATTCTCCTAAGAAGTTTTGACGAAGACCTTCTATTATTTCTGGATCTACATCTTTAGCTATTCCAACAAAATGCTCATCAGCCCAAGATAACTTTGTTTCGTCATGTTCTATGAATTGATCTTTAGGAGCTTTACATTGTGGACATACATCTGGTGCATTTTCCCCCTCGTGAGTATAACCGCATACTTTACATATAAATTTTTTCATAATTAAATACCTCCCCAATTAAATTAAATGTTTTCTAATTCATATATACCTAAGAAAAAAAATCCTAAACATGAAATTTAAAACATTTTACAAAAAAATTATATTATATATACAAAATTACTTCAATACTTGAGCCGAAATGAAGTATATATAGGAAAGTACTTTACAAAAGAGAAAAAATATCTTAAAATATTAGTTAGCATTAACTAACTAATTTTAAAAATGTAATTTTTTAGGAGGAATTGATGAAGCTACAAGTAAATTTGTTGGAAATGGAAGAATATATTCATAAGGTATATAAAAAGTATATAGAAAAAATTATGAGTAAACAGGAATTTTCAAGATTTAGTATAAATCATATGTATTATTTGGAATATATATATACACTTAATAATCCAACTTTTAGCCAATTAGCTCAGGCTTTAAATGTTACTAAGCCCTCTGTTACAGCTATGATAAAAAGGTTAACAGATCAAGGCTATGTAAAAAAGATGAACTCAGAACATGATAAAAGGGAATTTCATATATACTTAACGGATAGAGGAAAAGAAATTTTAAATGCAGAGCTTGAGGTTTACAAGCACTTCACTGAGAAAATAGCTAAGCATCTATCTGAAGATGAAATAGAATTATTCTCAAAATTAGTATCAAAAATTATATCAGGCATAAAAAAGGAAAACACTATGGAGGTTATAGAATGCAATTAGACAGTACTCATATAGCAAAGGCGTCTATTAAGATAGCTATAACAAGCTCAAGAGAAGATGAGCAGAGGGCAATAAGAGAATTAGAAAAAGAAGGCATAAAGGCAGCAGCAGTTGATATAGGAGGAAATTTAATACAGTCTATACCTAAGATTATAGAAAGAGCGCTTGTAGCATCGAGAAGAAGTGGAGTTATAAAAGAATGTCATGTACATGATGGAGCAGTAGCGGGAGCTGCTAGAGAAGCAATAATGCAGGTAGCTGCAAAGGCCAATGGAATGAATGTAGGAGGAAAAATAGGCATTACAAGGAACAAGGAGCATTTGAGCGTTTGTATATTTATGAGCATAGGACTTTTACATTTGAATGAGGTTGTAATTGGTTTATCACATAGATCAATACCAGATATATATTAGTTTAAAATAATGCCAAGGGATATCACATTCCTTGGTATAAAATTTGCAAAAATAGATATAGAAGGAGATTGTTAAAAATGAGTGATTTTATCAGTTTAGCATTGGCACTTATATTTGGAGTTTTACTTGGTAAGGCTATGAATAAAATGAATATGCCTGCAGTTGGAGGGTATATAATAGCAGGTCTTATAATTGGTGTATCAGGTCTTAATATTGTCAATGAACAGGTAATAGAGGAATTATCTTTTATAAGTGATGTCGCACTTGGAATAATAGCTTTTAATATTGGTAGTGAATTTAAGATAGAAGAGATGAAAAAATTAGGTAAGAATATATTTATAATAGCATTTTGTGAGGCCATGGGAGCATTTGTTCTTGTTACAGGAATAATGTTAGCACTTGGTCAAGATATACCAACTGCACTTATATTAGGATCAATATCATCAGCTACTGCACCAGCAGCTACTGTTATGGTTCTTAAAGAATATAATGCTAGGGGCCCTTTAACTAGTACATTGCTTGGAGTTGTTGCGGTTGATGATGCAATATCTCTTATGATATATGCAATTGCAGCATCTATTGCAAAAGTGTTTTTAAAGCATGAAGCTTTAACTGTATCAAAGGTAATTATACATCCTTTAACAGAAATAGTTTTATCTATAGGTGTAGGGGGATTAATTGGAATATTATTATGTTATTTACTTAAAAATGCTAAGAACGAATCTGAAGTTTTAACTTTTGTTATTGCAAGTATTGTTTTAACTGTAGGAGTAGCTCTTCAATTTGACTTATCTCCACTTCTTTGTGCTATGGCAAGTGGAATAATGGTAACAAATGTATCAAGTAAGGCAAATAGAGCATTTAACATACTTGAAAAATGGTCACCTCCAGTAACAGCAGCATTCTTTACATTAGCAGGTTCTAGACTTGATGTTTCCTTAATTCCTAAGATAGGTCTTTTAGGAGTTATGTATTTACTATTTAGAATAGTTGGAAAAGTAGGAGGAGCATCTGTTGGAGCAACAATTTCAAAGGCTCCAACTGTGGTTAAAAAATATATAGGCCTTGGACTTTTATCACAAGTAGGAGTTGCTATAGGTCTTGCAATAACTGTAGGTAGAGAGTTCCCTGGAACTTCACTTGGAGAAATTGTAATTACTATACTTATGGCTACAACTATAATTACAGAGATAATAGGACCTGTTGCAACTAAGATAGCAATTAAAAAAGCAGATGAAAGTTCCGTTTTAAGAGAAGTTAAAAAAAGTACAATCTAAACAAAAAAATAATCATAAAATTAGATTGACATTGTATACTAAATTTAATATAATAAACTTTAAAATTAGAAGAAAATGTAGACTAGGAAGTTCGTAGAAGATTAGTAGAAAAGTAGTTTGGTAGTATAGTAGATATGTAGAATGGTAGGTATGTAGGGTAGGTTTATTAACTTTGTTTAAAAACTCTCATACGAGAGTTTTTTGTTTTTGTATTAAAACAATATTACAATTTAAAATTTAGGAGGATGGTAGCATGGTAGGAAAAAAGAACTTTAAAATCGTTGTTTTACTTATCTTATTAGTTGTATCTTTAGTAGGATGCAAGTCAGTGGACACTTCAAAGGGTGACAAAATCAAAATTGGAATAACTCAAATAATAGAGCATCCAGCTCTTGATCTAGCGAGAGAAGGATTTATAGAAGCTCTTAAAGATAATGGATTTGAGGATGGGAATAACATAGAAATAGACTTTCAAAGTGCTCAAGGAGATATACCCACATCTCAAACTATAGCACAAAATTTTGTATCTCAAAATAAGGATATGATATTTGCAATAGCAACCCCATCAGCTCAAAGTGCATTCAATTCTACAAATGAAATCCCTATACTAATAACAGCAGTAACAGATCCTGTAGAGGCAGGAATAGTAAAATCTATTGAAAAAACACAGACAAATGTAACAGGAACTAGTGATATGACTCCTGTTGATAAGCAGTTTGAACTTATCAAAACTTTAGTTCCAAATGCTAAAAAAATAGGAGTTATATACAATACAAGTGAAATAAATTCTAAAATTCAAATCGATATGGCTAAGAAAGAGGCTAAAAAGAATGGATTTGATATAGAGGAAGTTGGAATAAGTAGTGTTAATGAAGTAGCTCAAGCCATGGATAAATTGACTCAAAGCGTGGATGTTGTATACACTCCAGCGGATAATTTAGTTGCATCATCAATGAGCTTAATAGCAAATAAATGCAATGAAAAAAATATACCTATAATAGGTGCAGAGGAATCACACGTAAAATTAGGTGCTTTAGCTACACAAGGAATAGACTACAAGCAGTTAGGATACGAAACAGGCCTTATGGCTATTGAAGTTTTAAATGGTAAAAAACCTCAAGATATGAGCATCGAATACATTAAAAATACTACTCTTGTTATAAATGAGAAAGTAGCAAAAGATCTAAATGTACAAATACCAAATGGCTTAAAATCAAAGGCACAGCTTATAGAGGGGGAAAATTAAATGGACTTAATTATAAGTATACTCGAGCAGGGCTTAATATTTTCTTTAATGGCCTTAGGAGTGTATATAACATACAAGATACTAGATTTTCCTGACTTGTCAGTAGATGGAACATTTGCTCTTGGAGCATCTGTTACAGCAGCTCTTTTGGTTAAAGATATAAACCCAGTTGTTGCAACGTCTATATCTATTATAGCTGGGTGCATAGCAGGAATTGCAACTGGAATACTTCATGTTAGATTTAAAATAACTAACTTACTATCAGGTATATTAGTTATGACAGCTTTATACTCTGTAAATCTTCGAATAATGGGAAAGTCAAATATCCCATTATTCAATCAAAACACAGTATTTAATATAAATATAGAAACTATATATATAATAGCTATAATAGCTTTTTTAGTGAAAATTCTGTTAGATCTTTTTCTTAGAACAAAACTTGGTTTTGCTTTAAAAGCGTGTGGAGATAATGAAAGACTTATAACATCTCTTGGCATAGATATAGGGAATATAAAAATAATAGGACTTATGGTATCAAATGGCTTAGTAGCATTTTCAGGATCACTACTTGCTCAATACCAAGGATTTTCAGATGTTACAATGGGAAGTGGCATTATAGTTATGGGTCTTGCATCAGTAATATTTGGAGAGGCAGTTTTAAAAAAATTCTCATTTATCAAAACTACTACAATGGCTGTTATAGGGTCTATTTTATATAAATTAAGCACGGCTCTTGCCTTAAAGATTGGGTTTAATCCAACAGATTTAAAATTGATAACAGCATTAATAGTAGTAGTTGCTATAGCTTCTAACAACGCTAGATTTAAACTAAATCTAAACTTTATAAAAAGAGGTGAGAGAAATGATTCAAATAAAGAACTTATCCAAAACATTCAATAAAAATACTATAAATGAAAAGCAAGTATTTGATAAATTATCACTTGATATAGAAGACGGTGATTTTATAACTATAATAGGAAGTAATGGAGCTGGAAAATCAACTCTTTTAAATATGATATCAGGAAGTTTAGATAAAGATAGTGGGATCATAAATGTAGATGATAAAGATATATCAGAGCTTAAAGAATACAAACGATCAAAATTTATAGCACGAGTATATCAGGATCCAAGCTTTGGAACATCTCCATCAATGACTATACTAGAAAATTTATCTATGGCTATGAATAAAGGAAATAAATTCGGATTATCAATGGGTATTTCAAAAAAGAATATAGATTATATTAGAAAAATATTGTCGGAATTATCATTAGGACTTGAAGATCAACTTAATACTAAGGTATCTCTTTTATCGGGAGGTCAAAGGCAGGCACTATCTCTTATAATGGCAACTATAAAAAATCCGGATATACTATTATTAGATGAACATACAGCAGCCCTTGATCCTAAAACTTCTCAAAGAATAATAGAGCTTACTGAGAGAATAGTAGAAAGAAAAAAAATTACAACTCTTATGATAACTCATAATCTAAATCATGCTATATCTATGGGAAATAGACTTTTGATGATGCATGGGGGAAAAGTAGTTTTAGATATTAAAGAAGATGAGAAGAAAGGTTTGAATATAGATAAGCTTTTATCATATTTTGAAAAAATACAATCTAGGGATGGGCTAAGTGATAGAGTGGTATTTTCTTAAAATATATCTACACAAAACATTATGAATTCTTTTATGTTAAACCATATATTGACATTAATTTGATTTTTAGATATAATCAAATTAGCTGTATCTAACTTATAAAAAGTGAAAAATGAAAAAACTTTATTCATGTAAAATAGAATAAATATAACTGATAAATCAAGATCGTTGTTTATAAAAGTAAACTTAACAACACGAACGTTTTTATTTTAAAAATACTAAAAGGCATCTATCACCAATAGATGTCTTTTTTTAGTAAATAAAGATAAAAAATAATTATAAATTATAAATGTAAGAAAGTGATCAAAAGTTTAAATTTTACAGCTAATAAAATAAAAAAGCATAGAAGGAGAGATAAAAATATGGATAAAAAAATAAAGATATATAACAAATTAAGTAGTTCTATTAATCAAAAAAACAATCCTTTTTTTATTTTAAAAAATCAATGTATTACTAACTGTAATAATTTAGCTTTAGATTTATTTAATAATTATCCTTTAGCTATAGCAATTATAGATAACAACCATAAAATAATAGACATTAATGAAAATTTCACTAAATTATTTCAGTATGATTTTAGTGAGATTAAGAATAAAAGAATTGAAGAAATTATATATAAGGAAGATATTTATGATAGTGATTCAGATAATATAATAAATCAAGGTCCAGTAATAAGAAAAAGAGTTAAAAGAAAGAGAAAGGACAATAAAATTATAGATGTAGATATAATAGCATATCCCATAATAATCTATGGAGATAAAATTGGAATATCTGTAATATACACCGACGTAACAAAGAAAATTAAATATGAAAAGCAATTAAAATTATTTGAAAAAGCATTAGAGAATAATACGGAAGGAATTGTTATTACTGATAAATACGGAAATATAGAATGGGTAAATAATGCATTTACTCAGATAACAGGCTATAAAAGTAGTGAAGTTATAGGTGAAAACCTTACAATATTAAAATCTGATAAATGTGAAAATGAGTGTTATAAAGAAATATTGGAATGTATACTAACTAAAGGTAAATGGACAGGTGAAATATTAAATAAAAATAAAAGTGGAAAAACTTATAATCAGTGGATAACTATATATTCTATTAAAGATGAAGATAATAAGACTACTCATTTTACAGGAATAATTAGGGACATAACTGATAAGAAGGAAAATGAAGAAAAAATTGAATATATGTCATTTAGAGACAGTATTACTGGTCTTTACAATAGAACTTTTTTTATAGATAAGCTAGATAGTGAAATATCAAAAAATACTAATAAAAATTTAGCAGTTCTATATTTAGATTTAGACGACTTTAAAAGGATAAATGATACCTTGGGCCATTCGGTTGGAGATAAGGTTTTAAAGGAATTTTCAATGAGAATTCAAAAATGTGTTAGAGATATAGATACAGTTGCTAGAATAGGTGGAGATGAATTTATTATACTAATGCCACAATTGGAAAATAAGATGATATATATAAATATAGCAAATTCTATTGTTAATTCTTTAAGGGAACCTATTATAGTAAATCAAAAAAAATTAGAAGTTTCAGCTAGTATAGGAATATCAGAGTACCCCAATAATGGAAAAGATGCTGAAACATTAATGAAAAATGCTGACATAGCAATGTATAAGGCAAAAGAAAATAAAAACGTTCATGAAAAACGCATCAGCTTATTTCACTCTAATATGAACAATCAAATAAAAGAAGATTTTGAATTATCTAATCATTTGAGATATGCTATAGAAAAAAATGAGTTATTACTATACTATCAACCGATAATAGATATTAGTACGCAAAAAATAATTGGAGCAGAAGCCTTACTTAGATGGAAACATCCTAAATTTGGATTCATATCTCCTGAAAAATTTATACCTATAGCTGAAAAAAATGGACTTATAGACAAAATTGGTACATGGGTACTTAAAAATGCGTATAGACAAAATAAAGAATGGCATGATAAAGGATATTATTTTCTAAAGATCTCAGTGAATATATCAGTAAATCAATTAAAACAAAAGAAATTTCCTCAATTAGTTTCTGATATTCTAAAGGAAATAAATCTTGATCCAAAGTATTTAGAATTAGAAATAACAGAAAGTATTTCTGCTCAAAATATATATAATATTGAAAAGATATTACATAATTTAGAAGAATTAGGGATAAGTCTTTCTATTGATGACTTTGGGACAGGTTATTCTTCTTTAGGGCAGCTGAAAAAATTACCTATTTCTAAATTGAAAATTGATAAAAGTTTTATTAATGATATTGATAATGAACATAAAAATACGGAAATACCTTTAGCAATTATTACAATGGCAAAAAGTTTAAATATAAAAGTTGTAGCAGAAGGTATTGAAACAAAAGAACAGTTAGAATTCTTAAAAGAGAATGAATGTGAATTTGGGCAAGGGTATTTGTTTAGTTGTCCTGT
Organism: Tepidibacter aestuarii; assembly: GCF_934924865.1. Lineage (NCBI taxonomy): Bacteria > Bacillati > Bacillota > Clostridia > Peptostreptococcales > Peptostreptococcaceae > Tepidibacter > Tepidibacter aestuarii. The sequence continues at coordinate 3,047,511 of NZ_OW235315.1, read as the reverse complement.
TGATAGCACTTCATTTGAAAAGATATTATCAATGGAAAATTCAAAACAAATTAGCAAGGTATTAATTTAAGGTTTATAATAAAAAAGATGCTTATTAAAATCTAATATTTTAACGAGCATCTTTTTTATTAAATTATATTACTTCTAGTAATTTTTAAAAGTTTCAGAATCAATTGTATCAGAGTCAGCGGGTATATCTATTTTAATAGAATCGCTATTTATATCACTTACAGTTGAGTTTAATTTAAACCCTAAATTGAACTTCCCTTGTTCATCAGAGTTAATGTCAAGATTCATATCAAGAGTTTCATCTGTAACATAATCATCTTTTACATTAATTGTTAAGTCATAATTAAATTTAAGAGTATCTTTTAACTTTATAAAATCAGCGTCTTTAGTTAAATCTTCATCTGAGTATTTTGAAGACATATCCATTATTAAATTTATATAATCATCTGAATCTATTTTTAAAGTATATGTTTTAGTATTTCCTGATTTAGATAGCTTAAAGTTATCGTCACCTAAAAGTTTTGGAACAATTTCATAAATCATTGAAGTACTTTCATAAGTTTTAGTATTTATATTTGTAGTAGGATTTTTGATTGATTCATAAAGAACGTCAATTGGTTTTGAATTATCAGATTTAATCATTTCTCTCATTTGACTAAAAGCTATCATATCTTCTTCAGACATATCAAATTTTACCCACTTATCGCCTATATTTAAAGCTTTTAAATTTTCAACTTTATTAAATAAATCTGATTGTATGTACATAGATTTTTCACTTAACAATAATTTTAGATTGATATCATCTAGATCTTTAAATCCTAAATCTTCATTTTTTAAGAATTCTTTTATCATTCCTTTAGCTTTTATATTCATGTCTATTAAGATATTATCATTATTTATGGAAGATGTAGAAGTAACATCGAATCCTCCTTGAATTGCGCCAAACATCATCAAAGCTGAATAGTTATCTATAGAGTTCATATTTGGAGTTGATTTAAAATCTATACTAAAGTTACATTTTGAAACTGCTGTATTAGGTTGCTTATATCCTGTGTTTAAAAATTCATAAAAAGCTGGTGTTTCAGATTTTAAAGTCTCATCTAAAGATTTAATTATCTCATTATAATCTATTATAACTACAGTTCTTTTAAATTCATCCCATCCAACCTTTGTATCAAATGCCTCTGATACAAATCTAACAGGTATTAAAGTTCTGCCGTTTATAATTTTTGGTGATTCATTTAATGTTACTTCTTTTACTTCACCGTCTTTTTCAATTTTAGCTGAATTATTATCAACTTGAAGAGTTGCTACAGTACCATCTTTCTTCGCTATAACAGTTCTAGTATCTGCTATATACTCGATAGATCCACCTAGTTTTTCTACTATATTTCTTGCTGGAAGAAGAGTAGTTCCATTGATGATTTGAGGAGCTACATCAAAAGTTAAAATTTCTCCATTTAATTGAACCTTTATGTCATTAGTTTCAGCAAAGCCTGTTAATGTCAAACTAAATATCAGAATAAAAGTTAAAAGTATACTAATTCTTTTTTTCATAATATCCTCCTTTATAATGTAATTAGCAATATATTATCAAAAAAAACAGAAAAAGTAAATAATTCGACGAATTAAAAATAATGGGTCACAAAGCCTAATATAATGTATCAAAAATAAAAGCCATGGCAAATACCACAGCTTCTTTTGTGTTGAGTTTATGTTTTTATATTAAACTTTAAATACTTTAACCGATTCTGACAACATATTTGACATATTACTCAATTCTTGTATTGATGAAGCAACTTCTTCTATACATGCAGTTTGCTCTTGAGAAGATGCACTAATTTGCTCTGTAGCGGCTGAGGATTCTTCTGCTACTGATGATATATTTTCTATTGAATTTAATACATTATCTTTATCTTTTTCAATATAGTTAATATCATCAGTTAATAATTTTATTTGTTTTGTAACATTATCTGCTGATATTTTAATTTCATTAAATACATCTTTAGTTTGTTTAAAATAATTATTTGTACTATTAACTATATTTTTAGAATTATTCATAACATTATTTGTATTGTCTATTACTTGTATTATCTTATCTATAATATTTTGTATTTCTTCAGTTGACTTTGAAGATTCATCTGCTAGTTTTCGTATCTCTTCAGCCACAACTGCAAATCCTTTACCATGTTCTCCGGCTCTGGCAGCTTCAATAGCAGCATTTAAAGCCAATAAGTTAGTTTGTTGCGATATTGATTTAATTGTTTCTATTATCATACCTATAGATTTTGATTTCTCTGCTAATTCTTCTATACTATTTCCAACTATCATTGTAGCTTGAGTAGTTTCCTTAAAACTATTATCAAGTTCTTCAATAGAGGTTATACCTAATTCATTTTTCTCTTTCATATTTGCAGTATAACTAACCGTTGATTTTAATTTTTCACCCATATTTTCTATTTTTTTAGCTAGATTATTAGTTATCTCTACACAGCTATTAGTTTCTACAGCCTGATCATTTGCACCAGAAGCAATTTCTTGAACTGTTTTTGAAATTTCTTCACTTGATACACTTACTTCTTCAGTAGATGATGCTATTGATTCAGATGTATTATCTAACTTTATAGATGTATCTTTAATGTTACTTATTAAAGTTCTAATGTTTTCAGCCATGGTATTGAAACTATTTGTTAATAAACCAATTTCACCTTTATCTTTAATATTAATATTATTAATGCTAAAATCGTAGTTGGCAATTTTGTTAGCTACTTGAGTTAAATTTATTAGTGGCTTTGATATACTTCTTGAAAATATAACTCCGAATATTATTGCTAATATTGATAATACTATAGCTATTATGAAAATAGTGGATTTAAATTCTTGAAACTCTTTATATTCATCAGCTACATTATAGTCTACGCCTACAAAGCCTACTATATTATCATTTATATCTTTCAAAGGATAATATGCAGATAAAAGTGCACCATACTGATCAACTAGTATTTTATTGTCTATATGCATTTTTCCTTGCATAACATCTTCAAAACCTGGATAATAAGTATCTTCTATTTCTCCAATTTCTGTTGCTTCTTCACTATCATAATCTGCACTTTCTATTACATAAACATATTCACCATTTTCATTTTTTCTCATTACATACAAATATTTTGCTCCAGCTATATTTCTAATATTATTAAGACTTTCTCCCATTTTATTAAAATATGGTTTATCCATATCTTCTGCCGTTTTTAAATCTTTAAGTTCTTTTATATCAATAGTTTTAGCAGCAACTTCTACAATTTTAGAAGCTTTTTTACCCACATTATTAACCAACATATCATAGCTTTTAAAATATATTATACTTGATAATGTAGAAACAATTAATAAAATACTTATTAAAAATGCCAAACAAATTTTAGTTTGTAATTTTTCTTTATATGGTATTTTCAGCATTATAGCGTTTCCCCCTTTTTTACAGTTCTCAAATCTCAATACTATATTTCTCCATCTTAATTTTGTTAGTTGCAATATATAAATACATTGAATTATATAGTTTTTTACAAAAAAAAACTAACTATAATTGTATCCAAAAGCTAAAAGTTATAAAACTCCATTTTCTTAAGGCTGGAGATAAGAACTTAACAGGTTATGGATTAGCTCAACTAAAAATTCAGTTGGAGTAAAAACTTCATCTGAATTAAGTTTCGCTTTAATATAGTTAGGTGGTTACGCCACTACATCAGTACGGTATAAGGCGTCCAAATTTAACCATACGTCACTTGTTCTAACAACAAATAAATTCAATTTATTTCATCTTCTGAAAATTAAATCAACTATTCCATAATATAATATCACAAAATTTTACATTATGTCACTAAGAGTTACAAGAAAATAAGAACTAGATTTAAATTCTAGTTCGTACTTTAATTTAAAATATTGAGTTTTTTATTACGAACTTTTTTTCATTTTAGTTGCTACATACTTCAACTATATAATTAAGTTTATCTATCTTAGTATAATTAATATACTTATTATATTTTTCAAATTCAATTTTAAGAAATTCGATATTTGAATAATACTCGTCTTCAATTTCATTTACTTGATCTCTTGATAGAGTTTTAAAAATCTCATTTTTACTCAATTCATTTTCAAACATCAGATCTCCGATAATTATTTTTCCGTCTGATTTAAGAACTCTTAACATTTCTTGAATTGCAATGATTTTTTCTTCATCATTTAAATGATGAAAGGCATAAGTTGATACAATTGAATCGAATATATTGTTTTCAAAAGGTATTTTTAGAAATTCGCCTAGTCTTAGTTTTAGCTCTGGAAATTTTTGTTTTGCTGTATTTAACATTTCTCTTGATTGGTCTATTCCTGTAATATCATAATTTTCATCTAAGAATACTTTAGATAGATTACCTGTTCCAACCCCTATTTCAAGAAATTTAGAACTGATTTTCAAATTCTTTGTACTTTTAACAAAAACTTCATGCAATACTTTATCGTAGTTTTTATATATTTGAAGGATTGTATTATCTTTTTTTACAAATTCATCATATGATTTAGACCAATCATCGAAATTCCATCTATCACTCCAATTGTTTTTTAGATTATTAATGTGATTGAGCTTTTTAACAGATTCTATTATGTAATCTGTATAATTATTTTTATCTGATTCGTATATAGAGTCCATTATATCTTCTAGAGATGTTTTGATTGTTCTTATTTTTTGCATTTCATCATTTATGATTTTCCATTGTTTATAAAAATGATTTATCATATTATCTTTAGAACATTTTTTCATTAAATTTTTAATATCTTCTATAGATATGTTTAAAGTTCTATATGTTAATATCAACTGCAATTTAGCCAAATCTTCTTCAGAGTAGATTCTGTAGTTATTATTAGTTCTAATTGGATGTATCAATCCTTTTTCTTCATAAAATCTTATCTTGTTACTTGATATATTTAAAGTGTTAGATATTTCTTTTATCGTATATTTTTTACACATATTATCACTCCTTATAATTAAAAGTATAAACCTTAGCCCTAGGTTAAGGTCAATAATGAATTAAGAAAATTAAAAATTTAATCGCGATCATTAAAAAGGAATTCGATATATTTTTATTGAAGTTATATATATCGAATTTAGTATATATTTGTGGTAATATTATTGAAACAAATATATTAGGGGGTGACTTCGAATGTTTAATGTAGGTATAATTACTGCGAGCGATAAGGGGTACATAGGAGAAAGAGAAGATGAAAGTGGAAAGCTAATAGAGGATATAGTTACTAAAAATGGATATACAGTTGGGAAGTATGTAATTCTTCCTGATAAAGAAGATGCTCTTTTTAATGAAATGGTACATATGAGTGATGATCTCAATGTAGACTTAATCCTTACGACTGGTGGAACTGGATTTAGCAAAAGAGATGTTACTCCAGAGGCTACACGTAAAGCTGTAGATAGATTAGCTCCTGGGATATCAGAGGCTATGAGATATTATAGTCTTTCAATAACTAAGAGAGCTATGTTATCAAGAGGGGTAAGTGGTATAAGAAATGAAACTCTTATAATAAATTTACCTGGAAGCCCTAAGGCTGTTAATGAATCTCTTGAATACATTATAGATAGTATTCATCATGGACTTGAAATACTTAAAGGAAAAACAGGTGAATGTGCTAGAAAATAGGTGGATAATATGAGCAAATTTAAAACCGCAGTAATACTAGCGGGTGGAAAAAGCTCTAGGATGAAATTTGACAAGCAGTTTTTGAAAATAAATGGTGTAAGGTTAATAGATTATTTAATAGATAAATTGAAGTTAGAGTTTGAAGAAATAATAATAGTAACTAATAAAAAAGAGTTTTACAAAAATTGTAAAGTTAAAATAGTAAGTGATGAAATCAAAGATAAAGGGCCTTTAGGGGGGATACATAGAGGTCTAAAAGAAGCTTCTAGTGAATATGTATATTTTATAGCTTGTGATATGCCTACTATAAATTTAGATTATATAAGATATATGAAAAGTATGATAAAAGATGCTGATGCATGTGTAACAAAATCTCAAAATCATATAGAGCCACTTAATTCTTTTTATAATAAAAGAATAGTCAAAGATATTGAAAAATATATTTATGAAGATAAAAGATCTTTGTTCTTATTTATAAGTAATATAAATACTATATATATTAAGGAAGATAAAGCGAGAGGCTTTAGCCCTAACTGGGACATGTTTAGAAATTTGAATACACAAGAAGATTTAACGACTGATAACAATTGGAGCCTATAAGTTAAAAATATCTTATAGGCTCTTTTTTAAAATAAAAGTTATAAGGGGGATATTGTATGGAGCAAAGAGTATTAACTGTATGTCCTTACTGTGGTGCAGGGTGCCAAATGTATCTTGTAGTTAAAGATGGGGAAATAGTAAGGGCTGAACCTGCAGATGGAAGAACAAATGAAGGAAACTTATGTCTTAAAGGACATTATGGATGGGATTTCTTAAGAGATCCTCAGTATCTTACAGCTAGAATTAAAAAACCTATGATTAGAAGAAATGGAGAATTAGAGGAAGTTGAGTGGGATGAGGCAATTGATTATGTAGCAACAAGACTTAATCAAATTAAAAAAGAATATGGTCCAGATTCTATAATGGGTACAGGCTGTGCAAGAGGACCTGGAAATGAAGCAAATTATATAATGCAAAAGTTTATGAGGGCAGCTATAGGTACTAATAATATAGATCACTGCGCACGAATCTGACATGCGCCATCAGTAGCCGGTCTGGCTTACAGTTTAGGTAGTGGAGCAATGACTAATTCAATAAATGAAATAGAAGATGCAAGCTTATTATTTATATTTGGATATAATGGAGCAGATTCACATCCGATTGTCGCAAGAAGAATAATAAAAGCTAAGGAAAAGGGAGCAAAGATAATAGTTACAGATCCTAGAATTACCGAATCAGCTAGAATTGCTGATATGTGGCTACCTATAAAGGGTGGAACTAATATGGCGCTTGTAAATGCATTTGGAAATGTTTTAATCAATGAGAATCTTTATGATAAAGAATATGTAAAAAATCATGTAGATGGATTTGAGGAGTACAAGGCTTTAGTTGAGAAATATACTCCAGAATACACTGAGAAAATAACAGGAGTTAAGGCAGACGATATAAGAAAGGCTATGAGAGAATACGCTAAGGCAAAGGATAGTATGATACTTTATGGTATGGGAGTATGTCAGTTCTCTCAAGCTGTTGATGTTGTTAAAGGACTTGCATCACTAGCACTTTTAACTGGAAACTTTGGCCGTGAAAATGTTGGTATAGGTCCTGTACGTGGTCAAAACAACGTTCAAGGGGCTTGTGATATGGGAGTTCTTCCGAATGTATATCCTGGATATCAAAAGGTAACTGATGATAAGGTTAGAGAAAAGTTTGAAAAAGCTTGGGGAGTTAAGCTTTCTAATAAGAATGGATATGCTTTAACAGAGGTACCTCATCTAGCTTTAAATGAAGATAAAATTAAAGCGTATTATATATTTGGAGAAGACCCAGTTCAAAGTGATCCTAATTCTTCTGAGGTTAGAGAAGCACTTGATAAGATAGATTTTGTTATAGTTCAAGATATATTTATGAATAAAACAGCTCTTCATGCAGATGTTATACTTCCTGCTACTTCGTGGGGAGAACATGAAGGGGTATATACTTGTGCTGATAGAGGGTTCCAAAAGTTTAATAAAGTTATAGAAGCTAAAGGAGATGTTAAGCCTGACTGGCAGATAATTTCCGAGATTGCAACTAAGATGGGGTATTCTATGAGTTATGAGAACACTAATGAAATTTGGGATGAGATGAGAAGTTTATGTCCAAGTTTTGCTGGTGCAAGTTATGAGAAGATTGAAAAGTTAGGCGGAGTTCAATGGCCTTGTCCAAGTGAAGATCATAATGGAACTAAGTATTTATACAAGGGAGATAAATTCTCAACACCTAGTGGAAAAGGGAATCTATTTGCAAGCCAGTGGAGAGCACCTAAAGAGCTTCCAGATGAAGAATATCCACTTAGTCTTTCAACTGTTAGAGAGGTTGGACATTACTCTGCTAGAACTATGTCTGGTAACTGTAGGGCATTAAAAGAGCTTGCGGATGAGCCAGGATATATTCAGATGAGTTTTGAAGATAGTGAAAAGTTAGGTATAGAGGACGATGAATTAGTAAGAGTAAGTTCAAGAAGAGGAAGCGTTATGACTAGAGCTTGTGTTACTGATAGAGTGAAAAAAGGTTCTACTTTTATGACTTATCAGTGGTGGATAGGTTCTTGTAATGAGCTTACTATAGATAGTTTAGATCCTGTTTCTAAAACTCCAGAATTTAAATACTGTGCAATAAAGGTTGAAAAAATACACGATCAAGAAAAAGCTGAGCAGTTTATAAAAGATGAGTACAATAGAATAAGAAAAAATATGAGGGTTGTAAAAATTTAAGTACGAGAGGGTAGTCAATATGATAAAACCGGATGAAGCAATTGATATAATAATTGAAAATACTTCGTTATCCGATATACAAACGAAGAACATATTAGATTGTATGGACTTTGTATTAGCAGAAGATATTTACTCAAGTGAGGATTTGCCTTCTTTTGATAAGTCTGCCATGGATGGATACGCTATTAAAATTAATGATGAAAAAGAGTTCGAAATAATAGGAACTATAAAGGCTGGAGACTATTACAATGATGAACTGCAAAGTGGTAAGACGTTAAAAATAATGACTGGGGCAGCATTTCCAAACGGTGCTGACTCGGTTATTCAAATAGAGAAGGTAGATGTAAAGGATAATAAATTAATAATACATGATGAAGTTGAGAAAGGTCTTAATGTAATAAAAAAGGGATCACAGATAAAATCAAATGATTTGGTTTTAAAGAAAGGAACTGTTATAAGACCATATGAAATAGGGTTATTGGCATCATTGGGATATGACAAGTTAAAAGTATACGGATCCCCAGATGTATCACTACTTATAACTGGAGATGAGCTTGTAGATATAAATGAGAAATTAGAAAATGGGAAAATAAGAAATAGTAATGGATACTCTCTTTTCGGATTAGTTAAGAGAAGTGGAGCAAATCCACTATCTATGAACATAGTAAAGGATAATAAAGATATATTAAAGCAAAGCATAATTGATGCATTTGAAAAGTCGGATATAGTTATAACATCAGGTGGCGCGTCTGTTGGAGATTACGACTTTGTAGAAGATGTATTAGAGGAGATAGGAGCAGATGTGAAGTTTAGAAAAATAAAGATAAAACCTGGAAAGCCATTAGTATTTGCAAAATACAATGAAAAGTTATTTTTTGGACTCCCAGGAAATCCTCTATCATCTATAAATGTATTTGAACAGTTCGTTCAAGCAGCTATATCTAAAATGATTGGGAAATCAACTGAGTATGATTATATAGATTTAATAGCTGGAGAAGATTTCAAAGACAAAAAAGGAAGAACTACATATTTTTATGTAAATATAAAAAAACATAAAGATAAATATTACGCATATAAATCTGGAGGACAGTCTTCTAATAGTTTAAAAACTATATCGAACTCAAATGGATTAATTGTAATACCTGAAAAAGTAGAAAATGTGAAAATGGGAGAATTTATAAAAGGAAGATTTTTAATTTAAAGACAATTGAAAGGTGGGGGGAGAATGAAAGAGAGTTTTAATACATTTGTTATAGCTGATCCAAGCAAATGTATAGGATGCAAAGCTTGTGAATTAGCTTGCTCTAGTGTGCATAATGAAGAAAATAATATAGGCTACACAGTAGGAACTATGACAACTCCTGTTATACCTAGATTATATCTTGTAAAGAATGAAAAGTTTTGTGCACCTATACAATGCAGACACTGTGAAGATGCACCTTGTGCAAATGCATGTCCTAACAAAGCTATAAAGCAAGAGGACAATACTATCTATGTAGATGAAAATTGCATAGGATGCAAGACTTGTCTTATGGCATGTCCAATAGGTGCCATAGAATTATTACCAGAGTACAAGAATGAAGATAAAGTAATTCAATTAGGACTAGAAGAAGAAAAAATGATAGCTTACAAATGCGATTTATGTAAGGGAAGAGATACAAAGGCTTGTATAGAAGCGTGTCCTCATGATGCATTAAAGCTTGTAAATATTAAAGAAGATAAAAAGAGCAAGAATATAAAGGCTGCACTAGGACTTATGAATCTTTAATTTAGGGGGGAAGAGGAGATGATAGTCAATATAGATAAAGAAATATGTACAGGATGTAGAAGATGTGCAAGTATATGTCCTGTTGATGCTATAGAAGGAAAACAAGGAGAAGCTCAAAGTATAAACGAGGATAAGTGTGTTATATGTGGGCAATGTGTACAAATATGTAGTGCTTATTTAAGCGAGTTTGAATCAGACACTACTCCTGTGGATAAAAAAATAAAGGAAAGAGGTATGCTTGAAACGGTTAAAGAACCTCTATTTGCAGCTTATAGTATGTGTGATGTAGAAAAGGTAAAAGATAGTTTAAGTAATGATAAACTTCATAAGGTTGTTCAGTGTGCGCCTGCAGTAAGAGTTGCTTTAGCAGAAGATTTTGGATTAGATTTAGGATCTTTAACAGATAAAAAACTTGCAGCAGTTCTTAGAAAAATGGGATTTGATAGAGTATATGATACTAATTTTTCAGCAGATCTGACTATAATGGAGGAAGGTACAGAACTTATTAAGAGGGTTACTGAGGGAAATGACCTTCCTATGTTCACATCATGCTGTCCAGCTTGGGTTAAATTTATGGAACAAGAATATCCAGAACTTTCAAACCATCTTTCAAGTTGCAAGTCTCCTCAGCAAATGGCTGGAGCTATATTTAAAACTTACGGAGCTGATATAGATAATGTAGAATCTAAAGACGTATTTAGTGTATCTGTAATGCCTTGTACATGTAAGAAATATGAATGTAATAGAGAAGAGATGAATAGCAGTGGATACAAGGATGTTGATGTAGTAATAACTACAAGAGAGCTAGCTTATTTAATAAAGGATATGGGAATTGATTTTAAGAATATAAAAGAAGAAAAATTCGATAACCCTCTAGGTGATTATACAGGAGCTGGAACAATATTTGGTACTACTGGTGGCGTTATGGAAGCTGCTATTAGAACTGGATATGAGCTTATTACTAAAGAAAGTATACCAAATATAGATATACACTCTGTAAGAGGAGAAAATGGAGTGACTAAATCTAGTATTGATGTAGGAAATATGAAATTAAATGTTGCAGTAGTATCAGGACTTGAAAATGTAATACCTATACTTGAAGATATAAAAAATAATAAATCAGATTTACACTTTATAGAGGTTATGACATGTCCAGAAGGGTGTATAAGTGGAGGTGGACAACCAAAGGTTATTTTAGATAAATATAAGAAAATGGCATATGATAATAGAAAAAAATCTATTTATACTCACGATGGGGAGTGTAAAGTAAGAAAATCTCATGAAAATAGTAGTATAAAAAAATTGTATGAGGAGTTTTTAAGTGAGCCACTTGGAGAAAAATCACATCATCTTCTACATACGGAATATGCATCGAGAAAGGAGAAATATTAATGAATACTTTTGTTATAGTAGATCCTAATAAGTGTATAGGGTGTAGAACATGTCAAATAGCTTGTGTTATTGCTCATTCTGATGAAGATATATTCAATCCAGAATGTAAAAATATATCGTTCAACCCAAGACTTAGTGTTGTAAAAACAGCTACGGTTAGTGCACCAATTCAATGTAGACACTGTGAAGATGCTCCATGTGCAAATGCATGTCCAAATGGTTCGATAGTAAACAAAGATGGAAGCATACAAATAAATGAAGAAACTTGTATAGGTTGTAAAACATGTCTAATGGCATGTCCATTAGGAGCTATTGAATTAGTTGATTATTATAAAGATGGAGAAAAGGTAGTTCAACCTAATTTAATAGACATGGATTCTAAAAAGTTGTGCTTTAAAGAGAGAATAATAGCTAATAAGTGTGACCTTTGTATAAATAGAGACAAAGGGCCAGCGTGTGTTGAAGTATGTCCTACTGACGCATTTAAGATAGTTAAGGATGAGGATATAAAACAATCTGTAAAGGATAAGAGAAAAAAGAGTGCATCTTTATTATAAAGTGAAACTTTAGATCAAAATAGGTAAGTACTTGAGAGAAAAATGATGCTTATTAAAATAACGCTGCTGTATTAAATATTTTAATAAAACTAAATATTGCGCCTTATTAAATATCCTAAAACTTCTGAACTCTCTTACGATCAGACAACGAAGTTTCTTGACGGATATTTAAACAGCGCAATCTAAGTTTTATAGAAAAATATTTAAATCATTCGCTAACATTTTAATAAGCATCATTTTTTAGTAATTTGATTAGAGCAAAATGAAATTCATCAAAACACATATTGTATATTAAACATCTTTATAAGTAAAAAATTTATATTGTTCTGTAATAAAGAATAGTATAAAAAGATGATATAATATTAATTAATAAGAGGGGAAGTCGTAATAGCGGGGGATTTTATATGATAGATTCGTACAATAGAAGAATAAATTATTTGAGAATTTCAGTTACTGATTTGTGTAATTTAAGATGTAGATATTGCATGCCAAATAAAGGTATAGATAAGATGAGTCACAGTGATGTATTAACACTTGAAGAGATTGAGACTATAGCAAAGGTTTTCGTAGAGTTGGGAGTAGATAAGATAAGAATAACTGGAGGAGAGCCCTTGGTTAGAAGAGGGATACTTGGTTTGATTGAGAATATAGGAAATCTTGAAGGAGTAAAAGATTTTGCTATAACTACTAACGCTATAATGCTTAAAAAATACGCAAAACAATTAAAAGATGCAGGGGTGAATAGAGTAAATATAAGCCTTGATACATTGGATGAAAAAAAATATGAGTATATAACTAGAGGTGGACAACTTAAAGACACTTTAGATGGAATTAAAGAGGCACAAGAAGTAGGATTAACTCCAATTAAATTAAATACAGTCTTGATCAGAGGATTTAATGATGATGAAATAGATGATTTAGTCAATCTTACTAATGATGGTATTGATGTAAGATTTATAGAGCTTATGCCAATTGGTGAAGCAAGGAATTGGGCTATTCATAATTTTATTTCTAATGAATATGTATTAGAAAAAGTTGAGAATCTAGAAGAGATAAAAAGAGATGATATAAACTCACCTGCAAACTACTATAAATTATCTGGTGCAAAAGGCAAGGTTGGACTTATAAATCCTATATCATGCAAATTTTGTTCTAACTGTAATAGAGTAAGGCTTACTAGTGATGGAAAGCTAAAACTATGTCTTCATTCTGAAGAGGAAATAGACTTAAAGACACCTATTAGAAATGGTGAAGATATAAAAACTTTAATAATAGATGCAATTTCTAAAAAGCCTAAAGAACATCACCTAGAGAATGGCGAATATATAACTAGAAATATGATAGCAATAGGAGGATAAGTATGGGGTTCACACATTTTAATGAGAGTGGAAGAGCTAAGATGGTAGATGTAGGGGGAAAGAATGATACAGAAAGAGTCGCAATAGCAACGGGAATAATACATATGAAAAAAGAAACTGTAGATAAAATAAAAGAGGGGCTTATTAAAAAAGGAGATGTTTTATCTGTTGCTCAAATAGGTGGTATTATGGGAGCTAAGAAAACATCTGATTTAATACCTATGTGCCACAATATATTTTTAACTGGAGCAAATATAGAGTTTAATGTATTAGATACAAGCATAGAAATACAAGCAATTGTTAAAACATATGGAAAAACAGGTGTTGAAATGGAGGCTTTAACTGCTGTATCTATGACTGCTTTAACTATTTATGATATGTGTAAAGCTATTGATAAGGATATGGTTATAGGGGATATAAAGCTTATCAAGAAAACTGGAGGAAAATCTGATTACACTAGAAAATAAATCATTTAATGGGGGAATTTTATTATGAATAAGTTTGGGAAAGTTATAGATATAAATATAAGTGAAAAAAAAGGTGTTGTAAAGCATCCGATACCAAAAGGGGAGTTTAGAGAAGATCATGGCCTTGTTGGAGATGCTCATGCAGGTAATTGGCATAGACAAGTAAGCTTACTATCTCAGGAGAGTATAGATAAGATGAAAGCATCTGGAGTAGAGGGACTTGAGAGTGGTAAGTTTGCAGAAAATATTACGACTGAAGGAATTGTACTTTATAAATTACCTGTTGGAACTAAGCTAAAGATTGGAGAGACTATTCAAGAGGTAACTCAAATCGGTAAGGAATGCCATGGCGGATGTGAAATAAGAAGATTAGTTGGAGATTGTGTAATGCCAAGAGAGGGAATATTTACGAAAATTATTAAGGGCGGAACTGTTAAATCAGGAGATATTATAGAAGTATTAATAAATGAGATCTAGTATATATACTAGATCTCATTTATTAATTTTTCAATTTCGCTTGAAAGCTTTTGTGATTATAAATTTTTGAATCCTTGCTTTTTAAGTGCATCGCTAACTTTTGGATAGTATACATGGTTATATACCCTTGATACTGTTTGAGACCAATTTCTAGAGTCTTCTCCATTAGTACGCTCTTTCATATAATTAGATACAGTCTCGTCATACTCTTTAACATTATCTATTAAATCATTATTATATTTTTCCTCATGATGTACAGCTTCTTTTGGGAATCTAGGTTTTAAATGAGAATTATCTTCTATATGACCTATAACGAGTCCGCATATAGGAAAAACATATGGGGGTAGTTCTAACAGTTCAATCAATTCATCTGGATTTTTTCTAACTCCTCCAATAGGAACAGTTCCAAGGCCAAGAGATTCTGCTGCTGTTATGGCATTTGACATGGCAATCCCAACATCAACAGCCCCAACTAATGTTGACTCTATATTATCTGTAATTACCATTTCTTGATTATTTAATTCTAAACCTAACTTAGCTCTATAAAAATCAGCGCAGAAAATAAGGAAAACAGGTGCTTGGTCTACCCATGCTTGATCTCCAACAAGATGGGCTATTTTCTTTTTCTTTTCTTCATCTTCTACACTAATAATACTCATTTGTTGTCCGTTAATAGAAGAAGGTGCAGCTTGTGCTGATTTAATAATTATATCTAAATATTCTTTTGATACAGAATCTTTTTTGTAACTTCTAATAGAACGATGATTAATTAAAGTTTCAATTACTTTATTCATTATAAACATCCCCTTAAAAATAGTTTACATATTAACTTATAATTTAATATACCCTGTATTGATTTTTAGAATCATAATTTTCATGTATAATATAAATAAATTTTGAGAAAAATAATATTGACAAATAATTAATGAAGTACTAATATAAAAATATACAAAATAAGTATACTTTAAAAGGTGATTACATGAAAATAACTCAAGAAGCAGATTATGCATTAAGAATAATATTGTTTCTTTGTCAAACATCATCTGAGCAGAGAATAGAGGCCAGAGTAATTTCAGAAACACAGAATATACCTTTGAGATTTTCTTTAAAAATTCTAAGAAAGCTTACAAAAAAGAATTTAGTTAAATCTTTTAGAGGTGTAAATGGTGGATATATGATAAACAAAAACTCTAAAGATATAACATTAAAAGAAGTAGTAGAGGCTATAGACGGTCCTATATATGTTAACAGATGTTTATATGATAAAGAATACTGTAATAGGAGAAAAACTAATAAATGCACAATTCATCAAGCTTTAGCTAATGTTCAAAAGGTTGTACATCAAGAATTACAAAAGGTAACTTTTGAAGATTTGTTAAAAGAGAAAGAGTAATCTTTCTTTAAATTAAAGTATACAAAAAAGGTATAGTTTTAGTTTAAAGTATACTAAATTAGTACACAATAAAGGGAGGAATAATAATGGGTATTTGTAAATCAGCAGATTGTAGATTAGAGGAATTTATTAAAACTAAAGAGGTTGAGACTTCATTTAATAGAGTAGAAAAGCAAAGTACTAAGTGTGGGTTTGGACAACAAGGTGTGTGTTGTAGGCTATGTTCAAATGGACCTTGTAGAATAACACCTAAATCACCAAGGGGGGTATGTGGTGCGACAGCGGATACTATAGTTGGAAGAAACTTTTTAAGAGCAGTTGCGTCAGGAGCTGCATGCTACTTACATATTGTTGAAACTACTGCTAGAAATTTAAAAGATATAGCTTTAAAGAAGGGAAATATAAAGGGCATAGATACTTTAAATGAACTTTCTGAGCTATTTGAGATAGATGGAAATGATGTATATGAAAAAGCAATAAAGGTTGCAGATAAGGTTTTAAATGATTTATATAAACCAAGATATGAAAAGATGGAATTAGTTGAGAAGATGGCATATAAAAATAGATTTGAAAACTGGCAAAAGCTAGACATAGTTCCTGGTGGAGCAAAATCAGAGGTATTTGATGCTATAGTTAAGAGTTCAACTAACTTAAATAGTGACCCAGTGGATATGTTACTTCATTCTTTAAACTTAGGGATATCAACAGGTCTTTATGGACTTACTTTAACAAATTTGTTAAATGATATCATGCTTGGAGAACCAGTTATAAGACAGGCTCCAGTTGGATTTAAGGTTGTAGATGAGGATTATATAAATATAATGATAACAGGTCACCAGCATTCAAATATATCCCATCTTCAAGATATACTTACAAGTGATGATGTAGTAAAAAAAGCAAAAGAAGTAGGGGCTAAAGGGTTTAAATTAGTTGGATGTACTTGTGTAGGTCAAGATTTACAATTAAGAGGAGAGCATTACCAAGATGTATTCTCAGGTCATGCTGGAAATAACTTTACAAGTGAAGCTTTATTATCAACTGGGGGAATAGACATAATAGTTTCTGAGTTTAACTGCACACTTCCTGGAATAGAACCTATAGCAGATGAATATAAGGTAAAAATGATATGTCTTGATGATGTTGCTAAAAAGGCTAATGCTGATTATATTGAATTTTCTATTGAAAAAGCTGAAGAAATATCTGAGCATATAATAAGTGAAGCTTTACTTAGTTATAAAAATAGAAGAGGAGATGTGGTTATAGATATACCAAAGGATCATGGACATGATGATGTTATAACTGGTGTAAGCGAAAAATCACTTAAGAAATTTTTAGGGGATAGCTGGAAGCCTTTAGTTGATTTAATAGCTAGCGGAAAGATAAAAGGAATTGCTGGGGTTGTAGGATGTTCAAACCTTACTGCTAAAGGGCATGATGTATTCACAGTTGAGCTTACTAAAGAACTTATAAAAAGAGATATATTAGTTTTATCAGCTGGATGTTCAAGTGGAGGACTTGAAAATGTTGGACTTATGTCTCCTAAGGCTGCATCTTTAGCAGGAGATAACTTAAGAGAAGTATGTGAAGGATTGGGAATACCTCCTGTTTTAAACTTTGGACCATGTCTTGCAATTGGAAGACTTGAAATTGTTGCAACTGATCTTGCTAATTACTTGGGAATAGATATACCTCAGTTACCATTAGTATTATCAGCTCCACAATGGTTAGAAGAACAAGCTTTAGCTGATGGGGCATTTGGACTTGCTCTTGGACTTCCACTTCACCTTGCTATACCTCCATTTGTAACTGGAAGTAAGGTTGTAACAGATGTTCTTACTAACCAACTTGAAGGGTTAACTGGAGGAAAATTAATACTTGAAGATGATGTTTTAAAAACTGCTGATAAGCTAGAAGATATTATAATAGATAGAAGAAATAAATTAGGTTTGTAATAAATACAAGGGGAGTGGTATGTTATGAACAGGATAATGGTAGATAAATCGTTGTGTGAAGGATGTCTAAACTGCGTACTTGCTTGTATGGTTAAAAAAGGTAATGCAGAAAATATATATGATTTAGATCTTGAAGATAATAAAAATGAAAGCATGAATCACATATCTTTAGATAAGGATAAGAATCCTACTCCTATATTTTGTAGACATTGTGAAGAACCAGAATGTGCTATAACTTGCATGAGTGGCGCTATGACTAAGAATAAAGAAACTGGTGTAGTTGAATATAATGAAGATAAGTGTGCATCGTGCTTTATGTGTATAATGTCATGTCCATACGGTGTATTAAAAGCTGATGACGATAAAAAAAAGGTAGTATTAAAGTGTGATATGTGCGGCGGAACCCCAGCTTGTGTGAATGAATGCCCAACTGGAGCTATATATGTGCAAGGAGGCGAAAAGTAATGAGATATTTAGTGCTTGGAGCCAGTGCAGCAAGTGTAAGCTGTGCTAAAACTCTTAGAGAATTAGATGAGAATGCTAAAATAACAGTTGTATCAAAGGATACTGATATTTATTCAAGATGTATGCTTCACCATATAATAAGTGATCATAAAACACTAGAAGAACTAAACTTTGCTGGAAAAGATTTTTTTAAAGAGTATGATATAAACTGGATAAGTGGTGTATATGTAGAGCAAATAGACACTATAAATAAAAAGGTATTAGTGGAAGATAATATAGAACTAGACTATGACAAATTATTTATAGGAACTGGGGCTTCATCATTTATTCCTCCTATTGAAAATTTGAGACAAGCAAATAATGTATATGGACTTAGAAATATAGGTGATGCATACAAGATAAAAGAAAAAATAAAAAATATAAAAAATGTAGCTGTGCTAGGAGCAGGTCTTGTAGGTATAGATGCAGTATCTGGAATGCTTGATAAAAATATAAATATATCATTAGTTGAAATGAATGATAGAATACTTCCACTTCAATTAGACTCTAAGGCTTCAAGTAGATATGAAGAGTTGTTTAAGCAAAAAGGAGTTAATATATATAAAGGAGTTAAAGCTACAAAAGTTAATTTAAAAGATAATAATGTAGCTGGTCTTTATTTAGATAACGGAGAAATTATAGACTGTGAAATGATAATAGTTGCAGCAGGGGTTAGACCTAATATATCTTTTATAAAGGATAATACTATAAATATTGATATGGGTATATGCATAAATTCAAAATGTGAAACAAATGTAGAGGATATATATTCAGGCGGAGATGTAACTGCAAGTACACCTATATGGCCAATAGCTGTAAAACAGGGAATTGTTGCAGCTTATAATATGGTCAGTAAGGATCGAGAAATAGAGAGTCTATTCAGCTTTAGAAATTCTATGAACTTCTTGGGCCTTGATACTGTATCTATTGGACTTGTTGATGCATTAGATAATACTTATAGTGTAGATATTATAGAGGACAAAGATATTTATAAGAAAATTATACATAAGGATGGAGTAATATATGGAGCACTACTTCAAGGAGATATATCTTATTGCGGAGTATTAAAGCATCTTATAAGTGAAAAAATTGATATATCAGGTATTGATAAGAATATATTTGAGATAGACTACTCTGACTTTTTTTATTTAAAAGAAAATGGGGAGTATGAATATAAAATATAATTAAGATAAAATAAAGGGAATTAAAATACTAATAACCTAAATTAATCTTAGGGGTATATGGTGGTAAAAAATAAATAGAAAAGCATTAAAGGAATATCTCAAAATCCTTTAATGCTTTTTTATTTATAGCAATGTACAACCCAACAAATCAAACCTCTAAAATAATATAACATTTTTTATTTTCATGCATATAAGTATATTGAGATTTGAAAATTATTTAAGGGGGAATTATTATATGAATGAAAATAAAAAAATAATTATTAAAGTTTTAAATGGAATTATGCAAAATCAGAATATTAATACAATTTTAACTGGTGGGAATGTACAACTCTTGGATGAAACAAACGGAGCTAGCATGAGTATTTTTGAAGTTATGGATTCTATCCAAAGGGATTTAATAAATTTAGATTATATGGATGAAGACAAAGAATTAATTATTAAAGCTTTAAATGGAATCATGCAAAATCAAAATATCAATATAACTTTGACTGGAAGCAATATACAATTCGTAGATAAAATAAATGGAATCAACATGGGTGTTTTTGAAATGATGGAATCTATACAGATGAGTTTGAAAGATTTAGTTTAAAATAAGAAAAATAAGGGCATATGTTTACTAGGCAGTAAAATACTTTTATTATGTAACTAATTAATAAATTAAGCATAAAAAGATTTTGTACGAAGATAATATATATGATGAATAATAAAAAGGAGGAAAAGAAATGATTAAAATTGGTTCACCTGCACCTGATTTTACATTACCAAGCACACATGATAAAGATATTTCATTAAAAGACTTAAGAGGAAAATATGTAGTTTTATTTTTCTATCCACTTGACTTTACACCTGTCTGAGGCACTGAAGTACCTGAGTTTAATCGTATGTTAAAGAAATTTGAAGGATTAAACTCTACTGTATTAGGTGTTAATACAGATAGTATACCTACTCATAAAGCTTGGGTTAAGAGTTTAGGAGGAATTGATTATCCACTCCTAGCAGATTATGATAAAAAATTAGCTAAAGAATATGGTGTGTTTTTAGATGAAGCTGGTGGAATTGCGTTAAGAGGTACATTCATAATAGATCCTGATGGTATTTTACAATACTATTCTATAAACAACACTTCAGTTGGAAGAAATGTTATGGAGTTCCTTAGAGTTCTTAAAGCATTACAGACTAAGGCTGCTTGCCCAGTAAACTGGGATGAAGGTCAAGATACGTTATAGTTAAATGTAAAAATCCATAATGATTAAATCATTATGGATTTTTTACTGTATAGGAAATTATATAGTTTCAAATATGTCGATAAAGTTGGTTGAATATCTATACCTGCAACTATTTTTAAGCAACGGATCCCAGAGGAATCGTTGGCGACATGAGTCAGTGCGTAGCGACTAGACGAATTTTTTTATATTTCCCGAGAAATAAACAAAATATAAAATTTTAAAGTCATATAATGTTGTATATCAGTGAATTATCTTAAAATACATAAGTTTTAATATGAAAAAAATCAACGGTATGAATATAGCTGGAAGCATATTTCCTACCTTTATTTTTTTTATATCCATTATATTAAGACCGATTGCTATAATAAGAACTCCTCCTATTGATGATATATCACTTACTACACTATCTACTAAAAACATTTTTACAGAAGATGCTGCAAGGGATATAAATCCTTCATATAAGAATACAGATATTGATGAAAATAAAACTCCTATTCCAAATGTTGATGCAAATATTATAGACAGTATTCCATCAACTATAGATTTAGCAAAAAGTGTTTGGTGGTTTCCATTTAAACCACTTTCTAGAGCACCTATGATTGCCATGGAACCTATACAAAATATAAGGGTAGCAGTTACGAAGCCTTTTGCAACACTTCCTTGGTTTTTAACTAATTTACTTTCTAAGAAATCTCCCAGCTTGTCCAAGTTATCTTCAATTTTCAGAAATTCTCCTAGAACGCTACCTATAGCTAAGCTTATTATAAGAAGAAGTATATTTTGAGCTTTTGTTGCTCCCATAATTCCTATTAAGAATATACATAATCCCATAGCGTCCATAAGGATTTTCTTATAATTCTCACTGATCCCTTTTTTAAATAAAAGTCCTATTAAACTTCCTATTAATACTGCTAACCCATTTGCTAAACTTCCCAACATGGAAAAAACCCTCCTAAGCATAAAAATATAGTTTAATTGTATAATTGTATGGAGTGTTATTCAAGTAAATATTATTTTTGTATAAAATACTTATAGAGTGCAGTGAGGGTGATATAGCTTTAAAATGAAAAATAAAACTATACTACAAAAAATATAATACATTGGGTTTTATTTGAGAACATCAAAAAAACATAGAAAAATAAACGCGAATATTGTATAATAAATATGTTTAAAATAGAAAAATTACATAATTTGTATTTGATTAAATAATATGGAATTAAGAAGGCGGGAGATGGATATTTATGAAATGGTATTTAAATTTAAGACTTAGAGGTTTATTATGAAATCTAAAAAATTAAGATATCTCTTTTTAATATGTACAGTAATTTTTATATTAATATGCTCTATAATTTATTACTTTCACAACAATCATAAAAAAGAGATTTTGTTAAAAACTGAAAAAAGCTTAATGAAAAGCTCTCAAAACTATTCTGTATTTATATTAAATACAATAAATCCAATAAAAACATTAATGGAAAACACAGGTATTTTGCTAGCTTCCTCAGATTTAGAAAATGCTGAAGAAGTTAGAAATATTTTTAGTAGAATGCATAATAATGTGCCGATTATATCAAAGGTGTATTTTGTAAAGGATGAAAATGGAGAAAAGTTTACTAGTTATGGAAAAGTTAAAACATTAACTGATTTAAGAAATCGATCCTGGTACAAAGAAGCAAGTTCTTCAGAAAAACCAATTGTTACACAAGTATATAGTGATCTAAATAATCAAAATCCAGTGATAACTATTGCATATGGAATAAAGAAAGATAATAAATTAAAAGGTGTTTTTTCAGTAGATATATTTTTAGAAGATTTATATAAAACATTTAAAATTACTACAAATACAGAAAACACCATAAACTATATTACAGATTGTTGTGGACATATTATTCTACACCCATCCGAAAAATTATTAGGTTTTTCTATGTGGGATCCTCAAAAGAATTATATAGATCAATTTTCAAGTCAACAAAATAAAACTCTAAAAAGCTATACGGAAATATGGAATGAAAATGAAATAAATATTTTGAAAAATATTTCAGGGCATCTCTACTATGATCTAAAAAAGCAAAAAATATATGGATATTTTTGCAAGATACCTGACTTGAATTGGATTGCTGTCAGCCGAATAAATTATCAAAAGATAGAAGAAGATGCGAACCTATATTTATTAGAAACTGCATTTGGGGGATTAATTATTTTTATATTCTTAATCATTTTTATTTATATTATCTTTACTAATATTTATAATAAGGATGATTTAACAAACAGTTATAACAAAAATAAACTTTTAGAAGTTTTACAAAAACAATCTGATGATGAAAAAATCCTTCTATTTATGGATATATATAATTTCTCATCAATCAATGCAATTCATGGAAGTGCTTTTGGAAATAAAGTTATAAAAAAATTAACGGATACATTAAATAATAGTTTAGGTCGTGATGGAATCTTAATTCACTCTAAGGCGGATGACTTTTTATTTTTATTTAGTTCACAAGACTGGGAAAATGCACTTTGTAAATCAAAACAATTAAATGATATATTAACTAATTTAGAAATAAAAATAAATAATTCAACTATAAATATTAATGTTTTTTTAGGTTTAACTAAAATAAATCCATCAGAGATAAAAGATTGGAACACAGCTATATTATTAATTGAAGATATTTTTAACAACTTAAAGAAAACAACAGAAAGTGGATTATTAACATTTTCAGACTTTAATGAACTGCTTAAAATAAAAGAACAAAAGGATACAAAAAAGGAAGAAATAATAAAAGCTATTGAAGAAGATAGAATCGTTCCATTTTTTCAGCCTATCTATAACATAAAAGAAAATAAAGTTGAAAAATATGAAGTTCTTATGAGAATTAAAAGTGGAGAAAATTATTTATCACCTTTTCCATATATTAAGATAGCAGAGGAAAATAATTTAATATCAAAATTAGATTTAATTGTAATAGAAAAAGCCATGAAATGCAAAAATAATATGGATAAAGAAGATAAAATAAAGCTTTCAGTTAATGCTTCAGGTAAAGATTTAAATGACTCAGAATTTCTACCTAAAGTTGTTCGTTTAGCAGATCAATATAAAATAAAGTACCAAAATATAATATTTGAAATAACAGAGACCCAAAACATAGATAATATAGATTCTCTAGTAAAAACTATATATTCATTTAAGCAATTAGGATTTACATTTTCTATAGATGACTTTGGAACGGGATTTTCTTCTATGCAGTACTTAAAACGTATACCAGCAAATTATTTAAAGATAGATGGATCTTTTATAAAAGACATAAACGAGAAAGAAGAAAGTTTATATATTGTAAAATCTATAGTACATATGGCAAAGGCATTTAAAATGGAAACTATTGCCGAGTTTGTAGAAAGTGAAGAAATACTAGATATAATAAGAGAACTAAATATAGATTATGCACAAGGCTATCATATAGGAAAGCCGAGTGATAAGTTTTAAATAAAAAGAGAGTTTCAATAATTTTATTGAAACTCTCTTTTTTGATGTTTATTATAAGTTTTGAAGGTTGATTTCTACTTTATTCTGCTTTTTTAACTCTTTTTGAGATTGTTTTTCAGCTTTTTTAGCCTTTTTAGTAGCTTGTCTTTCTTCTTTTAGTTGAGCTTTGTATGTATTCCAGTCTATTCCTTTAGATTCAGCATCAGCTTTAAGAGCTTCTATACGAGCCTTAAGTTCATCAACTGTTATACCTTGTTTTTCAGCTCTTTCAGCTCTTTTTTGAGCCTTAAGTTCATCAACTGTTATACCTTTAGCTTGGGCTTCTGCTTTGAGAGCCTCCATTTTTTCTACTAACTCATCTACAGAAATACCTCTTTTTTCAGCTCTCTCGGCTCTTTTTTGAGCTTTAAGTTCATTAACTGTTATACCTTTAGCTTGGGCTTCTGCCTTAAGAAATTCCATTTTTTCTATTAACTCGTCTACTGAAATACCTCTTTTTTCAGCCCTTTGAGCAAGTCTTTCTTGTCGAGTAGCTTCTTTATCAGCTGCATTAGGAATTTCATTTGCAAATGCCCCTAGAGAAGAACCCATTACCATACTCGCAACCAGACCACACATAACAAATTTTTTAATATTCATAATAAATACCTCCTTTTTGATTTAAATAAAGTATAAATCAAGAAGGAGGTATAAAAATGTAAAAAGTGTGGGAAAAGTGTGTAAAATATTTAAGATAAAGGTATTTTTATTGTAAATTCAGCTCCACCAATGTTTCTATTGTTAGCAGATATAGTTCCATTATGATTTTTTATTACTTCTTGAACTATAGACATACCGATTCCGCTACCTTCTTTTTCACCTTTATAGAATCTATTGAAGATTTTATTTAGATCATCTTTATTAAAGCCATTTCCGTTATCCCATATCTTAATTTCAAAATAATCATTCGTTTTTAAAGTATCTACCCCAATTGTATCTTTTGTGTATTTAAGACAATTAGATAAAAGATTTATTAGAGCTTGTATTAATTTATCCTTATCTATATTTAAATAAACATCTTCTTTTGGACTATACATTATATCTATATCTCCTAAGATAGCGATGCTCTCTACTTTTTCAATAGAACTTATTATAACATCATTAATATTATAAAAACTGTACTCAAAAGATATATCCATCATTTCGAGTTTAGATAAGAATATAATATCTTCAACATATTTTTTTACTCTATTACTTTCATCTATTATTATATTTAGAGCTTTTTTATTATCATCAAACATATTGTCTCTAACACCTTCAGCATATCCTTGTATAGACATTAAAGGTGTTTTTAACTCGTGAGATATATTCTGGAATAAATGTTTTTGATTAGTATCATAATCTTTTATACTACAGGCCATTTTATTTATAGAATTACTTAAGCTTTCTATTTCGTCTCCAGTATTTATAGAAATAGTGGAATCAAAATTTCTATTTGAAATTTCCTTTGCTAAATTGGTTAATTTAACTATAGGATTTGTGATCTTCTTTGAAGCAAAAAATATAACAGCTATACATATGCAGGTTGATAATAGCATAGAAAGGAATAGTATTTTTGATATACCTTTTATTATCGTAGTAGCAGTATTATTTGAAATATAAGTTAATACAAAGCCACGTGAAGCTTTATTATTGGATATATTCTTTGCATTTCTTGCTACAGCTAAATATTCAACTCCGTTTGATGTGAACTTAAAATTGTATTTGCCACTTTCAACATTATTTATTATAGTCTGAATAGATTCATTGTCTAAGAGGTTGCGTCTAGATGAATAAAATATAGGTTGGTAATAACCATTTTTATTAGAAAATATAATACTTTGACTTTCAAATTCTCTTCTGTAAAACTTATAATTATCATCTAAGTTTGATCTTAATAATTCTCTATTTATTTTTTTTTGGTCCATTGCTCCGTCTTGAGCCATTTTTTGAAAAAGTTTACTTTCTGATATAAGATCTTTTATCAACTGCTTTTCCAAATAACCTTTTATAAAGAACATAGACATAAAAGACATAAGAAAAAGTGCGAATACAACTAAAAACACATTTAATCGTATAAGTTTATTTGAAATTGATTTCTTCATAATATAATCACCTACTTAGTTATTTTATAGCCATATCCCCATATGGTATCTATCTTAACTTCGGAGTTATTTAAAAGAAGTTTTTTTCTAATTCTTTTAATTAAATCATCTACCTGTCTAGTATCACCTATATAATCATATCCCCAGATCTTTTCTATTATCTTTTCTCTAGAAAAAGCTATATTCAAATTATTTAAAAGAAGTGTAATAAGCTCAAATTCTTTATAAGTTAATTTGATCTCATCATCATTTACAAATAAAGATCTATTTTTTTGAAAAATACGTACATTTTTATATGAAAGGGTATCAGAATTATTAGTAGAAGTATCTGTAGGCTTTAATCTTCTGAACATATTTCTTACTCTTACAACTAACTCTCTAGGACTAAATGGCTTAGCTATATAATCATCACTTCCAAATTCAAGACCTAATATTCTATCTACTTCATCATTTTTAGCAGAAATTATTATTATAGGAATATCGCTAATTGATCTTATTGTTTTACATAAACTAAGTCCATCCATATTAGGCATCATAACATCTACAATAAGCATATCACACTGTTTCATATTGAATGCATCCAAAGCTTGTTGACCATCATTGTATGTACATACATTGTAACCTTCTTTTTCTAGGTAATTTTTTAATAATTCTCTAATATGCTTTTCATCGTCTACAACATAAATTAAATTACTATTACTCACTCAAAACCCTCTCCTTATGAATAAAATACTGTTGTATTACTATTATAGCAATAATATTTATTTATTGATTTAACAAATGAGATTATAGTAATTATTACCTATATTTTAATTTCCACAGGGCATGGTAAGCCCTATTTTTTTGTTTTTTTATTGAAAAAATAGTAAGGTAAGATGTGATTTGATAATAGAATAGTTTTGAATGTGAGTATAACATTAATAAAAGAACTACGTTACTCAAGTTATATAAGCCAGATTTGAAGTTAGCAATACTTATAAAGAAAAGTATAATTAGAGTATCTACATTTATAATATCGAATAGACCAAGAATTGAAAATAAGAAAAGTCCTGTAAAAAAAGTACCTTCGATAATTGAAATGAACTTATTTTTTGTAATAATAATGTGCCTCCACCTATAAAGTATTAAATAGTAAGTAAACGTATAATCTAAATGTAAGTATATCATAATCAAAGTTTACTTGGTAATATATGTATTATTATATTTCTATATTTGGGATAAAAACATAAATTCAGATTAAATAATCGTATACTAATTAATATCTACATGATTTTAGATGAAAAATATTGGATATATAAATATTTAAGATCGATTTAAGAGATGATTAAAAAATACATTATATGATATAATAAAAGAATTGGTGCTAAGGTAAGAGGTGTTAAAATGTTAAAATCGGACAATACCAGCATAAAAAATTTTTTGCTTAAAAGTATGGTGATTCTTATTATTATAATAACGACTGTAATAGAAGGAAATAACATCATTAGGCAGTATAGAAATTTTTTAAGAGAAACTGAAGTTTTGAAATTAGAGGATATAGAGCATCAAAAAAAATCATTAGAAAATCAGATGAATGAAGTATTTGAATACATAGAATTTGAAAAAAACAATACATATAAATTACTAAAAGAAAACCCTAAATACACAGATGAACAAATAGAGCAAATAATAAAACAAAGAGTTAAGGAATTTGTATCGAGAATTCACTTTGGTTATAACGATGAACAATATATATTTATAATGACTTATGATGGAATTGAGCTTGCAAATGGTAAATATCTAGAGCTAGTAGGCAAGGATATGCTAGAAATTAAGGATGCTGATGGAGTAAAAGTAAGTCAAAGGCTTATAAAAAGCGCTAAAGAAAATGAATATGGAGTATATCTAACTCAAAAATGGATAAAAGATACCGATAATTTAGATCATGATAAACTATATTTTGCAAAGCCTGTTCCTGAGTGGGAGTGGGTTATAGGTTCCGGTGTATATATAGATGATATAGAGGAAAATATAAAAAAGAATGAATCTGTATTAAAAAAGCAGTTTGAAAAAGAAATTAAAATAGTAGCAATACTTATGATTATAATAATGCTAATAGCTACTATATGTATTAAAAGCATAAATGATAAGATAAATAAAAAAATAGAATTTGTGGTGTCTTTCTTCGAAAGAGCTTCAAAAGAAAGAATATACATAGATATAGAAGAATTAAGATATACAGAACTAAAAAGAATGGCTGCATCGGTAAATAATATGATAAAAGACAGATATGATATAGAAAATAAAATAAATAAGATGAATATACAACTTAAAGAATTGAGCATAACAGATGGACTGACAGGACTTTATAATCATAAACATATATGCCAGATATTAAAGAAAGAGATACAAAAATCATGTATATTAAAAAGTGATTTATCTATAATAATGATTGACATAGATCATTTCAAAAAAATAAATGATAATTATGGACACCAATTTGGTGATGATGTTCTAGTTGAAATATCTAAATATATTAAAAAATATATTGATAAAAATGGGTTTGTTGGAAGATATGGAGGAGAAGAATTCTTGATAGTCTTGCCAAATTCTAATATAGAAAATACTTATAAAAAGGCAGAAAAAATAAGAAATGGAATAAAAAATATCAGATTCAATAATAAAGATGCTGTGGTTACAATAAGTGGAGGAGCGGTTCAATTTAAAGAAGAATCCTCTAAGGATATAGTCAATAAAGCAGATAATCTGCTGTATAAAGCAAAAGAAAATGGAAGAGATAGGATAGAAAGAGGGACATAATATGAGAAGAAGAAAAGTAAAAGGTGCAGACGAAAAATTATTATCATACGATAATTATTTGATAAAAAATCCAACTGACTTAAAAGGAGAATGGTTACAAAAATTTAATAACGATAACCCTATATATGTAGAAGTTGGAACTGGAAGAGGAAAATTTGTAACTACTCTAGCTAAGCAAAACCCTGATATAAACTTCATCGCAATGGAAATAAAAGAAGAAGTATTGTTAAAGGCTGTTCAAAAGGCTGATGAAGGTGAGCTAGAAAATATACTTTTTATATGGGGGAATGTACAGAACATATTAGAATACTTTGAGGAGAAAGAGATACACAGAATATTTATAAATTTTTGTGATCCTTGGCCTAAAAAAAGATGGGCAAAAAGAAGGCTTACACACAGTGGATTTTTGGATATGTACAATAAGGTATTATCTGATGATGGTGAGATTCACTTTAAAACTGATAACGAGAAGTTATTTGAATTCTCGCTTAATGAAATATCAGAATATGGCCTTAAGTTACAAAATGTTTCACTTGACTTAGCAAATAGTGAATTTGAGGGAAATGTTACAACTGAATATGAAGATAAATTTATGAATTTGGGTATGAAGATATATAGATGTGAAGGGAAAAAGAGGTAGATAAATTATCTACCTCTTTTTTCCTATGTAAATTATAATGTAATAAAGGGGAATATTTGAATCAAAATTAAGCTAATTTAAAAATACTGAAGAAAAGGTGAGTCAAATGAAAAAAATCAGCATAATAAGCTATACCTTATCAGAAATCAATACCTACTATGAACAGATAAAGAGCTTGTTCTCACAAAATATAGAGATTGAAAAATTTTGTGTTGATGAAATAAATGATGAGATAGATTCAGATGTGATTTTGGTACCATCTTATAATGTATTTGAAACTATAAAAAAATATATAAATAATAAAGTAGAATTAGTTATAGCAAACAGAACTATATCAAAGGTAGCATTTGAAAAAATTATGAATATAAAAGATGGAAATAAGGTGTACTTATTAGATCATAACTATCAAATGGCACTTCAAATGACATGTGTAATGTATCAACTGGGCATTAGACATATAGATCTTATACCTATATGCGAAAGTGTCAAAAAAGATATAGAAGATAATGAGATTATAGTGTTTAAAGATTATGAAAATAAAAGCTACAATACTATAAATATAGGAAATGCACTATTAGATATTAGTACAATTATAGATCTAGGTGTAAAGTTAAACTTAGTAGATATATTACAAAGACAGGATATTAAAAAAAGCTATAAAGAAATAGTTACTAAGGATGTTGGTCTTTCTGATGTTATGGGAAGAACAAACCAATTTGAAAGTCAGCTTGATATATTACTTCAAGTTGCAGATGATGGAATAATAGGAGTTGATTCAAATGGTGAAATATATTCTTGCAATCAAAATGCACAAAGCATTATAGGCTATAAAAAGGAAGAAATAGTAGGAAAATATATAAGTGAAACATTGTCTACTATCCCATTTGAGAATTCGATAAAAAGGTTAAAGCCCATAAAAGAAAAACTTATAAAAGTAAATGGATATGATGTAGTAGTATCCATTCATCCTATAATACATTCCAACAAGCGATATGGAGCTATAGCTATACTGAAAAGATTTAGTGATACAGAAATAAAACAACACAAATTAAGAGCACAATTAATAGGTAAGGGGCATAAAGCTAAGTACAGGTTTGAAGATATAATTGGAAATAGCGATATTATAACTAAGACAAAGGATATAGCAATTAGAATGTCTACGTCAGATTCGTCAATACTCATAAGTGGAGAAAGTGGGACTGGTAAAGAACTATTTGCACAAGCTATACACAATAATTCTTCAAGAAAGAACTATCAGTTTGTAGCTATTAACTGTGGAGCATTTCCAGAAAGTTTGTTAGAAAGTGAATTATTCGGATATGAAGAAGGTGCTTTTACAGGAGCTAGAAAAGGGGGAAAGCCAGGGCTTTTTGAACTTGCACATAATGGAACATTATTTCTAGATGAAATAGGTGAGATGCCTATCAATCTACAGAAAAGACTACTTAGGGTATTACAAGAAAGAGAAGTTATGAGAATAGGTGGAGATAGACTTATAAAAGTAAATATAAGACTTATAGCTGCAACTAATAGAAATTTGAAGCAAATGGTTAAAAAAGGAGATTTCAGAGAGGACTTATATTATAGACTTAATGTACTTCCTCTAAAAATACCGCCTCTTAGAAATAGAAAAGAAGATATATTAATTATAATAAATGAAATGAAAAGAAAATCAGGATATAATTTTAATTTAACTCAAAGAGCTAAAGAAAAGCTTATAGACCATACTTGGAGAGGTAATATAAGAGAGCTAAAAAATTATATAGAATACTTCTCTAATATAGGTATTGATTATATAGACATAAATGATCTGCCATTTAAAGAAGAAGCAAATTTAAATTCTATAGTATTTAATCCTCATGAAAAAGAATTGTTAGATAAATTTAGAGAAGATGTTGGAAAAGATGAATACAAGTATATATTCATATTAAAAGAACTTAAAGAAGCCTATAAAAATGAAAAAAGACTTGGAAGAAGAAGTTTACATGAAAAAGCAAAAAACAAGGGTATATTTATAAGCGAACAAGAAATAAGACTTATACTTATAAATCTTGAGAAATTCATGATGGTAGATATAAACAAAGGAAGACGTGGAACTAATATAACTAAATATGGAATTAAAGTTGTTGAACACTTAGAAATGGGTTAAATGGTATTTAAAATAATACCATTTAACCCATTTTCATTGTTTTTGGGATTATTTATTTATGAAAATAGACACTTTCACAGTGAAATTAAGTTGGCATAGAATTTGCTTAATATAAAGACAATTCTTAATATTCTACAAAATATTTTTTTAAGACATCTCGGCAGGCAGTTATTGATTAAAGTTAATTGATATAATTTTAAAATAGAGGGGTTGAAATGATGAGTGAAAATCTATTTAGAAAAGAAGTAGCTTCTATAAAACCGTACATACCTGGAAAGTCTGTAGATGAATTAAAGAAGGAATTAGGTCTTGAGGATATTGAAAAACTTGCATCTAATGAAAATCCATTAGGTCCATCTCCAAAGGCTATTGAAGAAATAAAAAAAGAATTAGATAGTATACATATATATCCAGATCCTAACTGCACTAAGTTAAAGGATGGACTATGTAAAAAATACAATCTAAAGCATGAAAATATAGTTGTAGGTAATGGTGGAGAAGAGCTTTTAAAAATAATAGCTCAAACTTTTATAAATGAAGGTGACGAAGCTATAATGGCTAACCCTACATTTGGAAAATATGCTAGTGAAGTTCTTTTTATGGGTGGAGTTGCTCATCAAATAGATCTTAAAGACTATAAGCATGATTTTGAGAAATTTGTGCAAAAGATCAACGATAAGACAAAATTAATTTATGTATGTAATCCAAATAATCCAACTGGAAATATAATGACAAAAGAGGATATTGACTACTTAGTAAATAATACTCCAAAAGATGTAGTTTTAGTATTTGATGAAGCTTATTATGAGTATGCAATAAAAAATGATAAGTATCCAGATTCTTTAGAAATATTAAGAAAAAGACCAAATACTATTATACTTAGAACATTCTCAAAGGTTGCAGGAATTGCATCAGTGAGAGTTGGATATTTACTTACATCAAGTGAAATAACTAAAGCTATGAATAAAATGAAAATGGTATTTCATGTTAATAGATTAGCTCAAGCAGCAGGAATTGGAGCTTTAAATGATGCTGAGCATATAGATAAAACTGTAAAGCTTAATTATGAGTGCATGAGCATGATGGAAAAATACTTTGAAGAAAATGACATGGAGTATATAAAGTCTAATTCAAACTTTGTATTCGTAAATGTTGGATTTGATTCAAAGGTAGTATTTGAAGAATTACTTAAAAAAGGAATCATAGTAAGACCTGGGTATCTTTGGGACTGGAAAAACTGGTTAAGAGTTAGTACAGGAACTAAAGATCAAACTCAAAAATTTATAGATGCATTACAAGAAGTATTAGAAGAAAATAAAATACATGCTTAAATAAGGGGGAAATTATAATGAAAAAACTTATGACAGGTAATGAAGCTATTGCCAGAGGATTTTATGAAGCAGGCGGAAGTATAGCTAGTGCTTATCCTGGAACTCCATCTACTGAGGTACTTGAAAATATAGCTTTATATAAAGATGTTTATTCAGAGTGGGCTCCAAATGAAAAAGTAGCTCTTGAAGTAGCTATAGGAGCATCTATAGCAGGAGCTAGATCACTTGCTGCTATGAAGCATGTTGGGGTTAACGTTGCAGCAGATCCTCTTATGACTTATGGATATACTGGTGTTAATGGGGGACTAGTACTAGTATCTGCAGACGATCCAGGACTGCATTCATCTCAAAATGAGCAAGATAATAGATATTATGCTAAGTTTGCTAAAATTGCAATGATAGAGCCTAGTGATTCACAAGAGGCAAAGGATTTCATGAAGGATGCTATGGAAATATCAGAAAGATTTGATACACCTGTTTTATATAGAGTAACAACTAGAATATGCCATTCTAAAACTTTAGTTGAATTTAATGAAAGAGAAGAAGCAGGAATTAAGCCATATACTAAGAATATAGCTAAGTTCGTTGCAGCTCCAGCTAATGCTAGAAAATTACATGTTGTTGTTGAAGATAAATTAAAGAGAATGGAAGAGTTCAGTAATGAAACTCATTTAAATAAAATAGAATGGAACGATAAAAAGATAGGGGTTATAACTTCAGGTATATCTTATCAATATACTAAAGAAGTATTTGGAGATAATGCTTCTTATCTTAAATTAGGATTTACTCATCCACTTCCATTTAAGAAAATAGAAGATTTTGCTAAAGAAGTAGAAACATTATACGTAATAGAAGAATTAGAGCCTTATATAGAAGAGCAATTAAAGGCTAGAGGAATTAATTGTATAGGAAAAGAAAAGATATCTAACATAGGAGAGTTAAACCCTGATATAATAGCAAATTCTCTTTTAAATTCAGGTGTAGAAAGTGAAGTTGCAGCTGCTGTTGCTGAGCTTAAAGAAGATGTAATAAATAGACCTCCAACACTATGTGCAGGATGTCCACATAGAGGATTATTCTACACTTTATCTAAGAAGAAGAATGTAATGATTACAGGAGATATAGGATGTTATACTCTAGGATCAGCAGAGCCACTTAATGCTATGGATACATGTATTTGTATGGGAGCATCTATAAGTACAGGCCATGGTGCTCAAAAGGCATTTAACTTCCATAATGTAGACAAGAAAGTAGTAAGTGTTATAGGAGATTCAACATTCTTCCATACAGGAATATTAAGCTTAATAGATGTTGTTTACAATAAAGGTAATTCAGTAACTATAATACTAGATAATAGAATAACTGGTATGACAGGACACCAACAAAACCCAGGAACAGGATACACTTTAATGGGAGAGGAAACTAATCAAATAGATATACCTAATTTATGTAAATCTATAGGAATTAAAGATGTTACAGTTGTTAATCCTCTTAACTTAAAAGAAAATGAGGAAGCTTTAAGTAATGCTCTTGCATCTGATGAGCCATCAGTAATAATAACTCAATGGCCTTGTGTACTTAAGAAATTCTCTAAAGAAGATAAAGAGAGATTTGATTGTACACCTAAATCTTATGAAGTTAAAGAAGATAAGTGTAAAAAATGTAAGATGTGTATTAAGTCAGGATGCCCTGCAATCTCATTTGATGAATATTCTAAGATAGATAAAACTATGTGTGTTGGATGCAGTGTATGTGCTCAAGTTTGTCCATTCGATGCTATAGAAAAGGTTGGTGAATAATATGTGTATAAATAGTAGATCTAGTGTAAAAAATGTTTTATTAGTAGGAGTTGGGGGACAAGGAATAATACTAGCTTCAAAGGTATTATCTAGTGGATTAATAGATTCAGGATATGATGTTAAGATGTCTGAGGTTCATGGTATGGCACAAAGAGGTGGAAGTGTTACAACTCAGGTAAGATATGGAAAGAAAGTATATTCACCTATAATAGGAAAAGGTCAAGCTGATATAATAGTAGCATTTGAAAGAGTAGAGGCTTTAAGATGGTTAGAGTATTTAAAGCCAGGTGGAAAGATTGTAATAAATGATTACGCTATTCCATCAGCAACTGTTTTATCAGGAAAAGAGAAGTATCCAGAAAACATAATTGAAAAAATAGAAGCAAAATATGATGATGTAATAGCTATAGATGCAGCTGATGAAGCTATAGCACTTGGAAATATAAAGGCTCAAAATATAATAATGCTTGGTGGACTTATTAAGTCACTGGGAATTGAAGAGATAGATTGGGATAAGGCATTAAAAGATAATGTTAAAGAAAAATTCGTAGATTTAAATATGAAGGCTATAAAGAAAGGTCTTGAGAGTGAAATAACAGAAAAAGCATTATAAGTAAAGTATAAATTGTGTGGCTTTATAAAGGTCACACAATTTATTTCTATACAAATATTTCAACAGAGAGGAGCTTTTATATGGCAAGCTTTAATGAGGCAAAAACTTGTGATATTTTGGATAAAAGCAAGGTAGACAAAATGATGAAATACAGGTGGATTGTATGGGGAGTACTAGCATTTGCATATATTATAGTATTTTTTCATAGATTAGCACCTGGGGTTGTTAAAGATGATCTTATAAACGAGTTTAATATTTCGGGAACTACATTTGCAAATTTAGGGGCTATGTATTTTTACGCTTATATGATAATGCAAATCCCTGCTGGAATGTTAGCTGATTCATTAGGCGCTAGAAAGACCGTTTCTATAGGGGTTTTATTATCGGGATTAGGATCTATAATATTTGGTATGGCTCCCACTATATTTTGGGCGTTTGCAGGAAGATTACTTGTAGGAATTGGGGTATCTGTTGTGTTCATACCAATACTTAAGATACAGTCTGTTTGGTTTAAGGAAAGTGAATTTGGAATAATGTCTGGTATTACTTCTTTTGCAGGAAATTTGGGAGGAATAATTGCTCAAACACCTCTTGCATTACTTGTTGCAGCTATAACTTGGAGAAACTCATTCGTTGTTATGGGGATATTCTCTATAATAATAAGTTTACTTTGCTATATTATAGTTAGAAACGATCCAAGAGATAAGGGATATCCATCTATTAGTGAAATTGAAGGTATAAATAAAAAAAATGCGAGTAAAAGTAAGATTAATATGGGACAAGCAGTTATACAAGTTATGACTAATCCTAAAACATGGCCAGGATTTTTTATATTTGCAGGATTCTTTGGTGCGTTCGTAGCATTGACTGGAGCATGGGGAAATGGATATATAACGGATGTATATAATGTGACTAAGATACAAGCTTCTAATTATATGATACTTCCTGTTTTAGGACTAGCTATAGGAAGTATATTCATTGGAGGTATTTCTGATAAGATGAGAAAGAGAAAGACTCCTATGATGATATTTGGAAGTGTGTATTTACTTTGTTGGGCTGCTATAGCTTTTGGAGGAAGACTAGATACTAATATTTTAAAGGTTGTATTATTTACATTAGGATTTACTTGTTCTACATTTGTACTTGGATGGGCATGTTCAAAGGAGGTAAATCCACCTGAAATAGCTGGTATATCGACTTCTGTTGTTAATATAGGAGGATTTTTCGGAGCTGCTATTATGCCATCTGTACTTGGAGGAGTATTTGATAAATATTCATCTACTTTAGGTAGTGTAGAGCTTTATAATAAGGCATTTATGTACTGCTTTTTGAGTACTCTTGTAGGGTATGGGTTTGTGTTTTTGATTAAGGAGACTAATTGTAGGAATATATATTCTAAGTAGATTTTGTGCTTAAGTGGTAAATAAGGCTTATTAAAATACCGTGAATGTGTTAAATATTTTATACAAAAACATTTAAACCATTCACTAACATTTTAATAAGCCTTATTTTTTATATTTAGTACTTAATGCAAAGATGATGATTATATTTACATATCTATTTACTCAAATTAAGAAAAGTATTTATAGAGTACAAATTTGAATAACATTCCAAAATAATTTAAGATATAGTTATTATTAAACATAAATTGTTTGGGGGGAATTACAGTGAAAATAGAGCGTCCTTATTGTAAAAGTGAATTAATACAAGGTTTTTTTCATAGTGGTAAATACGGATTTATGTGGCATGATGAAGATGAGAAATGGTGGCAAAAACTAAGTATATTTGGTGGAGAGACATTAAAGGAATATGGCAGAGTTAAGTGTCATAGATGTAAAAGTTGTAATAGGATTATTATTGACCTTGAAGATATGTAATAACAATGTTCATTAAGAAAAAATATTATATTTAGTAGAGTTATATTAAATAACTTTGAAAAGAGGTGAAAATATGAAGAAATTATTCATAATTGGAGTTTTTATTTTTTTATTTATTACAAATATAATATTTATTAGGACAACTGTCTCATATAAAAATAAACTTGATAACCAAGTATTTAAAGTATATTCATTTGAGGGAGAAAGCAATGGAATAAAAATAAGTGATGGACTTATACTTATATCTACTAACAAGCATTCACTTATTGGTGGAAAAATACAGTATAAAACAAATAAAGAAGAAAATATAAAATCGTATTTTAAAACTATTTATATAGATAAACAAGGTAATAAAGAGATAGTTTTATTGAATTCTTCATCACATTCGGGTGACAATTCTAAAACTATATCTCCTGATGGATTTTTATTAAATGAAGGGATAGGGGAAATAAGTTCAAAAAAATTATTTAGTGAAGAAGAAATAAATATTATTAAAGATAACCTTTATTTTTCTCTAGATTGTTCAACAGATGATGGAAAAAGACACAATTATATAGTTAAACTAAAAGTAAAAGAATTTAATATGAACTAAAATAAATTCTTTACGTTGTTTAGAAATAAGGGCATAGCATAACCATAAAACTACAAAGTATATTTATATGTTTAATTAAGTTGTATTATTATAGTCTAAGCATTATCAATTATTGTTGAGGGGGATTTTTTATGGAAAATATAAAGAACTTATTAAAGGAACATGGATTTGCATTTGAACTAATTAATAATGACAAACCTATTTATACAGCAAAAGAAGGTGCTGATTATTTTAAAATTAATATTGGGCAAACGGCAGCAACATTAATAATATATACTGATATAGGTTTTTATGCATTGGTTGTTTCAGGAGAGCGAGGCGGTGTTAATTTTAAAGAAGTAAAACATATTTTAAATTGTAAAGACGTGAGGTTAGCAACAAAAGATGAAGTCAAGGAAGTTACAGGATTTTCGATTGGAAGAATTCCTTTATTTGGGATTTCGTTGCCATATATAATAGACACAAAGTTTTTTCGATTTTCTTATATATATGGAGGAACAGGAGAGTTGAATGTAACGTTAAAAGTTACTCCTGATGCTTTAACAAAATTAAATCAAGTTGTTGGAATGTTAGAGTAGTTAATAATCCATATTATTATATCCCATATATACAAATTGTATATGTTACATATTATAGTCGAAAAGAATTAGATAAGTGGATAGAGCACAGAATGTTTTTAAATTAAAATATTGCCGATTTAAATATTAATAAGGAGAGGATTTGATGAGTGAAGAAAAACAGGTTAGGGTAATAGAAGTAGTTCCTCATAATCTTAAATGGAATGAAGACTACCAAAAAGAAGCAAAAAAAATATGTAGCATAATGTATAGTGAAATAGTTGATATTCATCATATTGGTAGCACATCTATACCAAAAATCTATGCAAAGCCAATAATAGATATTTTAATTGAAGTAAAAGATATTAATAGTGTTGATAAATATAATGAGGAAATAGAGAAGTTAGGGTATATAGCAAAAGGCGAGTATGGAATAAAAGATCGCAGATTTTTCATGAAAGGGTTGTACAATAGAACACATCATATTCATATATTTCAAACGGGAAATCCTGAAATAAAAAGACATTTGAATTTTAGAGATTATATGATTGCTCATCCAGAGGAAGCAAAATGCTATGAAGAATTAAAAAAAGGATTGGCTAAAAAATTTAGGTATGATAATGAAGGTTATTGTGAAGGAAAAGATTCTTATATAAAAGGTATAGATAAAAAAGCAGAAGAATGGTTCAATAAAAAATAATTTAAAGGGTAGCTTAATGCCACCCTCTCAATAGTATAATTAATTATTATTTTTCAACAACATAATCAACTACCAAGTTTGTTCCGTTAGAAACGGTATCTCCTACAGGACAGAACTTCTCTACCTGTGTAATCAATTCCTTTATCTGTTCTTCTGATGTGTTTGATTTAATAATAAACGTAGATCTAATAGCTTCATATCCTGGTCTTACACTTGTATCTCCTTGGTAGCCTGTAGGATCTAGCTCTCCTTGAAGATTAATCTTTAAATCTTCGATTTTTATTCCCATATTGGAAGCTATCATTTTTGTAATTAGGCATTGGCATGAACCTAGAGCACAAAGTATTGCTTCTACAGGATTCATTCCAGTGTTTGATCCTCCTGCTTCTATGGGTTCATCTAAAATCATTTTAAATCCTCTAGATGTTGATTCCACTTTCATCCCTTCTAATAAATGAGATGATGCTTTAGAAATTTCAATAGACATAGGTGCCCTCCTTATTGATATTTAATTACTTATGCAAGTTCATTCTATTTAAATGTTAGTATTTCTTTTTTTGCGTATTCTATCAAAGAAATATTTTCTATGGCCTTTTCTAAAAATACCAGCCACCCTTATCAAATAGAAACTATTTTAATAAAAAGAATTTGAATCTTGGAATATAAATGATTGATCTAAATATTGTTTTAGAAAGCAAAGTTTATATATCAAGATTAACAGTATCAAGGGGTTTCGATTAAATGCAATAAGTTTTTACTTAAAGATATAAAAAGAACTTTAAAACGAAAATAAATGAGCATATATAATAAATTATTTTGTATAAGTTATATAAATAATGTTAATTTCTCGGGAAATATATAAATTAATGTTAGAAATGTTTATTTAAGCATAAAAAAGCTAGTTCTTAAAAATAAATTTAGTGACTAGCTTTTTATGCTGATTAAGGGATTTTGAGAATGTATATAGTGCATTGCCATATGTTATTAATTTGAATAATATTCCAATATGTTTTAAGATATAGTTATTAGGTTTAAAACTAGATAAAATTGTGTGGTTAGTTAGAAAATAGGAGGTAATATGGAGATAATAGGAAATATAATAGGTTTATTAATAGGTTTAAGTATAATTATTTTTATATTATGGAAAGTTTATAAAATTATAGCATCAATAGTTGAGCAGATGAAAAAACCTATTCAAACAGTTAGAGCAACTTTAGTTTCAAAGAGAATGGACACTAGATCAAGTGTAAGTTCGAAGGAGAGGGTATCTAACTTTTATGTAACTTATTATTTGGTTTTTAAATTAGAAAATTGAGAGGAAATAGAATTTCAAGTAAAACCTGAAGACTATGCAATTATATTAGAGGGTAATATAGGAAGACTAACTTTTAAAGGCAACCGATATATTAAATTTTATATTGAAAAAATAAAAGAAGATGCAACAGAGTAGATTGTAATTATGAATTAAAAATGGGGGGTTAAAGGATGTGGTTCAGATTATAAATAAAATTTTAATTTCCTTATTTGCTGCATTGAATATATACACAAGTATTAGAACTCTTTATTTAGCAAAAAAAGATAATTATGAGAATAGCGATTTTTTAGAAAAAAATAAAAATAAGTTCACTAAGATATTAGATATTACTAATATTATTTGCTTAATATATTTTATTTTTATAGCAAATGAAGAATATGAAAATTTAGCTCTTAAAATATATTTTGTAACCTTTTGCTTTAGAGATTTTTATATACAATACAAGTATTCTAAAGATGATAAGAAAAGAGGTCAGTTAATTCCATATGGAATAGTTATTATATTTTTTACTATACTTTTAATTGTAGAGTGATTAAGCAAAAAATAAAATGTTTAATTTATAT
Source organism: Tepidibacter aestuarii (assembly GCF_934924865.1). Lineage (NCBI taxonomy): Bacteria > Bacillati > Bacillota > Clostridia > Peptostreptococcales > Peptostreptococcaceae > Tepidibacter > Tepidibacter aestuarii. Next base: position 3,006,188 of record NZ_OW235315.1, on the reverse strand, counting down.
TCACTATTGGAACAATAAAATGTACTATATATTTAAGTGTGGTGATATAAATTGAGAACACAGAAGTTTACAGTTGTTATAGGTATTAATAAAGGCCATTTTCATAAAAACAATAACCATAAAAATAAAGAGGATATATATTTAAAGTGGCAGTCATTAGCTAAGGAGCATTATGAGTTAAAAGGGGTTTATGTTTCGGCTAATGTATCTAAAATAAAGACTATATATCATGAAAAGTGGGGGTGTCCATTAGGTGGAGAAGATACTTATGAAATAACGGGAGTATGTAATCCTACATTTTCTGATTTAAATAAGTAGAAGGATATTGTCTTAGATATTGTTAAAGAGTTAAAGTCATATTATGAACAGTCAAGTTGTAGTTTGGAATTTTGTGATTGTGAGTATTATTACTTAACCTAATAATATATACTTTTAAATATATTATTAGTAAAATAAGATATATTAAAGCTATGGGGGTCGATAAAGTGATTAATAGTTTTGTATTTGCGTTAATTGGAGTTATAAGTATTGCTTATGCTTTTTCTGTTAAAAAATCTGAAAGAAGACAAAAGAAGCTTTTGGAAGTTTTAAAGAAAAATGATAAGGGGGAAATTATATTTGGAAGTAAGAAATTCAAAAGCGAAGAAGGATACTTTACTTATCAATTCTACAGTTATTTAAACTCTGGAATATTTGCATTAATATATGGGTTTGCAGTAAATGCGTTTAATTTATATAGTAAAGGTGTTTGGGTATTCGCATCTTTTTTAATTCTTATATACATAAATCAATTAATTTATAAAAAGCATAAATATATGTAATTTAAATCTTTCTTGGATTATCCAAGGAAGATTTTTTTATGCTAAGAAAATAGATAACTTCGAATATTTGTATAACGTTGGTTAAAGAACTAAATTTGCAACTATTTTTGAGCAACGGAGCCCGTAGGGATCGTTGGCGACATGAGTCAGTGCGTAGCAACTAGACGAATTTTTTATTGTATTCAAAATAGTTAAAGCATTAATCAAAAAGTAAAATCATATACATATATAGAGCAAGTCAGTTTACAAGGGGGTAAGTTAGATGGATGATAGTAAAAAAGTGAAACTTGCTGATATTTTGGCATCTAAAGGATTGTCAATTAATTATCAGTATGGAGGAAGAGCTCCTGAGGAGATGGTTGATAGAGAGGTAAAGAAAGAACCAACTCCAAGGGCTAAGAGGTTAAGAGATATATTTTATAATACATTATCAACTGCTAATATGGAGTTTCCTTATTGGTATAATCGTAAATTTAACGAGCTTGAAGGTGAGATTGCAGTAGTTAGAAGAGCTCTTGCTTTAAAAGAGGCATTTTCAAGACTTACACCAAACATAATTCCTGGAGAGAAACTTGTTATGCAAAAAACTTATAACTACAGAGGATCTTTCCCTATGCCATGGCTTTCAGAAAGCTTCTTCGTAGCCAAAGAAAGTGAACTATACAAGGCGGCTCTTGAAACAGGAAGTGCAAGTGCTGGAGAACTAAGCGAATTCGGACACGGTGGAGGAAATGTTACAAAGAGCTTTGGAAATGTAGTTTCTATTGCTGGTAAGTTTGGAATGAGAAAAGAAGAAATTCCTGTTCTTTTAAAGGTTGCAAATGAGTGGGTAGGAAGATCGGTTGAAGATTTAGGGCATAAATACGAGAAAATGGTTCCAGATTACAAAGTAAAAGAAAATATAATGAGAAGCTTGGTTTGTATGTTTGACTCAGGATTTACTCTACCTCAAGGAAGAGAAGTAATAAACTATTATTATCCTCTTCAGTATGGATTTGATAAACTTATAGAAATGGCTAAAGAATGTAAGGATGAGGTTGCTGGAAATGCAGATGGAGATGGAGTAACAGGAATGGACAGACTTTATTTCTATGAATCTGTAATTCATGTTATAGAAGGTCTTCAAACTTGGATATTAAATTATTCAAAGCATGCTAGAAGACTTGAAAACATTGCTAAGAATGAAGAAGATAAAAAAGAGTATATGGATATAGCTAACTGCTTAGAAAACATAGCTCATAAAAAGCCATCTACATTCAGAGAAGCACTTCAATTATCATACATCCTACACATTGCAGTTTTAAATGAAGATGCAATATCAGGACTATCAATAGGAAGATTAGGTCAAGTACTATATCCTTGGTACGAGCAAGATATTGAAGCAGGAAAGATAACTAAGGAAGAAGTATTAGAACTTCTAGAATTATATAGAATAAAGATTACATGTATAGATTGTTTTGCATCAACAGGGGTTGTTGGAGGAGTTTTATCAGGAAACACATTTAACAACTTAAGCCTTGGTGGACTTACTCCTGATGGGCAGTCTGCTACTAATGATTTAGAAATGTTAATAGTTGAAGCCGGTATAACATGTTCAACACCTCAGCCTACTTTATCAGTGCTTTACGATGAGAAACTTCCAGAGAAGTTCTTATTAAAATGTGTAGAATGCGATAAAACTGGTGCAGGATATCCAGCTTGGATGAACAATAGAGTTGGAATAGAATTTATGATGAATCAATATTCACCTGAAGGAATGAATATTGAAGAAGCCAGATCTTTTGCAATAGGAGGATGCCTTGAAACATCACCAGGATGCTGGAAAGAACTTGATTTAAATGGCAAGAAATATAAAATACCTGGAGGAGCAGGTCAACCTACGAGTGTTGGAGTTCACTTTATAGCAAATCCTAAGGTATTAGAGTTAGTACTTACTAATGGAGTAGATCATAGAACTGGAATTAAAGTATTTGAACCTCATAATAGAAAGCTTGAAACTTATGAAGAGTTAGTTGATACATTCAAGATGTACTATGAAAAGGCAGTTGACGTTTTAGCTAAAACTAATAATGTACAGCATGATATATGGCGTAAACATAATATGTCTGTTGTAAACTCTTTCTTAAAACCAGATTGTCTATCTAAAGGACAGCATATAGGTAATATGGGATATAGATATAATGCTACATTTAACGTTGAAAGCTGTGGAACAGTAACTATGGTAAACTCATTAGCTGGAATTAAAAAAGTTGTATACGATGATAAGAAGTTTACTATTGAACAGTTAAAGGATGCTATGATAAATAACTTTGGATTCAGGAATGCTCTTGAAACAAGAAATTTCTCAATGGTAGATCAAGAAAAAGTAGATAACAGTGGATCATATGATGACATATATGGAGAATGCTTAATGGCTCCTAAGTATGGTAATGATAATCCTTATGCAGATAGTATTCTTAAGGGGTATGAAGACTGGTTCTGTAAAATGTCAAAGACTGCAATGTCACTTTATGCAAAACCTATGTACGCTTGTCAAATATCAGTTTCAACTCATGGAGCACAAGGAGCTGCAACACTTGCTACAGCTGATGGAAGACTTGCAGGAACAACATATTCAGATGGTTCAATGTCTGCTTACCCTGGAACTGATAAAAATGGGCCTTATGCTTTATTTGAATCAGCTACAGTTTGGGATCATTCAAATTCTCAAAACTCTCAAATGAATATGAAGATACATCCAAGTGCATTAAAAGGAGAGCAGGGAACTAAGCATTTATTAGACCTAACACGCTCATACATGAGAAAAGGTGGATTCCATATACAGTACAATATAGTTGACTCTAAGGTATTAAGAGATGCACAAGAAAATCCTTATAACTATAGAGATCTTATGGTAAGAGTTGCAGGATTTACACAATACTGGTGTGAAATAGGTAAACCTATTCAAGATGAAGTTATTTCAAGAACAGAATATGAAGGAGTGTAGTGATTATGTTAAAACACAATGATTGTTTAAATTTTTCACCTATGGATGCTGCTAAGGGGATTTGTAGAGTAACAGGAAATATGATTAATATAGATTCTGATGTATGTGAAGTATTTGAACTATGTCCTAAGTGTAGAAATTGTTCTAACTTTAAAAACTCTGATAAAGATGAATTAGGAATGTGCACAGGTCTTGATAAAGATAACTGGACATATGGAGATCTAAATGCTGTAACTTGTAATTCACACGAGTTTAAAAAATAATATAGCGAATAAATTGGAAGGATTGATATTAAATGCTAGAGAGCAGAGTAAGTGAAAAGGAAGCAAAACACCTAGGTTATAAGGTAGTTCTTGCATCGTGGCTTGCAGTATTTTGTTTGTTTGGTTATAGAGCTACTTTTTCTGTACTTCAAGGTCCTATGGCAAATGATCTTGGTTGGAGTGCATCTAAACTAACTCTAGGTTATTCACTTATGATGAGCGTTTATGCAGTAACTGCATTCTTTAGTGGAATGATAATAGATAAATGGGGAACTAAGCCCGCGTATTTTTTAGGAGCTATAAGTGGTTCTTTAGGATTTCTGGTAACAAGCTTTGCTAAAACATATATGTCATATTTGATTCCATATGCTGTATTTGCAGGAATAGGAACTGGTATGCTTTGGGTGTCGTCAACAGTATCGGTTAGAAAATGGTATGTAGGTAAGGCGTATGCAACTATGTGGGGAATAGCTTTTATGGGAGCTCCTGTTGCACAGGTTGTACTAAGTCTTGGAGCAAAGCAGGTTCTTGCAACTATGGACTGGAGATTTGCTATGAGAATATTATCTTGTGTAGTATTAATAGCTTTAATAATCGCTACTTTGGTTGCTAAGAAGAACCCTCAATACTACGGACTTAAGCCTTTTGGTATGGACACATTAAAAGCTAAGGATAATAATGTGAATGATAGAGAGTGGAGTATAAAACAGGCCTTCTCTACATTCCCTATATGGGGTTCTATAATAGCATTTTTAACTAGTATGGTTGCAGAATTTTTAGTTTGGACTCAGATTGTAAAGTACTGGATGGCAGATTGTGATTTAACTTTATCTACTGCTACTAATCTTTATGTAGCAATAGGAATAGCTGGAATACTTACAATGCCTTTAATGGGAGTTGTAGCAGATAAGATGGTGACAAAGCTAAACCATGAAACTAAGGGTAGAAAATATATGTTAATATTCGCGCCTCTAATGGGAGTTATAGCTTGTCTTGCTTTAATGACTGGAAAAGGTGCAGTAACTCTTAGTATAGTATCTTGTATAATATTTGCTGTATACTGGGCTATAGAACCTGGTGGAGTTGCAGGATATGCAGCGTCTGTTTATGGAAACAAAACATTTGGAAAGATATGGGGACTATCAACTCTTATAGTTATGGGGATAGGACCTGCACTTGGAAGCTTTATGGGAGCTTATTTATATGACGTATCTGGAAGCTATTATAATTCATTAAAGTTTGCCATGGCATCATTCGCAATATCTGCTATAGTGGCAATGCTTCTTCCATTATCTATAGATAAGGATTAAAGTTAAACTAATCCAGAAGCTATTAAGTTCTTATCTTTATCCTTAAGAGGGTTGAGTTTTAGAACTTTTAGCTTTCGGATAAGTAAAAGTGAGGGATTTGAAATGGAAGAAACGGATAAGGGAATAGTATTTGATATACAGAGTTTCTCAGTACATGACGGACCTGGATGTAGGACTACAGTTTTTATGAGTGGATGTCCTTTAAGATGTGAGTGGTGTGCAAATCCTGAAAGCTGGACTTTAAAGCCTCATATAATGTTTAGCGAAACTAGCTGTAAATATCAAAAAGGATGTAGTATTTGTAAAGATGCATGTCCTCATGGAGGTCTAACATTTGATGATATGCCTAAATTAAACTGGGATATATGCAAAAACTGTGATACATTTGAATGCAGCTCAAAATGCTACTATGATGGATTTAAGGTTTGTGGTAAAGAATACAGTGTTGATGAAATAATGAAAGTACTTACTAGAGACTCTAATTCATGGAGTATTGAAGGGGGAGTTACATTTAGCGGTGGAGAGCCTCTTTTACAAAGTGAATTCTTGATAAAAGTATTAAAAGAATGCAAAAAAAATTATTTCCACACTGCTATTGAAACCACTGCATACAAAGATAATGAAAACTTTTTAAAGGTTATGGAGTATATAGACTTTGCATTTATAGACGTGAAGCATATAAATAGAGATATTCATAGACAAAAAACTGGAGTATATAATGATATTATTTTAAACAATATCAGATATTTAAAACAGAGCGGTTGGAAGGGAAGATTAATCCTTAGAATGCCTGTTATAAGAGATTTTAATGACACATATCAAAATATAACTGATACTATCCAATTCATGAAAGAAAATGATTTGTTTGAAATAAATATACTTCCATTTCATAGACTTGGAGAATCCAAATGGAGACAACTCGGTAAGGAGTATAAATACAAGGATGAAGAGGGAACAGATCCTAAAAAGCTTGAAGAAATACAGGATTTGTTCTTAGAAAATGAGATTGCATGTTATATAGGTTATGACACTGCGTTTTAATAAAAAATGGATAGACTTAAAGTCTATCCATTTTGTTTTGCCATAAGATTCATTTCTTTTTTTAGCATAATACCTGTTATTATAGTTGAAATACCATCTGACATAGGGAAAGTAAGCCATACTCCAAGTAGTGAAGGGGTAATTATTCTAGGTAGAATAATTAGTAATGGAGCGAATAATATTACCTGTCTTAAAGCAGACAATATTAAAGCTGGAATAACCTTCCCTATTGATTGATAAACAGATCCCCCAACTGATTGAATTCCTATAACTGGCATGAATAAAAGTATTATCCTAAGAACCGTAGCAGATTCATCAACTAATTTGGGATCAGTTAAAAATAGTCCCATAAGCTGCTTTGGAAATAACATACCAAATAATACAGAGGTAGTTGCAAATACAGTAGTTCCGATTATAGCATACTTTATAGATTTATTTACTCTATCCATTTGACGGGCTCCATAATTGTAGCCAACGAGTGGTTGAAGTCCTTGAACTATACCGAATAAAGGCATCATTAGAAACATTAATATTTTAAAAGCTGCACCGTAAATTGCAAATGCATCATTTCCACCGTATATTTTAAGAGAGTTATTTAAAAGTATAGCTACAAAGCTACTAGCGATTTGTCTTGCAAAAGATGAAAATCCTATTGAAAATATTTGATTTAATATATTCTTGTTAGGCTTAAAATGATGAGCCTTAGGCTTCATATTTGTTTTGTCGCCTTTTAAATAAAATACTACAAATAAGAATGAGCAGAATTGAGATAAAGCTGTAGCAATAGCAGCCCCCTTAATTCCCATACCAAATCCGAATATAAATATAGGATCTAGTATAGTATTAAGTACAGCACCTATAAGCATTGTAAACATTGCAGCCTTTGCGTTTCCTTCAGCTCTTATAAGTGAGTTAGTAGACATAGAGAATTGGTTAAATAAACTTCCTATTAATATAACGCTTACGTAGTCTTTAGCATAAGGCATTATCTCAGTTGTTGCACCGAACAATAAAAGTATAGGGTCTATGAATATAAGTCCTATAGATACCATTAAAGTACCTAAAACTATATTAGATAAGAATGCATTACCTACTACAGTTTCAGCTTTTTCATAGTTTTTTTCGCCAAGGGCTCTTGAATATACAGACGATGCCCCCATACCTACCATTTGAGCTACTGCTGTTAAAACCATTTGTATTGGAAAGGCTATTGTAAGAGCTCCAAAAGCTAAAGGTCCTGCACCTTTACCTATAAATATACCGTCTATTATATTGTATAGAGCACTTACTAAAAGTCCTATTATAGCTGGTAATGACAATTTAAATAAGGTCTTTTTAATATCACCTGTTTCTAGCATTTGATTACGTTCGTTCACACTTATCACACTCCTTATTCTTTAAATGATTTGCAAGCTTTATGTCTCCAGAGTATTCACATGCATTTATAGTTAATTTTGTCAAAGTTTTGATGAACTGTTCTATTTCATCATCCGATACTCCATCAGTTATTATATCCATCCATTTTACTGATGAATCATATATTTGAGGTTGAACTTTTATAGCTTTTTCTGTTGGATATAATCTATATGCTCTTTTATCATCTGGGTCTACTTCTCTTGTTACATATCCGTTTTCTTCTAGCTTTTTAACACCTCGTGCAATATTTGCTTTATCTATTCTAAGTTTTTTTGCAACATCATCTTGAGTTATCCCTTGATGATGATAAAGACATATCAAAATCATGTATTGACCTTTACCTATTGATAATTCCTTAAATTGGTCATTAAAAAATATTTTACCGTATCTATATAATATAGATATAGATTTGCCTATTACATGTCTATCTTTATGTTTCATTTTGATCTCTCCTTTTAGTTGTTATCGCAACTATTAAATATTAACATAGAATTGTTGCGAATGCAACTAAAGATGTTTAGAAAATTTATTTTATTCAATAAAAAATAATGATAGAAGTAATTATTTTTTGCTAATTGTTTCTACCATTATTTTTATTGTAGAATTTTCTGCTATGATAAAAATTTTATTATTATTTTTTTGAGAATCTTTCTACTTTCTTCCTATTACCACATATTTTCATGGAACACCATTTTCTTCTTCCAGTTTTGTCAACGAATAAAAGAACACATTGTGGATTATAGCACCTTTTTAATTTACAAAATTCATTTTCTGAAATCATATCAATCAAATCTAAAAGGATTATATTTTTAATAGGTTCTCTTTCAATATATTTAGGAAGAATTAGAAATGTAGATCCAATCTTCTTGTATATAAATGGATTATATTGGGAAATTCCCTCTATAAAAGCTGTAAGTGATGTAGACATACTTCCACTATCTATTGAATATATGAGCTCCTTATATAAATAATCTCTAAACTCTATTAATCTAGCAAATTCCTCTTGATTGGTATAAATTTCTTTAATAAATTCCAATTGTTGAGAGTATTTCGGCCCTGTAAGGATTATTTGTTCTATCCAGTTTTGAAAGTCCTCAACACTATTTAGCAATTCTATTATTTTTCCATTTCTTGATATTTTGGTATTAACAAAGTTTAGCGTTAATCTATCTGATACATTCGGAAATTTTTCATTTGCCAAAATAAAACCCCTCCCTATATTCAGCTAAGTTTACTGAAACATTATATCGCAATAAACTAATAATTTACAAGCATAACCCAATCACTTACAAATATAACTAACCTGTTATATGTATGTTGACAGGTTAGTTGTATTTGGTATATAATACCTATCAAAGAAAGGAGATTTGAAAATGAATTTATTTAAGAAAATGATAACTAACAACAGAACTTCGCTTAAGAGTAATGTTAAGTCTGCATTTATTGGTTTTATTGGAGGATTATTGACTATTTTTACTCTCATTATTTTAACAAAATATTCTGTACATACATGGGTAATGGCTCCGTTTGGCGCAAGCTGTGTACTAGCTTTTGGAGTATGGAACGCTCCTCTTTCTCAACCAAGAAATATAATAGGGGGACACTTTGTTTCAACATTTGTTGGTCTTGTTTGTCAGTCCTTATTTGGAGATTCTCCAATAGCAATTGCTTTTGCGGTTGGATTAGCAATAGGACTAATGATTTTGACAAAAACAACTCATCCGCCAGCGGGAGCAGACCCACTGGTAGTTATTATGGGAAATGTAGGATGGAGTTTTCTGTTTACTCCAGTTTTATTGGGCTCTCTTATAGTTGTTATAATTGCATTATTTATCAATAATTTGGATAAAGAAAGAAAATATCCAACCTTTTGGATATAGAAAGAAATAGAATGAAAAATTTATTTGAGTTACTTATTTATTAATATTTCATATTTAAGAGATAGATTAAAAAAATAAACGGCATAAAAATACTTAATATATGAGCGGTATTTTTATGCCATTTATTTTGGGCTTAAATGTATAAAGTTTTTAAAGTAAAGTTTTATATAAACCGTAGAAGAGATTAATTAAAAGTATTAAGACGCTCTTTTGTTACTTCTAAAATACCTCTTTCAGCACTATTTACATTTTGAACTGGAATATCTAAAACATTCATATTTTCATCCATCCAAAGAACCATTTTTTCATTTTCAAAAACGTGGTTTGAAAAAGGAGCTTTATAGAATATTAACTTTCCATCCTTAAAGTAAGAAGAAGATAAGCCATCCATTTTACCCATGTCATCTGCTTCTGTAGCTGTTAATTTCATTGGATTTCCATCTTTACTCCAAAGAGAAAGTGTTTGTTCTTCCCATCCTTCTTTTGTTGCAGGTAACTTTACTTCTTTTTTCTCGTATGTATCTAATTCTTTATCAATCATTTCTACTTGTTCAGCAGCTATTTTATATGGATCTTTAGATTCTTTTTTATTAACTGATTCTTCAACAACTTCATTTGTTGCAGGCTTAGATTCTTGAGTATCTTTTAATTCTTCTTGTTTTGAACATCCCACACTTAATATTAGCCCTAGACTTAGAACTGAACATAATAATAGTTTTTTCATAATACAACCTCCAGTATTGTTTACAATGTTTTGCATATATCAATTATAGTTGTTTTTTTGCTTTATATAGTTACGAAGAGGTTACAAAAAAATTTGAAATTTAATTTGTAAAGAATAAGAATTTGTTAGAAAATAAATGTTTAGTATATAATAACAATAGTACATTTAATTTAAAGGAGTAAATATATGATTGATATACAAAAGGATATATTAAAGAAATATTTCGGATACGATAGATTTAGAAAAGGACAAGAAGAAGTTATAAATAGTATACTTAAAGGGAATGATACGATAGCTATAATGCCTACCGGTGCTGGTAAATCTCTTTGTTATCAGGTTCCTGCAATGGCACTTGAAGGGATAACAGTAGTTATATCTCCACTAATATCCTTGATGAAGGATCAAGTAGATTCACTTAATGAGATGGGAATAAAATCAGCTTATATAAATAGTACTTTATCAAGTATGGAGATAACAGAAATACTATTTGATGCTAAGGACGAAGAGTACAAGCTTATTTATGTTGCGCCAGAGAGACTTAATTCAAGTGAGTTTTTGAACTTTTTAGATGAAGCAGATATATCATTAATAGCGGTGGATGAGGCACACTGTGTATCTCAATGGGGACATGATTTTAGACCGAGCTATACTAGAATTAGTCAAACTATACAGAAGTTAGATAAAAGACCTATAGTCTGTGCTTTTACAGCAACTGCTACAAATGAAGTTAAAAATGATATAAAAAACCTATTAAAGCTGAAAAATCCAAACGAGTACATAAGTGGGTTTGATAGAGAAAACTTGACGTTTTCTGTGATAAGAGGAGAAAATACTAAAAAATTTATATCTGACTTTGTTGAAAATAATAAAGAACAAACTGGGATCATATACACATCTACAAGAAAAGAAGCAGAATCTATATATGAATTATTAATTGACAAAGATTATAAAGCAGGAATATATCATGCAGGTCTTGCAGATGAACAAAGAACTAAGATGCAGGAGGATTTTTCATACGACAATATAGATGTAATTGTTGCAACTAATGCATTTGGTATGGGAATAGATAAGTCTAATGTTAGATATGTAATACACAACAACATGCCAAAAAATATGGAAAGTTATTATCAAGAGGCTGGGCGTGCAGGTCGTGATGGAGAAAAAAGTGAATGTATACTTTTATTCAATCCAAAAGATATTCAGACACAAAAATTCTTTATAGAAGAAACTATATACAATATTGATAGAAAAGAATATGAATATAAAAGACTTCAAGATATGATAGATTACTGCCATACGTCAAATTGCTTGAGAAAATATATATTAGAGTACTTCGGTGAGGAAAATATAGAAGATAAGTGTGGGAACTGTAGTGTATGTAATGACAATGAAGAAAAAGAAGATATAACGGTACTTGCTCAAAAGATAATTTCTTGTGTCTATAGAATGAAGGAAAGATACGGGTCTATACTTATTGCACAAGTTTTAAGAGGTTCTAAAAATCAAAAATTATTGAACTTTGGGCTAGATAAATTAAGCACTTATGCGATAGTAAAGGAATATACAGTAAAGGAAATACAAGAAATAATAAACAAGTTAATAGCAGATGATTATCTTGTATTGTCTCAAGGACAGTATCCAGTTGTTAAAATGAACAACAAATCCATAGAGGTTTTAAAGGGAAATGAAAACGTATTTATGAAGATAAACAAGAAAGTTAAGAAAATATCTAAGACTGACAACGATCTATTTGATATATTAAAAGAATTTAGAAAAGAAATATCAACAAGAGAAAATATACCTCCATATATAGTTTTTTCAGATGCATCTCTAAAGGAAATGAGTGTTTACATGCCTGAAAATGAAGAAGAATTTTTAACTATAAAAGGGGTCGGGCAATCAAAGCTTGAAAAGTATGGAGAAATATTTATAGATAAAATAAATGAGTACAGAAAAAATAATAATATAGGAACTAGAGAAACAAAGCAAGAAAAAGAAAATAAAAAAGAAAAAATAAAAAGCCATGTAATAACGCTTAATATGTACAATGAAAACAAGACTGTAGAGGAAATTGCAAATGAAAGAGATATAGCAGAGACAACTGTAAAGGAGCATCTGTTTAGATGTGCAATAGAGGGAATGGAAGTAGATTTAGATGAATTACTTCCTGATGAATACGAAAGACAAATAGAAGAAGCAGTAAACAGAGTAGGGTATAATGCTTTAAAACCTATAAAAGAAAATCTGCCAGATGAAATAAGTTATTTTCATATAAAAGTGTTTTTGCATAAAGTTAAAGGATAATATTGGAAAAATATATTTAATATGGTATTATTATAATGCTTTAAATCAAAGGGGGAATAGATATGAACAATGATAAAAGCCTTATAGATACCAATATTAATATACAAGATGAAGTAGACTCTAAGATTAGCTTAGCTCACAAAATAAAAATTGTAATCTTATCAGTTTTATTAGGAATTTTATTTAGATATTTTTATAGTTGGGATAGTATAGGGATATCTGAAATGATATTTGCATCTTTATTCACTTTAGCTTGTGTGTATTCAGCTAAAGATAAGATTAATTTGAAGAATAAATTTAGTAACTTAATCCTTTTTTTTATATTTATAATGTGCTTGAACTTTTGTATTTACAATAATAGATTAATAAGATTTTTTAATTTCTTTTTAGTACCTATAGCTATAAGTGATTATGTCATAACTATAAGATATCAAAATATAGATTGTATGAGATTAAGAGTTATAAGAGACATTAGGAAAAGACTCTTAAATTTTCCATTTAATAATATGAAAAAGATATTTTCTTTTTCGAAGCAAGCTGTAAATATTGATAAAGTAAAAACTAAAAATGATAATATAAAAAATATATTAGTAGGAGTTGCAGTATCAGTACCTCTTTTAATAATCATAATATCACTTTTGGCATCTGCTGATATGATGTTTGACTATTATATAAGAAATATAAAAGATTTATATGAATTTATATATGAAAAGATTAATTTGGTAGATATAGTCTGGGATATTATAATGATAATATTCTTTTCGATGTATTGTTTTGGATACATATGGAGCCTTAAATATGAGTATAAAGAAGATGAAATTAAAGAGGATTATAAATGGATTAATCCCATAACTATTTTGACAATACTGTTTTTACTATGCTTCATATATTTATTATTTTCAATAATTCAATCATCATATCTATATGGAGGGAATAAACATGTTCTTCCTAGTGGATTTTCTTATTCAAAGTATGCAAGAAAAGGCTTCTTTGAGCTTTTAACAGTTGCTTTAATAAACTTTTCAATACTCACACTTAGTATTAAAAACGTAAAAGTAACGTCTGATAAAATAAATAAAATTTTAAATATATTCTATACTATACTTTTAGTGTTCACAGGAAATATGCTTTTTTCATCAAACTACAAATTAAGAATATATGAACACGCACTTGGATTCACAAGACTTAGAATTTATGTTCATATATTTTTGTTCACATTATCTATAATTTTAGTATTCGGACTAATAAAGATTTGGAATAAGAATTTTAATGTATTTAAGTTTTCTTTAATATCTATAATGGTTATTTATATGGCAGTTAATTGTGTCAACATAGATAAAATGATAGTAAATAAAAATATACAAAGATACACTGAAACAGGAAAATTAGATAAAGAATATATACAAAGTCTTTCATATGATTCTATAGATGCTATAGAGAAAAATAAAGATAAGCTGGGTCAAGAAATTGTGAAAGATTATATGGAAAGAAAAAAAGAGTATTTGAAAGAATCCTATGATCATTGGTATGAGTATAATTATTATAAATCCAAGTTCTTAAACACTAATATATAACAAGAGAGTAATTGTCTTAACAAAAGAAGGATACCTAAGAACGAAATTGTTCTTTAGTATCCTTTACTAGTTTAATTATGTCTTTATACGCTTTTTGGCTACCTTTTAGAACAATAGGTCTTCCAAATGAAACTAAATGAAGTCTTCTAGATGAGAAGCCTCCTATTTTCATAGGTATATTTACTGTAGGCATAGTATCTATGAGTAATAGGTCATTTGAATTTTTATTATTTATAGAATATGTGCTTTTTACTGTGTTTAAAACTAAATTTTTATTAAATTGTCTACCTAAGGTATATACTTCATTTCCAAATTCATCTATACCTCTTAAAAACAAAGTTCCCATATCTTTTTTTTGCAGAGTATCAAAACATCCAATATTCATTATTTCATCTGCGTTAGGTACTCTATCACTAGGAAGTATGTTTAAGTGAATAGTGGAAGCAATTGCAGAAGAATGTGTACCTCCAACACAATGATATATTATCTTCATTATTTAACTCCTTTAATTGTATTTATTAAGCTTTTAATAGTATATCCGAGTATTTGTTTTAATATTTAAATACATAAAAAATTTATTTTCTATAGAGAAATTTTTGCAAAAAAATAGGGCTTATTATGCCCGTGTGGAAATTAAAATGCTTTTAGAAATTAATCAAGTGGTGTTTACCCTTATAGTTTAGAACATTAATTTTAAGTTTATGTTGACTCTATGTAAAATTTATATTAATTAAAAAGTATTGACTTAAGCTTAATAAGCATTTATAATGAATCTTAATTCATATTAAATGAATTCAAGTTCATAAAATTAGTTTCATGCTAACGCATGAATCATATCGCCAACAAGCTCTACGGGCTTCGTTGCTTAAAAATAGTTGAAAGAGTAGATATATAATCAATTTTATACAGATATTCAAAATTATATACTCATTAGTAAGTAAAGAGAGGGGTGCAGTATATGCCTAAAATTATAAAAAATTTAGACATGAAAATATTTGATAGTGCGATAAAGTTATTTAGTGAACACGGATATAAAAAAGTAGATATGAAGATGATAGCTAAAGAAACTAAAATAGCTGTTGGGACTTTATACAACTATTATCCAAATAAGAAGAAGTTATACACTGAGGTAATCACAAAGAGTTGGGAGTCTACTTTAAAAAAGGTAGATTCTATAATGGATAAAGATATAGAAAGTAAAGAAAAGATAAAACAAATTATAACTACACTGTATGAAGAAATTATGAAAAGACAGGGGATAGGTCGAGAGCTTATAAAGGAGAATGTAGTTGAAGATAATATATTTTTAGAAATCAAAGAAAAACTATTAAATGATATTCAAAGTATTATAAGAGATATAAATAATGAGCAGGGTATAAAGTTTGATGATAGTATGCAAAAAAAATTAGCTCAAACTATATTAGTTCTTATAATAACTTTTATAAATGAAGAGAGTAATGAAAAAGATGAAAATATAAAGTTTATAATAGAACTTTTAGAGTGTACTTATAAATAATACATCAATGAAGGGAGATGTTAAGATGGAAAGCAGAGAGCAAAGAGCAAAAATGATGGGAGAAGCTGATGTTAGAAAAGTTCTAACTAAATTAGCTATTCCAGGAATAATAGCTATGCTTATAAATGCAGTTTATAATATAGTAGACACAATGTTTGTTGGGATGCTAAATAATACTAGTGCAATAGCAGCTGTATCAGTGGTATTCCCTATGTTTATGTTAATAGCAGCTATAGGTCAGATGTTTGGAGTAGGAGCAGGTTCTTATATATCTAGATTACTAGGAGAAAAGAATAAAGAACAAGCTGATAAGACTACTACAACTACATTTGTAACGAGTATTATATTCAGTTTTGTATTTACTGTATTTAGTTTAATGTTTTTAGTTCCACTTCTTAGAGCTTTTGGAGCAACCGATACTATAATGCTATTTGCTGAGGATTATGCGAAAATACTTATAATAGGTTCGGCATTTACTATTGTAAATATGGTTCTTAACAATATGATAAGAGCTGAGGGAAATGCAAAGTTTAGTATGATAGCTATAAGTATAGGAGCACTTGCAAATATAGCACTTGATCCTATTTTAATGTTCACATTTGATATGGGAATAAAAGGAGCTGCTCTTGCGACTGTATTAGGTCAAGGTCTATCTTTTATATATCTTATAAAGTATTTCGTATCTGGTAAAAGCTTTATAAAGATAAATATGAGGCATTTTGCACCATCAAAATTCATGTATTCTGAGATACTTAAAATAGGGGCTGCAACATTTGCGAGACAAGCACTTGCAAGTGTATCACTAGGACTTATAAATGTTGCTGCTAAACCATATGGAGATGCTGCAGTTGCATCTATGGGAGTAAGTCTTAGAGTATTCTCATTAGGAATTTATGTAGTATTTGGATATAATCAAGGATTTCAGCCAATAGCAGGTTATAACTACGGAGCTAAAAAATATTCTAGACTGTTTGAGGCTATTAAGATATCTCTTAGAACTACTACTATATTTACTACTATTATGACAGTAGTATTTATGGTATTTGCAAAACCTATAATATCAGTGTTTACTAATGATCCAGAAGTTATAATGATAGGAGCTAGAACTTTAAGAGTTATAAGTTTATTATTCCCGTTATTTGGATTCCAACAAGTTTATGCATCTCTTTTTCAATCACTTGGAAAAGGTAAAGAAGCTTTCTTATTATCTGCTTCAAGACAGGGGATATTCTTAATACCTGCTATATTAATATTGCCTAAGTTTATTGAACTTGATGGGGTAATATTTAGTCAAGTTGTAGCAGATTTTTTCACTATAATAGTGACGTATATACTTTCAAGAAAACTTCTTAATAAATTAAAAAATGAAGATGTAAATTTAAAAACAAGCTAAAAAAGTCATGAGATTAATCTCATGGCTTTTTTTACTCTATAGGAAACTATATGATTTTCAAATTGTGGATAACATTGATGAAGAACTACACTTGCAACTATTTTTGAGCAACGGAGCCCGTAGGGGTCGTTGGCGACATGAGTCAGTGCGTAGCGACTAGACGAATTTTTTATTAAAAGAAAATAATGGGAATTATATATATATTAATGGGAATTATATATATTAATGGAATTTATAAAAATAAAAGAAGGAGATAAACATATGAACGAATCTCTTACAAATAGACAAATTGCTTTTATTATCTTTGGAATAGTAGTAGGGTATGGTGTTTTGGGTCTTCCTAAAAATGTTGTAGAAAATACAGGTACAGGAGGATGGTTTACATTATTAATGGCTACAGCAATAACCGCTGTTTTCACATATATAATTACATACCTTGGATATGTCCATAAAAATAAAACAATATATGAGTATAGCAATATATTAATTGGAAAATTTATCACATCTATATTCATGATTATATATATTATATATTATTTTATGCTTTTTACTACGGTTATAAGAATGGCTAGTGAAGCTATTAAGCTTACTATATTAATAAAGACTCCTGTATGGGCATTATGCTTGTTATTTCTTTTGGTGGTATATTATGCAGTGATAAAAAGACTAGAAGTAATTGCAAGAATTTGTGAAATCTATGGTTTGATTATTATCATAGGATATATAATCATACATTCAGCGATATTAACCCAAGGGAAATTAATTAATTTAAGACCTTTTTTCGTTGTTGCAGATATATCGGCATATTTAAAAGCAACTCTAGTTACTATATTCCCTTTTTTAGGAATAGAAATACTTACGATTATATCTTTTAATAAAAAAAAGAACAATAGACGAGTATTTAAATATACAGCACTTATGGTAGGGTTTATAGGAATTCTATATATACTTATTGTAGAATCATGCCTTTCTATTATGGGAGTTGATGGTATTATTAATTACAAAGATGCCTTATTTGCTACAATAAGAAGAGTTGATATCAAAAACCTTCAATTTTTAGAAAGAATAGATGGTATTTTTCTAATTGTATGGATTATGGGAATGTTTTGTACAGCTTCTATAGAGGCTTACGGTGCGACCTTTCTTATTAACAAATACTTCAAAAATATTCATTTTAATATTCTTGCATTTATTGTAATTTTCTCATCTTTTATTGTAGGTCAGGTTCCTAAGACGATTGGTGAGGTGGAAAAAATAATGGATTATCTTAGTTATGGTACGTTAATAACAGCAGGATTAATACCAATTATATTATTTTTAATTACGAAGGTGAAAAAATATGATAAGAAGATTAAGTAAATTATTGATTATAAGTATGTCTGTTTTGTTATTAACAAGTTGTTGGGATTCCGAAGATATTAATAAAAAAAGTATTGCCATTAGTATTGGAGTCGATTATGTTAATGATAATATTGAGTTTTCTGGTGAAATAGCTAAGCTGACATCATCATCTAAAGATACAGAAAAGGCTAAAACATCAGATGTATATAAAATGCTATCTTATGGTAAAACCTTTGAAGAAGCTAGAGTAAACTATGATTCTGTAAATCCTTTTTCTGTATTTTTAGGTGCTACAAGGGTTGTTGTCCTTGGACAAAACTATGCAAAAAAAGGCATAGAACCTTATTTAAATAGGATTGACCATTTATATGATTATAGAAAAACCCTTCTAGCGGTAGTAAGTCGAGAACCTCCAAAAGATTTATTTAACACAAAAATAGAAAAAGATATATCAGTAGGTTTTTTAATAGAGGATATTATTGAACATGTTTCCAGTAAGGGAGAAGGATTATATCCAGTAACAGGAGAACTTCTTTCTGATATTGAGTTAGGGAAAATAGGCTACTTACTTCCATATGTAGGAATAGAAAAAGGATCTGTAAAATACTTAGGTCTTGCAGTTATGAAAAATTCAAAATTAGTAGGAGTTATTAATATAGAAGATACACGTGGAGTAATATATTTATTAGCAGAAAAACCGAAAATTGTTCAAATTACAAATAACACTAATAGTGATAAAAATAAAGTTTCTATTCAAACATTTGTTAAGAATAGAAAGATTAAATCAGATTATGTAAATGGACAAGTTAATATCAATATTGATTTAGATTTAAAAGCACAGTTGCGATATCAATATTATACAGAGCCAATAAGTGATAAAGATAACAAGCAATTAGAAAATATTATATCAGAAAAAGCTAAAAATGACATCAAATATATTATAAAAAGAGCACAGAAGGAATTTAAGTGTGATATTTTTGAATTTGCAAAATATTTTAGAGCTGACAATCTTGAAATTTATGAAAAAATAGATTGGGAAGATGCCTTTACAAATGCAAATATAAACGTGAATGTTAATACTAAAATTGTAAATAAAAGTTTAAGAGACCCCAATGCAAAAAAGAAATATTAAAGGATTGATAATATGATTAAGAAAAATAAGTTTGTAGATAAAATGAAAGAATTTAATGATTCGGACATAGGAATCTCAACAAGAAAACTATCAATTATGGATATAGAAGTATTTATACTATATATCCAACAGATTACAGACAAAGACAGGCTATCAAATGATATTATAAAACCTATATTGCAAAATGGAAGAAATGAAATTCTCAGTATAGATAAAATAGCAAATTCGGTTATTTATATAGATGATATTTCTACTGATGATGATGAAAATAAGATGCTCGATTACCTTTTAGGAGGAAAATCTGTTATATTCATATCTAATGAAGAAAAATATATAATAGCAAACACTATTAAGATTGAAAAAAGAGGAATCGAACCACCCGTTATAGATACTACATTAAGGGGATCTAAGGATTCTTTTACTGAAAATTTTAATGATAATATGTCATTGATACGATATAGAATAAAGGATAAGACTCTGAGAATAGATCATTTTACTATTGGAAAAAGAACAAAAACCAATGTTGCTTTAATTTATATGAAAGATATTGCAAACAAAAAACATGTTAGTGAAGCAAAAAAGAAATTAGAAGCTATAGATATAGACGGCGTTTTAGAATCAGGATATATTCAAAAATTTATTTTAAATGATGCTTTTAACCTGTTTCCACAGGTGGGCATTGTAGAAAGATCAGACACAGCATGTGCAAATATACTTGAAGGCAAGCTTATTATTATTGTAGAGGGTAGTAATCTAGCCTTAGTTATGCCAAAAACCCTTATTGAATTTCTAGATGTTGGTGAAGATCATTACGATAATATATATTTAGGAATGTTTTCTAAATCATTGAGAATAATAGCTCTTTTAATATCTTTAACATTATCTTCCTTGTATGTTGCCGTAGTTAGCTTTCACCCTGATATACTTCCACCACAATATATTTTAGCAATAGCAAGTTCTAGAGTAACAGTTCCATTTAATGCATTTATAGAAGCAACATTAATGGAATTTGTAGCTGAAATATTACGGGAAGCGAGTATAAGACTTCCAAAACAAATAGGTCCAGCTATTGGTATTGTGGGTGCCATTGTTATTGGCCAAGCAGCAGTTGCTGCAGGCCTTGTTAGTCCTCTTATGGTTATTATGGTAGCACTATCTATTATGTGTTCTTTTGTGGCACCTGATTATACCATTATGAATCCAATTCGAATATTGAAGTTTTTTATGATTTTAATAACAGGTATATTTGGATTGTTTGGATTTGTTATGGGATTTACACTTATTGCGATTAATTTATGCTCTATTACAACCTTTGGAGTACCATATGTTGCTCCTATGTCTCCTTTTAATTTTACAGATTTAAAAAATTATATTTTAAGCGATATAACTTTAGCTAAAAAGAGACCTAAATATTTAAATACACATGATAAGACAAGACAAGGATAGAGATATGTTTTTATAAAAACATATCTCTATTATTATCTGAATTAAGTTTCACTTTATATCATCAAATAAGTTTCTAAATACTTCAATAGGTTGAGCACCTGAAACGATATGTTCGTCATTTATAATAAAGGTTGGAGTGCTATGGATATTCATTTGATTAGCCTTAATTGCATATTTTTTTAGTTTAGATTTAAATTTTTTTTCTTTGATAGCATTGTATAAATCCTTATCATCTATACCTGATTTTCTACCTAATTCAATCAAAGTATCAATATTTCCAATGTTTTTAGAGTCTTTAAAATAAGCATCCATTAAAAGTTTATGATATTCTTCATGTTTACCAATACTTCTTGCATACTCTGCTGTCTGTAAGGCATTATTAGAATTAGGCATAAAATCTAATTTTCCAAATTCAACACCATACTTTGCAGCTGATTGTTTTAGATTTTCTTTCATACCTTTAAAGTTATCAGCACCAAATCTTTTGATTAGGTCAACTCCCTCTATTGGTGTCTCAGGGTGAATCTCTAAGCCTAACCACTCTTCCTTAATTGTATATTCTTTCTTTAGTCGATCGACAATACCCATGCCGACATAGCAAAATGGTCAAATATAATCTGAAAAAATTTTAATTTCAATTGTCATATTAATACCTCCTATTTCTCAAATGCTATACTAGTAATATATTCGTGTTTTTTTAACTCACCAGTATTTTCTTTTTTCATACTGACATTGTAACCTAATTCTTCAGCAGCAAATACTATATGACTTATTCCAATACCTATATCAATTTTATTCATTGTATAAAGTATCTTTTTATTGAGAGCATTTTTCCAATTAAGGTAAATATGCCAAGTATTACCTTCGCTTACAACTCGCCATGGCTGAGAATTAACAGCAGAAGGTGCGATATTCAAAGCTTCAATAATTGGAACATGTATATCATAGATATCCCCTGACACAAACTCTTCAATTTTTAATCTTTTTCTATTTGTAATAAAACTAAACTCAGTTTCTGGATATCCAAAAGCAATTAAAATAATATAAGATTGATTATTTTTTACATTAGCAATACGACTAAAAATTTTTTGATCGATAGGGCTGCCTAGCCAGCAAGTAGCAATTCCTAATTCAGTCATTCTTAAAACGATCTGCTCTCCTATAAATCCAATATTTTCAAGATATCCTTCTTTTGTTTCAGAGGTAAAAGCTAAATAGTGTGGAGCTTTTACTTTTGCATACAATTTAGCGATTCCTGTGAAAGTTTGTTTAATCTTTTCACCATCTTCAAATACAATAACATCCATATCCGTTTCTTTATGAAGAGGTTTAGCTTGTGTAATAAATTGTGCAATCTTTTCAAAATCTTTCTTAGATACTGGTTTTTCTTGATATTTTCTTATAGATTTTCTAGATTTCATAGCGTTTATAATAATTATTATAATCCCCCTTTTACATGATAGTTTATACCCGCATATAAAAAAATATAACTTTTATAGCATTTGAAATTATAAAAAAGTTCTTATAAGAAGAACGTTAAATGTAAACTTGTCTGAAACTCATAACGGAAGTTATATTTATCTACAGTTTGAATAGGAATATAATTTCCTGCTCGTTATAAAAAATTTATTATATAAAGAGGTAAAAAGAGGAGAGATTAGAAACTATATAGTATAAAGGATAAATATATTCTATAAAAACTAGGGGGTATAAATGAAAAAATCATATTTGAATGAAAAAAAATCATCTATTGTTATTTCAATAGTATCAACCAAGTCTAATACAGGAAAGACCACACTTATAGAAAAATTGATAAGTATGTTAAAAGATAGAGGATATAGTGTAGGTGCTCTAAAGCATGATGCTCATAAGTTTGATATAGATAAAAAAGGCAAGGATTCATATCGTTTTTCTCATGCGGGAGCTGATAATGTAGTTATAGCATCATCTGAAAAAATGGCTATGATTAAAATTTTAAATGAAGAACCAAGTATAGAAGATATGCTTAAACTATTTGAACAAGATATTGTAATAATGGAGGGATTTAAAAATAACAAATATCCTAAGATAGAAGTTCATAGAAAAGGTGTAGATGATAATTTGCTTTGTAACAATCCTATATATCATATAGATACATTTGTGGCTGTTGCAAGTGATGAAGATTTAGATATAGATATTGATGTTTTAGATTTGAATAATATACCTAGTATATGTGATTATATAGAAAAAAATATAATAAAAAGGGGATAGGCTTATGGATAAAACTATAAAATATGATGCTGTAAAAATTGAAGAAAATAAAAATATATTCTGTGAAGAAGAATTAGTTTGTGAATATCCACTCAATATTTATGTGAATCAAAAAAAGATGGCTACACTTTTGTGTACTCCTGATAAGCTTAAAGAATTGGCATTCGGTTTTTTAAGAACAGAACAGATAATACATGAAAAAGAAGATATACAATCTATTGAACTAGATAAAGTCAAAGGATATATAAAAATACAACTTAAAAATGATATATCCATTAAAAGCTTTCAATCTAAGAAATTAAACATGCAAAATAATGATAATAATTGTATTAATGACTTTTTAGATTCAATAAACTGCGAGTCAGTAACTAGTGATATTAAGTTAAAACAAAATAAAGTGTACGAATTTATGAAAAAAAATTTAACATACTCAGATATATTTAAAAAAACAGGAGGAGTTCATTGTGTAGCGCTTTGTGATAAAGAGGGTGTACTTATTATAAATGAGGATGTGGCCCGACATAATGCTGTCGATAAGGTAATAGGAGATGCTTTTTTAAATGATATATATTTAAAAGACAAAATAATAGTATTAAGTGGGAGAGTATCTCTTGAGATGATTTTAAAATCTGCTAAGATGCAAATACCAATTATAATATCAAAGTCAGCACCAACTAATTTATCTGTAAAACTTGCTAAGAAATTAGGGATTACATTAGTTGGATTCGTAAGAGGAGAAAAAATGAATATATATGCAAATGAAAGTAGAATTATCTAAACTCATAAAAAAACTAGATTTCGTACAAACGCAATCTAGTTTTTTATGTTTCTTATCCTCTTAAAGTTGCAATTATTCTAGTTGGTTTTAATATCAAATCAAGCGCATCTTCAATTTTCTTACATAAAATATCTGCTTTCATTAAGGATTTAGCTGAACAACCCTCTTCTCCCATTACTATCATTGATATGCTACTTGCTTCAAACATTTGTCCATCATTAAATCCATTTCCAATACATATAGAATTTTCTGATCCAAGTTTTTCTACAATTTCTCTTTTGTTTTTTGCAGCATTTGAGTTATCAAATATTTGTATTTCAATAGGCATATCAGCACATTGAGTTCTTACAGTACCATGGGTATCAGCAGTTACTAAATGTACTCTTATTCCTGCTTTATTAATAGCCTCTATTCTCTTCTTTACTGATGGTATAACTTTACCATCACAAGCTATAGTTCCATTATAGTCTAATAAAAGATTTTTAATCTTTATGATTCCTCTTCCTGGTATATTAATTTCCATTATAAAAATCTCCTTATGTTTAGTTTATATATGTATTTCATTATACCATGTGTTTTTAAAATATATCTTTTATACACTAAGAGTTATAAAATAAATATTGCATTTTTTATTATAATACCATAATATAGAATAAAATAACTATAAAAGGAGGATATTAAAATGATGTATTGTTGCTGTTGTTGTTTTAAAAATATAACAAAATTTAAGATAACAGCAGACCTGTGTCAATTTTAATATTTTATAGTTTAATATACTTATATTCAAGTTCATTAAAAACAAACTACAGGTTAGTTTTTAGTTTTTCTTTATTTTAAGAGAAGCTATAACTTTTCTGTAGTTTTTTTATATTAAAAAATAAAAGGAGGCAATGAAATGAACTTAAGAATTTATAATACCTTAACAAAAATAAAGGAAAAATTTATATCTATAGAAGATGGAAAAGTGAAAATGTATACTTGCGGGCCAACTGTATATAATTTTGCTCATATTGGAAATTTAAGAACTTATATATTTGAAGATATATTAAAAAGAGTTCTTGAATATGGAGGATATGAAGTCAAACATGTAATGAATATAACTGATGTAGGACACTTACAATCAGATGCAGATACTGGCGAGGATAAAATGAAAATGGGGGCTGAGAGAGAACATAAAAGTGTATTAGAAGTAGCTAGATTTTATGAAGATGCATTTATTAAAGACTTAAAAAAATTAAATATAAAGCCTGCAACAGTAGTACCTAGAGCTACAGAACATATTGAAGATATTATAAATTTAATAAAGACTCTAGAAGAAAAGGGATATACTTATATAGCTAATAAAAATGTATATTTTTCAATAGATATGTTTGAAGGTTACTATAAACTAACAAATTTAACGTCGAAAGAACTTCAAGCAGGTAGTAGAGTAGATGTAGATCCATTTAAAAGAAATCCACTAGATTTTGTATTATGGTTTGGAAACTCTAAGTATGAAAACCATATATTACAATGGGACTCTCCTTGGGGAGTTGGATTTCCAGGATGGCACATAGAATGCTCATCTATGGCTATAAAGTATTTAGGAGAGTATATGGATATTCATTGTGGAGGTGTAGATCACATACCAGTACATCATACTAATGAAATAGCTCAATCAGAAGGTGCTCTTGGTCATAAATGGGTAAATTACTGGATGCATGGCGAGTTTCTAATATTAGATAATGGAAAAATGTCTAAATCAAAGGGCGAATTTTTAACTTTAGATAAGTTAATAAAAAGAGGATTTGATCCATTAGTGTATAGATATTATGTACTTCAATCTAAATATAGAAAACCTTTAACCTTTAGTTATGAAAGATTAGAAGAATCAAAAAAATCTTTAACAGCTTTAAAATACAAAATAAATTCTATAATCAACAACATAGATGAATACACATCAAAAGATGAATATAAGATCAAAAAATATAAAGATGAATTTAATAAATATATAAATGATGATTTAAATTTAGCTAATGGATTTACTGTATTATTCAATGTTGTAAAAGATGATGATTTAAATAGCTTAGAAAAGAAGGTTTTAATAGAAGATTTTGATAAAGTATTTGGATTGGATTTTACAAAAATTAATAAAGAAAATAAAAATATAAGCGAAAGTAAAGTAAATTTGGTAGAAAAACTCTTGAAAGAAAGAGAAGAATCTAGAAAAAACAAAGATTGGGAGAAATCAGATAAAATAAGAAAGCTCCTATTAGAAATGGATATAGAAATTCTAGACACTAGACAAGGTACTAGATGGAATATTAAGGAATAAAGAACTTTAGATGTAAAAAGTAGAGAGTAGAATTTCAAACTAACAAAGTATTACTCTCTACTTGTTTTAATTTATATATAGCTTACTTGTTTATATAGACGACTTTTGTGTTTTGCTGTCTTTTCTTACGTATATAAACCAATATGCAACTCCTACAAAGACAGCTCCTCCAATTATATTTCCTAAAGTTACTGGAACTAAGTTGTTTATTATGAAACTTTTCCAGTTAAGTGCATTTAATGCTTCTTCTGACAGGTGAGAGGCGTGTGCATAGTGAGGATTTGATTTTGCAAGTATTCCAGCTGCTATATAATACATATTAGCTACGCTATGTTCAAATCCTGAGGTTATGAATAACCATATAGGGAAGAATACTCCTAATATTTTACCTGTTATATCTTTAGCAGAATAAGCAAGCCATACTGCAATGCATACAAGCCAGTTACACATAATTCCTAAGAAAAATGCATTTGTAAAAGATAAAGATACTTTATAAGATGCTATTTTTATAGTCGCACCAGCTAACATATTACCTCCCATATGAAGTTGTCCAGACTTAACAATCATATATGCAACTAAAAGTGATCCTACAAAATTTCCTAAATAAACTAAAGTCCAATTTGTAAGCATATCTTTTAATTTAACTTTCTTTTCAAGAACGGCCATTATTATAAGTGTATTACCTGTGAAAAGATCAGCTCCTGCTATAAGAACCATCATAAGACCAGTTCCGAATAAAGCACCTGCCATGGCCTTTCCAAGTCCATAAGTTTCAGGCTTTGCCCAAAGTCCATAAGCTGAGACGTTAGATCCTTCAGCAGCGAATGCTATGAATACTCCTGCTAATATACCTAATAAAAATTGAATGCAATATTTTTTACTTACTTTTTTAATTCCCGTATCAATAGTATAAGAGGCTATCTCATACGGTGTTAGATAATTTTTATTATTCATAAAAAACTCCTTTCAAATCATATTTAAAATAAGAATTACTCTATAAATTATATCATTTTGCATACAAAAAACAATACCTTAAAAAAGTGTGAGAAAAAAGATACGAATCTGAAAATTGACAAAAATTAAACAAAAACTATTGTAAGAAAATGGAAAAAAGTATACAATATATATAAATATATATTATATACTTTTGGGGGGATATTTTATGGAAAAGAGATATTTGACACCTAAAGAAGTAGCTCAGGCCACTATCAAAAGTGGAGTAGCTAAAGCTAATCTTAAATCAAGTCATATGCTAATACTTGGAGTCTTTGCGGGTATGTTTATTGGTTTTGGAGCTTATGGCGACATTATAATAATGCAGACATTAAAAAATATAGACGTAGGTCTAATGAAATTCTTTGGAGCATTAGTATTTCCTGTTGGACTCATGTTAGTAGTTATGGCTGGAGCAGAGCTTTTTACAGGGAATAATCTCATGACTTTAGCTGTGATGGATAAAAAAATAACATTAAAACAAATGTTGAAAAATTGGGTTCTTGTTTATACTGGAAATTTTATAGGGTCGGTATTATTAGTATTTGTTTTATTAAAGGCAAATTTATTTTCTGAATCAGCTGCAAATCTAAGTATTAGCATAGCAAAAGCGAAGATGTCCTTACCAATGGGAGTATTATTTTTAAGAGCAATACTGTGTAATGTAATAGTAGTTTTATCTGTATGGATGGCTACAGCTGCACAAGATGTTGTATCAAAAATATTTGCATGTTGGTTTCCTATAATGCTATTCGTATTATCTGGTTATGAACATAGTATAGCAAATATGTTTTTCATACCAATGGGAAAGGCATTTGGATTATCAATGAGTTGGATTGATATATTTACCGTCAATTTATTGCCTGTAACCTTAGGGAATATAGTTGGAGGTGGGTTAATAGTACCTATCGCTTATTATATTTGTTATGTTAAAAAATCTAAAGAAGAGGCTAAAAATATATAAAAAGTTTTTAACTTATATTTTAAAGAATATAACTTCCTAGTTTGAGGGAGTTATATTTTTTGTTCACCAACTTAAATAAAAAATAATATAAATTTATAAAAAAGGATTTAGAAATGTAATGAGCGTTCCGATATAGACTATAATGTGACGGTTGTCAAAGAATATAATACAATCTATATATATAACTAAAATTAAATATAATATGAAATTTTATGAACTGAAAACGTTTTTTATATTGAAAATGTATTGATATTTGATATTATATTAAATATGATTATTAGCATAAAATGGAATTATTTAATTTATACTAAGAACTATATTTTAAAGGAGGACAACTTATGAAGAATAAAAGACGAAGTATTAGTATTTTACCAAAAAGCTTTAAAAATAAGATGATAATGATATTACTATTATCAATAACGATACCGTTATGTATATTAGGGTATATGAGCTATTCTAAAGCGTATGATGTTTTGGATGAAAATCTTATAAGCTCGAGTCACCACACCATAGGATTAGCAGAAAAAATAATAGATGGATATTTTAGCACTATAGAGATACAACTAGATATGCTTACTGATAATACTAATCTAAAAAGAGTAAATGAACTTAAAAAAGAAGGTATAGATAAAGAGGCAGCACAACATAAGATAGATGAATATTTAAGACTTAATAAAGAAAAAAATATAAATATAGAGCATAGTTATATAGTGGATAACAGCAAGAATTTATATATTTATCCGTATGTAGAATTACCTGATGACTTTGATCCAACTACTAGACCTTGGTATACAGGAGCTGTTAAAAATAATGGAAGTATAGCCTGGACAGATCCATATATAGATACTGATACTGGACAGATTACTATAACTGCATCAAAAGCTATAATATCTAATAATCAAGTTATAGGAATTGTTGCGCTTGATGTATCATTAAACAAGCTATCAGATGAAATAAGTAAGATTAAAATTGGAAAAGAAGGTTATATTTCTTTAAATACTATTGAGGGTATAACTATTGCACATAAAGATAAAAGCGAAATAGGAACAAATAATATAAGTAAGCTAGATGTTTGGAATGATATTAAAAGCAAGGATTCTGGTTTTGTAGAGTATACATATAATGGAGTAGATAAATTTGCATCATTTTCAACAGAGCATAGACTAAATCTTAAAATACTGGGAGCTATGAATGAATCTGAGTTAATCAATGATACTAATGCAATAAAGCACTTTATAATATATTCTATAATAGGAGCTGTAATAATAGGAATAATAGTATCTCTGTTAATTGCAAATAGTGTTACAAGACCTATAAATGCTTTAAAAGAAGTATTTTTAAAGGCTTCGAATGGAGATTTAACTGTAAAATCAAATATAAAAACAAAGGATGAATTTGAAGACCTAGGAGAAAGCTTTAATTCAATGATAGACAATATAAGGCATTTGGTTAAAGACGTAAAAGACTCTACTGATACTATATTAACATCATCATCTTCTCTTGCCCAAACTACTGAGCAAACTAGTGTTGCAACGAATGAGATTGGACAAGCAATAGAGCAAATCGCTATGGTATCTAGTGATCAGGCTAGAGGTACACAAGATGGTTTAAATAAAGTAGAAGAACTTGCAGAAAGTATAGCAGAGGTTGTTGAACTGGAGAGTAATATAAATGAGATAACCTTAAAAACAAATGAACTTAGTAGTAAAGGGATAAATATAGTTAATATATTAGATGAAAAATCAGAAATGACAAAACAATCATCAAAGGTTGTAAGTGAAATAGTTTTTGAGGTTGATAAAAAATCTCAAGACATAGGAGCTATAACGCAGGCTATAACTAATATATCAGAGCAAACTAATCTACTGGCATTAAATGCAGCTATTGAGGCCGCTCGTGCAGGTGAAAACGGAAGAGGATTCGCAGTTGTTGCAGAAGAAGTAAGAAAGCTTGCTGAACAGTCAAATGAAGCATCAAAGGAAATAGAGGAACTTATAAAGGGAATACAAGAAAAATCAAGAGAAGCAGTAAATAGAATGGAAGCTGGAAATGATATAATAATAGATCAAAATAAAGCTGTTTTAGACACTAAAAACATATTTGCACAAATTTCAGATTCTATTGAGCTACTTATCAAAAATAATGAATACGTAGTTGATTATACTAGTTCTATGAACAATAAAAAAGAAGGTATAGTAGTCTCTATACAAAACCTTGCAGCATCATCAGAAGAAACCTCAGCGTCAACTGAAGAAGTATCAGCATCAACTGAAGAACAACTGGCATCTATAGAAAGTGTAGCAAGTTTAACTCAAGATTTAAATGATCTAGCAAGTAACTTAGAGAAATCTGTAAATAACTTTAAAATAGATTAAAAAATAATATATTTTAAAAGCATTTTAAAGAGATACTTTATATAATAAAGTATCTCTTTTAATATTTAAGAAGATTATATAGTTCTAAATTTACACATAACATTGATTAAAGAACGACGTTTGCAACTATTTTAAGCAACAGAGTCGAGAGACCTGTTGTCGACATAAGCAATGTGTTAGTATGAAGTGAATTTCTTTTTTGACCTTGAGTTAATTTAGTTATATACTTAAAGTTGATACGATTTTTTTAGCAACAGATTTTGGACTCGTTGGAAACATGAGCCATGCGATAGCATGAAGCGAATTTTTTATGGTATAGGAAATTATATAGTTTTGAATTAGTCGATAACATTGATTGAATATATGTACTTGCAACTATTTTGAGCAACGGAGCCCATAGGGATCGTTGGCGATATGAGTCAGTGCGTAGCGACTAGACGAATTTTTTATGGAGGTATATTATGAATAAAAAAAATATATATGATAGATTATGTGAAATTATTGGAGAAGAAAATATACTAGTAGATGAACCTATGAAGAATCATACTTCATTTAAAATAGGAGGACCTGCAGACTTTTTAGTTACTCCAACTGATGAAAATCAATTAAAAGAAATTATAAAATATATAAAAAAAGAAAATATACCATACTTTTTAATGGGAAATGGTTCAAATCTTTTGGTTAGAGACGGAGGAATAAGAGGTATAGTTGTTAAAATAGCTCAAAATTATAACAAATTTGAGATAAATGAAAACATTATAAAAGCTCAATCGGGAATACTATTATCAACTCTTGCAAAACATATAGCTAAAAATTGTTATAAGGGATTTGAATTCGCAAGTGGTATACCTGGAACATTAGGTGGAGCTATTGCAATGAACGCGGGCGCCTACGGCGGAGAAATGAAGGATGTAGTAAGCTCTGTGAAAGTATTAAATCAACAAGGAGAAATAGTAGAGATTTCTAATGAAGCGATGGAATTTGGATATAGAACTAGTTTGGTTACTAAGGAAAATTTAATAGTATTAGAGGTTACATTATCTCTTGAAAAGGGTAATTATGAAGATATAAAGAACATACTTGACGATTTAACAGTTAAAAGAACTACTAAACAGCCTCTTAATGTTCCGAGTGCAGGAAGTACATTTAAAAGACCAGAAGGCTATTATGCAGGTAAGCTTATAGAAGATAGTGGTCTAAAGGGAGTTAGATTAAAAGGAGCTCAAGTATCTGATAAGCACAGTGGTTTTGTTATTAATGCAGGAGGTGCGACAGCGCAAGATATAATAGAGCTTATAGAGTTCATTAAGAAGACTGTATATGATAAGTTTAAAGTTGAACTGAATGAGGAGGTTAAAATCGTCGGAGAAGATTAAAAAGGAGACGATATTATGAATATTATAGCTGATTATCACACTCATACGGTGTATAGCCATGGAAAAGGAACGGTAGAAGACAATGTAAAGGAAGCTATAAATAAAGGTCTTAAGACAATTGGAATATCAGATCATGGATATAAACATATGGGATTTGGCATAAAATATAAAGATATAAAGAAAATGAGAGATGAAATAGACGAACTAAACGAAAAATACAAGAATGTAAATATACTAATGGGTATAGAAGCTAATATACTAGACAATGAAGGTAATATAGATGTAGACGATAATATAAGACAATATTTAGATTATATTATGGCAGGATATCATTTTGGATCAACTCCAACAAAATTGATAAAGGGGAGTATAAATCATATTATTAATTATACAGGACTATTTAAAAAATCAGCAATTGAGTATAATACAAGAGCTGTTATTAATGCTATGAATAAAAATGATATATTTATAATAACTCATCCAGGAGCAAAAGCGAGCGTCGATCTTTTAGAAATAGCTAAAGAAGCAAAAAAGACCAATACAATACTGGAGGTAAACTCAAAGCATGGACATTTAACGGTCGAAGAGTTAAAGCTTTTAAAAAACAGCGGAATCAAATTTGCACTAGGATCTGATGCTCATCATCCTAAAGATGTTGGAAATTTTACAAATGGTATAGATAGGATAAAACAAGCTGGTATAGATATAAGTCGTGTTATAAATATAGACGGGAGATGAAATAATTGAAATTTATAATAGTAACGGGTCTATCAGGGGCAGGAAAAAGTGAAGCTATGAAGGCTTTAGAAGATATAGGTTTTTACTGTGTAGATAATCTACCACCTACTCTTATATCAAAGTTTGCAGAGATATGCTATCAGTCAAAGGGAGCTATTGAAAAAATAGCTCTCGGTATAGACATAAGAGGAAGAAGCTTTTTTAATGATTTAAATGAAAGTCTGGAAATGCTTAAGAAATTTGGATATGAATATGAAATACTGTTTTTAGATTGTAGCGATAACACTCTTGTCAAAAGATATAAGACGACAAGAAGAAACCATCCTCTATCATCTAATACAGATATAGTAGAGGGTATAAAAAAAGAAAGAGAAATTTTGAAAGAACTAAAAGAGAGATCAAATAATATAATAAATACTAGCAACATGAAGCCAAGGGATTTAAAAGAGGAGATAAACAAAACTTATACAAATGGAGATATAAGCTCTAACTTAATAATATCTGTAACTTCATTTGGGTTTAAACACGGAATTCCAATGGATGCAGATTTAGTATTTGATGTTAGATTTTTGCCAAATCCATACTATATAGAAGAACTAAGAGAAAAAACTGGTGATGAAATAGTAGTTAGAGAATATGTTATGAAATCTGATATAAGTATACAGTTTTTTGAAAAATTAGTAGATATGATAGATTTTTTAATACCTCAATATATAAAAGAAGGTAAAAATCATTTGGTTATAGCTATAGGCTGTACAGGTGGTAGACATAGATCTGTCACAATATCTAATTTATTGTATGATTTTCTTAAAGAAAAAAACTACAGTGTGCTTAAAAAACATAGAGATCATACACTGAGATAATTGGGGGAAATTATGTACGATTTAGGAGTATGGCTGGCAGTTATAGGTATAATTTTCTTATTGTTAGCAACTTATTTAAACTATGAAACAATAAAAAAAAGAAAACTTCTAGATAAAGCTAAGAGAGGTCCAAAAGTAGTTGTTATAGGAGGCGGAACGGGTCAATCTATATTCCTTAGAGGACTTAAAAAGTTTACGAATAATATAACGGCTGTAGTAACTGTTGCAGATGATGGAGGTGGATCTGGAGTATTAAGAGAAGACCTTGGAATGCTACCTCCTGGAGATATAAGAAACTGTATATTGGCTCTTGCAAATATGGAGCCAACAATGGAAAAAGTAATGCAGTACAGGTTTGAAGAAGGAAAACTTGAAGGTCAAAGCTTTGGAAACTTATTTTTAGCTGCTATGAATGGAATATATGGAAATTTAGAAGTTGCAGTATCTAAAGTATCAGATATATTCGCGTTAACAGGAAAAGTATATCCTGTAACAATAGAAGATATAAGTCTAGTAGCTGAACTTAAAAATGGAAATATAGCAAGAGGTGAATCAAGAATACCTGATGAAGTGAGAAACCAAGACACCAAGATTGATAGAATATATTTAGAACCTAATAAACCTAAGCCATTACAAGGGGTTTTAGATGCTATAGAAGATGCGGATATAATTGTAATAGGTCCTGGCAGCTTATATACTAGTATAATACCAAATTTAATAGTGGATGGTGTTGCAAATAAAATAGTAAAAAGTGATGCTCTTAAGGTTTATATATCTAATATAATGACTCAACCAGGAGAGACTGACGGTTACGATGTATGTGATCATGTAAATTCCATACTCAAGCACACTAAGAATGGAATAATAGATTTGGTCATAGCTAATAATGAAAAAATAAATAGAGATGATCTAATAAAGTATGAAAATGATGGATCGAATCAAGTATTAATAGATAAAAAACAAATAAAGCAATTAAATTCTATAAACATTTCGGTTATACAAACTAATCTTGTTGAGGTTAGAAAAAAGTATATAAGACATAACTCTGAAAAAATGGGTAGCATTATAGTAGGTTTGACTAAAAAGAGCAGCTGTTGTTGTTTGATCAAAAATTTTATTAATAAATTTAACTCCTAATATAGAGGATTTGAAGTTTTTATGTAGAATTTTTTATTATTATGCTTTTTTTAAGGAGTGAGAAATATGAGAGAAGAGATTAGTGCTGGTGGCGTAGTATTATTTGGAAATGCAATACTTCTCTTAAGAAAATATAACGGAGATTGGGTACTTCCAAAGGGAAAAGTAGAAAAAAATGAGGAAAAAGATGAAGCGGCGTTGAGAGAAGTACTTGAAGAGTCAGGTGTAAAAGGAGAAATTGTCAAATATTTAGGAGAGATTCATTATACTTTTAAAGAAAACTGGGATGAAAATAAAACTGTCCATAAAACTGTTTTTTGGTATCTTATGAAAGCAAAAACTATGAATACTATTCCTCAAAGAGAAGAAGGATTTGTAGATGCTAAATTTATACACATTAATAGAGTTGTAGACCTTGCGAAGTATGATGATGAAAAAGAGATAATTAAGGTTGCACTTGATGAAATAAAGAAATTACATTTGATTTAAACAATATTTAAAATAGTATAGGTGAGAAAAAATGTCATTTTCGAGTAAAACTAAGAATGAACTAGTAAGAGTTAGTTCTTCGAAGAAAGTATGCAATGTAGCAGAACTTTCGGGAATAATAAGGATGAGTGGAACTATTAAATTAAAGGGATTTCAAAAGTTAAATCTTGAAATAGCTACCGAAAATGCGGCAATAGCTAGGAAGGTATTTAAACTTTTGAAATCAAACTTTAATATTCACACTCAAATAATGGTAAAGAAAAATAGAAATTTGAAAAAAAATAATAGCTATATACTTAGCATAACTAGTGAGATGGGAGCCAGTGCTTTATTAAAGGACTTAGGTATATTAAACGAGGGTAACAACCTTATTATAAATAATAGTATACCGAACAATATAATGGAGGATAATGCGCTCAAAAAATCTTACATAAGAGGTGCATTTTTAGGAGGAGGATCAGTTAGCGATCCTGAAAAAGCATATCATTTAGAATTTGTGACGAACAAAGAACAGTACAGCATAGCCCTTAGCAAACTGATAAACTCACTTGGATTTAATAGTAAGATAGTTATGAGAAAGAGCAATTATGTTATTTATTTAAAAGAAAGTGAGCAGATATCAGATTTATTAAATATAATGGGAGCCCATAGTGCGCTTCTTGATTTAGAAAATGTTAGGATAGTAAAGCAAATGAGGAACAATGTAAATAGGATTGTTAATTGTGAAACAGCAAATCTAAGCAAAACTGTAAATGCAGCTATAAGGCAAATACACAATATTGAATATATAAAAAATACAATCGGACTTGAATCATTGCCTAAGAACTTAAAAGAAATAGCTCATATGAGAATAGAGTATCAAGACTTGAGCTTAAAAGAATTAGGTGAAATGTTAAATCCACCTATTGGAAAATCTGGAGTTAACCATAGACTTAGAAAATTAGAAAAAATAGCAGAGGATTTAAAAGGGAAGGGTAGGAGAATATGATAAAAAAAGAGTTTGAAATTTTTAATAAAGTAGGACTTCATGCAAGACCAGCAGCTTTATTCGTTCAAACAGCTAGTAAATTCAAATCTCAAATATCTATTGAGAAGGACAACAAAACAGTAAATGGAAAATCTATAATGGGAGTTCTTACACTAGGAGCATCATCTGGAGATAAGGTGATGATTATTATAGATGGGTCTGATGAGGATGAGGCTATTAAAGCTATTGAAGAGTTTTTTAATGAAAAATTGAAGAATTTATAGAAAAATCCCCTTGATTTTAAGGGGATTTTTATTTTGCGATTAATACCAAAATAAATATTATCAAAATACCTCTCGTGTATTAAATATTTTAATAATATATATTTTTAAGTGTAGTTTTTAAACTTTGGAATTAACTTTTGAAAAAGAGAAGCAAAGTTTTTTATTATTTTTAAAAAATATATATTCATGATAAAATAAAATAATAATTTGATTTTAAATGGAGGTGATTGTGTGATAAGAGATTTTGCTCATCTTCATGTGCATACACAATATAGTTTACTTGATGGATTTGCGCGAATAGATAAGGTGATTAAAAGAGCTAAGGAACTTGATATGAAGTCGGTTGCTATTACGGACCATGGCTGTATGTTTGGTGTGATAGATTTTTATAAAAAGGCTAAAAAAGAGGGAATAAAACCAGTAATAGGGTGTGAGGTATATACAGCTCCTAGATCTTTAAAAGATAAAGATCCTAATTTTGATAAATACCAAGGACATTTAGTTCTTCTTGCAAAGAACATGACAGGATATAAAAATCTTATAAAGCTCGTTTCAAAGGCTTATGTTGAAGGTTTTTATTATAAACCAAGGGTTGATTATGAAGAACTAAAAAAGAATAGTGATGGAATAATAGCTTTATCTGCTTGTCTTGGAGGAGATATACAGCAGTATCTTATGAAGAGAAATTACGAGAAGGCAAAGGAGATAGCCCTTAACTTAAATGAAATGTTTGGAGCAGATAATTTTTATCTTGAAATTCAAGATCATGGGATAAGGGAACAAAAAGAAGTAAATTTAAGCCTTTTGAAGTTGTCAAAAGAAACTGGTATACCACTTGTTGCGACTAATGATGTACACTATGTAAACAAAGAAGATTCAAAAACTCATGATATACTGCTTTGTATTCAAACTGGAAAGACTTTTCAAGATGAGAAAAGGATGAAGTTTGAAACGGAGGAGTTTTATTTAAAGTCAAAGGAAGAGATGTATGAATTATTTTCGTATGCACCTACTGCTCTTGAGAATACAGTCAAAATAGCTGATATGTGTAATGTTGAATTTGATTTCAGTCAAATTCACTTACCTGAGTACGATGTGCCCAGTGGATTTACAAAAAATGATTATTTGAGAAAGTTATGTACGGATGGATTGTATGAAAGGTTTGAGAGTCCATCTCAGGAAATGATAGATAGATTAAATTATGAGCTAGATGTAATAAATAATATGGGATATGTAGAATACTTCTTGATAGTTTGGGATTTTATAAATTTTTCAAAAGAGAATAATATAATGGTAGGTCCAGGAAGGGGAAGTGCGGCTGGATCAATAGTTGCTTATACTCTTAAGATAACGGATATAGACCCTATGAAGTATGATCTTATATTCGAAAGATTTTTAAATCCTGAAAGGGTTTCAATGCCCGATATTGATATAGATTTTTGCTATGAAAGAAGAGAAGAAGTAATAGATTACGTTAAAAGAAAGTATGGAGATGACCATGTAGCTCAGATAATAACATTTGGAACAATGGGGGCTAAGGCTGCAATAAGAGATGTCGGAAGAGTTTTAGATGTTAGTTATGCTCAGGTTGATAAAATAGCAAAAGAAATTCCATTTGCACTTGGAATGACTATAAATAAAGCGCTTGAAGTAAATAAAAACCTTAAAAATATGTATGAAGAAGATAAGGTAGTTAAGGAAATAATAGATACATCAAGAGATCTTGAAGGAATGCCAAGACATGCATCAACTCATGCAGCCGGGGTTGTTATATCAAAGGAATCAGTAGATAGTTATGTTCCATTATATATGCATGAAAATGGAGTTACAACTCAATTTACTATGACTACACTTGAAGAGTTAGGTCTTTTGAAAATGGACTTTTTAGGTCTTAGAACTTTAACAGTAATAAGAGATGCTCTTGAGCTTATACAAAACAAACATAATGTAAAAATAGATTTTTCTAAAATGGAATACGATGATAAAAAAGTGTACGAACTTTTAAGTTCAGGAAATACGCTTGGAATATTCCAGCTAGAAAGTGCTGGAATGAGACAGTTTATGAAGGATCTAAAACCTGATAATTTTGAGGATATAGTAGCCGGAATATCTCTTTATAGACCGGGACCTATGGATTCTATACCTACTTATATAAAAAATAAGAATAATCCAGATGAAGTAAAATATCTTCATAAAAAATTAGAACCTATACTTGATGTAACTTATGGATGTCTTGTTTATCAAGAGCAGGTAATGAGGGTAGTTAGAGATTTAGCTGGATATTCTTATGGACGAAGTGATTTGGTTAGACGTGCTATGGGGAAAAAGAAAATGGATGTAATGGAGCAGGAAAGACAATACTTCATACATGGTAAACTTGATGAAAATGGAGATATTGAAATAGCAGGATGTGTTAGAAATGGAGTAAGTGAAGAAATAGCAAACCAAATATATGATGATATGATAGATTTTGCGAAGTACGCATTTAACAAGTCGCATGCAGCTGCCTATGGAGTTTTAGGATACCAAACTGCATATTTAAAAGCACATTACCCTGTAGAATTTATGGCAGCTCTTATAACTAGCGTAATGGGAAATACAGATAAAGTTGTAGAGTATATAAGAGAATGTAATAGTCTTGGAATACAGGTTTTAAAGCCAGATATAAAAAAGAGCTTTGGAAAATTTTCAGTTGAAGAAAAAAATATAAGATTTGGACTGGAAGCTGTAAAAAATGTAGGATCAAATGCTATAAGAGATATAGTAGCACAAAGAGAAATAAGTGGTGAGTTTGAGGATTTTATTGAATTTTGCAAAACCATTAATTCGAAGGATTTAAATAAACGAGTTATAGAATCTCTTATAAAATGTGGAGCTTTTGACAGTATAAGTCCTAATAGGGCACAACTAATGGCAGGTTATGAAAAAATAATAGAGAGCATAATAAATGATAAGAAAAAAAATATTCAAGGACAGATATCTTTATTTGAAATGAGTGATAAAAAAGAAGAAAATAATATATATACACTTCCTGATGTATCTGAATTTAAGGAAAAAGAGAAGCTTTTATTAGAAAAGGAAGTTTTAGGTATGTATATAAGTGGACATCCATTATCACAATATGAAAGAGAGCTTAAATTGAATACAAATATAAATAATTTTACTCTTTCAAAAACTCAAGAAGAAGATTATCAGAAATTTTTAAAACTAGACAATAAAGATGTTATTATAGGCGGTATAATAATAAACAAAACTATAAAAACTACTAAGAGAAACGATATAATGGCTTTTATAGAAGTAGAAGATTTAGATGGAAGCATAGAAGTAATAGTATTTCCAAGAATCCTTCAAAAATACTCTGATATAATATTGGAAGATAAAATTATATATATAAAGGGAAAAATGAGTATAAAAGAAGGTGAAAATGCAAAAATTATAGCTAATGAATTTGAAGAAATAATAGAAATTAATGATAAAGAATTATGGGTTAAATTAAATGATATAAATGATAATGAAGAATTATATAGCCTGAAGAAAATATTAAATAAACACAAAGGGAATTCATTGGTTTGTTTATATTGTCAAAAATCGAAAAAAGCATTTAAAGCAGAAAAAAATTGTATGGTTGATTTGAATGAAGAGTTAATAAAGGAATTAGAAGAATCTTTTGGTGTTCAGAATATTAAAATCAAAAATATAAGTTTAAAAAATATTTAAAATTATGTTATAATATATGATATTAGAGGTAAAATATATTTTTTATATTTTATCTCTAAATAAATCATAATATCTTCAATTTAGGGATAACATTTAAAGTGAGTTGAAATATCAATTGTTTTAAGCAACGAATTTCATTTCAATTCGTTGACGATATAAATCATGCGATAGCATGAAGCGAATTTTTACACATAGAATAGAAATAATATTTTTTTAAATGTAGTGGGATGAAAAAGAATATATAGGGACTCGAAGTGTCCCTTGATAATAGGAGGTACAAAAATGAAAAAAATAGCTGTATTAACAAGTGGAGGAGATGCTCCAGGAATGAATGCTGCTGTGAGAGCGGTTACACGTTCTGCTATATATAATGGATGTAAGGTTTATGGAGTTAACAGAGGATACAGAGGATTAATAGATGGAGACTTATTTGAAATGGATTTATCTTCTGTTGGAGATATAATACATAGAGGAGGAACTATACTGAAATCTGCTAGATGTCTAGAATTTATAGAAGAAGAAGGAAGACAAAAGGCACTTAATGTACTTAGAGTATTTGGTATAGATGGACTTGTTGTAATTGGAGGAGATGGATCTTTCCAGGGAGCTCAAAAACTAAGTGAGATGGGATTCCCTGCAATAGGTATTCCTGGAACAATAGACAATGACTTGGCTTATACAGACTATACTATAGGATTTGATACAGCACTTAACACGGTTATAGATGCTATAACTAAAATAAGAGATACATCATATTCTCATGAAAGATTGAGCATAATAGAAGTTATGGGAAGACATTGTGGAGATATAGCCCTTTATGCAGGACTTGCAGGTGGAGCTGAGATTATACTAATTCCAGAAGCTGATTATAATGAAGATGATATATGTAAAAAATTAATTCAAAGTAAGAACAGAGGAAAAGCTCACAGTATAATTATGCTTGCAGAAGGTATAGGAGGATCTCAAGATTTAGCTGAGAGAATAAAGGATAAAACTGGTATAGAATCGAGAGCTACAATACTTGGACATATTCAAAGAGGTGGAAGCCCTAGTGCGTTTGATAGAATAATAGCTAGCCAAATGGGAGCAAAAGCCGTTGAATTATTAATAAATGGAAAATCTTCGAGAGTTGTAGGTATAAAGAATAATTCTATAATAGATATGGATATACACGAAGCTTTAGCTATGGAAAGAAAGCTAAATAAAGATATCTACAAGTTAGTAGATATATTATCTATATAAAGTGCAATTTTATTTTAAATATATAAAGCGACACTTAATTTAGATGAAGTTTTTACTTTAATTGAATTTTTGTTGAGCTAATCTAGGAGTTTGTTAAGTTCTTAGCTTTAACCTAAACAGGATAAAGATTTAGAACTTCTAGCTTTCGGATAAAGTTAAAATTATTTGAGGAGGATTAATAATGTTAGAAAAAAAGACTAAAATTGTTTGTACAATAGGGCCTGCGAGTGAAAAAAAAGAGGTTTTAAAAGAACTTGTAAGTAATGGTTTGAATGTATGTAGACTTAACTTCTCTCACGGAGATCATGAAGAGCACGGAAAAAGAATAAATACGATCAAAGAATTAAGAGAAGAATTAAATAAGCCAATAGCAATACTTCTTGATACAAAAGGACCTGAAATAAGAACTGGTAAGTTTGCAGATCCTGAAGTTTCACTTGAAGAAGGTCAAACTTTCACTATCACTATGAAGGATATACTAGGAACAAAAGAAATGTGTACAGTAAGCTACAAAGAACTTGTAAATGATGTAGTAGTTGGAGACACTATATTAATAGATGACGGTCTTGTAGGACTTAAGGTACAAGAAATAAAAGGTGAAGAGATAGTTTGTATAGTTGAAAATGCAGGTATTGTAAAAAACAATAAAGGTGTAAATGTACCAGGAGTAAAGATTAATCTTCCAGCTATAACTGAAAAAGATAGAAGTGATATAGAATTTGGTATAAAGCACGGAATAGATTTTATAGCAGCATCTTTCGTTAGAAAAGCATCTGATGTTATTGCTATAAGAGAAATACTTGAAGCTAATAATGCAGGAGACATTCAAATAATATCAAAAATTGAAAATCAAGAAGGAGTAGACAATATAGACGAAATTCTTGAAATTTCTGATGGAATAATGGTAGCTAGAGGGGACTTAGGAGTTGAAATACCAACTCAAGAAATACCTATAGCTCAAAAGATGATGATTAGAAAGTGTAATGAACTTGGAAAGCCTGTTATAACTGCAACTCAAATGCTTGATTCTATGATTAGAAATCCAAGACCTACAAGAGCAGAGGTTACAGATGTTGCAAATGCTATCTATGATGGAACAGATGCAATAATGCTCTCAGGAGAAACTGCTGCGGGCAGATATCCTACTGAAGCTGTTAGAACAATGGCATTAATAGCTAAAAGAACAGAAGAATCTCTTGATTATAATAACATATTAAAGTCAAAGAAATTGAATCAAGTGAATGTTACAAATGCAATAAGTCATGCAACTTGTACAACAGCTATTGATTTAAAAGCTTCTGCTATAGTAACAGCAACATCTTCTGGACACACAGCTAGAATGGTATCTAAATTTAGACCACAAGCTCCTATTGTTGCAGCTACTAACTGTAAGAAAGCTATGAGAAGATTGGCTCTTAGCTGGGGAGTATATCCAGTACTAACTGGATCAGCAACTTCAACTGATGAAGTTATAGACAATTCTATTGAAACTGCGCTTGAAGCAGGATATATTAAAAATGGTGAATTAGTAGTTATAACTGCAGGTGTTCCTGTTGGAGTAACTGGAACTACTAACTTAATAAAAGTTCACGTCGTTAGTGAAATAATAACTAAGGGTATAGGTATTGGAAGAAAAGTTATAAGCGGAAAAGTTCGTTTAGTAAAGAATGCTTCTGATATAAAAGGTAACTTTGATCAAGGAGATATAATAGTTACTACTTTAACTGATGCAGATATGAATGAATATATAGAAAAATCTTCTGCAATAATAACACAAGAAGGTGGAATTACAAGTCACGCAGCTATAGTAGGTCTTAATCTAGAAAAAGCTGTAGTAGTTTCAGCAAAAGACATAATGAGTCTTGTAAAAGATGGAGAAACAATCACTGTAGATACTGCTAGTGGAATAATATACAGAGGAAATACAAGAGTTTTATAAAAAAAAGCAAGCGTACGCTTGCTTTTTTTTATAGAAAGAATTTACAATAATATAAAAATTACATTAATTTTCCATAAGAAATATATAAAAAATATAATAATTATGACGATAAATATATTAGTTAATTTATTAATATTGAATTATTAATGGAGGATTATCTAATGACAGCAAAAAAAATAAAAGAAGCATCTCTTGAGCTTATAGCAGAAAGAGGGTATTGCGAGACAACTCTATCTTTAATAGCAGAAAAAGTAGGAATAAAAAAACCCTCTATATATAGTCATTTTCAAAGTAAAGAAGAGATATTTTTTTCTATATTAGAAGATGAAACTAAAAACTTAAATATATACATAGAAAATATATATTATGATATAAAGGAATACGAATTAGAAGAAATATTATACCAAATAATATATAAATTTGCTGATTACTTTAATAATAATATGACTTTGGCAAAATTTTGGAATATGGTTATGTATTTTCCACCATATAGCTTAGAGAAAGAATTCAAATTTGATATAACTAAATATAAAATTTATCAATGTATTTATATTAATATAAAAAAAGCATCAAATAATCAAAATTATGATGAAGAAAAAATGAAAAATATAATGTATGCATATGAATTAATATTAAGAGGGATTCTTACTATGATTGTATATGATAATGATTTTACTATAGAAAAAATAGATAAAATAATAAAACTTTATTTCAACGGAATAAAAAATGAGTTAAATTAAAAATCTTCCTCATAATTAAAAGAGGAAGATTTTCCTGTATGATATATTATAAAATGGTATAAAAAGTATATTGGAATAGAGGAACTACTATTTATGGCAGTCAATGTAAAAAACAAAACAATGATGAAATCTCTAAAATAGGGGAAGGATTGAATGATATGTTGGATGATGTTTCAGAATTGATAAAAAATACACAAAGTATGTCGGAAAAAGTCAACATGTCATCTCAAGATTTATCACAAATATCAAATGAAACAAATTTATCAGCAGAAGCTATATCTATTACTGTTAATGAAATAGCCAGTGAGTCTATACAACA
Organism: Tepidibacter aestuarii; assembly: GCF_934924865.1. NCBI lineage: Bacteria > Bacillati > Bacillota > Clostridia > Peptostreptococcales > Peptostreptococcaceae > Tepidibacter > Tepidibacter aestuarii. The sequence goes on along the minus strand of NZ_OW235315.1, from coordinate 2,961,556 downwards.
AGCTAATGAAGCTGAAAAAGGGGCGAATTTAGCCAATGATTTATCCAATAAGCTCAAAGAACTTTTAAGCAATACACACGATATGCTAAAAAATGTAGAGAATGTAGACAAGGCTAATTTAAATAGCTCAAAGGTTATAGATGAGTTAAGTAGTAGCACAAAACTAAGCAATAAAAACACAGTACAGGCTCAGATGGCAGTGTTTGAACTGAATAAAAAGGCTAAAAATATATCTATAATATTAGATACTATAACAGACATAGCTGATCAAATTAGTTTGTTAGCGCTTCATGCATCTATTGAAGCAGCGCGTGCAGGTGAGGCAGGCAGAGGATTTGGAGTAGTTGCAGACGAAATAAGAAAACTTGCAGAAAGCTCCAATAATGCAGCTGATGATATAAAGAATATATTAGATCATATGCAGATATATATATATAATATTGTTAATATAATAAATACGCTTAAACAAAGTAATCTGAAACAATCGAGCACTGTTGAATGTGTAGATAATTCGTTTAATTTAATAAAAGAATCTACAAGTGAAATAATAGAAAAAATAAGATTTATAGGTCAGTATGTTGAGCGTTTAAATGAGGATAGATTAAATATAGTTGATACTATACAAAGAATATCTAATATAAAAGAAGAGGCATCGGCAGGAGCACAAGAGGTAAGTGCATCTATTTATCAACAAGCAGGTGATATACAAAAGGTTGCAAGTTCATCAGATTACTTACAAGAATTATCAGTAGAATTAAATAAAGAAATAAGTAAATCTAGAATACAAAATACATAATAATAGAGGATATGCCCTGGATTGTATACAATCTAGGGTTTTCTTTGTTAAAAAATAAATTTCAGAAAAATTTGAAAAATAAATTGATTTATACAATTCTAAATAGTATAATAACTATTAAATAACTTAGGATATGTATAAAATATCTATAATATGCATATCATATAAAAAATAACTAAAATGATTAAAGGAGGGAACAGCTAAATGTCAAATTCAAGAGAAAACTGGGGGTCCAAGATAGGTCTTATACTAGCGATGGCAGGTAATGCTATTGGACTAGGAAACTTCTGGAGATTCCCGTATCAAGCTGCTAGCAACGGCGGTGGAGCATTCATGATTCCTTATTTTATTGCAATTATTGTACTTGGTATACCTGTAATGCTTCTTGAGTGGAACTTAGGTCGTTATGGTGGTAAGTATGGTCATGGTACACTTGGACCAATGGTTTATTTACAAGCTAGAGAAGGAACAAAACCTAGAAATGCAGCTATAATAGGAGCAGTAGCAGGATCGTTTGCTTTTGCAGTAACACTCCTTGTTAACTCATATTATAACCACATTATAGGTTGGTCACTTGGTTATGGATTCTTATCACTAACTGGTGGATACTCAGATATGAGTATTTCAACTGGAGAAGTATTTGTAAATTATATTCAAAACCCATCTATGGTATTTACATTCTGGGTAATAGCTTTAGCAGGACTTGGATTCGCAGTTATGCGTGGAGTTCAAAAGGGTATAGAAACTTGGGCTAAGCTTATGATGCCAGTTCTTTATACTTTTGGTATTGTTCTTGCAATAAGATCTTTAACTATGGGAAGTCCAGTTAATCCTGATTGGTCATCTATGAAAGGTCTTAACTTTATTTGGAACCCTGACTTTTCAACATTTACATGGAAGTCAATAGTTGCAGCAGCAGGTCAGGTATTCTTTACATTATCAGTTGGTATGGGTATTATAGCAAACTATGCTTCTTACTTAAAGCCTGATGATGATATCATAGTTTCATCACTTGCAACAGTTTCACTTAATGAGTTCGCAGAAGTTATACTTGGAGGAACTGCGGTTATTCCTATAGCTTATGCATTCATGGGACCTGATGGAATGGGTCAAGGTGTTGGTCTTGCATTTATAGCACTTCCTAACGTATTTAGAACTATGGGTGGAGGACAATTCGTAGGAGCTTTATGGTTCTTCTTATTATTCTTCGCAGGATTTACTTCAGCAATAGCAATGTACAACTACTTAGTTGCTTTACTTGAAGAAGATATGGGAGTAGCTAGAAGTAAGGGTGCATGGATTATATTCGTAGCATATATTATATTAGGTCTACCTGTTGGACTTGAAAGTATAATGACAAAGACTGCAGATCTTGCTTACTTAACAGAAATAGATAACTGGATAGGTTCGTATTTATTAATTGTTCTTGCAGCAGTTGAGGTTATAGCTTGTGCATGGTTAATGGGAGAAAAAGCTTTAATTGAAATGAACAAGGGTGGAATTTGGAAGATTCCTAAGTGGTTCTTTAAATTATTCCATCAAGCACTAACTCCTTTAACTACATTTGTAATATTATTCTTCTCTACACTTGATTATATTAAAGCTGGATACTTTAGAGCAGTTCCATCATTTGTTGAAAATACTCCAGCATTAGTACCTTGGGTTAATGGAGCCAGAGTAGTTATAATTGTAGTGTTGATTGTAGGATTTATGCAATCTTATAAATCTATTAAAAGAAAATACGGCAAAGAACTTTCTGAGAATAAAGTTTCTATACGTATATAATTAGGAGGGATTAATTATGACTGGTACAGCGCTTGGTTTCATGCTAATAATATGGACTGTTATACTTTGTTGTATAGCAATTACACTAAGACCTCTATTAAAGAAAAAGTAGATATATAACCCCACCGATAAGGTGGGGTTTTAAAATATAAGATGAACATAGTTGTTTAAATTATTAGAAAAATATGATACAATGAATTAAAATATTATTCTGAATCTTCTAAAATACATTTGGAGGTGAATCTAATGAAAGCTCTGACATTAATGAACACATTAAACCAATTAACGGATTTAACTAAAGGTCTAAAGACAATTAAAGAGTCTAGAAAGGAAAAATATATTAGTCAATTAAATAAACTATATAGCCAATACGAGAAATTAGAAATACCTACAAATTTAAGTGACGTATATGATTCTTTATGTAGTAAAGGAAAAGACCTTGTAAAGGAAATAAAAAATAATAAAAACAATAAGAAAAACGGGGACAACATAGAGGTATATATAAGATATTTAAAGGCTGCTAAGGCAGATTTTGAAGGACGTACAGAATATGTAAATAAATACTACAGATCATTCATATTTACAGCAATACTATTTTTAGGATTATCTCCGCAATATTTTGGATTCGTACTTCCTGCAGTATTTTTCGTTCCTATGTATTTAGGTATTAAGGGAGTTAAGAGTAGATCTATAAATGGTCTTTATATGAGTATGTCTTTAGTACCTGTTGGACTTATGACTTCATTTATATGGATAAGATATGGTGTATATGCAATGGCTAATTATCAAGAAGCAGTTAGTAAGGTTATAACTGATACGGGAAGAAGTTTAGCTACTGCAAAGGCATTAGTTACTGTACCACCTATTCTTGCCTGCGTACTACTTTTAGTAGCTATGACTCAGCTTTATAGAGGATACAAAAGTAAGGATTTATTTATATAGCAATTATAACATTTATACCAAAAGTCTTCTTTTAAGAGAAGGCTTTTTTATATTTAGCTTTTTTATTCGATTCTGTGGGATATCTAAACTACCTCTAAAAAAGACAAAAAACAATAATTAAGAAAGTTTGTTGTCTTAACACATTGAGTTTAGAACTTTTATGATATTCTGAGTTGATAGATATATTGTTTTTTGGTAATATTAATAGATGATATTTTAAATAAGAAGGAGATAAATCATGTTAAATAAAGGTGAAAAGTATACGGTTGATATAGTTGATATAGGGCATACTGGAGTTGGAATAGGAAAGTTTGAAGGATTTACTGTATTTGTTGAAGGCGGGCTTATACAGGATAAAATAGAGGTTAAGATAATAAAGAGTAAGAAGAATTATGCAGAAGGTAAAATTGTTAAGATTATAGAAGAGTCTCCTTTTAGAGTTGATAGAGAATGTTCGGATGAGTTAATAGATTGTGGAGGATGTCAAGTTATGCATCTTGATTATCAGAAACAGCTTGATATAAAAACTAATTCAGTTAAAGAGACTATTAAGAGAATAGGTAAAATTGAAGGTGTTAAGGTGCATGATACTATAGGAATGGATAAGCCTTTTAGATACAGAAATAAGGCTCAATTTCCAATAGGAAAAAGAGGTAGTGAAACTGTACTAGGTTTTTATAAAAAGAAAAGCCACGATATAATACCTATGAATAAGTGTGTAATACAGCATGATATGAATGATAAGATAGTTGATGTAGTTAAGAACTATATAGATAGAAATAATGTTAGTGTATACGATGAGATAAAACATGAAGGAATTTTAAGACACTTAGTTACTAAGGTTGGATTTAAAACGAAAGAGGTTATGGTTGTTCTTGTAGCCAATGCTAAAAAGATTCCTAATGTAGATGCACTTATAAAAGATTTAAAAGAGAATATAGATGGATTTAAGACTTTGGTCTTAAATGTTAATACTAAAAAAGGGAATGCGGTACTTGGAAGACAAAACAAAATTTTATATGGAGAAGGAATTATACAAGATTACATAGAGGATCTTAAGTTTAATATATCGCCTCTATCCTTTTTCCAAGTAAATCCTATACAAACTGAGGTTTTATACAACAAGGCTTTAGAGTATGCAAATCTTTCAGGTGATGAAAATGTATTTGATATATACTGCGGTATAGGAACTATATCTTTATTCTTAGCTAAAAAGGCTAAGAAGGTATATGGAATAGAGATAGTTGAAGAGGCTATAGAAGATGCTAAGGTAAATGCCAATATGAATAATTTAGATAATACTGAGTTTTATGCAGGAAAGGCAGAAGAGGTTGTTCCTGAGTTGTATAAAGATGGAAAGGTTGCTGATATAGTTGTAGTTGATCCACCTCGTAAAGGCTGTGATGAGAGGGTGCTAGACACTATAGTTAGTATGAATCCGAGTAGGATTGTGTATGTATCTTGTAATCCATCAACTCTTGCAAGAGACTTAGCTTATCTAGATGAGAGAGGCTATAAGTGTGAAGAAATACATCCTGTAGACATGTTCCCTCATACTATGCATGTTGAAACTGTAGCTAAGATAGTGAGGAAATAACTGGCGTTGAGCCATTTTGATATTGAAAATTTAATGATTTGCCACCCATTTGCCACCGTCGGTTTTCGCTCGGTGGCAAATTACTTTACTTTAGACTTTAAAGATTGCTCAAATTTAATTACACTATCTTCATTCATTTTGCTTGTAACATGTGAATAAGTGTCCATAGTTGTTGATAACTTACTGTGACCTAATCTAGTTTGAATATCTTTTATATTTGCTCCAGCTTCTAAAAGTATAGTAGCATGAGTATGTCTTAAAGAATGGAAATTAAAATTAATACCAAGCTCATAATTTACAACTCTGCTTAAATATTTTAAGCTATCAGTAGATATTAACTCTCCATTTTCCTTAGTACAAACTAAATCAGTACTATTATACTGTTTTTTAGCTTCTTCAAAATTATATAAATTACTACTATAGTATTGGCCATATTTAAGCCTATTTTCTAATTGATGCTTTTTATATTTTTTAAGAATATCAATTAATGTCTTTTCAATTATTATTTCTCTTTGAGAACTAACTGTTTAACACCATTCCATACCTTTTTTAAGGATGATTTTTTCAACTTTGATTTTACCTTCTTCAAGATCTATACAATCCCAAGTAAGACCACATACCTCTGAAGCTCTCATCCCAGTATTAAAAGAAATTTGTAAAGGAATATAGAAGTTACTTTTAAAAGGAAATCTATCTATGATCTTATCAAAGTCATTTAAAGTTATAACCTTTAAATTATCTTTATCAGTTTTTCTAGTATCATATTTAGGCATAGAAGTGTATTGCATCGGATTTTGTTTGATAAATTGATATGGATATACAGCCATTTTCAAAGCTCCAGAGAAGACACCATAGAAACCTTTAAGTGTATTTTTTGTGAATCCATTTCTATATTTTTTATTTAGAAATTCTTGCAGCATAGCAGGGGTTAAAGTTTTTAGTTTATAAAATCCTAATGTAGGTTTAATATGTCTTTCTATAATAGTTTTATATCCTTGTTGAGTATTATACTTACAGTTTATTAGAACATATTCATTGAACCAATAGTCAAAATAATCAGCTACACTTATATTACTTTCATCAACTGTAGAACCGCATTTATCAAATTCATCTAAAGCTTTTCTTAGAGCTTCAAGAGCTTCTTTCTTGGTTTTACCTCCTTTTCTTTCAATCTTTTTTCTTTTACCATCAACTTTGCCAGCTTCGAAATAATAGTACCAGGTATTGCCCCTTTTTCTTACACCGCCTTGCATGTTTTAATCCTCCTCCCGAATGTATGTTCTGTGAAACCTTCTAAAAAAAGAGCAGTTTTTTCTGCTCTTTAATTATTATATTTTAGTTTCTATATCTATAATATACTAAATCATAAAATATTACTCAATAGAAATAGATATAAAAAATTTATTAAAGTTTAGGGGGGGACACCGAGATACGTGTAAAAACCGGTAACTTTATGGTGAAAAATTACATAGTTATCGGTTTTATTATTTTTAAATGCAAATTCTATTTAGAATAAACCCTTTAATGATACACAGTCGAAAAAAAACGCTAATTATAACGACTTTACATACTTCTCTACTATTGTATAACAAGTTGGTTATATAAATAATGTTCTCTTCTGGGGAGATTATCATGCTTTATTATATGCTGCTTTACCTAGTGAATTTTTGTTAACTTGCATTTTATTAAATATACTTCATCATTCTTTTTTATGTCATCTTGAATTAATTTCTTTTGCTGATTAATTGGAATACCGAATGAAGCATTTTTACCATTTGCAGATGCTAAAAGCAATATCTCATTATTTTGTGAAATTTTCATTTCTTTTAAGGCAGTTATTACTCCTTTAAACTTAAAACTTTCATTTTTATATCCGCTTATTATGATAAAATTGTTATGATTATCTCCACTTAAAATACAGTTTAATGCATTTGAATGTTCCTGTATATTTAACAAAATATATCCATCGGAGCTTTTCTGACCTATTACAAAAGTTTGAGGTTGTTCTAAAATTTCCAGTTTATTATCAAGTTGTCCATTTTTATAATACTCTGACCAACATTCAAATTGATACGTTGAACTAGGTTCTAAATTATTAATCTTAAAAATATAACTATGGTCTACTCCTTCTGATTTTAGTAAAAGATTTTCTCTATCTGTATATGTAAGTTGCTCAATTGAAGTTACATTTTCTTTATTTTTCTCATATCCATATGTAAAAATAATTAATATAAATACGATAAAAATTATTGGCTTTTTTTTCATTTCATCACTCCCTTTAATATCCTAACCAATACACTATATATTACTATTTGTTTTAATTTTACCTTACGACGTAATAAAAAGAAATGTTATCATGCTCATATATAGTCAATAAATTAGGTCATGAAAAAAATTTACATATCATATTTTTAGCAATAGAAATGTATAAAAACAATTACCAAGATGTACTATTTTACTTAGTCACCGGTTCTAATTATTTCCTCAATATCAAATCTATTTATAGGCTCAGGAATTTCATCTAAATCTATAATATATTCACCAAACCTTTTAATATGGCTTGTCATATAAGGGGTAGTACCAGCAACCGTGTCACCAGACGCAAAGTAGATATTAAAAAAACAACTTAATTACAGATCTATAACTCATTTATCATTTTATATTTATGCGTTTTGATTTTAGGACTATTTTTAAAGAGCAATTTAGCTTTAAGACACTAATATTTACTATAGTAGCATTAAGATAAAACCGTGCTCTTTTTACAGTATTTATTAAGTGACCCTATTCAGCATATATAGTCGCCGTACCCCTAGTCTATAACATGTCAAAAAATAAAATATAAGTAGGAAAATTTTCCTACTTATATTTTATTTTTTGTTTTTCATTACAGATATTATCCTTCTAATAAACCTATTAATTAAAGGAAAAAACAATATCATTCCAAAACAGAAAATACCTATATTTAATATGTCTTTATTCATAAAATTTAAATCCAATCATATGCTTGAAGTATAGAAATAAACATTACCACTTACATCTTGAGATCCTACTTTTTTCTTTATCACCTTATCAACACCTGGAATAGGTATAATTAAATATTGGTCTAATTGACATTTGTAACTAAACTTTATTTTACTTGAACTGCTTATATTAGCTGATACTCTTTTTACTTTAGATAGTACTAACCATTGTTTATTTGAGTGCTCCTTTAAAGAATAACTATCAACAGAAACCCATTTTTTTTGGTTACCTGATGTAGAATATTTTGCTCTTACTGAAGCTTTTAAAACAAGTTCATCTGCTTGATTTATATATTCATTCAATGTTATTGATTTTGTTGAAGAAGAACTTCTTTTATTTCTTATTTTCATATCTTCAAGATAAACATTTCTATCTTCATTTTGAATTTCCTCATATTTAAAATCATCTTGAGATAAAACATCATTTAACTCTTCTAAGTTTTTTACGTTCACTACATGTTCGTTACTTTTCAAGCTATCTAAGTCTAAATCCTTAGAATCCAGTACTTCGACATTAAACTTATCTGCTATAGCATTTACTTCAGAATCAGTAAATACAGTTTCATCTGCTGCAAAACACAATTGATTAGAGGTCATAATAATCATTACTGCAAAAGCTAATAATACTCTCGATATTTTTTTCATTAGAATGTTCCCCCTTAATCACAGCCATAGGCGTAATTTTTATTTAGTTTAATTCTAGGGTAGTTTTAGCCACGTACAAACCTGAATTTATCAAAACAAAAACATAGTAATTACAATATATTTAGATAATTGTTGTTAAAAAATGTGATTGAGTTGCCGTGTATTATAGCTACCACAGAATAATCCCAGAAATTACAATAACATACTTTTTTTATCAATGTAAAGTATGGTTTTAGATTTTGTAGTTTATATACCTGTGTTCTACCTTTTCATATATATAATCGCTGTTCTATTCTAAAAAGTAACCTTGTCTTTTTTAGTTTTGTTTTATAAAGTATAGCTTAAATAAACAGCGTAGACATCTATGAATGTTGTTTATTTGGAATTGTTTTTATTGTTTTAAAACACGTATTTTATAAAATTTAGATTCTAGGTAAACAGAATCCAGATATTCTCCATTGAATGAAAGAAAATTTAAGAATACTATAGGAAAAGCTATGATGCTTATAGACAAAGAATTATGTTTAATTCAAAAATCAGGAGATGTAGTTCCGGGTGATATAGGTCGAGACTTTCCGTATAATAAACCAACTGGGGAACTAGATTTTAATCCATTTATTAATTCAATAAAGAATAGTCTAAAGTCTAGAATTAATGGTATATATCTAGAAGGAAATGAAAGTATAAACTATGGAGTAGATGAACATACCCTACAAGAAATATTAAAGGAATTTGAAGACTTTGTTTTAAAAATAGGTATTAATAGTGAAGAGTAATATAATGTGTTTTACTAGATTAGTTGATTATACTGATGAACACTAAATAAAAGATAAATAATTCAATAATTAATCTTAAAAATTAAGATAGTAGTTAAAAGGAGCGTTCCACATGAAAAATAGGGAACGTTCCTTTTGATTTATGGAACGTTCCAAAACAAACAACTCAAAGATATAGTTGGCTTAATAGGTTTGAATGTAGAATTTTCAATAGCTCTATTATCTAATCTTATTTTGCAACGCTCTTTTAACTCAATGGAGTACTCCGAAAAAAACCAACTCTAATATGTAACGTTTGAGATTGATTAAAGTACAGTGTTTTCAATAGGTTTATAGAATAGTTATTATTTGCAACGCTCCCTTAAATCTTTATATACCGTTACAAAACAAACTCAAATATAAAATAGTCCAAATTGGTTTAAATATAGTGTTTGCAATAGATTTGAATGGAGTAAATTTAAAGTGCTAATGGAGTACTTCAAAACAACTCAAATAAAAAATATAGATAAAACATTGAAATCTCAATGATATAGATGAATTTTAAAAGGAGTACTCCAAAATAAAGTTATACTAAATACAAAACAAACGAACTTAATTAAAAAACAACTCAAACTCAAATACGTAGGGAATTAAATAAAGCATTTGCAATATGTTTGAATAAGATAGCTTTGATAAAAAGGGTGCACACAAAGTATGCATACAAAATAAAAAGGTTGCATTAAAGCATGAAAAAATATATGTATGGTTTATATAATATTGCTTTAAAAAGGATAATATTAAATATTTCAGTGAATGAAAAAAGTTAATAATAGACTTTTTAAAAATATAGTATAAATAATAAGAGTTTTCATAGGGAATATACCACATATTGTATATATAATGAATACCTACATTATATGGTGTCTTTACCAAAAATGTAGAATGTTGTAAAATTTAACTAATGGAAATGTGAGTATAGTTTAATATAAGCATGGTTTGATGGCGTTAAATTGAGATCATACTTATACTAAATTAGGATTAATCTATAAAGGGAGGACAATAGGATGAAGAATTTAAAACAAAACCTAGCTTTTATGCTATTACTAGCAATATTAGTATCATTTGTACCAGTGATTGATGCTAACGCTGAATCAGTAAAGCTATCATCAGGTGCAGAGGAAAAACTGAAGAATGCGATAGTATTATTTGTGGGAAGTTCTAAATCAATAGTAAACGGACAATATTCAAGTGTTGATTCTACGAATTTAGAAGTAAAACCGATTATAATTAATAGTAGAACTTTGGTGCCAGTAAGATTTATTTCTGAAGCTTTGGGTGCAAAAGTAGATTGGGATGGAAATACTTCTACTATCACAGTTACTTCTAATGATAAAGTAATTAAACTAAAACTTGGAAATAAATCCATAAACATCAACGGAAATAATCACGAACTAGAAGTGGCAGCGCAATCTATTAATGGTAGAACTTTTATTCCATTAAGAGCATTGTCAGATGCTTTAGGAAAACAATTATTTTATGATAGAGGATTAATTATAATCAGTGATGTAGATAAGATTTTAGATAATACCAAAGATAAAGTGCTTATTGATGAAATTATTGATTTGTTTACTGGACAAGGTAGTGAAATCGAAAATCCAAGTGATTTAAATATTAGCAAGCCTAATAATAGAACAAATCAAATAAAGGTAGGTAGACATGTAGTTCAGAATGGAGATTGGATTTATTATGTAACACTAGATAAGTTCACATTTCATTTGTATAAAATGAAAGAAGATGGTTCAAATAAAAAAGTATTGAATCAACAATGGAGCTACGACATTGTTTTAGAGGGTGACTATATCTATTTAAAAGATGGAATAGAAGGACATTTAACACGAATAAAAACTGATGGAACAGATAAGACAAAGATAGTTACAGATAAATCATATGATATTAACTTAGCAGGAGATTGGATTTACTATAAGAATTCGAGTGATGATAATAAAGTATATAAAGTCAAAAAAGACGGAACACAGAGAACTAAGATTAATAACAGAAGTAGTAAAGATGTTACTGTAGTAGGTGAATGGATTTATTATATAGATGATATTTATAATAATTCGAAGATATATAGAATGAAGACTGATGGAACTGATGTAAATGCACTTACAGAGGTTAATGCCAGGGAATTTAGGATAGATGGAGAATGGATATATTTTATTGAGATTTCTCCTAATCACGACTATGGGGACATATGCAAAATAAAGTTAGATGGAACAGAAAAGACTGTACTTGCCAAATCTGCTGCATTTGATATAAGAGTATCAGGAGATTGGGTTTACTATACACAGCACCCTGATGTCAACAAGTGGGTTGATGGAGGCGATATTTATAAAATAAAGAAGGATGGAACAGAAAAGACTTTATTAGTAGAAGGAATAAATAGACTCGAAGATGTAGCAGAGAATTGGATATACTATGAAGTAATGCATAGAATAGATGGTTCAAATATTTACTCTGTATTTCATCGTGTAAAGCTTGATGGTTCAAACGTACAAGAAATTGGTTTTTAAGCAAATAGCTCCTAGATGTCCTAGGAGCTATTTCAATTATCCTAATAACTTGTAAGAATGAGCTCTTTTATTTACCCCTTCTATTCTGATCCTTATTGGTGGCAAAATTAAAATTGCTACCCATGTGTAAAATATAATATATTAAGTTAAGCTATATAAAAGCATACATAGTTATTCAATATCTGACATATCAACGGATACGCTAGATTATAAAATACTAAGTTTTCTTTTAGTCCTTTTTATCATTTGGATTACATATTTAAATAAAAATCAAAAAATACAAGAGTGAGAATCCTTTACTCTTGTATTTTTTATAAATAAATATTGAGTAGTTAAAAAGAGCTGTTTATATTTTATTTAAGCCATGGAGCATAGAATTTATGGTAAAATAAGGATATATTTTTTCGATAAATAATGAATAATACTAATATGTTTCAAACCTAAGGTTAATATCTAAAGATATGTTTATTGTGATTTATGGAAAAAGGAAGAGCATATAGAGTCTAAGGGTTAGAAATATTAATAAGGAATATATATTAAGATATAAAGTAATGTCAAAGGAGAGTAGTTTATAATGGGCAGCTGTAAAAATAGAGGTGCAAATGTTGATTTATTTAAGTATGCAATAAATGTAGAACTTTTAGAATACATTTATTGTGGTGATATGCTTTTTTATAAAGAGAAGCCATTTACTGGACTGAGGTATGAGTTATATCCAGAAGGACAATTACGAAGTTTGACACCATATGAAAATGGATTTAATAATGGCATATGTAGAGAATGGTATACTACAGGAGAACTTATGTGTGAATATGAATCAAAAAGAGGAGTAAATAATGGAAGTAAAACTTATTGGCATCAAAATGGTTTAATAAAATCAATTGCTAATTATGAGTTAGGAATTGAGCTTGACTATAAAGAATGGAATGGAAAGGGTAATCTTGTTAAAAGTAGAAAATTTGATCCTGATAATCAAAAATGAGATTATAAAACACTATTGAAGTTTAGAGCGTGGTGCAAAGGTGAAAATAAGGAACAAATAAATTAGAATAATAATTTAGTTAGCTTTTAAATAAATAGTACTTGAAGGAGATAAAAATATGAAAATAGAGTATATACATAGATTTAATTATAATGATGAACATGATTTTGTTAAAATACAAAATGACTTAAAGGGCAAAATTGAACTAAAAAATAGAATTGAAGAAAATGGAATAAATATTTGCGCAGGGGTAGACTTAGCTTACTGGGAAAAAGATGGAGAAACATATGGAGCTTGTAGCATTATAGTTTTAAATTATAAGACTAAAGAGGTTATAGAGAAAGTTTATAGCCATGGAAAGATAACAGTTCCCTATATTGCAGGATTTTTGGCTTTTAGAGAAATTCCTTTAATAATAGAAGCTGCTGAAAAATTAAATTTGGAACCAGATGTATTTTTATTTGATGGTAATGGATATCTTCACTATAATCATATGGGTATAGCAACACATGCATCATTATTTTTAAATAAGCCTACTATAGGAGTAGCTAAATCTTATTTAAAAATAGATGGAGTAGATTATATAATGCCTGAAAATGAAAAAGGATCTTATAAGGATATTTTAATAAATGAGGAAGTATACGGTAGAGTAGTAAGAACAAGAAAAGATGTAAAACCTATATTTATTTCTTGTGGAAATTACATTGACTTAGAAACAAGTAATAAAATTGTAATGGAGTTGGTAAATAAAGATAGTAGACTGCCAATACCAGTTAGGCTAGCAGACTTAGAAACACATGTATTGAGAGAAACTTTAAATTAACCTATGATTAACACAAAATATAATAAAGAAGAAAGATGAGACTACACAGTATGAAATAGAAATGATTGATAAACTTGAGGAGTAAAGAAGAGACAGAGAAAATAGTTTTTATTAAAGAACATAATGTTGATAAGATGATCAATCTCAATTTAGGTATTAGTATTTATAGATTATATAATATAGGGGGATATTCTATGGGACATTCGAATTTTTCTAAAATACATATAGTTAGAACATCTCAATATACAAATGGGTTGAGGAAATTTAAAATAATAGTTGATGGTAAAATAGTTGACACCATATCTAATGGAGAAGAAAAAGTTTTAGAAGTAACACCAGGAAATTATTGCATACAATTGAAAATAGATTGGAGCAAGAGTAAGAAAATAGATGTTCAATTAAGAGAAGGAGAAGAAATTAAGCTAGATTGTGGAAGCAGACTATATTGGGTTATTAATTCATTATTCTTGATGTTTTCAGTATTCGCTCCTTTTGTCATATTAATAATCATCCTTTTGATAACATTATTTAGTACCTGCATTCAAGATAGGCTTGTATATTTAAAACAGAGTAGATATAAGGAAACTATAGATTTAGAAAATTAGAATTTTATAGTGTTAAAAATAAATTTCCTATATATTTCTTTTAAAATAATATGGGTGGCAAGATTAAAAATGCCACCCACTTGCCACCCATGTGTAAAATATAATATATTGAGTTGAGATATCTAAAATCATAAACAGGTGTTTAATACTTTATATTCCAACGATTGTACTATATTATAAAATATTTTAAGATATATTCAAGCATTATAAAATATTAAGTTTAAACAAACTATGCACGTGGAGAGCTGTTCACTACTTGTAAGGAAAGATAAATAAAGAATGTAGCAGTGAGTATAAGCCCCCTTTAAATCAAGGGGCTTTATTTATTATTTATTCCACAATCGCGCCCGATTATGGGACCCACTTTCCAGCAGCCTGTTTTGGGTAATTGTCATCAACCTTGTCGTCAAGAATGTCGTATTGAAAATATGAGGTTGTAGTAAAGAAATAGGCCTTTTGTCTTCCATTTACTAACTTAGGCCAAACAAAACCAGCTGTTATATCCTGTCCTGTTGTCCACAGGCCTGGCCAATAATCTTGTATAAAAAGCGGATAACCGCTTACGACCTTATTTTGATTAATATCATATTTATAATAGCGATCATGTTGGAAAAAGTATACAAATCCGTTTGGCCATAACACCCCGGCATCGATACGGTAATCAGAATATGGTCCTGATAATATTCCTCTAAAATTTAAATTTGTTGGTTTTGAATACCCGTCAACACCAGATCCAATTTTATAAGTATAAAATCGATCGCGTTCAAAAAAATATGCTTTCTGGTTTGGAGGTTTTGGCCAGACAATGGCACCCGAGAACAATAATCCTCCTAACCCGGGCCAATCTGTTTGAACAGATTTCGCTTTGGGATTAAATGTCTCGCTTTGAATGTCATATTCATAATACTGACCTGAGCCATCAAAAAAGTAAATCTTCCCATCAGGCCATAAAATTGCAGATTTTATAATAGCCATGTCACACAGTGCTCCTTTCACTTAAATTTATTTAGTCGGGATATAGTGAGAAGTATATCTGTAGATCGATAATATTATGTCCATATAAAAAATTTTCATGCTAATATAACCAATCAGGAACGTTATGACCTTTGTGATGGAAAAAGCAAGCATACTACCTATTATGAAGTTATAGACAAAGTTGAATATGATGATGCGGTCAATGAAAATAGAAACGAAATTAAAAAACTTCAATCAGAAACACTTCAAAAGAAAGATATATTGAAGCGTTACACGGAAAATACAAAGATGCTTCAAAAAGTCCAAAACGAACTAAAAAAGATTATAGATATAAAAGATATTACACCAGAGTTACTTCATAAGCTTATTCATAAGATCGAGGTGAAGGAAAACAAGGATATTATTATCCATTATCGTTTTTCTAACCCTTTTTTGTCGAATAAAGTAGTCATCAGTAGTCGACACATGTGGAGAGTGTCACTTTATTAACCTTGATGTTATGCTTTAAAACGCCTTAATTCTAATATTAAATGATCATCTATGGAAATTTGCCGTTTTGATGAAACGGTTTTTAAGTCTCCAAAACGGAATCCCTCATCATCGTAAATTAAAAACTGGACAACATTAATTTTTTTATTTTCAAAATCAGTTTCCCTTTGCTTTCATAATCTCTTCCTCACTGACGCTTCTTTTAGCAGACATGAGGAAACACCGCCCTTCTTATAAATTTAACTTTCATCCGAAAGAAGTCTCCCACTTCGTAAGTGTTAAATATTCCCTACCTACAATTTGTAAATAGCCCATGGGACAATCTCCTTACATACTACATGTGAGGTTTTTTTTATAAAAAAACAGCTATTAAAAGAAAGAATGGAAAGCTTATATTAAAGACTCTAAAAACATATATCCGGGTATATTTCTTTTTAATAGCGACCATAATAACATTAATTTGTTGTCTGTAAATCAGACCTACCAATTAAAAAAACAACCAGATTTATAATTTAGCACCGCTTATTTATTAACTCGATTTTATGTTCATACAAAAAAAGGAGTGACTAGAGAGGTTACCAAAGAAACGTATAAAGATGCCACCTGAACTGTAATTCGAAGATAATAGTCAGAGGTATGAAGGTATATCTTGAAAATTTATTTAAATTAAACGGAGGTGAAAGTCATGACGAAATTATTGATTGTTCGACGAGAAGACATGGTCCACATTGGTGTGAACTGGGGGGATGGTTTTGAGCTATATATGCAGGACGACATGTATTATGGAGATATACCAATGCTGTATGCTAATGAAGATGCTGAGTTCACTCTTAGTTTCCCTCCGCAGGTCATTGAGGAACAGGTTTGGCCTCGAGGTAGGTGGCCTCTGAATCCTTGGACCTATATTCCGAAACAACGATCAGGTATAAGCAGAGTCAAGTTTGCAGTACCTGCCCGTACCTACATTGAGCTCACCGTACAAGGGATTTTAGGGGCGCTGACAGACCTGGAGGTCATTTATCCACCAATGGTACTGCAAGAAACAGCTATAGAGCTACCATGGAAGCTTATTGTGAGGCCAGTGACAAAGTCTGGCAATGGTATTGTTGTGTCTGAACACCCCGTACTCCCAGTGAAGTCAAGCAAGGGGGTGACAGGGCTATGGCATACACGGCTTAGGGCAAGTGATGGAGATAAAGAGGATGCGGCTCTCTCGCTTTTACCACTTAAATCCATACCAGGTGACATGGTGGATCACTACAACCATGGTTACACACCTCTTCCCCAAGTGGACAGGGAGAAGATTGTAACAAACAGCTTACGTTATCCACATAAACTTCCATATTCGAAACGACTTGAACTTAGTACACTAGGTGGGACGCTTTCAGCCACTGTGAAATGGCCTGATTTTGAGTGGGATCACGAGGTTGTACTAGGCAGGGATCAAAAGGTACGTACATTGGCGACGGGAGTGCTATTTCCCTTCGGGCACAAAGCGCGAGTGGAAACTTTTATTGAACGTGACTTTATCAATGAGAATCCATCCCAAGGAACTGATACTGGTCTTGTTTATAATGGAAGGCTTGTGATTACCGAGCCCGTCCGAGGAGCAGTTGACGATCCTATATTAACACGTGAATTTCCGTTCGATAAAATTGAAATTCTCTCAAATAGCTTCCAGATTGATCCGTGTGCTGGAGGAGATTTATTCATTCCACATGCTGTTGGATGTAAGCCATTGTATTTTCCGATACGCTTGACGGGCTCCAATGGTGACGTTTTTTTCAATGTCCCATTAGTTTTCGTAAGAGGGGATTTGTCAGCAAAATTACAACAGGCCAAAGATCTGTGGGATAGATACAGAACCATTGATCTTCCCGGTGTTCCAATTGATATGATTCGAGATAATCGACGATCTGGGAACGTTCAAGACATTTACGAAGTGCAAGAACTTTGTATGGATATAGATCTACATGCCGGCAAGCTAATACCTAAGGTGGAACGGTTTACAGTTGAACTTCCTGCTTTACGAGAATTACAGCCACACAAATTTATTAGTCCAATATCACTAAAGTTCACCCAAACGTTTTTAGATGGAGTTAATGAGGATTTGGCTTTTGAGCCATTCAATAAAATTGATAAAATTCATATTGATTTCACTGATCGTCCGAATTGTTCGGGAGGATTATTGGCTCCTAGATTTAGTGCAAATAAGATCTCACGGACCAGCGGGCCCATTCCAGTGTATGACAATCTTCCGCTATCAGAGATATACTCCGGAGCGACACTGCTTGGTTTGCCACTTGAATCATTAATCAAACAGGTAGATCCTCCAAAGATTATCCAAGAGCCAGGAAATCCCCTTGGAGCGACGATGGAATGGTCGAACCTAATTCTCAAGGACTTTGGTCCTTTTAAAACAGATGAAACAACAAGTGCAACGCTCAAAGTTGAACGCTCGGAAGTTTTTTGTGAGGTGAAAAACTTTACATTCGTTCTCCCACTTAACCTAGTTTCTCTAAAGTTTGGCTCATTAGCATTCACACAGAAACCTAATTGTGCTCCTGATTTGGAAATAACTGATCCAGGGATAAAATTCGACCGTGAGTTGAATTTGTTAAAGGGCCTTTTAGATTGCATGTTAGAGCTATTGCCCAGCAATAAACCCACAGTTATCCCTACTGCGGAAGGAATCAACGCAAGTTACTCGTTTGGCCTTCCAAGTGTTAATGCCGGTATGTTCTTGTTACGAAATGCAGCTGTTTACTTCGGAATCAACGTACCATTCAGCTCAAATCCAGTCACCATGACACTCGCTTTTGGTAGACGAGACAACCCGTTTAATCTAAGTGTAATGATGTTCGGGGGTGGTGGACACATAGAAGTAGAATTTGGAGGGGACAAGCTTCGTCGGTTGGAAGCTTCAATGGAGTTTGGAGCAATGGTCGCTATCGACTTCATCGTTGCAAGCGCAGAAGTACATGCCCTTGGGGGAGTACGATTTCTAACCACCGGCAATAACATTGAACTAGACGCCTCCATTCGACTTGGTGGCAGCATCGAAGTACTTGGCCTTGTGTCAGTTTCAATAGAACTTACTGTAAAGCTTAATTATGATGAAAAGCGGAACAGCTTATATGGGAGTGCGAAGTTAGTCATTGAAGTAGATCTTACACTATTTTCTGAATCCGTGACAATCGACAGTGGGAAATGGGAGTTGATTGGGTCTGATAAAAGAAATAGACGGAGAATGTTACCACTGTCTACTGAAGAAATCGACAACAGACTGAAGGACTTCATGAATTACTATAAAGCATTTGAGCCGGTATAAGAAGAGCCAATGAAAAAAGTGTTTAATATTGAAGGAGTGTATTGAAAATGAGTGAATTGGTATGGATCTCAGTTCCGGGAGGAAAGAAAAACGAAGTTGTTTTACGTGTACTTATTGCACCGAGGCTTGAGGGAAGCTCTTTAGTAAATGACGGAATGAAGCACTGGCCACCGCCAAATCTTGCGAGGGCCACTTTGAATGTGGAGTTTGCTGAAGTTATTAATGGAGAAATTCACAAAATACAGGTTCCTCCTCTTATTCAAGCTGAATCCGATGTTTGGGAAGCTTTTTTCGGTCCCAACACAATCGTGTCACCCTCAGGCAGGCGCCAGAGATCTGACAATGAAGTTGTGGTTGAAAGTACATCTACAAAGGCCGAAGAGGTCTATAATACCTTTGATAGAGTGTCCAAGACTCCTTTAAGGTTGAACTATGGTGACGACCGACTTAATTTAGATAAGGTTGTTTGCAATGAGTTAAAAACACGATGGAGTGGGGAGGAGTTGATTATTCCAACGCCACCACCTAATATAGATGAAGAGGAACAATGTACAAAGTTACCAGATTTTCATCAAACGATAGCCATGCTTAGAGAGCATCCGAACGTTCTTAAAGCACTTGGTCTTATTATTGAATTAAGGATTCCATTTTCGAAACTTCCGACCGATTATACCTCGGGCATCGTACGCGTTTGTTGGCCAGACGCGCCTGAATCTTTACCGAAAATCGTGTCGCCATGGACTAGGTACGACAAAGATTTCATGCCTGGATCAAATCCTAACATTGATGCAGGATTACCTCCAAACATTGATGCTGGATTGGTCTCTGTAGACAATTCACGTTGGAAGGTCGTAACCATTGACGTCGACAACGCAGCTAAAAAGCTTCGAGATGCTGCTAAGTCCTTGGCTGATTCCACAGACAGTGAAGGAGGACAAACAGATACTAAATCCTTCATGATGCCAGCTTTAAGGACGGCTGGGCTTATGTTGATAAGATGCGGTCGTCAGGATGATTTTGCCGACCGACGCCGATCTGCGAATGTTAACGCTCGAAATTCTATGAGTGATAACGTTTTCTATGCTGACGACCTGGTACTGGGATATCGAATTGATATTAGGGAAGAGGGCAGTAATAAGTGGAAATCATTGCATAAGCGTAAGGCAGATTACGAAGTTAACGAAAAAGAAATAGTAAAAGGTGTTCCAGAGGAAGGACATACAAAGGCCCATGCAGCCATTCTCTATGGTAATAGAACTCTTCGCGCTGATGAAGTCATTGCCTGTTGGCGAGGATGGAGCTTTGCTGTACCCCAACCGAGAACTGACTTGTCAGATAATCGACTATGTCCTGATATGCCTTTCAGATTTGATTGGGACTTCTCTGTACCAGAGGGGACGCTTCCGCGTCTCCGATTTGCAACTGGGTATCAGTTACGTGCAAGGGTGGCTGATATAGCCGGAGGTGGGATCAAAGAAGATGAACAAACAGTAAATCGCCATTTTACCGATATTGTCTATTACCGACGATACGAACCTGTTTTATCACCTGAATTGGCGCTTCCACCCAATTTGAAACCGACCAATTTGGAACCGAATAAGTTAAGTCCTGGGGAAGCAATTAATCAATTAGTCATCCGCAGCGATTCTGAAGTAGACGTCTCAGAATTCAATACAAACGCAGAGCGATTATTGTACGCTCCAAAAACATCGCTGACTCTATCTGAGCAGCATAAGGCTCTGGACTTAATGACTCTAGAACAAATCCAAGAGCTGTTAAAGAATGCTCTTGTCAATCAAAACCTAAACGCACCGATACATCTAGATGAAATATTGCTTCCTGACGTGGCTGCTGCAGGTATATGTGTGTTCCCCCGCAGTAAACCTGGTGGTCCAAATGTAACAAGAATGGAGAAAAGGTACTGGAGCAAGTGGCCAGATTTCAGGCCAATGGAGATTGTCCTAAAAGAAAGAGCTAATGAAGACTCCAACATCTTTGAATGGGAAGAGAGTTCAAAACCAGGAATCGGAGATAGACTTATTGTTCGATTAGCCAAAGCTGAGGAAGTGACTTTAGAGCTTTCTTCGTTTCTAAAAGGAGATTTTTTTGATCATTTTGCCATTTTCGATCATCTTCCTTCAATTGATACAGAAGATGATAGAGGAGCCGCAGTAAAACAAGGTCGACACCCATTGGTCACACCAGCCCAGACAGTGACACTTACTCATGCAGTACGACGACCGCTCAGAAAACCTGGTTCATTTAGCTTTCCTGAAGGTGAAAGAAAGCCGCGGATCCGCTCCTCTAATCGACTTGAAGGTCAGACGTTTGCAATTTTAGATCCAATAGACCTTGGTGTTGATTCAAAGAGTACGGCTAAGCTAGAGATTACTGCGAAATGGACGGAACCAACCAACCACGTTGAGGTGAATGTACCCGTGCAATCTTTTACCATCAATCGTGGCGAGGATAGAATAAAAGAAGGCATTCTACATGAGTTCGGCGATACACGTCACCGTAAAATCACATACACACTGAATGCAGTCAGCCGATTTAAACAGTTCTTTAAAGAACAAGATGAAGAAGCTTACGTCGCTCAAACAGAACTTCCTATTTCTATCCCAAATTCAGCTCGTCCATCACCGCCAGTTATATTGGCAACACGCCCTGCCTTTGTATGGCAAGAGGATTACGAGGAAGGACCAAACATTATCAAAACGCGAAAGCGCCTTGGTGGTATCTTAAGAATTGAACTCAAGGGCCCATGGTATAAAACTGGCGAGGGTGAAAAATTGGCCGTGCTTGTAGCTAAGGACCAACAATCACCGAAGGAAGAAATGTGGCCGTTTGTTACTCAGGCTGGAAGCGATATGACAAGAGCAGGATTAGGTCCAGAGCGGTGGCCAA
Organism: Tepidibacter aestuarii; assembly: GCF_934924865.1. Taxonomy (NCBI): domain Bacteria; kingdom Bacillati; phylum Bacillota; class Clostridia; order Peptostreptococcales; family Peptostreptococcaceae; genus Tepidibacter; species Tepidibacter aestuarii. The sequence continues at coordinate 2,939,331 of NZ_OW235315.1, read as the reverse complement.
AAGCAACCGATTTCACATTTGCGTCAGGTACACCACGGGAAGTCTATCTTAAGGAAGCAGGATATGAAGCCATTGCTGTTCCACATGAGCCATGGTTTCAAGATGGGAGATGTTTTGTAGATATCGCTATTCCAAACCTGGTATCCGAAGCGTATATGCCGTTTGTCCGACTTGCCGTAGCTCGCTATCAGCCTGAAAGTATCCAAGGACTAGAGGTCTCAACAGTGGTAATGACTGATATGATTCAGCTACTTCCTGAACGAACGCTTCGCGTATGGCGGGAAGAAGATAAAGTGTGTGTCACGCTTAAAGGAGTAGGTCCGTACCGCTTAAATGAGTGGATAGCGCAGCTAGAACAACTTGTTACTCCACCGTCAATTCGGCATGTACCAGATGCTGATAACCTTGATCTTACCCTCATTGATTCCATTGATTCCACTGAACTTTTGTATGCTCGGCCAGCAGTTCCAGCCTGGGTTGGGATTGCCAATCAAAGATATAGTAGCTATATACCTGAATTACCTCCACCGCATGATAAAATTAAAATTAAGATTCCTCAAGGTATAAAAGGTCCTTTACGTATCCGAATTCAGGAGAAAGAGTTGTATGCTGATGAATGGACAGTGCCAGGGGGAAGTGATCTAGACCGAACAGTGTACAGCGATGTAGTGATTCTTCCAGGAACCTAATAAATATTGGAAGATTTCCATGTTTTGTTCGTATATCTGTTAAAGGCTGTAACCAGACTAGAGTGGACATTTGAAAATATAGGTGTAGCTTTGAAAGAAAGTTGCACTGTTTTTATAAAAGTTCAACTGTTTGTAAAAAAATTTGATCAAAATCCTGTACTGAAAGTATAGGATTTTTCTTGTTCAGCAATCGGGTACGATTGTTGAACAACTTAGATCGTCACAAAGCGGTCTTTATTATAAACAAAAATAGAAATTGTAGTTTTAATGGGGATAACAAATTGACCACGTACTTAAGTTTTTAAAATAAACTAGGGTTCCTTACATTATAAAACTAAATATTAATATCGTACTACAATTGCTTGTATTCACTGTAATAATCGCCGATTATCAACGGACTCAATACGGCGCATGTCGAGTGTGTGGCGTTGATAGAGAAAAAGTAAATATTTAAGTATTATAAAAGAACATCTATCCAAGTAAAGTGCATCCTAAAAGTTAGATTTTGTATATAACTTTTGGGGTGCACTTCAAGATTAGGTGCCTTTTATATTCTATAGATATAAAAATTATTTTAGATAATTTTAGTGTACAACATATTAATCACGGTAAAGGTCAACATATAGATTGCCATTAGAGGACAACGCTGCAAAAGAGATTTCATTTATATTTTTAATTCCTTTCTTATTTAATTCTTGGTATAGCCATTTTTTGCTAAAGTTATTTTTTTGAAGATTATTCTCTAATATCTTACCATCTAAAATTATTTCAGTAGCAAGACCTTCATATTCGGTTGATAAATTAAGGTCTTGTGGAGTTAACGGACTATTTTGAGATTTTAGCTTTATACTTAACTCTCCACTAGGCTCAAGTATGGCAAATTCTACTTTGTTAATATCAAATACACCCTCTTGTCTAAGTTGTTGATTTAAGTAGTTATAGGAATAGCTTAACTTAGATAAATTATATTCTAGAATTTTTCCATTTCGTATTAATATTGTAGGTTCTCCAGCAACAAATTTACGAAGTGGACTATATTTTAAAGAGACATAAGAGATTAACATAATAATTAACGTTATTAGAGTCATAGAAAGAATAAATATTGAAATATTTATTTTAATATTAAAAGCTAGATTACCAGCTATTGTTCCAAGTACAGTAGTAGCAACATAGTCAAAATAAGTTAGGTTAGCTAAACTTCTTTTAGTTAATAATTTAGTGGCGATAAAAAGAAATATTAGAGCTAAAAACACTCGTAATACTATGGTTAAAGGATTAAACAATATAAAACGCCTCCAATATTATATATTCAAAAGGTGATAATAAGTGAGTTTTGATTATTTATTGATTTCTTTGTTTTTAACTTTTTATATTATATACTTTAATAAATTTCTGTATTCAAAAAATATTAAATATAAATAGTCAATAAAAAAGTAATATAAATAAAGGATGCTTAGTGTTGGTAGCACTAAGCATCCTTTATTTGAGAAATTAACCTTTTGATATTAATAATTGTAGTTCTATTCAGCAGTTTCTGCATCTGCTTTAGTTTCATGAACTGTACCATGTGGATGTTCAGGTGGTGCATAGATAGCGTACAATTTAAGTGGTTTATTACCTGTATTGATTACATTGTGCCACTTACCAGCAGGTATCATAATCGCAAAGTCATCATAAACTTTTTCTTGATAATCCAACTTATCTTTTGTGTCCCCCATTTGAACAAGTCCCTTACCTTCTTCAATACGTATGAATTGATCAACTGTTGGATGAACTTCTAAACCTATGTCATCATCAACATCGATGCTCATCAATGTGACTTGCAAGTTCTCTCCTGTCCATAAAGCTGTACGATAAGTATCGTTTTGTTTAGTAGCCTCATTGATATTAACTACAAATGGTTCTGGTCCATAGTCCTTCAATTTAGTAAACTGTTTTGAATAGTATGAGTTATACATTGGTGTGTTAAACCAGTAAGGGTATTGATACTTATACATATTATATAGGTTATACATTGGTGTGTTAACGTAATAAGGGCATGGATATGGTTTATACATATTGTTCACTCCTTTCATAGATTCATAAAATTATTATATGCTCTATGTTTAGAGAAGGTGCTTCGATATTAAAGAACTGTTTTTTAGAATAAAAATAAATTGAAATAGTGTATATAAATTTATAGAGTTTTATTGAAAATAGAATACAAAGAATATTAATATAGATATGTAGTACTAATGTTATGATAAAATTTAAAATAATAAATGATTAATACAGAAATGGAGGGAAAAATAAATGGATTATATGATAAAATATACTGCCTACTTTGGCTCTGTGCAAAGATTACACAGAATAAACACAACAATGATTTGTTCAGGGCCTAATTTAGTAGACTAATTTAGGCAATGTCATTTTGTGTGGTCTTTGCTTCATTATTTACGAATATCAAAGTAGATAGGAGCAAAAGATATGAAATATGAAAATGCACAAAATATACTGCCAGAATATATTGTTCAACTGATTCAAGAATATATAGAGGGTGGATATTTATATATACCAATAAAATATGATAACAAAAAAGTTTGGGGAGAAAATACTGCTACAAAAGACATTTTAAAAAAAAGAAACAGAGAAATTTTTAATAAATATAATGAAGGAATGTCTATTAAAAGACTTGCGAAGAAGTATTATCTTTCTGAACATAGTATAAGAAGAATAATTAGGCAACAAAAGGATATATAAATAAAAAATCGGTATTTATTATCAATTCAGATAATTTAATACCGATTTTTTTGTTGAGATTTTACAGATAAATATGAACAATTTTGATACAGAATCGTTTATGAACTTGAGTAATTATAGAAAGTAAGGTTAATATATTTATGAATAAATTAGATCATGAAAATAAATTACGGAGGAGTAAACTAATGAATAAATTAACGGTTTTAAAAATAAAATTTGATTTTAATGGTGACAAAAATATTATTTATCCGGTTATATTAAGTGATGAAAATGAAGTTATTTTAATTGATTGTGGATACCCTAATTTTTTACCTTTAATAAAAAATGCGTCTAAAGAAAATGGAATTGATATTAGTAAATTGACAAAAATAATTATAACACATCATGATTTTGACCATATGGGGGCTTTGGCAGAGTTTAAAAGAGAGTATCCACATGTTAAGGTTCTCTCATCAATTGATGATGAAAAATATATTAGTGGTAAGGAAAAATCTTTAAGATTACAGCAAGCAGAGTCTATATATGATAAAATTCCAGAGGATGAAAAGGAAAGTGCAAAGGAGTTTCAGCGTTTTATTGAAACAATAGAAAATGTTCAGGTGGATATATGCTTAAAAGATAATGATTCATTTTCTTGGTGTGAAGGTATAGAAATAATTGCTACTCCAGGGCATATGCCAGGTCATATTTCGATTTATTTGAAAAATAGTAAAACATTGATTTCAGGAGATGCATTAGTAGTAGAAAATGATAAATTGATGATACCATATCCACAATATACTTTAGATATGGTTAATGCAAAAAATTCTATAAAGAAGTTATTAAATTATGAAATAGATAGAATCATATGTTACCATGGCGGTTTATATACAAAAAATATTAAAGAATCATTAGAGAACATTATTTCAGATTAATTTTATATATAGTTTATGAAATAAAAAAGGGGGCAAAAATATGATTAAACAATTAGAAGCGTTTGAAATTGAAGAAATTATGGATATTTGGTTAAAGACCAATATTACTGCTCATAGGTTCATACCAGAACAGTATTGGATTAAAAATTATAACCTTGTTAAAGAAGAATATATTCCTATTTCTGCAACTTTTGTTTACAAAGAAGAGAATATAGTTAAAGGTTTTATAAGTATTATAGACAATTCATTTATTGGTGGATTATTTGTTTTAGAAGATTATCAGGGACAAGGTATAGGGAGAAAACTACTAAATTATTGTAAATCTTTATATTCAAGTTTAGAATTAGCAGTTTATACTGAAAATATATCTTCAGTTAATTTTTATAAACATTGTGGTTTTGTAGTAAAAAAAGAGCAACAGAATGAAGATTCTGGATTTATGGAATACATAATGTCATGGATAAAAAAAGAATAATCTTTAGTTATATTATTAATATAAATGTAGTTTTTGTTAAAAATGGAGAAATTGAATAGGGGTTGCTTTTGAATGTATGAAATATAAGTTGGGTTGCTACACATATTCTGTAAAGGTTGAACCAATTTAAATAGTTAATGGACAAGTAACAGTTAGTAATAGTAAAACGTCTGGTAGGTAAGGGAAATATAAGGCCTAAGGAAGTATAGGAAATAAAAAATGCTTAGTGTCGGTATAGCTAAGCATTTTTTATTTATATTATATTAAAATTTTTTAAGAAATTAACCTTTTGGTATTAATGTCCTTAGTCCTCTTCATCAACTTGTGCATCTGCTTTAGTTTCATGAATCGTACCTCGTGGATGCTCAGGTGGGGCATAGATAGCGTACAATTTAAGTGGTTTATTACCTGTATTGATTACATTGTGCCATTTACCAGCAGGTACCATAATTGCAAAGTCATCAGATACCTTTTCTTGATAATCCAGCTTATCTTTTTTGTTACCCATTTTAACAAGTCCTTGACCTTCCTCAATACGTATGAATTGATCAACTGTAGGATGAACTTCTAAACCTATGTCATCCCCAACATCGATGCTCATCAACGTAACTTGCAAGTTCTCTCCTGTCCATAAAGCAGTACGATAAGTATTGTTTTGCTTGGTAGCCTCATCAATATTAACTACAAATGGTTCTGGTCCGTAATCTTTCAATTTAATAAACTGTTTCTTATACATTGGTGCATTGAACCAGCAAGGATATGGATACTTATACATATTGTGTAAGTTATACATTGGTGTGTTAATATAGTAAGGATATATATATGGTTTATAAAAATTATACATATTGCTCACTCCTTTTAAAGACTTACAGAACTATCATATGATATATGATCAGAGAATGTGCTTGTATTCACAGAAAGTCTATGTTCCTGAGGTCATAATACTTAAATTAAACTTTATATTTAATAGAGATATAGGGTGATGAATTTTACATTATTTTATTTTTTATTTTTGTAGTTTTATAATAAATATTTAAGTATATTACAACCTAAATAATGTCAATAATATTTCTATAGTAGATTTTAAATAGTTAATTGATTAAAAGGGGGAAGTATAGTGAACATTAATTTAGATATTATAGAAAAAAATGAACAAACCAATGAGTATATAAAAAAATATAATTTGAAAATTAAAGAAATAATAAAATTATTTGATTTTGAAAATATGATTATTTATTCGGACGAAAATGAACGATTCAAGTTTTTGCAAGAAGGTATGTATATATCACAGGATAATAGAATTATGAAACGTTATAAAGCTGAGTGTACTGAAGAATTAATAGCATTTTTAATTTTTAGAGAAGACAATAGTGTTGAACTAGATTTAACTTCTATAGCATAGTTAGAGAATTTTTAAATAAAATATATAAATGTAAGAACTTCTTATTAGATTTCCTAATAAGAAGTTTTTTATATGGGTTTATTAAGATGAAATTTTATTTTCAGCTAGAATATCTAAAAATACATCGATGTTTTTTTCATCGAATTGAGTACCTTGTTAGATTTGATTTTTACATGAATATTAAAATAATTATGAGTAGATACTTGATTAATTACTTTCATTATATTGTTTACAAGATTGATGATTATTGAGGATAAAAAATTCAGATAAATACAATACTTTGATATTGATCTATAATATCCTTCAAAATTTTACTCTTTAATTAATTTCTTAACTGCAGGAATATCAGCAGGAGCCCAATTTAAAGAAGTTAAATTTTCTCGCTTTAACCATATAAGCTTTGAATGCTCACTAGCTGTAGGAATACCCTGTTTTATATTACACTTTATACAAATAAGGTTTATTATGAATGTATCATATTCATGAGTAGTATCATTAAATATATCTAAAGCTTCAACAGTACAATTTAGCTCTTCTTTTATTTCTCTTTCTATAGCACTCTTTAGGTCTTCATTTGGTTCTACTTTTCCACCGGGAAATTCCCAACAATTTGGTGAAGTCATTTTAGGAGATCTTAAAGCACATAAGATTTCCTTATTACAGTTCTCTATTATTGCAGCTACAACTTTAACTTGTTCTTTCATATTATTCACCTCTAAATAAGATTAGCATAAATGATATTAAATATAAAGAATACTTATATTAATATTATATAATTTACAAAAACAGGAAATAAGACCTATTGAGATACAGGAGATTATGAATTAATATGTAAAATGATGTAAAATTGAACAAAAAATTGAAACACCAATAGGATTAAGAGACAATGAGTAATTGTTTGTTGTTTATGCTATTTAAATATTAGGGAGGCAATATTATGTTGAAAAAAAATGTATCATATGTTTTAATTTGTGTACTTATGTGTGCTCTTTTGAGTGCTTGTAGTATTTCTGAAAATTCTAATTCAAAAATCGATACTGAAAAGTACAATGCCTACATAACTTTAAGTAATTATATGAATGGATGGTTACATGAAGCTGTAACTATTTATTTCAAAGAATTTGGAATTAAAGAGGAAATTGCAATTGATAAAGATTTCGATAGTTTTCAAACATTCCCTATTTTGCAAGGACATAAGGATGATGTAGAAAAATCACTTGAATATGCTTCTAAGAAACCTTCTTTTGGGGCAGCAGATGATTCTATGAAGGCTTTGTGTCCAAAACTTAAAGAATTGATGGATACTTTAAATGAAATAGAAAACTATTACAATACAAAATCTTTTGTAGATGATGATTTTGCAAAGGGTAAAGAATTACATAAAAGATTATATTCCCAGTATAACGAATATGTTATTTTGGCTGAAAAGTTTTTTTCTGACTTTGATGTTATAACCCAGCAAAAGAAGCAAGAAGATTTAGAAGATCTAAAGAAAAGTGATTATATGATAAGACATTATGCTATGAGTATTGTAATGAGAGCGCAAGATATAGAAAGATCATTCTATGATACTGGGGTTAATGATAGTAATATATTAGACTATGATGTTAATAAATATAAAGAAAAATATGATTTATTAACAGAAGATATTAATAAGTTTATGGAATATTCAAAGGATGATGAAAGATTAAAAAAAGAAGGTTTAGAAGGTAATGCATTTGTAGGAAGCTTTAAGGGTGATGTTGAAAGAATGAAGGTTACAGCTACAGATATTATGCAAATTTTAGAGACTAAGGATACAAGTATAAATAGTGATACAAAAGGAAAAGTAACAACTGGAGGACAAAATGCTCCGTTAGAATATTTCAGTAGAAAAGTTTCTAGCATGATTGATTCATATAATAATATGAATTAATCGAACCGTTAAACTAGGAGGGAGACTCTGTGCTAAAAAGAAATTTTCTTATTATAGCAATAGTTATAACTATATCTACTTTTTTAACTTCTTGTGGAAATATTAAAGATGCTATGCATTTAGATAAATCTAAAAAAGAGAACTCTATATTTAATGATACAGAGTCATTAAATAATGAAAAATATACTTCTTATATTGCTTTAGATAATTTTATTACAGGAAAGCTAAAAAACTCTCTGAATTACTACTTTGAAAAGTTCGGAGATACTCCAGAAATTAAAGTTGACAAAAATTCTGATATTTATACTGGAACTCTTTTAGAAGTTAAAAAGATAGAAGTTCAGGAAAGCTTAAAATATGCTTTTAAGAAACCTTTTTTTAATGATCTGGATAATTATGTAAAGGCATTAGATCCAAAGTTAAAAGAATTGATAGATTTATTAGATGAAGCAGATTCATACTATAAATTAAAGTCTTACATTGATGATGATTTTGTTAAAGGTAAAGCATTACATAAAAAAATATATTTAAAATATAATGAGTTTGAACCATTGGCTAAAAAATTCTCTTCTCATTTTGAAGTTGTTTTCTTAGATAAGAGTAGAGAAGATCTTGAAAACTTTAAGAAAAACGATTTTATGATAAGATACTATGCTTTAAGTGTTATATTAAAAGCTAAAAGTTTGGAGAGTGAGCTCAATAATCAAGGTATTACTTGTGAAAATATATCAGATTTAAATATTGATAAATTTAAAGAAAAATATAATTTATTAGTTCAAGATACCAACAAATTCTTAGAATATTCAAAGGACTTGGATAGAATTGAGAAAGAAAAGCTTGATCCAAATTTTGAATATGCAAATGTGTTTAAGTACCGTATAACAGATGTTAAGGCCGCTGCTACTGATATTTTGACTAGAGCACAGAACGGAAATAAAAATAAAAATAAGGATTATGGAACTCCAGAATATTACACTAAGAAGATTAAGGATGCAGTTTATGAGTATATTAAAATAAAATAGAAAACGCATTTCAAAATAATAGTGGTATATTTAATGTGTTGGTTGAGAAAACATAAACTCTCTCCAACGCATTTTATTTTGTGCTCGAAATAGGAATAAAGATTAAGAATATCATTTAAACAAATTTTGGAAAAGATGTTGTAAACATTTAGAATGGAATATATAATTAATAGGCGTATGCCAATGACAAAAAAATGCATAATTTTGCATAAAATTACAAAATGAATATATTTTAAAATATTAAAAGAGAGGGGAAAAATAGGTATGAAATCTATTAAAAGTAGGTTAATTATTATTTTTGCATTGATATTATTAATTTCATCAGGAGTGTTGGGCTTTTTATCAATAGAAAGTTCTTCAAAAGCACTTATGGCTAAAACTGAAGAAACATTATCAAATACTGCGATTGAGGCAAGCAAATATGTTGAAGCTCGCATTAATACACAAAAATTATATATAGAAACTATAGCAGAAAATCCTATTATAACTAATTCAGATATTTCTTGGGAAGAAAAAGTAGATTTTTTACAAAAGGAAGCTCAGAGAGCTGGATATACTGGGTTTGCACTTGCAAATACTAAAGGACAATCTATAATGTTTGATTCAAGTCAAACAACAATAGATATTAGAAATAGACAATATTATAAAGATGCATTGGCTGGGAAAACGTCTTTTTCAGATATAATAATCAGTAAATTAGGAGATGGCGCAATTATTATTTTTGCTACACCTGTTAAGGAAGATGGCAAAATTATAGGAGTATTTTATGGTTGGAGAGATGGATTAGCTTTAAGTCAAATCGTAAAAGATATTCACTATGGTGAAAATGGATATGCCTATATGATTAATACTCAAGGTATAATTACAGGGCATGAAGATACAGACCTAGTTATTAAAAGATCTAGCCCGATTGAAGATTCAAAAAATAACCCTGACCTAGTAGAATTTGCTAATATTATAGAAAAACGCATGATAAAAGGAGAAGAAGGAGTAGATCAATATTTATATGAAGGAAAAGTAAGAATGATGGGTTTTGCACCCGTTAAGAATAGCCCTTGGATTATCGCTGTAGCTGTAGAGAAAGATGAAATTTTAGCAGATGTTAATAAATTACGATACAGTCTTGGAACTATAACTGTAATTATTATTTTATTAGGTATAGTTATTACTTATTTTATTAGTGGAATGATTGCAGATCCTATTAAGGTACTATCTCAAATTATAGATCGATTATCAAAATACGATTTAACATTTGATGAAAATTCAAAGTCTATTAAGTATTTAGAACGCAAAGATGAAATTGGATTAATTACGGATTCTTTGTCAACAATGCAGATGAATTTCACAGATTTAATAAAGAATATAGCAGAGAGATCTGAGCAGGTAGCATATTCATCAGAAGAACTAAATGCTATAAGTGAGCAATCAGCAATAGCTGCAGGTGAAGTAGCTCGAACTATAGAAGAGATAGCATATGGAGCAAGTGAACAGGCAAAGAACACAGAAGATGGTGCAATGCATATTAATCAGTTAGGAAAGCTAATAGAAGAAGATCAAAAAAATGTAATAGAATTAAATATTTCAGCTGATGAAGTAAGTAAATTAAAGGATGAAGGACTAAATGTTTTGAGAGATTTAGTAGAAAAGACAAATCTCAATAATAAGGCATCTAAAGATGTACATGATATCATAATAAATACTAATGACAGTGCAGAAAAAATTGAAAAAGCAAGTCAAATGATTAAGAGCATAGCTGACCAAACCAATTTATTAGCACTTAATGCAGCTATAGAAGCAGCAAGAGCAGGTGAATCAGGGAAAGGGTTCGCTATTGTAGCTGAAGAAATAAGGAAATTAGCAGAGCAATCTAATGCCTTTACAGATGAAATATCAACTGTTATTCAAGAGCTTATAAGTAAAACAGGAGATGCAGTGAATACGATACAGGAAGTAGGAAAAATTGTAGCATCTCAAACTGATAGTGTAGAAAAGACTAATGAAAAATTTGAAGGAATTGCAATTGCTATTGAAAAAATGAAGAAAGCAATAGATATTATTAATCAATCAGGTCGTGAAATGGAAGCTAAAAAAGATCAGATTATTGGCATTATTGATAATCTTTCAGCTATATCTGATGAAAATGCAGCAGGAACAGAGGAAGTTTCTGCATCAGTTGAACAGCAAACTGCTTCTATGGAGCAAATTACAAGTGCTAGTGAAGCGTTGGCTAAATTAGCAGAAGAAATGCAGTTCAGTGTTTCTAAGTTTAATTTATAGGAATAAAAAAAGCCCAAGCATAAAATATGTTTGGGCTTTTGAATGATTATATCCTATTCAGATAAATTGCTTAGAAATTCTTGAGTTAATGAAATATATTCATCTCTAGTATAGGCAGCTCCACCTTCTTCCGTAACATCTGTTTTAATAAAATTTATTTTATCAGGTATATTCAAGTTTAAATCAGTAACTTTATTAAGTAAAAAATCAACTCTATTTGAAACTTTTTGTTTTTCTTCATCTGTCTAATCAAGTGTTTTTTCTATACATTTATTTAAATTATAATTTAAATGAATGTATAGATGATTTAACTTTACTAGAAAGATCATCTAGCATTTCTATTTGAGCAATAAGTTCTTCTATTGTACTAAGTTGTGTTTGACTTGATGCACTAACTTCTTCTAATGAAGCGGCGGATTGCTCCGCAACTAATGCAATTTGACTTATTGAATCTATAACTTCATTTATTTTATTTTCTAAATTATGATTTACCTGATATAAATTCTCTATTCTTTCATTTGAATTCTCAACAGAATTTATTATTCTATTAAATACGTTTCTAGCACCTTTTACTGCTGTATTTTGTTGTTCTATTATAGTACTTATTTCATTTACTTTAGTAGTCGTAGCATCTGTTTCTTCTTGAATTTGATTGATTAAGTTATGTATTTCTTCAGAAGACTTTCCTACTTCTAAAGCTAGCTTTCTTATTTCATCAGCAACTACAGCAAATCCCCTTCCTGCTTCTCCAGCACGAGAAGCTTCAATATTTGCATTTAATGAAAGTAAATTCGTTTGATCTGCTATTTTTTTGATTGAGTCAGATATATTCGAAATAAGTCCCATTTTCTCATTTAAATTATAGGCTAAATTAGATACTTCCTTTGAAGCATCTTCAGTTTCATTTGATTTTTTTTCTAATTTATCTACAACCATTATACCTTTTTTGCTATTTTCCAAAGCCATTTTAGAATAGTTTCTACTTTTATCTATTACATTATGAACCTCATTCATCATCATACTCATGTTATTACTTAAATCAATTGTATTGGATGCACTCATAGCTTGAGAAGTAGCTGCATTTGCTATATCTTCTATAGCTTTCGAAACTTCTTTTGCTATAGCTATATTAGTACTTGATGAATCTTTTATAAATGCTACAGACTCTGATACCTGTGTAGACATTTTATCTACATCACCTATAATATCTGATATTTTTGAAACCATATTATCGAAGTTACTTGATAACAATCCAATTACATCTTTAGTTTTTATATTTGATCTAACTGTTAAATCTCCATTTTCAGATTGTTTCATTAGTTGTGCAATATTATGTACTCTTTTTATAAAATAAGTGTAAATTATACTTGAAAATATAGAACCTATTACTATCCATAAACCCATTACTAAAAAGATAGTATTATTAATATTATTACTCATCCCCATATTTAAACTAATTTGTACTAAAAAAAGTGGTAGTATTGAAAAAAGTACTATAACTAATATTAATTTTGTCTTAATTGAATTGAGCATAACATACCTCCAATTTATTTCAATCTATATTATATACTTACCAAACTTGCATTCATCTTAATCAGATAAATATCTATGCTTCCAATTATTTTTGAGCAACTGAGCTCGTAGAGATCGTTGGCAACATGAGTCAGTGCGTAGAAATTAGACGAATTTTTAATAAATTATGTTTTTTCATATTACACATCTAGGGCGTTGTTCAGTATTAGATTAAAGTTTATATACTTTTTTCGTTTATTTATTATAAAATGCACAAGAAATGGAAAAAGTATCTATTGTGATAGTTAATAGAAAGAGGTGTAGTATGAAGGAAATATTACATGTTGGATTTGATGTTGGATCAACAACAATTAAAGCTGTAGTACTTGATAAAAATGAAAATATAATATATAGCAAATATAAGAGACATTTTTCAGATATTAAAAAAAGTATAAAGGAACTTATTGAAGAAATTTATAATGAGTTTAGTGAAAGATCCATTACAGTTAAGGTAAGTGGCTCTAGTGGACTTGGAATTTCAAAACAGCTCAATATTCCTTTTATTCAGGAGGTAATTGCTTGCAATTTAGCAGTTGAGAAGTTTATTCAAAATACAGATGTTGCAATAGAACTTGGAGGAGAAGACGCTAAAATTACATATTTTAAAAATGGAGTTGAGCAAAGAATGAATGGTACCTGTGCAGGAGGTACAGGAGCATTTATAGATCAGATGGCATCACTTCTTAAAACAGATGCCGAAGGTCTAAATGAACTTGCTAAGAAATATAAAAATATATATCCAATAGCAGCAAGATGTGGTGTTTTTGCAAAAAGTGACGTTCAACCACTTCTAAATGAAGGAGCAGCAAAAGAAGATATAGCAGCATCGATATTTCAAAGTATAGTTACGCAGACAATTAGTGGTCTTGCATGTGGAAGACCTATAAAGGGTAAAATTGCATTTTTAGGAGGCCCTCTTTATTTTCTTTCAGAATTAAGACAGAGGTTTGTAGAAACTCTAAATTTAACCCAAGATCAGGTTATATTTCCTCCTAATTCACATTATTTTGTTGCAATAGGAGCAGCTATCAGTTCAATAAAAAATGAACCTTACAAGTTCAAGGAACTTTATGATAGATTAGGTGAATTAGAAAAGAGAAATGAACATGAGGTAAAGAGATTAGGAGCACTGTTTAATAATGAAGAAGAATTAATCGAATTTAGAAATAGACATTCAATGGCAGGAGTAAGAAAAGAAGATTTACCAAGTTATAAAGGAAACTGCTTTTTAGGTATAGATGCAGGTTCAACAACTACAAAGGTAGTTTTAATGGGTGAACAAAGTGAGATACTGTATAGCTATTATGGAAGTAATGAAGGGCATCCGCTTAAAATGGTGTTAGACGTAATCAAAGATTTATATAATAAGCTTCCTCAACAGGCAGAGATAGTAAAGTCTGCTGTAACAGGTTATGGAGAAGGACTAATAAAAAGTGCTTTAAATATAGATATTGGAGAGATTGAAACTGTTGCACATTACAAGGCTGCAGAAAGGTTTTTACCAGGAGTAGAGTTTATATTAGATATTGGTGGACAGGATATGAAGTGCTTGAAGGTCAAAAATGGAGTAATACAAAATATAATGCTCAATGAAGCGTGTTCTTCAGGATGTGGCTCATTTATTGAAACATTTGCTAAATCAATGAATCTGACAGTTGAAGAGTTTAGCCAAATGGCATTACTTGCAAAGGAGCCTGTTGATCTTGGATCTAGATGTACAGTGTTTATGAACTCAAAGGTTAAGCAGGCACAGAAGGAAGGAGCCAGTGTTGGTGATATATCTGCAGGACTTTCATATTCAGTTATAAACAATGCTCTTCAAAAGGTTATAAAAGTTAAAAATCCAGAAGATATTGGTGAGAAAATTATAGTCCAGGGAGGAACTTTTCATAATGATGCAGTGCTTAGAAGTTGTGAATTAATTCTAGGTAAAAAAGTTATTAAACCTGAGATTGCTGGCATGATGGGAGCATACGGATGTGCATTAATTGCAAAGGAAAGATATAGTAAAGGAGAAAAAAGCAGTTTACTAACTATAGAAAATCTGGATAACTTTAAAAGTGAAATTCATCACCGTAGATGTGGTGCATGTGCCAATAACTGTCTACTTACTATTAATAAGTTTGATAATAAAAGCAGGTTTATAAGTGGTAATAGATGTGATAGAGGAAGTGAAAAATCTAATCTAATCAACGATATTCCAAATCTATATGATTATAAGTACAAAAGATTGTTTAAGTATATTCCACTAAAGAAAGAAAAGGCAAGAGCAGTTATAGGTATACCAAGGGTGATGAATATTTATCAAAACTATCCTCTATGGTTTACATTCCTTACGGGGCTGGGTTTTAGAGTGGAGATATCACCAATAAGTAATAAGAATATATATGAGAAAGGAATGGAAACTATACCATCAGAGTCAGCTTGCTATCCTGTAAAACTAAGCCATGGCCATATCATGAGTCTTGTTGAAAAAGACGTAGACATGATATTTTATCCCTGTGTTTTTTATGAAAAGAAAGAATTTGACCACAGTGATAATAATTTAAATTGTGCATTAGTAATATCATATCCAGAGGTTATAAAAAGCAATATGGAAATTTTAAAAAAGAAAAATATTGAATTTATAGATCCATTTGTTACCTTGGATAATAAAAAAGCACTTTCAAAGGTTCTTTATGAAACTTTTAAGAAGTATGGTTTTAAAAAGAGTGAAATTGATATAGCTCTTAAGCTGGCAATAAAAGAAAATGAGAAGTTTAAAGAGGATATAAGAAAAAAAGGAGAAGAGACGCTTGAATATTTACAAAAGACTAGTAAAAAAGGAATTGTTCTGTGTGGAAGACCTTATCACATCGATCCCGAAATCAATCATGGTATTCCAGAACTTATAACTAGTTTAGGGATGGCTGTACTTACAGAAGATTCGGTAGCACATCTAGGAAAGATTGATAAGCCTTTAAGAGTAGTAGACCAGTGGACATATCATTCACGAGCTTATGCAGCAGCAACTTTTGTAAGCAAGACAGATTATTTGGAGGTAGTACAGTTAAACTCATTTGGATGTGGTTTAGATGCTATTGCAACAGATATGGTTGCAGAAATATTAGAAAATAATAATAAAATATATACTTTAATAAAAATAGATGAGGTTAATAATTTGGGAGCAAACAGAATAAGACTTAGATCATTAAAAGCAGCTATGCAGGAAAGAGAGAAGAATGATATTAAACCTAAGCTTCTGAAGGAACCTAAGAATAGGATTATTTTTACTAATGAGATGAAAAAAAATCATACTATTCTTGGACCTCAGCTTTCACCAATACATTTTGAATTACTTGAGCAAGCAATAAAAAGTTGTGGCTATAATTTTAAGATACTTCCAGATGTTGATGAAACAGTTATAGAAGAAGGATTAAAATATGTCAATAATGATACATGTTACCCATCAATATTAATTGCTGGACAGATTATAAGTGCATTGAAATATGGAGGTTATGATAAAGATAATACATCTGTAATTATGTCACAAACAGGAGGAGTTTGCAGAGTTACAAACTATATACCTATTTTAAGAAAAGCTCTAGAAGATGCAGGTTTTAGCAACATTCCTGTGCTATCGCTCAATGGTGGAGGATTAGAGCAAAATCCAGGATTTAAAATCACACTTACTATGATAAATAGAATGATTATCTCTATACTGTATGGTGATCTCTTTATGCAATTAATATATAGAACAAGGCCTTATGAAATTGTTACAGGCCAAACAGAAAAATTACATGCTAAATGGAAAAAAATTTGTATAGAAAATATTATAAAAGGAAATTTATTTCAATCAAAAGAAATTATAAATGGCATTGTAGCAGATTTTGATAATATACCCCTAAATAATATTAGAAAACCCAAGATAGGAGTAACTGGTGAAATATTTGTAAAGTTCAATCCATATTCTAATAATCACATTATCAAAACAATTGAAGATGAAGGTGGAGAAGTAGTAATGCCTGATCTTATTGATTTCTTTTTATACAGTTTATATAATTCAAACTTTAAGAGTAAATATCTTGGTAAAAGTAAATTAAAGGCTTTAGTTAATAATATGGGAATTAAATATATTGAAGTTTTTAGAAAGTACTCTAGAGAAGCGCTTGAAAATAGCAAGAGGTTTAAAAATCCAAAAACTATACAGGATCTTGCTGAAGATGCTCAAAAGATTCTTTCACTGGGTAATCATGCTGGAGAAGGATGGTTTTTAACTGCTGAGATGATAGAACTGCTAGAAAGCGGAGTTAAGAATATAGTCTGTATGCAGCCATTTGCATGTTTACCTAATCACGTGACAGGAAAGGGAATGATAAGAGCACTCAAAGAAAAATATCCAGATTCGAATATTCTAACAGTTGACTATGATCCAGGTGCAAGTGAGGTTAATCAGTTCAATAGAATTAAGCTCATGCTTTCAGTAGCATTTAAAAATCTAGAGGAAACAGAATCTTATGAAGAAGGGGAAACAGTATTTATTGATTAAGTTTCGCTTTATCAAGGATAAAAAATATATATAGTGAAAAAATAAGAAGATAAAGCGGATTTTCAAATTTGTCATAGAAAGGAAGAGACTATGAAAAGTATTTTTGTTAAAGATATAAATGATAATGAAAGTTTTAAATCAAGTTTTATGATAATAAAGAAGCTTGCTAGAAGAGAAGGTACTCTTATTGCTTTTATTGGAGATAAAACTGGAGATGTAAAGGCTCATATTCCTGATAGTACGGATAGGTTAGAGGTAGGCGATGTAATTTCTGTTAAGGCAACCAAAGATGGTGTTCTTAATGTACAGAGTTTTAAAAAGGAAAAAACATTTAATATAGAAGAGTTTCTTCCTAGTGTTGAAAGACCGATTGAAGATATTATGGATGAAATGAATAGGATATCTAAAGAAGTATTTGAAAGTGATGAGTGTAGAGCTTTAGATGAATATTTTTTCAATGATAATAAATTTGTAGAAAGATTTAAAAAAGGCATTGGAGGACTTAGTCAGCACCATAATTATTTAGGAGGCCTTGCAGAACATACTTTGAATTCTATGTATTTGGCAAAGATAATGACAGATAGATACAATTGTAGGTATAAGGAAATAGCAATTCTTGGAGCTAAGTTACATGACATTGGCAAAATTGAAGAATACAAAATTGATGGACCTTTTTCTGTAACAATGCGTGGAGATATGGAGGGGCATATAGTTATGGGAGTTACTATGTTAGAAGAGGCTTTTCGTTCTGGTGGAGATATTTATAGTGAAGATTTTAAAATGAGGATCAAAAGCTGTATAATTCAGCATCATGGGAAATTAGAATATGGTTCACCTAAGGTTCCAAAAACAGAGGAAGCGTTCATAGTACATTATGCGGATTATGTTGATGCAATGTTAAACAAAATAGAGCAGGTTAGAAATATTACAGAACCAAATAATTGGTCAGAATATGATAGAAGAATTGGAACAAAACTATATATGTAAATAAAGCGAAACTTAATTTAGATGGAGTTCTAAAACTTTAGCTTTCAGATAAAAAAGTTTACAGATATAAAAAAATAACCTATAGGATGGACAATGTAAAAAGAGTTCATACTATAGGCTATTTTTATATAATAGATATCATTATTATTAGCTATCTTTGTTATAAAGTTCTTTAGCAGTATCTGCCCATTTTTTTGAAATATCTTGACATTTGTCTGTAAGATCATTAACGGATTCTTTGTCTATAGGTTGAGTTGAGTATGCTGATGATTTTTCTACCATTTCTTTTAATTTATCAGGATTATCTAATAAAGGACATGGTCTTAAATGGTTTTTGTTAAATGGTTGATTTTCTTTATATTGTAAAAATAGTGGTGATCTTAATGCTTCTATTAAACTTACATTTTTTATATTAACATTGGAGTAGTGAATAAATGCACATGGTTCCACATCTCCATTTGCATTTATATGAAGATATATTCTTCCTCCCGCAATACATCCATTTACATATTCTCCGTCGTTCCAAAAATCTAGCATAAAAATTGGTTTTTCCTGTCTCATTTTTCTTACTTTATGATACATGTATTCACGCTGATCAGGAGTTGCTAATAAGTTTATTGAAGCATCTTTTCCAATAGGTATATAAGTAAAATACCAGCCAAACATACAACCTTTATCTATTAAGAAATCAACGTATTCATCAGATCCAATAACTTCAGTATTTTTGCTGTGATAACATGTTGAGAATCCAAAAAGAATACCTTCTTTTTTTAGTAAATCCATGGCTGCCATTACTTTTTGATAAGTACCTTTTCCTCTTCTCATATCTGTTTCTTCTTCAAAGCCTTCAACACTAATGGCTAATGCAAAATTTCCAACTTCAGCTAGTTCTTTAGCAAAATTTTCATCTATTAAAGTAGCATTAGTAAAGGCTAGGAACATACAGTCATCATGTTTTTGTGCTATTTTTATTAAGTCATCTTTTCTAACTAGAGGTTCACCGCCAGAAAAAATATACATATAAATTCCTAATTCCTTTCCTTCTGTTATAATTTTATCTATTTGATCGTTGTCTAGAGAAGCATGTTGACCATATTCAGATGCCCAACAGCCTGTACAGTTAAGATTACAAGCAGATGTTGGATCCATTAAGATTGCCCAAGGAACATTACAATTGTATTCTTGCTTTTTCTTATCTCTAATCGGCAATCCTAAAATAGCTGAATTAAGAAAAAAATTAGTAACAGCTTTGTTTCTTACGTTTGGATTTAATTCTTTAAAAAATCTTTTGATAAATATGTTCCAATTATTATCTTCTTTATTACAAATATTTTTTAAATGATTAATAATGTTTTTGTGATAATCCTTTGAAGCTAATTTATCAGCCCAATTGAGTAGCTTGGGAAGATTTTTCATAGGTTCTTTTTCTATATATTTTAGCCCTTCCTTTAAAACTGCAGAGCTAAGTAAGCTTTTAACAGATTTCATAATATACCCCCTTGATTAGTACTAATTAAAAGCGACTACATCTAGTATATGTACAATAAAATTAAATGACATTAATAATTAAGAAATGAAAAAATTAACAATATAAGCTTTAAAACTTGTTTTTATGTTGGAAATTATATAGTACTGACTTATAATGTTTATTTTTCCTGGGAAATATCTAAAAATGCGGAAATATTATTTATTACTGTACTGAATTTCTGGAATTAAATAAAACAATAATTAAAAGAGAGGTAAATTATATTAAAAAGGAAGCAAGTATATATATCAAAGTTAGATTTGAATATTGAAAATAGTAAAATTGAACAACCTATAAACCCAATATTAAAATAAACTAACCAAAAAAACAATACTACTTTCTTATATAAGAAAGTAGTATTGTTTTTTTAGATAAATATATAGCTCTATGTTTTAAAAATGAAAAAAATTTCAAAAGTTTTTGAAAAAAATTTCAAAATATAAATTTAGATTATAATTTATTCGACTTTAGAACTAATGATTAACAGAAAATTCAGTATAATTAAAAAAGTATGAAAAGAATGTAAAGTTGGCATCAAATTTGCTCTATATAAATATAAATAGATAATTAGGTAATATAAAATTTCAAATTTAGGGAGGTATTTTGAATGGAAGTTAGAAAGGCTCATATTTATGAAGCTTTGTTGTCGTTCGGATTTTTGATGGTTGTTATGGGAATTGGTATAGCGGTTTTTGAAGCTAATCCCCATATTCCAATGCTGATAGGGACGGCTTTTGCTGCAATAATAGCATTAAAGATTGGTTACAAATGGAAAGATATTGAAGAGAGTATGTTTGATGGAATTCGTCAAGCTCTTCAAGCGATAGTTATATTAGCAATTATAGGGGTTTTGATTGGAGTTTGGTTATTATCTGGGGTTGTACCATCGATGATATACTATGGACTTAAAATTTTATCTCCTAAGATTTTTTTAGTTGCAACCATGATTATTTGTTCTATTACTGCTTTAGCTACAGGCACATCTTGGGGGGCAGCTGGAACGATAGGTATTGCTTTGATGGGAATAGCTCAAGGGTTAGGAATACCAGCACCTATTGCAGCTGGTGCAATTATATCAGGAGCATATTTTGGAGATAAAATGTCACCATTATCTGATACTACTAATTTAGCTCCTGCCATGGCAGGTACAGATGTGTTTACCCACGTAAAATTTATGATGAAGCCTACAATGATATCTTATTCTATAGCACTTATAGTTTTTGGTATTGTTGGTATGAAGTTTGGTAATAATAGCGTTGATACTAGTTCAATTCAACTTATGAAAGATGGGCTAGAAGGAGCATTTAAAATATCACCAGTATTACTTTTACCACCCTTGCTTGTTATTGTTTCTATAGCTAAAAAGATGCCAGCTATACCAGGGATATTTTTAGGTATAATATTAGGAGCTGTTTTAGCACCAATATACCAAGGAGCAAATTTTGGAGATATATTAAATGTTAGTTATGATGGATATGTGAGTCAAACAGGTATTGAATCTATTGATGGACTTCTTACTGCAGGTGGTCTTATGAATATGATGTTCTCTATATCATTAACATTAATTGCTATGATGTTTGGTGGAATAATGGAGAGAACAGGGCAGTTAGAGGTTATAGTTGACAAACTATTAAAGGGAATAAAAAGCGCTCAAGGATTAATCGCTTTAACTGTAGCTACTTGTATTGGAAGTAATATGACTATGCCTGAGCAATATATTGCGATCGTTTTACCAGGGCGTATGTATGCACAAGCGTATAAAAAAATGGGGCTTCATCCAAAAACATTATCAAATGCTTTAGAATCTTCAGGAACTGTTACTTCTGCACTTATCCCTTGGAATACATGTGGAGCATTTTTATATGGAGTACTGGGGGTTCCGACTTTGATGTATTTTAAATGGGCTGTTTTTAATTATACCATGCCTCTTGTTGTTATAATCTTGAGTTTTGTAGGGGTTACAGTTGCTGCGTTAGAAGAAAATAATTCAAAAAATGAAGAACTTAAATTAGCTCGTTCAAAAGATGAAAATTAAATATTAATATTGATTTTAAATAGAAATTGTTAAATAATTGAATCAGAGGATATTCTCTGGTTCTTATTTTTTTGGGGGGAATTATATGAAAAAAAAGACTGTGTATTTTGTAATTATATTTATATTATCTATAAGTTTTTATATAAATGAGGTTGTACAACTGGAATATGATGTTAACTTAGTCGAATATTTTAAACTATCTAAAGAATTCACTATTGAGGAAAATAGATTATTAAAAGAGAATCAATTTCTTATATATGGAGGAAATATTAATGAAGCACCTTTAGGTATATATTATAAAGAAAATGGCCAGTATATGGGATTGGTGGTGGATTATATAAATGCAATTTCTATAGAATTAGGGATTCCAATTATTTCAAAACCTATAGTATGGAATGAAGCACTAGATTCTTTAGCTAGAGGTGAGACGGATTTATGCGATATGATTCCTTCGAAAGAAAGGGCTAAATACGTTGAGTTTTCTGATCCTATATATAGTTTAAGGGGGTTAATCCTTGTTAATAAAAATAATAAGGATATTTATGATATTGATGATTTAAAAGGTAAATTAATAGGTGTACAAAAAGGAGATTATTCTATAGAGCATTTAAAAAGTCTAAATATAGACTCTGATTTTATTTTTACGAATAATTTAGGGGAGGCATTGAAATTACTTGATAATAATGAAGTAGACCTAGTAATGGGAGATGAACCAGTAATATGGTATCACATAAAAGAGTTATCAAATTTAGATAATTATAGGATTTTAGAAAAACCATTATATGATAAAAAATGTGTAATAGGAGTTACGAAAGATAAGAAAAATTTACTTGGAGTAATCAATAAATCTATTTTTAATTTGAAAAGAAAAGGAACTCTTGATAAGATACATCAAAAATGGAGTGGATTTTCTTCTTCATTTTATGAAGATAACAAATATGAAAAATTAAAACTTACTATAATAACTTTAATTATATTAGTTATTATAGGAGGTTATGCAACTTATTTATGGAATAAGAGTTTAAAGATACTAGTAAAATCAAAAACTGATGAATTGGAAATTACAAAAAATGAATTGCAGATAGCTTTTAATAGTATGAAGAGTTATCTAATAGTCATAGGAAACAATGGAATCATTAAAAATATAAATAGTTCTTTTCTAAAATATATAAGTATGGATATAGATAATATTTTGAATAAAAAATTTGAATGTATTGATATTTTAGTTGATTTTAATAATACATATGACTCAATATTGAGTATGGATATAAATAGTAAAAATAAAATCTTAGAGAAAAAAGAATATAAATATAAGAATAGACTTTATGAAGTAAGTATCTATCCTCTTAAATCTGAACTTGTTATTATTGATCAAAAACTCATAATGATTGTAGATGTTACTATGGATAGAATTAAAGAACAAAAAATTGTACACTCAAATAGAATGGAGGCTATTGGTAGATTGGCTTCTGGTATTGCTCATGAACTAAGGAATCCCCTCGGAGTTATAAGGAATTCTACATTTATACTAGAAGATGAGTATAATGATCTTGATCCTAATAAACTAAAAGCACTCAATGCAATTGATAGTGCTGTTAACCGTTCAAGTAAAATCATTGATAATTTATTGAAATTTTCAAGACTAACTAATGATGTTGAAGAATTAGTTAATCTTAGAGATATAATTTTTGAGATACTTCAATATTTTAATAAAAAATTTAAGGAAAATAATATTGAAGTAATATTAAAATGTTCTAATGATATAAATTTAATTTCAAATCCTGAATCCATTAAGCATATATTAATAAATTTAATTTCAAATGCTATAGATGCTATGCCGAGTGGTGGAAATATAGAGATATTTTGTGATTATACATTAGAAGAACACGTAAAGATTATTATTAAAGATGAAGGTGTAGGAATTTCAGAAGAGTTAAAAGAGAAAGTTTTTGATCCTTTTTTTACAACTAAACCTACTGGAAAAGGAACTGGTTTAGGACTATATATTGTTTATTCAGAACTACTAAAAATCAAGGGGGATATAAAAGTAGAGAGCGTAGAAGGAAAAGGAACAATGTTTACTATAATGATTTTGAAAAGGGGTGTTGAGTATGGAAATAGCACTTAAGTTACTGGTGATTGATGATGAGGCAGATTTTAGAGAACTTCTTAAAATAATTCTTGAGAAAAAAGGATATATTGTTGATATAGCCCATAGTGGAGAAATGGGAATTAATATGATAAATAAAAATGAGTATGATGTTGTACTTACGGATATGATAATGGATGGAATTAGTGGGATAAAGGTACTTGAGCATGTAAAATCCTTAGACTGTGGAATTGAATGTATAATCATAACTGGATTTGGTAGTGTTGAAAATGCAGTAGATGCTATGAAAAATGGTGCTTTTTCTTATTTTATAAAAAGTAATAATCCACAAGAGCTTATTTTTGATATTGAAAAGGTCAAGAAAATAAAGTTATTAAGCAAAGAAAATAGTGTATTAAAAAAAGAATTTAAAAAGTCTGAATTCATACTTACATCTAAAAGTCCGTTACTCAAAAAAACAATTAAGCTTGCTGAAAAAGCAGCTCAGACAGATTTAAATGTGTTGATATTAGGAGAATCAGGGGTAGGCAAAGAGGTTATTGCTAGGTACATTCATATGTGTAGTAGACGAAAGAATGAAATTTTCATGCCTGTTAATTGTTATTCATTTTCAGATTCACTATTAGAATCAGAATTATATGGTCATGAAAAAGGTTCATTTACAGGTTCAAACTCAATGAGGGTAGGAAGGTTTGAAGCATCTCATAATGGAACATTGTTTCTGGATGAGATAGGAGATATACCTCTTAGTACTCAGATAAAAATACTTAGAAATATTGATAGGAAAGAGATAGAAAGAATAGGAAGTAATAAAGTTATAAAAACTGACTTTAGGCTTATTTCTGCAACGAACAAAAATCTTAATGAAGCCATAGCAGATAAAAATTTTAGGGAAGACCTATATTATAGAATAAGTACGGTTATTATTGAAATACCTCCACTTAGAAAACGAAAAGAAGATTTACCGATTTTAATTGATTATTTCTTACATAAGACTCAACTAGAGACAAAAAAAAGGGTTGAGAAAATAGATGAAAAGCTTTTAAATCTTTTAATAAATTATGATTATCCAGGAAATGTTAGAGAGCTAAAAAATATAATTGAAAGACTTGTGGTTTTTACAGAAGGAAATACTATAACCTTAGATGACGTACAATATTATGATATATTTTCTAAACCAGATATTCAAGATAACTGTATAACCTTAAAAGCGATTAGACAATCAAGTGAGAAGAATCATATTATAAAAGTTTTGGAAAATAATAATTATAAAATAGACAAGTGTTCAAAAATCTTAGATATAAGCAGTAGACAACTTTATAATAAGTTGAATGAATATGATATAAATATAAAATAAAAAATATAAGGATTTAGAAAATCAAAAATTAAGATGAATTTTTTTATTAGTAGATACTTAGGTTTCGTACAAACGAAATCCACGTATCTACTTTCTGGTTTTATGTACTTTATCAAAGCTATTTATGAAAATATCGCGAATAAGTTTATTTAATAAAATAATAACTTAACCTTAAATTACCTTGTATTCAAAATAGTAAATTACAAAGAATATTAAAAAAACAAATATTTTAAAATACGAGGTGAATCTAATATGAATAAAATACCTATAAATCCTAAAGCAAGAGAAGCTCTTAATCAAATGAAGGAAGAGTTAGGAAGTGAATTGGGAATAAATGATAAAATTATTGATAAAGGTAAACTACCATCTAGGTTATTTAGTTATAACAATAAGAATAGCTTAAATGGAGAAATGTCTATCAATAATGAATACAAAGAAAAATAATCTAAAAAAGAGGTGAAGTAAATATGGTTAAAGGACCCGTAGATCAAAATGCAATGAAAGCATTAAATCAAATGAAATATGAAATTGCAAATGAATTAGGAATAACCGATGAACTTTCTAATAATAAAGGTACCTTATCAGCTGGCAAAAATGCATTTTTTGGAGGCTATGTTGGTGGACAAATGACAAAAAAACTAGTTGAAATGGCTGAGAAACAATTAATAAATAAGAAGTAAAATTATGAAAAACTAAAAACAAAATAGTTCCTAATTATAGGTAGGGACTATTTTATTTTTTATATACTAAGAGATTATATAATTTTTTTAACTCTAAATACCCATTTTTTATTAATTTACATGCAGGGCAATCTCCACATCCATTTCCTTTAATTCCATTGTAGCACGTTAAAGTTTTGTTTTTAACTATATCAAGTATCCCTAAATTATCTAATTCAGAAATTCCGTTAATAAGAACAAAAAAATGAGGAGCTAATGCGATATACCACATTAGCTCTTGGTGAATTTTAAAATTTATTCTACTTTTCCACAACTATATCAGATCTAACCATTTTTACTGGACTAGCAATAGTATTGCCTACAGGACAAACTTTTTCTACATAACTAATAAATTCATTGATTTTTTCTTGAGGTGAATCACTTTTAATATGTATCTTGTATCTAACTTCAGTATATCCAGGGAAAACTCCTTCTACTCCTCCGAATCCTCTCATATCAAAATCGCCTTCTAATTCAACCCAATAATCTTGTAGATCTATTCCCATTTCCTCTGCATAGGCAACAGCTACAATAGTTTGACATCCTCCAAAAGCACTAAGTACAGCTTCACATGGGTTCATACCTTGATTTGTTCCGCCCTCTTCTGTAGGTTCATCCATTACTATTTTAAAACCTCTAGATTCAGCTTCTACTTTAAGTCCACCCTTTGATCTAACAACAGCTTTCAATGTTGTCAACTCAGCATTATCATCCTGTTTTTCAGTTGTTTCTGTTGCTTCTGTAGTCATTTGATCCTTATTTGTATCTTGTGATGATTCTGCTTGGCTGCAACCTACTAATCCTAAAGATATAACTAGAAACCCAATTAATAAATATTTTGTTATTTTCATAACAATAACACCTTCCTTATCATGTATTATGTGACAAAAATTACCACGACCACATATTAACATGAACGTTATTTTTGGTCAATAGGTTATTTATAAGCAAATTTACAAAGTTAAAATATTGAATAAAAGTATTGATTTATTAGAATTTTGGTGTTATAATTTAAACAAAAAAGTTGCTATGCGCACGATTAGCATAACAACAATATGTATAGCAACAAATTAAAGGGGGAATAAAAATGAAAAAAGATCCAAGAGAAATGTTAAATGCATTTATGGGAGGATTACAAGATGTAAGTCAAACTAATGGAGAACAAGTAAACTCTTTTATGAGCTTATTAGGAGCAGCTTATAAACCAGGAAAACTTGATACAAAAACTAAAGAGTTAATAAGTGTAGCTATTGGAGTCTATAATCGTTGTGAATACTGCATAGTGTTCCATGCATATAAAGCTTTAGAAGCAGGAGCTAATCGTGAAGAAATTATGGAAGCTGCAATGGTATCAGTAGCTTTTGGTGGGGGACCTACAATGGCATACAGTGCAACACTATTAAAAGATTCAATAGATGAATTTGAAAAAGATTTCAAATAATATTCTTTAAAAAAATATCTAACAATTAAATACCCCGTGCTTATATAAGATGGAGTATTTAATTGTAAATTAGAAGTTTATTATTTATATAATTTTTTAAACTCTAAATACCCATTTTTTCTTAATTTACATGCAGGACAATCTCCGCATCCATTTCCTTTAATTCCATTGTAGCACGTTAAAGTTTCGTTTTTAACTATATCAAGTATACCTAAATCATCTGCCATTTTCCAAGTCTCAGCTTTATCAATCCACATTAATGGAGTATGAATTACAAATTGAAAATCCATAGATAGATTCAATGTAACGTTTAAAGATTTTATAAATACATCTCTACAGTCAGGATATCCACTAAAATCACTTTGAGATACACCAGTTATAATATGATTTGCTCCTTTTTGCTTTGCAAATATTGCAACGAAAGATAAAAATAATAAATTTCTTCCATCTACAAATGAATTGGGAGTACCCTCTGTAGGAGAATCTTTATCTACCTCTATATCTGTTCTTGTTAAAGAATTTGGAGCTAATTGATTTAATAAATTTAAATCTAAACAATGATGTTCTACATTATATTTTTTACAGATATCTCTGGCACATTCTAACTCTAATTTATGTTTTTGACCATAATCAAATGATACTGCAATAACTTCTTTAAATTTCTTCTTTGCCCAGAATAAGCAAGTAGTACTATCTTGACCACCACTAAATACTACTACAGCTCTGTCTTTATTTACTTCTATATTCATATAAAATACCTTACCTTTCTTTATACTATTTATACATCATCATTAGAGTGTTTTGTAAAGTTGGATCAGTTTTAAATTTTCCTCTTAATGTAGTTGTAACTGTTTGTGCATTAGTTTTCTTTATACCTCTAGTTGTCATACATCCATGTTCACCTTCAATTATAACTGCTACATCATCAGAGTCAGTTATGATTTGTATGATCTCAGCTATATCCGTTCCAATTCTTTCCTGGAGCTGTAATCTTCGTCCAACAAGATCTGCAATTCTAGCAATTTTACTAAGTCCAATAACTTTATCTTTTGGAATATATGCAACTGCTACTTTCATATTGTACATTAAAGCTAAATGATGTTCGCAATGACTGAAAATTTCAATATTCTTCATAAAAACCATATCTTTATTATCTTGATCTATACTCAAATCATCTTCAAATGTTTTACCAAACATCTCGGCAATTTCTTGGTTTGTATAAGCTTGTCCTTTGAATACCTCTTCGTACATCTTGGCAACTCGTTTAGGAGTATCTTTTAGACCTTCTCTATCTGGATTTTCACCTAAAGCTATTAAGATTCCTCGTATATGTTTTTCGATTTCTTTTAAGTTGATGTCCATTGGATTTATACACCTCTTTCATTAGGATCCCATATTATTTTGTGAAGTTGTACTTGTAGAGTAACTCCGTTCATAGTGTGCTTTTGCATGAATTCAACAATATCAGCCATATGAATATTACTAAATATTGGACTTATATATACATTGGTTTTATTTACTAAATCATATTTATCAATTATATATTTGGCTTTTTCTAAATCGTTGGTGCTACCTGCTACAAATTTAACTGTATCATTCTTAGTTATATATTTAAAATTATCAACTAACATTTTCTGTTCCATATTACTTAAAGGTAATTTATAATCCATTGTGAATTTAGGTGGATTCTTTATATTTATAAATTCTTTTAAAGACACACTACCATTTGTTTCTATTTCAACTGAAAGATCATCATCTTTTGATAGTATATCTAATAATCCTATAAGACCATTTTGAAGTAATGGTTCACCGCCTGTTAATGTAACGTTTTTAACCTTAGTAGATTTTATATATTCATATATTTCTTGTTCATTCATTAATTGGTATTCAACATTTTCTTCGTTGGCCCATCTTGTATCACAGTAGCTGCAGTCTAAATTACATCCTGCAAATCTTATAAAGATTGCTAATTGTCCAGATAAACGACCTTCTCCATTTATACTTACGAATTTTTCAACCACTTTAAAATCCATACTATTTCACCTCACATTTTTCATACGTAGCACTATTAGTAGGAGTTTCATAAACAGTAGCTCTTTTTACGTTGTATCCTTTTTCTTGCATATAATTAAAGAAAAAGAATGAGAAGTTTTCTGCTGTTGGTCTAAATTTAACTTCTAGTATCCTAAATCCGTCTTCTGATAGACATTGTAAAGTTTCTTTTCTCATAGTACCTTCTTGTATGATTAAGGCATGGTCATAGTAATCTACTATTTCTTTAACATCTTTTTTTAAATCTCCAAAATCTATTACCATACCATCTAACTGTCCACCATTAATTAATGACTCTGATTGTACCTCTATTTCTACTCTCCATCTATGACCATGAATATTGCTACATTTTCCTTCGTAATTTGCAAGAAAATGAGCGCTATCAAAACTGTGTTCTGCTTTTAAAATATACATTAATGTCGTCCTCCTAATTTCCTTTGATAAACTTGCTTCCATAATAACAGCACCCGATTGCTCCATTAAATTGAGGGTCTTTAACGGATATAATTTCGTCATAATCTTTTTTTAAATATTCCTTTATAGCAACGTTATTAGCAACTCCACCAGTTAAAACTAATTTTCTTCCTTTAAACTTTGTCAAAAGGGGATTTAATCTCTTATATAACGAATAATTAACTCCTGCACATAGACTTTCTATGCTAACGCCCTCAGCTATTTTTCCTATTAACTCAGATTCAGAAAATACTGCACATGTTGAATTTAGTTCTATTGGATTTTCATATTCTTTACTCATATCATCAACAGGTATTTCAAGTACATTTGCCATGTTCTCTAAATATCTACCGCATGAAGCAGCACATTTTTCATTAAGCTCTAAATCTGTTGTAATTCCTTTTTCAACTTTGACAACTTTAACATCTTGACCACCTATATCTAAAAGTATAAAATCTTTCAAGTCTGTCTGATAGAAGCCACCATAAACATGCGCTTTTATCTCATTTATAGGAGTGAATTTGTTTAAATCAGTATTGTTTCTACCGTATCCAGTAGACACAGCTATATCAATATCATCTATATTTAATTTATCTAAATCTACTATAACTTTACCATTATAACTGCAGTAGTCTCTATAAAAAGACATTGTACTAACTTTTAGCTTTTTTATTATGTTATTGTCTTGCATTACTGCAATTTTAACTTCTCGGCTTCCAAGGTCTATACCTAAAACTCTCATTTACTTTTCCTCCTTTAAATCCAATAGCATATCAAGAAAAGCTTCGATTCTAAGTTTTGTTCTAGCATCTAAAGTATTTAACTTATCTCCTTCAATATTAAGAATAGGAATATCAAGCTTTTGTTTTAATACAATATCTTCAACTGCTCTATAACAAAAAGCCTGCGTATAGTGAATTATTCCATCTAATTTTCTCTCGTTAATTTGATTCTTCAATTCTATAATTCTAAACTCAGTATCGTATGGATATGTGTAATCATAATATTGATCATATATATTTGAAGCTTTATCTGCTCTTGGAAAAGCAAATTCTCTTTGAACTTCGTTATATACAAAAGATGCATTAAAGTTTTCAACAAATTCATATATATCACCAGTCATAGGAGGAACACCAATGTATCCTAATCTAAGTTTTTTATTTATAGAGGTTCTTTTTTCTATATTAGAAATAACATCTTCAAGTTCAGATTCAAAATTGTCAATATCTCCATTTAAATCACTTAAACTTATCTGATAGAGGTGATTTTCAAAACCATTTGCTTTACTATCTATATATGTTAATTTATCAATTTCCTTAGCTAGTTTTCTTACTTTATTTAATCTAGTTCTTACTTTTTCAACTTCTTGCAGATTTACATTAAAAATATCCATAAACTTATCTAGTTCTTTTTTTACATCTTCTTTTTGATGATTGTGTGGAAATGAAAAAGGGTAGACTTTAATTCCTCTTAACTCTAAGACCTCTATAAGAGCTTTAGTATTAGAACAATCCCCTTCCATAACTCCAACTATTTCTTTTATATCATTCTCTATACAAGCTCCGTAGATTCCTTTTATCCATGCACACATGCTTTTAGGAAATCCGTCTCTTTCTGCTATATCAATATAATTGGAATAGTCATTAGAAGTTATAAAGAGATTATTTAAATCTATTGGTGCATATCCTGCTGCTAAAAGTATCTCAACAGGAACTGTAGTTGTTAAACCTATTTTTTTCATTATGTCAAGCCTCCTTAAAATAAAAAAGGACACAAAAAAAGGGCATAACTGCCCCATAAACAAAAAAACTACCTAAACGGTAATTTGGTCCTAGTTTTGTTTATAGACAGGATGGTTACGAACTGTCTTAATTTATAATGAATAGAAAATTATAATCCATTTCAATTTTATATTAATACAATTTATATAATAACATTTTTAAGAGAAAATTGGAAGTATATAATCTAGGTAAAAAATGGATTAATAAGTAAGGTATATCTAATAATAAAAACTTTTGATAGAAAGATGGGAATGTATTGAAAATAAAAATATGTTATTATAAAATAAAACTTAATGTCAGACACTATAAAGAAAAATATTATTAGGAGGCAGTAGAATGTTTAAGCTTGATGATTGTGTTGGATTTATAACAAACAAAGTTTCTAAAAAAATTTCAGATGTTTTTAATGAAAAGTTAAGTAATTATGAAGTTACCAGAGTTCAGTGGATAGCTTTATATTTTTTAGGTAAGTGTGAGTATATAAATCAAAGTGAGTTAGCTGAGAAAATGGATATAAAAAAATCTACAGTTGTAAGGTTAATTGATAGAATGGAAAAAGACGGATATGTACGACGTAAAAAAGATATAAAGGATAGAAGAATCACATATATATGCTTAACTGAATTGGGTAAGAATCGCAGAGAAGAATTACTTCCTTTTGGTGAAGAGTTTAGCAATTTAATTGTCAAAGATATCTCTGATGAGGACCTAAAAATATTTAAAAAAGTACTCAATAAACTGGTTGAAAATGCTAAACTTATAGAATAAGTAGGGTACTCAATATATACGGTTGTAAAATTATAAATAAAAGTATTGATTTATCAAATACTTGATGTTATAATTTAGACAAATATAGTTGCTATGCTAACGATTAGCAATGCAATGATTGTTGGATAAATAAAACTATTGTAGCATCAATAAAATAAAGGAGGAATAAAAATGAAAAAAGATCCAAGAGAACTATTAAATGCATTTATGGGAGGACTACAAGATGTAGGTCAAACTAACGGAGAACAGGTAAACGCTTTCATGAATTTATTAGGAGCAGCTTATAAGCCAGGACAACTTGATACAAAAGTTAAAGAGTTAATAAGTGTAGCTATTGGAGTTTACAATCGTTGTGAATATTGCATAGTATTCCATGCATATAAAGCTTTAGAAGCAGGAGCTACTCGTGAAGAAATTATGGAAGCTGCAATGGTATCAGTAGCTTTTGGTGGAGGACCTGCCATGGCCTACAGTGCAACACTATTAAAAGATTCAATAGATGAATTCGAAAAAGATTTTAAATAATATTTAAGCATTACAAAAAAGGCAGAAGATACTTAAACTGCCTTTTTTACATGTAAAGGAATTGTAGAATTTTAAACTTATATATAATACTGATGGCTCAACATGAGTTATGCGCAAGCATAAGGCGAATTTCGAATGGAGGTAGCAATAATGATTGAAATAAAACTTGAACAATTATCTGGTGAGAGTAAGAGTGGAAAAGTAGGAAAAATCAATGTGAAAATAGGTGATGAAATAAAAGAGGGAGATGAACTGCTTCAGGTTGAATCTCAAAAAGGAAATGTTTCTGTAAAATCTAATGCTAATGGTATTATTGAAGAAATTGTAATAGACGAAGGAGATACTATTAATATAGGGGATGTTTTGTTTAAAATAGATGGAGTAAAAACTGAAGATGGAACCTCAAAAACAGGTGGATTTAATTATTTTAATAATTTAATGCAACCTCAAAAAGAAGAAATAGAGGCAGATATAACTGTAATAGGAGCGGGTCCAGGAGGATATGTTGCAGCAATTTATGCAGCTAAACAAGGTAAAAAAGTTATTGTAATTGAAAAAGAACATGTAGGAGGAACTTGTTTAAATCACGGATGTATACCTACAAAAGCACTTGTACGTTCATCAGAAGTCTATAGAAATATGAAAGAGGCTGATAGTTTTGGTCTTTTCGCTGATAATGTTTCTGTTAATATGGAAAAAGTTATTAATAGAAAAGATGAGATTAAAAATCAACTTAAAAATGGAATAGAATATTTATTACAAAAACATAATATACAAAAGCTTGATGGAAACGGTGAAATTATAGATGCAAATACTGTATTTGTAAAAGCAAATAGAACAGAAACAACTATAAATACTAAAGACATAATAATTGCTACTGGATCAGAACCTTCAATGGTACCTATTAAAGGAATAGAGTCTAAGAATGTGTTAACAAGTAAAGAAGCTTTACAAATGAAGAATTTGCCAAAGAAATTAGTAGTAGTTGGTGGAGGAGTTATAGGAATGGAGTTTGCTTTTATTTATGCAAGCTTTGGAGTGGAAGTTTTCGTGGTTGAATATGCAAATCAAGTATTAGCTTCTTTAGATAATGATGTATGTGATGAAATAAGTGAAATCGCAAAAGAAAATGGAATTAAATTATATACTAGCTCAAAAGTTGAAGCAATTGATGAAACGGAAAATGGTGAATGTGTGGTTTCATTTAGTCAAGATGGTGAAAGTAAATATATTTCATGTGATAAAGTATTAGCTTCAGTTGGAAGACAACCATATTTTGAAGGCTTAGGTATTGAAAAATTAGAAATTGAAATGAATGATAAGAAAAAAGGTATTAAAGTTAATGAAAAAATGCAGACAAATATATCAAATATTTATGCTATAGGTGATGTTACAAATATAATACAATTAGCACATGTGGCTTCTCACCAAGGTATTATTGCTGTTGATAATATATTAGGTAAAAATAAAACTATTGATTACTCAACAGTTCCAAGTGCTATTTTCACTGAACCTGAAATAGCGGTTGTAGGAATTACTGAAAAAATAGCAAATGAAAAAGGCATAGAGATAGAAATAGGGAAGTTCCCTATGTCCGCTAATGGTAAAGCATTGACATTAGGTGAGGCTAAAGGATTTGTTAAAATAATAAAAGAAAAATCAACAGGAAAAATAATAGGTAGTACGATAATAGGAGCACACGCAACAGATTTACTAGCTTCTGTAACATTATGTATAAATAATGGACTTACTACGGAGCAAATAACAGAAACGATATTCGCACATCCAACAACTGCTGAATCAATACATGAAGCAGCATTAAATGTAGAGGGTGGTGCTATACACTTTGCGTAATAATATTTCAACTAGAATAATATGTTCAACATCATATAACCCATGGCACAATCTAGCTGTTGAAGAGTATCTTCTGAAAAAAGTTAAAGAAAATGAAATGATATTATATCTATGGCAAAATGATAATACTATTGTAGTAGGAAGAAATCAAAATCCATGGAAAGAATGTAAGTGTAAAGATTTTGAAGCCGATGGTGGAAAGATAGCTCGTAGATTATCTGGTGGAGGAGCTGTTTTTCATGATATTGGAAATCTAAACTTTACTTTTATTATGGATAAAAAATTATATGATTTAGAAAAACAGTTAAGTGTAATCCTTAAAGCTGTTAACAATTTAGGAATTGATGCTAAATTTTCGGGAAGAAATGATATATTAGTAGGGGAAAGAAAATTCTCGGGAAATGCATTTTATGAAAAAGCGAATTCATCATATCATCATGGAACTATACTTGTTGATGCAAATATGAAGAAATTAAGCAAATATTTAAAAGTATCAAAAGAAAAGATTGCTTCTAAAGGAATTGAATCAGTTAGTTCTAGAGTAGTAAATCTAAAAACTATTAAAGATGATATAACAATTGAGAACTTAAAAGATAATCTTATAAGTAGTTTCTTTCAGATTTATGAAGGTGAATCAAATGTAGAGTATATAAAAGATGAACATGATATACAAGATTTATATGAAAAATATTCTTCTTGGGAATGGAAATATGGAGAAACTCCTAAGTTCGATATAAACTTTGTTAATAGATTTAAGTGGGGAGAAATAGATCTAAATATAAATTTAAAGAATGGTTTAATTGACTCTTTAGTTATTTATTCAGATGCAATGAATAGTATTCTAATTAAGGATATAGAGAATCAATTATTAAAAACACCATTTAAGATGGGTTCTATTTGTAAAAAGTTAGATAATATTAATTGTAAAACTGATGAAAAAAATATGATTTTTGAAATAGAAGAATGGCTAAAAAGTAAAATTGGATAAAATAGACCCCCTAAAATTAGGGGGTTTTATTCTTAAACCTTTATACTTGCACCTACATATAGTCAATAGCCTCTTATTAGATACATAAGTTAGTATGAAGCAAATTTTATCTTTTATCGATATTATAATCAGTATGATCATTATCATGATAGTGAAGTTCACTAGTTAATCTTATTGTATGTCTATCTTTATTATGTTTGATTTTAACATTTTCAAATCTACCGTCATCCTGCACATCAACTAAATACTGCTGAACTAAATCATCTGCAATTTTATCATCTACCTCATTATATACCTTGAAATATTCTCTTTCTGAAATCTCAAGAGTTAAATCATATATTCCATTTTCTCTTTTTTTTCTCATTTCTTTTATATCAGTAAACATAGTATTCCTCCTAATCTTTCTAGATTAAAAATTTAATAAAAAACTTTCTCATATTTAAATTATAACCATTTATAAATTAAAAATTTATTAAACGAACAAAAATATATAAAAATTAGCTTTGAATTGACAGAACTAATTTTTTATGTTAAATTAAAAAAAAGTAAATAAATCTTCAGGGCAGGGTGAAATTCCCGACCGGTGGTAAAGTCCACGAACCACAATGTGGTTGACTTGGTGAAATTCCAAGACCGACAGTAAAGTCTGGATGGGAGAAGATAAATTAATAAAATAACATGATACTATGATTAGTTTTGTAGTTGTTGTTTATAGTATTAATTAGATTGTAAGCTCTGAAGATAAATATCTTCAGAGCTTTTTTAATATAATAAAGTTTAAATTTTAGATATTTAGATAACTATAGTAAATATAGGGAATCATATGTATTAGTATTATGCAAATTCTAAGGATAATATGAGGTGATTATGTGGACAGTAAGTATATGAAAAGAGCGATTGAATTAGCTCTTAAAGGTAAAGGATACACTAGCCCTAATCCTTTAGTAGGTGCTGTTATTGTAAACAAAGGCAGAATTATTGGAGAAGGATATCATGAATACTACGGTGGAGCACATGCAGAGGTAAATGCTATTAATAGTGCTTTTGAGAATGTCCAAGGAGCGACAATGTACGTTACATTAGAGCCGTGTTCTCACTTTGGAAAAACACCTCCATGTGCACAACTGCTTATAGATAAAAAAATCAAGAAAGTTATTATAGGAATGATGGATCCTAATCCAATAGTAGCAGGTAGAGGAATAAAACTTTTAAGAGATAATGATATAGAGGTTACAGTAGGTGTTTTGGAACAAGAAGTAAAAGAGCTTAATGAAATATTTATTAAATACATATCAACAAAATTACCATTTTGTATATTAAAAACAGCTATGACACTAGATGGAAAAATTGCAACTAATATAGGTGATTCAAAATGGATTACTAATAAAAAATCACGAGAATATGTTCATGAAATAAGACATCAAGTTTCGGGAATAATGGTTGGTATAGGGACTGTTTTAGCAGATGATCCTTCATTAACGACTAGATTAGTAGATGAAGAAGGTATTGATCCTATTAGAATTATAGTAGATACAAAATGTAGAATACCTTTAGATGCAAAGGTTTTAAATATTAACTCAAAGGAAAAAACTATTATTGCTACAACTAAAAAGGCTGATAAAAATAAACTTGAATTAATCAAAGAAAAAGGAGCGGAAATAATTATTACTCCACTAAAGAATAATCAAGTAGACTTAGGATATCTTATTAAAAAGCTTGGAGAAATGGAGATTGATAGCATTTTAATAGAAGGTGGTTCTACTTTGAATTATAGTATTTTAAAGGAAGGGTGTGTAGATAAGGTGATTTCATTTATTGCACCAAAGATTATAGGTGGGGATAATGCAAAAACTCCAGTAGGTGGTATAGGAATAGAGTACGTTAAGAATGCTATAGAGTTAGAAAATATTAAATTAAAAATGTTTGAACAAGATATTATGATTGAAGGCTACTTAAGAAAGGAAGAATAATGTATGTTTACTGGATTAATCGAAGAAATAGGAACTGTACATACTATAAGAAAAGGATTAAAGTCAGCCCAGATTACAATAAGTGCAAGTAAAATAATGAATGACGTTAAATTAGGGGATAGTATTAGTACAAATGGTGTTTGTCTAACTGTCATCGAGTTTACAAAAAATTCATTTACTGTTGATGTTATGCCTGAGACTATGAGAAGAAGCAATCTAAAAGATTTGAAACATGGAAGTTTAGTGAATTTAGAACGAGCTTTGAAAGTTAATGATAGATTAGGTGGGCATATTGTTTCGGGTCATATAGATGGTGTAGGTAAGATAAAGAAAATAGAAGAAGAAGATAATGCTACTTGGGTGTCTATTCAGGCTCCGGCAAATATTTTGAAATATGTTATTGAAAAAGGATCTATAGCTATTGATGGTACGAGCTTAACTGTAGCCTATGCTGGATCAGACATTTTTAAAGTTTCAATAATACCACTAACAAAAGAAGAGACTACTTTACTTGGCAAAAAAGTTGGTGATGAAGTCAATCTAGAGTGTGACATGATGGGTAAGTATATTGAAAGGCTTTTAGAATTTAAAGAAGATAAAAAAAGTAAGAGTAATATAGATTTAGATTTTTTAACAAGAAATGGATTCATATAATGAAACTTAAAAATAGGGGTGAGTTATAAATGAAATTTAACACTATAGAAGAGGCAATAGAAGATATTAAAAATGGAAAGATGATTGTTGTTGTTGATGATGAGGATCGTGAGAATGAAGGAGATCTTTTAATGGCAGCAGAGAAAGCTACACCTGAAGCAATCAACTTTATGGCAAAGTTCGGGAGAGGGCTTATTTGTGCTCCTATGTCTAAAGAAAGATTAAATGAACTAGATATTCATTCTATGGTATCTAATAATACTGACCCAAAAGAAACTGCGTTTACAGTTTCAGTAGATGCAACTAGTACAACGACAGGAATATCTGCTCAAGAGAGGGCAATGACAATTCAAAAATTAGTCGATAATAAAGCTAGTTCAAAAGATTTTACAAGACCAGGACACATATTTCCATTAGTAGCTAAAAAAGGTGGAGTACTTAAAAGAGCGGGTCATACTGAAGCAGCAGTAGATATAGCTAAACTTGCAGGTCTATATCCAGCAGGAGTAATTTGTGAAATTATGAATGAAGATGGAACAATGGCAAGAGTTCCGGAATTAGTTGAATACACGAAAAAACATAATCTAAAGTTAATAACAATAGCAGATTTAATTGCATACAGAAGAAAAAATGAACTTTTAGTAGAAAGAGTGACTAAAGCTCATTTACCTACAAAGTATGGAAACTTTGAAATGATTGGATATATCAATAAAATGAATGGTGAGCATCATGTTGCACTAGTAAAAGGAAATGTTAGTGATGGGAAACCAGTACTTGTTAGAGTCCACTCTGAATGTCTTACTGGAGATGCTTTTGGATCTTTAAGATGTGATTGTGGAGAACAATATGCAGAAGCAATGAAAAAAATTGAAGAAGAAGGAAGAGGAGTTTTACTATACATGCGTCAAGAAGGACGTGGTATTGGGTTGATAAATAAGATTAAGGCTTATGCCTTACAAGACGAAGGAATGGATACTGTAGAAGCTAATCTATCATTAGGATTCCCAGAGGATCTTAGAGATTATGGAATAGGTGCTCAGATACTTTGTGATTTAGGTATTGAAGAAGTAAAGCTTATGACTAATAACCCTAAAAAGATATCAAGTCTTTCAGGATATGGTATAGAGATTGTTGAAAGAGTTCCGATACAAATGAACCACAATGAGAAAAATGAATTTTATTTAAAAACAAAAAAAGATAAAATGGGCCATATGTTAAATTTTAAGGAGGAGAAATAATATGAGAATTTATGAAGGAAAGTTAGTAGCAGGAGAGCAGAAATTTGGAATAATTGTTGGGAGATTCAATGAATTTATTGGAGGCAAGTTATTATCAGGTGCGCTAGACGGGCTAAAAAGACATGGAGTTGATGAAGAAAATATTGAAATAGCATGGGTTCCAGGTGCTTTTGAAATACCACTTGTTGCTAAAAAGATGGCTAATTCGAAAAAGTATGATGGAGTTATATGTTTAGGAGCAGTTATTAGAGGAGCAACTCCGCATTTTGACTATGTTTCAAATGAAGTAACTAAAGGGGTTGCAAGTGTTTCACTAGATACAGAAATACCAGTAGTATTTGGTGTTCTTACAACAGATACGATTGAGCAAGCAATTGAAAGAGCTGGAACAAAGGCAGGTAATAAAGGGTATGAAGCTGCTGTAACTGCAATTGAAATGGCAAACTTATTATCAGACTTAGAAGGGTAGATATTTTATATGTTTGAAAACATAAAAACTATTTTCTTTGATTATGATGGAACATTACACAAAAGTATAAAAATATATGCTCCAGCATTTAGAAAGGCATATCAGTATTTAGTTGATAATGAATTTGCAAAAGATAGAAAGTGGACTGATCAGGAAATTTCATATTGGTTAGGCTTTAGTAGCAAAGATATGTGGAAAGAATTTATGCCAGATCTAGACGAGGATATAAGGAATAAAGCAAGCCAGATTATAGGTAAAGAAATGCTTAATCAACTATCTGATGGTAAAGCTGAGTTATATGATGGATCAATAGAAGTGTTGCAGTATTTAAAACAGAAAAAATATAAACTTGTATTTGTCAGTAATTGTGGAATATATTACAGAGATATGGCTAAAAAATTATTTGATTTAGATAATTACTTTGAAGAAATTGTATGTTCCGAGGAATATGATTATATTCCTAAGTATGAAATTGTAAAAAAAATAAAAAACAAATATCCATCTGAAATGGTTATTATAGGTGATCGGATTCAGGATATTGAAGCTGGAATAAAAAATAACATGAACACGATTGCATGTAATTATGGTTATGGTAGCGAGGATGAACTTAGTAGTGCCGATTATGAAATATCCGATATAACTGATTTGATGAAAATTTTATAGATTAATAAACTAAAAATATGTCTATGAAATGCAAATGCATTTCATAGACATATTTTTTTGTTATTAATCTTCTACCTTATTTAAAGCTTCTTTTAAAGAATGCCATGCAAGTACTGCACATTTTACTCTTGCAGGCATATTTGAAATGTTTTTTAATGCTATGGCATCCTCAAGTTTTTCAAGTTCTTCTTCATTTGTAACTTCTTTTTTTATCATACCGATGAAGGTTTCGATTAAATTTAAAGCTTCTTTTATAGTTTTACCTTTTATTAAATCTATCATTATAGATGATGAGGCTTGAGATATAGCACATCCACTTCCTGTGTAAGCTGCGTCTTTAATTACGTCTTTGTTAAGCATTATTTCAAGCGTTATATCATCTCCACAGTTTGGATTATGTCCTCTTTCTCTAATATCTGGATTGTCTAAAAATCTTTTGTTTATATTATTGTTATTGTGTTCCATGATTAACTCTGTATAAATTGCGCTAAGATCCATAGCCTAACCACCTCCTTACATTCTTAAGGTTGTCTATAAAGTTGTCTATCTCATCTTTTGTATTGTAAAGATAAAAGCTAGCTCTACATGTTGCTGGAAGGTTTAAATACTTCATAAATGGTTGTGCACAATGATGACCAGATCTTACAGCTATACCATATGAATCTAATATACTTGCACAATCGTGTGCGTGTACATCTT
The DNA here is from genome assembly GCF_934924865.1 of Tepidibacter aestuarii. Classification (NCBI taxonomy): domain Bacteria; kingdom Bacillati; phylum Bacillota; class Clostridia; order Peptostreptococcales; family Peptostreptococcaceae; genus Tepidibacter; species Tepidibacter aestuarii. Next base: position 2,897,510 of record NZ_OW235315.1, on the reverse strand, counting down.
TAATGTTAAAGGATATAAGTCCTCCACGGTTTTTGATATCCTTTGATCCATATACATCTACGTATGGTATAGAAAGCATTTTTTCTAATGCATAAGAAACGAGACTTATTTCATGATCATGTATTTTATCAATTCCAATTTGAGATATATAGTCTATAGCTTTTGAAAGTCCAATTGCTTCACCTACGTTTTGAGTGCCAGCTTCAAATTTTTGGGGAATAGGTGCAAATGTTGATTCAAATTTATCTACATATTCAATCATGCTTCCTCCAAATAAGAATGGAGGAGTGATCTCTAGTAATTCTTTTTTTCCATATAAAACACCAATACCCATTGGACCCAACATTTTATGACCTGAGAAACAGAAAAAGTCTGCATCTAAGTCTTGAACATCTATTTTTATGTGAGGAGTACTTTGAGCTCCATCTACTATTACTATAGAGCCTTTTTTATGTGCGTATTCTACAATTTCCTTTATAGGGTATATAGTTCCCAATACGTTGCTCATATGAGCTATGCTAACTATTTTAGTTTTTTCTGTTATTTTATCTTGTATTTCTTCAGTTGTGAGTTTGAAATCACTATTTAAATACATGTATTTTAATTTTGCACCTTTGGTCTTTGCTATGTTTTGCCATGGAAGTATATTACTATGATGCTCACTTATACAAATAACTATTTCATCATCTTTACCAACGTATTTCATAGCATATGAATAAGCTAAAAGGTTTAAGGCCTCTGTAGCATTTCTAGTAAAGATGATTTCGTTAGGACTATTAGCATTTATAAAATTTTTAACTTTTTCACGTGCAGATTCATAATATTGAGTAGCTCTCACGCTTAAAGTATGAGAACCTCTATGAGGATTTGAGTTGTTTTTTTCATAGTAGTTTTTTATTGAATTAATAACACAGTCTGGTTTATGAGTAGTTGCAGCATTATCGAAATAAATTAATTGTCTATCATTAACTCTTTCTTTTAATATATGAAAGTCTTCTCTTATCTTATTTACATTTAAACTATTCATTTGAAAGCCTCTTAACTAGATAATCATCTATTATATTCTTAATATTGTCATCATCAATTTTGTCTATTATAGGATTAAATGATGCACTTACAATAAGTTTTTTTGCTTCTTTTTCACTAAGACCTCTACTCATAATATACATTAACTTCTCCTCACTTAATTGACCTGCACTTGCTGAATGCTCTCCTTCAACATCATCCTCTTGACAAAATAAAATAGGAATAGAATCTGATTTTACACTAGAATCGAGCAAAGTAACATACTCTTTCTCGCTTCCCTTAGATTTAGTTGATCCTTCTTTAAAATCTAAGTTTCCTCTAAATACTTTTTGAGCTTTATCTTTTAAAGCTCCCCTTGAATCTATATCACTGTTACTTCTTATACCAAAGTGGTTCATTGTATAGCTTAAATCAAGCTTTCTATTTTCATCACCAAAATATATAGAGCTTAAGTTTGCATTACTATTATCTCCATTTAGGTTAGTTACAAGGCTTGAAGCTGAAAGTTCTGATCCTAGTTCGACTGTAATCCAGTCTATACTTCCTCTGTTTTTGACTATAGCAATATTTGAGTCAAAGTTAGAAGAGCTATGGTTCAAGCGTTGAATTTTAACTATATTTACTTTTGCATTATCTTTTACAAATATCTTAGTAACCCCATTGTGAAATGCACTAGATTCATCTTCTGTATTATAGTCCATAATTACAGATATTTCGCTGTTTTCATCTGCAACAATAACATTATGATCCATAAGTATTGAATTTGATTTATCTAGAGAATAATTTAAATATATAGGTTTCTTAGATTTAGTATTTTTATGAGCATATATTAAAGCTCCTGAGTTATAAAAAGTTTGTGCTAGTGTAACAAGTTTACTATCAACTCCAAACTTTTCATCTAAATTAATATAATCTGCAAATTCATCTATATTCTCAAAATCAGTGGATATATTTTTAAAAATTATATTTGAATCAAAGTCTTTAAAATCAATAAAATCTTTAGTGTAATCTTTAAAATCAGGTATTGATAAACTGTCTATTCCGAGTCTTTTCCACTTAATCATAAATACACCTCCTATCCTATAGTACCTTCTAGTTCAATATTAATTAAATTGTTCAATTCAACGGCATACTCTAAAGGAAGCTCTTTAGCTATAGGTTCAACAAACCCTCTAACAATCATAGCTTTAGCCTCTTCTTCAGAAATACCTCTACTCATAAGGTAGTAAATAGCTTCATCGCTAATTCTTCCGATTTTTGCCTCATGACCTATATCTATATCATCATTTCTAAGCTCTATAATAGGTAGTGTATCTGATTTAGATTTATTATCTAGCATTAATGATTCGCATGATACTGTAGATTTTGAATGATGAGCATTTTTAGATACTTTTAAAAGGCCTCTATAAAATGCGTATCCACCGTCTCGTGAAATAGATTTTGAATTAATATTAGATGTAGTATAAGGAGCTGCATGAACAACTTTTGCACCAGTGTCAAGATATTGACCTGAACTTGCAAATGTTATACCGGTAAATTCGGCCCTAGCTCTTTCTCCTTTTAAAATGCTCATAGGGTAGAGCATAGAAACTTTTGAACCAAATGATCCAGATACCCATTCTATTAATCCATTCTTTTCAACAACAGCTCTTTTGGTATTTAAGTTGTACATATTTCTTGACCAATTTTCTATAGTACTATATCTTAATCTAGCATTTTCTTTTACGAATAATTCAACGCATCCAGCATGTAAGTTTGTTACAGAATATTTAGGTGCAGAACAACCCTCTATAAAATGAAGACTTGCACCTTCTTCTACAATAATCAAAGTGTGTTCAAACTGACCTGCACCAGGAGCATTTAATCTAAAGTAAGATTGTAGAGGAATATCAACATGAACTCCTTTAGGAACATATACAAAAGAACCACCAGACCAAACCGCTCCGTGAAGAGCTGCAAATTTATGGTCATTTGCAGGAACGAGCTTCATAAAGTACTCTTTTACAATATCTTCATAATCTCTAAGAGCAGTTTCCATATCTGTATATATTACACCTTGTTCTACTAGTTCTTTCTTTAAATTATGGTATACAACCTCAGAGTCATATTGGGCACCAACCCCTGCAAGTGACTCTTGTTCAGCTTTTGGGATACCAAGAGTATCGAATGTTTCTTTTATATCATTGGGAACATCTTTCCAGTCGTGTTTCATATTTGTTTCTGGTTTTATATATGCTGTTATATTATTTATATCTAGGTCAGATAAGTCAGCACCCCAAGTTGGTATAGGCTTTTGATTATATATTTCTAAAGATTTCAATCTGAAATCTCTCATCCATGTAGGCTCATTTTTTTGATCTGAGATTTTTTTTATAATTTCAGGGGTTAGACCCTTATCTGTTTTGTAGCTGTAGCTAAATTTGTTTTTAATATCGTAAATACCTCGATCTATATCGGCTATATTGGTCTTTTTCCTTTCCATAATTTCACCTCTTTTAACTAAACTATTTTTCTTAGGTTTTCATAACCATTTTTCTCAATTTCCTCAGCTAAACTAATATCTCCGGTTTTTATTATTTTTCCATCCATTAAAACGTGTACAAAATCAGGCTTTAAATAATCTAATATCTTGTTGTAGTGAGTTATGATTAATATAGAGTTATCTTCATTTGCTAAAGATTTTACACCGTTAGATACTGTTTTTATTGCATCAATATCAAGACCTGAATCTGTTTCATCTAATATAGCTAATTTTGGTTGTAAAATAGCCATTTGAAGTATTTCATTTTTTTTCTTTTCACCACCTGAAAAGCCTTCGTTTAAATATCTAGTTAGATATTCTTCTTTCATATCAAGCATTTTCATTTTTTCTTTTATAATTTTTCTAAATTCCATAATCTTATAATTTTTGCCTGTTATAGACGACTTTGCAGTTCTTAAAAAGTTTTCAACCGTGATACCAGGAATTTCTTCTGGATATTGAAAAGATAAAAATATACCTTTTTTAGCTCTTTCATCTACCTTTAAATCATTAATGAGTTCATTTTCAAATAAGATATCCCCATTTGTTATAGTATGTCTAGGATGACCCATTAAAACATTTGATAAAGTAGATTTTCCAGCACCATTAGGTCCCATAAGTACATGTATTTCACCTTTGTTTATCTTTAGGTTAATACCCTTTAAAATACTTTTTTCATCTATTTTTGTTTCTAAATTATTTATTTCTAAAAGCAAATCTTTCATATATTTCAACTCCTTAAAAAGATTATTTAATAATATATTAAATTATGGCTATATCCTACTATATTAGTCGGGATTAGTCAATAGTAAAAAGTATCATTTGATAATAAAATTCAATTATTAAGAAAAGTCGATTAAAGGCTAGAAATTTGGGGTATATTTTAAGATTAAATACTTGATTTAAATAGAAAAGGAGTATATTAAAATGAAAAAAATCATTTTAATATACTCCTTAAGTTATAACATTCTACTAGATTCATGTTTAGAATTTTTATTTCTTATCTCTGCAGTAATCCAAAGGATGATAGGGAAAAACACTTGAAACGGGAAAACGAAATAAAACCATACATCTGTTTGAAATTCGTAATAATGCATCACACTTTCATATTGAAAGAAAGTTAGATTCATTGCTAGTAATGTAATAGGTGTTATAATAAATCTATAATCTGAGCAATCGAATAATTTCATAATTCCTTTACAAACACATAACAACAATACTCCTATTTTAATAAAACCACCTAATAAAAATGTTGTAGATATATATATTTCTATACTCGTAAGTGTAGCTCCAATATTTATCAAGGACGCAGCTGTATATGAAGCGTAATATCTTTTGCCTGCGGTATCTACTCCGAGTACTAGAAGGCTGATTAAAGATAAGAAAAATAATATTACTCCTCCTATAGTTAATCCTTTAATATATATATTGTAAGGAGATTGTTTTTTATTAAAACTTGAAAAAACAATAGAAAAAGCTAGTATTTGACTAAAAGGAAATGAAAATGAATTAAGTGAACCTCTTAAAATTGCTTTAAACCCACTACCGAAAATAGGATAAATATTGCCTATATTCATCTTTGGGATTGATGAAGTCAATGAAATAAATAAAGCAACAATAGGAACGATTACAAAAAGATCACTCCATCTCCCTAGAACCTCAATTCCTTGTTTTGCTCCCCAACCGCAAATAACTAAAAATACTATCATTGGTACAATGATAGGTGTTTTATCAAGAGAAATTGACCATATGAAATCTCCATAATTAACAGTAACATCTGAAGCCCAATAAAAGAAAAAACAAGTTAATATTAGTATAATTATTTTGCCGATAAATTTACCAAAGCAAATTTCAATAATATCATATAGATCTTTATCCGAAAAAAGAGAATGTAATCTAGCGTATATAAGTGCCATGGGCAGAGCCATAAGTATTGCTAAAATAATAGCTAACCATAGATCTTGTTTAGCTTTCATGCCCATTATAAAAACAGAGGATGAACCTACAATAAATAAAACTATAAGAGAAATACCTTGTTTATCAGAAATAATTTCTTTTTGCATTAGTTTACTCCCTTTATTATTAATAATCTTAAAAATGTGCAAAATAAAATACATTACTTAAATATAGTTTATCCTAATCAAATGATATTTATAATATTAAAAAAATTATAAAGATATAGATATACAATATGAGTAATAAGATAAACAGCTATAGGGAGATGTATAGAGAAAAGGATATATATTTGTATATTATAAATACAAAAATATGATAAACTAATGTATATAGAGTATTGACAAGGAGGAAAAGTATGATAAAGATTAAGAGTCATAGTGTAATTATTGGAATAATAGTGATTGTAGCTTTAATCGTAAGCTTTAATTTTGAAAATAAACTATCAGGAGGAGAAATTTTAAATTCTCAAAAAAGTAAAAATCTTATTATAGCAAGGTCTAGTGACTCTATTAGTTTAGATCCTGCGATAACAACGGATATGGAATCTTTTAAGGTTTGTGTAAATATATATGATACATTGGTTAAATACGAAAAAAATGGTGATGAGATAGTTCCATCCCTCTCTGAAAGCTGGAAAACAAGTGAAGATGGTCTGACTTGGGTATTTAAGCTGAGAAAAAATATTAGATTTCATGATGGTTCAGACTTTAATGCTCATGCTGTTCAGTTTAATTTTGAAAGATGGATGAATGTGGACAACCCGTATCACATAGGTTCTTTCAGCTATTGGAGCTATAACTTTGGTCAGTTTCCTGGATTAATAAAGAGTGTAACTGCACTTTCTGATTATTCCCTTGAAATAGTGTTAAATGAGCCGTATTCTCCTTTTTTAAGCACTCTTACAATGCCTGCATTTGGGATTGCAAGTCCTGACTCTATAATGAAGTATAATGAAAGTTTTAGAGAACATCCTGTTGGAACAGGTCCTTTTGAGTTTAAATATTGGGATAAAGGAAATGAGATTGTATTGAAGAAGAATTATAATTATTGGGGCAATATTATCAAGTTAGATGAAGTGGTATTTAGTGTCGTTCATTCGAGTAAAAAGAGACTGGAATTACTTGAAGAAGGAAAGATAGATATTGCAGATAATTTAACACCTAATGAAGTTGATAGAATAAATAAAAATGAAGATTTAGATTTATATTTAAAGCCTTTTTTTAATATAGGGTATTTGGCTATGAATAATCAAAAGAAGCCTTTTGATAATGAAAAGGTAAGAGAGGCCGTAGGACACTTAATAGATAAGGATAAAATGGTTAAAGAGGTATTTAATGATTTGGCAAGACCTGCAAACTCATTTATCCCTCCTATAATTTGGGCATATAATGAGGATATTAAATCTCTAGATTACAGCGTAGACAAAGCAAAACAATTGCTTAAACAAGCAGGATATCCAAATGGGTTTGATACAACTCTTTGGGTTATGGAGGCTCCTAGAGCATATTTCCCAGATACAATGGGTTTAGCAATGTTTATAAAAGAGAGCCTTTTAAAAGCAAATATTAAGGTTGAAGTTATTACTTATTCATGGGATGAGTATATTGAAAAAATCAAAGAGGGAGAACATAGTTTGGCTCTTATAGGGTGGACTGGAGACCATATTGATCCAGACAGTTTTTTATATACTTTCTTTGCGTCTGATAATAGAAAAACTGAGCTTACTAGTAATTATTCTTTTTATAAAAATAAAGACGTTGATAAATTATTAAAACAAGCTCGTCAGGCTACAGATAGAGAGTTTAGAAAGAATATTTACAGAAAATTACAAAAGATTATTAATGAGGATACTCCCGCTATACCGCTTGTACATACTATGCCTATAATGGGTGCATCTAAAAAGGTAAAAGGCTACACTCCTCATCTTACAGGTGAAGAAAGATTGGAAGATGTTTATTTAATATCTAATTAATACTTTGGAGGAAATTATGAAATCTAATATATTAAAATTTATAGTTTTTATATGTATTTTAATAATACTTGCTATACTTTCAAACACTTCAAGAATTCAAGTAAATGATGATAAATACGTTTTACCTTCTCTTCCAAGACCTATAGCAAAGGACAAGGTATTAATAACTTCTGCTGGTCAAAGTACGGATACTTATATTGTAAAGGATATTGCAAATAAGCTTATGATCCATAATTTTTTTATGCCTCAGGCAGAAAATTTAGATCTTGAAGGTATAAATACCGTTGTATTTGTAGTAGGGTATAGTGCTATTGGTGAAAATCTACATGATCTAAGCTATGAAGAAGAGAAAAAACGTATAGAGGATTTAATTCAAAAGCTTAAATATAGGGATATAACTATAATAACCATGTTTATTGGTGATAGGGAGAATAAAAATAAAGAAACCGATGAATTTTTGGACTTAACGTGCAAATATGCTGACTATGTAATAGGTACTCAAAATAATAACAATAACAGGTCTTTGGTAGAGCTTGCAAAAAAGTATAATTTTCCTCTTACAATAGTTGAGGATGTAACGGGTTTATCAGAGCCTTTTGCATCGGCATTTAGGTAGGGGGGAGAGTATGAAAAATAAATATAATATAATTTATATAAGAACTTTTAGTTTTATTATTCTGGGTTTTTTATTTTCGTTTTTTACAAGTCCATTTTGGTTTAATGTTATCGTAAAAATTAGAGAGTCTATATATACTGGAGACAGCGCACATCTTATTCTAGCGTCAGCTTACAGTAGTATTCTTTTTTCTATTCAAAGCACATTGTTTTTTTTGGGAACTATAAGTTTATTTTCTATAATAATTAAGAAATATCAAATTTCATCTACTGGTGTGTATGCATTTATTATTGTAGTATTCTTTATTTTAAATAAAATTGCAGTTGTATTGTTTGTTGTTCCTTGGGAGCCTATAACTATGTTTATAGGTTTATTTGCCACTATGATTTTATTAGATAAACAAAATTATTCGACATTTCCATTTATACAGACTATTATAATAGCTATTCAAGTATTTTTTGCATTTCAATGGCTAAATATAATGCCTATTTTTTCGTTTTTACAGGTAGGGCAAAGCGATATATCTATAAGTATTAAAATTGCAGGAGAATATCTTAAATCAGAATCTGTACTGAGTTTTATAGGGTTTTCTTTCTTTTTGCCATTTACATTCTCAGCATCTATTACAGCATCTTTGTTTATGAGTTATGCTCATAATATAATTATTCTTGAGGAAAACTATAAAAAAGAGAGAGATATCCAAGTAATAAAATCGAAGGAGATGGAGAATAGAATATATCAAGAAATAAACTCTTTAGCTCACGACTTAAAAACGCCTTTGGTTACCGTTAGAGGTCTAAATTCATTGATTCCACTGTGTAATGATACAGATAAATTAATAGATTATAGTGAACGTATAGAAGGGGCTATCACTAAAATGAGTGAGATGATTTCAAGTTTTTTATATGCAAGTTCACGTCAAAAGCTCAAAGTTGAGGATTTGATTCAATATATTCAGGCTCAAATACCTATTGAAGATGAATCTTTAAATGTTTATATTGATTTGGAAAGTGAATTACCTTTGCTTTATGTAAATAAGGTAAGAGTTGTTAGAGCGCTCATAAATATAGTTGAAAATGCAATTGTAGTTCCATGTATTCATAAATTTAAACATATAATAATTAAGGTAAGTCATGTAGAAGGCGGGGTCAATATATCTATATCGGATAATGGTATAGGAATACAACCATCAGAGCTTGAAAATATATGGGAAATAGGGTATTCTACTTCTAAAACATCTGGACTTGGACTACCTTTTGCAAAACAGATTGTAAAGGATCATAATGGGAGCATAAAAATTGAAAGCAAACCAGAGAAAGGAACACTTGTAACAGTATATTTGCCATCAGCTAATGATATTCAAAATAAAAGGAGTGATTGTGGTGAATAACAAAGATAGAATAAGAGTCGTAGTAATAGATGATGAAGAAGATATTTTATATACTATAAAAGAAATATGTACATTTGGAGGATACGATGTATTAACGGCGACTAGCGGAAGAAAAGGATATGAGCTTTGTAAAAAACATAAACCACAGCTTGTTATTGTAGATTATCATATGCCTGATTGGGATGGAATAAACACTGTTAAGAAAATTAGATCTATTAATCAGGCTGTATCTATTCTAGTTTTAACTGTTGATGAGAGACAGGAAATTTCAGATAAATTTATTGAGGTTGGCGCTACAGATTTCGCAATTAAACCTATTAAAGCACCAGATTTAATATCTAGAATAAAGGTTAATTTAAAAATTCATGAAGTTACTAAAAAGAACATTGAAGATAGAGCTAATGCATTTGTAGATAAGGGTATTAGCCCTGCTACTTTAAATCTAATATGGGATTTTCTTTTAAATCAAGATGAGGATATAACGATAGAAGAAATTGCTAATGGTATGAATTTAGCTTATCAAACTATACATAGATATGTTCAATATCTTATTGAACATGAAAAGTTAGAACTCATTCCAGTATACGGTCAGATTGGAAGACCTAAGAATAAATATAGGGTTATAGATGAAAAAGTGTCTAAATAGACACTTTTTTACTTTATATAAAATTATATAATTCTTAAGTTATATATAACATTTATGAAATACCTACACTTTCAACTATTTTTGAGCAACGGAGACCGTAGGGATCGTTGGCGACATGAGTCAGTGCGTAGCAACTAGACGAATTTTTTCTATTATTCAGAAATTTTATTCAGAGAAAAAAGTGATAAAATTACAATAAATTTTTTGAAAATATATAATATTATATAAAGTTATATATTTTTAAAAAAATTTATAAGGAGGTTCTAACATGGCAAACGAAAGTAATGTAAAAGAAGAGTTTAAACCTTTTATATCTGCAGACAAAATTTTACCAGAGTTTACAATGACTTCGATAGTATTAGGTATTTTATTAGCCGTTGTATTTGGTGCTGCTAATGCATATCTAGGATTAAAAGTGGGAATGACAATAAGTGCATCTATTCCTGCGGCAGTTATTTCTATGGGACTTATAAGAGGGGTTTTAAAGAAAGAATCTATTTTAGAAAATAATATGGTACAAACTATTGGTTCTGCTGGAGAATCATTAGCAGCAGGAGCTATATTTACATTACCAGCTCTTTATATTTGGCTGGAAGAGTGGAATATGGGAACTCCAAGCTTATTAACTATAACAACTATAGCTTTATGTGGTGGAGTTTTAGGAGTATTATTCATGGTTCCTTTAAGAAAAGCTTTAATAGTTAAAGAACATGGTATTTTACCTTATCCAGAGGGGACAGCTTGTGCTGAGGTTCTTCTTGCTGGAGAAGAAGGAGGAGACAAGGCTAAGGCTTGTTTTACAGGTCTTGGAATTGGAGCATTATACAAGTTTATAGCTGATGGAATGAAATTATTTCCAAGTGAAATTGAAACAACTATTAAAGGATACAAGGACGCTGCTATTGGAGCAGACGTTTTACCAGCACTTTTAGGGGTTGGATTTATTATAGGACCTACTATTTCTGCTTATATGTTAGCTGGTGCTGTTATTGGATGGTTTGGACTAATACCATTAATCTCGAATATTGGTGGTATGGGAGAAGTTATAATGTATCCTGCATCTGTTCCTATAAGTGAATTAGGATACTGGGGAATATGGAATTATTATATAAGATATATTGGTGCTGGAGCAGTTGCTTTTGGTGGTGTTTTCAGCTTAATAAAGTCTTTACCATTAATAGTGCAAACATTTAAAGATGCTATGAAGGATTATTCTGCTGGAGGAGCAGGTGGTGGTTCATTAAAGAGAACAGAGCAAGATATGCCTATGAAACTTGTTCTAATAGGGGTATTAGTAATTGTATTATCTATGATGATGCTTCCAATAATACCTGTAGGACTTGGTGGAGCTTTAATGATTGCTGTATTAGGTTTCTTCTTTGCAACTGTATCATCAAGAATAGTTGGTCTTGTAGGAAGTTCGTCAAACCCAGTTTCTGGTATGACTATTGCTACATTAATTATTACAGCTATAGTATTTAAATCAACTGGAAATGATGGACAAACAGGAATGATAGCTACATTAACAGTAGGTGCTATAATATGTATTATAGCTGCTATGGCAGGGGATACATCTCAAGACTTAAAAACTGGATTTTTAGTAGGAGCTACTCCTAAGAAGCAACAATATGGAGAGTTAATTGGATCATTAGCTGCAGCTGTTGCAATAGGTTCTGTTTTAACATTATTAAACCAAGCATGGGGATTTGGATCTGCTGAATTGCCAGCACCTCAAGCAACTCTTATGAAGCTTGTTATAGAAGGTGTTATGGGTGGAAGCTTACCATGGGCTTTAGTATTTACAGGAGTTGGAATAGGAGTAGCTATTGAATTATTAGGATTACCTGTTCTTCCTATAGCAATAGGTTTATATTTACCAATTCACTTAAGTACACCTATTATGGTAGGTGGATTAATAAGAGGAGTATTAGATAAGAAGTTAAATAAAGTAGGCGGAGAAGACGCTGTTAATGAAAATGAGGAAGCAAGAGGATTCAAAGATAAGATTGAATCAGGAATTTTATATGCATCAGGTTTAATTGCCGGAGAAGGTTTAGTTGGAATACTTCTTGCAGTATTTGCAGTAGCAGGCCTAAATGTAGAACTTGGAGTTAACTTAGGACAAATTGGATCACTTGCATTCTTTGCATTATTGGTATATTCATTAATGAAGTATTCTGTATTAAAGAAAAATTAATATTATAATATAAAAGAGGATATTTAATATCCTCTTTTAATCTCTAATCAAATATATAATTTCAGACTCGTTGGTGACATTAGCTATGCGATAGCATAAGCGAATTTTACTACTATAAAAAAGAGGTGACAAAATGGGTAATAAAATAAAAAAAGATGATAACTTTTTGGAATTAGTTCCTAAAAAGACTTGCGGCTATAAATGGAAAATAAATGAAAATGGCTTTGTTCAAATTATTATACCAAGAGAAGGAAGGCTAGACAAAATCGTTAGATTTTTCTTTAAAACTCCAAAAGAGATGAAAATAGATTTGGATGAGCAAGGAAGTTGTGTTTGGAAATTAATAGATGGTGAAAACAATATTGAAGATATAGGAAGCAACCTTAAAGATGAATTTGGGAAAAAAGCCGAGCCTATTTATGAAAGATTAGGAACTTATATAAATATTTTGAGAAACAATGATTTTATAAAATTAGAAAAGGTAAGTGATTAATATGATAAATGTTTTATTTAAGATATTATTAGTTGCTGTTACATTTACTTTTTTGTTATCATGGGGCTACATTAAACAACAAAGAAAGAATGAGGAATTATTAAATAAATTATATAAAAAAATAGAGAATAAAATAATGAATGAGTTTAATAAAAAAGAAAAACTAACTGTAAAAGATATAGAGAATCTTATTAAGGGAACAAAGGCATCTTTGTTTTGGAGTAAGAATAAACTAACAGTAACCGATCCAAGGCTATTTATTAAAAATTTGATAAAAGATATGTTGAATAAAGGACTTATTGTAGAGGTGGTAGATCATAATTCTAGGGTATATAAAGCTAGATAATATTTATATAAAAAGGTGTATGTGAAAATAGTGTTTTTGTTAAATCTATTTTCACATACACCTTTTTATTTTTTGATTTTTTATACATTCATTATTATTATATTATTTTTAAAAATATCCGTTACTTATCTTAAATTAATGAAATTAAAGTTACATAATCAATGAAATGGGTATAAATCTAAGAATGTAGTATAATGTTAATTTTTATAGTAGTATGATAGAATTACATTTAAGTATATTAAGGAGGAGATTTTTTATGCTTAAGAATATAGACTATTTTAGATATGGTAAAGAAGAAATAGAATATTTGAAGAAAAAGGATAAGCTTTTAGGAGAAAGCATTGACAAAATAGGGTTTATACAAAGGAAAATCATAAAAGATCCCTTTGAAGCTTTAATATCTAGTATAGTAAGTCAGCAAGTATCAAAAAAGGCTGCTGAGACTGTATGGTTGAGACTTTGTAATTTAATCAGTGATATAACACCTGAAAATATTGTAAACACAGATAATGAGAGTATCAAAAAATGTGGTATGAGTAATCGAAAGGTGGATTATATAAAGGGAATTGCAGATGCAGCTTTATCTAAAACTGTTGATTTTAATAATCTGCACCTTCTAAGTAATGAAGAAATAATAAAAAAATTATCTAGTCTTCGTGGGGTTGGAGTATGGACTGCTCAGATGATACTTATATTTTCGCTAAACAGATTAGATGTTATAAGTTATGATGATTTGGGAATAAGAAGGGGTATTATGAATTTATATGGATTAGAAGAGATATCAAAAAAGTTATTTAATGAATATAAGGAAATATATTCGCCGTATGCTTCTGTAGCATCTTTGTATTTGTGGGAGTTATCTTTAAAATAAAACTTATTGTATACAATACAATAACTTTTAATTTAGATAATATCCCATATTAAAATATACCAAAAATGATATAATATAGATAAAAATGTAATATTTTAGCGAAAGGGGATGATAGTGATGAATATAGGATACGATACTGTAGAAAAAAATGATTATTATGATTTGGAAAATAAGATTGAGTTGACTCGTCAAAAATTAAATAGTATTATAGCAGAAAAAAATGAAAATTTACTAGATCAAGAGGTTATAAAGCTAAGCGAAGAATTAGATGAATTAATAGTTAGATTTCAGTATATTAAGTCTATACAAGATACTCACTTAATGAATTTGAAAAATATAATGGGCACTCATTCTACTTTTTATTATTACGGAAAGTGTCATCTCTTTACAAATATGGTTCAGTATATTAAAGTTGGACTAGATAATAATGAAGTGCTATATATATCAATGAAACCTGAATTGTATGAAGATCTGAAAAAACGTTTAAATGATAATGGAATATCTGGAAAAAATTTAAAATTTAAATCTGTTAAGCAGCTTATAGATATAAATAAAAATGGTGGAGTAAAAAAACTTAAAGAAAAAATTGAAATTTTACTAAAAGAAGAAACTAAACAAGGATATAGCGGTATTCGGTGGATAGGTCAGCCTACATATGCTATTGAACAAACTTCTAAAAAGGATTTTTTGGACTGGGAAGCTAATTTAACTGAAGGTTTAAGGAATACGAAGGCATCTCTTATTTGCATATATGATTATTGTGATTATATAAATAATAAGGAAGTTATAGATGAAGAGGTTATCAAAAAATCAGTAAATACGCATTCTCACATTTTGGACAAGTTTTTTTTAAGAGGATAGATAAAAACCTTCTATAATTGTAGGAGGTTTTTTCAGTTAAGACGCTTGTTTAATTAATTATAAAAAATAGAATAATATTGTTGATTAAGTCATATTTTATTGGGTAAAGTAATAAAAGGAAAGAGTAAATGGATTTTAATATCTATATATTACGATATTGACATATTGATAATAAAAGAGTATAGTATGGATATAATAAATGTAAAATTAATTTGAATTGGGAGGAATTTAATCATGATAAAAGTTATAAATACTAATGATTTTAGCAAAGAAGTAGAAAATGATAATGGGGTAGTTGTAGTAGATTTTTTTGCAGAGTGGTGTGGACCTTGTAAAATGTTAGCTCCAATATTCCAAAACTTAGATGAAGAAATTGGTGATAAGGTTAAGTTTATGAAGGTTGATATAGATAAAGATATAAATTTAGCTGAGAAATTTCAAATAACAAGTGTTCCTACTATGATAGTATTTAAAAATGGAAAACCAGTGGATACTATAATGGGCTTTAGACCTAAGGATATGATAAAATCTCAAATAGAAACACACTTATAAGATGGTGATTTTATGAGATATGATGTAGCTATATTAGGAAGTGGGCCAGCTGGATTGTCAGCTGCTATAAATGCTAAGGTTAGAAATAAAAGTATAATAGTATTTGGTAACAGCAATTTAAGTGATAAGATAATAAAAGCACCTAAGGTAGATAACTACTTAGGTATTCATGGTGTAAACGGTGAAAACCTAAAAGATATGTTTAAATCTCATATAGATAAGATGGGTATTGAGATTACAGAAGAAAGAATTAATAATGTATACGCTATGGGAGAATATTTTGCCCTAATGATGAATGAAAAAACTTATGAAGCTACTACGGTAATACTTGCTACTGGAATAGAGTATGCAAAGCCTATAAAAGGAGAAGAAAACTATTTAGGCAAGGGAGTCGGTTATTGTGCTACCTGCGATGCAGCTTTATATAGAGGAAAGAATGTAGTTATTGTAGGTTATAATACAGAGGCTGAGGAAGAAGCCAATTTCTTAATGGAAATAGCATCTAAGGTTTATTATATACCTATGTACAAAGGCGAGTATGACCTAAATGGTAGTATAGAAGTTATAAAGGATGTACCTATTGAGGTTAGAGGAGAGATGAAGGCTAATAAACTTGTACTTAGAAACTCAGAGTTAGATGTAGATGGAATATTCTTTATAAGAAACAGTATATCTCCTAAATACTTAGTTCCAGGTCTTGAAATCGAACAGGATCATATAAAAGTAGATAGAGGTATGAAGACTAATATCCAAGGCTGTTTTGCAGCTGGAGATTGTATAGGAAAACCATATCAGTATATAAAAGCTGCAGGAGAAGGTCAGGTTGCAGCACTTAATGCAGTTTCATATCTTGATAAGAAATAGATTAAAACACGCTCTTCATTAAGGAGCGTGTTTTTTCATACACTAAGGGATTATAAAATTTTCGTTCAGTGGATAATATTGATAGAAGAACTACACTTGCAATTATTTTAAGCAACAGAGGAGTGAGACTTGTTGGCGTCATGAGCCAGTGCGTAGCAACTAGACGAATTTTTTATTTAATAATAATTAGTAAATATAGAAATATTTACGTTTATAGATAAGAATATAAGAGAATAATAAAGATATATGGTTAAATAACCATATATCTTTATTATTTTCTACAGAAACTATATTGACAAATTAAGTCATTATGTTATGATGAAAAAAGTGAATGATAATTATTATTAATTAATAAGGAGTGAAAATTTTGAAGAGATTTTTAATTTATATAGTTATTATAATAGGATTATTTTTAATGAGTGGATGCTCAAATAAAGAAGCAGATGATAATAAAAGTAGTGACTTAGGAACAGACAATATAAAAGTTTCTGTAGCTATTGTACCAGAAAAAACATTTGTAAAAGCAGTAGGAGGAGACTTACTTGATGTAGAGGTTATGATACCTCCAGGATATAGTCCTGCTAATTATCAACCTACGCCTAAGCAGATGTCCAAGCTTAGTGAATCACGAATTTATTTTTCAATAGGAGTTCCAACAGAAGAGTCTAATATAATTCCAATGATAGAAGGCTTAAATGAAAGTATAAAAGTAGTGCATTTAGACGATAAAGTGAGAAATGTATATCCAGATAGAATGTTTAATGAAGAACATGAAGATGATTCAGGTGAATATACACATGATGAACATGATCATGAAGGACGTGATCCTCATATATGGTTGTCTCCAAAGAGGGTTAAAGTAATGATTGATGAAATAAAAAATGAGTTAATAGAATTGGATCCTGATAATAAGCAGATATATGAAAAAAATGCCATGGATTACATATCTAAGATAGATGAAGTAGATAAAGAGATTAAGGATACCCTTAATAATGTTAGCAAACAATCTTTTATAATATACCACCCGTCTTTTGGATATTTTGCAGATGATTATGATCTAAATATGGTTGCTATAGAAGAAGAAGGTAAGGAAACTACAGTCAAAAGACTTCAAGATATAATAGATTTTGCTAAAGAAAATAACATTAAGTTTGTATTTTATCAAGAAGAATTTGACAGCAAACAGGCTGATACTATAGCTAAGGAAATAGGTGGAGAAAGTATACAGGTATCTCCTTTAAGTCGTGATTATATAAAGAATTTAAAACATATATCGAATACATTTGAGGAAGTTTTAAAGTAGGAGAGGATTATATGAATGATATAGAAATGAAAAATTTGAGCGTAAGTTATGGATCAGTATGCGCCTTAAAAGATATAAATTTAGAAATAGGAAGTAGAGAATTTGTAGGAATAACAGGACCTAATGGAGCTGGAAAGAGTACTCTTTTAAAGGTTTTACTTGGGATATTAAAGCCTACAAGTGGAAGTATTTCATTAAAAGACAATACGTCTATAGGATATGTTCCACAATTTACATCTTTTGATAAAAACTTTCCTATAAAAGTATTAGATGTCATACTTATGGCTAAGTTATCTAATAAAATTAAGTTGTTTAAAAGATATTCTAAAGAGGAAATAGACAGGGCAAGAAATATTATGGATAAACTAGGAATACTCAAGTTTGAAAATAGACAAATTGGACAATTATCAGGAGGACAACTTCAAAAGGTATTAATAGCTAGAGCTCTTATGACAAACCCAGATATACTAGTATTAGATGAACCTACTGCAAGTTTAGACTTTAAAGCAAAAATAGATATTTATGAGATGCTATCTAAAATAAAAAAAGAAAAGACTATAATAATAGTTACTCATGATATGGAAGAGGTTGTTTCGTATACTGATAGAGTAGTTTATTTGGATAAGGGATTAGCTAGTTGCAAGGAGGAGGAGCATGATAGAAACATTATTTAGTTATAATTTTATAAAAAATGCCTTTATGGCTGCTATATTAAGTAGTGTAGTATGCGGAATAATAGGTACAATAATAGTTGAAAAAAAACTTGTAAGTATGAGTGGTGGTATAGCTCATGTTTCGTTTGGGGGTATAGGCCTAGGATATTTGTTAGGTATTGAGCCTATAATAGGAGGGCTTATGTTTTCGGTATTGGCATCTCTCGGGATATCTACTATAAATAGAAAGACAAATACTAATTCAGATGTTTTAATAGGTATGTTTTGGTCAGTTGGAATGGCTCTTGGAATATTATTCATATCTTTAACTCCTGGATACCCACCTGATATGACATCTTATTTATTCGGAGATATACTAACGGTATCATCTGTTTATATAAAAATAATGATAATATTAAGTGTAATAATAATTATATCTATATTTAGTATATTTAATTACTGGAAGGCTTATTTATTTGATGAAGAATTTATTAAGGTATTAGGTATAAATACACTATTTTTAGAGTCTTTTTTGTTTATATTAATAGCCCTTAGCATAGTAGTGTTAATAAAAGTAGTCGGGATAATACTATCTATGGCACTTTTAACTATACCTCCAGCTATAGCTAAACTCTTTACTTACGATATCAAAAATATTATGATATTGTCTACATTATTAGGAATAGTATTTAATGTTTTAGGACTAACAATATCTTATCAGTACAATATTCCATCAGGAGCAACTATAATATTGTTATCTGTAAGCGGATATTTTGTGGCTATTGTTTTAAGTAAATATATAAAACATAAAAAAGTGCTGGCATAGTTTTTTTATTCAATAAATTATATAAATAATGAGGGGTGCTTGTTAAGCACTCCTCATTATTTTCTTTAAAAGAACTTCTAAATTATTTTAACTAATTATTGATAAACTCTTCTATTTCAGATTGTTCAAAAATAAAATGCTCTCCCTTATTGATCATTACACAAGGAAGACCGATGCTGCCTGATTTTTTGATTTCATCAAACTCAGGTCTTGTATCTCTGTATTTCAGAAATCTTTTTAGATTTAACATACTATCTGTAATATCGAGATATAAAAATTCAATATTATTTTCTGAAAGAAACTCTTTCACTGGTGTACAATCTGGTCAAAGTTTGCTACCGAAAACTGTAATTTTATTCATTCTTATTCCTCCTAAAAATTCTATTATCTATGTACAACCTAAATTCCATGTTAAATAAAATTAACATTGATTTATGAAGAATTTAGGAAACATATTCTATATTGTAACATCTTCATCGCCTCCTCGCCAGCATTTTAGCCTGATAAAAATAATCAGCGAGAATATCTTAGATTTTACATAAATAGTTATACCTTTAATTATTACTTATTTAGAATTATTAACCATTAGCAAGAAGCTTTATGCATTATCTAGAATAGTGATTATTTCACTATCCTAATATTTAAATAGAATGATACGTTGTTGTAACATTCTTGTTTAAATACAATACTATAATATAATTATATATGTATAATTATATTTATAAAATTAAGATGCATTTAAGATTTTTAATATACAATTAACTCTTAATATTAGGTAGACAAAAGGGAGGCAGAGTACCGATGAACTTAATTAAAAACTTAGAGATTGGAAATATTAAAATACGAGAGATAGGTATTTTAGGAGCTATATGGATATTTATACTCCATATACTTTCCGATTTTTTGATGATACCTGTTTATATAATTGAAGAAATATTTTCTTTGAATTCATCTTCTATATATTTTTATGTTGAAAGCATGGGTAGCTTAATAGTTAAAATTATAATGATAAAGTGGCTTTTAAAAAGGTATTCTACAAAGGAAGAAGTAGGACAAAAAGAAAGTAGAAGCATTTCTAAAAAATATTATATATATACAATACTTATAGTTTTGGGATTGAGAATAGTTTTTGATAATAGTATAGGGATATTAGTCGATCAAGTACCAGTAAATGAGTCAATTGAAGAAGCTTTTAATGAATTGTTTAGATACCCTGTCATAGCTATGATTTCTATATGTGTAGTAGCACCTATATATGAAGAAATAATTTATAGAGGAATAATACTTAAAGGTCTTAGCAGAAAGTACAATGATAATATAGCTGTAATATTATCTTCTCTCTTATTTGCAGTAATGCATATGAATTTACATCAAGGAATTAATGCTTTCCTGCTTGGAGTTGTATTTGGTTATCTGTATTTAAAAACAAAATCTATATATATAACTATGTTTGCTCATTTTATAAACAATGGAATTGGTATAATAGTTTCTAGTATACTAGTAGAGTTCATTAAACTATCTCATAATGTGGTTATTATACAATCTGCTGTTACTGCTGTTGGTTTAATATTTATGTATAAGATTATTATATGGTTTAGAAAGAATGAGATAATATTAGATGAAGAACGCTTGTGTGAAAGTGATGCAGGTTGTTAAGTGCGAGAATAAAAATGAGAATTAGATACGATTATCTAATTCTCATTTTTTTATTTACTTTTTAGTAAACATTTGGATCATTAGGTATTATTAATGAACATGCAATGTAGGCTAAAATACCGCTGCCTCCTAGAAGTATAAATAGTATCCATAGTAATCTAACAATTGTAGAGTCTATATCAAAGTATTCAGCTATGCCACCACACACACCTGAAATTTTTCTATCTTTTATTGATTTATAGATCTTCTTTTTAGTCATAAGATCACCTCTATTCTTGTATTTTTGGATCATTATATTATCAAAACTTAAGATAAGTAAATTCTTATCTAGTATATAATATAATTTTAATTATTTATTTGGTACATGTTCACTCTTATATTCCAATAATAGACTACATTGGTCAATCATTATATAATTAAGATGATTTGAGTTTTTCAAAAATATTTATAATGAATCAAACCTTGAAATGAAAGAAATTGTAATCAAAAAACAAAATCAAATGAGTGAACAATCAAAAGTAACCTTGTTTAAAGGTGTTGATTACTCTTATTTTAAAAAGGGTATCGATATAGAAAAAACAATGGTAGTTATCTACAGTACGTTAGAAAAGATAACTATGACTCAAATCATAGAAGAAAATGCAGATATAGATGAAATAGTAGATAAGATAGAGGAGTATTTTGACTATTTTAGAGAACTATTTTATGAGAATGGAATAAATTAAGAATAATTAAAAAGGAATATTACCTAATAAAATCATTGAAAAAAGGAGGGTAATATGGAAAATAAAAAAGATATCAAAGAGCCTATCTTGATTGCCAAAAATCTAAATAAGATATATATAAATGGAGAGATTCAGACTCATGTTGTAAAGGAGGTTAATTTTTCAATATATGAAGGAGATTTTATTGTAATATTAGGACCCAGCGGTTCGGGTAAAAGTACCTTGATGAACCTTATTGGAGGGATGGATAGTATAACGTCAGGAGAACTTTTTTATAAAAATCAAGCTGTTCATAAGTTTAATAAAAAAGCCATGTCTTTATATAGAAGAAATGTAATTGGCTTTGTATTTCAGTTTTACAACTTGCTTCCAAGTCTAAATTGTTTTGAAAATGTTTCTTTATCAGCAGAACTATCAAAACATCCATTACCAGTAAAAGAGATTCTACAGAAAGTAGGTTTAGAGGAGAGAGAAAAGCACTTTCCATCACAACTTTCTGGAGGTCAACAGCAAAGAGTTGCACTTGCAAGGGCAATCGTTAAATCACCAGAAATATTACTCTGTGATGAGCCAACAGGTGCCCTAGATTCTCAAACTAGCCAGCAAATTCTAGAACTATTAAGAGAAATCAACAAAGAATATAAGAAAACAGTCATTGTTATTAGTCATGATCATGAACTATTAAAGTTTGCTGATAGATGCTTGCTTATCCGTGATGGTTATTTAACGGAGAAGGAGGAATTCTAATGCTCCTAAGAAAAATGATGAGGGATCTGTGGAATCAGAAAGGAACATACTTAGCAAGTATGATTTTAGTTATTTTGGGCATTCTTCTTTACAATATGTTTTCTATG
Source organism: Tepidibacter aestuarii (assembly GCF_934924865.1). Lineage (NCBI taxonomy): Bacteria > Bacillati > Bacillota > Clostridia > Peptostreptococcales > Peptostreptococcaceae > Tepidibacter > Tepidibacter aestuarii. The sequence goes on along the minus strand of NZ_OW235315.1, from coordinate 2,875,182 downwards.
CTTTATGAGAGTTTTAGCTATTCATTAGATAAGTACTATAAAGATTATCACTTTGCGGATGGAACATTAAAGGTAGTTGGTATGCCAAATCATGTTGTAGATGATATTATAAGGATAAAAGAAGTAAAAAATGCCACAGGTAGACTAGAAAAACGTGTTCGTTTATTGGATAAGGAAAGAGAAGTTATTTTTCAGTTTATAAGCTATGATGCTGATAAGGAGAATAGGCTTAATGATATAGAATTGCTTGGAGGTAGGATGCCAAACCAAAATGAACGTGAGATTATAATTGGAAATAATTATTTTGATGCTATGAAGATGGAATTAGGAGATAAATTACCTGTAGTAGTAAATGGGAAGCGTTATAATTTAACGGTAGTAGGTTATGGAAGATCTCCTGAATTCGTTTATGCAAAAAAGAATGATAATGAGCTTATTTCTGATCCAACATCTTTTGATTTAACTTTTATGCCTTATAAATCCATGTGCGAAATGTTTGACAATGTAAATCAAATCAACAATGTTGCTTTTTCATTATATAATGAAGACGAATTTGAAACTGCAAAGAGAAAAATCAAAGAAGTTGTATACAAATATGGTATTGAAGAAATTACATCGAGAGAAGATCAGATTAGCCACGCTACAACAACTCAAGAGATGGATGGAATTCGTAGTATGACTAAAACTTTACCTATTATGTTTTTAGTTATATCAGGAGTAATTATTTATATTGTTTTAAAAAGGATTATAGAACAAGAGCGTACCCAAATTGGAGTCTTGAAGGCCTTTGGTATTAGTGATTTTAGAATACTTATTCATTATATTTCTTATTCTATAATAATAGGATTAATAGGAGGAGCGATAGGCTTTTATATAGGAATATCTTCTGTACCAAGTTTAATTGAAATGCTAGGAATCGGTTATAATATGCCTTTTGTTACAGCCGGATTATATAAAAGATATTTAGTAAATAGTTTTATTTTGTCATTATTGTTTGCCATTATTTCAGGTTATGCAGGAGCAAAAAACTGTTTAAAACTAGAACCTGCTGATGCAATGAGAGCTAATGTTAGTGTAGAAGGGAAAGAGGGTCTACTAGACAAATTTTATTGGGTAATTGAAAACCTAGATATAAAGATAAAGATGGCGTTAAGAAATATTGTAAGAAATAAAGGACGTAGTTTGTTTATTTTATTTGGTATTTCTATTACAGCAGCGTTACTTTGTTTTCCAGTAGCGATGAGTAATATGTATGACAAAATGTTGATGGATCAATTTACGAAGATTGAGACTTATGACATGAAAATTTCTCTAAATAAATACATGGATCGTAAACCTATTGTAAGGGAATTGAAGAATAAGGATGGTGTAACGGATGTGGAGCCTATGATGCAATTCCCGGTTAAAATCTTTAATAATTGGAGGAGTGAAGAGATTATAATTATTAGTTTACCTCTTAATAGTAAACTCTATCACCTATATGACTTAAATGATGACCCTGTGCCATTACAAGCAGATGGAATGATGTTGACCCACTGGATGGCTAAAAGCCTTAATATACAAGAAGGGGACTATGTGAGTCTAGAAAGTCCACTTTTTAGAAATGAAACAATGAAAAAAATAAAGGTTACTAAAATTATTCCACAATATATTGGATCAAACGGCTATATGAATATTGATTTAGTTAAAGAACTACTAGATGGAAGAGATGCAGCAAATGCATTAATGGTTAATGGAACAAAGGAATCTTTAGACAAATTAAAAGATGACTATGATGAATCAGAAATGATAGGAACTTTTGATTTTCGTGAAAAAATTGCAGCGCAATTTGCTGAATTTATGCAGCAGACTACTGCGATGATTGGCATTTTAGTATTTTTCGGTTTGGTTACAGGTTTTGCTGTTATTTATGTATCCCTCACTATATCTTTATCAGAACGAAATCGTGAACTAGCAACAATGTTAGTGGTAGGTATGAGTGAAAGAGAAGTACATCAAGTGTTGATAATTGAACAATTTATTATTTCGATTTTTGGTATGGCTCTAGGGGTTCCATTGGGAAAATTATTGCTTGTAATCTTTGCTGAAACCAGTAGTACAGAACATTTCATCATGCCATCTACCGTACCCATAGAGGCCATGTTTTTTAGTATTGTACTAACCACTATATCTATTATCATCCCACAAATATTTGGACGAAGAAAAATAGGTAAAATAATTGTGACAGAAGCATTAAATGCACGTGAATAAAGGGATTGTATAAAAGGAGGAAAATATAATGAAAAAAAAGACGATGGTTAGTTTATTGTTAGTAGTTGTGGTTTTTGGCATCGTTGGTTTTATGATTTATAAATCAAATCAACCTTTAGTGGTCAAAACTGTCCAATTAGAAAAAATCAATTATGAAGAATATCACTATGAAGAGGGTAGTGTTGAGCCAAAGAAGCGCATGAAGGTATTTAGTAATGGAAGTGGTAAGATTATAGATTTATTTATAGAAGCGGGGAGCGCTGTAAAAAAAGGAGATGCAATTTTAAGTATAGATGATGATGATTTAAAATATCAATTAGATATTTTATATGCTCAAAAAAATAGTTTAGCAGGAGAACAAAAATCTGAAGAACAAATTGTAAAAAATTCTGAGCTAAAACTCCAAGAAGAAGCTATAGAACTTGCAAAATATGAAGTAGATTCAGTGAAGAAAGATTTAGAAAGAAAAAGAAAACTTTTTGAAAGTGGAGCAATAAGCAAGACGGATTTTGAACAGATAGAAGATCAATATAAGCAAGCAGTTGGTAAATTAAATATAGAAAATTTTAAATTTACAACTTTAAAAGATAGATCAAAGATTGGAAGCGGTAAAAATCTATATTATGCAGGACAAGTAGAAAAAATAGATTTGCAAATTAAACAACTTGAAGAAAAAATAGATAAAATGAAAGTCATTGCGCCTATAGACGGAACAATATCAAATCTTTCATTAGATAAAGGAGACTATATATCAGAAAATCAAATGTTATTTGAAATCTTTCATGCTGGGCTTTATGAGGTAGAATCCTATGTTTTAGCAAAAGAAGTAAAAAAACTTAAGATAGGAATGACCGCATATTTAGAGGTTGAAAACCAAAGTAAAATAGAAACAATAAAGGGCAAAATTACATTTATAGCACCTAATGCTATAGAAGTTACTTCCCCCTTGGGTTTAGTAGAGAAAAAGGTTAAAGTGCTTGTTGAACCGCAAGAGGATGTTAAGTTAATCCAAGGAGAAGAAGTTGACGTGAAATTTATAACTTACAGTAAAGATAAGGCTCAAGTCGTATCTAAAGATTATATTTTTCCTTGGATGGAGGGTGAGGGCATGTGGATTATTGATGACGGAAAAGCTAAGGTATTAAAAATAGATAAAGAATTTGATTCATCATCTAATGTTGTGTTAGGAAAGGATATAGATGAACAAACAAAAGTTATTATTACACCTTATCCAGAAAAAATTGAGGAGGGAGCTAAGGTAATAAGCAAATAGAAAAATTCACTTTATGCTATCGCATAGCTTATTTTAAAGAATCAATCTAAAGAGAGTATCCACCAATTTTAATTAGAAAAATGGTGGATACTCTTTAGATGGTTGTAATACTATAAACTTAAATCTCTCTTTTTATAAAATACATAGGTTCCTGTTAATGATACTCCAATAATTACAATAGATAGTATTATAAAAACAAAATCAATGCCATTCCCTAAAATTATAGATTCAGCTTCAAAATATTTAAAGGGTGTAAAATATTTTAGATTTTCAAGTTTATCATACATATTTGTTATCATATATAAAATAAAAGTGGCTAGGAGTATTCCTGTAGCAGTAGAAGTTGCAGAGTTAGTTTTTTTACTAAAAGAAGCTAAAAATGAACCTATACACATAAACATAACTTGCAGAATAAACATACCTAACATTAATGTTATTATATCTCCTAATATTGCATCGCCGTCATTAAAATAATTAACGGCAACTAATGATGCAATTAATGTAACTATATTTAAAATAATTATATTTAAAACAGCAGCTAATAGCTTTGTTGTTATAACTTTATTTCTTGAAACAGGTTTTATAAATAAAAACTCTGTGGTTTTATCTATTTCTTCTTTTGCTATAATATTTGATCCAAGCATGACAGCGTGAACCGTAGCAATTAATATAAGATATAAGAAAAGAACACCATAAAATCCAATAGCTTTTGATAAATCAAAGCTACTTATACCCATTATATTTAATAAGGGCTTAGGATATATATCCATAATATCATTGATAGACACCCCTGATTTAGTAAACCCTGCAAATTTTCCCATACCGGATCCAATCATCGCAACCATGCCTATACACCATATGATAAGTGATTTTATATTAGCATGCATTTCTCGAGTAAATATATTCATTGATTAAACCTCCTTTATTTTGAACCTAATTAAACTGTATGAATATCCTTTTTATCATATATAGCATAGCTTGCTATAATAGAAACAATAATAACTAATAAGGATATAATGATAAAGGGTGTTTCATAAGCACCATTTTTTATAATATAAGCAGGATCAAAGTATTTAAAAGGAGTTATATATCTAATAATATCATCACTATCTGCTGAACTTAAAAAGCTTATAAAATAGAAAACAAATACAGTAGCAAGAGAAATAGGTAAAACTGATTTGATTCTAGGCAAAATAACTGAGATAATAACGCCTAATGACATAAATATTAGTTGTACAAATAACAATGTAATAGAGACCATAAAGAATATTTTAAAGCTATAGTCTTCATTCTTTACAATAGATGCAATGATGTTTGCGGCTAATATATAAATTATATTTGTAGCTATTAAAGATGTAGTTACTGCCAGTATCTTAGACGTTAAAATTTGAGTTCGTTTAATAGGTTTTGTTAACAAAAAATCTGCTGTTTTTTGGCGTATTTCCTTTGATACAATTGAAACACCAAAATTCATAGCTTGAATTGCTCCGATTAAAATTATAAATGATAAGGGGAAAGAGTAGTATCCTAAAATATTATCAAAACTTTCCAGGGAAATACCTATTATGTTTCTTATAGATTTAGGGAAGCCTTCCAATAAATTTTTGATTTGCTCAATATCACGTGAGAATGAAGGGAAAAGTGAAAAAAATATAATAACTACCACAACTAAGGATAAAGTCCATATAATACTGGATTTTCTATAGGCCTTTAGTTCATGTAAAAATATATTCATTTTATTTATTCCTCCTCTGAATAATAATGCATAAAGATCTCTTCCAGGTCAGGTTCTTCTATCCAAAGGTTGGATATTTCAACGGATGAAATCTTTTTTATAACTGAATTGACATCACCCTTAAATATGAAGGTGACTATATTTCCCTTTGATTCTAACTTATTTACGCCAGCAATATTAAAGTAATCTTTATTTGTTTTTGATAAAGTTTCAATCTTGAATTTTTTATAGGTATTTTCTTTTAGAGTAGACATTTTTTCTAATTTGATTATTTTACCTTCTTTAATAATAGCTACACGATCGCACAATCTTTGGACTTCACTTAAAATATGGGAGGAAAACAAAATTGTTGCACCTTTCTTATTTTCTTCTTCAAGTAAATCGAAGAATTTCTGTTGCATAAGGGGGTCTAGCCCACTGGTAGGTTCATCAAGAATAATTAATTTAGGTTCATGAAGTAGGCCTTGAACTATACCGACTTTCTTTTTATTTCCAAATGACAAGTCATCGATTTTTTTATTTAAGTCAAGATTCATTGCATTTGCTAAATAATCTATTCTTTTACTGCAGTCTTTTTCATAAAAACTAGCTGAATACTTTAAAAGATCAATAACCTTCATATTGTCATAATAAAAAACTTCAGATGGTAAATAACCAATTTCTTTTTTTATTTCAGGACCATATTGTACAATATCCTTGCCAAATATCTTAGCAGTTCCGCTAGTTGGATATATCAGAGATAACAGTGTTCTAATAGTTGTTGATTTGCCAGCACCGTTTGGCCCGATAAATCCAAAAACCTCTCCCTCCTTAACACTAAAGCTTATATCGTCAATTCCCCTTGATTTACCATAACTTTTAGTTAAATTGTTGGTTTCAATAACATTCATTTTTAGAACATCTCCTTAAAAATATAAGTTTTTAATCCTGTTTATAAAGTGGTTACTATTAACATTATTGTTTACAAACAAATGTATATTATTCTTACTAGAATTTATGGTATACAAGGGTGTAAAGATGAGATTAAGGCCTATATGGATATAAGCTATTGTAAGTAGTATAATAATGGATAACAAAAATGATAATTTCTTTAAGGACAGATTAATTAATTTTTCTAAAAAATATTACAAAATTAATGCATGGAATGTATAATAACATATAGGAAACTTAACAATTTTATGACGTAGATTTCAATTATCGAGGCAAAATAATATATAGACATAAAATAACATAACTATTGGAGGGTATTTATGATAAAAATTATAGCAGATTCAACTTGTGATTTATCTCAAGATTTAATAGATAAGTATGATATTGGGATAGCTCCGTTGACGATTAATATAGATGGGAAAGTTTATAAGGATAGAATAGATATAAAACCAGATAGATTTTACAGTATAATCGAAAATTTAGTGAAAGAGCCAACAACTGCTATGCCAAGTCCTACAGAATATCTGAAGATAATGAATGAAGCTGTAGTAAATGGATATACACAGATAATATGTATATCCATGTCAAGTGGGACAAGTGGTTCTTATCAATCAGCAGTTATAGCTAAGGATTATTTTTATGATGAGCATGAAGGCTCTAATGTTGATATTCATATAGTTGATTCAAAGTGTATGAGCCATGGCAGTGGATGGTTGGTTTTAAAAAGTGCTATATTAAAAGAGCAAGGAATGAGTTTTGAAGAAATAGTAGAATTCAATGAGACATATAAGATAAATGTTAAGCATTTCTTATCTGTTGATGATTTAGATCACTTAATAAAAAGTGGAAGACTTTCAAATTCAAGTGCTTTTATAGGAAAGATATTAAAGATTAAACCAATAATGAGTATGAAAAAGGGAAAGGGAGCAATAGTAGCAAAGGAAAGAGGCCGTAAGAGAGTTTTAAAGCATTATGTAGATGAATTTATAAGTAGAAATGATAAAGAAGCTACAGATTTTATAATAATAGGATATACATCTGATATTAGTGTGGCTCAGAATTTAGAGAATAAGATAAAAAAAGAAACTGATTTTAAAGGCGATATATATATTATGCAGATGGGAGTAGCAGTTGGAACTCATGTAGGACTTGGAGCTATATCTATGTATTATATAGAGAAAGGACATAAAAAAGATAATCTTCTTATAAATGAAGTAAATGGGCTAATGGAAAAAAAAGCTGAGATAATGGAAAGAATAAAAAATACAAAATTGAATTCTTAAAAAAGTAGCTTGTATTTACAAGCTACTTTTTGTTATATCACCCAATTACCATTTTCGAATATTTGAACTTTTTCTCTATCATGAGTTTCAGCTACTATATCCATATCATCAGAACCTATCATAAAGTCTTCGTGGATTAATGAATCATTAGCACCAGCTTTTTGAAGCTCTACAGAACTCATCTGAGTTCCATTTTTTATACATGTAGGATAAGCCATTCCAAATGCTAGATGGCAAGATGCATTTTCATCGAATAAAGTATTATAAAATATTATATTTGAGTTTGATATAGGTGAATCATAAGCAACTAAAGCTACTTCACCAATATAAGAAGCACCTTCATCTGTTTCTAATAATTTTTTTAACGTTTCATGACCAACTTCAGCTTTAAAATCTACAACTTTACCGTCTTTGAATGTTAAAGTAAAATCATCTATTAAATTACCTGCGTAGTTAAAAGGTTTTGTATTTTTAACAGTTCCATTTATACCTGTTTTAAGAGGCATTGTAAATACTTCTTCTGTAGGCATATTTGCGACAAAATATGTTTTCTTAGCATTGTACTCTCCGCCACCAGCCCATAAATGATCTTTTGGAAGTTCTATAGTAAGGTCTGTTACACTTGACTTAAAGTGAAGTGATTTAAAGTTTTTATTATTTAAAAACTCAACCCTGTCATTTAAAGTTTTTAAATGAATATCCCAAGCTTTTATAGGATCATCTTTATCAACTCTAACTATTTTAAATATATTATCCCAAAGCTTTTGAACTGCATCATCTTCTGATACATCAGAGAATACTTTTTTAGCCCAAGCTTTAGTTGGAATAGAAACTACACACCAAGATATAGTACTGTTCATTATGTACTCTCTATAATTTTTTAGAGCAAGAGATCTTGCTTTATTAGCAGCTGCAATTCTCTTTGGATCTACATCCTTTAAAAGTTCTGGATTAGAAGCTGATATAGATATAACTGCAGCACCGTTTTTAGCTAACTCTTCAAGACCGTCAGCTTCCCATTTAGGAAACTCGTCAAATGCTTCATCTGGTGCATTCAAATATTTGATAAGAGCTAAATCTTCATCGCCCCATCTTACATGAACATTTTTAGCTCCATTGTCATAAGCACATTTAGCTACTATTCTCGTAAACTCAGCACACTCTATAGGAGAGTTTATTATAAGTGTCTGTCCTTTTTGAATATTAACACCGACTTTAATTGCAAGTGAAGCATATTTTTTTAGATTTTCATTAAAACTATTCATTTAATCACCTCTTCTTTAGTATTATTAAATAATATAAGTTAATTATACAGAAGTGACCAAAAAAAGGGAAATAAAAAAGATGTATTAAGATGATTTTTAATCATCTTAATACATCTTTAAAAACTATAAATAGAAATCGTGATTTTGAATGGTTTTATAGTAAGATCTATGCCATACTATCCAATTGTTAGTTGACTTTCTTGGATTCAAGAAGTAAAGACATGTTGATATATTATTATGTCCTTCAAGTGCTTGTTTTGTAGCTTGAATACTAGCATCTGAAGGGGTATTATATATTCTACCATTAGCAACTGGAGTATATTGAATTCCATAGTTATCATCAAATATAACTCCTTTTATACTATTAGGGAATAATTCACTATTTTTTCTATTTATTATAACATTGGCAACAGCTAGTTTTCCTTCGTAGGGTTCTCCTTGAGATTCAGCTTCTACTAATCTAGATAGCCAATATAAATCTTCGCTAGAATAGCTAGGAACATTAGGCTTAACTGTATTTTCATGAGAAGGTATGTAACCTTTAGTTTGAATATCCACTACATAGTTATAGCTATCCCAGTTGACAGAACAGCTAAATGCCTCGGCTACAAAGCGAACGGGTACGAATGTTCTTGCATTATATATGTTCACAGGGGCATCAAGATACACTGTAGATTCGTTTATAGTAGCTGTACTAGAGTATACTGGCAATTTGATATTCTTGTCCTCATATTCTAATATAGCTTCTTGTGAATCTTCATCCCATGATACATCTGCACCTAGATTTTCTGATATAAATCTTATAGGAACAAATGTACGTGAATTTTCTATATAAGGATTTTGATCTGTATAAACTACTTTACCATCTATTTTGATAGATATAGTTTTTTGATCTTTTATAGGCTTGATCTTTATTAAACTTCCAGAGTTAAGATTGTATTCTGATATGTTATTTAATGAACGAATACTATCTATACTTGTATTATACTCCTTTGCAATAGAAGTATAGGTATCTCCGGTTTGGACCGTATGCATAAGATATGACTGTGCATAGGAAGTAGAATTACCTAGTAGCAGAGCAGCAAAAATTAAGCTCAATATTAGTTTTTTCATTATGAATTCCTCCTTTGTAAGTCATTAACAATTTTATCATTGTAAGAAAACGCATACAATGGAATAAAAATGGTTTGTGAGGATAAAATTGTAAAGATAAGAAAATGGAATTCGTTTGTATATATAGATACATCTAATATATATTAAAATCTAGATAATATCAAAAAATAGGATTATATTGAAGAAAGTAACAGTTATAATTTTCTGAATTTGGGAAGCAATGTTTTCTGTGAAACTAAAAAAGCAGGTAGGTTAAAAACCTACCTGCTTTTTTTATCATACTAAGCTACTCTTTTGTTTTCTTTAGCAGTTGTTTCTTTATATGATTTGAACATCATGAATGTTGTGTATACAACAACGAATATTAATAACCATTTTAATAGGTAAACATCCATAGACTTAACTAAAAATGCAGCTATTAAAACTCCGATTGGACCCATAACGTTAACTGCCATAGAACCTTGAGCAGAGTGAGTATCTTCCTTTATAAACTTCATACCAGCAAAAGGTAATAAAAGTGCACAAGAACCCATCATTATAGGGAATGCTGCTATTGGAGACATACCTAACATGTAAACCAAAGTCATACATGGAGCAAAAAGTCCTATACCTAAAGTATTTAAAGCTCCAAATATAAAGTTACCAACTATAGCTATTATAAGCTTAGTTCCATGAAGACCCATAGCATCTCCACCCACTGGGAAAAGGTTTAATTGTCCAGCAAGTAATATTATTGCCATTGAGAATAAAGCTATTCCCATTGCAAGTTGTATAGTTTTTTTAGGAAGCTTAGATATAAGTCCAGCTCCTACAATTGCACCTGCAAGTGCTGCAACTATCATAGAGAATAAAGTTAAAGGTTCAACATTAACAGATGCTATAAATATACAAGCCTGAAATAAAGTTGGGATTGTTGCACCAACATTTAATGTTCCAGGTAATTTTTCATCGCTAACTAAATTAAAGTTTTTAAATAAAGATGTTTCTATAGCGAAACTACTAAGACCTAAAGTGTCAAAAAAGTTTGCTAAAGCTCCTATTAAACCCATTTTAATAAAACTTTCTTCTTCTAATCTACCTTCTGCTTTTCTCTTCATGTAAGATTGAACAAGCATGAAAGTAAATGGAATTCCAGAAGCAATCATAATTCCTAAAAGTATTTTTGCCATTTAAAAATCTTCCTTTCACAATATAATAATTTTGAAATAAATAGAAATTAGTTCATAAGCGTTATATAACTATTTTTACAAGCAAATAGTTATATAATTATCAAACGTGCTGTGAACAAATTAAATTATATATTATTTTAAGATTTAAGTCTACTAAAAAATCAAGTATTTCATAAAAAAAAATCGTATGGATAAATGGCTAAATATCAACGGGAAAACGATGTATCTAATGCGAGATACAGTTGTTTTCGTGTTTTCAAATATTAAAACATTATAAAAATAAAGTGAATATAGAATTTTGAAAAAACTATAAAAATGTAGAAGAAAGCGCTATAAACGCGAGAAGATTGTTAAAAAAATAACCTATATTATTTTGAAATTTATTATATAATTTAATATATAGTCTATTATAGAGGAGGGGTTTATAATTTTTGATAAAGAATATAAAAAATATATATCTAAAATAGATTTTAAAAAATATAAAAATGAGTTTGTAAATTATAAAAATATATTACTTGAGGATATAAATAAAAGATTGATCAAATTTAAGGAAATTAGTTTAAATGGAAATGGGTTAGGAGAGAAGGATATAAGCATTAAACTTTATTATGAATTAAAGTTTAAAAATAATGTATTATTCGAACAAGGCAGAGATTACTTATTATATACAATTAAAGATAAAGAATTGAATAATTGGAATTACAATATATTTAGTATTAAATATAATTTAAATATGGACGATAAAATAGCAAATTGTATAACAATAATATTTAAAAAAAATAATAATCTCAATATAGATAATATATTAAATATTTCACAAAAATTTTTACCAAATGATACTATCCCCACATCTAATGTAAATAAAGAGTATATAAAGCTTGATTTAAATGATAAAGGTAAAAAGATAAAATATAATATAAAGTATGAAAGTAAAAAAATAAGAAGAAATACAGGAAAAAGTGATATATCATTAGATATATATAAGGTTGTTGAGCCTCTTTTATATAGTGATGAGGATAGAGAACAGTTTATAAGAGTGAAAATTTCTAATTTAAATTATTAAATTAGAAATTTTTACTCTTTACTTTATTTTGATAAAGTGATAAAGTAATGAAGTGACAAAAAATGAAGCAATGAAAATAGTTAGAGGGGGAAATTGAATTATGCTGATGAATCCAGTTGTAATATCTGTTATATTAATGACCGCATTATGTCTTATGAGACTCAATGTTATTTTATCTTTGATAATAGCTGCTATTAGTGCAGGAGTATTATCAGGAATTTCTATTGATGAAATTATGAATGTATTTATAAATGGAATGGGTGGGAATACAGAAACAGCTCTTAGTTATATTTTATTAGGAGCTTTAGCATGTGCTATTCACAAAACAGGGTTAGCGGATATATTAGCTAGAAAAATTGCTAAATTAATAAAAGGAAAATCTGTTATATTAGTTATTTTAATTGCAATTATAAGTATTTTTTCTCAAAATCTTATACCTGTTCATATCGCATTTATACCTATATTAATTCCACCGTTACTAGGAATTATGAATAATCTTAAAATAGATAGAAGAGCTGTTGCCTGTTCGTTGACATTTGGTCTTCAAATGCCGTATATGTGTATACCCGCTGGATTTGGACTTATATTCCATAACATTATAAGAGATCAGATGAATGCTAATGGAATGAATGTACAAACTGATATGATATGGAAAGCTATGGTTTTACCGGGAATAGGAATGATTATAGGTTTACTAATAGCGGTATTTATAACTTATAGAAAACCTAGGGAATATACATCTGAAGATATATGTATAGATGAAGTTGCATGTACTTTGGATACAAATATGGATAAAAAACACTATGTTTCTATGATGGCTGCATTATCAGCTTTAACAGTACAGTTGACATTAGGATCGCTTCCTTTAGGAGCTTTAGTTGGTATAATTATAATGGTATTATTTAGAGCTATAAAATGGAGTGATATAGATTATATTGTAAGTGATGGTATAAATACTATGGGATTTATAGCATTTGTTATGTTAGTAGCATCAGGTTATGGGGCTGTTATTAGAGCAACAGGAGGCGTTGAAACTTTAGTTCAGTCGGGATCTATTCTTATGGGATCTAGTAAGTTAATAGCAGCAACGACTATGATTTTATTAGGTCTTATAATAACTATGGGAATAGGAACTTCATTTGGAACTATACCTATAATAGCAGCTATATATGTGCCGCTTGCATCTTCTATTGGATTTAGTAGCATGGCAACTATAATACTTATAGGAACAGCAGCAGCTCTTGGAGATGCGGGATCACCTGCTTCGGATAGTACACTTGGGCCGACTTCTGGTCTTAATGTAGATAATCAACACAACCACATTTGGGATACTTGTATTCCTACTTTTTTACACTATAATATTCCTCTTATTATATTTGGAATTGTGGGAGCTTTAATATTTTAATCATAAATCCTTAATTAAATAATATTATTTAATTAAGGATTTATTTATATACAAGGAAATTATATAATATTTAATCTTAGCATAGCATTGATTAAAGGACTAAAGTATCAACTATTTTGAGCAACGGAGCCCGTTAGGACTTGTTGGCGACATGAGCTATGTGTTAGCATTAAGCGAATTTTTGTTTAGAAAGGAGTTTCTTGATGTTATCTCCAAGTCTTGAGGATTATTTAGAGGAAGCGTATAGGCTTTCTTTATATAATGAAGAAATTAGAGTAAAAGATATAGCTAGGTGTTTAAATTTTTCAATGCCGTCTGTAGTTAAAGGGCTCAAAAAATTAGATGAGCTTGGATATATAAGATATAAGCCTTATCAAAAGATAAAATTATTAGATAAGGGAAAGAGAAAAGGCAAATTTTTAGTGGACAGAAATTCTATATTAAAACAGTTTATAACTATAATAGGAGCTGAATGTGATATTGATCAAGAAGCAGAGGCTATGGAACATTATTTTAGTATAGAAACCATAAAGTCTATAGAAAAATTGATAGTTGTTTTAAAAGAAAATGAAGATATAGCAAAAAAAATACAGGATTTACAAATGAATAGTGTACTAGATATATAACTCAGAACCGTCCATTACAAAGGGCGGTTTTTTTATACACTAAGGTATTATAAAATTCTCGTAACTTAATTTATATTCATTCATATTATATTATGTATAAGAAATTAGCCATGGCTAAGGAGGTGCAATATGCAAACAACTCTTAAAGACCTAGATATAGACAAAAAGTGTATAGTTTTAGAGCTTTTAAATCAAGGAATATCTAGAAGAAGAATGTTAGATTTAGGTATAGTACCTGGAGCATCTATAGAGGTTATACGAAAAAGTCCTCTAGGTGAGCCTAAGCTTTATAAAATAAAGGGAGCGCTTATAGCTCTTAGAAAAGAAGAAACAGTTAATATATTAGTGAAAATTATTGAAAAGTAAAGGAGGGAATTCTATGGGATGCAGCTGTGATAATTGCAATAAGTGCGAATATAAAAATAAAATAGAGGATTTTGATATAAAAGTAGATTCAAAAGAATCCTTTGTTATAGCTCTTGCAGGAAATCCAAATGTAGGGAAAAGCACAGTGTTTAATGCTTTAACTGGACTTAAGCAACATACAGGTAATTGGCCTGGAAAGACTGTGGCTAATGCTAGTGGAGATTATACTTATAAAGATAAGACATTTACACTAGTTGATTTACCAGGGACTTATTCACTTTTAGCAAATTCAGTTGAAGAGGAAGTAGCTAGAGATTTTATATGTTTTGGAAAACCTCATGCAACAATAGTAGTTGCTGATGCCACATGCTTTGAAAGAAATTTAAATCTTTTATTTCAAGTTATGGAGATTACTGATAATGCAGTTTTATGTTTGAATTTATTAGATGAGGCAAAAAGAAAAGGTATATATATAGATATTGAAAAATTAGAAGAAGAATTAGGTATACCTGTAATTGGAACGTGTGCAAGAAAAAAAGAAGGATTAAATGAACTTGTTGATAAAGTTTACGATGTAAGTCTTAACAAAGTAAAATGTACTCCAAAAAAGATAAAATACTCAGATTTTATAGAAGAAAAAATAGAAAATTTAATTCCAAAATTAGATAATATATTGGGAAATGAAATTGATTTAAGATGGGTTGCTCTTAGAATATTAGAAGGAGATACTTCAATAATTAATTCTTTGAACAAATATATATATACAGGAAAAGAGGTGGACTAAATCATGCAGGATATAGAAAAATTATCTATATTAATAAATAAATACAGCGAAGAAGAAAAACAGAATGTAAGAGATCATATGGTTTTTAATATATACGAAAATGCAAAACAATTATCTGATAAAGTAGTAAATAAAGATCAATCAAAAATAGATATAGATAAAAAAATAGATAATATACTTACATCTAAAATTACTGGATATCCTATAATGTTTTTATTGTTAGGATTGGTATTTTGGGTGACTATAGTCGGAGCTAATTATCCATCTGCTGTTATAGCCAATTTTTTATTTGCAATAGAAGAAAGATTAACAGATATATTCATATCACTCAATGCGCCTAAATGGCTATATGGGATGCTAGTTCTTGGTATGTATAGAACTGTAGCGTGGGTTGTAGCTGTTATGCTTCCTCCTATGGCAATATTTTTTCCGTGTTTCACGCTTCTTGAAGATTTAGGATACTTGCCTAGAGTTGCATTTAACTTAGATAGATTATTTAAAAAAGCAGGAGCACATGGAAAACAATCACTTACAATGAGTATGGGATTTGGATGTAACGCAGCTGGGATTATAGCTTGTAGAATAATAGAATCTCCAAGAGAAAGACTAATAGCTATGATTACAAATAACTTTGTGCCATGTAATGGAAGGTTTCCAACCCTGATAGCTATAGCATCTATATTTGTAGGTGGGTATTTTGCAAGTAGGTACCAAAGCTTAGTGGCATCATTCTTTATTGCAGCATTAGTACTTGTTGGGATAATAATGACATTAATAGTATCTTGGGGACTTAGTAAAACTTTACTTAAGGGAGTTCCATCTTCATTTACATTAGAATTACCACCTTATAGAAGACCTCAGATACTTAGAGTAATATATACATCTATAATAGATAGAACAATATTCGTATTATTAAGAGCAATGGCAGTAGCAGCACCTGCTGGTATTGTAATATGGATACTTGCTAATACAATGATAGGGGATGCAAGTATATTAAGCCATGGTGCGAAAATTTTAGATCCATTTGCACAATTGATAGGACTTGATGGATTTATACTAATGGCATTTATATTAGGACTTCCAGCTAATGAAATAGTAATACCTATACTGATAATGGCGTACATGTCAAAAGGTGCTATGCTTGAACTTGATACATTAAGCAGTATGAAAAATTTATTTATACAAAATGGATGGACATTTATTACTGCACTTAATGTTATGCTATTTTCACTGCTTCACTTTCCTTGTGCAACAACTTTAATTACTATAAAAAAAGAAAGTGGAAGTCATAAGTGGGCGGTAATATCTGCGCTTATTCCAACGGTGATAGCAGTAATAGTATGCTTCATAACAAAGCAGATAAGTGTTTTATTATAAAGAAACTAGGATGTTTAGATAAAAAATGAAGCTTATTGAAATAACGCTACTTGGTTAATATTTCAATAAGCTTCATTTTCAGTTCTATGTATTAGGTATAAGATTTGATTTTTTTAATAAGGTATTCCTTATATCAAGGTTATTATCTGCAATTTTATAAAGATCTAATAAGTTAGCCATTATATTGGATACCTCTCCTAGTATACTATCAAAACATTCGAGGTACTCTTCATTTACATTATCCTTTTTATCGAGTACATTAACAGCTGTTTGATTTATTGTAGATAAATTATAAACCTCGTATTTAACTTTGTATATAAGGTCTATAAGCTCTTTTGAAGAATTTTTTATATTATTAGATACATCTCTAATTTCCTTTAACTTGTTATTAGAATCATCGTCTTTTTTGTTAGAATTATTTTCAGTAGACATATCATAAATGAGATTATTTAAATGGTCAATTGAAGAATCTAATTCACTTATAATATCTCCAAGTTGAATTACCATAGAAGTTATTTCTTTTGTTTTTGCATCAATAGCATTAACTGATTGCTTTATGGCATAATCTGACTCAAGGAGTTTGTTAACTTTTATAGAATTCTCTTTAGAATAAGTTTTTATATTATTATTGAATTTAGATAATTCCTTTATTTTGGTATAAAGAGAATTTATGTTTTTATTCGACTGAGTTAATATATTTGCGCTAGAACTTAACTTGCTTTCTTTCTTGTTAATAGATTTCGCTTTTAAATTAGAAGTTGAAATATCTTTTGAATCAGTATCCTCTAAATCATCGATAGATTCATTCGTATCTTTTTTACTTTTAAAAGAACTTTTTAGTATAGAAAATAACAATACATTAAGACCTATAAGAAACGTTGAATAAATTAATAATATCTTTTTAAATGTCATATCAATATTAGACTTTGTAAAAAAGACGATAGATACTGACGATATTATTAATATAAAAGTTATTAATAAGATAGTACGTTTGTTGTGTTTTGACTTAAGCATAAATACCTCCTCTAGATATTAAAGATAAATTTCGACAAATTTTTAAAACATACATAGTATACGGTAACAAACTAGAATTTGGGTACCTAATTTTAAAAAAAATAAAAAAGTTTTTAATTTAAAGATTTTCAATGTAGAATCTTTTTAAATTTATATAAATTTTATATAAGGAGATGATTAAAGTGAAAGTATTATTTACTTATAATTATGGAGAAGAAGAGATGAATAAGATTAAGGAATTGGGGTATGAAATTGTATATATGAATGAAAAAGAAATTTTTAACAATGAAAACATAAATGATATAGATGCTCTTGTTTGCTATAATCCTTTTGAAAAAATCGATATGGAACAATTTACAAAACTAAAACTAATTCAGTTATCAAGCATAGGAATAGATCAAGCTCCTATTGATTACATAAAAAGAAACAATATTATATTATCTAATAATAGAGGCGGGTATAGCATACCTATTGGAGAGTGGATAATACTCAAAATACTTGAAATATATAAGAATAGTTTATATTTCTATAAGAATCAAGACAATAAGGTTTGGAAGATAAATACTAAATTGTTAGAATTATATAATAAAAATGTAGGATTTATAGGAACTGGAACAATAGCTATTGAAGCTGCTAAAAGGCTTCAAGGATTTGGTGTTAATATCCAAGGACTTAATACGAGTGGAAGAGATGTAGAATATTTTGATAAATGCTTTTCGATTGATGATATGGATGAATTTTTATCAAAATGTGATGTTGTTATTGTATCTATACCATACACTAAAAAAACTCATCATTTGATAGATGCAAAAGTCATAAATAAGATGAAGGATAACTGTGTTCTTATAAATATAGCAAGAGGAAGTATAATAAACGAATTAGATTTGGTAGATGAGATAAAAAAAGGAAAATTTTTAGGTGTAGCCCTTGATGTATTTGAACAAGAACCTTTATCTAAGGAAAGTCCTCTTTGGGATTTAGACAATGTTATATTGACTCCTCACAATTGTTGGATATCAGAAAATAGAAATAATAGAAGGTTTGAAGTAATATATGAAAATTTGAAGAGATTTAAAAATGATGAAGAACTGATGAATTTAGTAAATTTAAAAAAGGGATATTAAATTTTTGATTTCCCTTTTTCGCGAAAATTTGACAGTTAAATACTTAGAATGATAAAATTTTCATAAATAAACAAATTATTTGAAAAAAAGTATAAAATTTCATTTTGAAAAACATTTAAAAAGGTGGAGGCGGACTTATGAAAAAGAAAATTGGAATGAAAACAAAGTTGATATCTCTTATTTTGGCACTTATAATATTACCTATTTTAGTTTTGGGAATTACTACAAACATGAAAACTAAAAAAATAATTGATGAAAGTTTTGTGAGCAGAACTAAAGAATTAAATAATCAAATACAGTATTCAATTGAAAATTATTTTTCTAAATTTGCAAGAGGTGCTAAATTATTAGGTCAAAATATCAATTTCAAGGATATTGTTGAAGATCCAAGTCATGAGCCGTATTTGGTAGATTTATTAAAAGCATATAAAGAAAGTAATCCAGAAGCATTACAATTATTTATGGGAACTGAAGAAGGTAAGATGATCATTTATCCAGATACAGAGTTGTCAGATGGTTATGACCCTAGAGAAAGAGGTTGGTATAAAGATGTAAAAGAAAAACAATCTGAAAATATGACAAAGGTATATGAAGATGTTATTGTTGGTGGTCTTGTAGTTACATACTCTGTTCCTGTATATAATCTTGAAAATAAATTTGTAGGGGTTATAGGTGTTGACTTACCTATAAAAGAGTTGAATAATGAGATAAGTTCTATAAAAATAGGGGAAAAAGGATATCCGTACATACTAGATTCAGAAGGTAAGTTTATAATACATAAAAATGAAGACCTTATAGGAGAGAAAATACAAGTTAAAGAAATTCAAGATGCTTTAAATAATAACTCTGATGTAGCATATTATAATTGGGAAGAAAATGGGAAACAATATGAAAAGTTATCTGTATTAAATAAAATACCTGGTTTAGAATGGAATGTAGTTTCGTCTACATATTTAGATGAAGTGGATAAGGAAGTTAATGATATAAATAAATTTTCTATTATGATTGGACTTATTGCTATATTAACAGCATCTATAATAGGATATGCATTCACACATAGAATAACGAATCCTATAAAAACTATAGTTGAAGATATGCAAAAGGTTAAAAATGGAGATTTTACAGTTAAAAGTAAGGTGGAATCTAGTGATGAGATAGGAATATTGGCACGAAATTTCAATGAAATGATAGAAAATGTTAAGATGCTTTTAGTTGATGCCAGTGAAGTTAGCAAAGAAGTTTCTGATGCATCTACTAATTTAGCAGCTATATCAGAAGAAACTAGTGCATCTGCAGAGGAAATATCAAGAACTGTTGAAGAAATAGCACATGGAGCTACTAATCAAGCTCAGGATGCTGAAGAGGGAGTTAATCTTATATCAAGACTTAATCAGAAATTTATAGAATTAGACGACAATAGCAAGAATATGTTGGAAACTACTGCTCAAATATCGGATGTAAATGAACTCGGTATAAAATCAGTAAGTGAATTAAAGCAAAGTAACAATTTAAATAATGATTCGATATCTAAAGTAGAATATGCTATAAATCAACTTAATAATAAATCAAACGATATAGAGGATATACTATCTACTATAAAATCTATAGCAGAACAAACTAATCTATTAGCTCTTAATGCATCTATTGAAGCTGCTCGTGCTGGTGAAGCTGGAAGAGGATTTGCAGTGGTAGCTGATGAAATAAGGAAGCTTGCAGAAGGATCGGGTAAAGCTACTAGTGAGATAAAGGAAATAGTAGATGCTATTCAAAAAGAAAGTGCTAATACTGTTGATATTATGAAAGAAGTAAAAGAGGTATCTTTTAATCAAACTCAATCTGTTGAAGATGTAAACAATGCATTTGATAATATATCAGATTCTATAGCTGCTATTACTATTAGTATTGAAGCAGTAAGTGAGCATATAAATGATATAACAAATGATAAAGATTTGATTGTAGAATCCATAGAAAATATATCTGCAGTATCAGAGGAAACAGCAGCAGGTTCTGAAGAAGTAACAGCTTCTGTTCAACAACAGTCTATGGCTGTTGAAGAGGTTGCAAAAAGTGCACAAAATCTTAATGAACTTTCGTTAAAGTTAAATAGTCAAATATCAAAATTCAATATTTAGATAGTATATTAACCCTTAGTATTATTTAGATGCTAAGGGTTAAATTATGATATAATATAGAGTGAAATTTTGATAAGGAGGTATTTTTTATGGCACTTGTTGAAGTTACTATAGTTCCGCTTGGAAGTGAGAGTACGAGTCTTAGCTCATATGTAGCTGATGTACATAAGGTACTTGAAAGAGAAAAGGGTTTAAAGCATATGTTAACTCCTATGGGCACAATAATAGAGGGAGATTTAGATTTAATACTCAACACTATAAAACAAATGCATGAGAGTGTATTTGAAAATGGAGCGATGAGAGTTTCGACTAGCATTAAGATAGATGACAGAAGAGATAAAGTTGGAACTATGAAACAAAAAATAGAATCTGTTGAGAGTAAATTAAAATAATATATCCTTCATTTAGGATATATTTTTTTATCGACAACTAAATTGCATGATTGCATAAAATGAACAGATTTATGTTCTTAATCCAAAATCAATGGGATCAAAATACCGATCATGCATTAAATATTTTAATCCCATTGGTTTTTTAAATGTAGTTCTTAAATTTTTAAATAGATTTAATAATAAAATTTTTCTTTTACTTTTTATCGAGGTAGGGTCAATTTTACAATGTAGGTATTAATTGTAGAAAACTATATATGAAAATATTAGTGAATGCTTTTAGATATTTTGACTAATATAACTTAGTTTTTAGCGTTTAATAATCCGTTAAAAAATTTACGTGTTTAACCGTAGGGAGTTCGTAAATTTTAGGGTTATTAATAAGATGAAAGCTTAGTTGTATTCAAAATAGTGTTGTATTCACGGTATTTTCATATATAGTTTTGATAACCCACAAAAGCAATTTTAAAGTTTTAAAAATAAATTCTTTATTTATTTTAAATAAAATTATATAATTTCTATTCATGGGTATCATTAACAGTATGATGAATGAGGTTGATGATATAAGTTTTTACGATTAAGGAAACTATATGACTTTCAACTTAGGGATAACATTGATTGAAGAACGAAACTTGCAACTATTTTTAAGCAACAGAGTCGTGAGACTTGTTGGCGCCATGAACGCACGTGAATTTTGAGAACGGAGCCTGTAGGGATCGTTGGCGACATGAGTCAGTGCGTAGCGACTAGACGAATTTTTTGTGAAAGGTGATGAGGTATGGATATTAAGAAAAGAGTCGAAGAACTTACTCAAATTATAAATTATCATAATCATAAATACTATGTTGAGGATGATCCTGAGATTGATGATTATGATTATGATATGTTGATGAAAGAACTTATGGATATAGAAAATAAACATCCTGAATATAAAAAAGAGGATTCTCCAACTCAAAGGGTAGGTGGAGTTGCACTTGATAAATTTAAACAAGTAGTACATAAAACTCCCATGTTAAGCCTTTCTAATGCATTTTCAGAGAATGATTTGATAGATTTTGATAATAGGATAAAGGGTATAGTAAATAGTGATGTTGAGTATGTAGTAGAATTTAAGATAGATGGATTATCAGCCGTTATAACTTATGAAAATGGAGCATTAAAAATAGGTGCAACTCGTGGAGATGGACAAGTAGGAGAAGATGTAACTAACAATTTAAAAACTGTAAAAAGCATACCTATGAGAATTAATGAAAATTCAAATCTACAGGTAAGAGGAGAAGTATTTATACCAAAGGATAAATTTCAAAAGCTTAACGACTACCAAGAAGAAAATGGTATGAATTTATTTGCAAATCCTAGAAATGCAGCAGCTGGTTCATTAAGACAGCTTGATTCTAAGATTGCTGCAAAGAGACATTTAGATATGTTTATATTTAATCTTGAAGGAATAGATGAAGATAAATTTAAAACGCATAGTGAAAGCTTGGAGTGTTTGAAAAATTTAGGATTTAAGGTTAGTCCTAATTATAAAATATGTAAGAATATACAAGAAGTTATAGAGTTTATAAATTATTGGACAGATCATAGAGATGAACTGAAATTCGATATAGATGGTATGGTTATAAAGGTTAATGATTTAAAGCAAAGAGATATTCTTGGTAATACAACTAAAAGCCCTCGTTGGGCAATAGCTTATAAA
This sequence comes from Tepidibacter aestuarii, assembly GCF_934924865.1. Lineage (NCBI taxonomy): Bacteria > Bacillati > Bacillota > Clostridia > Peptostreptococcales > Peptostreptococcaceae > Tepidibacter > Tepidibacter aestuarii. The sequence continues at coordinate 2,852,185 of NZ_OW235315.1, read as the reverse complement.
TTCCCTGCTGAAAAGAAGAAGACTAAAGTATTAGATATAATAATTCAGGTTGGAAGAACAGGAAATCTTACGCCGACAGCTTTACTTGAGCCTGTACAAATTGCAGGATCTATTGTATCAAGAGCAACTCTTCATAATGAAGATTACATAAAACAAAAGGATATTAAAATCAAAGATACGGTTATAATACAAAAAGCAGGGGATATAATACCTGAAGTTGTAGAAGTAGTTAAAGATGAAAGAGATGGTACTCAAATAGAGTTTGAAATGCCGGATGAATGTCCGGAGTGTGGTTTTGAAACTAGTAGATTGGATGGAGAAGCTGCTGTTAAGTGTACCAATATATCTTGTCCTGCTCAAATAAGACGAGGAATAATACATTTTGTATCAAGAAATGCTATGAATATAGATGGTTTAGGAGAACGTATAGTAGCTCTTTTACTGAAAGAAAATTTAATAAAGGACATAGCTGATATTTACTATTTGAAAAAAGAAGATCTAGTTCCTCTTGAGAGAATGGGAGAAAAGTCTTCACAAAATTTAATAGAAGCTATACAAAAGTCTAAAGAAAATGATTTGTCGAGGTTGGTATTTGGCCTTGGAATAAAGTACATAGGAAGCAAAGGTGCTAAAATACTTGCAAGTAATTTTGACGATGTATACAAAATAATAGAAGCTGAGAAAGAAGATTTAATTAATCTTGAAGAATTTGGAGAGGTTATGGCTGAAAGTGTAGTAGATTTCTTCAATAATGATAAGAATCTAGAGCTTATAGAAAAATTTAAAGCAGTAGATGTCAACCTTAAATCATTAAAAACGGAGAGCAATGAAGTTAAAATATTTGAAGGAATGAAGATTGTTTTAACGGGAACACTTGAAAAATATAAGAGAAATGATGTTAAAGAAATAATAGAAAAATTCGGTGGAAAAGTAACTGGAAGTGTAAGTAAATCAACGCATGTAGTGTTTGCTGGAAGGGATGCAGGCTCTAAGCTTGATAAAGCAAACTCTCTTGGAATAAAGGTTATAGATGAGAATACATTTGATGAAATAATAAATCTATCCTCAAAAGAAGAAGTTTTAAAACATCTAGATATAGAGTAACTAAGCTAGATTATTTGATTAAAAAAAGGTATAATTTTAATAATGAATATGGAATTTAACAGAATCTTCATTTAGATGAAAGATTTTGTTTTATGAATAAAAAGGAGTGAAAATATGTTAGATAAGGATACTGTGAAGCATGTAGCCAAACTGTCTAGACTTGAAATCAAGGAAGACGAATTTGAAACTGTATCAAAAAAGATGGGAGACATACTAAGTTATATAGAAAAACTTCAGGGTGTAGACACTGAAAATACTGATATAACTTATAACCCTATAAATCTTGTTAACCAATTAAGAAAAGATGAAGTGAAAGAATCTTTAGAAGTTAAAAAGGTACTTCAAAATGCTCCAGAAAAAGAAATGGGATGTTTTAAAGTACCGAAAGTATTAGATTAGAAAGGAGTGAACCTATTGAAACTTTATGAAATGACGCTAAAAGAAGTAAGTGAAAAAATAAAAAAACAAGAAATAACAGCTCTTGAGCTTACTCAAAGTATTCTAGATAGAATAAAAGAGGTTGAGCCAAAGGTTGATTCTTATATAACTATAACAGAAGAAGAAGCTTTAAATAGAGCTAAGGAGATAGATGAAAAAATAAAAGCTGGAGAAGAGATATCGGTTCTTGCTGGTATTCCGATGGCTGTAAAAGATAACATATGTACAGATGGAGTTAAAACGACTTGTGCATCTAAGATGCTTGAAAATTTTATACCTCCATATGATGCAACAGTTGTAAAAAAGCTTAATGATGCTGGAGCAGTAATGGTTGGTAAAACTAATATGGACGAGTTTGCCATGGGATCATCTACAGAAAATTCATCTTTTAAAAAGACTAAAAACCCTTGGGATTTAAAAAAGGTTCCGGGAGGATCATCTGGAGGTTCTGCAGCAGCAGTAGCGGCTGGACAGGCTTTTTATGCGCTTGGATCAGATACAGGGGGATCTGTAAAACAACCAGCAGCTCTTACTGGACTTGTTGGACTTAGACCTACATATGGAAGAATATCTAGATATGGACTTATAGCGTTTGGTTCATCTCTTGACCAAGTTGGGATATTTACAAAGGATGTAACAGATTGTGCTATTGTATTAAGAGAACTAGCTGGAAAAGATAAGATGGATGGAACTAGCTCAGAGGTTGAAGTGGCAGATTATGAGAAATACTTAGATAAAGATGTTAGCGATATAAAAATAGGTATTCCTAAAGAATATTTTGTAGAAGGAATAGATCCAGATGTCAAAAAGGCAGTTTTAGATGGTGTAGAAAAATTAAAAGAGTTGGGAGCAACTGTTAAGGAAGTATCACTTCCTCATACTGACTCAGCTATAGCTACTTACTATGTATTAGCACCTAGCGAAGCTAGTTCTAACCTTGCTAGATTTGATGGTATAAGATATGGTTATAGAGCAGAAGGGTATGAATCTTTAGAAGAATTATATACTAAAACTAGAACTGAGGGCTTTGGAGATGAAGTCAAGAGAAGAATAATGATAGGTACTTATGCTTTAAGTGCTGGTTATTATGATGCTTATTATAAAAAAGCTTTAAAGGTTAGAACTTTGATAAAGCAAGACTTTGTAGATGCATTTGAAGATGTAGATGTTATAATAGCTCCTACGGCTCCGAATGTAGCTTTTAATATAGGTGAGAAGACATCTGATCCTATGGCTATGTATATGGAAGATGCGTGTACTATTCCATCTTGTCTTGCTGGTATTCCTGGAATGTCTATTCCATGCGGATTTAAAGATGGTCTTCCGATAGGAATGCAAATAATAGGAAATTACTTTGATGAATCTACTATGCTTAAGGTAGCTCATGCATTTGAAAGTGTAACGGAATTTAAAGATCAAAGAGCGAAACTGTAATTGGAGGTGAAACAATGGGTGATAAAATTTTAATAGGACTTGAAATACATGCAGAACTTTTAACTAACACAAAAATATTTTGTGGATGCAAAAATGAATTTGGATCAGATGTAAATACTAACTGTTGTCCAGTATGCTTAGGTCTTCCTGGATCTTTACCTGTTTTAAATGAAAGGGTTTTAGATTTTGCTATTACTGCTGGACTTAGCTTTAATTGTAAAATAGCTAGAAACACTAAAATGGACAGAAAGAATTATTTTTATCCAGACCTTACAAAGGCTTACCAAATATCTCAATATGATATACCTCTTTGCTCGGATGGATATATAGAGGTAGAGGCTGAAGATGGATCTCTTAAAAAAATAGGAATAGAGAGAATACATATAGAAGAGGATACTGGTAAATCTCTTCATGATGCAAGTGGAGATACTCTTCTTGATTATAATAGAAGTGGAGTTCCACTTATTGAAATAGTTTCTAGACCAGATATGAACTCTCCTCAAGAGGCTTATCAATTCTTAGAAAAATTAAAAGAGGTATTATTATTCACACATGTTTCTGATGTAAAGATGGAGCAAGGTTCTTTAAGATGTGATGTAAATGTAAATGTAATAAAAGAAGATGGAAGAAAGTCGAATATAGTAGAACTTAAAAATTTAAATTCGTTTAAAGCAGCTTTAAAGGCTATGGAATATGAAGTTGTAAGACACAATGAACTTCTTGCAAACGGAGAAAATACAGTACGTGAGACAAGACGTTGGGATGATTCTCAAAATAAGACTATATCTATGAGAAGCAAAGAAAGTGTTCAAGATTATAGATACTTCCCAGAGCCAGATGTTGTAGACATAAATCTTACTGAAGAGTATATAGACGTAATAAAGAGTAATTTACCAGAACTTCCTGATGATAAGAGAAAGAGATTTATCAAAGAGTACTCTCTTCCTGAATATGATGCCAAGGTACTTACTACTTCTAAGGAAATTTCAAGTTATTTTGAAGATATGGTATCTAATTTTAGCGATGCTAAGATGATCAGTAATTGGATTATGACTGAGTTATTAAGAAGAGTTAATGACGAAGGAATAACACTTGATGATGTGAAGTTTAGTAAAGATGATTTTGTATATTTATTAAAGGTTATATCTGATGGAAAGATAAACAATAATGCTGGTAAAAAGGTGTTTAGAGAAATGTTTGAAACAGGAAAGAAACCAGAGGATATAATAAAAGAAAAAGGTCTTGTTCAAATACAAGATGAAGGGGCTATAAAAGAAATAGTAGTAGATATATTAAACAATAATCTTCAATCTGTTGAAGATTATAAGAACGGAAAAGATAGAGCATTAGGATTCTTAGTAGGCCAAGTTATGAAAGCTAGTAAAGGTAAAGCGAATCCTCAGGTGGTGAACAAATTAATAATAGATATTATGAAAGATATGTAAGAGTGGGAATTCCCACTCTTATTTTTTTATATAAAATTAGGAAAATTTTTTAATAATATAGTGAAAGTTAAATTAGAAATATAAATTGTCGAGAAAACGATATTTTTCAGAAAAAAAGAATATGGAATCGTGATTATGCAAAAATACACATGTCTACGTACTGTATAAAAGTGAAATTTTTTAAAGAATGTTGAAAAATGAATGAAACTGGAAGAAAACAGTTCTTGCATTAAACGGTAAAATAATATAATATATATAAAAATGAAATTATCGCAAAAAAAAAATCATATGTAAAAATAATCTGATAATAAAGGAGTGATATTGTGGGTCGTTATATTGTTAAAAGGTTAATATCAATGCTGATAACCTTATTTTTTATCATAACTATTACTTTCGTACTTATGCATACTATTCCGGGAGGCCCTTTTACAGGTGAGAAAAAGTTACCTCCAGAAATAGAAGCAGCACTTAATGAAAAATATCATTTAAATGAACCTGTATTTGTTCAGTACACAACTTATCTTAAAAACATCTTAAAGGGAGATTTAGGTCCGTCTTATCAAATTAAAGGTGAGACTGTAAATCACATAATAGCACAAACATTCCCAGCATCGGCTCAATTGGGAGTTATAGCTATAGCTATAATATTATTAATAGGAGTTCCGCTTGGAGTTATAGCGGCATTAAAGCAAGGAACATGGGTAGATAGTGGAGTAATGTTTATTGCCATACTGGGAGTCACCATACCGAGCTTCGTTATAGCCACATTGATGATATACGTATTTGCAGTTAAATTGCATGTATTACCTGCAGCTAGATGGGGAACGTTTAGACATATGATAATGCCAAGTATTGCGCTTGCATCTTATTCTTTTGCGTTTATAGCTAGACTTACAAGATCTAGTATGCTTGAGGTTGTATCGCAAGATTATATAAGAACTGCTAGAGCTAAGGGATTGAGCGAAGGAGTAGTAATATTTAAACACGCTCTTAAAAATGCTTTGATACCTATAGTTACTTACATAGGTCCTCTTGCAGCAGGACTTTTAACAGGATCTTTCGTTATAGAAAAGATATTTGCTGTACCAGGGCTTGGTAGATCGTTTGTTGAGAGTATAACTAATAGAGACTACACTCTTATAATGGGAGTTACAATCTTTTATGCTGTATTCTTAGTTGGAATGATACTTGTAGTAGACTTACTTTATGGATTAATAGATCCTAGAATAAAATACGATGACTAAGGGGGAGTGATTAATGGAAAAGCTTAATATAGATAAAAATTTATGGAAACCGCTGAGCCAAGAGGATAGAGATTCTGAAAAAATATTAAGACCCTCTATGACGTATTGGCAGGATGTATGGAGACGTTTGAAGAATAATAAAGTAGCTATGGGATCTTTAGTATTCTTGATATTCTTACTATTAGTAGCTACATTTGGACCTATGTTTGCTAAATATTCTTATTCAGATCAAAACTTATTAAATGCAAACCAAGCACCGAGTGCTGAACATTGGTTTGGTACAGATTCTCATGGTAGAGACTTATATGTTAGAGTATTATATGGGGCTAGAATTTCTTTAACAGTAGGAATTGTAGCATCTATAATAAATCTTGTAATAGGAGTACTTTACGGAGGAATTGCAGGATATTTTGGAGGTAGAGTAGATAATATAATGATGAGAATAGTAGATATATTATACACTATTCCACTTACATTATACGTTATACTTCTTATGGTAGTTATGGGAACGGGCCTTAAGGCCATACTAGTCGCTTTAGGATCTGTTTATTGGATTAATATGGCTAGAATAGTTAGAGGTCAAATACTTTCTTTAAAAGAACAAGAATATGTACTAGCTGCAAAAACACTTGGAGCTGGCGACTTTAGAATACTTATTATGCACTTAATACCTAACGCTATGGGACCTATAATAATAACTATGACAATGTCAATACCAAGTGCCATATTTACTGAGGCATTCTTATCGTTTATCGGTCTTGGTGTTTCAGCTCCTATGGCATCTTGGGGAGTACTTGCTAATGATGCATTAGCAACTTTAAGTTTATATCCATATCAGTTATTCTTCCCATCGCTTGCTATATCAGTTACTATGTTAGGATTCAATTTCTTAGGGGATGGATTAAGAGATGCACTAGATCCACGTATGCGTAAATAAAAGGAGGAGAAATATATGAAAGACCATTTACTTGAACTAAAAGAACTGAGAACTTCCTTTTTTACTCATGTAGGAGAAGTAAAGGCTATAAGAGGGGTAAGTTTTCATTTAGATAAAGGAGAAGCATTAGGAATAGTTGGAGAATCTGGTAGTGGAAAGTCAGTAACATCTATGTCTATTATGAGGTTGCTTCAACATCCAGGAAAAATAGTTGGTGGAGATATAATTTTCAATGGTGAAAATCTAATAGAGAAAAGTGATAAGGAAATGCAGAGTATAAGAGGAAACGACATAGCGATGATATTCCAAGATCCTATGACTTCCCTAAATCCTGTTTATACTGTTGGGGATCAAATAATTGAAGCTATAGTTAAGCATCAAAAAATATCTAAGTCTGATGCTAGAAAAAAAGCTATAGATATGCTAAATATTGTCGGTATACCTAGCCCTGAAAAAAGAATAGATCAATATCCACATGAGTTTTCAGGGGGGATGAGACAAAGAGCTATGATTGCTATGGCTCTTTCATGCGAACCTCAACTTCTTATAGCAGATGAACCAACAACTGCACTGGATGTTACTATTCAAGCACAGATACTTGAACTTATGAAGGATTTAAAAGATAAGCTAGATACATCTATAATACTTATAACACACGATCTTGGTGTAGTTGCAGACGTATGTTCAAGAATAATAGTTATGTACGGAGGAATAATATTAGAAGAGGGTAAATCTGAAGATATATTCTACAACCCTAAGCACCCATATACACTTGGACTTTTAAAATCTATACCAAAACTTGCGGACAAAGAAGATAAAGAAAGATTGATTCCAATACCTGGATCACCTCCGGATTTATTAAAGCCTCCTAAAGGATGTCCATTTGCAGCAAGATGTGAATACGCAATGAAGATATGTATAGACAAAATGCCTGAATATACTTATGTGAAAGAAGATCACAGATCTATGTGTTGGTTACTTCACAAAGATGCTCCTAAGGTAGATGCTATAAATAAAAACCTAAAGGAGGGTAAATAGACATGAATAAAAATGAAATTCTATTAGATGTACAGAATCTAAAAAAATACTTTCCTATAAAAAAGGGATTTATAACTAGAGAAACTCAATACGTAAAAGCAGTTGATGATGTAAGTTTTCACATAAGAAAAGGAGAAACTTTAGGTCTTGTTGGAGAATCTGGTTGTGGTAAGTCTACAACAGGAAGAACTATAATAAGACTTTATGATCCAACGTCTGGAAAAATAATGTTCGGGGGAAAGGATATAGCAAACCTTTCTCAAAAAGAATTAAAGCCATATAGAAAAAAAATACAGATGATATTCCAAGATCCATACGCTTCTCTCAATACACGTATGACTGTTGGAGATATTATAGGAGAGCCTTTTGACATACACAATATGTGTAGTGGAAAAGAAAAGCTTGAAAGAGTACACCACCTATTAGACAAGGTTGGTCTTAATCCAGACCACGCTGCGAGATATCCTCATGAATTCTCAGGAGGTCAAAGACAGCGTATAGGAATAGCTAGAGCTTTAGCTGTAGAACCAGAATTTATAATAGCAGATGAACCTATATCTGCGCTAGATGTGTCTATACAAGCGCAGGTTGTAAATATGCTAGAAGATTTACAAAACGAACTTGGACTTACATATCTGTTTATAGCTCATGATTTATCAATGGTTAAATATATATCTAATAGAATAGGTGTTATGTATTTAGGGAAATTAGTTGAGATAGCAGAAAGTGATGAGTTATACAATAATCCAGCTCATCCTTATACTAAGGCGCTACTTTCTGCAATACCACATCCAGACCCTAATGCAGCAAAAGAAAGTAATAGAATAGTTCTTGAAGGGGATGTTCCGAGTCCGCTTAATCCTCCATCAGGATGCAGATTTAGAACTAGATGTAAGTATGCTATGCCAAAGTGTGCTGAGGTTGAACCGATACTTAAAGAAGTATCTAGTGGACATAGTACGGCGTGTCACTTATACGAATAAAACAAAATATTTAGAATATTGAAAAAATAAAGAGGGTTTGATTAAAATATATAGAATATATATTAACTATGTATTTTATATTTTAATACAATGAAAATATTAAAGGGAGGGATTCATTTGAAAAAAGTTTTATCATTTATGATGATACTTGTACTGGCATTAGGAACTTTAGCTGGATGTGGCGGAGGAACTGAACAGGCCGGTGAAGCAAAGAAAACAGTAAAGTATAATTTAGGATCAGATCCTAAGACACTAGACCCTGCTTTAAACGCAGAGGTTCAAGGGTCTACTATATTAGTAAACTGTTATGAAGGACTTATGAGACTTGATGAAAATAATAAGCCTATACCAGGTATGGCAGAGTCATATGATGTATCTGACGATAATTTAACTTATACATTCCATTTAAGAGATGCTAATTGGTCTGATGGACAAAAAGTTACAGCTCAAGATTTCGAGTATGCTTGGAAAAGAGCTTTAGATCCAAAGACAGCAGCTGAATATGCATATCAATTATACTATATCCAAAATGGGAATGAGTTTAATGCAAATAAAGCTAGCATCGATGATGTAGCTGTTAAGGCTTTAGATGAAAAGACTTTAGAAGTTACACTTATAGCCCCAACTCCATACTTCTTAGAATTAACAGCTTTCCCAACTTACTTCCCAGTTAGAAAGGATATAGTTGAGAAAAATCCAGAAGCATGGCCTATAACTCCAGAAAATGTACCTTTCAATGGACCATTTAAGATGACTAAATGGGAAAGAAATAATGTTGTAGAAATAGTTAAAAATGATAATTACTATGATGCAGATAGAGTAAAGCTTGATGGTGTTGAATTTACTATGATAACTGAAGCTACAACAGCTTTCCAAGCATTCGAATCAGGAGAAATAGATGGAGCAGATGAAGTTCCAGAACCTCAAATACCACAGCTTAGAGAAAATAATGATCCGAGCTTTAAAATACATCCGTACATTGGGATATATTACTATGCTCTTAACGTAACTAAAGAGCCTACTAATGATCCTAAGGTTAGAGAAGCTCTATCACTAGCTATAGATAGAAATCTTATAACTACAGTTGTTGTAAAAGCTGGACAAAAGCCAGCTAAAACATTTGTACCAGAGGGAATGAAAGGACCTGATGGAAAAGATTTTACAGAAAATGCTAAAGATTATGGTATAACACCAGAGGCTCAAGTTGAAAAAGCTCAAAAATTATTAGCTGAAGCTGGATATCCAAATGGAGAAGGATTCCCAGAAACTACTGTATACTATAATACTAATGAAAATCACAAGGCAATAGCTGAAGCTGTTCAAGAAATGTGGAAAAAGAACTTAAATATAAACGTTAATCTTCAAAATCAAGAGTGGAAGGTATTCCAAGAAACTAGAACTCAAGGAAACTTCCAAATAGCTAGAGATGGATGGATAGGAGATTACTTAGAGCCTATGACATTCTTAGATATGTTCATATCTACAAGTGGAAACAACCATCCACAATGGAAAAACCCTGAGTTTGATAAGCTTATAACTGATATTAAGAAGACTCAAGATTTAGATCAAAGATATAAGATGCTTCACCAAGCAGAAGATATGGTTATGGACGAAAATATAGTAATTCCAATTTACTACTATACAAATCCAGAGTTATTAAAAGAGAATATCAAAGGTGTTACAGTATCTCCATTTGGTCAAGTATACTTTGATAGTGCGAATATAGAATAATAATTTAGTAAAAAATAAGAGAGTAGAGATACTTTCTTATTTTTTTGCAAAGAATCAAAGGAGGATATTATGGAGTTTTTATTTGATGATTATACTAAGACAAAAAGAGTTTATCATGTGGTATCTTTAAAAGACCTAGGATACGTTATAGAAAATGGGATATCATATGATGATAAGATAACTTATATAACTAAATACAAGGGATTTCACGATTATATAGAGGAATTAAAAACAGATAAAATTCCTAGTTGGGTTGATAGGAAAAAATCTATATTTGCAAGTCTTAATTTTAGTAAAGACCACTATTTTCATTCTCATAGTGCTCTTTTATCGTTAAAAATAAATGAGGATAAGTGCTGGATTGCAAATGAAAACTTAGCAAATGAAATATATGAACCATTCGCGTTGAAAGATATAAAAGGATTTGAATACTGTAAAAAGTATTTAGATACTAAGGCTAAAGACGTTATTACAAGATATTGGGATACATCTTTGAGTTTTAAAGATAATTTAAAGGTAAGAAGGGATTTGAGTGAATGTTATGATGCTGAGATATTAATAGCCGATAATATACCTAAAGAGGATATAGAAGTTATAAAGATTTATTCGGATCATAATGCGTTTTCTCTTGATGAGTTTAGAAAATATTTTACTATATAAAGTCAATAAACAAATTCATATACTTAAACTCAAAATAAAGGGACCTAAAATACCGCGAATGTGTTAAATATTTTTAATAAAACTAGGTATTACATCTTATTGAATATCCTAAAAGTTCTAAACTCCCTAACGGTCAGACAACGAACTTTTCACGGATATTCAAACACTGTAATACTAGTTTTATAAAAAAATATTTAAATCATTCTCTAACATTTTAAGTTCCTTTATTTTAAATGGATTTTCAAACCTAATTTTTAATGTAACTAGTAAACTGTATGAATTTCCAAAAAAGTCTAACTCTAAAATATTCAAATAAAGACTTCTTCATACAAATTTTTTGATATAATAATTATATAATTTGTATTTTAGGGGGTAGGTTATGAAGGTTGGTAAATTGAGTACGGATCAGCTAAAAGAGTTGATTTTTTCTACTTTAAATAAAAAGAGAGAAGAAATACTTGTAACTCCAAATGTTGGAGAGGATTGTGCGTGTGTAGATTTTGGAGATTATGTATGTGTTATGAGCACTGACCCTATAACGGGAACAAGTGAGGAAATAGGGAAGTTAGCTGTTCATATAACTTGTAATGATATAGCATCTAGTGGAGTTAGCCCTTTAGGTATAATGCTTACTATTATGGCACCAGTTGGAACTACAGAGAAAGAGATAAAGAATATAATGCTTGATGCGTCTAGCGAGGCAGATAAGCTGAATGTAGATATAATAGGTGGACATACTGAGATAACTGACGCTGTCAACAGAATAGTTATATCGTCAACTGGAATTGGAAAGCAGAGCAAAAGTGAACTTATAAATAAAGATAAGCCGAAAATTGGGGATTTGATAATTTTAACAAAAGGAGCTGGTATTGAAGGAACTGGAATCATATGTTTTGAAAAAGAGGATGAATTAAAGCGTATATTTGGAGAGGCTATTGTGCAAGAAGGAAAATCTTTACTTGATAAGGTAAGTGTTGTTAAAGAAGGTATTATAGCTGGCAAAGTAGGTGTTAGCTGTATGCATGATGTGACAGAGGGTGGAGTTTTAGGTGCTGTTTGGGAAATGTGTGACTTATATGATTTAGGATGCAGTATATATAATGATAAAATACATATTAATGAGAGTACTAAGCTTGTATGTGATCACTACAATATAAATCCACTTAGACTTATATCTAGTGGATCTATGATAATAGGTATAGATAAAAATAAGTTTGATTTATTAAAAGATAGATTTGATAAAAAAAATATAGCATTTAGTGTAATAGGTGAATTCATAGAGACAGGTAAGGTTTTAATAGACAATGGCAGTGAAGTTATAGACCCTCCTGAAAGTGATGAACTTTACAAGGTTATATAATGTTACATTTAAATTACAAAGTCTTATCAAAGTTGACATTATAAAATTTTAAATGATATTCTTAAATAGGATAAGATAAGATGTTGGGGGGAAGTTTAGTGAAAAGACTTGGTAGTATATTTACTTTATTTTTAGTTATGTTTTGTTTGTTGGCTAATTTAGGTTATGCGAATGAAGATGTTTTGGAAGGAAGCTTTATTTTAGATGGGAAGAATGTGAAAATACCTATTACCAAAGTCAAGCTTGATGGGAAGTATCTTGAAGGCGACGTTCCTCCAGTTATATTAAATGATAGAACTTTAGTTCCGGTAAGGCTTGTATCTGAAAATTTAGGTGCGAAGGTAAGCTGGGATGCTAAAAATTATGAAGTACATATACAAAAAGATGATAAGGAAATAGTTTTAAAAATAGACAGTTATAAAGCTTATGTAAATGAAAAGGAATATATTCTTCCTGATAAGGTTCCTGCAAAACTTATAAGCGATAGAACTATGGTTCCTGTAAGATTTGTGTCAGAGCAGTTAGGTGTTAATGTTGATTGGGATTCTGCCAATAGAGTTGTTCTGCTTGAAAGTCAAGGTGATTTTACAAAGCTTGAGAATATAGAGTACAGCTTAGATGAAGTTAAAATAAAGGTTAGTGATAAATCTACATATAATGAAATAGTTTTAGTTGATCCAGATAGATTAGTTATAGACATACAAGATACTAAAATGGCTACACCTAAGGACAAGTACATAGTTAATGGACAAGTTATAAAGGATATAAGGGTATCTCAGTTTTCTGAAGAACCAATGGTATCAAGGGTTGTAATTGATTTAAATTATATGGATGAATACGATATAACTCAAGATGATGAAATGATAACTATTAAGTTTAAAGTAAAAGATAATTATGCTAAATTTAAATTTGAAAAAAATGATAAAGAAGAATTTATAGTACATAGAGATTTAAAAAATAGATATAAGAGTTTTTACCTAGAAGGTCCTAACAGACTTGTACTTGATTTGGATTACACTAAGATATATGATGATATGCCTAGTATAGATAAAGAAATCGATGAAGAGTATATAAAATCTTATAGAGCTTATTATTATGAAGACGAAGATAGAACTAGATTGGTACTTACTCTAAAGGAAGGTATAGACAGAAGTAATATAAAGATTACAGAAGATGAAAATAATATACATATACTGTTTGACTTTTTAGAAATTGATATAGATAATGAATTTTTAAAATACGATTTTAATAGCTATAATTCTATATTTGAAGTTGCAAAAAATATAGAGGATGATGAAAATAGTGAAGATGAACAAGAAGATACTATTGAATATGATGAGTGGGAAAACAAAATAAAGATAAATATAGACAACAAATATATAGATTCAGAAGATGAAGAAATAGAAGTTGATGATTATTTTGTCGAAAACATAGAAGTAGACAAAAAAAGTGATTATACTAGGATCAATATATATTTAAAAGATGAGGTTATGTATAAAGTTCTAAATGCAGATGATAAAAATATACAAATAAAACTTTATAATGAAGAAGAAAATCAAAGAAATGGAAAGTATTTAATAGCAATAGATGCTGGTCATGGAGGAAAAGATCCTGGAGCTATATCTCCTATAGATAAGACAAAAGAGAAGGATTTAACTCTTGCAATATCTAAAATATTAAATGAAAAACTTATTCAAAATGGATATGACACTATTATGACTAGAACTGATGATACATATCCTGCATTAAAAGAAAGAACAGAGATGGCAAACAATAAGGATGCAGATTTATTCATAAGCATACATATAAATGCGGTTGATAAAACTGATATTCACGGTCTACAAACTCTTTATTATCCTAATGATGGAGAATATGCAAATGGAAGAGATAATGAGACTTTAGCTAAGACAATACATGAGGAACTTAAAAATCAAACTGGTGCGGCTGATAGAAAAACAGTGAAAAGACCTAATTTGGTTGTAATTAAGTACACAGAGATGCCAGCAGTTTTAATAGAATGTGGATTCTTGACTAACCCTAATGAGTTAAATCTTTTAAATTCTGAAGAGTATCAAGAAAAATTAGTAGAAGGAATATATAAAGGATTACAAAAATATTTTGAGGGACAGCAATAAGCTGTTCCTTTTCAATATCTAAGGAAATTGATAGTACAAGCGTTAGTTGATATATCTAAATTGCCAATCAGATTGCAAATAAAAAAAATGATACCGTTAGGAGTCAGTTTAAAATGACCTAGTTATAGGTCATTTTTTTATGCGTATTAATCTCAATAAAAGCTTTTAATTTTAGCCGTATTAATTTTATTTTTAATATAAATTTTATTTTTAATATAAATTTCAGAATATTAAGAACATTTTTAAGGGTTTAATAATATATATAACAGTATGACGGAATAACAGTTGTACTGTAGGACATTTAAACTTCATGTATTAGTCAATGTTAAATTAGGAAAAGGAGGGGAATGAATATGGGTTGAGATTTTGTTGAAGTTAATTAAGATTTTATATTAAATATAGAAAAATGTGTATATGAATTTAAAATTTGAGGAGGGATACAATGAAGAAATTATATAAATTTGCAATATTAGGCTGTGGTAATGGAGGTAAGGCTTTAGCAGCGCAAATAGCTTCAAAAGGTCACTCTGTCAATATTTTTGAAGCATTAGAACCAACTAAGGATTTTCTAAAACTTCAAAGGGAAAAAGAGATATATGTAAAAGGGGATATAACTTGCAACGGTAATTTAAATTGTGTAACAGCTGATATTGAAGAAGCTGTTTCTGATAGAGATATAGTACTTGTTGTAGCTCCAGCTTTTGCACATGAACCTCTTTTTAAATTACTTATACCACATCTAAAGGATGAACAAAAAGTTATCATTATTCCAGGTAATTATGGGACTTTCTTATTGAAGAAAATGATGTCAGAGTATGGAATAAGTAAGAACATCTCAATTTCAGAGGTGGCTTCATTACCTTATGCATGTAGAGCTACAGAGTATAATACTGTAACGGTTTATAAGCAAAAGCTTAAGCTTAAATTAGCAACTTGCCCTGTAGAGAAAAATGAAGAAATATTGAACATAATGAATGAAATAGCAGATATATATATTTATGGTGAAAATGTATTAGAAGTTAGCTTGGATAATTTTAATGCAATACTTCATCCCCTACCTGTTTTATTAAATGTTGCAGGAATTGAAAAAAATCCAAAAAACTTTAGACATTATATGGATGGAATAAGTCCTTTAGTATCTAAAAAAATGGAAGAAATGGATAAAGAAAGAATGAGTATTGGAGAAAAATATAATCTTAAGCTTTTGAGTACCTTAGACCAGGAAAAAATGTATTATGGCTTCAATGAAACTCAGAGCATTTATGAATATGTTAATAGTGAAGAAAGTCCTTATAAAGATATATACGGTCAAAGTGTTTTTGGTAGATATATTACAGAAGACCTTCCATATTTAGTAGTTCCAACAAAACAACTTGGAGAAAAAGTAGGTGTTAAGACACCTGTAATTGATGTATGCATAGCTTTAGCTTCAAAATTACATGATAAGAATTACATTGAAACTGGATATAACTTAGAAAAATTAGGAATTAAAGATATGTCTATGAATAAAATCATCGAGTACGCAATAAAAATGTAAAAGAGATCATAGCGATTATAATTAAAAAATGACAGGGGGGATTTTTATGAGTCTTGGGACATTGTTATGGATATTAACGAGTATAATGTGTGGAGTGTTTTTATATATTTCTTTTAAAGTTAAAGATACAGCTCAATCAAGCTTTTCTAGTTATGCTATTGGTGGAAAAAATTTTCCACTATATCTTATTTTATTCACTCAATTGTCCACTATTATGGGAGTTGGAAACTTTATAGGTCATGCAGGAAAAGGTTATGAAATAGGTCTTCCATGGATGGCTTTCATTTTAGGAGAACAAGGAAGTAAAATTATTTTTGCACTTTTCTTTGCTGGTTTAGCGGGAAGATTTAAATATATTACTTTCCCAGAAATGATTGATGATTTAGTTGTAAAAGATAAAGTAACTAGAGCTTTGGGAGGAATTTTAGCTTCTATGATTATGATTGCTTGGGTAGGTGGTCAAGGAAAAGCTTTTGGTAATATATTTAATATTATAACAGGTGCAAATCCTATTCCAATAATTTTAATATTCTCAGCTATATTTATTATTTACACTACTTTAGGAGGGATACACTCTGTTGTTTGGACTGATCTAGTGCAAGGAATTTTAGTTATAATATTCGGTGGAGCTTTTTATATTTATGCATTCTCACCTGTACATTGGAATTTAGCAGAGATAGGAGTACGTTTGGCGGAAGTAGGAAAAGGAGAATTATGGACATTTGGAGGTAGTAATAAAATTGAACTTGTAACAAAGTTTATAACAGGTTGCATAGGAATATTAGCAACTCAAGCCTATTGGCAAAGATGTTTTTCAGCAAAAGACAGTAAAACTGCAAAAAATGGTATGTTATTTAGTGGAATAGTTGCAATTATTATGGTAATGCTTACAGCATTAGTAGGAATGGTTATTTTAACATTAAATCAAGGATTAAAACCTGACGATGCTATACCATGGTTTATGTTAAATTATGTTCCGGTGTGGATTTCAGCTATGATTTTTGTACTTATTTTAGCGGCAGGTATGTCATCAGCTGATTCAAGTTTAAATTCTGCATCTATTTTAATTGTTAATGATTTAATTAAACCTTTTAAGAAAAATGTGACTGATAACCAACTTGTTAAGTATGCAAAGTGGTTAACAGCATTAATAGGTATATTTGGAGCACTAGCAGGTATTTACGGAAGTTCAATATTGGGGCTATTTTCTAAAGCATATGCAATATCAGGAGGCGGATTGGTTCCTGTATTATTAGTTGGCTTGTTATGGAAAGATAGACCAGATGAAGAGTTTGAAATGGGTAAAAATAATAGTAAGATAACTCCATGGGGATCAAGAGTAGGAATTGTTGTAGGAGCTCTATTAACGCAAATTACAGCATTGGGACCTAATAGAGTAATAACTGCCCTTGTAGTTTCTACAATATCAATTATTATAGTTTCAATTTTTACAAGAAATAGTAAAGCATAAAAACAGTATAAGAGTAGTGTATTAAATTAAAACTAAAATCTCTTCCTTAAAAAGTTTAAAGAATTAAATTAAGGAAGAGATTTTTTAATTTCAACTAAGCTTTATTTGAAATATAGAGGGGGTGGGTTTATATGAAAATATTAAAAATTGATATAGAACACATTAAAGTACCATTAAAGAAAGTATATAACCTTTCAAAAGCAATAGGAAGTATTGAAAATACAGAACCTATATTAGTTAAAATATTTACTGATGAGGGATTATTAGGAATTGGAGAAACTAATCCTTTTCCACATTTTACAGAAGAAACTCCCGAAACTATTAAAGCGATTATAAAAAAATATATAGGTCCTTCTATTTTAGGTATGAATCCATTAAATATAGCGAGTATACATAAAGCAATGGACAGTATTATTAAGGGCAATTATTTGTCTAAAGCTGCGATAGATATAGCATGCTATGATATAAAGGGAAAATATTCAAATTTACCAATTCACAATTTACTTCAAGGAAGATTGCGAGAAGAAATTCCAATTATGTGGTCTTTAGGAAGTGATTTACCTGAAAAGAATGCTGAAGAAGCAATAAAAATTAAAAATCAAGGATATAAATCTATTATGATAAAAGTTGGAGCTTTAAGTATATTTGATGATATAGAAAGAATCAAAAGCATAAGAGATGCAGTTGGGAAGGATTATCCTTTGATTGTTGATGCAAATCAAGGTTTGGACGTAAATACAGCTATAAAATTTGCTAAAAAGATAGAAAAATATGATATTTCATTATTAGAACAACCTGTACCTTATTGGGATATTGCTGGTATGGCAAAAGTAAGACAAAATATTAATATACCTGTATCTGCAGATGAAAGCTTATTTACAATACATGATGCAAAAGTATTAATTGAAAGTAAAGCAGTAGATGTATTTAGTATAAAAGTTTCTAAACATGGTGGTATATATAAAGCTAAACAAATAATGGATTTAGCAAAAACTTATGGTATTTATTGCTTAATGAATTCTATGATAGAAGAAGGTATAACTCAAGCTGCAAGTCTTCAATTAGGTGCTTCAGCAAGTAATCTTTGGGAATTTGGTCATGCTTATTTTTCTCCTTTACGTTTAAAAGAGGATATAACTGATTACTCGAACAATATAATAAATGGATCTATAAAAATTAATGATAAACCAGGTTTAGGAATAAATGCTTTTGATCAGATAATAGAAAAATATAAAGTTGATGAATTCACAATAAGCTAATAAAACTTTCTTTAAAATAATAGAATAAAAAGGTAAAGTACAAAGAACAACTCTTGGTATATTTTGCAAGAGTTGTTCTTTGTGTTTCTTTTATATGAAGTAAACAAAAGTATCAACTATTTCTAATAAATATACAGTATGAAGCGAATTTTTTTAACAATGAATGTGTATTAATAATATGGTTATTGTTGTATAATATTAAAGTATAAATTGAAAAGGAAAGGGTGATTCACTTGAATAGAATAGATGGAAGAAGAAATGATCAACTTAGAAATATAAAGATAACAAGAGATTATACAAAATATGCAGAAGGTTCTGTTCTTATAGAGATGGGAGAAACTAAGGTTTTATGTAATGCATCTATTGAGGAGAAGGTTCCTCCGTTTTTAAAAAATACTGGGAGTGGATGGATAACTGCTGAGTATTCTATGCTTCCAAGATCTACTCATAGCAGAAAAATTAGAGAATCTTCAAGAGGTAAAGTTGATGGAAGAACTCAAGAAATTCAAAGACTTATAGGAAGAACTTTAAGATCTGTAATAGATTTAAAAGGTATAGGTGAGAGAACTATATGGATAGACTGCGATGTTATTCAGGCTGATGGTGGTACTAGAACTGCATCTATAACTGGTTCTTTTGTAGCTATGATAGATGCACTACACAAGCTTTATATAGATAAGAAGATAAAAAAAATTCCTGTAAAATCATTTGTTTCTGCTATAAGTGTTGGAATATATAATGGAGAAAATATATTAGATTTATGTTATGAAGAAGATTCACAAGCTCAGGTTGATATGAATATAGTAATGACGAATAAAGATGAGTTTGTTGAAGTACAAGGAACAGCAGAAGGATTCCCTTTTAAGAAACAACAATTCCATGAACTTTTAGAGCTTGGAGAGATAGGTAATAGAATTTTAATACAAGAACAAAAAAATGCTTTGGGAGATATAACTAAATTAATACTTGGAGATAAAACTGATGTTGTTATAGCTACATCTAACGCTCATAAGCTTGAGGAGATAGGTAAGATATTAAGGGGTTTTAAGGTTAAGATACTATCTATGAAGAGTATGGGACTTGCTGGACTTGAGATAGAGGAAAATGGAACTACATTTGAAGAAAATGCTCTTATTAAAGCTAGAGAAGTTTCTAGAAGAACAGGAAGAATAGCTATTGCAGATGATTCTGGTCTTATAGTAGATGCTATAGGAGGAAAGCCTGGAATATATTCTGCTAGATTTGCAGGAGAGAATGCTACTGATAATGATAACAATGAAAAATTACTAAAAATGATGACTAATGTAAATATGAGTGATAGAACAGCTAGATTTGTATCAGCTATAGCCGTTGTATTTCCAAATGGAGAAGAGTTTACTGTAAGAGGAACTTGCGAGGGTAAAATAGGATTTGAGAGAAAAGGAACTAATGGATTTGGATATGATCCTTTATTTATAGTTAATAGATATGATAAAGCTTTTGGAGAATTACCAGCAGAGATTAAAAATAGTATAAGCCACAGAGCTAATGCATTAGAAAAGATGAAAGAAGAGTTTGGAAAGAGGTTAAAATAAAAATGAAGATAGGTGTAATAGGAGATACACATAGAAACTATAAGTATATAGATAAAGCTATAGAGTGCTTAAAAGAATGTGAGTTAATACTTCATACTGGAGATAATTTTCAAGACTCTAAGTATATTAACGAAATCACAGGAGTAGATACTATAGGAATAAGAGGAAATTGTGATTTTGAAGATGTTGAGGACGAGATTGTATTTGATGTTGGAGGTTATAGAATATTTTTATGCCATGGTCACAAATACGATATAAAGTACTCATTGAGAAGTATAAAAAGAAGAGCTCTAGAATTAAACGTAGATATAGTTATATTTGGACATTCTCATATACCTGTAAATTATAAAGAGGATAACATATTGTTTTTAAACCCTGGAAGTATATCGCTTCCTAGAGGAAATAGCAGCAGACAATTTATTACTATGAATATAGATGGTGGAGTTCATATTCAAGATATAATTTTGTCCGAAAGCTAAAAGCTCTAAGACTCCATCCTCTTAAGGTTAGAGATAAGAACTTTTAGCTTTTGGATTAGTTCAGCTAGAAATTCAGTTAGAGTAAAAACTCCATCTGAATTAAGTTTTACTTTATAGGAGGGATTGAAAATGGGATCAATTTTAGGATATCTTTTCATATTTATGGCAAGATGTACAGATGTATCTATGGCTACAATAAGAACTATAATGGTAGTTAGAGGTAAAAAAATGCAAGCTGCTATGATAGGTTTTGTAGAGATAATAATATATATACTTGCTATAAACAAGGTTTTAACTGGTATGGATAATATGCTAAATGTTTTTTTCTATGCAATGGGATTTGCCGCAGGTAACTATATAGGTATATTGATAGAAGAAAAAATGGCTATAGGAACACTTATAGCTCAAATTATAACTAAAAGAGATATAGATAAATTTTCTTCTTATTTGAGAGAAAAAGGTTTTGGAGTTACGGTTACAGAAGGTCACGGAAAAGAAGGTAAAATAAGCATTTTAAATGTAGTATTAAATAGAAAAGATATTAGAAATTTTGAGGTTTGTGTAGATAAATACGATAAAGATGCATTCATAACTATAATGGATGCTA
Source organism: Tepidibacter aestuarii (assembly GCF_934924865.1). Lineage (NCBI taxonomy): Bacteria > Bacillati > Bacillota > Clostridia > Peptostreptococcales > Peptostreptococcaceae > Tepidibacter > Tepidibacter aestuarii. The sequence goes on along the minus strand of NZ_OW235315.1, from coordinate 2,830,749 downwards.
GAAATATAAAGGGTGGATACTTTAAAAAAAGACAGGGAATAGGAATTAAGAAGAAATAAGCTTTAGGGCTTATTTCTTTTTTGTTGAAAACTTATAGTTATGTGGTAAGCGAAAAAGTATACTCATTGAAATACCGATACTTAGTCAATATTTTTATATAACTAAAGATTACGGATAGTGATTATTCTAAAACTTTTAAACTCCCTACGGTCAGACAAAAAAGTTTCTTAACGAATATTCACTATCCGTAATCTAAGTTATATAGAAAAATATTAACCTAAAAGTCTCTAACATTTCAATGAGCATAATTTTTAAGTTTAGTGGTAGATATTATATAGATTCAAAGAAGACATACTTCTCTTTGTGATACAAAATAAAATTAAGAGGCAATATTTATATAATAAACTGGTATAATAGAACAAAGACGCACTTGTAGAAAAATGTGTACTAAAAATTAAGTGAGGTATAAGATGAAAAAAGACATATCACTATCTTTTACTAAAATTATGTACTTCTTATTTGCAGTTGGAACTATAATTTTACTTTTGATGAGTTATACAGGTATAGGTAGTAGCATTGCTTTTAAATTTGGAATTGGCTATTTAATTTTAACCTTTTTTTTGCTTTTATATATTCCTGTTATCACCATTTTAAATTTAAGAAAATTAAAATGGGTTGAGATAAGAAAAAGGCTGTTTAAGTTTATTGTTTTGTTTACTTTATTTGGAACTATAAATTATATTTCAGGTTATGTTCTTAGACCTTCAGATATAGATTTGCTTAGAGTATTTTCTGGACCGTTGGGTTTGGCTTTTGGCATCTCTTTTATCGATGTTACATTTTTAAAAAAGAAACAGGATTAAAAACTTACATATCAACATTAATCTTAGGTATAGTCTAAATTTTAAATAGATTTAATGAAAATTTTTTAGCAGGGTAAGAGTAATTATATAATGATAGAGACTGATACTATAAACTGTCTATGAAAATGTTAGTGAATGCTTTTAGATATTTTGACTAATACAACTTAGTTTTTGGCGTTTAATAATCTGTTAAGAAATTTGCGTGTTTGAGCGTAGGGAGTTCGTAAATTTTAAGATTATTAATGAGACAAGAACTTAGTTATATTCAAAATATCGTTGCATTCACGGGATTTTCATAGATAGTTTAGATAACCCACAAAATGTAAGAGGAAAGCATGAAAAAAACCTAGACTTCATTTGTAAGAAATCTAGGTAGTTAATAACAAGCATCTTTATAATATATAAACTTACAAATTACAATCTATTAGCATTTTTTTAAACATAGAATATCCATAAATATATTGTACTAAGTATAATAGATATAATCATAAGCGGAAATCCTATCTTCATATATTCAACAAAAGATACCTCATGATTGTTCTTCTTAAGAATTCCAGCAACTATTACATTTGCAGAAGCTCCTATTAAAGAACCATTCCCTCCAAGACAAGCTCCAAGAGATAGCGCCCACCAAAGAGGCATTACATTCATATTAGACAATAAAGAAATCTTTGTTATAAGAGGTATCATAGTTGCTACAAATGGTATATTATCAAGGAACGAAGATAATATAGCAGCAGCCCAAAGAAGAAGTATTGTTGCAAGAGGTAAGTTATCCTTTGAAAAAGAAACTATAACTTTTGCAATTTCATCTATAACTCCTACTTTTTCAAGTCCTCCAACTAGTATAAATAAAAACATAAAGAAAAATATTGTGGTCCATTCGATTGAATGAAGAGTTTCTTCAACATTTGATTTACTTACAATTAGCATGATAGATGCACCTATTAAAGCGATTGATGAAGATTCAAGTCCGAAATATTGGTGTGTCATAAGACCTATCATAACTAAAAATAATATAGATAGACATTTTGTTAAAAGAGTTTTATTTGTTATAGCTAATTTTTCATCGAATTTAAATATTTTTTTCTTAACATCATCAGAAACTATTAATTGTTTTTTATAGATTATATTAAACAAAAATAGGGTAATAATTAATATGATAAAAGCAATTGGACCTGTATTTAATATAAAATCCAAAAATCCAATATTTGCCGCACTACCAATCATTATATTAGGAGGATCACCTACTAATGTAGCTGTACCACCTATATTAGAAGCGATTATTTGAGGTACTAAAAATGGAATGGGGTTAAGATTAAGAGTATCTGTTATAACTAGTGTAACTGGTGCTATTAAAAGAACTGTGGTAACATTATCTAGAAAAGCTGATAAAACTGCTGTTACAAAACAAAATACAATCATTATAGTAAGAGGTTCGCCTTTTGAAAGCTTAGCTGATTTAATAGCTATATACTGGAATAGGCCTGTTGTTTTGAGTATACTTACAATAATCATCATTCCAACTAAAAGCCCTATTGTGTTAAAGTCTATAAAATGAATTGCTTCTTCTTCATTTAGTACACCAAACAGTATAAGGCACGAGGCTCCCAGAAAAGATATAGCCGTTCTATCGATTTTTTCAGAAACTATAAATGCATAAGTAGTTATAAATATTACCAAAGCTATTAGCGTTTGTGTATCCATTTAGTACCCACTCTCCTTCTGATTTTTAAATAGTTAACATATTTACTTTAATATTCTTATTATATGAAAAATTGCAAAAAAAGTAAATGTTTGAAAAAATTTTATTTTTGTTAAATGAACAAATCAAGTCCCTTGTAAATAAAAATTATTATATGTTATAATAAAGGGGTTATTAAAGAAAATAAAGAAAGTTACATAGGAGGATTATAAAATGAACGCAGAATTAATAAAGAAGGAACAAAATGAAGTAACATTAAAAATAACTGTAGAAAAAGATGAATTTAAAAAAGCAAATGATAAAGCTTACGATAAATTAAAAGGAAGATTTAATATTGCTGGATTCAGAAAAGGTAAAGCTCCTAAGAAGTTAATAGAAGCTCAATATGGAAAAGGAGTATTCTTTGATGAAGCTATAAACATAGTATTCCCAGAAGCTTACTCAAAAGCTATAGAAGATCTTAAATTAGATCCTGTTGATAGACCAGAGCTTGATGTAGAAGAAATAGGAGACGATAAGGATCTTGTTTTAATAGCTAAGGTTACTGTAAAGCCAGAGGTTAAATTAGGAGAATATAAAGGTATAGAAATTGAAAAAATTGAATATACTGTAAAGGAAGAAGACGTAGATAATAAGATTGAAGAGATGAGAAATCAAAATTCAAGATTAATAAACGTAGAAGATAGAGCAGTTCAAAATGATGATACAGCTGTTATAGACTTTGAAGGATTCGTAGATGGAGAAGCTTTTGATGGTGGAAAGGGAGAAAACCACAACCTAGTTATAGGTTCAGGATCTTTCATACCAGGATTTGAAGAGCAATTAGTTGGAGCTAATGTAGGAGACGAAGTAAAAGTAAACGTAACTTTCCCAGAAGAGTATCATGCAGAAAACTTAGCTGGAAAAGAAGCTTTATTCGTAGTTAATGTAAAAGAAATAAAGGTTAAAGAAATGCCAGCGCTTGATGATGAATTTGCTAAAGATGTAAGTGAATTCGATACATTAGAAGAACTTAAGAGTGATGTAAAGGCTAAGTTAGAAGAAGCTGCTAAGAAAAACGAAGAAGCTGAATTAAGAAATAAGGCTGTAGAAAAAGCTGCTGAAGCTGCTGAAATAGAAATTCCAGAAGTTATGGTTGATAATCAAGTAAACAATATGTTAAGAGATTTTGACCAACAATTACAAATGCAAGGATTAAACCTTGAAAACTACGTTAAATTCACTGGAATGAAGATAGAAGATTTAAAAGCTCAAATGAGAGAAGATGCTCAAAAGAGAGTTAAAACTTCTTTAGTTCTTGAAGCTATATCAGGAAAAGAAGGAATTGAAGTTTCTGATGAAGAATTAAACAATGAGATAGCTCAAATGGCATCTATGTACAAAATGGAAGCAGATAAGTTTAAGGAAACGCTTAGAGAGCAAGATATGGATTATTTCAAAGAAAATGTAGTAGTTAAGAAAACAATAGACTTATTAGTAGATAGCGCTAAAATAAACTAATATGACAGTAGCCTTTAAAAGGGCTACTGTATCTATATATAGATAAAAAGGGAGGGGTAGTATATGGCTTTAGTACCTATGGTAGTAGAACAAACAGGAAGAGGAGAAAGATCTTACGATATATATTCTAGATTATTAAAAGATAGAATAATATTCTTAGGGGATCAAGTGAACGATGCTACAGCTAGCTTGATAGTTGCACAACTTCTATTTTTAGAATCAGAAGATCCTGATAAAGATATATATTTATATATAAACTCGCCAGGAGGAAGTATAACAGCAGGTATGGCAATTTATGATACTATGCAGTACATAAAACCAGATGTAAGTACTATTTGTATAGGTATGGCAGCTTCTATGGGAGCATTCTTACTTAATGCAGGAGCAAAAGGAAAGAGATTTGCACTTCCTAATGCAGAAATTATGATACATCAGCCGCTTGGAGGAACAAGAGGTCAAGCTACTGATATTGAAATACATGCACAAAGAATAGTTAAAATGAAAGAAAAATTAAATCAAATAATGGCTGAGAGAACTGGACAGCCACTTGAGAGAATAAAGCAAGATACAGAAAGAGATTATTTCATGGAAGCAGACCAAGCTAAAGAATATGGATTAATCGATGAGGTTATAAGCAAGAGACCTTAGCTTAAATTAAAGAGAGGTGTTAAAATGTCAAAGTACGAAGATAAGAAACATCTGAAGTGTTCTTTTTGTGGCAAAAATCAAGAGCAAGTTAAAAGACTTATAGCAGGGCCCAATGTATACATTTGTGATGAATGTGTAGAGCTTTGTGAAGAAATAATAAAAGAAGAATTCAAAGAAAGCATTGAAAATGATATATCTGAGTTACCAAAACCTAAAGAAATAAAGGATATTTTGGATGAGTATGTCATAGGTCAAGATGAAGCTAAAAAATCTTTGGCAGTTGCAGTATACAACCACTATAAAAGAATATATTCAGGAAATAAAAATAGCAAAGACGTTGAAATCCAAAAAAGTAATATAATGATGCTAGGACCTACAGGTTCTGGTAAGACGCTTCTTGCTCAAACTCTTGCTAAAATACTTAATGTTCCGTTTGCAATGGTAGACGCTACATCTTTAACAGAGGCTGGTTATGTTGGAGAAGATGTGGAAAATATACTTCTTAAATTAATTCAGGCATCTGATTACGATATAGAAAAAGCAGAAAAAGGAATTATATACATTGACGAGATCGATAAGATAGCAAGAAAATCAGAAAATCCATCTATAACAAGAGATGTAAGTGGAGAAGGGGTACAACAAGCACTTCTTAAAATATTAGAAGGAACTACGGCTAATGTTCCTCCACAAGGTGGAAGAAAGCATCCACATCAAGAATTCTTGCAAATAGACACTACTAATATATTATTTATAGTAGGTGGAGCTTTTGATGGAATAGATAAGATAATAAACAAGAGAATAGGACAGAAAACTCTAGGCTTTGGAGCTAAAATTGAGAGCAAAAAAGAGATGGATTTAGGTAAGATATATAAAAAATCTGAACCAGAAGACTTACTTAAATTTGGTTTAATACCTGAATTTATAGGTAGAGTTCCTGTAGTTGTAACTCTAGACTTATTAGACGAGAACGCTCTTGTTCAAATACTTAAAGAGCCTAAAAATGCTTTAACAAAGCAGTATTCAAAATTATTCAAAATGGATAAGGTTGAACTTGAATTTGATCAAGAGGCACTAACTGCTATAGCTAAAAAAGCTATTGAAAGAAAGACTGGAGCAAGAGGACTTAGAAGTATACTAGAAAAAGCTATGATGGATATTATGTTTGAAATACCATCAAGAGATGATATCGAAAAGGTTGTTGTCACTAAAGAGACTATTGCTGACAATAAAGAACCTTTAGTTATATGTAAACCTGGTCAAAAACCTGAAGAGAGTGCATAAATAAAAGGGGCTTATGCCCCTTTTAAAATTATTCCAATAAATCCTGAAAATATAATTATAAAAACAGGATGTATTTTTTTTGAATGAAGAAGTATTAATGAAACAAAGAAGATACACATAGAAAAAAGGTCGGATACACTTTTTTCATATGTAGAATAGAATGCAGATAATATAAATCCTATTGTTATAGGTCTTAAGGTCTTAAATAAAGTAGTTATATATTTATTATTCTTATATTTTTCAAGTGATGGAGAGACTATATTGATAATTATTATAGAAAAAAATATAACTCCTAATGTTGCAAAAATAGACCCTAATATAAAATTATACTTATACCCTATAAATGTTGCTGAATTTATAGCAATTGGTCCTGGTGATACTTGAGATATAGCTAGTACATCTAAAAACTCCTTGGGAGATAACCATCCATTTTTGTTAACGATTTCTCTTTCTATAAATGGAAGCATAGCATAGCCACCACCAAAGCTAAAAGCTCCTATTTTAAAAAAGGCTATGAAAATTTCAAATAAATCTAAGAATTTATACATAATCCTAATATACCTCCAATTATAATTATATAAATCGGGTTAATAGAAAAAAATGTAACCAATGTAAATGATATTCCTAAAAATAATATATTTAGTGTATTTTTTTCTACTTTTTTAGATAATCTAAAGAATGAATACAATAATAACGACGCGACTACGGGTCTTACACCTAAGAAAAATCCATTTAGATAAGAGGATGTATTGTTTTTATTATAAAAATAAGCAAGTATCAATATTGAAATAAAAGAAGGTAGTATTGTACCCAAAACACATACGATACTTCCTAAAAGTTTATTGAACTTATATCCAAGTAATAAAGAAATATTGACAGCTATTGCACCTGGAAAGCTTTGAGCGATAGATACGTAATCTAAGAACTCATCTTCTGATACTAATTTTTGTTTAAGAACAAGCTCCTTTTCTATCAAAGGGATCATAGCATATCCGCCGCCAAATGTAACTGAACCTATTTTAAAAAATAATAAAAATAATTTAAGCATATATACCTCCAAAGATAGTATTATGAAAATATTATAACACTAAACCTAAAATAAATTTATATAATTTAGATTATATTGAAAAAAATTTATGGGAAATATATAATAGTATAGTATTTATTACAAATTAGGTATATATTTATATAAAGGAGTGATGATATGGAGCAAAATTATAGCGTCAAAGAGCATAAATTACCTGTAATCCCTCTTAGAGGATTAGCGGTATTCCCATATATGGTTTTACATTTTGATGTTGGTAGAGAAAAATCTATAAATGCATTAGAAGAAGCTATGGTAGATGAGCAGCTTATATTTTTGACTTCTCAAAAAGAAGCTGAAATTGATTTGCCAACCCCTGATGATTTTTATCATATAGGAACTATATGTAAGATAAAGCAGATGTTGAAGCTACCAGGAGATACTGTAAGAGTTCTAGTAGAAGGTATGTCAAGAGCGAGAATAAAAGAAATTGTAGACGATGAAAAGGGATTTAGTGCTACTTTAGAAGAAGTTGTATATGATGAAGAATTATTAAAAGAAGATAAAGAAGTAGAAGCTTTAATGAGAAATGTATTCGATTCTTTTGAAGAATATATAAATATAAGTAATAGAATATCTCCAGAGATATTACTTACTTTATCAGATATAGATGAGCCTAGTAGATATATAGATACTATAGCATCTAATATGTTCTTAAAGCCTCTACAAAAGCAAGAAGTACTTGAAATATTTGATCCTAAGGAAAGATTAGAGAAGGTATATAAAATTCTTCTTGAGGAGCTTGATATCCTTAAAATAGAGAAAAAAATAAGCTTAAGAGTAAAAAAACAGGTTAATAGAGTTCAAAAAGAATATTACTTGAAAGAACAATTAAAAGCTATTCACAAAGAACTTGGAGAAGATGAAGAAACAACGGATGATATAGAAGAATATAAAAAACAATTAAAAAATATTAAAGTAAAAAAAGAAATTAAAGAAAAGATAGAAAAGGAAATAAATAGATTATCTAAGATGAGCCCATCATCAGCAGAATCTGGAGTTATTAGAAACTACCTTGATACAATCTTTGCTCTTCCTTGGAACAAAGAAAGTAAGGACAAGGTTGATTTAAAGGAATCTGCAAAAATACTTGATGAGGACCACTATGGGTTAGGTAAGGTTAAAGAGAGAATCCTTGAGTATTTAGCAATAAGAACACTATCTAAGTCTATGAAAGGACCTATAGTTTGTCTTGTTGGACCTCCTGGAGTTGGAAAGACATCAATAGCAAAATCAATAGCAAAATCTTTAAATAGAAAATTTGTAAGAGTTTCTTTAGGTGGAGTAAGAGATGAATCTGAGATAAGGGGACATAGAAGAACTTATGTTGGAGCTATACCTGGAAGAATAATAAATGCTATGAAGGAAGCAAAAACAAAAAATCCTGTATTCTTGTTTGATGAAATAGATAAGATGGCATCTGATTTTAGAGGAGATCCAGCTTCAGCTATGCTTGAGACATTAGATCCTGAGCAAAACAAGGAGTTTGTAGATCACTATCTAGAGATACCATTTGATTTATCAAGGGTTTTATTTATAACTACTGCTAATAGCTTAAACACAATACCTAGACCGTTACTTGATAGAATGGAAGTTATACAAGTATCTGGATATACAGAAGAAGAAAAACTTAAAATATCTAAAAAATACTTACTTCCTAAACAGATAAAGGAACATGGTTTAGAAGAAGGGTTCCTAAAAATATCAGATGAAACTATAAGAGATATAATAACTTATTATACTAGAGAATCTGGAGTTAGAAACCTTGAAAGAACTATAGGTAAGGTTTGTAGAAAAGCAGCTAAAAGATATGTAGAGAATAGAGAATTAAAGAATATTAGAATAAACAAAAATAACTTAGAAAAGTATCTAGGAAAGAAGATATACAGTTATGAGCCTATAAAAGAAAATCCGGAAGTTGGAATAGTTAGAGGTCTTGCATGGACAAGCGTTGGAGGAGATACTCTATCTATTGAGGTGACTCCTATGAAAGGAAAAGGACAACTTGTTTTAACAGGCCAACTTGGAGATGTTATGAAGGAATCTGCAAGAACGGGAATATCTTATATAAGATCTAAGTATGATGAGTTTAATATAGATGAAAACTTCTATAAGGAGCAGGATATTCACATTCATATACCAGAAGGAGCTATACCAAAGGATGGTCCTTCTGCAGGAATAACTATGGCAACTGCTGTTATATCTGCTCTATCTAATACTCCTGTAAATAATCTTGTTGCTATGACTGGAGAGATAACTTTAAGAGGAAGGGTACTTCCTGTTGGAGGAATAAAAGAAAAGGTACTTGCAGCTAATAGAGCGGGGATTAAAAAGATATTACTTCCAATAGATAATAAAAAAGATATGGATGATATACCAGAAAATGTAAAGAAGAACATAGAGTTTGTATTTGTAAAAAGCATGGATGAGGTATTAGAGCACGCTTTAATTAAGGACGGTGAATAATTTGAAAATAAGATCATCAGAGATAGTGATGAGTGCAGTAAATAGAGATCAGTATCCAGCAGAAGGAATTCCAGAAGTAGCATTCGTAGGAAGATCTAATGTAGGAAAGTCTTCTAGCATAAATTCACTTTTAAACAGAAGAAATTTTGCAAGAGTAAGTCAAACTCCAGGAAAAACAAGAACTATAAATTTCTATTTAATAAATGAAGAGTTTTTCTTTGTAGATTTACCTGGATATGGATATGCAAAGGTTTCAAAAACTGAAAAGGCTAGTTGGGGAAAAATAATGGAAAGATATTTAACGAGTAGAGATGAGCTTTGCCGTATATATCTTCTTGTAGATATAAGACATGAGCCTACTAATGACGATAAGGCTATGTATGATTGGGTAAAATATTTTGGATATGAATGTACTGTAGTAGCTACTAAGGCAGACAAGATATCTAGAGGTAAGTATCAAAAACATATGAGTATAATAAGAAAAAAATTAGGACTTACAGATGAAAAAATAATACCTGTATCATCACTTAAAAAGACTGGATTTGATATTTTATGGGATGATATTACTAACACTTACAGTGAGCATGGATATGAAATAACTTTAGATTAAGACCTTGGAATTCCAAGGTCTTATTTTTTTGAAAATGGGTAAAATAAATAAGACTTGTATTAATTTGTTGTCTGTGGTACAATTATTTCTAAATTATTTGTCGAACGAATTAAGTTTCACTTCATTGAAAATTTGAAATGTGAAAAGGAGAGTGAATATGCAGGATAATCAACTTAAAAAGAGCATTGGCCTAGTCTCGGCGTTATCTATAGTAGTAGGAATGGTAATGGGATCGGGAGTATTTTTTATGCCTAAACAAGTTTTTTCAGCTACAACTACACCTGGACTTGGAATAATAGCTTGGATAATGGGTGGATTCATATCAATTGCAGCAGGGCTTACAACAGCAGAAATATCTACAATAATACCTAAGACCGGTGGAATGGTAACTTATTTAAAGGAAGTATACGGAGATTTATGGGGATATCTTTTAGGATGGGCTCAAACTTTAGTATATATACCAGCTATAATGGCTGCACTTGCAATGATGTTTTCAACACAAGTTATATCTTTATTAGGAATTAGTGATAATATGTTAATACCAGTAGCTATAGGTGTTGTAGTTTTTTTAACTATTATGAATTCGCTTGGATCAAAGACAGGTGGTATTATTCAAACATTAGCCACTGTAGGTAAATTAATACCTTTATTTGCAATTATAATCGTAGGGTTTATAAAAGGTGATGGTGGTGTAGTAAGGCTTATGCCTATAATCCCAGAATCTAAGCCATTAGTAACAGCGCTAGGTTCTGCTCTAGCTGCTATAATGTTTGCATATGATGGATGGATAAGTGTAGGTAATATAGCAGGTGAGATGAAAAATCCAAAGAAAGATTTACCTATAGCTATAGTAGGTGGACTATTCGTTATAATGGGTGTATATGTTTTAATAAACATAGCATATTTACTTGTATTACCAGCAGATGTATTATCATCAACTTCAGCACCTGCAAATGAGGTTGCAAATGTTATATTCGGTGCAGGTGGAGGAAAACTTATAACAGCAGGTATAATGGTATCCATATTTGGAACATTAAACGCCTTTGTTTTAACGGGAGCTAGGGTCCCTTATATAATGGCTGTTGAAAATAAATTGCCATTTAGCAAGAAATTAGCTAAATTAAATAAATCAAATGTGCCGTTGAATTCAACTGTATTAATGACATTGTTTGCTTCATTCTATATAATGACTGGGAATTTTGGTCCATTAATCGATTTAACAGTATTTATAATATGGTTGTTCTATGTTATGATATTTTATGCAGTATTTATTCTTAGAAAAAGAAAGCCTGATATTAAAAGACCATACAAGGTACCTATGTATCCTATAATACCAATTATAGCAATCCTTGGAGGAGTATACATTATAGTAAATACTATAATCGCTCAACCTATGAATGCAGTTCTAGGTATAGGTATAACCGTTTTAGGAGTACCTATATATATGGCTAGAAAACATAAATTTAATAATTTAGATTAAATTAAAAACCTGCATCTTTTGATGCAGGTTTTTTTGTTAGATTATTCAAGAAATAATACTATTTTGTTTCTTCATCTATAATTTCCTGTATTCTTGATTGGCAAGCACCACATCCAGTTCCGGCACTTGTTTCTTCACCAACGGCCTCTACTGTATTAGCTCCTTTTTTTATTGCTTCACGAATTTCTTCTTCCGTTGTTCCAAAACAGTTACATACAACTGACATAAAAACATACCTCCTTACATATTAAATTATTACTATAATTAGTCTCTTCTATTATTTATAAAATATTCTTAAATTATTTAAATCAAGTTTCGTTTTAGAGAAAACTATTATAAAAATGAATTTATGCAGTACAAGCACAAAATATAGCTAAAATTAATAAAATAAAAGTAGGTTAGAAGTATGAGAATGAATATTAATTGAAAGAAGGAGATTTTATGACAGCTAAAATTAAGAGAGTGTTCCCTGGTGGAAACACAGCAGATGGTTTTTTTTCTTACTATGATTATATGATTCAGCAACAGGATGCAAACCATATATTTTGCATAAAAGGTGGACCGGGCGTTGGCAAATCTTCTATGATGAAAAATATAGGGAATGAAATGCTAAGACTTGGTTATGATGTTGAGTTCCATCATTGTTCATCAGATAATAACTCTATAGATGGAATTGTTATACCTGCGCTTAAAGTTGCCATGGTAGATGGAACTGCTCCTCACATAGTAGACCCTAAAAATCCTGGAGCAGTAGATGAGGTTATAAACTTAGGAGAGTATTGGGATTTGGCAAAAATGAAGGAAAATAGAGAAGCTATACTAAAGTCTAATAAAGAAGTGGGAAGATTATTTACAAGAGCATATAAATTCTTAAAGGCTGCAGAGTGCATAGTTAAAGATGTAGCAGTTAAGTATAAAGAAGCTATGGATTTTGGAAAGATAAACTCTATAACTTTAAATTTAATTGATGAGATATTAGGAAGTGTTGAATTTAAAGGCAAGGCAGGAGATGAAAGACATTTATTTGGATCAGCTATAACTCCTAACGGAGTCGTAGAGTATACTGATACAATATTTAATGATGCAACGGATGTATATTATATAAAAGGTGATGTGGGAACTGGAAAATCTACACTACTTGAAAAAGTATACAAAAATGCAGTACTAAAAGGTCTTGACGTAGAGGTTTACCATACTCCTTTAATTAAAGATAAAATCGAAACTATATTTATAAAAGAGATGAATATAGCTCTTACTGTAAGCAATATGTTTAAAGAAAATAATTACAAGGTAGTAGATTTAGATATATGTGTAAATCATGATATATTAGATAAGTACAAAGATGAAATAGAATATGATAAGGGATTAATAGAAAAGCTATTAGAAAACGGGATAGAAAATATAAGAAGAGCTAAAAAAGAGCATGATGTAATGGAGAAATATTATATACCTAATATGAGTTTTGACAAAATAGAAAAATTGAAGATTAAGATAAAAGAGCAAATACTTGAGTTTAAATAATAAAAAGACCTCCTAGTGTATGGAGGTCTTTTTATTATGAGTAGGAAATTATATTTATTTTAAATTATGGATAACATTGATGAAAGAATTACACCTGAAACTATTTTAAGCAACAGAGCCCGTAGGGATTGTTGGCGACATGAGTCAGTGCGTAGCAACTAGACGAATTTTTTTATGTTTGATTTGAGTCACAGTTTTATTTTTAATATCCTCTTATAATAAACTTAACAACACAATAAAAGGGAGGAATTAATTATGAAAAACGTATTTAATATAAATCAAAAAATAGGAGAAATAGCTACAAAATTTCCGAAAGCAATAGATATATTTATGTCATATGAAATTGATTTTTGCTGTGGAGGAGATAGACCTTTGAAAGAAGCATTAAAAGAACAAGAAATGAATGAGAAGGAAGTAATTGATAAATTGAATAAATATTATAGTGAATTTGTAAATAAAAATAATGAGGAAACAGATTGGACAAAATCTTCTATGTCGAATTTAATTGATTATATTGTTCAAAAACATCATGGCTTTATGAGAGAAACACTTCCAATTACAAATGAATTGATTAATAAAATTTTAAGAGTTCATTATGTAGATAATGGAGAAATATTGTCTAAAGTTCATAAATTATTTAATAATCTAAAATTAGAACTAGAAGAACATCTTATAAAGGAAGAAGAAGTTTTATTTCCATTAATAAAAGAATATGAAAAAAATCCATCAAAAGAAACTAAAGAAAAAGCAATTGCTACAATGAACGAAACAGAGGATGAACATGATAAAGCGGGAGATATATTAAAAGAAATAAGAAGAGTAACAAATAAGTATGAAGTACCTGAAACTGGATGTAATAGCTTTAAAATAGCATATGAAAAAATGCAAGAAATAGAAAGTGACTTATTTAAGCATATTCATCTTGAAAACAATATTTTATTTGAAAAATTGAAGAAGATTTAATATAAAATAAAAAATGCACTCAAATGGGAGTGCATTTTTTATAATGAGTAGGAAATTCCAATTATCTTAAATTGTGGATAGATATAATTTCTGATACAAATTTCAAAAAAGTCTACATTTAAAATTTTCAAAGGAAGACTTTTTTATTTTAATAATATAATTTTGGGTATACTATAAATAAATTTTACATATAATCATTTTTTATAAAATAAGGGGGTTGCAAATGAACAGTTGCTGTGAAAGATGTAAAAATAAATTGTGTGCCAGTAAAATTTATATATTTGAAAATTTATCCAATGAAGAGTTGGTTGAAATAATTAAAATGACAGGACATGAAAATTATAATAAAAAAGAAACTATTTTTGTTGAGGGAGAAAATGCAAATAAATTATATTTAATAAATGAAGGAAAAATAAAATTATTTAAATATACCAAGGATGGGAAAGAACAGATTTTACATATATTGTCTGATGGTGATTTTTTTGGAGAATTGAATCTTTTTAATAAAGGAGAGTACAATTTCAATGCTCAGACAATTAGTCCGACAAAATTATGTACATTAACTAAGGAAAAAATGAGAAATATAATTTTAGAAAGACCTGAAATAGGATTAAAAATATTAGAGGTTATAGGATCGAGATTATCTAACCTAGAGTCATTAGCGCAAAATTTAGCAACAAATGATGTAGAAGTGAGAATTGCATATATGTTATTAGAATTAAAAGATAAATACGGTAAAGAAATATCAGAGGGGATTGAAATAAATCTGCCTATTACAAGAGAGAATATGTCTAACTATACGGGTGTTGCTAGAGAAACAATAAGTAGAAAACTCAAAAAATTTGAAGAAGAAAATATAATTAAATTAGTTGGAATAAAAAAAATAATAATAATTAATCAAGAAAAATTAGAAGATTATTTGTAGAAAGATTTGATTTGAGTCACATTCTTTTTTCATTAAAACTCTTATAATAAAGATAACAAAACACATGAGGTATTTATAAGGAGGAGATATTAATGAAAAAAGAAATTCTAGTTGCTGATAAAACATATTGGATAGGATATATAGATAATAGAAATGTACCATTTCATCGTTTAATTCTTGAAAAAGGAACTACTTATAATAGTTATTTATTAAAAACTGAAAAACCTACAGTAATTGATACGGTAGATATTAGTTTTGGTAGACAATTTATTGAATCGCTTAGTGAGTATATTAATCCACAAGAGATAGAGTATATTGTAATCAACCATGTTGAACCAGATCATTCAGGAGGACTTCCTTTATTAGCTAATAAAGCAAAAAATGCAGTAATAGTTACAACAGAGCTTGGAGCTAAAGAATTAAAAGATATGTATAAGCTTCATAATAGAGAATTTATAATAGTTAAAGATGGAGATACGTTAGATATTGGAGGTAAAACATTAAAATTCTTTGAAACACCTTATCTTCATACTGAAGAGACAATGATAACATATTGTGTTGAAGATAAAGCATTATATTCTTGTGATATTTTTAGTAGCCATGTTGCAACATATGATTTATTTAATGACTTATCTAAAGATGATATAACTCCTGATTTTGAAGGATACTATAAATTGATAATGCATCCACATAGACCATATGTACAAGATATGATTAAAAAAGTAAGGAAATTAGATATAAATTTGATTGCTCCATCTCATGGATATATATTAAGAGAAAATGTTAAAACATTTATAGATATATATGATGAAAAAAGCAAACCAGTCGGCAAAAATAAAAAAGCTCTTATTATTTACTCCACAATGACTGGAAATACTAAAAAGATTGCAAACTACTTGAGTATTGGATTAAATGAAAAAGACATAGATGTAGAATTAATAAATGTAAAAACAGATATAGACATGAAAAAAATAAAAGAATCAATAGAAAAATCAGACTTAATATTATTTGGAAGTTCAACGCGTTATGGAGATATAGTTGGTGGAATTGAAGAAATATTAAAAGAAATAAAACATATGAACTTAAGTTCAAAACTAGCCATTGCATTTGGGTCATATGGTTGGAGTGGTGAAGCAATTGAAGTTATTAATGATTATTTAAAAGATACTAATATGAATGTAATAGAAAGCTCATATATGATTAAAACTACAGGTATGAATGATATTATGTTACCAATTAGAGTGAAATTTAATCCAAGTGAAAATGATATAGAAAATTTAAAACATACAGCTCGAACAATTGGAGATCTATTAATTGGTTAACTTACAAAAACATTTAAATAATATAAATTAAGAGGTGTTAAGATGGATGCTATTTCGTTGATGATGGAAGAACATAAAAATATTAAAAGGGTACTCAAGGTTATAAGAAAGTTATGTATTAAAATCTTAAATAAAGAAGAAATTGAACTTGATGTATTTAATAAAATAATCGATTTTGTAAAAAACTATGCAGATAAGCATCATCATAATAAAGAGGAAGAAGTTCTTTTTAAAAAAATATCGGAAGAATTAGGAGAAAAAATAAAAAATGGACCAATATATGGAATGCTTGCAGAACATGATATGGGTAGACTTTATATATTAAATTTAGAATCAGCCTTAGAAAAAGTTAGAAAAGGTGATGAAGATTCAAAGGTAGATATAATTGCTAATGCTATTTCTTATACAGACTTACTAAATAGACATATTGATAAAGAAGACAATGCTATATATAAATTTGGAGAAAAAAATCTAAGTAAAGAAGCTATAATAGAAGTTGAGGAAAAATGTAGAGAAATTGAAAAATCAGCAGCTAATAGAGATATTCAAAATAAATATATGAAAATAATAGAAGAGTTAGAGGAAATATCTAAATATTAACTACTCTATTTCAAAAATAAAGTAAGTAGCTTGAAAAACAAGCTACTTACTTTATTTTTATATTAAATACAAAAACTTATTTATAAGGTTAATTATATATATTTTGGGAAAACTAATTTATAAAAGTGATTTGATATATTACATAAAGGAGAGAATAAAAATGAGTTTTGAAATAAAAAATAATATCAAGTGGGTTGGAAAAACAGATTGGGAATTAAGACATTTTCATGGGGAAGAATATTCTACTCATAGAGGTTCTACTTATAACTCTTATTTGGTTCGTGATAAAAAAACTGTTTTAATTGATACTGTTTGGGAACCTTATGCAGAAGAATTTGTAAGGAACTTAAAAAAAGAAATAGATTTAAATGAAATAGACTATATTATTGCAAATCATGCAGAAACAGATCATAGTGGAGCTTTGCCAGAATTAATGAAAGAAATTCCTAATACTCCTATTTATTGCACTCAAAATGGAATGAAATCCTTGAAGGGTCATTATCATCAGGATTGGAACTTTGTACCTGTAAAAACAGGAGATAAATTAAATATTGGAGAAAAGGATTTCGTTTTTATTGAAGCTAGGATGCTTCATTGGCCAGACAGTATGTTTTCATATTTAACAAAAGATAATATTCTATTTAGTAATGATGCCTTTGGGCAGCATTATTGTTCAGAATCTATGTATAACGATTTAGTAGATCAAGCGGAGCTTTTTCAAGAATCTATAAAATATTACGCTAATATTTTAACTCCATTTAGTAAACTAGTAGAAAATAAAATAGATGAAGTGCTAAAATTAAATCTTCCTGTAGATATGATTTGTACAAGCCATGGAGTAATTTGGAGAGATAATCCAATTCAAATAATAAATAAGTATATGCAGTGGTGTAAAAATTATAAAGAAAATCAAATTACAATTATATATGACACTATGTATAATAGCACAAGAAAAATGGCAGAAGCTATAGGAAAGGGAATTAAAGAAGCAGATAAAGAAGTTACAATTAAATTGTTTAATATAGCTCGCTCTGATAAAAATGATGTAGTAACAGAAATTTTCAAATCTAAAGCAATATTTGTTGGTTCTTCAACCATTAACAAAGGAATACTTTCTCCTGTTGCAGGAATTTTAGAAGAAATTAGAGGTCTTGCATTTAAAAATAAAAAAGGAATAGCTTTTGGTAGTTATGGATGGGGAGGGGAGTGTATTAAACTCATTAATGAAGGCTTAGAAAAGGCTGGTTTTGAAATTGTAGATGAAGGGTTGAAAATAAACTGGAATCCAGATCAGCAAGCAATAGAAGAATGTATGGAATTAGGCAAAAAAATAGCAATAAGAACAAAATAACAAGTTAATTACTTATTAGAAGGAGTGAAAAGTTTGAATGAAAAAATACTTGTTATAGGTAGCGGTATTTCAGCTATAACAGCTATTAAATCAATAAGAGAAGTAGATAAAAATATTGAAATACATTTAATTGGAGATGAAGAATTTTATCCATATAATAGAGTTAGGTTATCAAAAGGATTATTAAGCACATTGGAGGAGGATAAAATATTACTCCAAAAAAAAGATTGGTATGACTTAAATAATATAAAGTTTTACAAAAATATAGGCGCTATTTCAATAAATACAGATAAAAAAGAAGTTGAACTGTCAGATAAAAATAAAATTACTTATAAGAAATTACTATTAGCTAATGGAGCCAGTAATGCTGCACCACCTATATTAGGAATTGATAAAAAGGGTGTTTTTAGTTTAAGGACGCTTAAAAATGCATGGGAGATAAAGAATGAGGCAAAAGAAAATAATAATATTCTTATAATAGGAGGGGGGATTCAAGGATTAGAAACTGCTTGGATTTTATCTCAACTTGGTAAAAAAGTTTTTCTTGCTGAAATTTTCTCAAGGCTTATGCCTAAGCAATTAGATAAAAAATCTTCTGAAATATTAAAAAATGCTTTGGAGCTATATAATATTGAGATTATGCTTGATACACAAATTAAAGAGCTAATTGGTGACAATAAAATTAGTGGATTTATAACAACAAAAGGAGAAGTAGTTGATTGTGATATGGTTGTTTATTCCACAGGTATAAAACCAAATATAAATATATTAGAAAATACGCAAATTAAAACTAATAAAGGTATAGTAGTAAATGAAAAAATGGAAACTAGTGTAGTAGATATTTATGCTTCAGGAGATATTGCTGAATTTAATGATGAAGTATATGGTTTATGGAATGTAGCTATAGGACAGGGAAAAACTGCTGGGTATAATATTGTTGGTAAAAACAGTATTTATGAACATATAGTACCTGTGACAACATTAAATGCGTTTAATTTATCTTTATTTTCTATGGGAGAAATAGATGAAGATAAGGCAACTGATATATTAGTAGAAGAATTAGAAAATAGTGGCTATCAAAAAGTTTTAATAAACAGTAACAAAATAATAGGAGCTATAGTAATTGGTGATATAAGAAAGTCTCCAGCTTTAAAGATAGCAATGGAAAAAGAAATAGATTTAAGTGATGTTGATATTAAGAATGTATCTATTGATGAGATTATTAACATAATAAGAGAAAAAGCTAAATAGAGAGGGTGAAAATAATGGTGCAAGTAAAATTTTGTGAAAATAATTTTAGCCATGGAACCGAAGAAATAGTCAATAAAATAGAGAATGAATTAAATGAAGTTGATGTTGAGGTAGAACCTTGTTTAGGATATTGTGGTGATTGTGCAGTAGGGCCATTTGCTTTAGTAGATGATGAACTTATTCAAGCTGATACTCCTGATGAGTTATTTGATAAAATTAAAGAGCAAGCTTAAAAATTAAAGATATTAAAAGTAAGAGAGAAGTTGCTCTCTTATTTCAGATTGTTGACAAAAAGCTGTCAACAGTAAAAGACCTCCTATTATATGGAGGTCTTTTACTATACTATATAGTATCTGGATCTTTTTCAAAATAAACTCTTTCACTTCGAGTTTTATAATTTTTAATATAATCCTCTATTTCGTCTAAACTATTATTTAGTTTTTCGAACATTTCGTGAGGTATGTTATAGTAAAGGTATAGATCTTCAAAATGTCTTTCTGCATCCGCAAATCTTTTATTTATATTTATAAATTTTTTAAAAACTGTTGAGTTTGATGCATTTTTAAACTGCTTTATATCGTGCTTTATAACGTTTAGTATTTCGTCTTTATTTACGTATGTTCCTATATCCATAGGATACGGCGAAATTCTTTGGAGGAAGTAGTTATTTACGTTATTTATATGGTATACGTATTCTACATCAATTTCTTTTACATTGAATTTAACATAACACATTATACCCTTTATTATCTTCACCTGACCGCCCATTTGATTTAGAATCATTTCATGCTGAGACATTTCAGTTTTAAGATAAGCTTGTTTCATAAAAAAACCTCCTTATTAAATAATAAAATTATGTATTTAAATTTTATAACTTCAACTATATAAATAAGTCTATATAGTTATTATATAATATAATGCTATAGAATATTTCAAAAAATGAAAGAATTACATATAATTGTATAAAAATATAACTAATTTCAATAAAAAGACTATAACATATACAACTTGATAAAAAAATGGTAAAATTATATTCAAAATAAAGTTTGAATAGGAGAAAATTGGTATGGGATTATTGTTTAGTGGTATAAACATAATTATATTATTGATAATAATGATTATTCCTTTTGTAGTTGGGTATTATTCAATAAGGTTTTTAAAAAATAGAGAAGAAAACAAAGATGAGTTGTTAGTAAGAGTAGTTTTACTTGAGAAAAGAGTGAAAGAACTTGAAGATTATATAAATGATTCAGAATAAATGGAGGGGTTTTGTATGAAGGGCACAGTTGTATCAACTTGGCTTAAAACATGTAGAAAAATTTATAATGATGATGTAGTGGATAAAGCAATGCAAGATTGCAATGTTAGTAGTTCAAAAACATTTTCACCTATTGAAGATGTTGATGACGCTACTGTATTTAACATAATTAAGAACATAGCTAAAGCGGTAAACTTGGATGAAAAAAGTATATGGAAGAGCATAGGTATAGACAATATTGTTACATTTACTAATGACTATCCTGCTTTTTTTAGACATGATACATTATATCAATTTCTAAAATCTATGAACGATGTACATAAGATAGTTGTGAAGAGAATCCCTGGAGCTAAACCACCAGGACTTGATTTAACACCTATATCAAAAAATGAAGCTATATTTGAGTATAGATCAAAGAGAGGCATGTTTGATTACTTTTTAGGAATGCTTGAAGGTGCGGCAAAGTATTATAATGAGAAAATACAAGTAGAAGAAGTTGAAAGAAGTTCATCAGAGCTTAAAATTAAGATATTATTCGAAAAAGATATATACTTTAAAAAGACTTATAAATTAAACAAATTAATGTCTTTTGGGTTCATAAAAGATATACATGTAAAAACTTCTATACTGTCTCTTGTAATATTTATATTGCTCAGCTTACCCGTTAATATTCTGTTTAAAAATATAGGTATGTATATATATCCTTTTGTAGCATTTTTAAGTTTTATAGCATCATCTAAAATTATGAATAAGCCTATGCAGTTTATACTAGATGAATTTGAAAATATTAAATCACATAATTATACAGAGGGCGGAAAGATTGTATCGAATGATATGTATGAAGATGTGTACGATATATTAAATGAGTACAAGGATATAATAAGAAAGGACTTTGTAGGATTTAAAGGTGTTACTGACGAAATGAATACTTTCAGTAAAACATTGACGGGAATAGCTAATAAAATGGACTATACTTCTGAAGAAATATCGGGGATAGTTGAACAAGTTGCAACAGCAGCTATAACTCAAGCAGAAGAGACTGAAAGTGCTGTTAGCTTATTAAATGACAATATAATTGGTATAAAAAATATATCTGAAATGGAAAATGAAAATAAAGAAGAATTAGAAAAATCGGTTGAGAGAATAGAGCAAGGATACAGCCATGTTAAATCGACTACTGATAAACTAAATGATATACTGAAAAGCTTTGAAATGGTTAAGGAAAACAGTGTTAACCTTCAAAAGAAAGCTGAGAATATAACTGATATCGTATCTATAGTTGCATCAATTGCATATCAGACTAATTTATTGGCACTTAATGCTTCAATAGAAGCTGCAAGAGCTGGAGATATGGGAAAAGGGTTTGCAGTTGTAGCTGAAGAAGTTAGAAAGCTTGCAGAGCAATCTCAAGATGCAGTTAATAATATAAATTCTAATTTGTCTATGTTTATTGGAGAAATAGAAAACCTTGTATCAGATGTTGGAACTGAGTTTGAGGTGCTTGAAGAAGAAAATCATAAATTGAATATAGCTGTATCGGAGAGTAGTCTTGCTAATAATACAATAAAGGATGTAGCTAAAAAAATGATAAAAACATCTGAGTATCTTCAAAAAGAAACTGAATCTATATCATCAATTTTTGAAAATATGGAATCATTAGCAGCAATAGCGGAAGAAAATTCAGCTTCATCTCAAGAAGTAAGTTCTAGTGTAACAACTTATACAGAAGAAATAAAAAATCTTACTAAGAGTGTCTCTGAGTTTAACGAAATTGTAGATAATTTTAGTGAAGATATAAATATATATAAAATATAGATAAAAAATACGCCTTTTTATAAAAGGCGTATTTTTTATACACTAAGGGACTATAAAATTTTCGCTCTATAGATAACATTGGTGGAAGAACTACACTTGTAACTATTTTTAAGCAACAGAGTCGTAATTCTTGTTGGTGACATGAGTCAATGTGTAGCAACTAGACAAATTTTTTTATGAATAAGGAAATTATATGTTAATTAATGACATATTGGATAAAAAATGTTAAAATATACATATTTAAATAGAGGTTTGGGGGGGATTTTATTGAAAATTAAATGTAGCTCTATAAAGTTTAAATTTATAAGTGCTTTATTAATTATATTACTTATAATAATATCGTCGCTGAGTTTTTTATCTATAAAAACTACACAGAAATCTATTAAACAGCAGTTAGAACAAGATGGAACTCAGCTTGTTAAAGAGATAATACTGCAAATAGAAAACAATAATGAAACTATAAATAGTATAGACAAATTATTGGAAGATAATATGATATCTATTTGCAACATAATTGCTAAAGGGAAATTGATATCTAATGATTATCTATTTGAATTGGCTAAAAGCAGTAATATTTCTGAAATAAATTTAGCAAATCAAGATGGTGTCATAATATATTCTAATTTAAATGAGAATTTGGGATTTATATACCAAAATGACCATGCTGTGTCTAAGCTGATTCATGGTAAGGATGAACAAATTGTAGAAGACATAAGAAAAAGTTCTGTTTCAAATGATTATTACAAGTATTCAGCAATAAAACTTAAAGATGGAACTATACTTCAAATAGGTATACTAGCTAATAGTATAGAGGATATAAAAAGTTCAGTATCTAATCAGAATATAATAGAAAAAATAGTAAAACAAGAAGGTATAGAATACATAACTATAATAGATAAGAACTTAACTGCTATAGCTCATAGTGATAAGGAGAAGATAGGAAAAACATTCAACGATAAAGGAAGTAAAGAGGCTGCAAAAAATGGGAATAAATACGCTTGGGAATATGAGTATAAACCAGGTCTTTGGGTATATGATGTGTTAGTACCTCTTTATAATAATGGCGAGCATATAGGGGCTGTTGATGTAGGTATATCTATGAAAAATTTAGAAAATGTCAAGAAGCAGATGTTTATAAATACTATTATAGTAGCTTTTATTGCTTTTGCACTTAGTTCTGGAATAATAATTTTATTATTAGATAAATTATTAAGACCATTAAATGAAGTTATAAGAGTGTCTAATGAGGTATCGGATGGAGATTTGACTAAGGTTATAAATATAAAGGACAATAATGAAATAGGAATGTTAGCATCTAGTTTTAATAAGATGACCAATAATTTAAGAAGTATGACTACGAAAATAAAAGAAACTACATCTGGTATAAATGATTTTTCTCAAGAGCTTCTTTCGTCAACTGAGCAAGCTGCTATTGTATCAGAACAAATAGCTATATCCACTCAAAATATAGCAATCGGTTCAGAAAAACAATCTCAATCTACTGAAAATGTATTAAATAATATAAAAGAGGTTGCAACTGGAATGGATAATATAAAGCATGAGGTTAAGGATGTTGTAGATAATGCTGACAATACAAGTGAGTTAGCTATTCAGGGAAGAGAAAAAATGGTAGATATGGTAAATCAGATGAATACAATAAAGGAGAATGTTGGATATACATATAATGTAATGAATGATCTTGAGAAGGCTTCCCGCGAAATTGAGGACATACTTCAGGTTATAAATAATATAGCAGATCAAACCAATTTATTAGCTTTAAATGCAGCTATAGAGGCGGCAAGAGCTGGAGAAAGTGGTAAAGGATTTGCTGTGGTTTCAGATGAAATAAGAAAACTTGCAGATGAGTCCACTAAATCAGCAGGGAAGATACAAACGTTGATACTATCAAATCAGAAAAATACTAAGAGGGCTATGAATGTTATAAACCAAGGCTTAGAAGAAACAAATAAAGGCGAGGTTATAGTAACGCAAGTGGGAGAGTATTTAAAAGATATATTAAATGGATTTGAAGTAACAAAACAAAAATTATATAGGACTAATGAAAGTATCAATCTATCAAATGAAAAAGTTAAAAACATAGAAAATGTAATATATGAAATAGAAGCTATAGCTATGGATTCGGTTGCTAGCACTGAAGAAGTTGCTGCATCGAGTGAGCAACAGTCTGTAAGCATACAAGAAATATCATCATCAGTACAAGAACTTTCTTGTATGACTAGAGAACTTGAATTTATGGTTGAGCAATTTAAAGTTTAAGATAAAAACACTCTTATAGGACAATGGTCTTAAAAGAGTGTTTTTTACTTGTGACTATAGTATTGTTTCTAAAATTTTAATAAAAATATATGTAATTTAAAGAGGAAAAAGAAAATAAAATGGAGAAATATGTTATAATAATAGAATAAAATGAATAAATTTGTTAAAAATATGTATATAACTAAAAAAATGGAGGAGGATTGAATGAAAGTTAAATTAAATTTTAAGGTTAATTCAATAAAAACAAAGATAACAGCAATTATATTATTGGTGATAATGTCAATATTAACTATAAGTACTTATTTATCTATTCAAACGATAGATAAATCTATGAAGAAACAATTAAAAGAAGATGGGTTGGCGTTAGTTAAAGAAATAACATCACAATTAGAGCGCAATAATGAGGCAATAGAACAGATCGATGGACTGTTGGGAAATACAATATTGTCAGTGGCTTATGTTATTGGAAGTAACAACGAAATTTCAAATGAATACTTAGTAAAAATAGCTGAAAATGCAGGAGTTTCTGAGATTGATGTGACTAATGAAGATGGTATTATAATTTACTCGAATTTAATTGAAAATATAGGTTACAAATATCCTGATACTCATGCAGTTAAACCTTTACTTGATGGAAAGCAAGATACTGTTGTAGAAGATATAAGAAAAAGCGAAGTTTCTAATGATTACTATAAATATGGGGCAACAAGATTGCCAAATGGAGGAATAGTTCAAGTTGGTATCATAGCTAATAATATCGAAAAAATGAAACAATCTATGAATATACAAACGGTAATAGATAAGATTGCAGCAGAAGATAATATAGTATTTGCACTTTTTATAGATAAAAACTTAAAGGCTGTAGCACATAGTGAAAAAGATAGAATAGGGATAGATTGTAATGATAAAGGAAGCATAGAGGCTGCTCAAAATGGAAAACAATATACATCGGAATTTATGTACAAAGACAAGATACCTACATACGATGTATTAATGCCTGTATATGATAATGGAGAACATATAGGTGCAGTGGATATAGGAATATCTATGGAAAATTTACATGCTGCACTTAAAACCACAATGATAAAGTCTATAATTACATCTATAATAACGTTTGTGCTAAGTGCATTTATAATAATATTTATGCTTGGAAAAATGATAAATCCTATTCAAAAAGTAGTTCAAGTGTCTAAAAAAGTATCAAAGGGAGATTTAACTGAAAAAATAGATATAAAATCTAATGATGAAATTGGTATATTAACTGAAGGCTTTAATGATATGATAGATAATTTAAGCGGGATAACTAATAAAATCCAAGATGTAACGTTTAGCGTATCATCTTTCTCGCAAGAATTATTAGCTTCAACTGAGCAAGCTGCTATGGTTTCTGAACAGATAGCTGTATCAACTCAAGATATAGCTCATGGTTCAGAAAAGCAATCTCAGGCTACAAATAATGTATTGAACAATATAAAAGAAGTTGGAAGCTCAATGGACTATATAAAGAATGAGATTGTAGACGTAGTTGATAATGCTAATGAAACAAGTAAATTAGCTCTTCAAGGTAGAGAAAAGATGACGGATATGATAACTCAGATGAATGTTATAAAAGAAAGCGTAGGTTATACATCTGATGTTATGGCTGATTTAGATGAAGCATCAAAGGAAATAGGGGATATATTAGAAGTTATAAACAATATAGCAGATCAAACTAATCTATTAGCCTTAAATGCAGCTATAGAAGCGGCAAGAGCTGGAGAAAGTGGAAGAGGATTTGCTGTTGTTGCAGATGAGATAAGAAAGCTTGCAGAGGAATCTATGAAATCATCTGATAAGATAAAGGATTTAATAGTATCTACTCAAAATAATACTCAAAAAGCTAGTATAGCAATAAATAAAGGAACTGAAGAAACCCAAAAAGGAGAAGCTATAGTAACTGAGGTAGCGGACTATCTAAAAGATATACTCAATGGATTTGATTTAACAAAGGAAAAGCTCCTTATAACTAGTGAAAATATATCAAATTCTACTGAAAAATCTCAGCAGGTTATGGAATTTGCTAAAGAAATAGAGGGCATAGCAATAGATTCTGTTGCTAATACAGAAGAAGTAGCAGCCTCTAGTCAAGAGCAATCTGCTACAATAAATGAAATAACAAGATCTGCTGAACAATTATCAAGTATGGCGACAGAACTTGAGGAAGTAACAAAACAATTTAAATTAAACTAATAAGTGAAACTTGATTCAGATGAATTTTTTACTCAATCTGAATTTTGGGTTGCGTGTGCCCTGTGGGGGAACTAATCCAGAAGCTAAAAGAACTTGTGAGTATATTTTTATACTCACAAGTTCTTTTCTATATAAGGGCATTATATAAGAGAGCGTTATCATAAAGCGAATTTTTTATATAAAGACATAATATGTGAATTTTAGTTAAGTTTTTGTATAAATTAAAAAGAATTTGATGTATTATAATATTGAATAGTAAATTAAATTTGAGGAGTTAAGATTATGAAAAAATCCTATATACATATATTGATACTTTCTTTGATTTTAGGAATAGGAGTTGGTATTCAATTAAAAAATAACTACAATGTAGTTGAAGAACTTTCTTTCTTTGATAAACAGATAATAGATCAGGTAAATAGAGTTAAACAGGAAAATAAAAAGTTAACAGCTAAGAAAGAGTACTTGAAAAATCAACTAGATATATTAGAGGAAAATAAAATAGATGACCCGCTGGGTAAAAGCATGAAAGAAAATATAGATAATCTTAAAATGATTTTAGGATATAAGGATGTTCAAGGTTCCGGCATGATAATAAAAATAGATACAGAAGAAGAGGTAAATTTAGGAGATTTGATGGAGAGAAACAGCTTTTTTGTTAGGTTAATCAATCAAATAAGAAGATATGGTGGAGAATCTATATCCATAAATGGTCAAAGAGTTAGTCAGTATAGTGCTATTGCGCTAGCAGGAAGCCATATAAATGTTAATTTTACTCCTATAGTTCAGCCATATGAAATAAAGGTTATAGGAAATTCTGATATTTTAAAAAAGCATATAAACGACAGAAATGAAGTTATAGAGTATATGAAAAGCTATGGACTAGATATAGAGATTAAGTTATATGATGCATTAATTATTGAAGGGATGCCAAGAGAAAAAGAGTTGAAGTTTACTAATGTTTACTAAATAACAAGGAGATTTAATTATGGAATACAAAAAAATTAAATTAGGAGAAATTTTAATATCAACAGGAAAAATAACTCAAGAACAATTAGACAAAGCTTTGGAAGAACAGAAAAGTTCTAAAAAAAAATTAGGACAAATATTGATAGACAATAATATTATAACAGAACAAGATATCATAGAAATACTAGAGTTTCAATTGGGAATACCACATATTAATCTAGAAAATTTTGTAATAGATGAAGAAGTTCCGTTATTAATATCGGAAAGTTTAGCAAGAAGATATGAATTGATTCCAATAAGAAAACAAAGAGGTAGGCTTATGGTAGCTATGGTAGATCCTCTTAATATATTTGCAATAGATGATGTTAAAATAGCTACAAATATGGATGTTGAGCCTTGTATATGTTCAAGGAAGGATATATTAAATGGGATAGATAAATGTTACGGAAAAGAAGTAGCTGAAAAGGCAATAGAAGATTTTAAGAAACAATATGAAGTAGATAACATAAATGATTTAGATGAAGAAATATTAAATGACATAAATAATGCTCCTGTTGTTAGGCTTGTAAATTCTATAATAAAGCAGGCAGTAAAAGCTAAGGCAAGTGATATACATATTGAACCATTTGAAGAAAATGTTCGAATGAGATTCAGGGTAGATGGACAGCTTCAGGAAATTATGAGTTCAGCAAAGACCACTCATTCAGCAATAGTTACAAGAATTAAAATAATGGGGAAAATGGATATTGCAGAAAAAAGAGTTCCGCAGGATGGTAGAATAGAGATAAATATAGATGGAAAAGAAGTAGATCTTCGTATATCAGTACTACCGACTGTATTTGGAGAAAAAATAGTTATAAGACTTTTAGACAGAAGTTCATTTCTACTTTCAAAGAGTCAGTTAGGATTTACTCAGGATAATTTAGAAAGATTTGATGAATTGGTTGAAAATCCTAATGGGATTATATTAATTACTGGTCCTACAGGAAGTGGTAAAACTACTACATTATATACTATATTAAGGGAATTAAATCAAATAGATAAAAATATAATTACAGTAGAGGACCCTGTAGAATATAAGCTTCATGGTATAAATCAAGTTCAAGTAAATAATAAAGCAGGGTTAACTTTTGCAAATGGACTTAGATCAATACTTAGACAAGACCCGGACATTATAATGATAGGAGAAATAAGAGATGCAGAAACGGCTCAAATTGCAGCAAGAGCAGCGATAACAGGACATCTTGTTATAAGCACAATGCATACAAATGATGCTCCATCTACAATAACTAGACTTATGGATATGGGAATACAACCATACCTGATATCAGCATCTGTAGTTGGTGCTATAGCTCAAAGGCTTGTTAGAAAAATATGCACTAACTGCAAAAAAGAATATACTCCTAGCGAAAAGGAAAAAGAAATACTTAATATAGGAGATGAGACCAAGCTTTATAGCGGTGAAGGGTGTAAACAATGCTATAATACCGGATATAAAGGAAGAACTTCGATTCATGAAATAATGAATATCAGTAAAAACATAAGAGAATCAATAGATAATAAAGAAGGTATAGATAGATTAAGAAAAATAGCAGTAGATGAGGGGATGATTATTCTTAGGGATAATTGTAAAGAGCTTGTATTAAATGGAACGACTAGCTTCCAAGAATTTATGGCAGTTACATATAATAATAAATAGGTGATGGATATGAATATATATGATTTACTTAAAAAAACAATAGAATTAGGTGCATCAGATCTTCATATAACAGTTGGATACCAACCTGTTATGAGAATAAATGGAAAACTGAGTAAGTATGGGGAAGACATATTATTACCAGATGATAATTTGAGTTTAGTAAAGCAAATATTAGATGAAGAGAAATTTAAGAAATTAGAAGAAAAAGGAGAAATGGATACATCCATTTCTTATCATAAACTAGGAAGATTTAGAGTAAATATATATAAACAAAGAGGAACGTATTGCATGGCTATAAGATCTGTAGCTTTAGAAATACCAAGTATGGAAATACTAGGTCTTCCACCTATTATAAAAGAATTATCTAAAAAACAAAGAGGTCTAGTTCTTGTAACAGGACCTACAGGAAGCGGAAAATCGACAACACTCGCATCAATGATTGATTATATAAATAAAAATAGAAGTGCTCACATATTAACATTAGAAGATCCTATAGAATATCTTCATAAGCACAATAAGAGTATCGTTAACCAAAGAGAAATAGGTACTGATTCTAAATCATTTTCAAATGCTTTAAGATCCTCTTTAAGACAGGATCCGGATGTAATATTAGTTGGAGAGATGAGAGATTTAGAAACAATATCAATAGCCTTAACAGCAGCAGAAACAGGACATTTAGTATTTTCAACACTTCATACTATAGGTGCTGCTAAAACTATAGATAGAATAATAGATGCTTTTCCATCACATCAGCAACCTCAGATATTAGTACAGCTATCTGCAGTTCTTGAAGGTGTTGTATCTCAACAATTAATTCAAAAAGAGGATGGAAGTGGAAGGGTTGCTGCCCTTGAGGTAATGGTAGTAAATACAGCAATAAGAAATCTAATAAGAGAAGGAAAAACACATCAAATACAAACATCTATACAAACAGGAACAAAATTTGGAATGCAGACTATGGACAGTGATCTAAGGAATTTATATTTAAAAGGTATTATATCAAGAGAATCATTGTTAACTTATGCAGTAGACAAGGATATGGTTAGTAGATACATATAGGGGGTTGATATGTATGCCCAATTATAAATACACAGCTATAGATAAATCGGGTAAGAGAATTGAAGGAAAGTATACAGCAAATTCCAAGGAAGAAGTTTTGTCAATGTTAAGGCAAAATAATTATTATCCTATGAAAGTAGAAGAAAATAAAGGAAGTAAAGAGATAAGAATTGGAGATTTTTTTAGAAAAATAAAAACTAAGGACATAGCGATTTTTTGTAGGCAGTTTTATACATTACTAAATGCAGGTATTACAATAATAAGCTGTTTAGATATTTTAAGAGTTCAAACTGAGAATAAAAAATTTGCAAAAATTATTGGAGATGTGCATGATGATGTTCAGAAAGGACTTACATTTTCAGAAAGTCTTAAAAAACAAAAACATGTATTTCCAGAACTACTTATTAACATGGTAGAAGCAGGAGAAGTAAGTGGTAACTTAGATGTAATAATGGAGAGAATGTCTTTCCATTATGAAAAGGAAAATAAAATTAATAATAAAGTAAAGGGTGCT
The DNA here is from genome assembly GCF_934924865.1 of Tepidibacter aestuarii. NCBI lineage: Bacteria > Bacillati > Bacillota > Clostridia > Peptostreptococcales > Peptostreptococcaceae > Tepidibacter > Tepidibacter aestuarii. The sequence goes on along the minus strand of NZ_OW235315.1, from coordinate 2,799,362 downwards.
ATGGCATATCCTATAATACTTAGTATAGTAGCAGTTGTTGTTGTAACATTCTTACTAACATTCGTTATGCCGACGTTTGTTGGAATGTTTGAAAGCAGTGGAGTTAAACTACCTCTTCCAACAAGAATACTTCTTAGTATAAGTGAGAGTATAAAAAAGTACTGGTATATACATTTTTTTACACTTTTCATGGTAATTTATGCTATAATTAAATATGCAAAAAGTGAAAGAGGAAAGATGTTAATAGGGATTATAAACTTTAGAATACCTATAGTTAAGGGGATAACACAAAAGATAATTACATCAAGATTTACAAGAACATTATCGACATTATTATCAAGTGGAGTACCGTTAATACATGCACTTGAAATTGTAGCAAAAATTGTAGGAAATATAATTGTAGAAAAAGGAATACTTGAAGCTAAAGAAGAGGTTAGAAAAGGTATAGACCTTGCGAGTCCTCTTGAGAAGATAGGAGTATTTCCACCAATGGTTACTTCTATGATAAAAATAGGAGAAGAATCAGGTTCACTTGATGAAATTCTTGAAAAGACGGCTGATTTTTATGATGAAGAACTAGAAACAGCATTGGGACAAATAACAACACTAATTGAGCCGATTATGATTATAGTTATGGGTGGTGCTGTTGGATTTATTGTTATAGCTATGATGTTACCTATGTTTGATATGGTGAATACTATAGAAATGTAAAAAATTATATAGGGAACTGTGAAGTATCTTCTGTATGTGGGCACCTGGAAGATATGGAGTGAGTGGTGCAACCGACCGCCAAGTATTAAGCAATTAGTTGTTTAAATAGTTGGTTTTTTTATTTGAAATATTAACTGAGATTTGCGGTTAATCGAAAAATAAGCCTTATTAAAATACCACAACTTAGTCAATATTTTAGTAATACTAAGGCTGAGTCTTATAATATATATTAAAACTTCTTAAACTCCCTTACGGTCAGACAAAAGAAGTTTTTAACATATATTTCAACGTCTCAACTTAAGTATTATAGTAAAATATTAACCAAAAAGGAGCTAACATTTTAATAAGCCTCATTTTTAGGAACGTAGGTAGATACAAGTGATTTTATTTGAAAGGAGGTGAAAACATGATAAAAGCAATTCAAAAAAAATTAAATAACAAAAAAGGATTTACTTTAATAGAACTTATCGTAGTTCTTGCGATATTAGGAATTATAGCAGCTATTGCAGTACCTAAATTTACAAAAGTACAAGATACAGCTAAAGAAAAAGCTGATATAGCAACTGCTGCAATGATAGAAAAAGCTGCTGAAACATATTTTATTTCAGAAACGAATCCATCTACTAGTATAACTATAGAACAACTTGTCACTAACGATTATTTAGATAAAACACCAATTGCTCAACAAAAAGGTAAAGAGTTTACACTGACAATAGATGATGATGGAGATGCTACTGTAACTATAACGGAAAAAAGTGAATAATAATTTTAATTATTAAAATTTAAGCTTCAATTTAGTGATTGGCTTTAAAGCTAATCACTCCTTACTATTTTTAAAGGAGAAACAAATGAATTTCATAATTTTAACCCTAGGCCTTCTCATAGGCTCATTTTTAAATGTGTGTATATATAGAATACCAAGAAATGAATCTATTTCATTTCCACCATCTCACTGCCTAAAATGTAGTACTAATCTAAACCCTATTGATTTAATTCCAGTATTAAGCTTTATTTGGACAAGGGGTAAGTGCAGATATTGTAGTGAAAAAATATCTAATAGATATCCTTTAGTTGAAATATTAAATGCATTAATTTATTTAATATTATATTTAAAATTTAGTATAACCATTTTATTTATAAAATATGCTCTTTTATCTAGCATTCTTATAGTTATAAGCTTTATAGATTATGATCACCAGATTATACCTGATGAAATTGTAATATTTGGAATTATATTGACTTTTATCCTACATACATTATATAACTTTAAATGGAATATTTTAAATGGAACGATAGGACTACTTATTGGTGGAGGATTGTTTTTAATTATTGCACTTGTAACTAATGGAGCTATGGGTGGTGGTGATATTAAGCTCATGGGAATGTTAGGATTTAGTTTAGGATATAAATATATTCTTTTGATAACATTATTATCTTTTATTATAGGAGCAGCTGCTTCGTTAATATTAATATTTCTTAAAATAAAAAGTAGAAAAGATTTCATTCCGTTTGGACCTTTTATAGCCATGGCAGCTCTTGTAACAATCTATTTTGGAGATGAAATTATAAATTGGTATTTACTCAAAATAATAAGCTAGATTAATGGGGGGAATAGACTTGTTTAATAACAAAGTTTTGTCTATAGATATAGGAAATAAAAATATAAAAATAGTCTTAGGAAAACAAAATAAAAATAATGTAATAGTTGAAAAAGCCATGGTGATAGAAACTCCTCCTAACTCGTATAAAGATGGAAATATATTAGATATAGAAAATTTAAAGTCGGTTATAAATAGATATATACAAAATGAAAATATAAAAACTAAAAAAACAATTTGTACAGTTCAGAGCACATCAATCATTAAAAGAGAAATAACACTACCTGTTGCTAAAAAAGAAGAAGAAATGAATACAATGGTAAGATTTGAAATAGAACAGTATTTACCGATTATATTTGATGATTATGTGATAGAGTACAAAATTTTAGAAACTTTTATTGAAGAAGATATAAAAAAAGGAAGAATAACTGTTGCTGCACTTCCTAAAACAATAGCAGAAGATTACTTGAAACTAATAAAAGAATTAGATTTAACTCCTGTAGCTTTAGATATGAATTCAAATTCAGTATCTAAATTATGTGAATCTAAGGTTACAATTAATGATGAAAATTCCAGTTTGGATAAAACTGTTGTTGTTATAGATATAGGACATAATTACATAAATTTAAATATGATTTCTAATGGCATATTAGAATTTAGTAGAATTATACCTGTTGGAAGTAATGAAATAGATATAAATATTGCAAATATGCTTAATCTATCTTTAGAAGAAGCTGAAAAGAGAAAAATAGAAAATTCTAATTTAAATCATGAAAATGGCCTTGTTTCATTAGAAATGTTAAATGATATAGTAAAAGACTCTGTTAATACTTGGATACAAGAAATTAGAAGACTATTTAGATATTATGAAAATATAAAAAGAGAAAATAAAATAGAAGAGATATACTTATATGGTGGAGGGTCAGATATTAAAGGGTTAGAAGATCACTTTAAAAAAGAATTAAATATTGAAGTTATAAAGATAGAAACAATGTCTAATATAAAACTTGGGAAAGAAGCACAAGATACAAAGCTGAATCAATATTTAAATTGTATAGGTTCAATTATACGAAAGTAGGTAGAGGGTCATGAGAGATTTCAACTTTTTTTCATCATATATAGATCGAAATAAGAAATCAAAAAAAAATAATATACTAATAATTTTAAGTATAACGATACTAATTATATCTATGGGTGGATTTACAATATATACGAATATTAAAATCAAAAAGTTAGAAGAAGAAAAAGCAAAGTATGAAGAGTATTTAAATTCGGAAAAAGTAGTTAAAGAGTTAGAAAAAGTGAATGAGAAAAAAGCAAAAATAGAAATTATGAAAAAATATTATAATGCAGTAAATGATATTAATATAGAAATTAATGAAGCAGATAAAATTAGTACTGTTTTAATGGATAGAATAGCCTTAAAACTACCTACAGATTTATTCTTAAAATCTATGAATATAAATGGATTAAATATAAATATACAGGGAGTAGCAATGAATAGAACTTGTATAGGTGAGCTTGAATATAACTTAAAGCAATTAGGTATATTTGATTCTGTTCATGTATCAAATATAAATAAAGAATCAGATGAATCTGAGAATTTCACATTTGCCTTGAAGTGTACATTGAAAGGCGGTGAAATGTAGTGAAATTAACTACAAGAGAAAAAATAATGCTGATAGTATTAGGATTGATACTTATCATAGGAGGATATTATAAATTTATATTAAGTCCACAGCTTACAAAGCTTGATAATATAAAACAAGAGGTAATAGATAAAAAAGCTGAGGTTCAGAGAGTAAAATTAGAAATATCTGAGAATAGTCCAGTTTATAAAGAGTTCAAAATCATAAATGCTAAAATAAAATCTATGACAAAACCTTTATTCCCAAGTATAAATCAAGAAAAAATAATAGTAATTTTAGATGACATGCTTGGAAAATCTAATATAGAAGGTAATTCAATTAGTTTTTCTGATATAGATGTTAATGAAATTGATGTGAAAAAAGCAGAAAAAAAAGATAAAGATTATTTAATTAAAAATCTATCAGAAGAGTATAAGGGTAATAAAAAAGAAAAAAAGGATGAAGCAAGTAAGGAGAATCAAGAAGATTTAGAGGAAAATAAAAATGAAACTGAAAAAATGACTGCAACAATTAGCTATAAAGGAAAATATAAAGATTTAATTACTTTCTTAGAGCATATAGAAACCTATGAGAAAAAGATACTTATAAATAATATTTCAATATCTAAATCTAAAAAAAATAATACAGATGAAGACGGAATTGTAACTGAGGAAAATAGTATAACAGGAAGTATTGCATTAGACTTTTACTCTGTTCCAAAGATTCATGAACAGGATGAAGAGTATCTAAAGTGGGATTTTGATAATGGATATGGAAAAGGTAATCCATTTGTTCCTTTTAGTGGGTACCATGAATATAATGAAAATAATAGAGTTATAAACAATGATTTTATTATGACTGTAAAACCTATATCTTCGGATCTTCCTACTGTGATAATGGGAAGGGCCATGGACAAGTTAGGAAGAAGCTATGTATACGCAGATAACCAAAACTTTGAAGATGTAGAATTTCAATTAATCCAAGTTGATAAAAAATATTATTATAAATATAAAACACAAGGAGAATCTTATCCTAAAGATTATGAAAATAATATGATAGAATTTGATCCTCATGGAACTGCTGTAAATATTAAGATTATAAGCAATAAAAGAAATAGTGAAGAAGATACTAGTGGAATAAATCTATCTTTAATTAACAAAACAAATTTAAAATTGAATGTAAATATTGATTATGAAGATGATAAAAATCCTAGAGTAAAAGTAGTTAATAAGCTTGGAAATGTTAAGGTGATAAAATGATTAAATGCAATAAAGGATTAACACTTGTTGAACTTGTTGTAAGTCTAGCCTTACTTGGAATTATTATTGCTCCATTATCTTCCTTTTTTGTGAATACAATAAAAGTAAATAAAAACTCAGAAAATCAAATGATTGCAAATCAATTGGCTCAAAAGTATATGGAACAGTTAAAATTCTCTAAAAACATAGTGTTTACAGATGAAGAGGGAGAATTAATGGAAGATAAAGATTATCCGAATTTTAGAATAACTCAAATAGTACAGGAGTATGAGCAAAATAAGAAACTTGTTAAGATTACAATAAAAGTTAAAAAGAAAAATAGTTATAATGAAGTTGAATTAGTAGGATTAAGAAAGACAGACTAGGGGTAGATATTATGATAAAAAAATTTTTAAACAATAAAAAAGGGTCTGCCTTAATAATGGTATTAATGTCACTTTCGGTACTGAGTATTTTAGGCACTGCAATATTATCTGCAAGTGTTATGAATTTAAAAATGAAAAAAATAGATATGAAATCAAAACAGTCTTTTTATATAGCTGAATCAGGGCTTGAAGAAGCATATGTTGTTATAGAAGAGGTAGTAGAAGAAGCTATAGATAAAGGAAAGAAAAAAGTAGAAGATGAGCTTGAAAAAAGACAAAGCGAAAATTTAAATGAAGATGGTAGTGTAAAAGATGAAGATAAGTTAAAAGAAGAAATGAAAAATTGGTTTGAAGAAGGTTATACAGAATATATAAATGAGAATATTATAAAAGATTTAGAACATTATTCTTATATTGATGATATTACAGTAAAAATAAAAGATAAAGATTCAATAACTGAATTTAGTAAAAGTAACGATGAATTTGAATTTGTTTTAGAATCTACTTCTCAAAAAGATAAGATTGAAAAAAAAGTTGAAAGTAAGTTCTTAATAGATATACCTGAATACGATATTTCTTATTCAAATAAAAAAATTGAAACTTTAAAAGAAAATGCACTTTGGACAAAAGCCTTATTATCAGATAAAGACATAATAGTAGAAGGGAAAAATGTAAAAGTAAAAGGGAACATATATGCATATGGTGATGAAATAAATTCTAATATTAAAAGCAAAGGAATTATAGTAGGATATGACGGTAATTTAGGGAGTTTAAATGTAGATGGAAGAATAGTAACAGGAGCATACCTTCAAACTGGAGAAGATAAGTCTACTATAGAAGTAATAAATAATGGAGAAGTATTTTGTAATAGCTTGTCAATTCCTAACGGGAATATAGGATCTAATATAAATATAAAAGGTGATGTAAATACATATGATGATATAGAACTAAATGGAAAAGACGCGAATATAAAGATTGATGGTAGCTATTATGGATTTAATGATGGAAGAAATGAAAGTACAGTACATGATAAAAGCAGTGGTATAGTTATAAATAATAATGATATAGGTACTGATAAATCTAGGATAACAATAACAGGATTGGGAAAAGGAAAAAGTTATGATAAAAATTATAAAGGTACTTTTATCGCAGGAACATCATATATAAAGCTTGATAATGATGAATATTATCAAACTGGAGAAAGTGTATCTGTTAAAGGAAATTATAAAGCTTATTCACAAGTATATTATGATGAAGATATTTATAATGAGATTAAAGATATGTATGAAAATGAAAATAATGAATATTATGAACATTATAGTGGAGATATAGAAGAAAATATAAGTTCAGAAGATATAGATTTTGATTATTTTTCACCATTAGTTTTAGTTAATAAAATAGACAAAGCTAAATCTCCTTTGTTTAAACAAAGAAAAAGCTACTTAACAGCAGTAAGTAAAGTTAAAAAAAATGATGATGTTTTAAATCTGGGTAAAGGGAATATAGATATTCAAAATGTAAATTATAGCATTGGAGCATATATACAAAATGATGAGATAAAAGATGAAGGACATCAATTAGAGTCTGATTCTAATTTTAAAAAGAATCAAGAAGAATATGATTTTTATGTAAATGCAATGGGAGATCCACAAGTAGATATAAATGATATTCTTAATAATGATGAAGATGATACTTTTGAAAAAAAATATATAGCTGATATGTGGAATTCAGGTAAAAAAGAAGAGACGAATAAAAAAGAAGGTTATGAAGAAGTAATTTATATAAACTTAAAAGCAAATAAAAACTATGAGTTAACAGGTGGAAGCAAAGAAGTAAAAAAAATAAAAGGAATAATAATAACAAACAAAGATGTTCATATATCAGGAGAAATTGACTTTGAAGGAACTATAATTACACAAGGAAATATTTATATACAAGGAAATGAAAATAAAAATTTTACTAATACTTACACAATTAATAAGATGAATAATTTTATACTAAATAAAATATCTCAAGATGAAGAAATAAGAAAAATGTTTAAACAAACAGGTGATAGCATAATAAAAGTTATATGTGACTTAGAAGGAAATTCTAATCAACCTACGCTATCAAGTATTATAACAGTTTCTGAATGGAAAAAGACAAAATAATGTTAAGAAGGGTTACAACTATGAAATATATTTATAAAAACAAGGGATTTACTTTAATAGAACTGCTTATAGTATGTGCTATAGCAGGAGTTGTAATAAGTGCAGTAGGATCATTTTTTATATCAAATTATAAAATCTTTTTTAGGTCAGAAAAGCAGATAAGAACACAAGAACAAGCTCAAAAGTCTGTAAATGAAATTGTAGATAAAGTTAGAGAAACAAAAGGCGTAAGAACAGTTGAAAAAGACTCAAATAAGTATTTGATAAAATTTAAAACTGATGCTGATGATTTGATAATTAGACATGATAAAACGAATAAAACACTATACTATGGAAGAGGTAAACAAGCAAATGCACAATTAGCATCAAATATAGAAAGCTTTCAAATTGATTCTATTCCAGATAGTCCATCAAAGTATGAAGATTGGATAGGGATTAAAATAAATATTACAGCATTAATTGATGATTATGACGTTTTAATTAAGGATGAAGTCTATTTCAGGAACAAGAGTAGATAAAAATTTAATTAAAAGGAGGGATTATTGTGAAAATTGGTAAATTTAAAAAAATAATAAGTATTATTATGATGATGTGTATGATAATAACTATGGTTACTCCTACGTATGCTGATAGAAAGAATTATGTAATAAGTGGATGTGTATGGGAAGATTCTGATGGAGATGGAATAAGAGACCTAAATGAAAATGGAATAGCTGGTATAAATATTTATTCTTATAATGGGAATGCCGATAAAAAAGAATGGAATTATGAAACAACTTCATCCTCAAATGGATATTATAGTGTTTCAGCTAAAAATTCTGGTAATGACAATATAATAAAAGTAGATTTAGATGAACTGAAGAATAAAGGATATAAATTAACAACAAATCAGCATGATTCAAAAGTAAATCCTACAAATGGAAAATCGTCTAAGATGAAACCTTCAACAAACATACATATAGGATTAGTAAAAATAAAAGAAGATACATCCCCATCTAATCTAATGGATATTAGTAGGTCTATTGATGAGGTGAAAATAAAAAAAGAAGATTATTTTGATATTAGGTATACTATAGCGCCTAAGCCAATTCCTATAGAACACGATAGTAGTAAGAAGGATATAATATTAGTTATTGATACTTCTGGAAGTATGAGATGGATTCCAACACAAAACAGAGAACCCTATTATTATAATGAAGATTCAAGATTAACTATAATAAAAAATGTTGCTAAAAACTTTGTAGATAAATTCGAAAACTCACAGAACTTCAATATTGGATTAGTAGAATATAGTAGTTATGGTTGTAAAGTAAGTGATATTATATCTGTACCATCTAGAACGCAAAATTTAAAAAGTAGTATACATGGATTAAGTATAGGAGGCGCTACAAATATAGGAGATGGAATTAGAACTGCAAAAGCAATGCTTGATGCAGATACATCTGCAAAAGAAAAATATATTATTTTAATGACAGATGGAGTACCTACAGCTTATAGTAGAGATATAAATGGAAGTCGTAATTATAATGATTTTACAGACGTATATAATCGTGATGCTAAATATAACAGAGAATATTATAGACGTTTAGATGATTATATGGGTTCAAATATAAATAATGTTATATATCATAATAAATTAAATGAAGTTAAATCAGCATATTATTTAGGAGATTACTTAAGTTATTTAGGAAATCAAGAGGGAGATGCGGCATCGTTAAATTATGCAAAAAATGTAGTAAATGAAAAAATCAAAAAATCAGATAATATCACATCCTTTTTTGTAGTAGGATTTGGTTTAGGAGCGGGTAGCAGTAATGAAGAAATAGCAAATGCTGCAGGAGCAAAAGGACATTATTATTCTAGTCAGGATAGTAATACTCTACAAAACCTATATAATCAATTTGCAGAAGAAATTTTAAATTCTATTTCAGGCAAGATTCATTTTGAAGAATGTATTACTGAACAAAATAATGAACAAGTAAGTGATATTTTGTATACAGACAATCTGCCAGAGGCTTTTTATGTAGATAATAACAAGATAATAGGAAATATGGATATAACATATAAGTTAAATCAAGAAAAAACATTATATGAAGCAGACCCTGTTTCATTTACAGTTCGATACAAATTGGATAAACAAGGCACATATATTTTTGGAGATAATAAAGATTCTTTTGCCAATATAGATATTTTGGATAAAAGTGGTAAAAGGTATTTAGAAGCTTTAAATATAGAAATAAAGGATAAGCCAAGAAAACCTACATTTACTCAAACTCCAACTGCATGGACTAATCAAAATGTTGAAGTGAGCATTCAGTACTCTAATGATTCGGAGAGAAGAGAGTATAAAATTGATGATGATCCATGGCAAACATATAACGGACCAATTACTGTAATGAGTAATGCAATAATTCAAGCTAGAGGAATAGATGAATTAGAGCAAGAGTCAATAGAAAGTATAAGCATAACAAATATAGATAAAGTGCAGCCTGTCGGAAATATTGCTATGAACCCAATTACAAACACAAATCAAGATGTAACATTGACTTTAACAGCAAATGATACAGGATCAGGTGTGAAAAGGGTACAAAAACCAGATGGAACATGGGTAGATGGAAGCAATACAACATATAAAGTATCTGAAAATGGAACATATACTTTCAATATTTTAGATGTAGCAGGAAATGTAGAAAGTGTAATAGCTACTGTTAATAATATAAAGAAAAATTTACCAGAAGTTAATATTAAAGTGAGAGATACTTCCGGAGCTAGAGATATACTTGATATAACTTCTGAAGATTTAAATAGAAGATATGATAAAATACTAAATCAATCTATAGAACTTCAGGGAGAGGGTTATGCAGATATAAGTTTTAAAGGAGAAGATGAAAATTTCTTTGAATACCAATTTATAAAAAAATCTGAAACACCTGAAAATATTCCAATTAATGGATGGAATAGAATGGATTTAAATGAAGAAACGATAAATGAAGATGTTGTTGAAGAAAAGCAAGGATATTTAAATAAAAGAAGTTATGATGTAAGCCATGGCATAGGAGTAGGCTCAGGAACCAGTGTTGCCGATGCTAATGAACAATTTTGGTATCACTCAGAGAAAGTATTTAAGAATCCACTAGATACAACAAATTATATAGAAGCTTCTTATTCAACATCAAAAGAAGATTATGGTAGTTGGGAAACGTATACAAAAAGAGATGGAATAGAGAGTAGAATATGGAAAACAAATTCTATTTTCCTAAATAATATGTGGATTGATAATAATTATAGAGAAGCTTCAAAATTCTGGGGATACATTAAAGTAGATAATACAGGAGATTATAAATTTGGAGCACATTCAGATGACGGATGTAGAGGTTATATAACAGCTAATGGAGAAACTAAAGATTTTGTTAATATGTTTGGACTTCAAGGACGTAATAGTCAAGTTGGAACTACTAATAATGTATATCACTTAGAATCAGGTAAATACTATCCAATTTATTTAGAATATTTTAACTGGGGAGGTTCTGCTGCCTTTGAAATGAAATATTCTAATAATGGTTCAACATGGAATAGAGTACCTAAAGGTTGGTTCTATCCATCTAAAGATATAACGCCAGGAGAATATGCTAAAACTATATTTACTGGAAACGAGGGTGTAAAATTCCCAACTGAATCAGGAGATTACTATATTGCCTTTAGAACAGGAAAAGATGGAGATGTTACTAGAGAAGGTATATACGGAGCATTTACAGTTGAAGGAAAAACAGAGCTTACAATATCTAAATCAGTTGTAGGTGGAGATAAAGTACAAGAAAGAAATAATTTCACATTAGAATATATAATTGAAGTTCCTACAGAAATACCAGCTATAAGCACTTTTAAAGAAAATGGAGTATATAAAGATAAGATATCTTTAACTAATATACAAATAACAGATGAATATCCTCAATATATAAATATAGAAAATGATTTGATTTCAGAACAAAAGATTATAAAATATATTAATGATATAGAATTCATTAAAGATACAAGTAATGGTGAAACTGTATATAGATATCAAGGGGGTCCAATAAAGGTTGAAGTTAATTTAAGTGCTAAAAAACCAGGAAATTATGTTTTAAGTGAAGACAGTAAATCAAAAATAACTTTCACTGACTTTAATGGAAAAGCAAATAGAGAGCAGGAATTTGATCCAATTAATATAACTGTTGTTGAAAATGAAATTGAAATAACAACAGGAATGTTTATTAATGGAGAATTTAAGGATAATAGTAATGTCAATCTAGTAAAAGGATTCGATATAGACTTAGGTGTAGAAATAAAAAATATTAAAAATCAGGATATAGTTTTAGAAATTGAAGATGAAAATAAAATAGATATTTCTAATATACAAGTGAATACGGGAAAAGACAATTCGGATGTTGATATTATAAAAGAAGAAAATAAATTTAAAATTAAAACGTCAAATAGAAACAGTGAACAAAAAAGCAACTACATGATAAGTTATAATGTAGAGGGTATTAGCATAGGTACTACTACTATCAAAATAAAAGCTAGTTCTGAAGAAAAAACACATAAGGTCAATATTGTACCACTTCCTAATTTAGAGTAAATTGTAACATAATATTTAAAAGAATAAAGAGTAAACAAAATATACGTCTACTCTTTATTCCTTTTTTATCTATATGAAACAATAAAAGGATATTTATATATACTTATAGAAATATATACTAAGGAATATTAGCAACATACCAAAAATATGAAGTGATTTTGTAGAATGTTTTGACAAACAATGATATAATACAATATTGTATCTCAATAAAAGCAAATGAATAAAATGTGAGGGAGGAAACACAACTTGGTAGGAAGAAATGATTTATGCCCATGTAATAGTGGAAAAAAATATAAAAAATGCTGTTTAAATAAAGACAAAAAAAATTCTATGTTACAACAAAAAGTTGATTTTTCACAAAAACACGATATAAGTACAACTCAAAAATTATATGCTTATTCTAGAAAAGATAAGTTCTATGATGAATATATTGGTGCACAAAACAAATTCTATATTGTAGATGATAAAGAAATAAACTCTAAATTCAATTCATTCTTTAATACATACTATCTTCAAGATTATATAACTAGTGAAAATAAAACTATAGCTATATCTTTCTTTGAAGAAAATAAAAATAAATTAAACGTAATAGAAAAGAATATATTAAAAAGTAAATTGAAATCATACATAACTATATATAAAATCTTAAATATAGAAGAAGATAAAGCATTACTTAAAGATTTAATACTTGATAAAGAAACGTATATAGAAGATATAAATGTATTAAAGGATTTAAAAGTTGGAGAATTAATAATAGGTAGAATGGCTAATGTTGTAGAAGTTAATAAGTTTATAGATACAGTATTATCTATATCTGAAAAAATTAAGGACGTTATAATAGCTGATATTAATAATATATACGAAAAGAATAAAGATGTTTATAAGCAGATGGAAACATTCTTAATATATAATACGAATATATTCTATAAGTATATACAACAATTAATAGATCCTCAAATAGGAGAATACTTAAAAGAAAAGAAAAACGCTTCTAATACAGAAGTGAATAATATGGAAGAACAAGTAGATACTAAAAAAATAGATGATTCGAAAGAAGAGTGTACAGTTAAAAATCTTATAACAGAAAATATAGAAGATGCTTATAAAGAAGTTGCTTTAACTATATGGGAAGAATACAAGAACAACAATGAAGTAAAAGGAACTGAAAATGGATGGGCTTCGGCAGTTGAATACCATGCTAAAAAAGAAGATGGTGTAAATGTAACTCAAAGTGCTATAGCTAAAAAATACAAAGTAAGTCCAAGTACTTTAGGGAAAAGATATAAAGAAATAAAATCAATACACAAAATATAACATAGATTGTATTATAAGTACTGTGATATAATACTCATATATGGTAAGTGTTTTGATAAATATGTAGAAAGAGGGATAATAATGAGTCTAACTTTAGGAAAAGAAATAGCTGTTTCAACTAGTTATATAAAATCAAACCCTGCTGTACCTATTTATAAAGGCGAAGAAACATTTGAAAACTTATTTGGTATGATATATCACATAGAAATAGGCTTTTATGAAGGTAATAACGAAAAAATAAAAGAATACATAATAATAGATTTTAAAGAGTACACTTTATCAAAAGAAGATAAAGAAGCTTTACTTGATAGAGCTAAAGAGTACTGTAAATCAAAAGGAAAAGATTTAGAATCTAATGTTGAAATATTCTTATTAGATAATGAAGAAACTGAAAGTTTCGTAGAAAAATTATTTGACAATATGAAATTTATAAGAGGGTTAACTACTAAAAGAGGTTAAGCCTCTTTTTTTATGTGAAAATAACAGAATATTCAAAATTAACTAAAAATGATATAATTATACTAAGTAAAGGGGGGGTTAGATGAATTTCAATAAGATAAGTGTAAGATTGATTTCTGTTTCTGTATTATTAATATTACTTCCGATGATATTAGTTGGATATTTTTCATATGACAGAGCAGCTCAAATAATAACTCAAAGTGAGCTAAGCAAGAGTAAAACCGCTATAAAACAATTGAATGATAATCTTAACTTAGAGCTAGACAACAAGTACAAGATATTTCAAGGGCTAAATCAAGCTGTTAAAAAAACTGCTGATGAGGAGATATTAGAATTATTTAAAGAATTTAGTCAAAATAATAAGGATATTTCATTTGTTTACATAGGACACCTAGATAAAACTATGCAAACTTACCCTACGGTCGAGTTTCCAGAAGGTTATGATCCTACTCAAAGAGGATGGTATATAGATGCTATGTCTAGCGATAAGCCTGTTTGGTCAAAAACGTATATAGATGCTGTTACAAACAAGAATATAATAACATTATCGGTGAAATTGTACGATTCCAATAATAATGTAAAAGGAGTTTTGGCGGTAGATATACAACTTGATAGTATAGGAGAGTTGACAAACAGTATAGATTTAGGAGAGGGTACAGGCATTATAATAGGAGATCATGAAGGTAAAATAGCGTTTTATAAAGATGAATCTAAGATTGGAACTGATTTAAAGCAAACCCCGTGGGGAATGCAAATATATGAGAAGAAAAAGGGCAGTATAGAATATAAATCAAAAGATGATAAAGAAATAATAAGAGGAGAAAAATACATAACATTTTATAACAACGATACAATAGGATGGCAGATAATAAATGTGTTTGATAAACAAATAATGGAAAGTGGGACTCATTCTATTTATAAAATTTCCTTAATTGTAGGAATACTAACAACTATAGTATCTATTATAATAAGTATATTTATATCATTTGGGATAACTAAACCTATAAATGAAATAGTAAACACTATGGATGAAGTTGGAAGAGGAAACTTTACTATAAAAAATAAATTGAAGACAAATACAGAAATAAAATTAATATCCAAAGGTCTTAATAAGATGATAGAAAAAATAAAAAATCTGGTAATAAACGTTGAAGATATATCAAAGAGTACACAGAGTATATCTAGCGATTTAGTAGATATATCTTCAACAACGTCTATGTCTATAAATGAAGTAGCTCAAGCTATAGATGAAATAGCAAGAGGAGCAACTTCACAGGCTAGTGAAACAGATGGATCATTATCAAAGATGAAGGAACTTGGAGACTTTATAGATCAGGCATCTAATATGGCTGAAGATATGTCTGTTAATTCTGATAAGGTAAAAAATTTCAATGAAATAGGTATTCAAACTATAGCATTATTGAAAGACAAAAATATAGATACATTAAACATAGTCAAAAGTATTGAAAATCAGTTTAAAGAACAGTTATCAAAATCTACGAAGATAAATAATATAAGTGAAACTATAACTCAAATAGCAGAGCAGACAAACCTATTGGCTTTAAATGCTACAATAGAGGCAGCTAGAGCAGGAGAACATGGTAGAGGGTTTGCAGTTGTAGCTGATGAAGTAAGAAAGTTATCAGAAGCTACTACACAACAAGTAAAAGAAATTGCAGAAATAGTAAATAACATTCAAATAGAGACTAATGAGACAAGTAAGATTATGAATGACGCATCTTATATAATTGATGGGCAGAATGAAGTCGTAGAAAAAACAGAAAAACTATTTAAGGATATAGATGATATTACTTGTACTATGATAGAAAAAACTATTGATATAAAAGACATGTTGGAAAATATAAATATAAGCAAGGTTGAATTTGTAGATTCTATGGAAAAAATAGCATATGTAACGGAAGAAACAGCAGCATCTACGCAGCAAGTATCTGCATATGCAGAACAACAAGTAATAGATATAGAGAAATTGAACAATTTAGCTAAAAATCTTAATTCTAGTATTGATGAATTGACTAACAATATAAAAGAATTTAAAATAAGATAAATGCATTATAAAAGTCATGTTATTATAAAAAAAGATATGGCTTTTATTTCTAAAACTCCATTTGAATCAAGTTTCCCTTTATAGATAATAATGATAAGAGAACAAAAATATCAGTTATTTTAGACGAATTTTTTATTTATTTGCAAACAATAATATATATGATATATACTACATATAGCATTTTATAATTGAAGAGGAGTGGATAATATGGATTTTATAGGAATAGAAGAAATACAACCGTATGAAAATATGTATAAATACAAAATATTTGAGTATGATGATGTAATAGAATTAGGAAATGAAGAAAAATTTGTATGTGATCTAAGATTTATAAAATTAGATATAAATTCTTTGTACAAAAACAAGGGCATAGATGAAAGTATAGGATATGCTGTCGTTGAAAATTTATCTAAAAATATAGAAATACCGCATCAAAATCTCGAAAAAAAGATAAAAAGTTTCATAATGCAAGAAATTCCTTTAATAAACATGAAAGAATCGTCTATAAATGTAATTTTCGGTCTAAATAAATAAAATGAATGTTGTTGATTTTTACCTCATCATGGTGTAAATTTATAAAGGGGGAGGGGCTTGCATGCAAAGTATGAAGGATTTACAGATGAATATAGAAGTAACTAGAGAAAGACTGAATAAATTGATAGAGAATAACAATTTTAAGCTTGTTAATAAAGAAATAATAGATTTAAGTCAGGAATTAGATGTTTTATTAGATAATTATGTTAAATTGAAGAAGAGTAGTATATTGTCATGAAATAAACGAAGGCATTATATATTTACATATAAAAATTGAAAGTCCTATTTATAAATATATGAGTAGTATTTATGAATAGGGCTTTCAATTTGGGAAATTTTAAATAACAAAAACAAATGAGAAAGGACAATAAATATGATAAGAATATCAAACATAAAGATGGATATAAATGAGGATATTAAAAGTATTAAGGAGAAAATATTAAAAAAACTTAGAATAAGGGAAGAAGAATTAATAGAATATACAATATTTAAAGAATCAATAGATGCTAGGAAAAGAGGAAAGATAAACTTTATATACACAGTAGATGTTAAAGTTAAAAAAGAAAATAATGTACTTAAAAAGATAAAAAGCAATGATGTGAAACCGAGTCCAAAGCTTAAGTATAAAAATGTAGAAATGGGAAGTGAAGAATTAAAAGAAAGACCTGTTATTGTAGGAATGGGTCCTGCTGGATTGTTTGCTGCATTAATACTTGCTCAAAGAGGCTATAATCCTATAGTTTTAGAAAGAGGAATGGATGTTGATAAAAGAACTGAAGATGTAAACTTATTTTGGAACTCAGGGAAAATAAATGAAGAGTCCAATGTTCAATTTGGAGAAGGAGGAGCTGGTACTTTTTCAGACGGTAAATTGACTACGAGAATAAAAGATCTAAGATGCAGAAAAGTTCTTGAAGAACTAGTTATATCAGGAGCACCAGATGAAATACTTTACTCTCATAAACCTCATGTTGGAACGGATATATTAAAAGAAGTTGTAAAAAATATGAGACAAAGAATAATAGAACTTGGCGGAGAAGTTAGATTTGGTTCAAAGGTTACAGATATTATAGTTAAGGGCGAATCAATAGTTGGTGTTAAGGTAAATGATGAATATAAAATAGATACTAGTATAATTATACTAGCAATAGGTCATAGTGCTAGAGATACTTATGAAGTCTTAAATGATAGAAATATAAAAATAATTCAAAAGCCATTTGCTATAGGTGCAAGAATAGAACATCCACAGGTAATGATAAATGAATCTCAGTATAAAGAATTTTACGATTATCCAAGACTTGGAGCTGCAGACTATAGACTGATTTACCATACGGAAAAAGGAAGAACTACATATACATTCTGTATGTGCCCTGGTGGAAGCGTTATAGCATCATCATCATCTAAAGGAGAGCTTGTTACAAATGGAATGAGTGAGCATTCAAGAGATAAACAAAATGCAAATAGTGCTCTTTTAGTAAATGTAGGTCCTGAAGATTTTCGAAGTAATCATCCGTTAGCAGGAGTATACTTCCAACAAAAATATGAAAGACTAGCATTCGAATTAGGAGGTAAAAATTATAAAGCACCAATTCAATTGGTAGGTGATTTTTTAAGTGATAAAGAATCTACTCAAGTAGGAAGCGTAAAGCCGTCTTATAAGCCAGGATATACCCTTACAGACTTAAGAAAGTGTCTTCCTGATTTTGTAGTTGAAGCAATGAAGGAAGGTTTGGTAAATCTTAATAAAAAGTTAAAAGGATTTGCACTAAATGATGCAGTACTAACTGGTGTTGAAACTAGATCATCATCTCCTATAAGAATAGTAAGAGATGAAGAAAGTCTTGAATCTATAAATGTATTTGGACTTTATCCTGCTGGAGAAGGAGCTGGATATGCAGGAGGAATAGTATCTGCTGCAGTTGATGGAATAAAAGTTGCAGAGAGTATAATAAGCAAATATCAGAAAAAATAATATAAAATCAACAAATTTAATCAAAAATTAACAATTTTAACATTTATTTAACAATTCTCTTGTTGAAATTTGGTACAATTATACAGTAAAAAGCATAGATTACAAATTCAAGGAGGACTAATAATGGCTATAAATATAGCACTAGGTATACTTGGTGGATTAGGTTTATTTTTGTATGGAATGAATTTAATGGGAGAAGGTCTTCAAAAAGCAGCTGGAGAGAGATTAAAGAAGATAATAGAAATGTTAACTAGCAACAGATTTATGGGGGTATTAGTTGGCGTATTTGTTACAGCTATTATCCAAAGTAGTAGTGCAACAACTGTTATGGTGGTTGGATTTGTTAATGCAGGCATAATGCAATTAACTCAAGCTATAGGAGTTATAATGGGGGCCAATATTGGTACTACTATGACAGCACAGCTTGTGTCATTTGAGTTAACACAGTTAGCTCCTGCTGCAGTTGGTATAGGTATGGTAATATATTTATTTGCAACAAAACAAAAAAGCAAACAATTAGCCGAAATATTAATAGGGTTTGGTATATTATTTATAGGTATGGACTTTATGAAGGATGCAGTTAAGCCTTTAAGAGAGTTTCCAGCATTTAGAGAAATGTTAGTTGGATTTGGGAATAATACATTTTTAGGAATTTTTATGGGGTTTGGGTTAACTGTTATACTTCAAAGTAGTAGTGCATCTATAGGAATATTATTAGCGCTTGCATCAGAAGGATTATTACCATTATCATCTGCACTTCCTATATTATATGGAGAAAATATAGGAACGTGTATAACAGCTATCTTATCGAGTATAGGAGCAACAAAAAATGCTAAAAGAGCAGCTATTATGCATTTGATTTTTAATTTATTAGGATCATTAATATTCGCACTTATATTGAGCAAACCGATAATGAGAGTTGTAACTAAGATAAATGCAACTGATGTAGCAAGACAAATAGCAAATGCACACACATTATTCAATATTGTAAATGTTGTGATTTTATTCCCGTTTGCTCCATTTATAGTTAAATTAGTTATGAAGATATTACCTGAGACGGAAGATGAGAATAATAATAGGGTGACTAAGTATTTAGATAATAGAATACTTGAGACACCATCTATAGCACTAGCAAACACTATAAGAGAATGTCTACACATGGGTAATATAACTAGAAAATCTTTGGAAAATGCTATGAATGGATTCTTTGACTGGTCAAAAGAAGAAGCTAAAAAAACATTTATAAAAGAAAAAAAGATAAATGCATTACAAAGGGAAATTTTAGAATACTTAGTTAAACTATCTAATAAAGCTATATCTGTAGAAAATAGAGAAGTAGTAGATGGTTTGTTTAATACTGTAAATGATATTGAAAGAGTAGGAGATCATGCAGATAATATTGCAGAGTTAGTTGTTGAAGGAATAGAAAAAGATATACCTTTCTCTAAGGAAGCTATATATGAGCTTAGAACTATGTTTGAAAAAATTATGGAAATTTATAAAAACTCATTAAAATGTATGAAGAACAATGATATAGAGTTAGCCTTTAAAGTAATCGCAATGGAAGAACAAATAGATATAATGGAAAAATCATGTAGAACAACTCATATAAATAGATTAAATAAAAGCTTGTGTAATCCAGAAAGTGGTATAATGTTCTTAGAAATGATAAGCAACATGGAAAGAATAGGAGATCACTCATCTAATATAGCAAGAGCTGTAGTAGATGCACAAACTGTAAAACAACATTAATATATATTAATGCCTCGTTATAAAAAACGAGGCTTTTTTTTACTTAAAAACCAAGATTGATAAAGCGTAACTTAATTCAGATGAAGTTTTAGAATTTTTAACTCTCGGATAAATAAAATTTATGATTAAGCAAAAAATAAACAAGATAAAATTAAAAAAAGTTTATTTTAGCATAAGGAGTTTGTTGTATTATAATTAATTATATACATAATAAATGTTTTATAGTTAAAAATAAGGGGGAGTCTATATGTCTAAAAATTTCAAAATAGCTTTGTGTCAGACTAAGGTAAAGGATGATAAGGATTATAATCTAAAGAAAGCTTTAGAATTTATAGAAGAGGCAGCTATTAATGGTGCAAATATTATTTCTTTAGGGGAGATGTTTATCTGTCCTTATAGAAATGATGCATTCATAAAATATGCTGAAGAAGAAGCGAGTAGCCAAACGCTTAAATCTATATCTAATATGGCAAAAAAACATAATGTATATGTAGTGGCCGGTTCTATTCCTGAGAAAGAAGAAGATAGGTATTATAATACATCATATGTTATAGGAAAAGACGGAAATATTATAACTAAACATAGAAAAATGCATCTATTTGATATAGACATAAAAGATGGAGTATATATGAAAGAATCTGATACATTCTCTTATGGAGAAAATATAACTATATTTGATACAGATTATTGCAAAGTAGGACTTGCTATATGTTATGATATGAGATTCCCTGAAATATTTAGAATTATGGTTCAAAATGATGTGAAACTTGTAATAGTTCCAGCCGCTTTTAATAATATTACAGGACCTGCTCATTGGGATATTATAATAAGAAATAGAGCTGTAGATAATCAGATATATTTTGCAGCAGCAAGCCCTGCTAGAAACTATGACGAGACTTATCTAGCTTATGGACACAGTAGTGTTTGTAATCCGTTTGGAGAGATTATAGGACAATTAGCTGAAGATGAAGACATATTGTATTCTAATATAGACTTAGAGTATTTAGAGAAGGTAAGGGAACAATTACCTCTTTTAAAACACAGAAGATTAGATTTATATGATATTAAAACAAAAAGATAAAATAAAATATAAATTATATTAGAAATTTTTGTGAATTTAATATATAATTATAATGTAATTTGAATTAATATTTATGAAGGGAGTATCAATATGAACAAGATAAGCTTTTGTTATAATAATGCACTTGACTTTGTAAGACAAGAAGAAATCGATTTTATGCAGCCTAGTATAAAAATGGCTCATGATTTACTACACACTAAAAAAGGACCTGGAAATGATTTTTTAGGATGGGTAGACCTTCCTAAGAATTACGATAAAGAAGAATTTAACAGAATAAAGAAGGCAGCAAACAGAATAAAAGAGAATTCAGATGTATTACTAGTAATAGGAATAGGTGGATCTTATTTAGGGGCTAGGGCTGCTATAGAGATGTTAAGTCATTCTTTTAGAAATAATTTAACTAAGGAAGATAGAGAGTATCCTGAAATATACTTTGTAGGTAATAATATAAGCTCTACATATATAATGGATTTAATGGATGTTATAAAGGATAAAGATGTTTCTGTAAATGTTATATCAAAATCTGGGACTACAACAGAGCCGGCTATAAGCTTTAGAATATTAAAAGAATACTTAGAAAATAAATATGGAAAAGAAGAAGCTAAAAAGAGAATATTTGCAACAACTGATGCTAAAAAAGGCGCATTAAGACAACTTGCACAAAATGAAGGATATGAAACTTTCGTAATTCCAGATGATGTAGGAGGAAGATTCTCTGTATTAACAGCAGTAGGACTTTTACCAATAGCTACAGCTGGAATTAACATAGATGAAATTATGAAGGGTGCAAATGAGGCTCGTGTTGACTATGATAATGAAAACTTAGCAGATAATAATTGTTATCAATATGCTGCTGTTAGAAATGTTCTTCACAGAAAAGGAAAGAATATAGAGCTTATGGTAAACTATGAGCCAGCACTTCACTTTATAGGTGAATGGTGGAAGCAGCTTTATGGAGAAAGTGAAGGAAAAGACCAAAAAGGTATATTCCCAGCTTCAGTTGATTTTTCAACAGATCTGCATTCTATGGGGCAATATGTACAAGATGGAAGAAGAGATTTATTTGAGACAGTATTTAATGTAGAAACTCCAAGAAGAGAAGAGACTATAAAAGAAGATGATAAGGATTTAGATGGACTTAACTACTTATCAGGAAAAACTATAGATTTTGTAAACAAGAAGGCTTTTGAAGGAACTGTACTTGCTCATGTTGATGGAAATGTTCCTAATTTAGTAATAAATATACCTAAACTTGATGAGTACAACTATGGATACTTAGTGTACTTCTTTGAGAAAGCTTGTGCTATAAGTGGATATATATTAGGAGTTAATCCTTTTGATCAACCAGGAGTGGAAGCTTATAAGAGAAACATGTTTGCACTTTTAGGTAAGCCTGGATATGAAAAAGAGAAAGAGGAACTTGAAAAGAGGTTAAATAAATAATAAAATTCGCTTTATGCTATCGCATAGCCATGTCTCCAACGGAGTCCTACGAGCTCCGTTGCTCAAAAGAGTTAATATTGTAGTTATTTAATCAATATTAATCAGCTATTGAAAATTATATGATTTCTTTAAATATAAAAAAGTAGAAGAATTTTCTTCTACTTTTTTTGAGCTTCTCTTATTATGGATATTATAACTAATGATATTAATACTAATATGAATATAACTATTACAAAAATCATTTTTGCTTGAAAGTTCACAGTATCTACCCATCTGGTTTTCTTGTTTGCTTTGCTTAGTTCTTCCCTATAATAGGCATAGTCCTTAACTCCTTTTTCATTTAATATCAATACATCTGCTATATTTGAAGAGATTGCATTAATATTGGAGAGAGTATCCTTTGTTGAATAAATAGTATTTATACTAGGTGAAGTTATAACCAACATATACTTATCCTGGTGTAAAGGAGATTTTAATAATTGGATGCTTACTAAATCGTTTTTATTGTTGTTGACTATATTGATCTTATCATTAGAAATAAAATTACTAAAGTCGTCGTTGTATTGTAAATAAAGATTATCATTATATTTTTTTATTAGAGTATCTTTATCAGCTGATGAAATCAATATAATATTATCATTTTTAAGGTTACTATTTATACTTGTATATAAATCAAAGTCTATAAAGTCGTTTGAAGATTTATTCATGCTAGATAATACAATTGAATATAGGTTTATCTTGTCTATATTACTTAAATCTTCAACTATTAGGCTTAAGCTATTTGATCTATTATACATTGCAAATGGAGCTGGATAATCATATAGTGAATAAGAGCTTTGATTACTATATGAACAGTGGATATAAGATGAATCTAATATAGTTGCAAAGCATACATTGTCATCTATAAAATCACAGTTTGATTTAATAAGAGGGAGATAAAATTCAACTTTCAAATTAAAAGCTTTAAGGTTTAAAAATTCTTTGGGTATTTTAAATCTTAATTTATCATTGTTAAAGAGATCTTTACTCAGTTGTTTTGTGTTAACAGGAACATCATTTATATATACATTAATTGATGCATTTTCAAAATTTAATATACTAGAATATCTAAAATTTAAATTTATATATGAATCATCAGATAGCTTAAGTCCCTTAGGTATTTGTATATAAAACGTTCTACTTTGAGATAAAGCTCCATTTAATTTTACGCTATTGTAATTTAAATCTTTAAAGGATATGTCTGTGTCATCATCATCTTTTTGATCGGCCAATTCAAAATCTATAATTTGGCTTGAATTTAGCATTTGTCTAGATAATTTACTTTTAGATAGTGCATTTATAGATTTATCTATATCATACGATATGAATAAGATTTTTTTTGCTTTGTCATAAGGGGATTGTATTTCCTTTATAAATCCTTCGTTTTCACTTACTATATAATTATTTTCAAAATACTTATTTATATTATTTTTATCTAATATAAATATTAGATTAGAGTTTTTGTATTTATCAATATTTGAGTAGTTTATTGTCCTAAAAAAACTATTTTTATAAGGATTGTAGTTTGATAATAATATTGACATTTTTATAGCGCCCTTTGCTTCATCTAAAGAAGGATTATCAGGTATAACTATATAGCAGTTTTCTACAAAATCTCTTTGGCTTATTATATAAGGATATGGAAAGTCACTTATACTTGTTGCATCATGTAAAAGAGAATATTCTAAATGAATAAAAGTATCTTTATGAAAGCAAAGCCAATTAAAAGTACTTAACTCATCGCAGCATAAATCCTCAGTTAGTTTAGTAAAGGATTTGATTGTTATGATGTTTGGGCCGTCAGTTATTTTATTTTTAGGAAGAGGTACAGTAAATGTTGAGTTCAAATCAAAATTATTTAACTGTATACTTTTTAATGGTATATCGTTTAGATAAACAGTTATAGAGGAACAGTCATATTTTTCTTTATTTGTTTGAGTAAAGTTAATTTTAATATAATTATTATCATTTAATATAGCGTACTTGTCCTTAGAAAAGTAGAATGTATTGGTAGAAAATACTCCATTTACGTACATATCTTTTGATAAGGGGAATATGTTGTTAACTTCCTCAGCATAGCATGAGAATATAGAAAAAAAACAAAAAAATAAAATTGTGAAAATATATTTTTTTAATGCACACATACTAGCACCTCTTTAAAATCGTTGAGTTTTATTCCATTTGACTTCTTTTTTAAAGATTAAATCCTTTATATATTCGTAGATACCTTTTAATCCTAGCAATATCCATAGTTGACAATAAGTAAAATACATTATACATATGTAGAATACATTTTTTATTTTATTTTCTCCCTTTTCAAAAGTTAGTACTATAGATATTTCTAATATAAAAAGGATATAAGCCATAATCCATATAACTAAGAAATTCCCTTCTATAGAAATTTTTAATGAACTATAACCGAATATAGTTGAGATTATTCCGAGTATAAATATAGTATCTGATATTATTATTGAAGATAAAAACAGCAAATATGTTGAAAAAAAATATATAAGATCCAAGGTTAACTTGAGTTTTTTTAATTTAAATATTTTGGGAATATATTTATGAATAACATATAAATTTCCTTTAACCCATCGTAGCCGTTGATTAAACCATACTTTTAAGGTCTCTGGTTCTTGCTCCCAGGTTATAGCAAGTGGCATAAAGCAGATTTTATATCCCATTTGATATATTCTGATACTTATCTCAGTATCTTCAGCTATAGCTTTAACATCCCAACCGTTTAATTTATCTAATATACTTCTTCTTATTACAAAGTTAGTTCCGGGTATTGTGGCTAAGTTAAATAAAAACCATCTGCCACCTTGAGATAACCATTGGAATGACAGTGTTTCTATATTTATGAATTTAGTTAATAAATTTCTACTTTTGTTTCTAGTCCTGAATTTTCCTATTACAGCTGCATATGTATCATTTGAAACTAGTGTATATATAAGATATCTTAGTGCCATTGAATTTGGTGTATTATCAGCGTCGTAAACGGCTATAAAGTCTGAATTTGAACTTTTAAATCCTATATTTAAGGCATTTGATTTTCCTTTACCGCCATTTAGTGGGGTAGTATTTATTATTTTTAAGTTTTTATCAGTAGTTTTACATATATCGAGTAGTATATTTTTAGTATTATCAGTAGAATTATCGTTTATAACTATTATTTCAAGTTTATCGCTTGGATAGTTAAGATTTAACAGAGAACTTACAGTTTTTAATATAACTTTTTCTTCGTTATGAGCAGGTATTAATATGGATACTGGTGGCCAATCTGTGAATTTGTTTATTTTATCTAATATATCAAATCTTTTGTCATTAGTTTTTAAAAAATATATAAATCCTGAATATGACAAAAGAACTTGGTACAATAGAGTAATCCATATAAGGGTAATAGAGTATAAAAATAAGTAGTCTATCGAATTTAAATTATCCATATTGATCACCTTTTTTTAAATAAATTTGATACAGATAGCACATTAAATCCTA
This sequence comes from Tepidibacter aestuarii, assembly GCF_934924865.1. NCBI lineage: Bacteria > Bacillati > Bacillota > Clostridia > Peptostreptococcales > Peptostreptococcaceae > Tepidibacter > Tepidibacter aestuarii. The sequence continues at coordinate 2,772,879 of NZ_OW235315.1, read as the reverse complement.
AAAGCATAAATGTGAATGAAATTACTATGATCAAGATCAAAGAATAAAGGGAAGAAAATATCTTGTCTATAAATGAATAATTACCACTTGATATAATATCAGCTGTTACATAAGTTTTAATAATATAATCATTTGAATTAGTTATGCTAAAAGGGAGAATATAAGTGTTTATATTTGCATTAAAAAAATCATTTAAATAATCACTTAATACAAAATATAATTGAGTACTTAAATTAAATGAAGATACAAAATGTAGGTTATTAAGCTTTAATATATAAGGATAACTGTATTTACCATCATATAAGTTACAAATTATATCTGATTTATCAGAAGTTATAATTGTAAAATTTGAGCTACTAGGTATTTTATAATTATTTTCTTTATAATAAACAGATAAAAAGTTTTTTTTAAAACCGTTGTAATCTATATTTTCAAGTTTGTGTTCATTTATTAAGTGATTTATATTAGGGCCTATCCAAAATATATCTTTTTTAGATAAATATATATCATCTAATATGTATTTGTTTATAGATAAGGTTTCTGTTTCAAAAAATATAAATATATATTCATAGTTACTTATTTCGCCTTGTGAATAATCAGATATATCTTTGCTTTGAATATCGTTTTTAAAGTTTGATAATAGTTTGTATAGCTTATAAGTTTTATTTAAACTAAAGTCGGTAGATTGATTTGATTGATAGAGTATCAAAATATTATCTTTAGTATTATCACAAAAAGCCAAGCCTATATTTAAATTTATTAATATTAAGCATATAAGCAGGCTTTTTTTAAACATCATATTCTAGTTCTCTTTCAAGTGTTTTTTTTATTTTTATAGGAGTATCTAGATTATCGTTGTATTCGTTGCATGAAGCTTGGCATTCTATAGTAAATATTTTTTTATCATTTTTATTTTCAAGATTAAATGTAGTAAGATTTATATCGTTCTTTATCCTATTCTTTAGATTATTTGCGCCTTCTAAATCTGTGCTAGGAAGTATTAATGCAAAAGTATCGTGTTCTACCTTATACTTTTTATCAGATGATCTTAATGCAGAGGATATTTTATCAGCAATATTTCCTAAAAGATTGTTCATTTGATTGAGCCCGTATATAGATTTAAATTCATTCAAATATTTTATTTTTATAAGAACTATAGAAAAAAATTCATTCTCGTATCTTTTGGCTCTATCTATTTCTTCTTTTAATTCTATATAAAATGTTTTTGAGTTTTTAAAGTGAGTAACCATGTCTATGGTTATATATTCACCTACATTATGAGTATAAAAGTCAAGTTTTGATAATATATCTTTCGTATGATTTCCTAAATAACCAGAGGTATAAGCTACTATTGGAATGATTAAAAACCATATATAGTAATTTTCAAATGCTATCTCAATAGGAGTATTAAAAATAGTATTAAACATAAGATAGGTTCCAAGCAAAAAAACGAAGAACAAACTTGAAACTAAACTCCAAATAAGACCATAAAATAGACCTAATACAGATGTCAAAAGTGTTGAGCAAAATAACATAAAATCTATAATGTTTTTGATATTATTTTTGCTGAACAAAAATGTTGTTATTAATAAAAATTCTAGTGATAATGAAAGAATTAAAATCTTGTATTTTATGTTTTTATTCATCAAAAATCCTCCATTAAATATCTAGTAAAGATATAGATAATAAATATTGAAGGTTATCAAATGAATATACCTCTTTTGTTTGTTCATTCCCAAAGCTTCCGTATAAAGTGGAATCTTTGCGAGATACTTGAAATGCAGTGCATTTATTTAATAATTCTTGTGATTTTTTAGGCTCATCAACTAAATAGAATAATCTAGATGCAAGTGAATAAATAGCTGTGGATTCTATGTGAGATGCAGGATTTAAATCCAAAGAATATTGGGAGTATAGCTTATTGTCTTTTTTGAACTCTTTATATATCCAATCTATATCTTTTGATGATATTAAATCAACTTCTGCTAAATGTATTAGTGTGTATAAATTTTGAGTTAAATCTATATTTTTTTGATCTACGTATTTTTTATTCTCAATATCATATCTGTATCTATATAAACTTGTATTAGGTATTTTAGAGTTTAGTACTATATTTTTAGAACTTTCATATATATTTTTCCATCTACTATCTAATAATGATAGATTTTTTAATGTGTATAAATCTATATATGAAATTGTAGTATATTTTGAGGTGATTTTATTTTTTATATCGTAAAAGTCAAAGCATATATCGTCCTTTGTGTTGTACTTTAACAAACCGTCAGATATTTTTTTTATTTTTTTAGAATAATCTTTATCATCCCATTTTTCATCAGCAAGAATTAATGCTTTTAATATTCGAAAATCATCTATTAGACAATTAGCGTTGTCTTCGAATTCATGTTCTCTTATTCTCCATGCAAATGTAGAGTTTTTTAGAGATAAGTTTTTAATGGTAAACTTTAAGGCTTTATCAAAATTATGTTTATCATCTTTATTTAAAAGGTATAGAAGTAGTAGGCCTTGAGATTCTGATAGTATATCCTTTCCAGTAGCCTTATCTATATTTATCTCTTTTGAATCCAAATAGTTTGTGTATATTCCAAGTTTTGAATTTGACATGTTGTTTAGTATAAATTGTAGAGTGTTATATTCGCTATATGATGTTTTGATAGGTATATTATCGACTTTTTTAGAATTATAGATTAAGTTGAAATTTATAAAAATCAGTAATGTAAAACAAAGTGAGATTAGAAACAATAATTTTTTCATATAAAAACTCCTTTAAAATAATATATATTAAATAGTTTTGGTTTTTTGGGAAAAAATATACATTATATTAGTTTGTTAAGAACATACTAAATAAAAAACACAATTTTGCATAAAATTACATATAAACAAAAAATTCATTAAATATTGACAAATGTTTTTCTTGTATGCTATCATTAGATCAATCAAATTAAAAAAATTGAATGATAAATTTAGTGCGTTACTGTTGAGCAGGCGTAAACTTATGTATACAAGTAATCTTGTGTATATAAGTTTACGCCTTTTTTGTTTCCAAATTTTAGATAGGAGGGGTGTATTTGGAGAAGAAAAATTTTAGAGTATTAAAGCTTTTAAACAATAATATAATTCTAGCTTTTGACCTTGATAACAAGGAAGAAGTAATACTTCTTGGAAAAGGCATAGGATTTGGGAAAAAGGAGAATAAAAAGGCCTATATTCCAAGAAATAGTATAGAAAAATCATTTGTAACTTACGATGATAAAATGACTAATGATTATTTTAAAATTGTAAATAGTACAGATTCAAAGGTAATAGAGATAAGTGAAAAAATAATAGATAGTGCAGAAAAAAAATTAGGTGATTTAAATTCTCATATACACATTCTTCTAACAGACCATATAGGATTTGCTATTGAAAGAGTAAATTCAGGTCTTGAAATAACCAATCCGTTTATAGATGAAATAAACATACTTTATCCTGAAGAATTTAAGATTGCAAGTGAGGGAATAAGCATTATAAAAGAAAATTTAGATATTGATTTAGGAAGGGGAGAGGTTGGCTTTATAGCTATGCATCTTCATTCTGCCAAAAAAAACGTAAATGTAAAAGAGACCGTTAAAAGCACGAGAATATTAAATGAGATAGTAAATATCATAGAAGATGGTCTTAATATAAAAATCAAAAAAACAGATTATGAGTATAAAAGGCTTATAAATCATCTACAAGGTGCTTTAGATAGAATAAAAAATAAAAAAACTATCAAAAATCCACTTTTGAGCAATATAAAAGAACAGTTTAAGGATTCATTTGAAATAATAGAAAAAATAAAAGAAAAGATAGAAGAGGAGTATGAAACTGAAGTATTAGAAGAAGAACTGGGTTATATGGCAATTCATATTGAAAGATTAAAAAAATAAAGGGAGGAATTATAATGAATAATGTATTTGGTAAGGTTCAAAAGCTAGGTAAATCATTAATGCTTCCTATCGCTGTAATGCCGGTTGTAGCGATACTATTAAGGCTTGGGGTATTATGGGATATGCCGTTTATAACGGCAGCAGGAAGTGCTGTATTTGACAATTTAGCTATATTATTTGCAATAGGAGTAGCAATTGGATTTGCTAAGGATTCACAAGGGGCAGCAGGACTTGCTGGTGCAGTTGGATATTTTGTTTTAGATGGTTGTGCTAAGGCTATTAATGCCGATATTAATATGGGCGTTTTAGCAGGTATGATAGCGGGTATTGTAGCTGGTAACTTGTACAATAAATATAATGATATTAAGCTACCTGATTTCTTAGGTTTCTTTGGTGGAAAGCGTTTTATACCTATAGTAACAGCATTTGCTTGTATAGTATTAGGTTTTGTATTTGGTTATGTATGGCCATACATTCAAGATGGAATAGATTCTATAGGTAATTGGATAATAGGAGCAGGGGCAGCAGGAATGTTTGTGTTTGGTTTCTTAAACAGATTATTAATACCAACAGGTCTTCATCATATTATAAACAGTATAGTTTGGTTTATATTTGGAAGTTATAATGGAGCAACAGGAGATTTAAATAGATTCTTTGCAGGAGATCCAAATTCTGGATTATTCATGACTGGATTTTTCCCCGTTATGATGTTTGGTCTTCCAGCAGCAGCTCTTGCTATGTATACTTGTGCTAAAAAGGAAAATAAAAAGGCTGTAGGAGGAATGTTATTATCAGTAGGATTTACTTCTTTCTTAACGGGAATAACAGAGCCGCTTGAATTTATGTTTATGTTTATAGCACCTGTTTTATATGTAATACATGCTGTTTTAACAGGTTTATCTATGGCGGTAACTTATATGTTTGGAATTCGTCATGGATTTGGATTCTCAGCTGGAGCAATAGACTATTTTGTAAATATGAACTTAGCTACTAATGGATGGTTGTTAATACCTTTAGGGATAGCATTCTTCGTATTATACTATGTTATATTTGTATTTGCTATAAAGAAATTCGATATTAAAACTCCAGGTAGAGAGGATGTATCAGAAGATAGAGACTCTAATGTTTCTAATAAAAACAGTGATATGGATGAGTTAGCAGTTGAATATTTAAAAGCATTAGGTGGAAAAGAAAATATAGTTGAGCTAGACTCTTGTATAACACGACTTAGGCTTGTTGTTGACGATGCTTCTAAAGTAGATGAAAATAAATTAAAGTCATTAGGAGCATCGGGAGTTATAAAGGTTAACAATAAGAGTATGCAAGTCGTAGTGGGAACTAAGGTTGAACTTTTATCTTCAAGAATGAAGAAGCTTATATAAGCTTCTTCATTCTTATTAAAATAAAAAGCTAAAACAGGAGATGGTTATAGTGAGAGCTATTATAAACTCAAAAATAATACTAGAAGATGAAGTTTTAGAAGATAGTGTTATTGTTTATAACGATAAGATAGTAGATATAGTTAAGAGTAATGAGTTTGAAAATGTAAAAGTCGACAGCATTATAGATGCTAAAGGGAATTATGTAAGTGCAGGCTTTATAGATCTTCATATACATGGGTCTGGCGGATATGATACTATGGATGCTACAAAAGAAGCCTTAAATACTATATCTAAGACTATAATCCAAAATGGTGTCACATCTTATTTGCCAACCACTATGAGCATGTCAAAATCAGATATAAAAAATGCACTGGATAATATAAGAAACACAAAAATTACAGGTGGGGCAAAGTCTGTTGGAGTCCATCTTGAAGGTCCATTTATAAATCCTAAATACAAAGGTGCGCAAAATGAAAAATATATAATAAATCCTGATTACGAGTTTATAAAGAATTATCTAGATATAATAAGAATAATAACATTTGCACCAGAGAAAGATGAAAACTTTGAGTTTATTAACAAAGTGAAACAACATAAAAATGTAGTTTTATCTATGGGACATACTGATGCAACATTTGAACAAGCAATAGAAGCTATTCAAAATGGAGTAACCTATGTGACTCACGCTTTCAATGCTATGACTGGGCTGCACCATAGAAATCCAGGTGTTATAGGAGCTTTATTTGCAAATGATATATACTGTGAGCTAATAGCTGATACTATACATGTTCACAAAGGAATATTTCAATCATTCATAGACATGAATAAAAAGGAAAAAGTAATACTTATAACTGACTCTATGAGAGCTGGGTGCATGAAATGTGGAGAGTATGAACTTGGAGGACAAAGGGTAATAGTAGATGAAATAAGTGCAAGACTTGAGGATAACACATTAGCTGGAAGTATATTGAAATTAAACGATGCAGTTAAGAACATAAGAGACAATACGAAATACAAAATAAATGACATTATTAATATGGTAACAGTTAACCCTGCTAGAGCAATAGGCCTATATGATGAAATAGGAAGTATAGAAAAAGGAAAAGCAGCAGATTTGGTAATATTTGATGAAAATATAAAAATTTTAACAACAATAATAAATGGAGATACTTTATACGAGGTGATATAGATGAGAATTATATGTGTTGACAATTACGATGATATGAGCAAAAAAGCTGCTAATATAGTCGCAAGTCAGATAATATTAAAGCCAAATAGTGTATTGGGACTAGCTACTGGATCAACTCCAATAGGTATGTATAAACAGCTTACAAAAGCTTATGAAGATGGGCATATAGATTTTGAAAAAATAACTACATTCAATTTGGATGAATACTTTAATCTAGACAAAAAAAATGAACAAAGCTATTACCACTATATGAAAAAGAAATTATTTGAAAAAGTAAACATAAATATGGAAAACATCAACATACCAAACGGTATGGCTGATAATATAGATGAAGAATGCTTGGAATATGAAAAGAAGATAAGAAACAAAGGTGGAGTAGATATTCAAGTGCTAGGTATAGGAAGGAATGGGCACATAGGGTTTAATGAACCAGATATTAAATTCGAAGCATTAACTCATATGGTAAAATTGGATGAGCAAACTATAGAGGATAACTCGAGATTTTTTGATTCAATAGAGGAAGTTCCAACGAAGGCTATAAGCATGGGAATTAAGACTATTATGAGAGCTAAAAAAATAGTACTTCTCGCAAGTGGAAAAGAAAAAGCAGAATGTATATATGAGGCAATATACGGGAATATAACACCTAGTATACCAGCATCGGTACTTCAGCTTCATCCAGATGTTATATTCGTAATAGACAAGGAAGCAGGTTCAAAATTAAATTTAGAAGAAATAGATAAACAGTATTTATAGGAGGGGACTAGATGTTAAATTTTTTTAAGAAAAAGAATAACCAAATTATCATAAAATCTCCATTTGAAGGAGAAATTGTAGATATAACAAATGTAAATGACCAGATGTTTTCTGGTAAAATGCTTGGAGATGGAGTTGCTGTAATCCCATCTAGCAATAAAGCAGTGGCACCTTGTGATGGAGAGATTACTCAAATATTTCCTACAAATCACGCTTTTGGAATAACTACTAAAGAAGGATTAGAAATACTAGTTCATATAGGCATCGATACTGTGAATTTAAAGGGAGAAGGTTTTAAAAGAATATTAGAAGCAGGAACATCTGTTAAAAAAGGAGACACTGTTGTAGAAGCTGATTTAGACTATATAAAAAATAAAGGAAAAGACACTATAACTCCTATAATAATAACTAACATGGATAAAGTAGAATGTTTAGATAAAAATCTTAAAAATATAGAAAATGTTATGGATATAACTTTGAAAAAATAATAAAGATAATATAAAAGCCTATACTATTCATATAAATAGTATAGGCTTTTGTATTTTGTGAAAACATTTTCCACAAAATACCTTAATGGTGTTATAATCATAGTGCATAAAAACACAATTTGAGGTGGGAAGTATGGATAATATAGATAAGCAAAAAGGATTTATATTAGTTATTATAGCTGCTGCATTTTGGGGATATATGGGTGTTCCTACTAGAAATTTAGGAAATTTAAATTTTGATCCGTTTGAAATTTCTTTTTTTAGAACTTTAATTGCATCAGTATTTTATTTTTTATATTGTTTAAAGAAAAAACCGAATAGCCTGAAGGTTGATTATAAAGGAATAATATTTTTTATGATTTATGGAATAAGTGCATTTACATTAACCTTTATATCCTACAATATATCCATAAATTATGTTTCTGTATCTATAGCGACTGTTTTAATGTTTACATGCCCAGTTTGGGTAGTGGTTTTATCTCACTTTTTATTTAATGAAGAGATAAATAAAAATAAATCAATAGCTATAATACTGAACTTATTTGGTTGCTTTATGATATCGAAGGGATACGAATTCAGTAATTTTTCAATTAGTATAAAGGGAATAATATTTGGACTTATATCTGGATTTTCATTTGCACTTCAAGGAGTACTTGCTAAGATAGTTGATGAAAAATATGATAAGGACTGTCTTTTAGCATATTCATTTTTATTTGGAACTTTATTTTTAATATTTTTCGTAGATTTTAAAAATACTGTAAATATATTCAAAGGTACAAATGACATGTACTTTATAATAAAAAACATTATAGGAGTAGGTCTTTTTAATACTGTAATAGCTAATGGATCTTATGTAAAGGCAGTCGAGTACTTAGAGGCGAGTGTTTGCAGTATAATAGTGTCGCTAGAACTTGTAGTAGCTGCAATTGTAGCATATTTTGTATTTAACGAAGCTCTTGAGGTTCTTCAAATAATAGGTATGATTATGGTTATATTATCTATAGTTGTGATTAATGTTAAGAAAAAAGAAAAGATAGATGAAGATGTCGAAAATGCAGAAATATAAAGTTAAACTTAATTCAGTTGGAGTTTTTAATCCAACTGAATTTTTTGCGTAAGTGCTCCTTTCGGATAAACTATTAAATATATTAGTGTTTAGCAAAAAAATAGATTCATTAAAATACCGATACTTAATCAAACTTTTGATATAGTACTTTGGTCACTTTGATTTAATTGTTTTTTGTATTATAATGTAATAAAAAGTAATATAAAACCAAATGAACTAACATATGGGTTCGAATTTTGTCTAAAATTGATAGGAGGATTTAAAGTGGGGTACACAAATGTAAAAATTAAAGGAATAGGAGCTTATCAGCCGTGTAACATTATAAGCAATAAATACTATATACAAGCTTTTAAAGAAATAGCTGTAGATGTAGAAAATATATTGCAAAAAACAGGGAAAAATAAAAGAGGAATAATAAATAACGTAAATGAAAATTCATTAACAATGGCAATAAAATCTGCAGAAAAAGCATTAAAAAATGCAAATATTTCTGCTGAACAGCTAGATATGATAGTATTTGTATCTGATACTCCTGAGTATTTGAGCCCTTCCAATGCTCTAATTATTGCTAATAAAATTAATGCAAAAAATGCAAATGTTGTTTATGATATGAATGCTAATTGTCTTGGTATGCTCGTAGCATTAGATCAAATAAGCTGTGTAATGAAAATGAAAGAAGATATAAAATATTCTTTAATAGTAAGTGGTATATATGCATCTTCAATATCAAGAGAAGATTGTTTAGTTACTTATCCTATGGTAGGTGATGCAGCTGCAGCAATAATTCTAGAAAAAAAAGAAGAGGAGATTCAAAGAGGAATTATTGAATCTAAATATTTGACATTTTCCAAATACTATGAAAATGCTATGTCTCCTGCTTGTGGAATGACTAAAGCAAGAAAAGATGAAGTTACTGAATACGATAGAAAAATGAAGTGGATACCTTTTTCTATGGATTTCTGTCCAGATGTATGGGCAAAAATGATAAAGGAATTTGCAGATAAATATAAATTTCAAATTAGCGATATAGATAATTTCTTTTTATCTCAACTTACAGTTAATTATTTAAAGAAAACAGCTAAACTACTAGACATTGAAAAATATGAGGATAAGTTTCCTTATATAGGAGATGTATATGGTTATACTGGAGCTACAAGTCCAATTATTGCTCTACATTATGCTTTACAAACAAAAAATATAAAAGAAGGAAGTAAAGCTATTTTTGCTTCAGTTGGAACGGGATTAATTCTAAACTCTATCTTGTATATATTCTAAAGTAACGTTTTAAGTAAAAATATATATTTAACTTATGAAAGGATATTATATTATGAAAGCTAAAAACTTATATTGGAAATTAACACTTAATTTAGAAGCAACTACATACTTGGTTTTGCTTCCTTTTGCAATATACAATATATATGTATTAGGAGGATTTTGGGGTGATAATTTATATTATCATTGTTTTTCATTGTCTTTAGCAGTTGGTTTAAACTTGTTAGTTGGATTAGGTCTTAGAAAAAAGTTTATATATAATGATTTAAAATCACTTTATGAACTAAAAGATTTAAACGGTGAAGACGTAGTTGCTATTAAAAGAAGTTTATTAAAACTTCCTCTTAAAGAAGGTATTACTATGTTTTTTAGAGGTATGTTTGGTCTATTTAGTATTATGATTATTACTAATTTTTTTATTTCTGTAACTAAAATTCAATACATAGCATCATTAATATTGGGTACCATTTTTGGCTTAACTGGCTTTGTCCTAAATTATATAAATTCCGAAAAATTTATTATGAATATTTTTATTGATAATAAATTAGAAAATACTGAAGATGTAAACGATGCATACATAAAATTTGGACTATCAACAAAAATATTTATAGGCATTTTATCTGTAGTATTTTTAGGCATCAGTACATACTCGTACTTAATTTACGAGATCAATACCGGTATAATAAATCCTGATAAATATGCTGTTCATTTATTAATTTCTGCTTGCTGTATAATTTATGTTACAATGACTTTTTCATATGTTTTTATTAATAATATTAAAAATAATATAATGCATATGGAAAATGCAATAAATAATATTGCTAAAAATAATTTAGATATAGACATAGTTAGTGTTTCATCGGATGAGATTGGAAATATGAGTAGAAAACTTCATCAAATGAAAGAAAACTTAAAAAAACTCATTATAAATATTTCAAAGGAATCTGAAAATATATATACATATTCAGTGAATTTAACAGAGACCATTAATGAAACTGTAAAATCTATTAGTGAAGTTTCTTATGTTATAAATGAGTTGTCAAGTGGAGCAACTAATCAAGCTCAAGATTCACAAATAGGAGTATCTAAGCTATGTGATTTAGGAAAAAAAATTAATAATACTACAGAAAATTCTAATATAGTGAAAAATAGTGCAGAACAAGTAGACAAAGCTAGCAAAGAGGGCTTTGAGTCAATGATAGTTTTAAAGGATAAATTTAATATCAATGCTAACTTATCAACAGAAATGTCTAATGATATAAAATTATTAGCAGCAAAATCATCTGAAATAGTACATATAGTTGATACTATTAAATCTATAGCTAGTCAAACTAACTTATTAGCTTTAAATGCATCAATAGAAGCCGCTAGAGCAGGTAAACATGGTCAGGGATTTTCAGTAGTAGCTGAAGAAATTAGAAAACTTGCTACAGAATCAGATAATGCTACAAAAGAAGTTGAAACTATTATTGATGAAATGCAGAAACAAATGCAAATCACAGAATCAAGTATTCAAAAATCAAATATATTAGTACAGGAAACAAGTAATTCTGTTGAAAATGTAGCCAAATCATTTAATAAAATTGAAGAAATGATACTAATTTCAGTAAAACAAGTTAATGATTTATCTAACAATATTTTGCAGATTAATGAATATAAAGAGACTGTTTTTGGTTCAATTGAAAACATAGCATCAATAGCTCAAGAATCTGCTGCATCTACTGAAGAAGTAAGTTCTAGTATGGAACAACAAAGATACACTGTAGAAGAAGTATCAATAATATCTAGTAACTTAGAAAAAACAGCTCATTATTTAAAAGAAGAAGTTAATAAGTTTAGATTTTAATTAAATTATATTACTTTCCCAAAAAAGTAGAATGGCCTCACCTTTTAGGATGAGGCCATATATTATACAAATTTTACAAGTGAAGATTTTTGATTATCTACAAAAATCATCTCACTATACTACCTTTAAATACAAGCTTTAAGAAAGCACATATTATTATCAAAAAGCTTATATATCCGAATATAGGGTATAGAATCATTATTAAATTTGAAAATCCAAATTTAGCTAAGAATATAGATATTACACAAAATAAAAAGCATAATTTCTTTTGATCTATATTAAATATCGGTTTTATCCTAGTTATAATTCCAAATCCATTTCCTATTGCGGTTGTAAACATTGCAAACCAAAGTATTATAGAGTATAAATATTTTCCCCTGTAATTTGAGTAACTCGATATATTTAGCATTGGAAGTTCTAAGGTAGATATATCGTTATAAAGTATAAGTGATGGCATTAGTATGAATAAAGCTAGTATTCCAAGAAATAATCCTCCAAGTATACCTCCCTTTATAGCATTTTTTTTGCTGTCAACTAAAGACCCAACTGATGTAAGTATGACTAAAGCTGGTATCATATTATACCCAACATAAGTTACAGATGATATTATGAATTTGTAATCATTAGATGTATTAATGTGGTTTAGGACATTTATATTTATACCTTCATGTAAAATAACATTTGATCCTATATACACTATTGAAATTAATAAGAAAGGAACTATTACCGTGTTTACGGTGGATAATCCTTTTACACTGAAAATAAATGTTATAAATGTGGCTATTGCCATAAATAATATACCTATATTAGCATCTATATTGTATTGCTCCTGAAATATAGCGCCGCTTCCTGCGAGCATTATACAATAGCCAGCTATTAGGAATAGTATAATTAAAAAATCTATTACTTTGCTTATACTCTTACCGAATATCTTTTCTAAGAGTTGATTGTAGCTATATATATTATTTGTATGAGCTGCTGAAAGGATTATACTTCCTATCAAGCAGAATAAAGATGTTGCGATTATTATACCTATTAGACCATTTACTCCGAACTTTCCAAAAAAGTTCATAATTTCTTGTCCTGAAGCAAATCCTGCACCTATTATGGTGCCTACATAGATACTTGCTATTTTGATATATGAGTTATCTTTCATATTAAATCCCCCTTAAAAACATAATCATTATTTAATTTTATGTAGATATAAAATAATAATTACACTATTAACAAGTGTTGTAATCAAAAATATATATGTAACTATTTTTCGATAATGAGTAGGAAATTATATTCCTAATTTAAAAATCTTGTATAAAATTGGATATTAATGAAAATATACTAAAAATGCAATGTTATAACTAGGTATATTCAATTGTTGAATAGGAGTTATATATATGTTTGGAGAAAAATGAAAAAAATATAATTTGAAATATTATTAATTCTTGAATTATGAATGGCAAGAAAAATGAAGATGAACTTTTTAACGTTGAAAAATCAAAGGGTTTGGGTGGGTAAAGTGAAGGCGTGAAAAAATGTAGGAAAACACAAGAATGCCATAAAATGAAATTTATATATAAAAAATTGCAAAATCACATGAAAAAGTGTTTGCAGAATTATGAAATTATGATAGTATAATAAACAAGAATTGCAATGTAAGAAAAAGGAATGGTTGAATCGGCATGGAATTGGGGGGGGATTTGATTGAGAAAAGTAGATCTAAATAGTGATATAGGAGAAAGTTTTGGATCTTATAAGATCGGATTAGATGAAGAAGTAGCAAAATATATTACCTCTTCAAATATTGCATGTGGATGGCACGCGGGTGATCCTATCATAATGGATAAAACTATTGATATATCAAAAAAAGAAGGTGTTAAAGTAGGAGCACATCCAGGCTTTTTTGATTTGATGGGATTTGGAAGAAGAAATATATCTGTTACAAGTGAAGAATTAAAAGCTTATATTAAATATCAATTAGGAGCAATTATGGCAATTGCAAAATCAAAAGGAGAAAAAATACAACATATAAAACCTCATGGGGCAATGTATAATATGGCGGCTAAAGATAGTGGATTAGCCATGGCAATAGCTGAAGCTGTATTTGAAGTAGACAAAAATATTATATTGGTAGGTCTTTCAGGTAGTGAAATAATTAAAGCTGGGGAAAACGTTGGCATTAAAGTTGCTAATGAGGTATTTGCAGATAGAGCATACAATTTTGATGGGACCTTAGTGTCCAGAAAATTAGAAGGTGCATGTATACATGATACAAATGTAGCTATAAGTAGAGCATTAAGAATGGTAAAGGAAGGGAAGGTAACAGCTGTTAATGGAGAGGACATTGAAATAAAAGCAGAGACTATATGTGTTCATGGAGATAATCCTAAAGCTATAGAATTTGTAAAAAAAATTAAGGAAAGACTTGAAAGTGAAGGAATTACAGTAACTTCAATGTCAAACTTTATTAAATAAGGGGGTTGTGAAAATGAATGGGGTTAAAGCATCTTCAAAAACAAATATGGTAAAAAGAAATTTAGGCAGTATTATTGGGGCAGCTTTCATAATGGCAACATCAGCTATTGGACCAGGTTTTTTAACACAAACAGCTGTATTCACTGAGCAATTTAAAGCAAGCTTTGGTTTTGTAATACTTGTATCAATTATTCTTGATATTGGGGCTCAAATGAATGTATGGAGAGTAATTGGTATATCTGGCATGAGAGGTCAAGATATTGCTAATAAAGTAGTACCGGGTCTTGGGTATTTTGTTGCAGTAATTGTTGCTTTAGGAGGACTTGCATTTAATATTGGAAACATTGGAGGGGCAGCACTTGGATTAAATGCTCTTACAGGAATTAATATAAACATGGGAGCAGTAATTAGTTGTATTATAGGTATTATTATTTTCTTATCAAAAGATGCAGGAAGTTTAGTTGATAGATTTACAAAAGTATTAGGTATTTTAATGATTTGTATAGTTGTTTATGTAGCTTTTGTTACAGACCCTCCTGCTGGTGATGCACTTGTTAAAAGTGTTAATCCAGAAAATCCAAAAGCATTAATTTTTCCAATTATTACTCTTTTAGGAGGAACAGTAGGTGGATATATTACTTTTGCAGGAGGACATAGATTAATAGATGCAGGAATTACAGGAGAAGAAAATGTAAAAGAAATTACAAAAGGTTCTGTGATTGGAATTGTAATAGCATCTATAATGCGTGTATTTTTATTTTTAGCAGTACTTGGCGTAGTTAGCAAGGGATTAGCTCTTGACCCTTCAAATCCAGCGGCTTCAGCATTTAAACATGGAGCAGGAATGATTGGATATAAATTTTTTGGAATAGTACTTTGGTGTGCAGGGATTACATCTGTTGTAGGGGCTGCATATACTTCTGTATCATTTTTAAAAACTTTGCATCCATCAATAAATAAGAATGAAAAATATTTTATTATAGCTTTTATTATAATATCTACATGTATATTAACATTAATAGGAAAACCAGCAAAACTATTAGTATTAGCAGGTGCATTAAATGGATTAATACTTCCGATTACAGTAGGAGTTATGTTATTTGCTTCAAAACAAAAAAGTATTGTTGGAGATTATAAACATCCTACATGGCTTTTAGTGTTTGGAATATTTATAGTTATTTTAGCTTCATATGTAGGAGTAAAATCTTTACAAAACATACAACTGTTGATGCATTAGGGGGAGATATTATGTATTTAAAGCCAAAATATTCATTTGCAGGGGATAGAGCTTTAGTAATAGAGTACGGGGAAGAAATATCACCAAAAATAAATTCAAGAATAAAAGTAATGACAAGCGCTATAGAATCATCTAAATTAAAAGGAATAATTGAAGTGGTGCCTACTTATTGTTCGTTAATAGTACACTATAATCCTTTTGATATAGACTATTATACTTTAATGGATAAATTGGATAAATTAGAAAATAGAATTAATAATATTGATTTTTGTGAATCAAGGATTATAGAGATTCCAACTGTATATGGTGGAAAATATGGAGTTGATATTGAAGAGGTAGCAAAAACTAATGGATTATCATTAGAAGAAGTGATAAACGTTCACACATCTAAAGAGTATTTAGTATATATGTTAGGATTTACACCAGGATTTGCTTATTTAGGAGGAATGGATAAAAAAATAGAAACTCCAAGACTTAAAACACCTAGAATAAAAATAGATGCAGGATCTGTTGGTATAGCAGGAAGTCAAACTGGAATATATCCAATAGACAGTCCGGGAGGATGGCAGTTAATAGGAAGAACCCCTTTAAAATTATATGATCCATATAATGAAAATCCTATTTTATTAAAGTCAGGAGATTATATTAAATTTACAAAAATTAGTGAAGAAGAATACTTAAAAATAAAAGAAGAAATAGAAAATGGAACGTATGAATATAAAATATATACAAAACAAAAAAGGAGTGCTTAAGTTTGGGAAGTATAAAAATAATAAAACCTGGACTATTGACTACAGTACAAGATAAAGGTAGATACAGCTACCAAAAGTTTGGCGTTCCTGTATCGGGTGTTATGGATTCTTTTTCTCATAGAGTTTCTAATTTATTGGTTGGAAATGATTTGTTTGAAGCTGTTTTAGAAGTTACTCTTTTGGGACCTGAAATTGAGTTTTTAGATGATTGTGTTATTTCTATTACAGGAGGAGATTTATCTCCTATGATAAACAAAAAAAGCATATATATGTGGAAAAGTATGTATGTTAAAAAAGGAGATATATTATCTTTTGGTCAAATAAAAAGTGGATGCAGAAGTTATATTTCTTTTGCTGGAGGAATTGATGTACCTTTAGTTATGGGAAGTAAATCAACATATATAAAAGGAAAAATAGGTGGTTATGAAGGAAGATCGTTAATGTCTAACGATATATTAAAGATTGGCAGTATAAAAGATAATTTTAAAAACTTAAAAGGAAGAACTATACATTCAAATCAC
The DNA here is from genome assembly GCF_934924865.1 of Tepidibacter aestuarii. Taxonomy (NCBI): domain Bacteria; kingdom Bacillati; phylum Bacillota; class Clostridia; order Peptostreptococcales; family Peptostreptococcaceae; genus Tepidibacter; species Tepidibacter aestuarii. Next base: position 2,755,975 of record NZ_OW235315.1, on the reverse strand, counting down.
AAACCTGTGTATACTAATGAGTTTGAAGTTAGAGTTATTTTAGGTCCTCAAGATAATTACTTTACAGATAAAGGAATAAATTCTTTTCTTTCCAATCAATATGTTGTTACAAATGAATGTGATAGAATGGGATATAGATTGGATGGAGAAAAAATAGAACATATAAAAGGTGCAGATATTATTTCTGATGGAATAGCTTTTGGAGCCATACAAGTCCCTGATAATGGAAAACCTATAATAATGATGGCTGATAGACAAACAACAGGTGGATATACTAAAATTGCACATATTATCAGTTATGATTTATCCAAAATAGCGCAGGCTAAACCAGGTGATAAAATAAATTTCAAGTCAATAAGTATTGAAGAAGCTCATAAAATACTGAAAAGCAGCTTTTATTAAAAAAGACATGAAAATCTATAATTCTAAGATTTTTATGTCTTTTTTTTGTGTTTATATCCATAAAAATAAAAGATAGGTTATAATAATTGTTATAGAATAGACTATAATTTACATCTTACTAAATAAAAAGGAGATTGAGATATGTCTGTAAAAAAGATATTAATAGCTGATGATGAAAAGAGAATGAGAAAGTTAGTATCAGATTTTTTGAAAAAAGAAGGATACTTTATAATAGAAGCTAATGATGGAGAGCAAGCTCTTGATATATTTGAACAAGAAAATGATATAGATTTAGTAATACTAGACGTTATGATGCCAAAATACGATGGGTGGATGGTTTGTAGAAAGATAAGAAATAAATCTAGTGTACCTATAATAATGCTTACAGCTAGAAGTGAAGAGTTTGACGAATTATTTGGATTTGAAATGGGAGCTGATGAATATGTAAAAAAACCATTTAGTCCTAAAATATTGGTAGCAAGGGTAAATGCACTTCTTAGAAGAAGCAAAGAAGTTGAAAAAGAGATTCAAGAGTTTGGAAAGTTAAAAATCGATGATAATGCTAAAGTAGTATATTTGGAAGATGAAGTGACAGAGCTAAGCCCTAAAGAATATGAACTATTGTTATATATGATAAATAATAAAGGGGTTGCACTTAGCAGAGAGCAAATACTTAATAATGTATGGGGGTATGATTATTTTGGTGAACTTAGAACTGTTGATACTCATATAAACAGACTTAGAATAAAGCTTGAAAATCAAAGTGATTTGATTCATACGGTAAGAGGTATAGGATACAGATTTGAGGTTGAGAAATAATGAAAAAATCTATAAGGACAAGATTATTTATAGGCATAACTAGTATAGTGGTTATATTTGTAGTTCTTTTATGGGGACTTAATTCTACTTTACTTGAAAAATACTATATAAACCAAAAGAAGAATATATTAATGAATGCAAGTGAAGAGATAGACTCTATATATACAGGAAATATAGATGATATATATATAGACCTTGAAATTATTCGAAACACAATAGGTGCAAGTATAATGATAATAAGTCCAAATAGGCATGTTAAGTATACATCGGCTGGAATGTATGCAAAGAGGGCATTTAATCCTATGTATTCAAACCGTATGATGAATATTAATAATAAGTATGTATTTGCATTAGAATCTGATAAAAAGCTAAATATCGATTTTTTAGCACTTAGAACTATATTAAAAAATAAAGATATATTAATACTTAAAATTCCTATGCCAGCTATATCTGAAAGTGCAAGCATAGCTAATAAGTTTATGATATTTACTGGACTATTAGCAATAATAATAGGAATAATATGGGCTTTAATTTTTTCTAAAAAATTTACTAATCCTGTGCTATATATAAATGATATAACTAAAAATATTGCAAACCTTAATTTTTCTGAGAAATGTGTAGTAGATACAGACGATGAGCTTGGTCAGCTTGCCAATAACATAAACTATCTATCAGGTGAACTAGATAAGGCTATATCAAATCTGTATCAAGAAAATCAAAAACTGGAAGAAGATATAGAAAGAAAAAGAAAGGTAGACAATATGAGAAAAGAGTTTATATCTAGTGTCTCACATGAGCTCAAAACCCCAATATCTTTAATACAAGGATATTCAGAAGGATTAAAGGAGAATGTTATAGAAAGTGAAGAGGACAAAGAGTTCTACTGTGATGTAATAATAGATGAGGCTAAAAAGATGGATGTATTAGTTAAAGACCTTTTAAATCTTTCTCAGATAGAGTCTGGATATTTTAAACTAGAAAAGACAAAATTTAATATATGTGATTTAATAGACCAAACTATTACTAAGTATAAGAATATATTCGATAAAAAAAATGTGGATTTAAGATTGGATAAAAACTATATAGGAAATGTTTTTGCAGATAATATTAGAATAGAACAGATTTTAGTCAATTTTATTAATAATGCAATAGATCATGTTGATGACAACAATATTATAAAAATAATTGTAAATGAAGATAATAAAAAAATAAGAGTAAGTGTATTTAATTCAGGAAAACATATATTAAACGAGGATATAGATAATATATGGACTAGCTTTTACAAGGCAGATAAGGCCAGAACTAGGGAATATGGAGGATATGGGCTTGGATTATCGATAGTAAGGGCTATTCAAGAACTTCACAAAAATGAATATGGTGTTTCGAATGTCGAAAATGGAGTTATATTTTGGTTTGATGCAGATAAATGTTTATAAAGTAGGTAAATTTGTGTTAAAATAAAATTTGGCATTGAAAACATATATGGGGTTTATGACTACACTAAAGTAGATTCATTTGATATCGGTGATAAGATGAAGACTTTAGGATGTCTTCATAAATCCTATATACAAACGATTGGGATATTAGCGTGAATTAAAGAATTTAAATATAAATTAAAAGAGGAATGATATTTATTATGAAATTTTCAAATCTTGGGATAAGTAAAGCGTTAGAAAATGTATTACAAGAAAATAGAATAACAGAGCCTACACCTATTCAGGAGCAGAGTATACCTGTGATATTAAAAGGTAAGGATGTAATGGCGCAAGCTCAAACGGGAACGGGAAAAACACTTGCCTTTTTACTTCCTATATTAGAAAAGATTGATCCTAATAAAGGTGTAGTACAAGCCTTAATAGTTACACCTACAAGAGAGCTTGCTATTCAGATTACTAATGAAGCTAAAAAATTACAAGAAGCTAAGGAAATTAATATACTTGCAGCTTATGGTGGTCAAGACGTTGAAAAACAGATTAACAAGCTAAAGGGAGGAGTTCACTTAGTAATAGGTACTCCTGGAAGGTTAGAAGATCATCTTAGAAGAAAGACTATAAACTTTAAAAACTTAAAAACACTTGTACTTGATGAGGCAGATCAAATACTTGATATGGGATTCATACATGAGATTGAAGAAATAATTAATAACAGTAATAAGTCAAGACAGACATTGTTTTTCTCTGCAACTTTAACTAAAAAAGTAAAATCTTTATCAGGAAGATATATGAGAAAACCTGAATTTATAAAGGTTGAAAGTAAAAAGGTAACTTTAGATGAAATACAACAAATAGTTATTGAAACTACTGATAGATTAAAACAAGATGCACTTTGTCATGCTATAGATGAGCACAGACCTTTTATGGCTATAATATTCTGTCGTACAAAGCTTCGTGCGCAAAAGCTTAATGAAGCTTTAAATGAAAGAGGATATGACTGCGATGAACTTCATGGTGATTTAAGTCAACCTAAGCGTCAAAGAGTAATGAAGAAATTTAGAGATCTTAAGCTACAATTTTTAGTAGCAACTGATATAGCTGCTAGAGGACTTGATATAGAAGGTATGAGTTATGTATTTAATTACGATGTGCCAGAAGATGCAGAAAGTTATATACATCGTATAGGAAGAACTGGTCGTGCTGGTAAAGATGGAGTAGCTATTACTTTCGTTGCTCCTAAGGATCAAAGAACACTTGCTGATATAGAGCAGGGAATAGAGATGAAAATACAAAAACAAAGATATGAAAAAGAAGGTAGTGAAAATTCTTTCGTAGAGGTTAAAAAATCATCTAAGTCTAAGAAAAGAGATTTTTCTAAAAAAAGTAATGGATTTAATAAAAATAGAAGAGGTAGAAGATAGTTAAAATAATATATTAGTTATAAAAAAATATAAACATCATATATTTACAATATAGATTTTTTCACGAAAGGGAGAAATGAAATGATTAAATTTAAATCATGTGTATTGTATTTATTGGTGTTTATATTTTTTTTGTCTTCAACATCTTATGCTGAACCTATTATGAGTGCTCAAATTGTTACTGAAAAGGAGACAGAGCTTACAGGAAATTTACTGAAATTTAAGGCTTTTAGTAAGGGAAGTAAGTTGACATATAAGTGGAGTATATTAAAGGATTCATATGTTATTTATACAAAAGAGTATAGTAACAGTAATGCATTTGAATATCCTGTTACATGTGAAGGAGTTTATTATGTGGGGGTTAGTATTAAAGATAGGAATGGAAATATTGTAACTTGTGAATCTAAAAAAGTGAATGTGGTGAATAAAATAAAAGTAGAGCCTGCTAAGGTTAAAACAGCAGAGGAAATAGAGATAGAAAGTTTACAGAAATATGTAAATAAAACCAAGAATTTGACTAGTCAAACTGATAGACTTATATGGGTGAATACTGAGAAAAATATGGTATATGTATTCAAAGGTAAGGCTAAAGAGTGGAAGCTTGAGAAAAAGATGGTTTGTACAGATGGGAAAGCATCTACTCCTACTGTTAAGGGGAATTTTACTGTTAAGAGTAGGGCTCCATGGCTCATTTCATACAGCGGAAAGGTAAGAGCTAAATACAAGGTCAACTTCTACGGGAATTATTATTTTCATTCAATATTATTTGATTCAAAAGGGAAAAAAATAGTAGATTCAAGACTTGGAAAATCTTTATCGCATGGATGTATAAGACTTAGTGTTGAGAATGCGAAGTGGATATATGATAATGTAGCTGATAAAACTGCTGTTCATGTAAATTAATGTGTCTAATCGAAAAATGAAGCTTATTGAAATAACTCTACTTAGTCAATATTTTAATAAAACTAAAGATTGAGTCTTATTAAATATTCTAAAACTTCTTAAACTCCCTATGGTCAAACAAAGAAGTTTCTTAACGAATATTTAAATGCCTCTATCTAAGTTTTATAGAAAAATATTAACCAAAAGTAGCTAACATTTCAATAAGCTTCATTTTTAAGTTTGGATGGTTATAAATTGAGTAGATTTAGAAAATAACTCTCTTATCAAATCTATAAATATATATCAAAAATACAAAGAAACACTTATATACATAACTTAGAATTAGATATGAAATTTTTAATGTTTGTAAAAATATGGTATAATAATTCTGCTGAAAACTACAAGGGGGATTATCGTATGAAGTTGAGTAAGAAAAAAATATGTATAATTATAATAGATTTAATGGTATTACTTTCAATTTATTGTTCTAATAAATACTTTGATATGAAAAATGCTGTTAATGAAGATATATATTATAATTTTGAAGAATTTAAGGAAGAAGTTCAGGCTCTAAATGAAAATATATCTTGCGTTTTAACAGTTAAAGATAATTACAAGAATAAAGAGTTTATAAACAAAGATAAAATTTGGAATTATCATAGATCTAATTGGATGGTAGAAGATATAAAGGGAAATTTACATATGTATAAATATATATGGAATGTATATTTATATGTAGATGAAAATATAGAAGTTATATTAAGTGATAATAATATAAACGATAAAGAAAGAGAGTATTTAACAACACTTGAAGATTATAACAACGAGCTTTTAAAAGAATGTAAAAAAATAATGGGTAAACTATACGATGAAGAGGTTTTTGATATTGACTATGAAGGGAAGATAGAGAAAAAAATAATTAAAAAACAACATGAATTTTCTAAAAAAGCAGATGAAATTTTAGAACAAGAAAAGTATAAGATACTTATAGATTATAAATTAAAAAACAAAGTAGCTGAAAATATAAATATAGAAGATGATTTTGGACAAATAAAGAGTTATTGTGAAGGTGTGTTCTCAAAGGTTGTACCAGATACTACTCTTAATTATAATAATAAAGATGAAAATAAAAATGAGTATGTATTTAAAAATTATAAGGAACGTAATTATCTGGAAAAGAATATATATGATGAAACTGAATATGAACTAACGTATGATAGAACTATTAAAGATATTAAAATAAATGCAGTTAGTTACACAACACATCAAAAGGATAAGGTATATAATGAGCAGGAATTAGATAAAATAGCTCAAAATATAGTAAATAAATTTAGTAATAAGGTTTATTTGTATGACAAAGAAATAAGATATGACAAAGAATCAGAATTAGCAAATGTTATAGATGAAATAACATATAGATATATACAAAAAAACGATGACAGATATCTTGAAGGAAGTAAGATATCTATAACTATCAAAAAAAATAAAAAAATAACTGATTTTTATCTAGGAAATTCAAACAAGAATATAATTCCCGCATCTATAACTAAAAAAGATATTGAAAGCAAAGTAGATGGGGAGATATTAGATATTATAACTATTGTAAATACAAAAGGAAAAGTAGAGTACGAGGCTCATATAAAATATAATGGCATAATATATGCAGCAGTATTTGATGGATATGATGGAAGTCTTAAATACTATGGAACTGATATTAGAGATTACGGAAAGATTAATAATTATTAAAATTTATTTTAATTAAATTCGAAAATAATACCATCTTTTTATAAAGTAATTATTTTATAAAAAGATGGTATTATTTTTTTGCATAAAATTTAATCGTATTATATAAGGTTTGTTACTATACAAGATACTATTACTTATATCGTGTAAAATATTACCATATAATAATTGTAAACTTAAACTTAAATTGGGTTGACAATGTGAACTGAACTATGTAAAATAACATCATAAACAAATATTTGGTAAAAGGAGAGAGTAATAAGATGAAAATTAAGACGAGAGATATGATTTTGATTTCAATGTTTGCTGCTTTAACAGCAATAGGGGCATTTATAAAAATTCCTACACCAATAGTTCCATTTACTCTGCAATATTTATTTTGTGCATACTCAGGAGTTCTCTTAGGAGCTAAGCATGGTTTATATTCACAGTTATTATACGTTGGAATTGGATTGATGGGAATCCCTATCTTTGCTAATGGTGGAGGACCTACATATATTTTTCAGCCTACATTTGGATATTTATTAGGATTTATATTATGTGCTTATGTAATTGGCAAATCAACGGAGAAATTAAAAAAAATTACTTTTATGAAAATTATTAAGCCAGTTTTACTAGGGCTATTTTGGGTTTACTTAATAGGAGTTTCTTACCTGTACATGATTGTTAATGTTTATCTGGGAAAAGCAATGACAGTAAAGGCGGCAATAGCAGCAGGATTTACACCATATATAATTTCAGATTTAATTCTTAGTGTAATAATAGCATACTCAGCTGTTCGTGTAATACCAGCATTAAGAAGAACGACTTCGATTGAAAATCAAACATTAAAAAATAAAACAGAACAGTTACTTTAGCTTTTAAAATTATATTTTGAGGTGATTAAGATAATATGAAAAAATTTATGGAAGAAGTAATACAGAAAGTTTTAGATGGTAAGGAAATAACATACGATGAAGCATTAAAAATAATCAATATTGATGAAAAAGATATAGAAATTCTAGATTTACTTTTTTTGGGAGCTAATAAAATAAGAGAAAAATATGTAGGTAACAAAGTTGATTTATGTACAATAATGAATGCGAAGTCAGGTAGATGCTCTGAGGATTGCAAATATTGCGCTCAATCAGCTCATTACAATACAGGTATTACAGAATATAGTTTATTAAATTATGATGAGATTTTAGAAAGAGCTTTAGAAGTTCAAGATTCAGGAGCTCACAGATTTTCACTAGTTACTAGTGGTAGAGAGATAAGTTGTAACGAAGAAATAAATAAACTAGTAGATATATACAGAAGACTAAAAGTAGACACCGATCTTAAGTTATGTGCATCACATGGGATAGCAACATTTGAACAATTATTAAAGCTCAAAGAAGCAGGAGTAAGTATGTATCATCATAACGTAGAGACTAGTAGTGATAACTATAAAAATATATGTACAACTCATGATTATGAGGAAAGAATACAAACTATAAAAAATTCTGTAAAAGCAGATCTTGAAATCTGTTGTGGTGGAATTTTTGGTATGGGAGAATCCAAAGAAGATAGAGTTAAAATGGCGTTTGAAATTAAATCTCTAGGGATAACTTCGATACCATTAAATATACTAATGCCTATAAAAGGAACTCCATACGAAGATTTAAAGGTCATATCCCCATTAGAAATTCTTAAGAGTATGGCATTATTTAGATATATTATACCTAACTCATATATTAGATATGCTGGAGGCAGAATGGCATTAAAAGATAAACAAAGCTTAGGTTTTAAAGCGGGAGTAAATGCTGCATTAGTAGGAAATTTTTTAACTACAATAGGAAGTGATGTTGAAAATGATAAAGAAATGATAATTTGTGCTGGATTAGAGATATAAGAGGATAAAGGGGTGGTTTTTTGAATAAAGGTATTTTTATAGTCGGGATTGATACTGATGTTGGAAAAACATTTATAACAGCAGGGATAAACTATATTTTAAGAAAGAATAATTATAACGCTATTAGCTTCAAACCTGTGCAAAGTGGTGGAATAGTAAAAGATAATAAATTAATATCGGGTGATGTAGAATTTATAAAAAAAGTATCTGAAGTTAATGAAGACTATGAAATAATGAATTGTTATTGTTTTAAAGAAGCTGTATCTCCACATCTTGCATCCGAAATAGAGAATATACATATAGATAAAAATAAAATAATAAATCATTATAAAAAACTATATGAAACATATGACTTTTGTATAGTAGAAGGGGCAGGTGGCAGTATAGTCCCGTTAATAAGAGATAAATATTACATTTATGATCTTGTAAAAGACTTAAATATTCCTGTGATGATCGTAACAACAATAGGAGTAGGAGCTATTAATCAAACTGTACTAACGGTGAATTTCCTAGAAAGTTTAGGAATACAAATAAGAGGATTAATAATAAATAAATATACTGGAACTTATTATGAAGATGACAATATAGAAGTTATTAAGTCAATAACAGGGTTAGATATAATTTCTGTAATAAATAAGTTAGACTTAGATGAAAAAGAAGAATTTATTTTAAAAGCAAGAAAAGAATTTGATAAAAATCTGGATATAAATAAAATATTGAATTTGTTCAAAAGGAAAGATAGGGGGATTTGCAGTGAGTAAAATGAATGAACTTCAAAGGAAAGATTTAAAATATATCTGGCATCCATGTTCTCAAATGAAAGACTATGAAACATTTGACCCGATAGTTATAAAACGAGGAGAAGGAGTTTTTCTAGAGGATATGAATGGGAAAAGATATTTAGATGCTGTTTCATCATGGTGGGTAAATTTATTTGGGCATTCTAATAAAAGGATAAATGAAGCTTTATATAAGCAGGCTAATAAACTTGAGCATGTTATGCTTGCAAATTTTTCTCATGAAGCAGCTATTGAGCTTGCTGAAAAAATAGTAGATATAACTCCAGATGGTCTAAATAAAATATTTTTTGGTGATAATGGATCTTCAGCAGTAGAGATAGCTTTAAAATTAAGTTTTCAATATCATCAACAAATAGGAAAAAATAAAAAAACAAAATTTGTTAAGATATCAGATGCATATCATGGAGAAACACTTGGTGCATTATCAGTTTGTGATGTGGATCTTTATAATAAGGTATTCAATCCTTTGTTGTTAGATGTTATTAAAGTACAAGGTCCTGATTGCTATAGATGTCCATATGGATTAGACCGAGAAAATTGCAAATCTGAGTGTTTTGAGAATATGGAAAAAACTATTGAAAAACAACATGAAGAAATAAGTGCTATAATAATAGAACCTATGGTACAAGGGGCAGCGGGTATGAAGATATATTCTTCAGAATATCTAAAAAAACTAAGAAAATTATGCGATGAATATGATATTAACTTAATAGCTGATGAAGTAGCTGTAGGGTTTGGAAGAACGGGGAAAATGTTTGCATGTGAACATGCTCGAATTTCACCAGATATTATGTGTTTATCTAAAGGTTTAACAGCAGGATATATGCCCTTAGCATTAACTTTGATGACAGATAAAATATATAATGCTTTTTATGATGATTATCCAAAGCTAAAGGCTTTTTTACATAGTCATAGTTATTCTGGAAATGCATTGGGATGCTCTGTTGCAGTAGAGACGCTTAATATATTTAAAGATGAAAAAGTTATTGAAAAAAATATAATTAAGTCTAAGTTATTAAGAGAAAAAGTAGAGAATATATTAAATGAACTACCGAATGTCGGAGAATATAGACAATTAGGTATGATAGGTGCTATTGAGCTTGTTAAAGATAAACAAACTAAAGAAGGATTTGACTGGAAGAGTAGAGTTGGTTATCAGATTTATAAAATAGCTCTTAAAAAAGGTGTACTATTAAGACCGTTAGGAAATGTTATATACTTTATGCCACCTTATGTTATTAATGATAAAGAGATGGATTTAATGGTAAATACAGCAAGGGATTCTATACTTGAATTTTTTTAGTTGATAGGAAAGGGAAACTTTCCTATCAATTAAATTAAACTTAGATAGATCACTATGCATTTAAAATCTTCATATAAGCATAATCAAGAGCTGAATCTATATTATTACCTTGCTTTCCCCCACCTTGAGCAGAAAATTCATTTCCCCCACCTCTACCATCGATAAGTGTAATCGCATCTTTTAACAATTCATTCATATTACTATTTTTTATATTCTTGGATTTCATAAATAATAAGTTTGACTTATCCTCTCCTTTAACTCCAAGCAGAGCAACAACATTATCAAAAGAAGTCAGTTTAGAACCTATAAGATTTACAGTTTTTACACTTTCATTGTCGTAAACTTTCTTTATGATTTTTATTCCCTTAGTATCTTCACAGTTTCTAAGCATATCTTCTATTTCGTAATCTGCTATTTTAGATTTTAATTTATTATTTTCAGATAAAGTCTTTTTTAGTTCTTTAGTCAACTTTTCTATTTGAATTAAAGCAGCCTCAGTATCACAAGTCAAAGAGGAGCATACAGTAGATGTAAACTCGCTTTTGTTAAAGTAATCTCGTATAGCACGATTTCCACATAAAAACTCTATTCTCGTACAATCCTTGTATTTTTCCCATTTAGTTATCTTTATAACTTGAACCTCAATAGTAGAACTTGGATGAATTCCACAACATGCATTGACATCAAGATCATCGATTTTAACTATTCTTATTTGGCCATCTAAATTTGAAGGCATCTTTCTTATATTCATTTTTTTTAGCTCTGATCTAGTAGGGTATAAAAACTCTAATAGTATATTTTGAAGTATTATATCATTTGCAAGCTTTTCAACTTTTTCTATTTGAGACTTGTCCAAAAACTTTTGAATATCTACTGTACAATAATTTTTCCCTAGATGAAATCCAACAGTAGGTGCATTGAATAATTCTACAAAAGAAGCTGATAGAATATGCTGTCCTAGATGCTGCTGCATATGATCAAATCGTCTACCCCAATCTATTGAACATTTGACCTTATTCTTTTTATTAGGTTTTTTATCAGCAACATGGTATATATGATTGTCTTCTTCGTATACATAAGTTATTTTGGCATCTTCGATAAATCCTGTATCACTAGGCTGGCCTCCTCCTTCTGGATAAAAGCAGGTTCTGTCTAGCTCTATATGAGATTTACCTTCTTTCTCGATTACATCCAGTATAGTTGCAGTAAAAGATTTCTGGTATTGATCTTCATAAAAAAGTTTTTCCAATATAATCCCTCCTTAGTATATAGATATCATTGTACTATAAGTATATATTTTCAACAATAAGATAACAATTAAAAGCAAGTGTTAGTATTTTAAGATACATATTTTTGAATTTAGTAAGGTATGAAAATGATAGATGAATTTCAAAAAAGTATTCTTTTGAAATTTTTAGTATAAAGACTTTTTTATAAGGAAAACTTATAGTATTAAGCAATTTAAAAAGGAGGATAATAAATGGAAAATGAAAAATGCGTAAAAGTAATTCCTCTAGGAGGACTTGGAGAGATTGGAAAAAATATTACTGCATTTGAATATGAAGATGAGATTGTAGTTATAGACTGTGGTATAGCTTTTCCAGATGAGGATATGTACGGAGTTGATATGATAATTCCGGATATAAGCTACTTATTAAAAAATGAAGATAAGGTAAAGGGAATATTTATAACTCATGGGCATGAGGATCATATAGGAGCTATACCGTATATACTAAAACAGCTCAATGTTCCACTTTACGGAACTAAGCTAACGCTTGGAATTATAGAGAATAAACTAAAAGAACACAATTTGCTATCAAGCTGTACACTTAATCCAGTTAATGCTTCAGATGTTGTAGAACTGAATCATTTTAAAATGGAATTTATAAGGGCTACTCACAGTATAGCAGATTCTTGTAGTATAGCTATTCATACTCCTGTTGGAACTATACTTCATACAGGAGATTTTAAGATAGATTATACACCTATAGATTACCTTCCTATGGACCTAAAAAGGATTGCTGAGTTAGGAAATGAGGGTATACTTCTTCTTATGGCAGATAGTACAAATGTAGAGAGAAAAGGACATACACTATCAGAAAAATCAATAGGAGAAACCTTAATAAGAGTCCTAAGACGTGCAAGAGGAAGGGTTATAGTAGCTACATTTGCGTCCAATGTTCATAGAATGCAGCAAATAATAAATGCATCTATAAGATATAATAGGAAGGTAGCATTTAGTGGAAGAAGTATGGTCAATATATCTCAGGTAGCAAGAGATTTAGGATATCTTCATATACCAGATGAATATATAATAGATGTAGATGAAATAGATGATTATGAAGACAAGAATATAACTATAATAACAACTGGAAGTCAAGGAGAACCTATGGCGGGTCTTTCTAGAATAGCTTTTTCTAATCACAGACAGATAAAGATAAAACCAGATGATTTATATATAGTATCAGCATCTCCAATACCAGGGAATGATAAGCTTATATCTAAAGTTATAAATGAATTATACAGAAAAAATGTAGAGGTTATATACAAGGATTTAGAGGATGTTCATGTATCTGGACATGCATTCCAAGAAGAATTAAAGCTTATGCATTCTTTGACTACACCTAAGTACTTTATGCCTGTTCATGGAGAATACAGACATTTAAAACATCATGCAAATCTTGCAAATAAACTTGGAATGAACAGAAATGATATATTTACATTAGAAACAGGAGATGTTTTGAAGCTATCAAAGGATAAAGCTGAAAAAGGTGACAAAGTTAGAACTGGAAGTGTATTCGTAGATGGTTTAGGAGTAGGAGATGTAGGTAACATAGTTCTTAGAGATAGAAGAAATCTAGCTCAAGATGGAATGATGAATATAGTGGTCACAATAGAGAAAGAGACTTATAGCGTAATAGCAGGACCTGATATAATAAGTAGGGGATTTGTATACGTTAAAGAATCTGAGGAATTAATAAATTCAGTTAAAGAAATTGCAGCTCAAGAACTAGATAGATGCTTAGAAAACAATATAACAGAGTGGTATGCTCTTAAGAGAAATATGAAAAAATCAATAGAGAGATATTTATACGAAAAGACAAAGAGAAGACCTTATGTAATACCTATAATAATGGAAATCTAAAAAATAGCCTATTTTAAATAGGCTATTTTAGTACATTTTCATAACATATAAAAGTATCTTCTTTTCCTTCAAATTGAACTTTACCTACAGGATTAAATCCGCATTTTCTAAATAGATTATCCATTTTATCATTTGATGAATGAGTATCAGTTTTTATATGATTTATATTTTTATCTACAGCTATTTCTTTTGCAAAGTTTATCAACTTAGTACCTATACCTCTTCTTCTGAATTTAGGATTAACAGCCATCCTATGAATAACAGCAGCCTTTTCATTTAAAGACCAATCTAGTTCATCGTATTCTTTTGTTTCGTTGTAGTCAACACATATAAATCCAGCTATATTGCCGCCAATTTCTTTTATATATAGAGTGTTATTGTTTATATCATTTTTAAAGGTATTGTTGTTGGGGTAATTATCATCCCACTGATAGTTGTTAGATGAATTCATATCTTTTACAGTTTCTTTTATTATATCCATAATATTATCTAAATCATTTAAAGTGGCTTTTCTCATAATAAAAAGGTCTCCTTATCGATCAAAATTTATTATATGTAGTATAGCAAATAAGGATATGGACTTGCAAGGATATATGTTGTGTATAAACCCTGCCAAATTGATAATAATAAAAATATTATCATATACAGAGGTGAATAAAATGGATTTTATTAAAAACTATAAGCTAAAACAAGAAAATGGAGAGTATCTATTAGTAATATACTTAAATAATATTAATACAGAGTTTGCAGATGAGCTAGATAAAATAAGAGAAAATGAAAATTCTAATTTTATAGATCAAGTACAACAATATATAAAGACTCAGTTTCCTAATCTTAAAATAGCTATGTGTAAAGTTATGCTAGGTTCTATGTTGATCACATCATTTGCTGTTCCAAGTACACAAGTATTCGCAGCTACTAATCAATCAAGTATAAATCAAAACTCTTTTATAGACTATAAGGTTCAAAGCGGAGATAGTTTATGGTCTATTGCTAATAAATTTAATGTGTCTATTAGTGAAATAAAATCTGTAAATAATTTAACTAGTGATACTATATATGTTGATCAAAATTTAAAGATACCATCTAATAATGTTTATGTAGTAAAATCAGGCGATACATTGTATAAGTTATCTCAAACATATAATACAACTATTGATAAAATAAAAAAAGATAATAATCTAACTAATGATAACCTATATATAGGTCAAAAACTTATAATAAATCAAGAAAATAAAAGTGTTGATACTACTAAATACATAGTTAAAAAAGGAGATACTCTGTGGAAAATATCTCAAATGTTCAATGTATCAGTAGCTTCTTTAAAGAGCATAAATAACTTATCTTCAGATAATATATATGAAGGTCAAACGATTTATCTTAAAGGGAATGTAGAATCTAAAGAACCAACGATAACATATAAAACTCATAAGGTTCAATCTGGTGAAACTACTTGGAGCATAAGTATTGACAATGGAATTCCTATGCAGGAATTACTAGATGCGAATAACTTAACAGCAAATAGTCAACTTAGTATAGGGCAAGAATTGAGAGTTCCGGTTCACAACATACCTATAAAAGAAACAATGGGAAGTCAGTATGGAGAATATCTAGATTGGTGGACTGAGGCACAGTATATAATGGCGATTAACGATGTAGCTAAAGTTACGGATATAGAAACTGGAAAATCTTTTATGGTAAAAAGAACTATAGGAGCAAATCATGCCGACTGTGAACCATTGACAAGTAATGATACGGATATAGCAAAGCAAGTCTGGGGAGGATATTCGTGGAATACTAGAGCTGTTTTAGTTGAAGTAGATGGAAGAAGAATTGCAGCATCAATGTCATTTATGCCTCATAGTGTACAGTATATAACGGATAATAATTTTGAAGGGCATTTTGATATACATTTTTTAAATAGTACTAGACATAAAGATGGACTGGTAGACGAGTATCATCAGGAAAAGGTTAGGATAGCAGCTGGATTAGAATAATAAATATTACAAAAATAATCGAATTTATGTGCTGAACCCAAAATAAAGGGAATTAAAATACCGCTCATGTATTAAATATTTTTAATAAAACTAACTATTACATCTTATTGAATATCTTAAAAGTTCTAAACTCCCTAACGGTCAAACAACGAACTTTCTTAACAGATATTCAAACACTGTAATACAAGTTTTATACAAAAATATTTAAATCATGGGCTAACATTTTAATTCCCTTTATTTTTTAGTGGAGTTCTTAAATATTAAACGAGCTTAATCATTTATCAAAAAATCTAAAATCATATTGAAAAATTAAAGAATATAATAAACAAGACTTATGGTAAAAAAAGTAAAAGATGATATTATATAAATATAAGGTTTATATAATTAGGGGGAAGGTTATGGATAATATTAAAACCAGTAAAAAAGAGTTATGCTTGATTATGTTGATTATGATAGTGTATATGATTATTCAATTATTTTATATGAATTTATCATCAGATGGTAAATTCTCAGGTGTTTGGGCTGGTCTTATGGTAGGATCTATTATAAGTGAACTTATGAAAGAACCAAGAGAAGATATATGGAGGAAGATATTTATAAGGTGCAGTATTCCAATGATTATGATATTTAATTGTATGCTGTTTAGATTTTCAATATATATACCTAATTATATAATCTTGTTGAGTATATTAGGAGTTTACCTAATTTATTTATATAAAAAAAATCTTGATAAACACATAAGAATTTTATGTGGTATTATGCTATTTATATTAATATTATTCTTTTATACGGACTATTATATTAAATCAAACAATATAATAAAGGATATAAATTTTAGGAGATATATATCGAAAGAATATGATATAAAAGGAAAGATAGAACCTCATGATTTGGAGAACATTGAAAAGCTGATGATACATGGGTCAGCAGATATAAACAGTATAGAGGGGGTAGAGTATTTTACTAATTTAAAAGAACTAAATATTTCTGATGCTTATAGAATAAATGATTTTTCTCCTTTGGCGAAAAATGAGAGTCTCAAGGAGTTAGGATTATGGTATATGGATTTGAATGATTTGAAATCTATACCTGAAATTAATAATATAGAAGGCTTGAATATTTCACATCCTAGATATGGTAAACTGTATAATTTAAAAAACTTTCAAAACTTAAAAAAACTGCATATTAGGGGGATAGAATATACGAAAGATTTGAATTGTATAAAACCAGTTGAAAATATAAACGAGCTATATCTTGGAAGTTCCCAAATAGTTACTTTTGATGGTATAGAGAAATTTGAAAGTCTTGAAGAACTTTATTTAAATAGGATTTATCCACTTGATGTATCTAAAGTGTTCGAACTTAAAAATTTGAAGAAAGTAAGCATAGATGATTGCAATATACAAAAAAAGTATGCATTTATACAAAAACTAAAGGATAAAGGAATTGAAGTTGAAATGAAATAATATCCATATATAAACTTATAAAATATATTGACATACAATATGTATAATGGTACGATAATTATTAATAAAAACAAATCTTTAATACTGGTCCAGAGAGGCTGGGAAGGTTATAAATATGGATAAATATTAAATATGCATTTAATTGCGTATTTATATGAGTATGTCTGTAATTATGCCTTTCTATATAGAAAGGCATTTTTTAATATACAAAAAAATCTTTTAAAGTAGTCCAGAGAGGCTGTAAAGGAGGTAATATTATGTTAAAAGGAAGAAATTTAATCCAACCTAATGATTTTTCACTAGGAGAGTTAGACTCAGTATTAAGTCTTGGTGAAAAAATAATCCAAAACCCTGAGAAGTATACTGATGTTTGTAAAGGGAAGTTATTATCTACATTATTTTATGAGCCATCTACTAGAACTAGGTTCAGCTTTGAAGCTGCTATGCTTAGGCTAGGTGGAAGTTTAGTAGGTTTTTCTGAGCCGGGTTCATCTTCTGTATCAAAGGGAGAATCACTTGCTGACACTATAAGAACTGTTGGGTGCTATGCTGACATAATAGCTATGAGACATCCAAAGGAAGGTAGTGCCTACCTTGCATCTAAATACTCAAATATACCTGTAATAAATGCAGGTGATGGAGGACATCAACATCCTACCCAAACTCTTACTGATTTACTTACTATAAAATCTTTGAAAAAAGATTTAAATAATCTTACTATAGGGCTTTGTGGAGACTTAAAGTTTGGCCGTACTGTACATTCGTTAGTTAAGGCCATGGCTAGATATCAAAACACAAAGTTTATATTCATATCCCCATCTGAACTTAAGATTCCAGACTATATAAAAGAAGAAATACAGGGAAACTACTACGAAACTTCAAGCTTAGAAGAAGTAATAGACAAGGTTGACATACTTTATATGACTAGGGTACAAAGAGAGAGATTTGTAAGTGAAGAAGAATATCTAAGACTTAAAGACAGCTATATACTTACAAAAGATAAATTAAAAAATGCAAAAGAAGATATGCTTGTACTTCATCCACTTCCAAGAGTAAATGAAATATCAACTGAAGTAGATGATGACCCTAGAGCTGTGTATTTTGAACAGGCTAGATACGGAATGTTTGTTAGAATGGCTTTAATTATGAAGTTATTGGGGGTTGATGTAGATGCTTAATATAAATAGTATAAAAAAAGGCATAGTAATAGATCATATAAAGGCTGGATGTGGATATAAGATATTTAAACAATTAGGACTTCATAAGGCTGATTACTCAGTTGCACTTTTAAAAAATGTAAGTTCAAAGGCCATGGATAAAAAAGATATAATAAAAATTGAGAATGAAATAAATATAGACTTTACAGTACTTGGGATAATAGATCCTAATATAACTGTTAATGTAATAGAGGATGAGAAAATAAAAGAAAAAATAAAGCTTTCAATTCCTGAAAAGGTAAAAGGAATATTTAAATGTAAAAATCCAAGATGTATAACTACTGTTGAGAATATAGATGAAGTTGAGTTTATATTGGTCAATGAGGAAAAGAAAGAGTATAAATGTGAGTACTGCGAAAGTAGAACATCTTTGTAATTAATACTATATATTAAAAATAAGGCTCATAAAAATGATTTTAAGCAAAATCATTTTTATGAGCCTTATTTTTAATATATTTGAGATTCATTATTTGTATTTGTCAAGGAGAACATGAAATTAAAATTTAAAAAATTTTACAGGTTACAACTTATATGATATAGTAAAGTTGTTGCAAAAAAAATACTATTATTTTTTTATAGGAAATTATATAGTTTTGAATCTGTGGATAACATTGATTGAATATCTGCACTTGCAACTATTTTGAGCAACGGAGCCCGTAGGTATCGTTGGCGATATGAGTCAGTGCGTAGCAATTAGACGAATTTTTTATTTAATTCTTATAATACACATCTCAGTTCTAGCATATTTTTATATCTAGTTTCATAAATCTCAAATTTCAGATATTAAAAAATCTATATTTTCAATAAAAAACACAAAATATCTATTTGTGCAGATATAATTATTTTGCACTTTTTATTATGCATAAAAAAGGGGGTAGAAAGATTGATTAAATTCGAAAATATAAAAAAATCTTTTGATAAAAGTGTAGTAATCAATAATTTAAATTTAGAAATAAAAGAAGGAGAGTTTGTTGTATTCATTGGAGAGAGTGGATGTGGTAAAACTACAACAATGAAAATGATTAATAAACTTATAGAACCTACTGAGGGGAAAATATACATAAATGGAAAAGATATATCTAAGGTTAAGTCTACGGAACTTCGTAGAAATATAGGTTATGTAATACAAAGAGTGGGCCTATTTCCTCATATGACTGTTGGAGAAAATATAGAGTTAGTTCCTCTTCTTAAAAAATGGGAAGAAAAGAAAAGACATGAAAGAGCTAGAGAATTACTTGATTTAGTAGGGCTTCCTGCTAATGAATATTATGATAGATATCCGCATGAATTAAGTGGAGGACAGCAGCAAAGGGTAGGTATTGCTAGAGCTCTTGCTGTGAATCCAGATATAATACTTATGGACGAGCCTTTTTCGGCACTTGATCCTATAACAAGAGAGCAGCTTCAAGATGAAATGGTTAGACTTCAAGAGGAACTAGGGAAGACTATTGTACTAGTATCTCATGATATGGATGAGGCTATAAAGCTTGCAGATAAAATAGCTGTTATGAATGATTCAAAGGTTGTACAATACGCATCACCAGAGGAAATACTAATTAATCCTGCAAACGAATTTGTAGAAAATTTTGTTGGCAAGGATCGTCTATGGAGACAACCAGAAATGTTATCTTCTAAGGATATAATGATAAAGGATTATCCAAAGGTATTTACTGGAAGAAGTATAGTACAGGCTATAGAGAGAATGAAGGAAAGACAAGTTGAATTTTTAATAGTTATAGATAAGGAAAATAATTATCAAGGTTATGTAACAAGAAAAGAGTTTATTAATACAGATTCTAGTGTGAAGATGAAGGATATAAAGAATACTAGTGTTGAACCTATTAATGAAGATTTAAATTTAGTTGAGGTTATAGATATTATGAAGAAAAAGCATGTAAGATTCCTTCCTGTTACCAACAAAGAAAATGTAGTTAAAGGGGTAATAACTAAGAGTTCACTACTTAATGTTATATCTGATTTAATAAATATAGATTAAAAAGGGGTTGAGATTAGTTGTTTAATTATATGATAAATAATATGGGGCTAATTATACAAAAGTTAGTTGAACATATGGAAATAACCTTAATAGCAGTTTTATTTGCGGTTATTGTAGGTGTACCTTTAGGCATTATAGTTTCAAAAAGTGAGAAGTATGGAAGTATGATATTAGGAGCTGCTAATATATTTCAGACTATACCAAGTCTTGCTTTATTCGGATTTATAATCCCAATACCTATTATAGGCGGAATAGGATATAGACCTGCTGTTTTAGTATTGTTTTTATATGCATTACTTCCTATTATAAAAAATACATATATAGGTATTAATAGTGTTGATAGAGCGGTTAAAGAATCTGCAAAAGGTATGGGGATGACTTCAAGACAGATTCTTCTAATGGTTACTTTGCCACTTGCATTTCCTATAATTATGGGAGGGATTAGGGTTGCAACAGTTATTAATATAGGTACAGCAACAATTGCATCACTTATAGGAGCAGGTGGATTAGGGGATTTCATATTCAAAGGAATATCTATGAGTGATACAGGAATGATATTAGCAGGAGCTATTCCTACTACTGTACTTGCTTTATGTGTAGACTTTATATTAGGGATTGTAGAAAACAAATTACCTGTTAGAGCTGTTGGTCATATGATAACTAATAAAACTGTTATGAAAAAAGCTCTGATATTTACTATGATACCTGTAATATTAATAGGTTCTATATTTTATGCTAGAATAAATAAAAAAGACGATGTTATAACAATCGGGACTAAAAACTTTACAGAAGCAAGGATTATGGGAGAGTTGTTATCTGTATATATTGAAAATAACACTGATTTAGAAACAGATGTTATAGAGCTTGGTGGAACATTCCCAGCATTTAAGGCTTTGGAATCTAAAGAAATAGATATGTATGTAGAGTATACAGGAACAGGGTATGTTAGTATACTTAAAAAAGAAGGGGATATACCTTCATCTGATGAAGTATATAATATAGTTAAGAAAGAGTTTAATGATAAATATAACCTGAAGTGGTTTAAATCACTAGGATTTAACAATACATTCACTATGACTGTTAAAGAAGAATTAGCTGAGAAATATAATATAAATAGTTTTTCTGATTTAGCTAATCTTTCAGACAAGTTAAGATTTGGATCTACAGTTGAAATGCTAGAAAGACCGGATGGGTATCGTGGATTAAAAGAGCTTTATGGATTTGACTTTAAGGATATTAAGGCTTTAGAACCAGGTCTTTTATATAATGCTATAGATGAGAATAAAGTAGACGTTATAAATGCTTTTGCAACTGATGGAAAACTAAAGGAGTTAGGACTTAAGGTATTAGAGGATGATAAAGGCTACTTCCCACCGTATTATGCAGCTCCACTAGTTCATAATGAAACTTTAAAAGAATATAAAGAGCTTACACCTCTTTTAAATAATTTAGAAAATATATTAAGCGATGAAGAAATGCAAAAACTAAATTATAGAGCAGATGTTAAAAAAGAAGATTTAAATGTAATAGCTACAGATTTTTTAAAGGATAAAAATTTAATTAAATAAATTTATTCCTATTGGGTATGAATACCAGTAATCACGCTTATTAAAATAAGGCTATAAAAGCTAATATTTTAATAAGTGTGTTTTTTTATTGACTTTATCTTGGTTTTAGTGATATACTAGAAAAGTTGTTCTGTTGTTGCGGCGAAACAGAGTATAAGTATAAATAATTTTTCAAAATAATCTTATCGTTAGTTCTAAAATTATTATTAAGATACTTTTCATTTTATTCTTAACATAAAAAATAATATAGAATTGTTTTATGTTAAGGATTCTTAAAATATTCGAATTATTAAATCTGATTTATTCTATTTTAAATTTCCAATGTAAATTATTTAAATGAAAAAATTGTATAATTAACTGCATTTGAGTTTTAATATAATAACATGGATTACCATATGTTTACATAGTATTCATATTTAGTATAAAGGGTTAGGTTTTAATCATAGTGTTTTTTCGAATAACTCATTATTTACTAATATATATTATTAGTTTCTTTGCTGTGCGATACTTACAAATAAAAATAAAAAAGGAGGTACAACTATGACAAAAGAAGTTATATTTTCACTTATTGGTTTATTTCTAATAACGTCTTTTACCAATATTTTAGCAACATTAAAATCTATATTAATATCAAAAAAAATTATGAATCCAGTTTATTTTTTAGTATTTATAGATGCTATGATTTTTGCAATGGTAGTTAATAAAGTGACTAGTTCTGAAGGAATGCATTTTACTGTTGCATATGCACTAGGTAAACCTGTAGGAGTTTTTATAGGATCAAAAATTGAAGAACGTTTAGCACTTGGTATTTTGGAAGTAGATTTGTTTTTGAAGAATAAAGATAAAATGATTGAAATAGCAGAAAAACTTAGAGCGGTAGGTTATACAGTTAATAATTTTCTAGCTAGAGGTAATAACGGAGATGCAAGATATAAAGTTGAAGTCGTAATAAAGAGAAATGAATTTAAAGTGTTTCAAACTATTTTGAATGAATGCGGTGTTACTAATCCAACTCTAAAAATAAAGAATCTAAGTAAAGTAGATGGTAAAATCACCACAACAAGTATTCAAACGAATTAATAGATATTGATATCTATGCATAATATAAAGGTGATATACCTTTATCCAAAGAATTATATAATGATACGACCAAAACAGGGGGAATTAGGATGGAGGAAAATATTAAAATTATAAGAAAAAGTGAACACAAGACAACTGAGTGGTCTGGAGGGACTACAACACAATTGTGTATATATCCATATGATTCTGAGTATAAGGAACTTAATTTCAAGTGGAGGCTAAGCTCTGCAAGGGTTGATGTTGATGAATCAGTATTTACTCACCTACCTAATATTAAGAGAAAAATAATGATTTTAGATGGTGAATTACTTTTAGAGCATGAAGGTCATCATAGCGTGAAGCTTAAAGAATTCGAGCAAGATAGATTTTGTGGTGATTGGAAGACAAAGAGCTATGGAAGAGTTACAGACTTTAACCTTATGATGAATGACTGTGAAGGGGATTTAGAATATATGTGTGTTGATGAGTGTAGTTCTAAAAAAATCGTATTTGATATTAATAAACAAGAATATGATTATGTAGCAAATGTTTTGTATGTAGTGAGTGGGAATGTTAGTATAGAAATAGATTCACAAGCGACACTTTGTGAAGGAGATTTACTTTTAAGTTATATGGGAAAAGATGAAGAATCTAAAGAAGTAAATATTATTAATAAACTTGATAAAAATGCAAAATTTATTAGAAGTATAATATATTTTAGTAATTAGATTAACAGCCACCTGAGTTTAAAATTAGGTGGCTTTTGAAATTCAACAAGAGTTCTTTAATAAATTTGGTCAATTGGGGAAAAATATGAAACATACTATATAATTCAGTATTAAACTAAATGATTAATATGATAAGTATCTAAATTTGGAGGAATAGATAATGAATAAAGAAGTAATTTCAGATAAACAAGGGATATCAATTGTAACTTTGTTTATAATAGGGTCCAATTCTATATTTGTAATGGGACTTGAAGCTAAACAAGATGCCTGGTTAGCTTTTATTTTAGCAATGATTATGGTATTCCCTATGGTTATTATATATTCTCGTATTCACTACATATTTCCAGATAAAGATTTGTTTGATATTTTTGAAATTTGTTTTGGAAAGTTCATTGGGAAAATAATGATATTACTATATACATGGTTTGTATTTTTCTTTGCTTCTGATATTTTAGTAAACTATGGACAGTTTATTAGAATTGTTAATTTAGAAAATACTCCTCAAATCGTACCAATCATAAGCTTGTGTATTTTATGTGCTTGGGGAATAAAAGAAGGTATTGAAGTTTTGGGAAGGTGGGCAGAATTTTTATTGCCTATACCTATTATTTCTTTTTTTATTATGATACTATTGTTGACTCCAGATATGAATATGGACAATATGAAACCTACATTAGCTGAAGGATTTAAACCTGTTTTAGAAGGTGCTTTTAGTGCATTTACTTTTCCATTTGTTCAAACAGTAGTATTTACTATGGGCTTTTTCAGTTTTAAAACAAAGAAATCTCCTTATAAAATTTATATACTAGGGTTATTGATAGGAGGAATATTTTTATGCATACTTTCTATAATCAATATTTTAGTTATAGGAGTAGATGCTGCAACAAGAGTATATTACCCCACTCGTGCTACTGCTTCAAAAACAGAGTTGGGTAATTTATTTCAAGGAGCAGAAGTAATGGTATTTCTTACATTTATATTAGGTGGTTTTATTAAAATAAGTATACTATTGCTATGTATATGTAAAGGGATTACTAAAGTATTTGGATATAAAAAGTATAGATTTATCATAATACCTATTTCTTTATTAGTAATTAATCTATCGTATTTTCAATATGATAGCATACCATATTATTATGAATTTAATAAAGAGGTATGGCCTTACTATCATTTCCCATTTCAAGTTATTTTTCCTATTTTTATATGGATTATTGCTGAAATAAAGAATAAACGGTCAATTAAAGCACAATAGTATAATGAAATTTCGGTTAACGATACTTATTATTTTGAATTAAGCCATGGTTATTCATGGCTTTTATTAATGTATATTTATCTTCTTTTGTGTTTAGATGATATATTTTTATTGCAATATTTCAAGAAAGTTTCTATAAATTTAGTTAATTTGGAAAACATATATAATAGTTAACTAATATTTGGAGGAGCAACTAATGAATAAAGAAGCTATTTCTAATAAGCAAAGGATATACATTATAAGTTTATTTATAATGGGAAGTTCAATGATACTGACTACAGCAGGTGAAGCAAAAAAAGATATATGGGTAGCTCTTATTTTATCAATTTTGTCTGCTTTGCCTATAGTATTAATACATGCTCGTCTTCAATCACTTTTTCCTAATGAAGATTTGTATGATATCCTTGAACTTGTTTTAGGCAAATATATTGGTAAAGGAATCTGTATATTATTTATTTGGTTTTCATTCTTTTTAGGTGGATTAGTATTAAGAGTTTTTGGTGATTTTATTTATGTAGTTGCTCTTCCAGAGACTCCTGAAATTATACCAATGATATTTACTGGTGTATTATGTATTTGGATAGTTAAGGAAGGAATTGAAGTAATAGCTAAATGGAGCGAATTTTTTTTTATAATAATTATTGTTTTGATAGTAATAGTTTTCTTATTATTAATTGATAAAATAAACATAAATAATTTGCGTCCTTTATTTAATGAAGATTTAAATATAGTTATGGAAGCTTCTTTTCATGCATTTATATTTCCATTTACTCAAACAATTGTATTTACAACAATTTTTTCTTCATTTGATAAAAAAGCTTCTTACAAGGTGTATACATTAGGGATATTAATAGGATGGGTAGTATTATTTGTACTTTCTGTTAATGATATCTTAGTGTTAGGGGTTGCTGTTTCTAAAAATATGTACTTCCCGTCATATGCATCTGTTAGATTATTAGAAATAGGAGACATATCTGCTGGTTTTGAAATTGTTATAGCTGGTGCATTTTTAATTGCTGGATTTATAAAAGTAAGTATGTGTTTATTAAGTACTTGTAATGGAATTGCTAAAATACTTTGTTTTAATGATTATAAATTTTTAGTTACTCCAATTGGGTTATTGATAATTAATTTATCTTATTTTATTCATGATAGCATAATGGAAAAATCAAAATTCGCATTAGATATATATCCTTTGTATGCTCTTCCGTTTCAGGTTATTTTACCTATTCTTATACTCATTGCAGCTGAAATAAAAAAGAAACAATTAGTAGATAATTTAAAATAAGAAATATGTGTGTTACAAGTATTCTGAGCCTATAGTTAAAAGTACAAAGTAATCTTTAGCTATAGGCTCAAGTTATATAAGTTTGACTTTTAGAATTCTATTCAATAAAAAGTCAAAATAGTTAATATAATTTATCTTGGTTTCATGAAATAATTATATAAAAATAAATAAGAAGTCCATGCTTTAAGTATAGGAAAAAATGGTTTGATATAGAATTATAAAATAAGAAACTGTTAAGGCAGATAAAAGAAATTAATTTCGAGGTGAATGTATTTTGAATATAAAAAATATACAATCTTTTGAATGGGGACAAATAGAGTGGATTTATGAGCCTAATCCTAGCAATTCTATGAATATAATAAATGTAGGAATAACTACAATTTTTCAAAATAAGCGTCAAGATAGGCATATACATTATGGTAATGAACAAGTGATATATGTATTATCTGGAAAAGGAATTCAGCTTATTGAAGATAAAATCAGTAATATAAATTCAGGTTTGATCTATCATATTGAAGCAGGATCTGTTCATGAAACAATAAATACTGGAGATGAACCTATAAAACAACTTGTTATATCAGTTCCTGTTAATTATGAACAAAATTTATTACAAAAAAAGAGTACTATTCTTACTAAAAACACAACATATCAAGATATCACAAAAATCAATGATGAGATAAAAAATATATATGAAACAATAGCTGAACCATTAAAAATACCAATTTCTATTTTTGATTTAAACGGAAATATTATTATATCAGGTAGAAACTATCCTGAAATTTGCACATCTAAGTGTTCAGTTGATAAAAGCATTGAAAACTGTTGTATTTATAAAATTAAGAATGGATATGAATCACCTAATCATACAGATTTATCAGCTTTTGTATGTCCTTGTGGACTAACCGTATTCATTATGCCTATTATATTCAACAATGAAATTATTGGAACAATTAAAGGAGGACATATTCGAACATCTTCATGCAGTACTCAGTTAGACAACTATGGCTATACGGATTCAAGCTTTTCGGATGGACTACCTAATTCTTTACAGACTACACCAAAAGGGACGTTAAATGCTATAATTCAACAAATAAAAAAATTGGGTGTAGCTATAGAGAATGCTTATATTTTAAAAAACAAGGAAGAAGAATCATTAAAGTCATTAAAAGATGAAATGTTAGATATAAAGATTAATAACCATTTTTTATTTAATACGCTAAATAGTATAGCAAGTCTTGCTATAAAAGAAAATTCTTTAAAAACCTATGAAAGTATCATGAATCTTTCCAAAATGTTGAAATATACTTCAAAAAATCGAATCTACTTTATTCAATTAAAAGATGAAATTAGCTATTTACAAAATTATATTAGCTTGCAAGAGCTGAGATTTGGGCACAAGTTGGAAGTGAATTTTTATATTAAAACTAACATAGAAAATAAAACTATTCCATTCAATTGCTTGCAACCAATTATAGAAAACTGCTTTACTCATGGATTTAAAAATATGAAAAAAGATATGAAAATAGATATTATTTTAAAATTATATAAAAATAACTTAATAATTGAAATTAACGATAATGGAGAAGGATTAAATGAAGAAGATTTAAATAAGCTTAAAAATAAGATTAATAATTATGAAAAATATGAAATGAGTGGATTAATGATGGTTTATTCTAAGTTACAATTACTTTATGAAAATAATTGTAAATTTGAAATAAGTAGCTCGCTAAATAAAGGTATGAGCGTAAAAATAAGTTTAATTTAAAAATATATTATAGAGCTTATATAGGAGGAGTTAGAATGAGAACAGCCATTATTGCTGATGATGAAGAGTTATCTGTTGAACTTATAAAATATCTAATCAAAAAAAATGATTTACCCATAGAAGTTATTGGAGAGGCGTTTGCAGGAGATGAAGCATTAGATATGATAAATAAGTTAAAACCTGATATTGCCTTTATAGATATTAGAATGCCCATTTTAAACGGACTTGAAGTTATAAAAAAAATAAAAGATTTACAAAAACAATCTATTGATTTTATTGTTATTACTGCATATCGTTATTTTGAATATGCTCAACTATCTTTAAGGCTAGGAGCAAAAGATATACTACTTAAGCCTATTGAATCTGAGCAATTTGTTGAATCTGTAGAAAAAATATTAGAATATAAAACTTCAGACAACCAAATTTTAAACCAAGTACTAGAACACATACATAATAATTATCAAGAAAATATTGAATTAAAAAAATGCGCGGATAAATATCATACAAGTTCAAGTTATATTGCAAGAGTGTTTAAAAAACACTGTGGAGTAACATTTGTTACATATATAAATAATTTAAAGATTAAAAAGGCTCGTGAGTTATTAAAAGAGGGAGAATTGTCAATTAAAGAGGTAGCGCATAAAGTAGGTTATAATAATCTAAACTATTTTTATAAGATATTTAAAAAGAATACAGGTGTTACCCCAAATATGTTTAAACAATTATAAATTTATTATTCGATTTTGTTTAATAATAATAGATACAACTGATATTATGCTAGATGTTTTAAGAACTTATATGAGTGGAATAGAAAAGATATATATTAAAAAGTAGTGTATACTAAGAATAGATAGATAGAAAAAAATAACGCTTATTAAAATATTTCTACTAAATTAAGAATAGTAGTTATTATTTAATAAGCGTTTTTTATCTAGCTTTATACCATCAATGCATTACGTATAATGAAATTTATATACATATAATAGCGATTTATGAATAGATATCGAAGGTGTTCCTTGAAAATTTAGAAAATTTAAAATAATTAAAAAATTGGATTGCGTATAATATTATTTATATGGTAAAATAATTTCAAATATAGGATGAAAATTTTCCTTAATATTTTACATATCATAATGCAATCATTTAATGAAAATACGAAATCTTAAGGTTTAATCTAATCCTAATTATAAAATAAGGGGGGATTTAACAATGAGTGAAGCAGTTATTGAGAAAAAAGGTCATCCAGCGGGTTTTTGGCTGGTATCAACGCTTCAAATATTTGAAAGATTTAACTACTATGGTATGAGAGGTCTGTTGATGTTGTTTTTAACAACAACTGCAATTCAAGGGGGACTAGGACTTGATACTGTTACAGCGGCGACTATTTATTCTACATTTACTATGAGTGCATATTTTGCTCCACTATTAGGTGGATATATATCAGATACGTTTTTGGGAAAGAGAAGCACTTTCTTTATTGGTTCTATATTTATAGCTATTGGAACCTTCATGCTGTTTATGACTAATACAAAAACTATGTTGTATGGATCTTTAATGTGTATTGTAATTGGTAATGGTCTTTGGAAGCCTAATATAACTTCTATTGTAGGGGATTTTTATGATAATAATGACCCTAGAAAAGATGGAGCATATTCTATTTTCTATACATTTATAAATATAGGTGCTCTTTTAGCTCCTTTTATATGTGGTACAGTTGCAGAAAAAATATTTGCAAAAACAAATGGAACAGAAGTGATTAGTTATGGATATAAGTATGGATTCCTTACTGCATCTATAGGTATGTTAATTGGAACTGTAATATATATATTATTTGGTAAAAAATATCTTGGTGATGTTGGAAAATATGATGCATCTAAAAAACAAGCTAAAAATAAAGATTTAAATAAGTCAGAAAAACAACCTTTAACAAAGGATGAAAAGAAAAGAGTTTTTGCAATTTGTGCACTTTCTTTCTTTGTTATCATTTTCTGGGCTGCATTTGAGCAAGCAGGTTCCAGTTTAACTATGTATACACATGATTATATTAATAGAAATGTAGGTGGATTTGAGGTTCCAACAAGCTGGTTCCAATCTATAAATCCATTTTTATGTATAGTTTTAGGTCCTATATTTGCTATGTGGTTTATTAAGCTGTCTAAGCGTGAAAAAGGAGATATTCCTACAGCAACAAAAATGGGCTATGGATTAATTATTCTTGGTATTGGATTTGGACTTATGGCTGGGGCAGCTCTTGAGAGAGGAAATTCAACTGATATAGCAGTAAAAGCAAATATATTATGGTTATTTGGTGCATATACTATGCATACAGTTGGAGAAATGTTCTTATCTCCTGTTGGATTATCTATGGTTAGTAAGCTTGCTCCAAAGCAAATTGCCGCTATTATGATGGGGGTATGGTTATTTGCAACTGGTGTTGGTAATTATATTGCGGGTATGTCTGCAGCCTTTGTTGAATCGTGGGGAGGACTTCAAGTGTTTGGATTGGTAACAGTAATAACTATAGGTTCAGGAATTATTCTTTGCCTACTTAGTCCAATTTTCCAAAAGATTATGGTTTTAGATAACGAATAATTTAATATATTAATACCTTGTAGTTTTTTACTATAAGGTATTTTTTTGCCATTGAGTTTTATAATGTGTCATATAAAAATGATATATTATAAAAAGTGAAAGGAACACAGAATGCGTTTACATGTAGTATCAATATTCTTAGCCTATATCTAAATACTAAAAAATAGTATTTAGATATAGGCTTAAGTTTTATCTAGCTTAAATACTCGACCACTGTAAACGATCAAATAACCTATTCCATATCTTGATACCAAGAACTCTCCAACTATAACTCCAACCCATGACATACCAATATTGATCTTAACTATATTTATAATATTACCTATATTAGAAGGAAGAATAAGCTTTGTGAGTATTTGATATTTAGTTGCACCAAAGCTTTTTAGCATTTTAATTTTTTCTTCTTCAACGGTTATGAAGTAGTTATAGGCTGAAAGTATTGTAACTACTATTGATATGGTAACAATAACTACTATTCCAGTAATTCCAGCTCCAGCCCATATTATAAGTATAGGAGCAAGAGCCGTCTTTGGGAGAGCATTTAACACAACTAAGAATGGGTCTAGTATTTTAGCCAAGTTTTCATTCCGCCAAAGCATTATAGCTATTATTATCCCACCTACAGTTCCAAGAATAAACCCTAAAATAGTTTCATAAACAGATATTCCTACGTGTTTAAATATTTCTCCATTTGAAGAATATTTTATAAATAGCTTGAATATATCAGATGGCTTACTAGTTAAGAATACATCTATAAAGTTTAGATTAGCAGCTACTTCCCAAATGAGTACAAATAGCACAAGTACTAATATTTGATAGAGTATAATTTTTCTTTTGTTTGATTTAACTGATTTTAAATAAGCTTCATATTCGCTAGAGAAGTTTGTCTTTTTCATCGTTGATATTAGTGAGTATAATCAATAGTCTATTTAAGTATGGGATAGCATCTCTGCTGCATTGTATGAACTTCTTACTAAGGGCTTCGTCTTTATACTTCTTAAATATATGTGCATGAACATATTCAACAACAGGATAATGTTCTTTGCTTGGTGCTAGATATTGACCTATTGTCAAATAATCACATCCTACTTGCATTAAGTCTCTAAGCAAGTCTAACACCTCATCTTCTCTTTCTCCTAAGCCTACCATAATACCTGATTTTGTATATATACTAGGGTCTATCTTTTTCACATTCTCTAATACTTTTAGAGATCTTTCATATATGGCTTGTATTCTACAGAGCACTACAAGCTTGAAATGATGTGCATTTGTATTAAAATTAAAGGCAAAGCCATGCATAGTTACTCCTCTTTTCACAGCTAATCAGATAGCAACTATTTTATCATTGCCTACCCATCCTCCTGTACCTTTAGCTGCTGGGTCCTTTTCTTTAATAACATTTATTTCCCTAATTATAGTTTTCATATTAATTCCTTCTTAAATAATTTCTAGTAAATATATGGAATTTATGATGATTATATAAATGCAATATATCAATATGATATATCAATATGATAAAAATATCGATATGATTTTTTACTAGTACCTCTTTTTATAGGAATAGGGTTGATATCGTTTTTATTGGATGATTCATAGACTATCTGGTCTTTGACATAGGTATAGTCACCTATAATTGTTAAAGAAGTATGTTTAGAGACTACGTATAATAAATTATATATATAAAAAAATATCAAAATGATAAAAAATACTTGAAAAAGCCATAATAAGAGAATATAATTAAAAATAAATTAATATCAAAATGATAAAATTCAAAATTAAGGTGAGTGTAAACAGTTTGTAAGTATACAACGTATTATTTAATCCTGAGTATCCATATAGTAATAATTAAAAATAATAGTAATAATATAGGTGGTAAAATTATTGCAAAATTGGAACACTTCAACCCACTTGGAAGTGTAAAGGATAGAGTCGGCTATGCAATGATTATTGATGGTGAAGAGAAAGGCTTGATTAAGGAAGGAACAGTGCTAATTGAGCCGACAAGTGGCAACACTGGTGTGGGACTTGCTTTTGTTGCTGCATCCAAGGGGTATAAACTTATCCTTACAATGACTGATACTATGAGTGTAGAAAGAAGAAATCTACTTTCTGCTTTAGGGGTGGAACTAGTATTGACTCCTGGCGCAAAGGGGGTGAAAGGTACAATTGACAAAGCTTTTGAACTGGCTGAAAAATACGAGAATTCATATGCATGTCAGATTAACATTTGCACATTAAAAATTGAAAATAATTACTTATCAAGAGAGACGGAGGGAATAGGCCCTATGAAGTCCAGCAACAACTGTCAGTTGGAGAACTGCCAGTCACGTGCTAATTCCTGCAGTTAATAATTTTGCTGAAAGATGAGTCACTCATGTACTTCTTTAGGTAAAAATAAGGAGTGCTTTTTTATAAATAGAAAATAAGGAGGCAACAATGGTTAGAATACCGAAAGGCATAATAAATGCTCAATATGATTACATCGAAAAAGCGAAAGCCTACATAGGCGGGGAAATACCTTTTGAAGAGTTTAAGCATTATGCATCGCCTATGGGGGTATATGCTCAGAAACGCGAAGGGACATTCATGGTAAGGCCAAGGATATTTTCGGGCATCATCACTAAGGAAAAACTAGAAGCGGTTGTTGAAATAGCAAAGAGGTTCTCTGGTGGGGAAATCCATCTGACAACCCGTCAGGATATTCAGTTCCACGGATTGAGTATCGAGGATACAATTGAGATATTTGAAGTACTGACACCTCTTGGTCTCATTGGCAAAGGCGCTGGGGGGAATGCCATAAGAAATATTAACTGTTCACCTTTATCAGGAGTAGAGGTAGGAGAAGTGTTTGATGTTAACGAACATGCGAAAAAGGCAACTGAATTTATCTTGCAAATGGAGGGAATGACGAAACTTCCAAGAAAATATAAGATTGCAATCTCAAACTCACCAAAGGATACTGCTTTTGCAACAATATCCGATCTAGGTTTCATAGCTAAAATTCAAGACGGAAGAAGAGGTTTTGAATTGTATGGCGGTGGCGGTCTGGGCGGTGTTCCAGATATAGCCCTGAAGTTAGAAGCATTTATTCCAGAAGAAGAG
Organism: Tepidibacter aestuarii; assembly: GCF_934924865.1. Classification (NCBI taxonomy): domain Bacteria; kingdom Bacillati; phylum Bacillota; class Clostridia; order Peptostreptococcales; family Peptostreptococcaceae; genus Tepidibacter; species Tepidibacter aestuarii. The sequence goes on along the minus strand of NZ_OW235315.1, from coordinate 2,722,124 downwards.
ATACTGTATCATATTGAAGCCATGAAAAGGTTGTTTGAAGACGAAGGGGACAGAACAAACAGGAATAAAGCAAGGATCAGGTTTATTAAATACCGTTTAGGTAATGAGGCCTTTACAGAAAAGTACAGGGTGTATGTAGAGAAAGTGAAGTCAGAGAAAGATCTCTATATAGAATTTAAATCGGATGTAGAGTTAGATAATAAATTAGGTGAAGGTACAAATAAAAGTTTCGAAGGACTGAGGGATTTCAGAGTAATTAATCAGAGAAACAAAGGTTATTACTCCTTATATTTGCACCCTGAAAATGGTGATTTGAATGTAGGAGATTTAGATAAAATTCTCGATATAACTGATTTGTTGGACTATGACGTGGAATTTAGATTGTCAAATTCTCAAGGAATTTATATTCGAAATGTAAAGGAGAAAGATGTAGAGAGTTTCATAAAGTCTATTTCTGCTTTTACCAAGGAAACAGATATTGAAAACTCCACGACCTGTACTGGAGCAAAAAATTGTAGAATCGGACTGTGTAATTCTCAGGGATTGCTGAAGGAAATCAATAAAGTCCTTGAAGGTTACAGTATTGAGTTTAAGAGCCAATTACCTAAAATCCATGTATCTGGTTGTAGAAATTCCTGTGGATGGCATCATATTGGTACTCTAGGTTTTTCTGGTGCGGCAATTAAAACTGAGAGTGGTTCGATTCCTGCATATACAGTTCATATAGGTGGGCGAGTAGGAAGCGAAATTTCAAAGCTGGGAGAAAACAAAGGTGTTTTACCAGCTCGAAAGGTACCTCGATTTGTTGATAGGTTGCTTGAGAGATTTGAAAAATGTGAAATTAAGGACTTTGATAGGTTTATTGATGTCAATGAAACCTTAATAATAACCCTGATTAATGAGCTTAAAACGGTAGATGACATTCCAAAAGATATAAAGTATTTTGACTTTGAAAATCAAAAACCTTATTTATCAAAATAGAAGCTAACTAGTAAGTGGAAATAGATGAAGATTTATAAATTTGAATAATGTGATGATAGGAGGTAAGGGGAAGGTGAATAAAGCTGAAAAAAATATTGTTTGGCATTCTATGAATATAACCAGAGATGATCGTGAAAAATCCTTAAAACAGACAGGTCTGTTGTTATGGTTTACTGGTCTTTCTGGATCGGGTAAGTCCACTATAGGTTCTGCAGTAGAGCAAAGACTATATGATCTCGGGAAAGCCACATATCTCCTTGATGGTGACAATGTCAGGCATGGATTGAATAAGGATTTGAGTTTTTCGGAAGAAGACAGGAAAGAGAATATCAGACGGATTGGTGAAGTTGCCAACCTCTTTGTGGATTCCGGTTTGATAATCATAGGTTCATTCATCTCCCCATATATAGAGGGTAGAGATCAAATAAGAAAATTATTAGGAAATAGGTTTATAGAGATATATGTGGATTGCAGTTTGGAGACTTGCGAGCAACGAGATCCCAAAGGCTTATATTCGAAAGCCAGAAACGGTGAAATTAAGCAGTTTACGGGAATTGATTCAGAATATGAAGTTCCGGTTAATCCCGAAATAGTAGTTAAGTCAGATGAAATGACTGTAGAAGAGTGTGTTGATAGGATTATCAAGTATATTGACGGGAAAGTCTTTTAAGAAAATAGAAAAAGAGAAAGGAAATGCTTATGAATTTGCAGATAAAAACATTACAAACAGATGTACTGATAATAGGTGGCGGTGCTGCCGGGTGCTTCAATGGGATAAAGCTGGCCGAAAACAGTAGTCTGCAAATCATTGTGGCTGACAAGAGCAATATTGTTAGAAGCGGTTGCCTTGCAGCAGGAGTAAATGCTCTAAATGCTTATATAGGCAAAGGTGAGACACCTGAAAGTTTTTTGGACTATGTTAGGGAGGATTCGGAAAAAGTAATACGAGAAGACCTTGTTTATTCCATAGCGCAACGATTAAATGATGTTACTAAGAAGATTGAAGCCTTGGGACTGCCGATTTTAAAAGATGACAACGGCGATTATGTTATGCGGGGGAAGCGTAGCATCAAAATTAATGGGGAGAATATTAAACCCATTTTGGCGGGGGCTTTAAATCAATTTGATAACATCAAGGTTTTAAATAATCTGGTTATTATTGATTATTTGATGAAAGATAACAAGGTTATAGGTGCTTATGGATTATCACTAAAAGATGCTTCGGTATATTTCATAAATAGTAAAATGACTGTCTGTGCAACTGGAGGTGCATCGGGGATATATAAGCCCAATAATCCAGGATTTTCAAAGCATAAGATGTGGTACAGCCCTTTTAATACAGGGGCAGGGTACGCAATGGGTATTAGAGCTGGTGCAGAGATGACTACTTTTGAAATGCGGTTCATAGCATTGAGATGTAAAGACACAATTGCACCAACTGGGACCATAGCACAAGGCGTCAATGTAGGGCAAGTTGATAGAAATGGGAATGAATATGTACCTCGCTACGGCAAGGGGACAACTCCTATACGCTTATTGAGCACAGTGAAGGAAAATCGCAAGGGCAATGGACCTTGCGCCTTGAATACGAAAAGCATAACAGAAGTGCAGGAAAAGGAACTGTTTAAAGCCTATCTGAATATGGCACCATCTCAGACCCTTAAATGGTTTGATTTGAATGAGTCTCCTTCAAAGTATAATGTCAAGATAGCAGGAACCGAGCCATATATTGTTGGAGGTCATACCGGTAGCGGGTATTGGGTTGATAAGACCAGGAAGGCAACGTTAAGGAACCTATATGCTATCGGCGATGTTGCCGGAGGCAGTCCAAAGAAATATGTGACTGGGTGTTTTGCAGAAGCTGAGATAGCAGCAGAATCAATTTTGAGAGAAATCGACGTAATCGAGCTAGATAAAACAGCTGATGAAATTGCTTTAGAGTTATTTGAATCAGTAAAAGGTAGATTGGAGTATGATCGAGATTCCTATATAAAGATTCAGTCATTAGAGAAGGAAATGCAGAGTGTCATGGACGAATTTGCAGGGGGTATCTCTACAGGCTATGAATACACATTAGGAAACTTACATATAGCGGAAGAGCGGCTTATGGAATTGATGAAGGAGGCAGTAGTTATGAAAGCCTCTAACCTTCATGAACTGATGTTTATATATGAAATCATAGATCGTTTATTTGTTGCAAATGTATTGCTAAAGCATATGGAAGCCCGTAAGGAAACCCGATGGAGAGGGTATCAAGAAAATCTAGACTTTAGTTATAAGGATGATGAGAACTGGCTTAAATATGTTAACTCAAGATATGTTAATGGCAATGTTGAAATTATACTTAGGAATCTTGTAGGAAAGGATGATGCTTATGAGCATCAGAATTAATCGAAATAAATGTATTAGTTGTTCAAAGTGCGAAAAAGTGTGTCCGGGTAATTTGATTCAAATGAATGATAAGAGGAAAGCTGAAATCAAGTATAAAGACCAATGCTGGGGTTGCACAGCTTGTCTTAAGGAATGCGGCCAAAAGGCAATAGAATTTTATTTAGGTGAAGATATTGGTGGGCGAGGATCATATTTGACTGCTAGAGTTAATGAAACTGAAGTTGAATGGACAATAACCAGTCCTAATGATAAAAAACATGTAATAGTGGTGAATAGGAAAGATGCAAATAAGTATTAACCTGGATTAAGGAGGGGAAGAGGTGCAATTTAAAAGAGAGTTGGAATTGGCCAAAACTTTGGCTATTGAAGCTGGAAAAGTGATTCTTGAAATCTATAAAACTGATTTTGATGTAGGTTACAAAGAAGATCAATCACCTCTTACCTTGGCGGATAAAGCTGCCAACGATGTGATTATTCCAAGACTAGAAGAAGAGTTTCCTGGGTATGGAATTTTATCTGAAGAATCAAAAGATGATGGATTGCGATTGAAGAAGGACTATTGCTGGATTGTCGATCCATTGGATGGCACAAAGGAGTTTATTAAGAAGAACGGTGAATTTACCGTGAATATAGCGTTATCCTATAATGGAATCTCAATATTAGGCGTTATCTACGCTCCTGTATTGAATGAGCTTTATTACGCAGTAAAGGATCGAGGTGCTTTTTATGAAAAGGATTCTCATATAGAACAAATTCATGTTTCTGAGCGTACAGAAGGTTTGAGAGCATTGGGCAGTCAATCTCACAGATCTCATGCGTTTAATGAACTTATGGATGCAAAAAAAGAGCAGGTTGAGTCTATTTTAGCAGTGGGAAGTTCTTTAAAAGGATGCATGATTGCGAAAGGTAGAGCCGAGATATATTACAGATTTGGATTGACCAGCGAATGGGATACGGCTGCTCAACAGATTATTGTTGAAGAGGCTGGAGGTATTTTCAAGCAGATGGATCATTCCGAGATGCGGTACAACAGAGTGAATACCCTTAACGAAAAGGGATTCTATATTCTAAATCACACGAGTAGTGGATTGTTAGGAGGCTTAATATGAATCATTTAGATAAATTGGAAAGCAGAAGTATTCACATACTTCGGGAAGCGTATAGTGAATTTAAGAATCTTGGGATGCTGTGGTCCATAGGAAAAGATAGTACTGTGCTCCTTTGGCTTGCACGAAAAGCATTTTTCGGACATGTGCCGATCCCGTTGATTCACATAGATACCCATTTTAAAATTCCAGAGATGATTGAGTATCGTAATAGGCTTGCTTTGGAATGGAGTTTGGATATGATCTATGGTGAAAATACTAAGGACCTAGAGGAAAAAAGAACATTCCCCGATGGTAATGTCACAAGGCTTCAATGCTGTAAAAATCTTAAGTCTGATGCTCTTAAGCATACTCTGAGCGGAGAGTGGACTAGATATAGAATAAATCATGACACTGGACTATATGACGTTGATAAGAATAAAGAGCCCTATACAGGTGTAATTGTAGGGGTTAGAGCGGATGAAGAGGGAAGCCGCTCGAAGGAGAGATATTTTTCCCCAAGAAATGTGAATAACGATTGGGATGTAGGGGATCAGCCTCCTGAGTTTTGGAATCAATACAAGACAGAGTTTGCCCCTGGAACTCACCTGAGAATCCATCCGCTGTTGGATTGGACTGAGTTGAACATATGGGAATATATCGAGAGAGAGAAAATTCCTGTGGTATCACTTTATTTTAATCAAGGTGAAGGGAAGAGGTATAGGTCACTGGGATGTTATCCATGTACTGGCGCTGTTGAGTCCGATGCGAGGAATGTTCAGGAGATAATTGAAGAATTGAAAACAGGAAAGTTTGCCAATATTGCAGAACGTTTTGGCAGGGCACAGGATAAGGAAGATGGCGGTGGTCTAGAAGATTTGAGACGTGACGGATATATGTAGGAGGGGAATATGATTAGAGAAATAGATAAGCAAAGGGAAAGGATGAACATTGTTATTGTCGGTCACGTAGACCATGGGAAAAGCACCATTATTGGTCGTTTGCTGGCAGATACAGGTTCTCTTCCAGAAGGAAAGTTGGAGATGGTCAAAGAGCGATGTAAAAGGAATTCAAAGCCTTTTGAATATGCCTTTTTATTGGATGCATTAAAGGATGAGCAGGAGCAGGGCATTACTATCGATGCAGCGAGATGTTTCTTTAAAACAGACAAGAGGGATTATATTATCATAGATGCCCCAGGGCATATTGAGTTCTTAAAGAACATGATAACCGGTGCATCGAGAGCAGAAGTTGCATTACTTGTTATCGATGCTAACGAAGGAATAAAGGAAAATTCCAAAAGACATGGCTATTTGCTGTCAATGCTAGGTATTAAGAAGGTAGCTGTTTTAGTAAATAAAATGGATTTAGTGGATTATAAACAGGATGTTTTTGAAGGTATTGTGAGCAATTATAGGACATTTCTTAAGAAAATCGATGTAGAGCCTCAGTGTTTTGTACCGGTAAGCGGCTTCTTTGGTGACAATATTGAAGTCAAGTCTGAAAATACAGAATGGTATAAAGGAGATTCTGTCTTAGAACTTTTAGACAGCTTTAGAACTGAAGATGCAGAGGATGACTTGCCTTTCCGAATGCCTGTTCAAGGTGTTTACAAGTTCACTAAAGATGGTGATGACCGTAGAATTGTTGCGGGATCAATAGATTCAGGGACTTTGAAAGTAGGGGACGCAGTAACATTCTATCCTTCAGGGAAAAAGAGTCGTGTAAAGTCAATAGAAGGTTTCAACGTTGAGAAGAAAGATAGCGCAAAATCTGGACAAGCCACAGGATTTACTTTAGAGGAACAGATTTATATAAAGCGCGGTGAGATTGTTATCCGTTCTGTTGAAGTTGCACCGAAATATTCAGAAAGAATAAAAGCCAATATTTTCTGGTTAGGAAGGCATTCACTCACTACGGACAAGACATATACATTTAAAATAGGCACTGCAAAAGTTCAAGGGCAGATTGAAAAAATTATTAAAGTGATGGATGCCTCAGATTTGAATATTGATGAGAAGGCTGTTGTAGATCGTCATGATGTTGCAGAGGTAATTATCAAGACTCAGAAGACTGTTGCTTTTGATTTAGCTTCAGAATTGGCCAATACAAGCCGGGTAGTAATCGTTGATGAGTACGAGATCTCCGGTGGTGGAATTATTATTGACCAGTTGGAAGCCGCACCTGCAGCTGGACAAGATAATGCTGGGATCATCAAGCTATCTAATTATGAGCGAAAGATTTCAAGAGAGACCAGAGCTGAGAAATTCAACCAGAAACCTACCTTGGTTCTTTTGGTTAGTGAACAATGGGATCGAGTATCCAAACTGTGTGATGCTGTAGAAGCAAATCTGTTTTTAAATGGAAGACAGACATATTACTTGAAGGCAGAGCACCGATTGTCCTTGGCTGAAGTTGTTGATTGGAGCAAGTTTCTATTAGATTCAGGGCAGATTGTAATAGCCGATGCAGAGGAAATAGGGTATGATTCCAGAGAAATTTTGGAGCAAGTTGATAATGATACACTTATTATAGATTTTGATGGCAATACTGAAGGGATAGCAGATTTATCACTAGCTATTGATATGCAGTCGGAAGAGGTTGTTGTTAGGGAAATTGCTAGACTGTTAAAGAAAAAAGGTAGAATTTTTAATATTGGGTAGGTGAAGACATGACTGGAAAGAGAAAAAGTTTTTTGAAGACAATAACATGGCGGTTTACGGCAACGTTAACGACGCTAATATTGGTTTATTTATTAAGCGGAGAATTAAAAGTGGCTGGAACCGTTGCTTTCTTTGAGGTTTTCATAAAGATGTTGCTTTATTATTTGCATGAAAGGATGTGGGAAAAGGTAAAGGTAAAAGAGATTGTGGAACATTATATATAACCCAAGTTAAAAATATTTTGCAAAAAACCATTAACATTATACCCTTGCCAGGTATACAACACATCTAATCAAGCTTCGGACCATCGAGTTTTTTGCTCGATATCCTTTCGGGATATTAAGTGCACAGTGTGACAACCGTTCCAGTAGGTACGGATGATTAATAACTTAATATTGACTCTTATTAAAAGTGGTGGAGGGACTGGCCCTGTGAAACCCGGCAACTGCTGTCAAGAAAAAACTTGACAGTCAAATGCTAAATTCTGCAGTTATTCGTAACTGAAAGATAAGGAATATCTTAATTGTTTTATACGAAAATCCAAGATCATTTTGTTATCAAAGTAGTCTTTTTTTAGGTGTGCCCAGCATAGGCGCAATCTATAGGGGTTCCAGTGCAAAAAATATTGAATTCTAGAGTAATCCTTTTTTTAATTTTACTTTATGTCACTAAACTAAATAATTTATTGATAAATTCAACTTTAGCAAGGGCACATCGATTTATACCATCAACTTGCCCTTGTTTTATCATATGAAAAGCTTCAATTCCTTTTAAAGTTTTTCTTGTTGTATTAAAGGATTCAAATCCTAATCTTGATTTTTTAACTATGATATCACATAAAAGTTTTTTGCACTAGAACTGTTAATCTTAAAGTCAATACTATTTTTTTCTTAAAATGATAATTAAAAAAGGGTCGATTTGCATAAGAAAATCTAACCCTTAATATAATTAAATCACCATTTTTTCAGTTTTAAATCTAATTTTAGGTTTGGACTTTACACATATTTAATTATATACTCCATTTTCAAATAAGCCTGATTTTTAAATTATCTAGCTTTATATCTTTTCTCAATTATATTAACTATTTGATACATCAATAGAGCACATATTGCAAGAACGAATACACCCATCATAACAAGATCTAGCTTAAATACCTGACCACCATAAACTATCAAATAACCTATTCCATATCTTGATACTAAAAACTCTCCAACGATAACTCCAACCCAGGACATACCTATATTAATCTTAACTATATTTATAATATTACCTACATTAGAAGGAAGAATAAGCTTTGTGAGTATTTGATATTTAGTTGCACCAAAGCTTTTTAGCATTTTTATTTTTTCTTCTTCAACGGTTATAAAATAGTTATAGGCTGAAAGTATTGTAACTACTATTGATATAGTAAGAGCTATAACTACTATTCCTGTAATTCCAGCTCCAGCCCATATTATAAGTATAGGAGCAAGTGCGGTTTTTGGAAGAGCATTTAATACAACTAAGAATGGATCTAATATTTTAGCCAAGTTTTCATTCCACCAGAGCATTATAGCTATTATTATCCCGCCTACAGTTCCAAGAATAAATCCTAAAACAGTTTCATATACGGATATTCCTACGTGTTTAAAGATTTCTCCATTTGAAGAATATCTTATAAACAGTTTGAATATGGCAGATGGTTTACTAGTTAAAAATACATCTATAAAGTTTAGGTTAGCAGCCATTTCCCAGATTAGTACAAACAGTACAAGTACTAATATTTGATAGAATATTATTTTTCTTTTATTGGATTTAACTGATTTTAAATAAGCTTTATATTCGCTAGAGTAGTTTGTCTTTTTCATCTATATCAAGCTCCTTCCATATAGTATTGAAATAATCTTTAAACTCAGGAGCCTCTCTTGATGAAAGAGGTGTTTTTTCGTCTTTCACTGTAAGATCTATCTTATATATATGTTTTATTGTAGCCGGTCTTTTGGATAAAACTGCTATTTTGTCTGCCATTGATATGGCCTCTGATATATCATGTGTAACCATTATAGTAGTCTTATTTTCATTCTTTATAATCTGAGCTATATCATTACACACCAAAAGTCTAGTTTGATAATCAAGTGCTGAAAAGGGTTCGTCTAAAAGAAGTATATCTGGATTAACAGCTAGTGTTCTAATCAAAGCAACTCTTTGTCTCATACCACCTGAAAGCTCTTTAGGGTAGTTGTTTCTGAACTCCCATATATCATAAAGCTTAAGAAGTCTTTCTATCTTTTGTAAAGCTTCATCGTTTAATTTCTTTTGTATTTCTAGTCCTATTTTTATATTATCAATTATAGTTCTCCATTCAAGCAGATGATCTCGTTGGAACATATATCCTATTTTGCCGTTCAGTATAACTTCTCCTTTGGTAGGAGTTATAAGGCTTGATAATATGTTCATTATTGTAGATTTACCGCAACCAGACGGACCAACAAGTGCTAGAATTTCTCCTTCTTCTAAATTTAAATTAATATCTTTTAAAACTTCAAGTTCCCCTTCTAGAGTATAGTAATTCATAGAAAGATTTTTTATTTGAACAATAGGATTCACGTACTCACCCCCGAGATGATAATACATAGTATAGTTTATATTATTAATGTAGAGGGAATTTTGTACCTAGAATAGGTGTATAAATTAATTTACGCAAAATGATAAAGTACTTATAAATAATTTAAAGATAAAGATTTTGGCTTAGCAGTAATAGTTGTAGTGGTAAATAATAACGGAGACACAAAAAATGCTATATCGAAGGAAAAAGAACAAAAATGATTTTATATGACCAAACTATTAAAAATATGTACTTTTATACTACTTAAATACAATTATAAAATAGTAACCTTGTAGTGTAGAATTCAATAAAAAGACTAATTGTCAATAATTCCAATGTGAATTTATAGAACTTCTTTTAAGTTTATTGAAAGGAGTTTTATTATACAAATAAATATAATAATATTCTTCAATAAGATTAAAAGATAAAGTTATATTTGATTTATATGTATTTGCTATGCTGCTTTCTACTAAAAAAGCAGTTTCAAGTATTTCTTTAATCATATTTGGATTCATTAATAAATCTTTTGATACAACAATCTACTAATGAAGGAGATAAAATAATAATTCAACAGCCTGTATATAGTCCATTTGCTAATGTTGTTAACGATAACAATAGAGAATTGGTTGTAAATTCTTTGAAGAAGGATGAAAACGGAAGGTATGTAATGGATTATGAAGATTTAGAAAGTAAAATAGATAAAAATGTTAAATTATTTATTCTTTGTAATCCTCATAATCCGGTTGGTAGAGTATGGGAAAGAGAAGAACTTGTAAGATCAGGGAAAATTTATTTAAAGAATAATATCACTATGTATTTCTGATGAAATACATAGTGATATTATTTTTGAAGGCTATAAACATACACCATTTGCGTCTATTAGTGAAGAATTTGCTAAAAATAGTATAACTTATATTGCATCAACTAAAACATTTAATATAGCAGGACTTCAAACTTCAGTAGTAGTTTTACCAAATGAAGATGATTATAAGATGTTAGATAAAGCTTTTACTACAATAGATATAAAGAGAAATAATTGTTTTAGTCTTGTAGCTACTGAAGCCGCTTATAATAATGGAGAAGAGTGGTTAGAAGAGTTATTGCAATATTTAGAAGGAAATGTAGATTTTTCAATTGATTATGTTAAAACAAATATTCCGCAGATAAATGTAGTAAAACCAGAAGGAACTTATTTAGTAAAATGATTTTTGTTATATCATCACATACTAAAAGTCGAGTTTGATAATCTCATGCTGAAAAAGGTTCATTAAGAAGTAAAATATCAGGATTTACTCATAGTCTTTTAATCAAAGAAACTCTTTATCTTATACCACCTGAAAGATCTTTAGGATAGTTATTTTTGAACTCCCACATACCATAAAGCTTAAGAAGTTTTTCTATCTTTTCTAAAGGATTCAAATCTTAATCTGAATTTTTTTACTATGATATCACATAAAAGATTTTTGTAGCAAAACATCATAAAAGTAGTTTTATAATAATAGAATAGTATATCAAGAAAAATTAATTCTTGGGGGGAAAATTAATGTAAGGGGGTTGTTGTTATGGATTATAAAAAAGAATTATTAGCAGTAGAACAAATTCACCAAGCAAGTTTAAAAATACTTGCTGAAATTGGGGTTGAGTTTGGTAGTAAGAAAGTAGATGAAATCTTCAGAGCAAATGGGTTCAGACAAGAAAATGGAAGAACATATTTTACTGAGGAACAAATTAACAAGTATTTAGATATGGCAACTAAAGAATTTACTATTTATGGAAGAGATGAGAATTATTTTATCAATATAAACACAGAGGATGTAAATTATTGTCCTGGTTACGGATCGCCATTGATAACTAATGCAGATGGAAGCATTAGAGAAGCTTTGTTCGATGATTATCTAAAGATGGCTAATCTATTTCATATGGAAAAATCATTTAAAGTAAATGGTGGTATTATTGTTCAACCATCGGATATAGATCCAGAAATAAGTATACCAGCAATGATATATGCTGCAATAAAACGTTCTTCAAAAGTACTCTTTGGTATTCAAGGTGCTAAAAAGGGCCAGATAGATATATTTAATATGCTTGAAATTGTATTTGGAGGTAAAGAAGAATTAAGGAAAAAACCTAGATACATAGTATTATCAACACCTACTAGTCCTCTTAGAGTAGATTTAAGTGCAATAGATACATTACTACTTGGTTGCGAGTATAATCAACCTATTGCTGTTTGTTCAGCTTGTATGCCTGGTGCAACAGCTCCTGTTACACTCGCTGGTGCAATTGCAATGTGCAATGCTGAAATGTTAAGCTCGATAGTATTAACTCAACTTGTAAATCCAGGAAATCCTGTAATGTATGAGTTTGCATGTTACGGCTCAAATGTTCAATCAGGGAATGCATCTATAGGATCACCAGAGTTGATTAAAGCAGGTAGATATGGATCATTACTTGCTAAGAAGTATGGATTAGCTTGTAGAACTGGTGGTGGTTTATCGGATGCAAAAGGAGTTACTGCTCAAGCTGGAATTGAAACAGCTATGAGTCTATTCCATACAAATTTATATAAATCAAATCTTGCCATGCATTCAGCAGGAATATTAGATTCTTTTGCAACAATGAGCTATGAAAAATTAATGCTAGATTTTGAAGTAATAGATAGATGTGCTAATTATTTTGATGATATCGAAGTAAATGAAAATACTCTAGCTTTTGATACTATAAAAAAAGTGGCAGAAAAGGGTGGCATTTTCCTAGATCAAAAACATACAGTTAAAAACTGCAGAAAAACGTATATTCCACAAGTGAGTTTAAGATCTAAGTTGCCACAAGGAAAGGATCCAAATGAAGCACTTTACGAATCTATGAATAAAAGAATAGAGAAACAGTTAGCAGCATATGTTAAACCTGAATTAGATCCTACAATAGAAAAACAACTAGATGAATATATGTTAAGTATTGGGATGAAACCAGAAGATATTAAAAAAGTTTAATCTGCATTATAAAGCTGACTGTTGTAAAATTGAATTTGCTCAGTCAGCTTTTTATTACTATTTATTAATATAAAGGGGAGGAATAGTATGAAAGAAAATAAAGGCACAACTAATATTGTAAATAAACAAGTGTTTTGGCCACCTGCAATATTACTAGTTGCTGTTGTATTATTTGGAGTAATATCTCCAAAGTCTTTAGGTGCGGCTGCTAGTTATGCATTCAATTTTTGTATAACATATTTCAGTTGGTTTTATGCTTTAGGTATGAGTATATTATTTGTATTTGTAATATGGGCAGGGTTTAGTAAGTATGGAAATATTATATTAGGTGGGCCTGAAGCAAAGCCTGATATGTCGTTTTTTACATGGTTTGCAATTGCTCTTACATCCGGAATCGCTATTGGAATAGTATTTTATGGAGTTGCAGAACCGCTTGGAAACTATACTAATCCAGCACCTTTTATGGGGTTAATACCTAGATCAGCAGAAGCAGCTGAGGGTGCACTTAGAACCGTATATTTACATTGGGCCCTACATCCATATGCTACGTATACGTCATTTGGTTTGTGTATTGCATTTTTACATTATAATGGTAAAAAAAGCTTTAAGATTAGTACTGGTTTATATCCCCTTTTAGGCAATAAGGTAAATGGTCTTGCAGGTAATTTAATAGATGCTCTTTGCATTTTTAGTATAGTAGCGGGTATAGGAACTTCTTTAGGAGTAGGCGCTATGCAATTAGCTGGAGGACTAGGATATACTACTGGTATTGCATTTGAATCTATGGTATTGGTTTGGTTTGCGATAATTGCAGCTATGGCTGTATTTTATACAGTGGCAGCTTGTACTGGACTGCATAAAGGTATTACTGTAATTAGTAATTTAAATGTATATATCTATTTTGCTTTACTAATTTGGGTATTTATTTTTGGACCTACTTTATATATTTTAAACAATACAACTTCGGCATTGGGAGATTATTTAAGCACAATGCTTGCACAATCTCTATATTTAGAACCTGCACTCCAAACTGGATGGGTTGGAGGTTGGACAATTTTCTATTGGTCATGGTGGTTAGCATTTGCGCCAATGGTAGGATTGTTTTTAGTAAAATTAGCAAAGGGAAGAACAATTAAAGAATTTGTATTAGTAAATTTCTTCGCTCCAGCGGTATTTGCAGTTGTATGGTTTGGTGTATTTGGGAGTGCAAGTATTTTCATGGAACATTTTCAAGGAATATCTATATCCGGTGAAATTTCGAAATTAGGTGTGGAAGTTGCAATGTTTGCTTTTTTAAAGAACTTACCTTTGCCGGGATTGTTAACTGTCTTAGGATTTTTAGCTATTATATTCTCTTTTGTTACATTAGCTGAATCTATGACACTAACACTTGCTAATATGACTTCAGCTAGTTATGAAAGCAATAAAAATGAACAGGATGCTCCAAACATCTTGAAAATATTCTGGGGTGCATTAATGGGTGGTATCGCATTTATATTACTAATGAGTGGAGGACTTAAGGCGTTACAGACAGCTGTTGTAGTATGCGGATTGCCAATATTATTACTGGAGTTAATAATGTGCGTAGGATATATACAGTGTATGAAAAATGCTGAGAATTATGATGTAGTAGGAACTTTCGATATTAATGAAAGTGAAGATATAGAAAATTAGAAGATCAATAGAGAACCTAGTGAGCAAGAAACCGTGACACAAATACACTGTTTCATATATAAATATTTTATATATAATTATGGGGGGAGAAATAATGGATAAAGATTTAAGACAAATTCATGAAGCGTCAATGAAAATTTTAGAGGAAACAGGCATGAAAATACATCACCCGAAAGCTATAGAGATACTTAAAAAAAATGGTATTAAAGTTTGTGGAGATACAGCTTTTTTTACTGAAGATCAGCTGATGAAATGGGTTAATAAAGCGCCAAGTAGTTTTAATATATATGCTAGAAATCCTAAATACGATATGACTATTGGGGGAGATAATGTTGAATGTGCTCCTGGTTATGGAGCTCCTCTTATTTTAGAGGCTGATGGGAAAAAACGTCCGGCTCTTATAAAAGATTTTAAAACTTTTGTTAAACTTTTTCATCAAAGTGACTATTTTAAAATAAATGGTGGAATAGTAGTTCAACCAAAAGATCTTCCTTCAGAATCTACCCTTGCTATGATGCTATATTCGACTCTTAATTATACTGATAAATGTATTATGACTGGTTCTGGTAATGCTAAAGAAGTCGAAGAATTAATGGATATGTTAGGCATTGTTTTTGATGGTAAAGAAAAGCTTGCTGAAAAACCAAGAGCGATTACTATTGTAAATACAAATAGTCCACTTTATTTAGATAATAACGCAGCAGAAACGTTAATGGTTTATGCTAAATATGGTCAGCCAATGGTTGTTGCATCATGTACGATGGCAGGAACAACAGGACCGGTAACTTTAGCTGGTACTATTGCATTAACGAATGCAGAAGTATTATGTGGTATTGCACTTTCTCAGATGGTTAGAGAAGGTACTCCTGTACTATACGGTTCTCAAACAACTACCTCAGATATGAAAAGTGGAAGTATAGCAATTGGTTCTCCTGAAGGATCTCTATGCTATGAATATGCAGCAAGACTTGCTAAAGCATATGGAATTCCTTGTCGTGGTGGTGGAACAATCAGTGATGCTAAAACAGTATCTGCACAAAGTGGATATGAAAGTATGATGACTTGTTTAGTTTGTCACCAAAATAAAATGAACTATATTATTCATAGTGCAGGAATAATGGATTCTTTTGGTTGTATGTCATATGAAAAATTCATTGTAGATTTAGAAATTATAGGAATGGTTAAACGCTACCTTGATAAAGTAGTTATTAACGAAGATACGCTAGCGTTAGATCTTATTAATGATATAGGTCCAGCAGGTCAATTTATAACAGCACCACATACGTTAAAACATTGTAGAAAAGAACCGTTTTTACCAAATGTTAGTATAAGGGGCTCGGTAAGTGGAGATCCTGATGAGAAACTATTAAAGAATATCAATAAAAAGAAAAAATCTATGCTAGATAAATATCAAAAACCTGAACTTCCAGATGATATCCAAAAACAGCTTAAGCAATATTTAGTTGAAAAAGGAGTAGATATTCAATTAATTGAAAGTATATAAATAGATATGGTTCAGGTGCAAAAATATTATATCGAAGGAAAAAGAACAAAAATGACTTTATATGACCAAACTATTAAAAATCATGTACTTTTATACTACTTAAATACAATGATAAAATAGAACCTTGTAGTGTGGTTGAATAAAAGACTGATGGTCAATAATTCCAATTCAAATTTATAAAACTCCTTTCAAGTTTATTGAAAGGAGTTTTATTATACATATAAAAGAAATACAATACTATTCTTCAATAAGATTAAAAGACCAAGTTATATTTGATTTATATGTATTTGCTACACCACTTTCTACTAAAAAAGCAGTTTCAAGTGTTTCTTTAATCATATCTGGATTCATTTTTTTACCTTTAATATTGTAAATAAGATGCATTTTTTCAATTGGCTTTGGAGCAATAGAGCCTCTTTCTCCAGTAACACTTACTTCGTATTCGGAAATTTCAGCACCTTTACTCTTTAGCATTGCAATAGTATCTACACTTGTACATGCTGCAACAGCATGAAGAAGTACCTCAATTGGTTTAGGGCCTAATACCTTTCCGTCATTCATTTCTGATGGGCCAGCCATCACCAATTTTGATCCTTCTGGAGTAGTACCTTCAAATACAATTCCTTCTCCCATCCATTTTACTAAGGCGTTTAGTGTCATAATAAATTCCTCCTAATTTATAATTTTGTATGCGTTTAACTAAATAATAACTCATAGTATAAAAAAAGAAAAATTGATATAATAAATCATAATCATATAAAAAATCTATGGATGTAGAAAGGAGAAGTATATGGAATTTCGTCAATTAAAAACATTCATTACAGTAGCTGATCTCAATGGTTTTACTAGAGCAGCAGATGTATTAGGATATACTCAACCTACAATTACATCACAGATACAGTTGTTAGAGAGCCAACTTGGAGTTCGCTTGTTTGAGAGGATTAGAAAGAATATTTCTCTTACCCATGAGGGGGAGAAATTCCTTGTTTATGCAAGACAGATTATTAATCTTTGTGAAGAGGCAAAAGATATAGTTACAGATAAATCCATGACAAAAGGGGTTGTGACGATTGGTGCACTGGAGTCACTATGCACAACACGCCTACACAGCCTTCTAAAAGTGTTTCACTATAAGTTTCCTGATATTGAAATAGTATTGAGAACTGTAAAATCTAATGAACATAAACAACTTTTACTAGATAACCACATTGATGTAGCTTTTTGCCTAGATAATAGGGTTACAAGTTCTGAATTTATTGTTGAATTAGCTGTACCTGAGCCGTTAGTATTGCTAGCAGAGCCAAACCACTATCTTGTAAAATATTCTGATGTATATCCACAAAATATTGTTAATTATCCTCTTATTTTAGCAGAGGAAGATTGTAGTTATAGGAGAACTATGATTTCTATATTAGGTGATTATGGATTGACTCCCAAAATTATGGAAATAGGGAATATTCAAGCTATGAAACAGCTTGCAATGAGTGGATTGGGTATAATACTTTTACCGAAGATTACAGTTGAAGAAGAGTTATCAAAAGGGAAGCTTGTTGAACTAAACTGGTGTGGTCCTTCTTTTGAATTTTTGACACAGGTAATTTACCATGAGGATAAATGGATGTCACCTGCTTTACAGACTTTTCTGAATGTAACTAAGGAAATCTTTCCGATACAGTATTGTAAGAGTGGGAAAATATAAATTTACAAGAAGTTAAAGAGCAAAAGAAAGAGGTCAAATATGAAGAATAGAGAATTAGCTATCGTAACATTAAAAAATGAAGCTGCAAAAATTTATTCTAGACAAATAAAAGATTTTTTAGGTGATAATATAAAAATAAAAATATATGCGTTTGAAAATGGAGAAATTGAAGTTATTAAAGAAAAATTAGTTTTGTTATCAACATATTTAAAGTATGATGAAGTAAAAAAGCATACATATGATGATGCACAAATAATAATACCTAGAATTACTTTGACAAAATCAAGCATTGACAAGATTAGGAAAATAGAAAAAGGGAAAGATGTATTATTATTTAATTTAAGTTTAGATATGTCTTTAGAAACTATTTCACTAATATATCAATTAGGCATTGATCATATAAATCTAATTCCTTATTATCCTGAAATGAAAAAACTACCTGACGTTAATATTGCTATAACTCCAGGAGAGAAAGGGTTAATTAAAGATAAAGTTAAAGAAGTTATAGATATAGGACATAGAGTACTTGAGTTGAGTACTATAGTTGATGTTGCTGTAAAATTAAATTTAGATTATTTGATTGGTGATGAAAAAACACAAAGGTATTTTAAAAATACAATAACTAATAGCTGTGGACTAGAAAAATTATTAGGAGAAACAAATAAACTTGGAAATCAATTTGATATATTGATGAAAGTTTTAGATGATGGAATTATTTGTACTAATGTAAAAGGTATAGTGTATTTTTATAGTCATATAGCTAGAAAAATTATAAATATAGATGAGAATGAAATGGTTGGTAGACATATAGGAGAGTATATAAATGAAATAAATTTTGATGAGATAATTAATGGAAAACAGTCTTTGGGTGAAAAACTTATTAAAATAAATGGACGTGATGTTTCTTTTGAGATAAAGTATGTTAAATTTAATAGTTTCGATGGATTTATAATTAAATTGAAGACATTTAGTTATTTAGAAAAAAAACAGACAAAATTAAGAGCTCAACTTCTTAAGAAAGGGCATGTGAGTAAATATACTTTCGATGATATTATAGGTATTAGTGAAGAGATAAATAATACTAAGGAAATAGCTAAAAGAATGGCGAAATCTAATTCATCAATTTTAATAATAGGTGAAACTGGAACTGGAAAAGAATTATTCGCTCAAGCTGTACATAATGAATCTTATAGAAAAGAAGGTCCTTTTGTAGCTATAAATTGTGGAGCTTTTCAAGAGAGTTTGTTACAAAGTGAATTATTTGGATATGAAGAAGGGTCGTTTACGGGAGCTAAAAAAGGAGGAAAATTAGGCTTATTTGAAATTGCACATAATGGAACTTTGTTTTTAGATGAAATAGGAGAAATGGATTTGAATTTGCAAGCTAAGTTATTGAGAGTAATACAAGAAAAACAAGTTAGAAGACTAGGGTCTGATAGATTGATAGATATAGATGTTAGGATTATTGCTGCTACTAATAGAGAATTAAAGGAACTGGTAAAGGAAAAAAAGTTTAGAAAAGATTTATATTTTAGATTAAATGTATTACCATTAGACATTAAACCTTTAAGACAAAGGAAAGAAGATATTATTCTTATACTTGAAAATATAAAGAAAAGTTTAAAGTCAAAGTTTTCTTTAAGTAATGAAGTTGAAAAGATATTTTTAAATTATAATTGGGAGGGAAATGTAAGGGAACTTAAAAATATAATAGAATACTTAGCTAATTTAGATGAAAAGATAATACAATTTCATCATCTTCCTAAATATATGGTCGAAGATATTGATAGTCTTCAAAGGATGCATGTTAAAGAAAGTGAATTTAAGCGAAATGAAAGTGATTATATATTTGTTTTAAATGAACTTAAAAAAGCTTATGAAAGAAAAGAAAGAATTGGAAGGAAAAAAATATATAATATTGCTGTTAAAAAAGGTGTATTTTTATCTGAACAAGAAATAAGATCTATTTTATTAGAATTGAATGAACTGGAATTAATTCAAGTATTAAAAGGTAGAGGTGGAAGTGTAATAAATGAATGTGGTTTGAAATTTTTAGAAGATAATAAAATGGGTTAAATGGCGAATTAGGTTTTGCTGTTTAACCCATTTGTTATTTAAAATAATTTAAATTAGTGTAGGGTTAAGACAATTCAAAAAATTGATATTAACAAACATTGAAAAATAGATAAGTTTCATGAAATAAAAAAATATTTGTTTTTGGCATGATATTTGCTAATTATATTTATGTGATAAATATTTAATTTTTATTAGGAGGACTTTTTATTATGAAGTATGATTTTGATTGTATAATCGACAGAAGTGATAACTTTTCAGCGAAGTGGTCTGAAATGGAGAAAAAATATGGAAGTAATGATTTACTTCCTATGTGGGTAGCTGATATGGACTTTAAGGCAGCTCCTTGTATAGTAGATGCTATTAGAGACAGGCTTGATCAGGAGATTTACGGTTACACAACTAGACCGGATTCTTATAATGAGTCTATAGTGAACTGGGTTAAAAGAAGACATAATTGGGATATTAAAAGTGATTGGCTTATTTATAGCCCTGGGGTTATACCTTCAATAAGTCTTTTGATACAACAACTTACTAATGAAGGAGATAAAATAATAATTCAACAGCCTGTATATAGTCCGTTCGCTAATGTTGTTAAGGATAATAATAGAGAATTGATTGTAAATTCTTTGAAGAAGGATGAAAACGGAAGATATGTAATGGATTATGAAGATTTAGAAAGTAAAATAGATAAAAATGTTAAATTATTTATTCTTTGTAATCCTCATAATCCGGTTGGTAGAGTATGGGAAAGAGAAGAACTTATAAGATTAGGGGAAATTTGTTTAAAGAATAATATAAAGGTTATTTCTGATGAAATACATAGTGATATTATTTTTAAAGGTTATAAGCATACACCATTTGCGTCTATTAGTGAAGAATTTTCCCAAAATAGTATAACTTGTATTGCACCAACTAAAACATTTAATATAGCAGGACTTCAAACTTCGGTAGTAGTTTTACCAAATGAAGATGATTATAAGATGTTAGATAAAGCTTTTACTACAATAGATATAAAGAGAAATAATTGTTTTAGTCTTGTAGCCACTGAAGCCGCTTATAATAATGGAGAAGAGTGGTTAGAAGAATTATTGCAATATTTAGAAGGAAACGTAGATTTTTTAATTGATTATGTTAAAACAAATATTCCACAGATAAATGTAGTAAAACCAGAAGGAAGCTATTTAGTGTGGTTAGATTTTAGTGAGTTAGGATTAGATGATGATGATTTGTCGAATTTAATTAAGGAAAAAGCAAAGGTAGCACTTAATACAGGTTTATCTTTTGGCCCTGAAGGAAAAGGTTATCAAAGAATCAATTTAGCCTGTCCAAGATCTATGGTTAAAGAATCTTTAGAGAGACTTAAAAAAGCTGTTGATTCACTTGAAAACAGTGTTTCTTTATAAAGTATTATTCTGATATTTTGATTAAAGAACAAATAAAGTTTAAGGAGGATGTTGAAATGGCAGAAAATATAAAACAAAAACCAACCTTTGGGTATTCACTGACTCTTATAGTTTCAATTGTAGTTTTAGTGATGGTTGGTATGATTGGATTTGGAGCATCTATTATTACTATGTTTTTATTGTCTTGGTTGATTGTTATCCCAGCTTCTATGAGATTAGGTTACAAAAACTCAGAATTAGAGGAATTTGCATATGATGTAGGAAAGGATGCATTTCAATCAAATATTATAATATTATCTGTAGGGGTACTGATTGGTGCTTGGATTGCATGTGGAACTATTCCTTCTATAGTTTATGGTGGATTAAAAATTATTACTCCTAAATATTTTTTACTTACAACTTTACTTTTATGTTCTCTTACATCTCTTGCGACTGGGACTTCTTGGGGAACACTTGGAACAGCTGGTTTAGCTATGATTAGTATTGGCTCGAGTCTTGGAGTACCAGCAGGATTAACAGCAGGTGCAATTATTTCTGGAGCTTTCTTTGGAGATAAGATGTCTCCATTGTCTGATTCTACAAATCTTGCTCCAGCAGTTTGTGGAGGAGAGTTAATTAGCCATATCAAGCATATGATATATACAACCGGGCCAGCTTATATTATTTCAGCAGTTTTATATACAGTAATTGGATTTAAATATGCAGATAAAACTATTGATTATAATCAAATTAATCAGGTACTAGGTATTTTAGATTCAAATTTCAAAATAGGATTTGTTGAATTTATACCTATTATATTTTTATTTATTCTTTTACTTATGCAAAAGCCAGCAATTGTATCTATTCTTAGTTCAGCTGTTGTTGGTTGTGTTCTTGCAGTATTTAGACAAGGAGAAGCTGTGTCTGATATTTTAAACTATCTTTTATCAGGATATTCGATTGATACAGGTATGGTTTATGCAAATAAACTACTAAATCGTGGTGGAATTATGAGTATGGCTGAAACTGTATTGCTTGTATTTATAGTATTTTTAATAGCTGGAATATTACAAAAGGTTGGATTTTTAGAAGCTCTTTTAACTCCAATGATTGAAAGAATAGGGAACTCAAGAACAAAACTCGTTGGCTGTACTTTTATTGTAAGTTACTTTACAAATGCTTTTAGTTCTTCTATGATGTTTACATCTGTACTTGTGGGTACCTTGATGACACCACTGTATAAGGAATTTAGACTTAAACCAGAAAATTTATCCAGAATTATTGAAGATACAGCCACTCTTGGAGCACCTTTAATTCCTTGGAATTCAAATGCTATATTTGCAAGTCAAACACTTGGAGTAAGTCCATACGAGTTTATTCCATATTGTTTTTTAAACTGGATTACACCTATTATTTCACTTTTCTATGGAGCAACAGGAATTACAATGACTACATTTGATGAAGAATTGGAAGTCCAAAATACAAGTGCATGTTGCTTAGAAAATAATGAATAGATATGGAATTTCATTATTACTATATAATTCAGGATATTATTGGAGTGCTTCTTGCTTTTATAAATCTAAGATTAGCTTATTTATGTTTTAGGATGATTAAAGTAAAGGGGATTTTAAAAAACTTATTAGTGCATTTAATTTATTATATTACTTGTTTTATAGCTGGATTTAATCTGTTAATTTCACCCTTTGGCTTAAGAGCATGGACTATGAGTTTAGGGATATTCTTTTTAGGATTAATTTTAAAGATTATAACTAATTATAAAATTCAAAAGTATTGAAATAAGTAAAAAATTTTATAAGGAAGTTATATTTGATAATGCTTATTTATTCAAATATGACTTCCTTTTATTATTTAAAATGTCTTTTTCCTCTAAAGATAAATATTTCTACTTAACATTAAAATAACATCAAATCAATATACAATTAACAAAATTTATATATACTTGTCCATGGAATTAATAAAATTTACATAACGGAGGAATAATGAAATGCTTAGTAAAAAAAATTTAAAATCTAAGATTTTCGCAGGAGCATTGGCTTTTACGTTATTAGTAGGTAATTTTGGAAATAAACCTTTGGATAATGTATCAGCTAGTGGAAAAAGTGATATTAATGGTAAAGCTCCTAAATATGTATTTTATTTTATAGGAGATGGTTTAGGAGCTGCTCAAAGACAAGCAGCAGAATATTATGTGCAAGAAACGACAAAAAATAAAGATTTTAAACTAAACATAAACAATTTACCATCTGTTGGTATTAATACTACTCATTCTTTAAATTCTTTAGTAACTGATTCAGCAGCAGCAGGAACAGCTTTAGCGACAGGAAATAAAACTAATAATGGAGTAATTGCAAAAACGCCAGATGGAAAAGATGTAACAACTTTAATTGAAGAAGCTGAAAGAAATGGAAAAGCAACAGGTATAGTAACAACTACTAGACTAACTCATGCTACTCCTGCATCATTTGCATCTCATAATATTAGCAGAAATAATGAAAATGAAATAGCATTAGACTACTTAGATAGTGGAGTTGATTTCTTTGCAGGTGGTGGAGCAAGACACTTCCTTCCACAAGGCTGGGTTGATGCTATGCCGAGTATTGGCAAGTCAAAGAGAACAGATGATAGAAACTTATTATCTGAATTTGATGACCAAGGCTATAAAGTATTTTATGGAGCAGAGCAATCAGATAGTTTTAGAAATTATAAGCCATCTGAACAAGAAAAGGTGTTTGCTGCATTTACGGGATCACATATGCCATATGAAATTGATAGAATGCAAAACAATAATGTTCCAAGTTTAGCTGAAATAACTGATAAAGCTATAGAAACTTTATCAAAAGATGAAGATGGGTTTTTCTTAATGGTTGAAGGTGGAAGAATAGACCATGCAGGACATGCAAATGATTTAACAGGAGTTATTCATGATGTAGTAGCTTTTGATAAAGCTGTAAAAGAAGCTATAGATTTTTATCAGGAACATAAAGATGAAACTTTAATAGTTGTAGTAGGAGACCATGAAACAGGTGGAATGGGACTTGGATTTGGCAAAAATTATTTCCTAAAATTAGATCAACTAAAAGATGTAAAAGTTTCAGTTGAGGATACGTTACAAAATGTATATAACGGAAATAGAGAAGAGTACATAAAATATATACAAGATAATTTTGGATTGAAAGATTTAACGCAAGAAGAATTAAAAGAATTAAATAAGGCTATGGATATAGTTGATAAGGGACAAAAAGATGAAAAAACATATGGATCTTATAATCCTGTTGCTATAGCAACTACTCATATATTATCAAAAAGAGCAAATGCTTACTGGACAACTTTTGCTCACTCTGCAACTCAAATACCTATGTCAGCAATAGGGGTAAATGCACAAGCTTTTGAAGGATTTAAAGATAATACTGAAATAGCAAAAACTATGGCTGAGATAATGGATTTTAAATTAACTGAAATTAAGAAAGCTAAATAATTTAATTAGTTTAAGAGTCAAGTTTATACTTGGCTCTTATTATATAATTATTAAATGATAAGAGGTGCTGATATATGAAAAGGCAATACAAGATTTTTATATTTTTGTTTATTTTATTTTTAGTATTTTCTGTAGTCCATGGTTATAGTGATTACAAATCACAAGAGAGCAATGATTATATAGAAGCTAAAGCTAAAGTATTAAAAGCTGATAATAGTAATGTTAATCAAGCTGGTATATCTAGAATTGGAGACCAACAATTAGAAATTAAAATACTTAATTCTAAATTTAAAAATAAACAAATAAATTCAGTAAACCATTTAGTTGGGAGTTTAGAAATTGATGAATTTTGTAAAGAAGGTGATACAATATTAGTTTCGTTAATGGTTGAAAATGATATGATTACTGGAGCAAAAGTAGTTTCTTTATATAGACAAGGTTGGCAATTAATATTATTTGCTGTATTTGTTTTATGCTTATTGGTTTATGCAAAGTTAATAGGATTAAAAGCACTTTTTTCTTTTATTGCAAGTCTATTTGTTATATGGCAATTTTTAATCACTAATTTATTAGAAGGAAAAAATCCATTAATAACTACGACTTTGACATTAGCATTATTATCAGCAATAATCATATTTTCTGTTGCAGGCTTTAATAAAAAAGGAATATCAGCATTTGTAGGGACTATATTTGGACTTATTTCAACTATAATAATAACTGTATTTTTTGGAAATCAAATGGAGTTATATGGAATGACAGCTCCTTTTGCTCAAACACTAATATTTAGTGGATATATGAATCTGAATATGCAACATATTTTTTATTCATCTATAATAATAGGAGCTTCTGGAGCCTCTATGGATATAGCTATGGATATAGCTGCTTCTATGGAAGAAATAAGAATAAACAAGCCTGATATATCCCGAAAAGATTTAATTAAATCTGGGTTTAATGTAGGAAGATCGGTAATAGGAACGATGACTACAACTTTATTATTGGCTTATTCAGGAGGGTATTTAACATTACTTATGTTATTTACGACTAGGCAAACAAGTTTAACTCAAATATTAAATTTAAAAATGGTATCAGCAGAAATAATGAGAACTGTAGTTGGTAGTATAGGGCTTATTCTAGTAGCACCTATAACTGCAGTTTTTGCAGGATGGATTTATTCATATGATTTTAAGTTTCAAAATGATTCAAATAAAAACAAAAATTTATATACTAGTAAAAAAATATCTGTAAAATAAATTTTGTAGATTCTATTACATGATGCGTATTGCTTTAAATAATTATTTAATAAAAAAAGATATGGTTTTATGAAAATACTAGAAATAAATATGATTTTATGGGGAAGATATAGGAGATTAATACTTTAAGAAAGGATGTTAGTATGTTAGACATAATATTAAGAACTATAATTTCTTTTATGGTGTTATTACTTCTAACTCGTATATTAGGAAAGAAACAACTGAGCCAATTAACTTTTTTTAATTATATAACAGGAATTACCCTTGGTTCTATTGCAGCTAATTTTTCAGCTCAATCAAATATTTCTTTAATAAATGGAATAGTAAGTTTGATTTGCTGGACTTTTCTAACTATCTTTATTGATTATATTTCTTTAAAATTTCCTAAAGCAAGAGTTGTATTAGATGGAGAGCCTACTATTGTAATAAAAAAAGGGAAAATACTTAATGAAAGATTAGCAGAAATGAGAATAAATATGGATGATTTGAGTATGATGCTTAGAAATGATGGTATTTTTTCAATTAGTGAAGTAGAGTATGCTATTTTAGAACCAGATGGTAAATTAAGTGTGTTGAAAAAAGTGGATTATCAAGAAGTTACAAAAAAAGATATGACTATAAAAGTAACTAAGCCTATGTATATACCTAGTGAAATTATTGTAGACGGGAAATTAATTAATAAAAATTTAAAAGAATTAAATATAAATCATGAATGGTTATATCAACAATTAAAAGAAGCTGGAATAAATAGAATTGACGAAGTATTTTATGCCGAAATAAAAAGTGATGGAACTATATATATAGATAAAAAATAAATTCTACTATATAAGGTTTTATATGCATTCACACTCATTATTATAATATAGTTAATATAATTTATATTATTAAGATAATGGGAATTTTATATATATGTATATAGTCTAAAAAATTAGAATAAATATTGTTTTAGTTTTGTATTTTGCGAAAAAACAACTTTCATTTTTGTTAAATGAGGGTTGTTTTTTTATTATAAATAAGTATAAATACGTTGGATTATTGTTGTTAAATTTGTTTTTGTATTGTAATTTAACAAGAAATAAACAAAAAAAACAAAAAACCAACATGGATTTAATATTCAGTTAACATGTATTCTTTAAAATGTAGTTAACAGATAAGTTTTGAAAGGAGCAAAACAATGAGGTTTATTACTGATCATCATGTACATACAGAATTCTCAGGAGATTGTAACACACCAATGGAAGATGTTATAAATAGAGCAATAGAATTGGGGTTAAAAGAAGTAATGTTTACAGACCATGTGGATTTTGATTTTCCAAATAATAAAATTTCATTTGAAATAGACTATGAAGAGTATATGAGAAGTATTAATAAATTTAGAAAGAAATATAAAGAAATTGATATTTTGATGGGAGTTGAAATCGGGTATCAGCCTAATTTAAATAACAAAATAGATAAATTACTAAGTTCATATGATTTTGATTTTGTAATTGGATCAATACATGCTTGGGAAGGAATAGAGCTTGATACAGGAAATTTGTTTAAAGGAAAAAGTCAACAAGAAGGATATATAAAATATTTTGAAATGTTAAAGCATACTATTGAGAATTTTGATAATTGTGATGTTTATGGACATTTAGATTTTATAGTTAGATATGGGAATTTTAAGAATAAGGTATTAAAGTATGAAGATTATAAAGCTATTATAGATGAAATATTGTATATGATTATAAAAAATGGAAAAGGAATTGAAGTTAACACATCAGGATTAAGGTATAAATTGGATAATTTTCATCCTAGTAAAGATATATTGACAAGATATTTTGAAATGGGAGGTGAAATAATAACTTTAGGATCTGATGCACATAGATGCAAGGACTTGTGTGCAGACTTTGATATAGCAATAGATCAACTTAAAAAAATTGGATTTAAACAAATTACGCAATTTAAAAACAGAAAACCAAGTTTCATAAAAATTTAAAACCAAATCAGGGAGGAATTATAATGAAATTTAAAAAGCTTGTTACAGGAATAATTGCATCAACTATATTAGCTACTTCTTTAGTAGGTTGTGGTACTAAAGATGAAGAAATCAAAGGAAATACAATAGATCCTAATATTACAATTGAGCAAATTACAAAGTTAGCTAAAGAAGAAGGAGAAGTTGTAAGTATAGGTATGCCGGATAGCTGGGCAAACTGGAAAGATACTTGGAATGATTTAAATAAAAAGTACGGACTTAAGCATTCTGATACAGATTTATCTAGTGCTGAAGAAATAGCAAAACTAGAAGCTGAAAAGAAAAATCCTACAGCAGATATAGGGGATGTGGGTTGGTCTTATGGTCCTGTAGCAAAGGAAAGAGGATTAACATTACCATATAAGACTTCTCATTGGGATAGCGTGCCTGATTGGGCAAAGGATGAAGAAGGAAACTGGATGTTAGCATATACAGGAACAATGGCTATATTAGCAAATAAAGAATTAGTTGATAATCCACCAAAATCTTTCCAGGATATATTAGAAGGTGATTACAATGTATGTGTTGATGATGTTACTACTGGTACTCAATCACAAATGGCTGTTTTAGCAGCTGCTATGGCTTTTGGTGGAGATGAAAATAATATACAACCAGGTCTTGATTTCTTTGCAGAACTTGCTAAGCAAGGTAGACTTTTGACTGGTAAAAATGATTTAGCAAGTATAGAAAATGGTGAAGTAGATGTTACATTAATATGGGATTTTAATGCCCTAGCTTATAGAGACAAGATAGATAGAGATAGATTCTATGTAGCTATACCATCAGATGCAAGTGTTCGTACAGGATACACAACTATAATAAACAAATATGCACAACATCCTTATTCTGCAATGCTAGCTCGTGAATATATATTTAGTGATGAAGGTCAAATAAACTTAGCAAAAGGATATGCAAAACCTGTAAGAGAAGATGTTGAATTACCAGCAGACGTTCAAGCTATGTTATTACCTAATGAGCAATATAAAAATGTTAAAGAGATAAAAGATTTTGAAGGATGGAGCAAAACAGTTGAAAATATAGGAAGGTTATGGCAAGAACAAGTTTTAGTTTATATGAAATAATTTAATTCTAAGATAATAAGAGGTTAACCTCTTATTATCTTAGATAATTATAACTTAGAAAGAGGTAGTATAAATGAAAAATAAAAGAACATCATTTTTTATAATTCAATCAGTTTTACCTTTTGTTTTATTAACTGGATTATTCTTATTAATACCAAGCTTTACAATGATTGTAGATAGTTTCAAAAGTAATCTAGGTGGCATGTTTACTTTAGAAAATTACAAAACAGTACTTACAAATACATTTTATTTAGTAGCAATTAAAAATAGTATAAATATATCTTTGATTTCTAGTTTATTTGGACTAGCAGTTGCATTAGTATGTGCATATTCAATTTCTAATTTTGGAGAAAAAGGACAAAATCGCATTATAACGATATTAAATATGACTTCAAATTTTTCAGGGGTGCCTTTAGCTTTAGGTAACATTTTGTTACTTGGAAATTCTGGGATATTTATTTTATTACTAAAAAAAATGGGTATAAACACATTTACTAATTTTACCTTATACTCTTGGACCGGACTTATAATAACATATGTATATTTTCAAATACCATTAGCAGTAATGCTTTTGTATCCATCTTTTTTAGGAATAAAAAAAGAATGGAGAGAATCAGCTATGCTGTTAGGGGCTAACTCACTTCAATTTTGGGCTAAAATTGGAATTCCTGTTTTATTACCAGGTATAGTAGGAACATTGAGTATTTTATTTGCAAATGCTATGGGTGCTTATGCAACAGCTTACGCATTAGTAGGAAGTAACTATAATCTATTGACTATAAGAATAGGCTCACTTGTTACTGGAGATGTGATGCCAAAACCAGAGCTTGCTGCTACTTTAGCTGTAATACTAGGTATAACAACAATAACTACTATGATAATAAATGAAAAAATGAGCAAATACATTAGGAGAGGATAACATGATAAAAAAGAAGATGTGGCTGCATAAAACAACTATAGGACTACTTGTAACGTACCTATTACTTCCTTTAGTAGCAATTTTTATATACTCTATTTCAACCGATTGGTATAAAACAGTACTTCCTGAGGGATATACGTTTGAGTGGTATACAAGTTTATTTAGCGATATGAGATTTTGGCATGCAATGGGACGTTCTTTGTTTGTTGCTATAGTTCCAATAATAATAACTTTAATTGCAGTATTACTAGCATTATTTGTAGTAAGCGTGTATTTACCAAAGTATGAAAGAATATTACAAAGTATAGTATTAATGCCATATGTAATACCTGGAGTAGTACTTGCAATATCATTAATAAGATTATATTCATCTACTTTAGGCAGTTCAATATGGATACTTGTATTTGCTTATTCAGTATTTATACTTCCATATATGTATCAAGGTATTAGGAATAGTTTAAGAAATATAAATGTAAAACAGTTAGTAGAAGCAAGTGAACTTTTAGGAGCAACAAAGACAAAGGCATTTTCTAAGGTAGTTGTTCCAAATATTTTACCAGGTATAAAGGTTTCTGTTCTGTTATCATTTTCAATATTATTAGGTGAATTTGCATTAGTTAATCTTCTTATTGGTGGAAGGTATGAAACAATACAAATAATGTTATTTGAAATGTTAAAAGAATCAGGGCATATTTCAAGTGCATTAGTTACAACATACTTTGTAATTGTATTAGTAATTTCTTATGCTGCACTGAAATTAAGCAAGAGTGCACAAGTAGAAAAATAAAAATATTGAGGTGAAAATAGTGAGTTATTTAAATATAAAAGATGTTGAAAAAAGTTTTGGAGATTTAAAAGTATTAAAGAA
Organism: Tepidibacter aestuarii; assembly: GCF_934924865.1. Classification (NCBI taxonomy): domain Bacteria; kingdom Bacillati; phylum Bacillota; class Clostridia; order Peptostreptococcales; family Peptostreptococcaceae; genus Tepidibacter; species Tepidibacter aestuarii. The sequence goes on along the minus strand of NZ_OW235315.1, from coordinate 2,691,460 downwards.
AACTTCATTAAATATAGAAAAAGGAAAGTTAATAACATTATTAGGCCCAAGTGGAAGTGGTAAAAGTACACTCCTTAGAAGTATTGCTGGTCTTGAAAGTATAGATAGTGGTTCTATTATAGTAGATGGAGAAGATATAACAAGTAAGGAGCCAAAAGATAGAGATGTAGGAATGGTATTTCAGCAGTATGTTCTTTTTCCAAATATGACTGTGTACGATAACATAGCATTTGGCTTAAAGTTAAAAAAGATGGATAAAAAAACGATAGATAAAAAGGTTAAAGAAGTATTATCTTTGGTTGAGCTTTCAGATAAAGCTAATTCATATCCTCATCAATTATCAGGAGGACAACAGCAGCGTGTTGCTTTGGCTCGTTCTATAATATTAGAACCTAAAATACTATTATTTGATGAACCACTTAGTGCACTAGATAGAAAAATAAGAAAAAATCTTCAAGTTCAGATAAAAAAAATACAAAGAGAACTAGATATAACAAGTGTATTTGTAACACATGATCAAGAAGAAGCAATGATTATATCAGATGAAATTTACCTGATGAATAATGGAGAAATAGAGCAAAAAGGTTCTCCTCAAGAATTATACAATAACCCTAAAACTTCATTTGTAGCAAAGTTTATAGGAACTTATAATGTTTTTAGTAAAGATGTATTTGAACAGTATTTTAAGAAAAATATAAATGCAGAAGAAGTTGCAATAAGACCAGAGGTTATACAAATAAGCAAGGATGATATTTCAAATGAAGAATATAATTTAAAAGATTGTACAGTAGCTGACGTTTCAGTAATTGGTAATACAATAAGATATGAAGTTATAAAAAATGGATTTAGTATAAATGTAGATGTTATAAATGATGATTTACAAGACATAAAATTAGGAGAAAAAGTAAATATATTTGTACCTAAGAAAAAATGTATATTCTTTGAAAAATAAATAAAAAGGAGAAATATATATGAGAATAGGATTAGAAACTGAGAGCTATCATTTAGCGTTTCAAAATGGATTAATGGATATATTCGGATTTATAAGAAAGACTGCTGAATTAGGGCTTGATGGTGTAATGATAAATATTATAGCATTGCCTGGTGATAAATATATTCATCCTGAATGGGGTACTCTTGGAGGAGAAGACCCAGATCATTTAGAAAGAGTAAGAAAAGAGATAAAAAAATATGGATTATTCGCTGAAATTGATACAAGGGGCACTGATCCACAGCATTTAACGAAGGTTATAAATGTTGCAAATACAATTGGTGCAGATGTAATTAGAACTTATTGCTGTTTTAATGGATATGAGCGTGAAAGATTAGAAAGAGCACCAGAAGATATAAAGAAAATAGTTCCACTTCTTAAAAGGTATAGAATAAAACTTGCTGTTGAAAACCATGAAGAAGAAACCGCAGATGAAGTAATTAAAATAGTTAAAGAAGTTAACAGCCCATGGGTTGGAGTGCATTGTGATATCGGAAATTCAATGATGGCATGGGAAGAACCTGTTGATGCAGTTAGAAAGTTAGCTCCTTATGCATATACAACACATTTTAAGGATCATATCATTATAAAGGATGAAGACCAATATAGAGTATGTGGAGTTCCAGTAGGAAAAGGTAATATAGATTTAGAAAAATGTTTTGAAATATTAGTTAATGATTCAACTCTAACAAGAATAAATATTGAAATGTGTTATCCTTATGTTTCGATATTTAAAAGGGAAAAAGGTACAGGTGGTGTATCTGAATTAGGAAAAGGTGCATTTAAAGTTGAAGAGACACCTTTTGATCCGAGTGTAATAAAACCATCGCAGTATTATTATCCTCCAGAAGAACATTTAATAAGTTTGCTTAAAGCACAAATGAAGGGTGTTGAAGAATCTGTTAAATATGTACTAGGACTTAGAGACAAGTATTGTAGATAAAAATAGGAGGCCAAAATGCAGAAAGTTATATTGGTAATTTTAGATGGTCTAAATTATAACACAGGTATATCTAGAATGGGATTTATGCATCATCTTGTAGAAATGAAAAAAGCTCAATTATATAAAGTAATAGCTGCTCTTCCTAGTATGTCTAGACCTTTATATGAGACTATATTAACTGGAACAAATCCAATAGAGCATGGCATTACAAATAATAATATAAATAGAAGATCTAAAGAAGAAAGTATATTTAGTATAGCAAGAAAGTCAGGACTAAAGACAGGTGCAGCAGCATATCACTGGGTAAGTGAATTATATAATAAGTCACCATTTAATTATATAGAAGATAGAATCCAAAATGATTCAGCACAGAATATACAAAACGGTATGTTTTACTATGATGATAATTATCCAGACAGTCACCTTTTTTTAGACGCTGAATATATAAGAAAAGCGTATGATCCAGATTTTTTATTAATACATCCTATGGGCATTGATGAAATAGGACACCAATACTCATCTGAATCTAAGGAATATAGAAAAAAAGCAATAGAAGTTGATACTATATTGTCAAATCATATACCAACATGGATTGAAGAAGGATATAATATTATAGTTACTGCTGATCATGGAATGAATAAAGACCATGGCCATGGAGGAATAGAAGATGATGAAAGACTTGTTCCTATGTGGACAATAGGAGAATCATTTATTGATACTGATTGTAAGGAAGTAAATCAATTAATAATTGCTCCAACAATATGCAAAATATTAGGTATAGAGCCTAGTAAAAAAATGATGAAGGAAAAGTTTATAGGACTAAAATAAATTAGTAAGGGGGATAACTTTGAATAACTTTATAGATGAAAGAAAAAATCTTATATTAAATGAATTAAACAATTATGGAAAAGTATCTGTTGCTCAGCTTGCTAAAAAATTTGGAGTTACAACAGAAACAATTAGAAGAGATTTATATGCTTTAGAAGGCGAACATAAATTAAAGAGAATACATGGTGGGGCAATAAAAATTTCTTTTGATAAACAAGAACCTTCTCATATGCAAAGAAGAGACGTTTATAGAGAAGAAAAACAAAAAATAGGACGAAAAGCAGCAAGTCTAGTTAATGATAATGAAGTAATAGCTATAGATGCTGGAACTACTACTTGTGAAATACTATATCATTTAAAAGATAAAAAAAATATTACATTACTACTAAATTCTGTAGCTGCCCTTAATATAATGATAGACTTAAAAAATAAGGGAGTGTTTGATGGAAAGATAATTTTTCTAGGTGGAGAAATAAACACTGATCAATTATCATGCATTGGACCTATAAGTGAAAATCTTTTGAATAATTTCTATGTAGATAAAGCATTTATAGCTGTTGGTGGAATTAATATACAAAATGGGATAACTGGATTTGATATAAATGAAGCAAATTTATCAAAGAAGATAATGGAAACATCAAAAGAAGTTGTAGTGGTTGCAGATCATTCAAAAATAGGAGTAAGGAATTTTTATAAAATTTCAGAAATTCAAGATGTTAATATAATTGTTTGTGATGAAGAGACGCCAAATGAATGGAAAGACACATTAAATAAACATGAAATTATTTGGATAAAGGCATAAAAATAATTGTCTAGAAAGGGAATTTAAAATGTATTATTTTTCAATGATGCTAGTAATTATTGCAACGGTATTTTATAACATATGCCAAAAATCCATAAATGAAAATATAAACCCATTTGCTTCAATGATAGTGACTTATTCTGTTGCATTAGTTTGTTCTATTGCTTCAGCATTAATATTTCAAAATAAAAATATACTAGTTTCTTTTAAAGAACTAAATTGGGCAACGTATATACTAGGGGTGGCTATTTTTGTTTTAGAAATAGGATTTTTATTAGTATATAGAAGTGGTTGGAGCATAAATATAGCACCACTCTTTGCTAATATTATTACAACTTTAGTACTAGTATTTGTTGGATTATATATTTTTAAAGAGCAATTATCTATAACGAATATAGTTGGCATATGTTTAAGTGTTATGGGGTTAATTTTAATGAAGAAATAAGCTAATAAAAAATTTAATGATTTTGTACTATTTAGAAATAGAGTCTGGTTTAATAATTATAAAAGTCTCTATTTTTTTACTATAATTTTATTTGTAATTTTTAGATACTATGTTAAAATATTAGTGTGATGGTATCATAAGAACTATACACATTTAATTAAATTGAAAGTTACCTTTTGAAAAATTTAATATTTTATTTTATGCTTTGAGCCGTTAAGGACTGAGACTGTGGTATATGTTATTTATAAACCCTTTTTTTGATATGCTCAAAAAAAGGGTTTGTTTTTTTGCACCCTCTTTATGTCTATTTTTAAAAGGCAGAGAGGGTATTTTTTATTCTATAGGATGTGATATATTTGAAAATTTGTTTTATAGGTGCTGGAAAAGTAGGTACTGCCTTCGGACTTTATTTAAGCCGAAAGGGATTTGATGTAATTGGTTATTACAGTAAAAACTTTGAATCAGCAAAAAAAGCATCTTATTTAACAAAATCAACGCCATATGAAAGCTTATCAGATATGATTAAAATATCGGATATTATATTTATTACTACGAATGATGATTCGATAGAAAGTGCAGTCAATAAATTGTCTCAGGAAAATATTTTAAAAGAAGGCCAAATCATAGTACATATGAGCGGTTCACACTCATCAAGCATATTGAATAGTATTGAAAAATTTGGATGTTATATTTATTCAATGCATCCTCTACAATCATTTGCTAACGTGGAAAAATCAGTTGAAAAGCTTGAAAATACAGTTTTTACAATTGAAGGAAGCATTGAAAAAATAGATGTTTTAGAATCAATTTTAGAAAAGACAGAAAATAAGTATTTTAAAATTGATTCTAATTCAAAAAACATCTATCATGCTGGAGCCTGTGTGATCTCGAACTATTTAGTAACTTTAATGGATTTTGGACTTTCTTTTTTTGATTCAATAGGAATTGATGAAAAGGATGCTTTTGAAGCAGTGTATCCATTAATTGAAGGAACTATTGAAAATATTAAAAATTTAGGATGTAAAAATGCACTTACAGGCCCACTGGCTAGGGGAGATATTAATACAATAGAAAATCATTTAAACTCAATAAAGGTAAATATTCCTCAAAAACTTTCATTTTATGAAACCATGGCTCTTATGACGTTAGACCTTTCATCAAAGGTACCATCACGAAATAAAGAAAAAATTGAAATACTAAAAAATATTTTACAAGGGGGACTAAATGATGAATAAAAAATTTACAGTAACGTCGTTTTTAGAGTCTAAAAATAAAAGTGAGAAAATAACAATGCTTACAGCGTACGATTATTCAACAGCTAAACTTATTGATGAAGCAGGTATAGAAAGTATACTTGTAGGGGATTCTCTTGGAATGGTTGTACTTGGTTATGAATCAACTCTTGAAGTGACTGTGGATGATATAATTCATCACTGCAGAGCTGTTTCAAGAGGAGCAAAGAATGCTTTAATAGTTGGAGATATGCCATTTTTATCATATCACATAAACATAGAAGATACAGTTAGAAATGCTGGGAGAATAATACAAGAGGGTAAAGCGCATGCAGTAAAATTAGAAGGTGGAGTTGAAGTTGCAGATAAGGTAAAAGCAATAGTAAAAGCTCAAATACCTGTAATGGGACATTTAGGTTTAACTCCTCAATCAATAAATATGTTTGGAGGATTTAAGGTTCAAGGAAAAAGTGAAGATCAAGCTAAAAAAATAATAAATGATGCTATTGAGCTAGAAAAAGCAGGAGTATTTGCAATAGTACTTGAAGGAATCCCTGCAAAATTAGCACAAATAATAACCGAGAAACTTACTATACCTACAATAGGAATAGGTGCAGGAAACAATTGTGATGGACAAGTTCTAGTTACTAATGACATGCTTGGAATGTTTTCAGACTTTACTCCAAAGTTTGTAAAAAAATATGCAAATTTAAAAGATAATATTGTACATTCAACAAAACAATATATATCTGAAGTGAAATCAATGGATTTTCCATCTAAAGAGCATACTTTTTCAATTGATGAAGGTGTTCTAGAAAAGCTTTATTAAAAATATACAGCTTATAATAAGGAGAGAATTCAATATGTGTATTATAAAAACAATAAAGGAAGTAAGAAAAGAAATAAGAAAAGCAGATGATGGAAAAGAAATTTCTATAGGATTTGTTCCAACTATGGGATATCTACATGAAGGACATTTATCTCTTATAAAAAGAGCAAGGAAAGAAAATGACTTAGTAGTGGTTAGTGTGTTTGTAAACCCAACTCAATTTGCACCACATGAAGATTTTGATAGTTATCCAAGAGATGTTGAAAGAGATTATAATTTAGCAATAGAATCAGGTGCAGATATAGTATTTGCACCTGAAAAAGATGAAATATATGAAAAAAACAGCTTAACATTTGTAAATATAGAAGGAGAAATAACCAAAAAACTTTGTGGAAAATCAAGGCCTACTTTCTTTAAAGGTGTTACAACAGTAGTTGCAAAGCTTTTTAACATTATTCAGCCTACAAATGCATATTTTGGACAAAAAGATGCACAACAGGTTGCTATAATAAAAAAAATGGTAAAAGAACTTAATTATGATATAAATATAATACCTTGTTCCTTGGTTAGAGAACATGATGGACTTGCACTTAGCTCTAGAAATGTTTATTTAAATAATGAAGAGAGAAAACAGGCTTTAATACTTTCAAAATCACTTTTTACTGCAAAAGAAATGTTTTTAAATGGTGAAAAAAATGTACAAAAATTAAAACAGTTCATTATAAATAATATAAAAACTCAAAATCTTGCAGATATTGATTATGTTGAAATAGTAGATGCTAAGAATTTAGAAGATATAGAAACTATAGATAGAACAGCTCTTGTTGCACTTGCTGTAAAAATTGGAAAAACTAGACTTATTGATAATATCTATTTGGAGGTAGAGTAATGCTACTTAATATGTTTAAATCAAAAATTCATAGAGCTACAATTACTGAAGCAGATCTTAATTACGTGGGAAGTATAACGATAGACTCTTTTCTTTTGGAACAATCAGGAATACTTCCAGGAGAAAAAGTTCAAATTGTAAATAATAATAATGGAGCAAGACTTGAAACATATGTTATAGAAGGAGAAAAAGACAGTGGTATAATATGTCTTAACGGTGCAGCAGCTAGGTTAGTTCAGCCTGGTGATAAGGTAATAATAATTGCATACTGTCTTGTAGATGAAAAGGAAGTTAAAGATTTAAGACCTAAAATTTTGGTTTTAGATGAAAATAATAGAGTAGTAGAAGCTATTAATGAAGAAATTCATGGAGATATTAAATAAAATATATCTTAAACAAATAATTATCTATTATATAAAAAATAGAGGGTGGTTATATATATACATCCTCTATTTTCTATTCAGGATAAACCGAAAATCAGAAATGACGATGAATAATGTACCACTTATAGTTACAGTTTTGTACACTTTATTCCATGTTTTGCATATAAAAAGGATTTTTTCGTTTTATGTCAAATTTATTATCTAATAAAACAATTTAATATACAGGAAAATTCGTCAATAATATACTTTACATATTAAGGGAAGGTTAAGGGAAGGAATAAATACATGAAAAGTTTAAAGAAAAAAATAATGATACCTGTATTTTTATTATCTATAATAGGGATTCTAATATTATCTTTTGTCGTATATAATAAATCGAAACATATAATAATAGATTATGTCGAACTGTTGGCTCAAAATAAAGCTCAAAAGCTAGTAGTTGATGTTGAATATCACTTAGAAAAATGGAAGTCAGCAGTAAGTATGCTTGCTTCAATTGATACAACAAAAAATATGGACTATGAAGAACTTAAAAAATATATTTCTAATAATAAAGAATTAGATGATAAAGAATATGACTTTTTTTTGATTGCTGATACAAACGGTAATTATTTATCTACCATTGGAGCTAACGGTAATATTAAAGATAGAGATTACTTCCATGAAGTTATAAGTAGCGGAAATACAACTATTTCAAAACCTATAATATCAAAATCTACTGGAAATTATATTATTGTTGTTGCAGCACCTATTAAAGATGATAATGAAAATATTATAGGATTGGTTGGCGTAGGTGTAAATTTATCTACTATTACAGATATTATTAATGATGAAAAACTAGGAACTAGTGGTTATGCATATATGATTAGTAAAAATGGTTTAGTGATGGCTCATGCAAATAAGAATCTAATATATAAATGTAATATATTAAATGATGAAAATAAATCTGTTGTTGATTTTGGTAAAAAGATGATAAATGGAGAAGTCGGAATAAGATATTATGAACTTTATGGGACGAAAAAAATAGTTTCTTATATGCCTATAAAATCAACAGGATGGTCTATAGGAATGAGTGTTAATTACGATGAGGAAACTAAGAGTATATTAGTATTAAGAAATTATATCCTACTAATAGGAATTGGTATTACCGTTTTAATTCTAATATTATTAAATTATCTTACAGATACTTTAGTTAAACCTATTAATAAACTAAAAAAACATATGGAAATAGCTACCAAAGGCGATTTATCAGTTCAATGTGATATAGACAGCAAAGATGAAATAGGTGTACTTTCAAAAAGTTTTAATACATTGATAAAAGAAAATAAAAGGTTGTTAGAAGAAACACTTGAATATGATAGGCTGAAGACTGAATTTTTTTCTAATATATCTCATGAATTGAAGACTCCACTAAATATAATTTTTTCTACAACACAACTATTACCTTTATATGTTGAAAATGATAATGAAAACTTTGAAACTGCAAAAATTAATAAACACATAAATATAATGAAGCAAAATTGTTATAGACTATTGAGATTAGTTAATAACTTAATTGATATTACTAAAATAGATTCTGGATTTGTAGAACTAAATTTGCAAAATAAAAATATTGTAGAGGTTATTGAAAATATAACTTTATCTACTGTAGAATATGCAAAAAGCAAGTCAAGAACAATTATATTTGATACAAATGTAGAAGAAAGAATTATAGCTTTTGATCCAGAGCAAATGGAAAGAATTATTCTAAATCTTATTTCTAATGCTATTAAATTCACAAAACCTAATGATGAAATAGAAGTTAAAATTTATGATGGAGCAGAAAATATTATAATTTCAGTAAAAGATACAGGGATAGGAATTCCAAAAGAAAAACAAGAAATGATTTTTGAAAGATTTAGACAGGTTGATCATTTATTATGTAGAAAACATGAGGGAAGCGGAATAGGTTTATCTCTTATTAAATCTTTAATTGAATTGCATGGTGGTAAAATTTCTGTTAAAAGTGAATATGGAAAAGGAACAGAGTTTATTATTGAATTACCTATTAAAACTATTGATGAAGAAGAGAATATATATACATTAGATGACTTTGCACAACAAACTAATGTAGAAAAAATTCACATTGAATTCTCGGATATATATGAATAATAGTTTGTAAATCCTCATGAAATTAGATTGTCATTTGCGGAGTACTGCTTCTTATATGTCATATATAACCATTATTGTAGTTTTATTGTCTTTTTTACATAGTGACGCTAAATTAACTAAGCCGACCACCTGGGCATTACTATAACCAGGCGGTCTTTTTTATTTACCTCTGGGCAAATAATTAATGTCAAGATGGTATTTCATACATATTCACTGTTATTCCTAAAGTAATATACCCTTCATTCCTAGGTAAGAAGGGTCGATGGTTAATCGCCGTACCCTATCCTAATTAAAACTTTTTCTATAGATTTACTTGATATTATGTGTAACTTCCGAATTCTCTTGAAGCCTTAAGCATAGCATAAAGATTTAATGGTGGAGTTTCTGGTGGAAGGTCACAAGATGGCATTAGTATAAAACCACCTTTATGGTATTTCATCTTTTCAATTATATCTTTTGAAGCATTAAAAACTTTTCTTTGATTTCCTGATAAAAGGAGAGTGGAGGGAACATTTCCTCCAATGATATATTGATCTCCGAAGGTTTTTGCTACTAGTTCAATATCCATCTTTTCACTTACACTGATAAGACTTCTTTCTGGTAGTGAAATTTCTTTAAAATATTCTAAGTTCAATTTATGATCTCCACAAAGATGTATTCCAAAATTTTTAACTCCTTTTTGTTTGAGTTGTTCATGAATTTCTAATATATATGGAAAACTGAAAGTTTTGAATATCTTTGGAGAAACCATAGTATTTGACTCTAAGGGATAACAAGAAAAAGCCGAACAATTTTCTACTCCAAATTCTTTTATATAGTAATCAGCAATATTTAAAATATGGTCTGTTGCTAATCTAAGTAATCTATGAACGAGTTCAGGTTTTTTATAATACCATCTTATTAAAAGAGAAGGGTCTATTATATGACCCACTATTTCAAGTGGAGAACCAGCAGGTATGGATACAGAAAAATTGTTTTTTCTAGAAATTTTGTAAAACTCAAGTCTTTTTTTGAAACCATAGGATTTGTTTAAACATGGTAACTTAAGATTTTCAGCATCCTTAGTGTTTTCCACTGCTCTTTTTTTAAATTTAGGTATTGCAATTTTTCTAGTACTTGAAAAAGAAATTTCTCCTCCAAAATCCCATCCCATCCATCCAGGCAAATCAAATCCAGGAGACCCATCGCACCCATGAAGTTCAGCACAAAGAATTTGTGCATCAAAGGAGGCTTGGGGATTTAAAAAAAATTCTTCAGATGATAATCCTGCTAAATTACCAGCATACATTGTTGCTAATGATATAAAAGGAACTCTATCTAAATAGGTGCCATTTATAAGTCCATGCATCCTTTCAGACGATGTTAATTGATCTTTACTCATATGTACCTCCGTTTGATAAGTATAATAGAAATTATAACATCAATCTTAAGTATTTTAATCTTAATCATAGCATTATTAGAAAATATTATACACTTAGGGATAATTATAGAGTTTTTTTATTTAACAAAACAATATAACTTATGTACAATTATAAGGGATATGTTGAAGTTCGTCATAAAATGTATTTTTAGAAGAGGAGGAAGAAATATCGAAAATATTAGAATTAATGCTGAGATAGAGAAATTATATTTTTGTCTTAATATGGATAAAAAAATAGTGGGAATAAAGTTCCTATTTTCAGAGGAAGATTTTAATTCTTTTAATGTTGAGCCAGCAAAAAATAAACTTTCATATTGCATGATGGTAAAGATTGCATCAAGTGGAAAGTGTGTTAAGGCTAGAGCGGAACATTTTAAGTGCAATTCATCTGCTAGGGCACTAGGAATAAAAAAAACTGATTCTTACATTCAATCAGGCAGAGAATACTATTCATATGGATTATATAACAGCTTGGGAACAGCAAAGAATGTACATGATAAAGTTACATATATAAATGACCATATTTATGGAGTAATACTTCAGCCACTTGAAAAGTTTGAAGTTGAGCCTGATGTAGTCATAATGATTTCCAATCCTTATAATATTATGAGAGTTTCTCAAGGGTATAGTTATACCTATGGAATGGCTAAAAATATAAGATTTGCAGGTAATCAGGGAGTCTGTTCAGAACTTACTGCAAGGCCCTATGAAAACAATGATATCAATGTTTCACTCTTGTGTGCAAATACAAGATTTTCATGTAAATGGAGAGATAGTGAAATGGGAGTTGGAATGCCATATAAAATATTTTTAAATGTCTTAGAAGGTATTTTAAAAACCCTTAATCCAACTGAACCTGATAACAAAAAAGAAGAAATTATTAAAAGAACAAGAGAAAGAGGAGTAGAGATTAATATCATTAAGGGCCAGAATTATTACGATTCTTCTATTGGAGTAGCCAAATTAGATGAGTAAGTAAGCCATAAACATTAAATAATCAAGATAGAGGTGAATGGACTTGAAATTAATTGAATTTATTAATAAAAATTCACCAGTAATTACTGAATATATGAAAAATCATTTTACACTTGTTTTATGGGCAGTCGTAATTTCTTTATTGATATGGGTACCTGTTGGGATCTTCATAACAAGAAACGCAACATGGGCTAAAATAACGATGGAAATTGCTAATATCATCTTTTGCATACCTAGTTTAGCTTTATTTTCTGTGATTATTACAATTCCTTTCTTAGGACTAGGAAGAAAATCTGCATTAACTGCTTTAGTCTTATATTCAATGATGCCATTGGTTAGAAGTGTATATCAAGGTATCAAAGGAGTGGATAAGACAGTAATTGAAGCAGCTAGAGGAATGGGGATGAACCCCAGAAGAATTTTGTTTGAAATTCAATTACCATTAGCTGTTCCTGTTGTTTTTGCAGGTTTTAGAGTAACCGTTGTTATGACAACAGGCATTGCTGCCATTGCCACATATATTGGCGAAAGAAATTTGGGAAGATTTATTGCACACGGCTTAGCAAGATCAAATATGGAGATGATCATTGTAGGGGCTATGCTTATTTCTAGCATTGCAGTTATTCTTGATAGTATTTTGGGGGTTATTGAAAAGAAATTGATTTCTAAAGGACTGAGAGTTGGAAAAGTTAATAGATAGGTCAGAAATAAATTGGAGAAAGGAGACGAACCTTTGATTAAACTAGAAGAAGTGACAAAACAATATTTAGGACAAACAAAACCTGCAGTAGATAATTTGTCAATTCATATTAATAAGGGAGAAACCTGTATATTTCTTGGACCATCTGGTTGTGGAAAAAGTACTACCTTACGTATGATTAATAGGATGATTGAACCTACATGTGGAAGGATTAAAATAGAAGGTAAAGATATTAGAGAAAGTAATCCAGATCAACTTAGAATGGGAATTGGATATGTGATTCAACAAATTGGATTATTACCTCATAAGACAATTGAAGAAAATATCGCTATCGTTCCACGTTTATATGGCTGGCCAAAAGAGCGAATTAAAAGTAGAGTGATAGAATTATTAGAGGTGATTGGATTAGATCCTGAAGTGGAAAGATTCAAGTACCCTTCACAGCTGAGTGGGGGACAGATGCAAAGGGTGGGGGTAGCACGGGCAATGGCTGTAGATCCTCCTATTATGCTAATGGATGAGCCATTTGGAGCAGTTGATCCTATTGCTAGAAATCATTTGCAAGATGAATTCTTGCGTCTACAAAAGGAACTAAAAAAGACTATTTGCTTTGTGACGCATGACATAAATGAAGCAATTAAGATGGGAGACAAGATTGCAATATTTAATGAAGGAAAAATAGTACAGTATGATACACCTAGAAATATACTTACAAATCCGATTAATGATTTTGTTAAGGATTTTATAGGATCAAATAGAATAGTTAAAAATTTAAATTTAGTATGTGCAGGGGAAATTGTTAAATCTATCGACTGCACAATGAATGAAGAAAGAAATATAGTATTTAATAAGAAAAATGCTGTTGTTCAGATGAATACTTCTTTGCAAGATGCATTATCTGTAATGATTGAAAATGATACAGAGTATGTTAAGGTATTAAGGGGAAGTGAATTGTTTGGAGTCCTTTCATTCAAAGATATTAGAAAGTATATGAATAGAAAAGAGGGTGAGTAGATGAACTGGTTACGTGTTCAAAAAGCTATTTTTGAACAGGCTCCAACTCATTTAGCAATACACATTATGTTGGTTTTAATAACAATGAGTATAGCAATAACCATTGCTGTTCCTGCCGGGATCATGTTAACTCGATATAAATATAAAAAGTATGCCAATATTATTTTAAATATATTAAACGTTTTACAGACCATACCTTCTTTTGCATTTATAGCTGCAGCAATGCCAATTTTAGGAATAGGGTATAGACCTGCTATTACTGTTTTAATACTTCAAAGTCTTTTGCCAATCACTCGAAGTACAATTGTTGGTTTATTGGAGGTCAGTGGTGATGTGAAAGAAGCAGCTATGGGCATGGGTATGTCACAGAGACGAATCTTATTCGAGGTTGAGATACCATTGGCTTTGCCAGTCATGTTAAATGGAATAAAAACTTCAACTGTATATGTGGTTAGTGCAGCTACTTTAGCTGGTTTTATTGGTGCTGGTGGGTTAGGTGTTTTGATATCAAGTGGACTAAATATGTTTTGGCCTGAATATTTGATTGTAGGTGCTGGCCTTGGTGCAATCCTTGCCATTTTTTTAGATAGAATATTAGGGTACATTGAGCAGAGATATACTCCTATTGGGATGAGAATCGATTAGGCGTTGATTTGCTTAAATAAATAGAAAGGGAGAAAAAAATTATGAAAAAATTTTGTTTATATGGACTTATGTTAGTATTATTAATAACGTCATCACTTGGATTAGTAGGATGTTCAGGTGTAAAAGATGCAGATCCATCATCCGAAGGTAAAAAGACGACTCCTATAAAAATTAGTTCAAAAGAATTTACTGAAAATATTCTTTTAGGAAAAATGCTTGCAAAATATTTAGATTATAATGGTTATCCAGTGGTTGATGAAACTGGACTTGGTGCAACTGGAATTATAAGAACAGCACTTACATCAGGACAAATTGATGCTTACTGGGAATATACGGGAACAGTATTAATTCACTTTATGGAGCATGAACCTGTATTTGAGTCAGAGGAAAGTTATAATTTAGTTAAAGAGTGGGATGAAAAAAATAATAATATTGTATGGCTTGATTATGCTCCATTAAACAATACATATTGTATTGTAGCAAGAAAAGACATAATGGATAAGAATGAAATTAAAACAATTTCAGATATGGCTAAGTTTATTCGTGAAGGAGATCATTTGAAATTTGTTGCTAACCCAGAATATTTTGAAAGACCTGATGGAATGAAGCATGTACAAGGCGTATATGGTTTTGAATTACCAAAAGAAGATAAATTATTACTTGATTTAGGTTTATTTTATGATGCACTAAAAAACAATGAAGCTGATTTAACTGTGGGATTTACAACTGATGGAATTATTGATGCTTTAGGATTTGGAGTACTTAAAGATGATTTGAAGGCTTTTCCAGTTTACAATGCAACTCCAGTGTTTAGAAAAGAAATAATAGATGAGTATCCAGAACTTCCTGAACTAGTAAAAAAACTAAGCCAACTGCTTGATGATAAAACAGCTATGGAATTAAATGCATCTGTTGATGTAGAAGGAAAAAATATTGATGAAGTAGCAGAAAATTTCTTAAAAGAAAAGGGTTTAATTAAATAGACAATAATAATTTTAAAAAATATCAAAGCAGGAGTTTATTCTCCTGTTTTTCCTTTATAACGAATAGGAAATTATATTATTCTTGAAATTGTAGATAAATATAAATTCTGTTATGAGTTTCAAAAAAGTCTACATTTAGACTCTTGCTGGAAAGACTTATATATATAAGTCATAAAATTATGTTGTCATTATGGGGATATAGATTTAATAATCAAGTGATAGAAAAATTTTATATGGTAATAAAATGTGATAAAAATAAACAATTTGTAAAAAAAATGCATACAATGTAAAATCTTTACTTGGAGGTAGGTCTAAAGATTTTAATAAAAAGTATAAGTATAAGGAGGATTTTAAATGAGCTATATTATAAAACCTGATGAAATGACTCCTATAGAAAGGATGCAAGCGTTTTCTGAAGGGAAAGAAATTGATAGAATTCCTTGTTGTCCATTCTTAGGAGAAAGCTGTTCTCCTATTTTTGGACACTCTATAAGAGAGTACAATCATTCAATAGAAGCACTTGTGAATGTTGCTGTTGGAAGTTTTGAAAAGTTTAGACCTGATAGTATTGGATTCGGACCAGGACTTCAAGGGGTACCAGAAGCTATGGGGAGTGAAGTCGTTTTTCCAGAAAATAATACTCCGTACATAGGGAAGCCAGCTATAAATAGTTATGATGAAATCAATAAATTAAAGCCTATAGACCCTTATAAGGATGGAAGAATATCATATTTTTTAGAAGCACTTAAAATAACTAATGAAAAGATTAGTCATGAAGTAAGTGTAGGTAGTTCTGTTGGAGGGCCTTTTACTACTGCAGCTTTCTTAAGAGGAACAGAACTATTTTTAAAAGATTTGACTAAAAATCCAGAGATGGCACATAAACTTTTAGAAGTTTCAACTCAAAGTGTTATAAATTATATTGATGCAGTATGTGACTTAGGATTAAGTCCAAGTCTTGCGGAGCCAATCGCATCTTGTACTATGATTAGTTCTAAGAAATTTAGAGAATTTGCAAAGCCATACTTAAAAAAATGTATGGATAGAATTATAGAAAGAAGAGGAAGTGGAACTACTCTTCATATATGCGGTAAAACAAAAAAAGTATGGGGAGATATGGTAGACATAGGAATAAGCAACTTAAGTTTAGATAACATAGAAGATATAGGTGAACTTAAGGAAGCATATGGGGATAAAGTATGCTTAATAGGTAATGTAGATCCTATAGAGGCAATAATGAGAGGAACAAGAGAAGATATATATAATGCAGCTAAAGAATGTATACGTAAAGCTTATGATAGTCCTAAAGGATTTATTTTAAGTACTGGATGTGATGTTCCTATAGGAACAGATCCAGATAAAATAATAGCTCTTATGGATGCTGCTAGAATATTTGGTAGATATCCTATTAATATTAAGGAATTATAAAATAAAAAATATTATATCAGAAGGGGAAATTTTAATGACAAATAATAATTTTAAAAAAGGAAATCCTTTAGCATTACTACCTTTAGGAGTATTTTTACTTCTTTTTATAGGAACTGGAGTTATTACAAAAGATTTTTATAAAATGCCTGTTATAGTTGCTTTTACTATATCAGCAGCAGTTGCTTTATTTATGAATAGACAAGACAGTATGGAAAAGAAAGTCGAGATTTTCTGTAAAGGCGCAGGAGAAACAAATGTTATACTTATGAACATTATCCTGATCTTAGCGGGAGCTTTTGGACAAGTTGCAAAAGAAATAGGTGGGGTAGAGTCAACAGTTAACTTAGGGTTATCATTTTTACCTCAGAATTTATTAATTGTTGGAGTGTTTTTTATAGCATGCTTAATATCATTATCAATGGGTACTTCTATGGGAACTATAGTTGCATTGGCTCCGATTGCTGTAGGAATATCGGATAGCACAGGAATTCCTGTTGCACTAGCATTAGGAGCAGTAGTTGGTGGAGGAATGTTTGGTGATAATTTATCTATGATTTCAGATTCAACAATTGCTGCAGTTCGAACTCAAGGCTGTAAAATGGCAGATAAATTTAAAATGAACTTTTTTATTGTACTTTTACCAGCAATAATTACAATGACTTTATTATGGGTTTTAACGCCGAGTGAACAAACTCAAATAAGTGGGGCTCATCCATATGAAATCGTGAAGGTATTACCTTACATAGGAGTTCTTATAGCAGCTTTATCTGGAATGAATGTAATGTTGGTTTTAGCAGGGGGAGTTATTTTTTCGGGAGCTATTGGTATTGTTTATGGAGATTTTGGGATATATGGATTATTTCAAGCCATGGCTACAGGTATGAGAAATTTAGAAGATTTAGCAGTAACTATCATAATTATTGGTGGAACAGTTGAATTGATTAAGTATAACGGAGGAATTGACTACTTATTAAATTTAATAACTAGTAAAATGAAAACTAAAAAAGGTGCAGAATTAGGAATAGCAGCATTAGTTAGTTTAGTAAATGTAAGTACAGCTAATAATACTATTTCTATATTAATGGCAGGACCTTTAGCAAAAGATATATCAAAAAAATATGATATTGATCCAAGAAGAACAGCTAGTTTACTAGATATTTTTGCTTGCTGCTGCCAAGGGATTATACCATATGGGGCTCAATTATTAGTAGCAGCTGGAGTGGCATCTATTACACCAATTGAGATCATGAAATACTTATATTATCCACTATTAACAGGTGTATTTGGGATATTATCAATATATTTAGGGTTCCCTAAATTGAAAAAAAGCAAAAACAGTGCAGAAGAAAATATTGCTTAATTATTGATAGAGTATAGTAAAAGAAGGAGGGGCAAAAAATATGGAACTAAAAGAGAAGTTGTTAAAAGAATTATGCTCTTGTGTTGTAGATATGGAAGATGAAAGAGTAGAAGAAGTTGCTAAAGAATATGTAAAAAATAATTTTGATGGATATGAAGGAATAAGAGACGGATTAGCTGTTGGTATGGAAGAAGCTGGACAGCTGTATGAAGAGGAAGAATACTATATACCAGAGCTATTAATTTGTTCGGACGCTATGTATGCTGGGATAGACATTTTAAAATCAAATATAAAAGTGGATTCTACCAACGAAAAATATAAAGCAGTTGTAGGTGTTGTTGAAGGAGATACACACGATATCGGAAAGAACTTATTTAAGATTATGTTAGAGACTGCAGGGTTTGAAGTTTATGATTTGGGAAGAGATGTACCTTCTATAGAGTTTGTAAATAAAGCAAAAGAAGTAGGAGCAAGTTTAATTGGCCTTTCTACACTTATGACAACTACTATGGAAAATATGGAAGAAGTTATTGAGTTACTAAAACAAGAAAATATACGTGAAGATGTAATTGTTATGGTTGGTGGAGGTGCTATCTCACAAAGCTATGCTAAAAAAATTGGAGCAGATGGTTACGCTAGAGAGGCATCTAAAGCGGCTAAACTAGCAAAAGAATTAGTACAAAACCTAAAAAACTTAAAAAGTGCTTAATTAAGGAGGTAATAATATGCTTACCCCAAAAGAGAGATTATATAATACATTAAAAGGAAATGAAGTTGATCGTCCACCTTGTATTTGTCCAGGCGGGATGATGAATATGATTATAGAAGATGTAATGGATATTACAGGTGTTACATGGCCTAATGCACATACTGATGCTCAAATGATGGCTGATTTAACTGAAGGGATTTATGAAAATAAAGGATTTGAAAACTTTGGAGTACCATTTTGCATGACTGTTGAAGCAGAGGCTATGGGAGCTAAAGTATATATGGGAACTAAGGTTAATGAACCAAGAGTTATAGAGTATCCTATAGAGTCTGTTACTGATTGGGAAAAATTAAAAAGTATCAACTTGAATGAAGGAAGATCTAAGGTTGTTTTGGATGCTATAAAAATATTAAAACAAAAAGATAAAGATGTACCTATAATAGCAAATTTAACAGGGCCCATAAGTTTAGCATCTTCATTAATGGAGCCAACAATATTTTATAAACAACTTAGAAAAAAACCGAAAGAAGCACATGAATTTATGGAATTTGTTACACAAAATCTTATTGAATTTGGAAGAGCTCAATTAGAAGCTGGGGCAGATGTACTAACTATTTCAGACCCTAGTGGAACAGGTGAATTATTAGGACCTAAAATATTTAGAGAATTTGCAGTTCCATATTTAAATGAAATTATTAACTCTTTAAGGGAGATTAAAGATAAAGGAACTATTATTCATATATGTGGAAGATTAAAAAGTATTTATAATGAACTTAATATTTTAAATAGTGATGCAATAAGCTTTGATTCGATTACAAGTGTTACTAAAGTAGTAGAGAATGTAACGAATAAGGTTTTTATGGGTAATGTTAGCACATTTGCTTTAGAGAATAATACTCCAGAAAAGTTAAAAAGTATTTCAAATATATGCTTAGAGAATGGAGTAGATATACTATCTCCAGCTTGTGGTATAGGTCCAAGAACTAAGCTTGAAAATATTCAAGCAATTGTTGAAGCAGCTAAAATGTATAAAAAGTAAACTATATATTTATTTATAATGTTATTTTAGATTGTGGTGCTGTCTAGTAGAAATTTTTAATACTGGAGAGCACTAAAATTTTATCAAATTAATTTTTAAAGTGATGTAATACAAGCATGTATTATTTGGGTATTAATGGAATTAGCAAAAAATATAGATTCGAATTAGGAAACACACTTTTAAATATATTACACGAAAATAATATAGGAATTGAAACTCCATGTGGTGGAAAAGGAATATGAGGAAAATGCAAAATTAAAAATGGTCTTTCAAAGAATAAAGAAAGTAACGCAAAGAAGAACATGACACTAATGGCAACAATTGAAGACATATTACCTAACAATAATTTTCTGAAATTTATTCTACGATCAAATGACATAATATTAAAGACTAAATCTGATCTAATCAAAAAAACAAGTCCCAATACTATATATCTACTGAATAGATCCTGTATAAATCCATATAGACATATCAAACTACAAACCTGAACTCCTAAAGAATATTTTTGAATATTCTTCATAATATGCATTGCCTTTTCTATATCAGTATAAGGTCATTCGTAATTTTAATTCATCATAAATTCATGTGAAGGTTGTGGGGTAGTTGTGAGAAATGCTAAATAAGAATTGGATATTATGAAATTAGGTTATATTGCTTGAAAGAAAAATTTAGAAAATAGTAAATTTTTTAGACATATACTTATATGTTAAAGTGGTATATTGGAATGACTATTGATTAAAAAACGCGAGTAAGATAAGTAAAATCTTACTCGCGCTTTAAAATATAATGTATTTTTAGTGATTTGTTATAAACTCATCTTCATCACTATAGATAACCTCTTTTTTACCAATTAGAGGGAGTATTGAACCTGTGATTTTACCGCTAACAAAAGCAATTATAACTGTAGTTATAATCCCGCCTAATTGAATAACTGTATTTCCAGTAACAAAGATTGCAGTAATACCACCTAAAATACCTGGCATTCCATGCAAGTTATTGATTCCACAGCTGTCTGTACCTTTGATTAGTTTTTCTACTTTTGGAGCAAGTATGCTATATCCAATTGTACTAATGGCTCCTGCGGCAATTCCTATTAGCATTGAATAACCTGGTGTAGTAGTATCACATAATGATCCAATGGCTACACCACCAGCTAAAGCAGCATTTGCAATATCTTCAATTTCTATTTTACCACGAATGATTCTTGAAAAAATATAAGTTGCTAAAGTTGCACCGCAAAGTGCAAAGACTGTGTTAATTACAGTAAGAACGACTCTTTCAGGTGCAACAATTGCACTGGTAAACGATGGCCAAAATATCCAAAGAATCATACTTCCTAAAAGACAGAATTGATTGCTTACAGAATCACTTTCGCAAGTTGGCTCATCTTTAAATTTATAAATTGTGTTGCTAACTACACCTAGTCCAAAATATGCACCGAATGCATGGATTACTACTGAACCACCTGTATCAAGAAATCCGTGAAAATAACCACTTTCAAGAATTAACCACTCATTAAATATATATGCTGGTATAAATAATAAGCCCATTAATAGGTATTGATCCATTTTAAGGCGACCAAGCGGAGCACCAATAGCGATTAAAAGGCTAGCAGCAGCGAATTCAGCAAATAAAAAAGTTCTAATATCGATAGTTGACATTGCAAAATGTTCACCACCAAAACTTTTAATCAACATGTACAACGGGATTGAAATACTAACAGCCAAAAATGTAGCTGTAATAGAACTGAAACCGTGTTTTCTTATAAAAACCATTAAAAATCCAAAACCAACCAATAACATTGCAAGAATATGGATAGATCGTCCATATTGTAATATATTAAGGATTGTTCCATATTCTGTTGAAGAATTATATGTATGACTACTGTTAACATTAACATTAGCTATACCAGTTGCAACATTGTTATTTAATGCAGGAATAAAAGCAAGACCGATAGAAACTATAGCAATTAAAAAAAATATAAGTATACCTTTACTTGGAGCTGATTTTGATGAGACATCATGTTTTTGTATTTTTAGTTCTTGTGGCATACGTTTTCCTCCTCCTGGCGTTTAAGTAAATGTTTTTCTCTATATCGTCAATTTTCATTATATTTACCATTAGAAAACTATAAATTACACCTCCTGATGATTTTGTTTGACTATATGTTATAATATTAACGAAGAAGTACGATATAAATATACAGAAATGTTATTTTTCTCGTATGTTTTTATAATAACACTATTACTGTATAAATTAAACTAAAAAATTACAATGATAGACATGAAGGTAAAAAAATAGGGGGATATATACTCTTTATTGTAGTTTTATTTTTTTATATTGACGGTAAATCAACATAATGATAAGATTAAAATATATTAAATATAAAAAATTAAAAAGATCACATGACTGGCGGATTGCGTAGAATTAACTACGAGGGAATGTGGTTTTAGATTAAATAAGCCGACCGCCTGGGCACTACTATGTCCAGGCGGTCTTTTTTTGTACACCTCTGGACAAGTAACTAATGTCAAGGAGGTATTTTTTATGTTAATGGAAGAATGGAAAGGATTTAATGAAGGGGTTTGGATTAAAAAAATTAGTGTAAGAGATTTTATTCAAAAAAATTATAATCCTTACGAGGGGGATGAAACATTTTTAATTGAAGCTACAGATAGAACTAAAAAATTATGGGCCAAGGTTTCAAATTTAATTAAGCAAGAAATTCAAAATGGTGGAACTCTTGATGTTGATACTAAAATTGTTTCAACTGTAAATTCTCATAAAGCAGGGTATATAGATAAAGATTTAGAAACGATCGTTGGACTTCAAACGGATGCCCCGCTTAAAAGAGCTGTAATGCCTTTTGGTGGAATAAGAATGGTTGAAAATTCATGTAAAGCTTATGGATATGAACTGGATCCTTCTATAAAAGAAGCTTTCACTAAATATAGAAAAACTCATAATGATGGAGTATTTGATGCTTATACTCCAGAAATGAGAGCAGCTAGAAATGTCGGTATAATAACTGGTCTTCCAGATGCTTATGGTAGAGGTAGAATAATAGGAGACTACAGAAGAGTAGCTCTTTATGGTATAGATAGATTAATAAAAGATAAAGAAGCTCAAAAACAATCTTTAAATGTTATGTCAATGGATGAAGAAACTATAAGACTAAGAGAAGAAATATCTGAGCAAATAAAAGCTTTAAAAGAAATGATTAAAATGGCTTCAGAATACGGCTTTGATGTAAGCAGACCTGCTCAAAGTGCTAAAGAAGCTGTTCAATGGACATACTTTGGTTACCTTGCAGCAGTTAAAGACCAAAATGGAGCTGCAATGAGTTTAGGTAGAGTATCTACTTTTCTTGATATATATTTTGAAAGAGATATAAAAAATGGAGTTTTAACTGAAGAAGAATCTCAAGAAATAATGGATCACTTCGTTATGAAGCTTAGAATGGTTAGATTCTTAAGAACTCCTGAGTATAATGATTTATTCTCTGGGGACCCAACGTGGGTAACAGAAGTAATAGGTGGTATGGGTGTTGACGGAAGAACACTTGTTACTAAAAGCTCATTTAGAATATTAAATACTTTATATACTTTAGGCGCTGCTCCAGAGCCAAACTTAACTGTACTTTGGTCTAAAAATCTTCCAGAAAACTTCAAAAAATTCTGTGCTAAGGTCTCTATAGATACAAGCTCTATTCAATATGAAAATGATGATTTAATGAGATCATATTGGGGAGATGATTATGGAATAGCTTGTTGTGTTTCTGCAATGAAAATAGGTGAACAAATGCAGTTTTTCGGAGCTAGATGTAACATTGCTAAGGCACTTCTTTACTCTATAAATGGTGGTAAAGATGAGAAAAAAGGAATTCAAGTTGGTCCTAAATTCCAACCTATAATTTCTGAATATCTTGAGTACGATGAAGTTATGGAAAAATTCGATATGTTCTTAGATTGGCTTGCTAATTTATATGTAAATACATTAAATGTAATTCACTATATGCATGATAAGTATTCATATGAAAAGGCTCAAATGGCTTTGCATGATAGAGATGTATTAAGAACTATGGCTTGTGGTATAGCAGGACTTTCTGTATGTGCTGATTCTTTATCAGCTATAAAATATGCAAAAGTTAAAGTTATAAGAGATGAAAATGGTATGGCTGTTGATTTTGAAACTGAAGGGGACTTTCCTAAGTTTGGAAATAATAATGATGCAGTTGACTTAATAGCTAATGATTTAGTAGAAAGATTTATGAATAAAATAAGAAAAAATAAAACTTATAGAAATGCTTTGCCTACTCAATCAATATTAACTATAACTTCAAATGTAGTTTATGGTAAGAAAACGGGAAGCACTCCAGATGGAAGAAAAGCTGGAGAACCATTTGCACCAGGTGCAAACCCAATGCACGGAAGAGATACAAAAGGATGCTTAGCTTCTATATCTTCCGTTGCTAAACTTCCATATGAGCATTCTCAAGATGGTATTTCTTACACATTTACCGTTGTTCCTGGAGCTATAGGAAAAAGTCAAGAAGAAAGAATAAATAATTTAGCATTCTTACTTGATGGATATTTTATTCAATCAGGACATCATATAAATGTTAATGTATTTGACAAAGAAACTTTACTTGATGCTATGGATCATCCAGAAAACTATCCTCAGCTTACAATCCGTGTATCTGGATATGCAGTTAATTTTATAAAATTAACAAGAGAACAGCAATTAGATGTTATAAACAGAACATTCCACGGAAAAATGTAATTTAAATACATCTGGAAAAATATATATGTCAAAGGCGGGGATTTTTATGTCAGTTAAAGGTAGAATTCATTCTATAGAAACTTTTGGAACTGTTGATGGTCCAGGAATAAGATATATAGTATTTACTCAAGGCTGTCCTTTAAAATGTAAATACTGTCACAATAGAGATACTTGGAATACACAAGGTGGTACAGAATATAATATAAGTGAACTTATAGATGATATGAAAAAATATATCCCTTTCATGAAAACTTCTGGAGGAGGACTTACTGTGTCAGGAGGAGAGCCTACTCTTCAACCAGAATTTTTAAAAGGATTATTACTAGAAGCTAAAGCTAACAACATTCATACAGCTGTTGATACTTCTGGATTTGTAGATATAGATGTTATAGATCCTATTTTAGATTATACTGATCTAGTTCTTTTAGATATAAAGCATATAGATAGAGAATCTTTTAAAGATTTAACAGGAGTATATAATGATAAAACTTTAAATTTAGCTAAATATTTAGACAAAAGAAATATACCTGTTTGGATAAGATATGTGTTAGTTCCTGGGATTACAGATAATCAAGACGATATTAAAAAACTTGCAAAGTTTATTTCAACTCTTGGAAATGTTGAAAATATAGAAGTACTTCCTTATCATTCAATGGGAGAATTTAAGTGGGAAGAGCTTGGATATGATTATCCTTTAAAAGGAATTCCTGACGCAACTTTTGAAGAGGTTGAAAAAGCAAGTAAAATATTTAAACAATACGGAGTGACAATAAAAGAAAGAAAGGCTTCATAAAAATACGAAAAATTGAGATCAATAACTAAATTTAAAATAGATAACTAGGTTTAAAGATTTCTAATTTCTAATAATTTAATACAGATATGGTTGCAGTAGTTTAACAAATAAATTTTTAAGAAAAGAGTAATAATATTATTACTCTTTTTTTAGCATTAAATGAATTTTTTATTACATTTTATATACATTTATCCCCAAATCTTCATTAAATTCTCTTTCTATATTTCCAGTAAGACTGGTATCTCGTAGTCTCTTATAAAATCATTTGAATGATATTCCTTTGTTTTCACATCAAAAAATCCAATAGTTGCATTTGGTTTTGATACAAAAAGTTGTATTGTAATGGTATTTGAAATGGAATATGAACTTTTGAAATCAGCAAGATCATATAATAATTTATTGATTTTACTGAAAGAAAGAAGTATATTATATGAAGTGAAGTTTGATAATACAAAAAAGCACCAGCATGTAAAAAGCTTATCGTATAGAAAATTAAAGGATAAAGAAGGTGAAGATATGGAAAAAATTCTTGTGGTAGATGATGAAAGAAGTATTGTGAATGCCATTTCATATTCACTTAAGCGAGAAGGATATATGGTTGAGGTTGCTTATGATGGAGAAGATGCATTAAAGAAAATAGCTGATTTTCATCCTGATGTGCTTATTTTGGATGTAATGATGCCAAAGATAAATGGGTTTGAAGTATGCAGGAAATTAGAAAAAAAAGAAGAATTAGGAATCATTTTGCTGACAGCAAAGAATGACATTGTAGATAAGGTATTGGGATTGGAGCTAGGAGCGGATGATTATATTACGAAGCCCTTTGACATAAGAGAGCTAGGGGCAAGAGTAAAGTCTCTTTTAAGAAGACTTCAGAAAAAAAGGAATGAAGAAATAACACAAATAAAGATAAAAGATTTGATTGTAATTTCAAAGCAGAGAAGAGTACTGCTTAATGAAGATACTTTAGACTTAACACCTAAGGAATTTGATTTATTATTTCTTTTACTTTCAAATATGGAAAGGGTATATACAAGAAATGAATTATTGGATTTGATATGGGGAATGGAGTATATAGGAGGAACCCGTACTGTAGATATTCATATTCAAAGGTTAAGAAAAAAATTAGGTAAACCTTATCAAGATATAATTCAAACTGTTTATGGTATAGGATATAAATCGGTGGGTGAAGTGGATGAAACTTAGTATAAAGCTGAAATCTAGTGTTTTTTTAGGAGTTCATTTATTATTAACGGTAAGTGTGCTTAGTATTTTAGTACTTCATGGGATTGAAAAATACCAGAAAAAACAATATGAAGATTATTTGATGCAGCAGGCAAAAATTGCAAATGTTTATATTAGACAAGTCTATCTGACTGATGGAACAAAAGAAGATCCCAAAAAGTTTTTTCAAAAAAGTGGAAGAGATATTGCTATGCAGTTAGGGACCATGAGTGGAATGCATGTAATATTATATGATATAGCTGGAAAAAATGTAGGAGATTCTGCTCCTTTCATTAATGAAATAGATACTTTAGATGCATTATCTTTTACACTGAAGGATAAAATTGCTTATGAAGTTACTGGAGATAGCCTTTATTATTTAGCACCTATTCATATTAACGATTATTTGTATGATACAAATGAGCAAATAGGTGTTGTTCAATTCCATTATTCTTTAAAAAATAGTATTAATTTTTATAAAAATATAAAAAATCTTTTGTATCGTATAGGTATATGTATATTTATATTTAGTTTTACTATAGCTTATTTTTATAATAAAAGATTTGTAGAAGTCATTGTGAAGTTAAAAAAAACAATAGAAAAAATCAAAATGGGCAAATTTGATGAAGTAACATTACTAAAAAGAAAAGATGAACTAGGGGATTTAAGCCAAGGAA
This sequence comes from Tepidibacter aestuarii, assembly GCF_934924865.1. Taxonomy (NCBI): domain Bacteria; kingdom Bacillati; phylum Bacillota; class Clostridia; order Peptostreptococcales; family Peptostreptococcaceae; genus Tepidibacter; species Tepidibacter aestuarii. The sequence continues at coordinate 2,664,218 of NZ_OW235315.1, read as the reverse complement.
TATATTATATGAGTTGTAAAATTGAAAAAAACATCATTGGGATGAAGGAAGAGCAGCAAAAATTAAGATTAGCAATAGAAAAATTAAAAATACTGGAACAGCAGCAACAACAGTTCATTGGAAATGTTACTCATGAATTTAAAACACCTCTTACGGTAATAAAGGCTTATGTGGATTTGATAGAGATGTATAAAGATGATGAACAACTTCTTGAAGATGGAATGTTAAACATTAAAAAGGAAACAGAGAGATTGTATGACATGGTAGAAAAGGTTCTTCGTTTGGCATCTCTTGAAAAGTATGACTTTGAAATGCAGTCAGAAAAAATTCAAGTGGAGGAAGTTTTACAAGATATTTGTGGGCGTATGAAAGGAAAGGCAGAAAAGTTTGGAATAAGTTTGTATGAAGAATTACACAGGGCAGTAATTATAGGAGACAAGGAATGCTTCATGCGTATTTTTATTAATCTTTTAGATAATGCCATAAAGTATAATGAACCTGGTGGAAAGATTATAATAAAAAACTATATTAGAGGTAAAAATGTTTGCATTGAAGTAAAGGATACGGGAATAGGTATTCCTATGGAAGTTAGAGAAAAAATATTTGAGCCTTTTTATACTGTAAATAAAGATCGATCTAGACAATCAGGAGGAACTGGATTAGGGTTGACCCTTGTAAAGGAATTGGTAGAAAAACAGAAGGGGAAGATTGAATTATTAAATACAGAAAAAGAAGGAAGTACTTTTTTAATATCTTTTCCTCTTTTCGGATAAAAGTTTACATTTTAGAAACAAGTTTATATATTTTAGAAACAATGATTTTGTATTATAAAAATGAAAAAAGATTGGAGGATTAAATTATGATTAGAAAAAAATTGATTGCAGTTATGATGAGTATGGTATGTATGGTTTCTGTTGTGGGATGTATTTCCAAAACTGAGGAGGAACCTAAAAAGAATATAACGGTACTTGAGAATAAAAATGAAACGGTTTATAATGAAGTAGCATTAAAAAAGATTGATCAGTATGAAGGGGTAAGAATTAGTGACTGGCTTAATGAAGATACAATAATTATGACAAAAGATAATAAAAATCTAAAAACTATTCAAACAGAGAGTGGTGATATGTATCCTCAAAACCTACATTTATATGAATTAAATAATAAAAATGAAAAGCTTCTTGTTGGAGAGGACTATCATCATTCTAATGGGATTTTTTCTCCAGATAAAAAGCATATTTTCTATGTTCAAGCTCTAGAAACCTTTGGAACAGGATTTATTGTAGACGCAGAAGGAAAGAATAAAGTAAAAGTTACACAAAATGAAGGTATATCTTTTGGAGAAGGCAGATGGGTTGATAATAACCAAGTAATATTTGCAACGAATAATAGAAAAGTTTGCTTAGCTGATGTGAATGGTAAAGTTACAGAACTTTTAACAAGCAGTGATGGACAATTTATTGACAAGCCAATAAAAATAGGAAGTAAAGTTTATTATTTAAGTGCATGGAATCTGATGGTATTTGATATGGATACAAAAGAAACAAAACAACTACAGGAAGGTATATGGGATATAGTACTTTCTCCAGATAAAACGCAATTTATGATGGTGAAAAACTTAGGAGAAAAAAGACAATTGATGTTAACGGATTTAGAAGGAAATGAAAAATATACATTAGCAGAAGGAACGCAGATTTTTGGCACAAGCTGGTCTCCCGACCAATCAAAGGTAGCTTATACGATTATGACTATGGAAAATGGTCAAAAGGGATTATTTATAGCCGATATTAAGACAAAGAAAATAACACAAATATCTGCAGACATAGATCAAATTGCAGACCAAATAAAGTGGAGTCCATCCAGTAAAAAATTAGCAGTGTCTAGTGTAAAACGAAAAGAAAATAAGAATACATGTGTAACTTATGTGACTACATTAAAATAATAAGAATATAAAAATAAGACAGTTTCAAAATATTTTTGAAACTGTCTTATTTTTATAACGAATAGGAAATTATATTCTTCTTTAAATTGTAGATAAATATAAATTCCGTTATGAGTTTCAAAAAAGTTTACATTTAAGCTTCTTAAGAGAAGAACTTTTTTATAAATTAAAAACTTGCTTTAAATATCACTATATTATAATATATAAATATAAAGAATAGAATAATAAAAAAGAGGTTATAGATTAATGGATAAATTATATAAAAAAGATATTATTGATAATTTGATAAAAGAAAATGATATAGTTTTAATATATTTTGGGAATGAAGGGTGTGGTGTATGTAATATACTCAAACCTAGAGTAAGAGAAATGTTAAATTCATATCCTAAGATAAAATTAGTAGAAATAGAAGTAGATAAAAATTTAGAAGCATCAGCTCAGTTTAATATTTTTACCATACCTGCCATCCTTGTATTTATTCAAGGAAAGGAATCAATAAGAGAAGCTAGATATATTAACTTAGAAGAAATTGATAATAATATAAAAAGATATTATGAATTATTTTACTAAGGTTAAATTTAAATCTTAAAAGAGGAGTTAGAACTATGAATTTTATACAAAGATTATTTGGTAAAAAGTCTAATTTTAAAAACATAAAGGGGGAAGAAGCAGAATCATTAATAAAAGAAAATAAAGATATGCTTATATTAGATGTTAGAACATTAAATGAATATAAATCAGGTCATATACCAAAGGCGAAAAATATACCTATTAATGATCTGCAATTAAAAATTAATTCTATAAAAAAATATCAAGATAAATCAATTTTAGTGTACTGTGCATCGGGAGCTAGGAGTAGAAGAGCATCAAATATACTTAGTAAGTCAGGGTTCAATAAGATATATAACTTAAGTAGAGGGATGCACAGTGTTAAAAAATAAGTTAAATAAAAATGATAAGTAAAGGCTTTTAATGTATAGAAACCATGGAGGATTCCATGGTTTTTAAATATATACAAAAGTTTGCCATTCAAGTAATATAGATTACTATATATTGTTACACCATAAAATTCTAGTTTTATAATCTGGTATTAGTATTTTTCCTTACAGCATATAGTAATTAATAGAAAGATTAAAGACCACTTAGTATGATATAAAGTATATAAGTATATTTCAAGGGAGTAATTAATATGAAAAAGTTAGTTTTATTTTTAATTTTGTTGTGTCTTTGTGTACTTATTACAAAAGCAGTACATTATGAAGTGCAAACTACTGAAATTAAATATAATAAATTTCAATATAAAGAAAGAGTAACTCTAAACTTTTTACTTGAAAATATGTCAAATAATGAAACAGCCATATATACAAATTATTTGGATTTTTTAAATTCAAATGAAGACATTGCAAAAGGTAAGGATATTCTATCTGAATCTCAAGGACTAATTCTTTTATATTTGTTGAATAGAGATAACAAGGATGGATTTGATAAAGTATTGAAATTTTCATTTGATAAGATGAAACTTAAAAATAATACTTTTGCTTGGAAAATAAGAGGAAATAACTATATATCTAATTCAAATGCACTTATAGATGATTTTAGAATACTTAGAGCTTTGATTGGAGCACATGATAAATGGAATGATAAGATATATATGAAATATATTAAAGATATTTCTGATGCTTTATTAATATATAATACAAAAGGATGCATACCTATTGATTTTTATGATATAGAATACGGATATAAGTCTGATGCAATTACGATTTCTTATTTAGATATTTATACTATAAATAGACTCAAAAGTATTGATAAAAGGTGGAATGGTATTTATCAAAATTCCATTAATATAATATTGAACTCTAAAATAGATAATACACCGTTTTATGCTTATGAATATAATTTATTAGATAAAAGATATTCAAATGAAGAACAGATAGATTTAATACAGAATATGTATACTCTTATTCATTTAGCTGAAGAAAATATTATTGAATATAAGGATATTGAGTGGATATATGACGAGTTTGAAAAATATAATAAATTATATACTTTATATTCTTGTAAAGACTTTAAACCATCCACAAGTACTGAATCTACAGCATTATATGCTTTAACTGCGAGATTGTTTTATATATGTAAAGATTTTGAAAAAGCACAGTTGTTTTTGGACCAATGTGAAAAATTCCGAATTATAGAGTCAGGTTCAGAATTGTATGGGTGTTTTGGAAATGAGAGAAATAAAGAGGTGTATTCATTTGATAATTTGCAATATTTGGTTTCTTCTTCGATTCTAAATTAGTTTAAAGAATTATTATTGAGTTTTTCTACAGTTATAGTAAAATATATAATAATATGAGAATATATGCTATAATCAGTAGAAGTTACTATAAAAGGGGAAAATGAACATGGAGAAAATTATAAGTTGTTGGGAACTCGTAAATAATCAAAAAAAAGTATGGGATAATATTGTTGCTGAAGATAATAAGTTTTACTATAAATTTGAAGAAGAAAAAATATTTTTAAGTAGCTTTGAAGATAAGTGTCTTCCTAAGCCTAAATATGAACTTACATATTTAGGTAGGTTACTTACTAAGCTTAGTACATGCTCCAATATAATGTGCAAAAGACCTGGAACGGAAGAGGTTACTTTTTATTGCCTATTAAATAAGCCTCATGGAAGTGGTTTGAGTAAAGTATTGGATAGAAAAATACTTCAAACAGTAGCTGCTCCTATCAATTGGAGAAGAGATGTTGTTGTCGATTTTGTAAATAATGCTTTGCATAATTATGTAGTTGATATTAAAGAAAATTTTGCATTTATAGATATAGGCTGTGGCGGTGGATTTGATAGCCTTGAGGTTGAAAGAATAATGAAAGGGATTGAAAGTAGCTTAGATTATAGAATAGTTAATGTTGATATAGATGAAAAATGGCTGAAAAACAATGAAAATTTAGCTTCAAAAATGTTTGGTAAAGATTCTAAGATAATTAGATACAATACATCTGTATTTGATTATTTTGATAAACAAATATATAAGAAGGATTTTGAGGGGTTTGATAACTTAATAGTTTCATGCAATGGATTTGCAGAATTTTTCGATGATGATAATTTAACAAATCTTTATAAAGGGATATATAAATTGACAAAAGAGTTCAAAGGAAAGATTAATATTGTACTACCTTTTTCAGTAAAAGATGAGAAACAAGAAAAAATAGGACACAGAGTTGGTTTTAGGTATAGAACTAAGTCAAAAGACTATATGTTAGAGTTAGTTGAAAATATATTTAAAGAATTTGAAGTTGATTTTGAAGAAAAATATAGTCAAATAGTTCTTAAGCTAACAAAATAAATTTAAGATGTGGTATAATTATTGGACATAATGACACAGGAGAGATGAAACTATGAAAAAATGTATAAATACGATTATGACGTTATTATTTGGTTTTATAGTATGTTCAATAGGAATTATACTGGAAGTGAATGCAAATATAGGGCTTGGACCTTGGGATGCTTTTCATATAGGAGTTATAAAGCATATACCAATGAGTCTTGGTAATATACAAATAGTTACAGGTATTGCAATAGTATTATTTACTACCTTTATGGGACAAATACCAGGATGGGCTACTATATCAAACATGATCCTTATAGGTGTATTTACAGATATAATAAATAATTCTAACATAATACCTATGAGTGATAATACCTTTAAAGGCATTATAATGATGGTTATAGGTATTATATTCATGGCGTTTGGAACTTATCTTTATATGAAAGTTCAGCTTGGAACAGGACCAAGAGATGGTCTTATGGTAGTTATGGTTAAAAAAACAGGAAAATCTGTTAGATTTGTAAGGAATTTTATAGAGGCTTGTGCTCTGATTATAGGTATTATGCTTGGAGCGCCTGTTGGTATAGGTACTGTAATTTATGTATTTGGAATAGGGTATGCTATACAGTGGATATTTGAATTATTTAAGTTTGATACAAATGATGTAGTTCATAGATCTATCTTAGAGGATTATAGGTTGGTATCAAAGAATTTGGCTTTAAAAAAATAAAATATACTTGTATAAAGCGGTATGGACTCTATAGTTCATATCGTTTTTATTATAAAATTTACTAGTTATTTAGTTTTTGAGTTTAAGTTATAAACTTGGAAAAAATGCTATAATAACATATATTAAAAATAAAAATTAGACTTAGAAAGGAAATTAAGTAATGTATTATTTTTCAATTATAGTAGTTATATCTACGAGCGTTCTATACCATATATGCTGTAAATATATAAATGAAAGTGTAAATCCAGCAGTGTCTATGATAGGAACTTATTCGGTTGCACTTATAGCATCTATATTATCTATCTTTATTTTTCAAAACAAAGATATTATGTTAGAATTTAAAAAATTAAACTGGGCTAGTTATACACTAGGGATTGCAATATTTGGGATAGAGGTAGGTTTTTTACTGGCTTATAGAAGTGGATGGAGTATAAATATAGTACCTTTATTTGTAAATATTATAACATCTATTATACTGATATTTATAGGTATATGTTTTTTTAAAACTAGATTGTCTATGATTAATGTATTGGGAATATGTATAAGTGTTTTAGGGCTTGTTCTTATGAATAAGAAGTGATTTTAAAACAATAGGGATTTATATGTCTAAGCGAAAAATGAAGCTTATTAAATTTAATAAGCTTCATTTTTTATAAGGAAATTATCGTAGCCAATCTGGATTTCCAGGAACGAATGGTCTTTTTCCATATTTTTTTCTAAATTCACCTAGTACTTCCCCTATTAATTTTTCGTTGTTATTAAATGTACCTATATTTTTTATGGATTCCATTTCTTGACTGAAAGGACAGCTTGCTATACACATACCGCAGTCTGTTCCTATATATCTCCACTTTATATAGCAGGTTTCTTGGTTTATAATCCAGTTTAATTTATCATCACTAATTTTTTCGGTCTCATTAGATAGAGATTGAGATGGACATGTAAAGGCGCAGTTTTTGCATAGTCGACAAAAATCTTCAAGTCCAAATGATATGGGTTCATCTATTTCAAGTTCCAAGTCAGTGCTTACAACTCCAAGTCTTACTCTAGAACCATATTCTTTTGTTGTTAGTATTGTATTTCTTCCTATTTCACCAAGGCCTGCATCTTTAGCAACTAAAGCTGGCATTAATAAATAGTTAGAATCCATATGATTACGAGCGTCATATCCTAAATTTCTTATGTAATAACTTAGCATCATACCTACTATAGCTGTATCAACATAGCATTTTGATGTTTCTATAACTTCTGATATCATAGGACCTCTATTTATCATATCCTTGTCCATTTCACATGCAAATACTATTGCGTGTTTATGGTTGCAATTTACTTTTTCTCCATAGTCCTCTTCGTGTCTTCCTCTATGAGTATAGAAATGATAATCTTGAAGTTTAGTTATGCCCACTAACTTTGCACCGTATTTTTTGGCAAGACCTTTTATTCTTTTAGTTATTACTTTTTTACTACATACAGTTTTTTCAGGGTTTACCTTACCTTCACATAAGTGAATTATATCTCCTAAAAATTGAAATGAAGCTTGTGGAATAGCACTATTCAGTTCATTGTAAGTCATACTTCCTTCTTCACACAGATTTGGCCTACTTCTTATACTGTCATCAATAGATTTTTTATCTGGGTTTTTCATATAATAATCTTCATAAGCGTTTGACCCCTTTTGGTAATTAGCTCTTGCAAACATAGTGTCTCTTTCATCAACTCTTCTCATAAAAGTTGTCCCCCTTTTTGAAAGAATAAAGTCATATAACTTAAGTATACTATACAGTTACATATTTTTACTAATAATATATGGTATAAAATTGTTATATGTAATATAATTAAGGTGCAGAAAATTCAAACTAAGGGGGCGTTATTGTGATCAAAAGAATAAAGGTTAAATTAGATGTTATAGAGAATATGCTTTATTTCTGGCAAGCGACAAGTGAAAAAGAGAAAGTTGGAGAAGCGTACATAAATGATATATCTCAGTATGATGATATGAAGCTTGTATACGATAGTGAATTTACTGATGAAGAAGTTAGAACAGTTCTAAGTGCGATATCAAATGTGGAGTTATTAAATACTACAAATAAAAAATCTAGAAAATTCTGGAATAACAATATGTGGATGATGGAGGATTTAGAGTATACTAATATGATGGTATCTCCTGTTAAGGTTTTAAACTTAGATTCTATAGTAGACGAGTTGAATGAAAATAATAATTCTGATTATGAAGAGCTTGAGGTTGTATTTGTACCATGGAATCATGAGGTATATAAGATAGAGGATGACAAGCTTATAGTAAATTTCTTTAGAGTAAAGCCTGACTTATTTGATGAATCTAAGGTTACGATAGAAGATATGGATATAAAAGATTTTATGAAGGAAAAGCTTATAGAAATGGTTAAATAGGGACTACATTTGTAGTCCCCTTTAGTTTTTGATGTAGTTTATCATCTGGTTATATGAGTTTGAAGCGTCTTGATATCCTAGGGAATATAAATTGTTTATATTTTTATGATTTTTATCTAGTGTATTCAACTTTATAGATTGGCTTGGAGTTATAACAAAGGCTTTGCCATCTTTTTGCTGTTCATTAACATACTTTAATGAGTCGTTGTATATATCGTAGCAATTATCTATAGTTTGTATTAGAGTATTGTTGTCTGGATAAAACTTTTTAGCAAGTCTTTTTATATATCTAGGTTTTTTACTTGATTCATGATCACTAGTAAGAACTACTATATTCTTACTGTTTCCATCATTTTGAGATTTTTTTATAGGTATTGGATCGGAAAGGCCTCCATCTAAAAGCTGCATATCGGAATACTCTACAATAGGGCTGACAAAAGGTAAGCTGCAAGAAGCTCTTATAGCTTTTAATAAATCATCACAATTGTGCCTATCTATATATACAGATTCACCATTTATACAATTAGTAGCAGTTATAATTAATTTTTCTGGCGCCTTATTAAAAGAATCAAAATCAAACAGTTCCAGTTTGTTCGGCATTTCATCAAATATAAAATCCATTCCAAGAACTGGTTTATCATGTCTAAATAAATTTCTCAAATTTAGATATCTCTTATCGTTTAAATACTTAGTATAGAATATTTTCCCAAAACCATGTTGACTAGATATATAAGCAGATCCATTACACGCTCCAGCAGACACTCCTATGGTATAAGGAAACCTTAGATTTTTTTCTATAAAAAAATCTATGACACCTGAAGTATAAACACCTCTCATGCCTCCACCCGGCAACACTAAACCGATATTTTCCATAAAATCACCTTCTTTTGTTACTATATAATATACATATTATTTGCTTTTTGATAAAAAATATAATATATTAAATATAAATATTTAGTTCTATGGAATAAAAAGGTATGTTTATTGATATTTAATATGAAAAACGGTTTATGTATTGTTGGGGAGGGATATTTATGAACTGGGTATTGAAAAAGTTTGAAGAATTAAACATAAAAGAGTTATACAAAATTTTACAAATGAGAAGTGAAGTTTTTGTCTTGGAGCAAGAATGCCCTTACCAAGATTGTGATGGAAAAGATGAAAAGTCATATCATTTGTTCTTAGAAGATAATGGAGATATATTATGCTATTTAAGAATAATACCTAAGGGAATATCTTATGATGAGGTATCTATAGGAAGGGTTTTAGTATCGAAGGATAGAAGAAAAAAAGGACTAGCTAGAGAAATGATGTTAATAGCTATTGATTTTATAGACAGAAAATTAAATGAGAAATCTATAAGGATATCTGCACAAAGATACTTAGTTGATTTTTATAAGTGCGTAGGATTTAAAGAAGTATCAGATGTTTATTTGGAAGATGGAATTGAGCATGTAGAGATGCTTTATAGTAAGTAATTATACACCCGCTGTTAGATAGCGGGTTTTTTTAATATAATAGAGTTAAAAGGGAGGAATTGTATGGGAGTTAAAGTAAGGGAAATAATCAAACTTGATAATTTCAAAGAATTTAGACTAATAGCTGGAGCTAGTGGACTTGATAATGATATAGATAAGGTTGGAATATTAGAATATGAGGTTATAGATAATTTTGAGTGGTTATTTAATAGAGGAGATTTTGTTATTACTAGCTTTTTCTTTGCTAAAGATGATATAAATCTTGTAAAAAAATCCATAGATTTATTGGTTGAAAACTTTGTTGGGGCTCTTGCTATAAAAAATGTATATTATGATGATTTACCTGATCAAATAATAGATTATGCTAATGAAAACTCATTGCCAATATTTATATTTGACAAGGATATTATGTGTGAAGATGTAATAACAGACATTATGGATATTATAAGAAATAAAGATAATCACATATTGATTGAAAGTAAAATCGATGTAATAATAAATTCAGATTTAAGCAAGGGAGTTATAAGACAACTAGCTCTTGAAATAAATAGCTCTTTCAATGAAAATGTAGCTGTATCATATTGTAGACCCAGAAAATATTTAAGTGAAGAAAATATTATAGATATAATAAGAAATATTAAAAAATTTAACCAGATAGGTATAGGCGTGTCTATTTTGAAATATAAGATGGGAATACTTGTTATATACAGTTATGAAAAAAATATTAAGGTTAGTTTGTATGATTATTTAAATTCTATTAATTTAAATAAAAAAGATTATTACATAGCAATTAGTGATCATCATTCTTTAAAAGATATAAACACTGCTATAAAAGAAAGTATATATTGTATGAAGTATAATGTGATTGAAAAAGATGAAAAAATTTATTATAAAGATACGGGAATATACAAGATGATAATGCCTTTTATAGATACTGTATGGGTAGAGAATTTTTATAAAGGTATAATAATGCCTTTGAAAATTTATGATGAAAGATTTAACTCTAGTATTTTGGAGACTGCAATAAAGTATATAGAGTGTGATTGTAATATAAAGAAAACAGCGGATTCTATGTTTCAGCATGGAAATACTATAAGGTATAGAATAAACAAGATGAAGGAAATATTGGGAATGGACAATTTAGAGGGAAGCTTTAATGAACAATTATCTATTTCTGTAAAGATATATAAAATACTAGAAAGTGATCTATAAAACAATGTGAAAATTACAAAAATAGGCTCATTTCTTGTGAAAAATTACAAAGGTAAAATGTATTTAAAAACTGAATAATTGAATATAGATATAAAGAGAGAAAAATAAACGAGTTTCTCTCTTTTTTAGTATAGAAAAACACAAGGAGGAGTTTAGATGTTTAAGGTTAGAGTTTTAAATGAAGAGGTTATTAAAGATGTTATTGATATGAAGCAGGTTATTGAGGCTATTGAAGAGGTTTATAGATTAAAATCAAATCAAAAGACCGAAGTATTTGATATGGTATTTCACGAATTTGAAAGAGGTGTTGCTGATATGGATATCAAGTCAGGGCATCTTAAGGGAGAGGATATATTTGGACTTAAGATAGTTTCTTGGTTTAAGGACAATGAAGACAAGAAACTACCTATGTTAATTGGAACTACTATGGTATTTGATAGTAAAAGCGGAATGCCTATAGGGATGTTAAATGCTGAGTATATAACTGGAATGAGAACTGGAGCTGCTGGAGCTATAGGGTCTAAGTATTTAGCAAGAGAAAATTCTAATGATTTATTAATGGTTGGAGCGGGACATCAGGCTACTTTCCAAATAGCTGCAACATTGATAAGTATGCCAAATATAAAGAATGTTAGAATATATGATCCTATTGATTCAAACAATGCGAATAAGGTTGCCGGCTCTATAAAAGATATATTAAATAATAAGTTTTTATCTAAGTATGAAAATACAGATATATACGATGAGATTTCTAAGAAGTTTCATGTGAATTTTGAAGGTGTAGATAATTTAGAAACAGCTGTTAGGATGAGTGATGTAATAATAACTGCAACACCATCTAGAAAACCGCTTATTATGAAGGAATGGGTTAAAAAAGGAACTCATTTCAGTTGTGTAGGATCTGATATGAATGGAAAGCAGGAAATTGATGAAAATATATTGGCTTGTGCCAGAGTTTATGTAGATGACATGAATCAAGCTCTTGATGTAGGAGAGATTGAGATTGGAATTAAAAACAATACTATAAGTAAAGAAGATATAATTTGTGAAATTGGTGATGTAATAATAGGCAAAAAAAAGGGAAGATTGAGTGAAGATGATATAACTGTGTATGATACTACAGGTATAGCACTCCAAGATCTTATGACGTCTAAAATTGTTTTAGATGCTGCAAAAGAGAAAAACTTAGGAGTAGAGGTAGATTTATAAGGGGGGGATTATAGTGAAAATTAAAGATTTTGGTGTTGAGATTTGGATGGGACTTTATGAGAATGATTGCGATTATAACTTAGCCGAGACTTGTGTTGAGTCATTAACCGTAAATCAGTTGTTAGATTATAGTGGAAATAAAGAGGCTTTATTAGATGAAATATATAATATGAAATTAACTTATGGAGAAATTGAGGGATCAGTTAGACTTAGAAATGAGATATCAACTCTTTATGAAAATGTTGATATACATAATATAACTGTAACTCATGGAGCAATAGGTGCGAATTCATTGAGTATTGAAACTCTGGTTGAACCTGGAGATACTGTTATATCTGTGTTACCTACTTACCAACAGCATTATTCTATTCCAGAATCAATTGGTGCTAATGTTAAGATATTAAAGTTAAGACCAGAGAATGAGTTTGTACCTGATTTGGAAGAGTTAAAATCTTACATAGATGATAAGACTAAGCTTATATGTATAAATAATCCTAATAATCCAACTGGCGCTTTAATGGATGAGAATTTTTTAAATAAAATAGTTGAGATAGCTAAAGAGTGTGGAGCTTATGTTCTGTGTGATGAGGTGTATAGAGGATTGAATCACAATGGAGAGAATTTTACAAAGTCTATAGTTGATTTATATGAAAAGGGAATATCGACTGGCAGTATGTCTAAAACTTTTTCTTTAGCAGGACTTAGAATTGGATGGGTAGTGGGGCCTAAAGATTTTATAAAGAATGTTAATAAGAGAAGAGACTATAATACTATAAGTTGTGGAATGATTGATGATAGGCTTTCGATTGTAGCACTTGAGAACAAGGAAAAGATAGTTAAGAGAAATTTAGATATAGTTAGAGGAAATGTAGAACTTGTAGATGAATGGGTAAAAAATGAACCACTTATAGAATATGTAAAGCCAAAGGCTGGAACTACTGCGTTTTTAAAATATAGCTTTGATATGACATCAGAAGAACTTTGTCTTAAGTTATTAAAAGAAAAAAGTGTAATGTTAGTTCCGGGAAGTTCACTTGATATGGAAGGCTATGTAAGACTTGGATTTGCTAACAATCCTAAAATTATAAAGGTTGGGCTTAAAAAAATATCTGAGTTCTTAAAAGATTTAAAGGTGGTGAAATCTAATGTTTAGTTATGAAGATATAGTAAATAGTAGAGATAGAATTAAAGATAAGGTATATATGACTCCTCTAGAAAAATCTATATACCTAAGCGATAAAGATACCAACTGCTATTTTAAATTAGAATCACTACAAACTGTAAGAAGTTTTAAAATAAGAGGAGTTATGAGTAAGCTTACATCTTTGACTGATGAGGAAAAAGAAAAGGGTGTAGTTGCTGTATCGTCTGGAAATCATGCTATAGCACTTAGTTATGCATGCAGTGTTATGGGAATTAAAAACCCCTTAGTATTTGTTCCTAAGAATACTCCAAAGACTAAAATAGATAAGATAAATTATTTTGGAGCAAGTGTTGAAATTGTCGGAAATACTTTTGACGATGCTTATGAGTATGCCATGGCTCACATAAATGATAATGACATGGTCTATGTAGATGCATTTTCAAAAGATGAAGTTGTGTACTCTGGACAGGGAACAATAGGCATTGAGATATTTGAGCAAAATCCAAACATAGATACAGTACTAGTTCCAATAGGCGGTGGTAGTCTTATAACTGGTATAAGTGTTGCAGCAAAGCATATTAATCCAAACGTTAAGATTGTTGGACTTCAAACAAAATCATGCCCAGCAATGGTCAAAGCTTTAGAAGATGATGTTTTTTATGAAACTTATCCTAGCGAAGAGTCTGTATGTGAAGCATTGGTTGGAGGAGTTGGAGAAATTGCATATAAAATGGGAAAAGAATGTATAGATGAAATAATAGAGGTAGATGAAGAATTTATAAAAAAAGGCATAGCTCATATGATCAAAAAAGAAAAGATAGTAGCAGAACCATCGAGTGCTATATGCGTTGGTGCAATACTTCAAAACCCAGATATAATAAAAGGAAAAAATTCAGTTTTAGTTATATCTGGTGGAAATATAGACGAAGAACTTATGATTAATATATTGAACGAATATTAAGAGGTGATTTAATGAAGTATATATCTAAAAGATACTTAAATAAAGCGATTACTCCAATGGCTGAGAGTATGAATCATACTTATGAGTACGAAGATTTAATAGACTTGAGTCTTGGGGATCATGATATTATTACTGATATTAGGATAATAGATAAAGCCTTTGAAGACACTAGAAATGGTCATACACATTATACTGATTCTTTGGGATATTTAGAACTTAGAGAAAAAATATGTGATTACTATAAATATGAATATTCATATGAGTTAGGCACAAAAGAATGTATGATAACAACTAGCGGATGCCATGCAATGTATTTGGTACTTGAAGCTATCCTAGATGATGGGGATGAAGTTATAATACATGAACCCTATTTTACTCCATATAAAGAACAAGTTGAGATAACAAGAGGGAAACCTGTATTTTTAAAAACGTATGAGGAAGATAAATTTAAAATAAATATAAATAATTTAAAAAAAGCTATTACTGATAAAACCAAAGCTATAATACTAAATACTCCGAATAATCCAACTGGAGCTTGCTTTGACAAAGATATATTACAGGAAATAGCTAATATCTGTATAGAAAAAGATATCGTAGTTATTGCAGATGATATATATACACTATTTATGTATGAAGATGAGTTTATACCTATAACTACTCTAGATAAAATGAGGGAAAGAACAATAACTATAGGAAGCTTTTCAAAGGATTATGCTATGACTGGTTGGAGAATAGGTTATGTGTTAGCGCCTGATTATATCATACAAACTATAAGAAGTATAAATGAAAATAGTGTATTCACAGCTCCATCAATATCTCAAAGGGCAGCAATTCACGCTCTTGATATTAGGAATAAAGTTCAGCCACCTATAAAAGATGAGTATAAAAATAGAATTTATTATGCATATGAAAGAATAAAAAGTATTTCAAATATGTCTGTTATAAAGCCAAGAGGAAGTATATATTTATTTGTAAACATAAAAAAGACAGGTCTTACATCAAAGGAAGTAGTAGATAAAATTTTAAATGAGGCACATGTTTTAACTATTTCTGGTGAAGCTTTTGGAGAAAGTGGTAGTGGGTATATAAGAATAGCTGTTACTCAAAGTGTTGATAGGCTGAAAGAGGCATTTGATAGGATAAGTGAAATGAATATATTTAAAAATAAAAATTATATAGGTGTTTAATCCCCAAAAGAAGCTTATTAAAATATTTAAACCATTCGCTAACATTTTAATAAGCTTCTTTTCTTATATTATTTCCGTATTTCTTATGTATTAAAGTTTAAAGCCCAACATGTTAAATATAACAAAGATACAATTAAGTGTAAAATTTATATAGCTAAATGATAATAATATTTTGAATGTAAAAATATTACATGAAAAATATAGTTGACATCATAATGATAATGGGTTATTATCATTATGACAACGAAAGTGATAATTGATATCGCTTAAAAATAATTATCTTTATAAATTACATAAACTGAGGAGGAATTAAGGTATGAAAAAGAAAGTATTGTTAACTTTTTTAACACTGGCATTGTCAATAGCATTACTTGTAGGTTGTACGACTAAACAAGAAAGTGCAACTGGTAATGAAGGTAATGAAAGTAATAAAGAAGGAGTAGTTAATGTATATACATCTAGACATTATGATGCTGATAAAGAGCTTTATAAATTATTTACAGAAGAGACAGGTATAACAGTAAATGTAGTTGAAGGAAAAGATGACGAATTAATTGAAAGACTTGATAGAGAAGGTGAAGATACAGAAGCTGATGTACTTATAGTAGCGGATGCTGGAAGATTACATAGAGCTAAATCACAAGATTTATTACAGTCTATAGAAAGTGAAGTTTTAAATAACAATATTCCAGAAAATTTAAGAGATAAAGATAATGAGTGGTATGGATTAACTAAAAGAGGAAGAGTTATAGTTTACTCTAAAGACAGAGTTAACCCATCAGAATTATCTACTTATGAAGATTTAATTAACCCTAAATGGAATGGAAAAATATTAGTAAGATCATCATCAAACACTTATAATCAATCTTTACTTGCATCTTTTATTGAAATAAATGGAGAAGAGAAAGCTAAAGAATGGGCAAAAGGATTAGTTGATAATATGGCTAGAGAGCCAAAGGGAAATGATAGGGACCAAGCTAAAGCAGTTGTAGCTGGCGAAGGTGATATAGCTATAATGAATACGTATTATTTAGGTAAATTACTAAATTCATCAGATCCAGAAGAAGTAAAAGTAGGAGAGCAAGTTAGTGTATTCTTCCCGAATCAAGACACTACTGGAACACATATAAATGTAAGTGGTGGTGGAGTTACTAAAAATGCCAATAATAAAGAAAATGCGATTAAATTTATAGAATTTTTATCAAATGAAAAAGCTCAAAGTATATTTGCTAATGCAAACTATGAGTATCCTGCAAATCCTAATGTAGAGCCTTCAGAATTATTAAAATCATGGGGTGAATTTAAAACTCAAGATATAAGCTTAAATAAATTAGGAGAGAACAATAAAAGAGCAGTAGAAATATTTAATGAAATTGGCTGGAAGTAATTAAGGTAAAGCCTCATATTGTAAATAACAATATGGGGCTTTTAATAATTAATAGGTGAAAAGGAAGTGTACTAGTTTGATTAAATACAGAAAGCAAAATTTTAATATATGGTCGTTACTAAGCTTTGTATTCATAGCTTTGGTTATAATGCCTAATATAAATATATTTATGAGTATTTTTCAAAAACCGAATGAAAACTGGTTTCATATAAAAGAATACATGCTAAAGGGATATATATTAAATTCCATGACCTTAGTTATTTTTACAGGGTTATTTACAGTTATTATAGGTGTAAGCTTGGCATGGATTATATCAGTATATGAATTTCCAATGAGATCGTTTTTTAAATGGGGTCTTATTTTACCTCTTTCAATACCATCTTATATAGGAGCATATACTTATAATGGAATACTTAATTATACAGGTGTTGTTCAAACAGTTTTGAGAAATAGTTTTAATATACAAATAGAGCAGAAATACTTTGATATTATGTCTATTAAAGGAGCTATATTTATATTTACAATATCGTTATTTCCTTATGTATACATAATTACGAGATCTTTTCTAGAAAAACAATCAGCAGCTTTAATAGAAAATGCTAGAGTATTGGGAAGAAATCTAATAGATATTTTTATATTTGTAGTAATGCCTATTTCTAGAGGAGCTATAATAGGTGGAGCAAGTCTTGTTGTATTAGAAGTCTTGAATGATTATGGTGTTGTTCAATACTTTGGTATACCTACGTTCAGCACAGCTATATTCAAAACTTGGTTTGGTATGGGAGATACAGATTCTGCTATTAGGTTATCTGGTGTATTGATGTTAATAGTGATAATGATACTTATATCAGAAAAGTTTTTGAGAGGCAATAAGAAATATAGCTCTACAAATACAAAGATAAGGCCTCTATCGAGAATAAAACTTAAAGGATTTAAATCAAATTTGGCATTTGGATATTGCTTTTTTATATTCAGTACTGGTTTTTTAATACCTACGATTCAGTTAATCTATTGGAGTGTATTAACGTATAATAAAATATTAAATATTGAATTTGTAACTCTTATATTCAATTCATTTGCAGTAGCTGCAATTTCTGCAAGTCTTGTTGTTATAATGGCTGTAGTAATAGCTAATTATTGTAGAATAAATGAAAATTTTATTTCTAAGCTATACTCAAAAGCAACACTGATAGGATATTCTATACCAGCTGCTGTAATAGCTATAAGTGTAATAATGTTTTTCATAAAGATAGATAATGAGTTTTACTGGATATATAAAATGATAGATAATGATTCAAAAAAAATGTTGCTAAGTACCAGTATTGTTATGCTTATATTTGCTTATATGATAAGGTTTTTAGCTGTTGGATATAATTCTATAGAGTCTGGGTTTGAAAAAATAGGTAAGAAATTTTTTGAAGCATCTAGGATGTTGGGAATGAGTATAACACAAACTTTTTTTAAGATTGACTTAAAAATGATAAAGCCAGCTGTACTGAGTGCTTTTTTATTAGTTTTTGTAGATGTTTTAAAAGAGTTATCTCTTACTTTGATTTTGAGACCGTTTAATTTCAACACATTACCTACAAAGGTTTTTGAATATGCAAATGATGAAATGATTCCAGAATCATCTATACCGTCTCTTGTAATAATTATAATCAGCTTCGCTTCGATTTATTTATTTTATAAAATAGGGGATAAGGAGAGTGCTTAATGTATATTGATATTAAAAACTTAGATTTTAATTATAAAAACTCAAAAGAAAAAACTATAGATAATTTTAATATAGATATAAACAAAGGAGAAATAATTGCTATTTTGGGGGAAAGTGGAAGTGGCAAAAGTACGATTCTCAGACTGATTTCTGGTCTTGAAGTTCCTAGTTCTGGACATATAAAAGTAGATAATAGGGTTTTGGTTGATAAAAATTATTTTTTACAACCAGAAAAAAGAGGTGTTGGAATGGTATTTCAAGACTATGCCTTATTTCCTCATATGACAGTTGGGCAAAATATAAAGTTTGGTCTTAAAAATATGCAATTAAAGGAAAAAGAAATAAGAGTAAAGGAAGTTTTAAATTTAGTTGATTTAGAAGGTTACGAAAAAAGATATCCTCATGAATTAAGTGGAGGTCAACAACAAAGAATAGCATTAGCTAGAGCCTTAGCACCTCAACCATCTCTTCTTTTAATGGATGAACCATTTAGCAATTTAGATGCAAATTTAAAGAGTAAAATAAGAGAAGAGCTAAAGAAAATAATAGATAAATCAGGAATAACATCTATTTTTGTTACACATGATAAAGAAGATGCAATAAATATAGCTGATAGAGTAATAATTTTGAAAGAAGGAGGGATTGTTAGAGTAGGAAAGGCAAAAAATATACTATAGTTAATATAAAAAAATTATTGGCATCTTAGATGCCAATAATTTTTTTATATTAACTATTTTACAAAAGTCATATATTCTTGCGTAAAGGGGTGCTTTTATGCAATGATATAATAAAAGTACTTATTGAACCTAATAGGAATATGTTTTTTGGAGGAAATTTTGGATGAAAAGAAAAATCATAGTAGCTTCATTGGCAATGATATTAATCATAATCTTTTTTATTGAAAGCTATATGAAAATAGAATATGATATAAGTCTTTATGAATATTTTACGTATTCAGGTCAGATAACGAAAGAAGAAAAAGAATGGCTTAAGGAGCATGGAGCAATAATTTATGGTGCAGATAATAATTCTCCACCGCTTAGATATGTTGATGAAGAAAGTAAGCAGTATCAAGGTCTTGTAATTGACTATTTAAGAGCTCTTTCAATTGAACTTGAAACTGAGATAAAATTTAAACCTCTTGTTTGGAATAAGGCTCTTGAAAGTCTCCAAAAAGGCGAAACTGATATTTGTGATATGTATCCATCTGAAGAAAGATCAAAAAAATACCTTCTTTCTGATCCTATATACTATCAAAGGGCTGTCATATTAGTTCCTAAAAACGAAAATAATATAAATAGTTATATAGATTTAGCAGGGAAAAAAATTGCTGCACAAGATGGAGATTATGTAATAGAATTTCTTTCTTCGAAGGTAGGGAAAATAGATTACAATTTAACTAGAGATTATTTTGAAGGAATAAATCTACTGAAAAATGGACAAGTAGATGCAATGGTTGGAGATGAGCCTGTTATAAGCTATGTTATGGAAGTTTTAAATTTAAAGGATGACTATAAGATACTTGATAAGCCGCTTTATGAAAAAGAGTCTGTATTTGCAGTTCCAAAGTCTGAAGAAGTTCTTTTGAGTATACTAAACAAAGGTATTTACAATTTAAAAAAGAAAAATACAATGATTAAAATACAGCAAAAATGGTTTGGAATTTCAACACCAATAATAAAGGAAACTACGAAAGAAAGATATGGGCTTATTGTTTTATTTTTTATATCAATAATATCTATAGCCTCATATTTGTTTTTTTCTTGGAATAAGGAACTGAAAAAAGAAGTAGACAAAAGAACTAGAGAGCTTTATATAAGTAGGAATGACCTTGAGACTACATTTGATGGATTATCTCATTTTATGATAGTTCTTAATAATAAGTGCAAAATAGTTAATGTTAACAAGTCTTTTAGTAATTTTATTAAATCTAATAAAGAAAATATAATAGGAACATACTGTAAAGATTATCCTGGAATATTGAATATGGAATGTGGAAACTGCATAATAAGAAAGACTTTTGAAGAAGGAAAAAATTATAATATTGAGTTTAATTATAAAAAAAATATTTATGAAATTAATACATTTCATCTTGTAGATGATACAAATTCAATACACAGGGTTCTTGTAATGATAAGAGATGTTACAAAAATTAGGATAAGTGAGCAGCAGCTACTTCATTCGAATAAGATGGCTGCAGTAGGTCAGCTTGCAGCTGGAGTTGCTCATGAGATTAGAAATCCTCTGGGACTAATAAGAAGTCATTGTTATGTTTTGAAAAATAATATAAATGAGGATATAGGAAAGATGAATAAATCAATAAAAGTTATGGAAAAATCAGTTGAAAAAGCTAGTAACATAATAGATAATCTCTTAAATTTTTCTAGAATATCTAATAATAATATTGAAAAAATTGATTTGAGAAATTTTATAGATAATATGCTTGAATTAAATTTAAAAAAAATGGAAAAGAAAAATATTACTCAAAAAGTAGAATGTGAATATGGACTAAAAATTTACTTCAATGAAGAATCTCTTAAACATATATTTATAAATCTTATATCAAATGCAATAGATGCAATGCCTAATGGTGGAGTGCTTAGTATATCATGTTTAGAAACTAATGATTCTATTACAATTTTATGTTCAGATACTGGTCATGGCATAAAAAAAGGAGATATTGAAAATATATTCAATCCCTTTTTTACAACAAAATCTGCAGGTGAAGGTACTGGTTTAGGATTATTTATAACTTACAATGAGATTAAAAAATTTGGTGGAGAAATAAAGGCATCTAGCCAAATAGGGAAAGGGACAACCTTTAAAATAATTTTGCCATTGAAGGGAGTTGAAAAAAATGGACAAAAACAATAGTGATTTTAAGATACTTGTTGTAGATGATGAAGAAGAATACAGAGAAGTTATTAAGATAATACTTGAAAGTAAGGGGTATTACGTAGAAGATGCCCCAAGTGCTGAAGAAGCTTTAAAGATATTAGAAAGAAAAAGCTATAATCTTGTCTTGACAGATCTTATAATGAAAGGAATGGATGGGATAAAGCTTATTGAAGAAATAAAAAAAGAATTTTCTGATATAGAAGTTATAATAATAACAGGATATGGTAGTGTGAAAAATGCAGTAGAGGCTATGAAAAAAGGTGCATTTTCATACTTTGTAAAAAGTCATGATCCTGAGGAACTTTTAATGGAAATCGAAAAACTAAAGAAAATAGGGACTCTTGAAAAAGATAATGAGGTTTTAAAAAATGAACAAAAATACTCAAAATTTATGCTAAAAACAAATAATAAAAAATTTAGAAAAATATTGGATATAGGGAAAAAGGCAGCAAATAGTAATGTAAATATTTTAATATTAGGAGAATCAGGAGTTGGGAAGGAAGTATTTTCAAGATATATCCATAATTGCAGTGATAGAAAAGATAAACATTTTATTCCTGTTAATTGTCATGCTCTTTCTCCGAGTCTTTTAGAATCTGAATTATTTGGTCATGAAAAAGGTGCATTTACAGGTGCTTTAGAAAGAAGAAAAGGAAAGTTTGAAGCGGCACATAATGGTACTTTATTTCTTGATGAGCTAGGTGATACTTCTTTAAGCACACAGGTTAAGCTTTTAAGAGCAATTGAGGAAAGAAAAATTGAGAGGCTAGGAAGTAATAAGTCAATAGATGCTGACTTTAGGTTGATTTGTGCTACAAATAAGAACTTGGAAAAAGCCATAGAAGATGGGGAATTTAGAGAGGATTTATTCTATAGAATAAGCACGATAACTATAGAAATTCCTCCTTTAAGAGATAGAAAGGAAGATTTGCCAATTCTTATTGATTTCTTTTTAGAAAAATCAAAAGTTGAATTGAAAAAGAATGTAAATAAAATTGAAAAGGGAGTAATGGATTTTCTACTTTCATATGATTATCCGGGGAATATTAGAGAACTTAAAAATATAGTTGAAAGATTAGTTGTTTTATCTGAAAATGGAATTATAAGAGAAATAGATATACCGAAATATAAGATTAAGAAAAAGGAAGTTCAAACAAAAGAAGATATAAAGACTTTAAAAGATATAAGAAAAGAGGCCGAAAAAAAATATATTGAACAAGTTTTAGAAAAATGTGAATATAATAATACACAGGCTGCAAAAATTATGGATATAAGTAGAAGGCAGCTTTTTAATAAACTAACAGAGTATAATTTAAAATAATATGGAAATAAATTTCTCACTAACATAGAAATTTATTTCCCATATTAAATATTTATAAGAGAGATAAGTCAAAAGAAAAGACTTGTCTTTTTTTTTGTAAATTTCCAAAACTCAAGCAGGACAACGCTTTCATTATTTATTTTGTATAATTTCAAAATATTTTGTAAAATTGGCACGGAAATTGCTGATTATATAGTACAGAAGCTGTTAAGTTCTTATCTCCAGCCTTAAGAAGATGGAGTTTTAGAACTTTTAGCTTTCGGATAAAAATTATCTTATTAAGGGAGGACTAAAAATTTATGGA
This sequence comes from Tepidibacter aestuarii, assembly GCF_934924865.1. Lineage (NCBI taxonomy): Bacteria > Bacillati > Bacillota > Clostridia > Peptostreptococcales > Peptostreptococcaceae > Tepidibacter > Tepidibacter aestuarii. Next base: position 2,640,993 of record NZ_OW235315.1, on the reverse strand, counting down.
GAAAAAAATTAAATTACCATCTATGTTTCAGGTAAGCGTTGTCCTGAGCATTTTCCTTGCACTTGCTTTTTCATTTACAACTGTATTTGAACTACCAATACAGTTAGCATTATTTATTTCGTGGTTTGTGATAATTGGTCTTGGAATTAAGTTGGGCCACAGCTACAAGGATCTTGAAGCTTCTATAGCAAAGGGTATATATAATGGTATGGATGCAATATTGATTCTTATAGCAGTTGGAGCATTAGTTGGAACTTGGATTGCAGGAGGTATTGTACCAAGTCTTATCTATTATGGTTTAAAAGTAATAAGTCCTAAAATTTTCTTATTGGCTACTTTGTTTGTATGTGCGTTAACATCTATTGCAACTGGAACTTCATGGGGAACTGCAGGAACTGCAGGTATTGCCATGATGGGTATTGGTCAAGGTCTTGGAATTCCTCTTCCACTTGTTGCGGGAGCTGTATTATCAGGTTCGTATTTTGGAGATAAGATATCACCATTATCAGATAGTACTGTTCTTACTGCTTCAATGTCAGGGATTGATGTAATGGATCATATAAAAGGTATGGCTCCAGCTAGTATTCCTGGATTTTTAATTACATGTGTTCTTTTTACTATTACTGGTTTAAAATATGCAGGACAGAATGTAGATCTTGGTAGAATCGAAATGTTTATGAATGCGTTAAATAGCAATTTTAATATAAGTGTATGGTGTTTTTTACCTATGATTATGATAATTGGACTTCTTGCAAAGAGAAAGCCTTCTCTTCCAGTTATTGCATTTGGAGCATTTTTAGGAGCTATTTGGGCAGTAATATTCCAAGGAATGGACTCAGTTTCAGCTTTATCAACACTATATAATCCATTTGATATAAGTACTGGAGTTGAATTTGTTGATAATATACTAGGTCGCGGAGGAATTTCTTCTATGCTTGGATCTATAGTAATTATCATATTTGGACTTGGAGTTGGAGGACTTCTAGATAAAATTGGACTAATTGAAGTTATAGCTAGAAAGTTTGAGAACTGGATTACAAACACAGGAAGACTTGCTACAGCTACAGTAGGAACTGCAATACTTGGTAATGTATTTGGAAGTGCAATGTATGTTCCATTAATACTTACTCCAAAGATTATGGCAAAAAATTATGATGAATTAAAAGTTCATAGAAGAGTTCTTTCAAGAAATACAGAATTTGGAGGAACATTAACAGCTGGTATGGTTCCATGGAGTGATAATGGTATCTTTATGGCTGGTATACTAGGTGTTCCTACTCTTCAATATTTACCTTATATGTGGCTTGCATTTACATGTTTAGCAATTACAATAATTTATGGTTATATGGGTAAATTTCAATGGATTGGAGAAAAAGTTGAGTTTACAAATTACGATAAGGGTGAAGAATCGGCATAATAAGAAAAATTTTAATTTAGTTGTATAGGAGTGTTCATATGAAAAATATACTAATAATTGCAACGGGAGGAACAATAGCATCATCAGATAAAGGGGATGGTCTTGCTCCGAGTTATGATGTAAATGAACTTTTAGAATATATACCGAATGTATCTAAACTGTGTAATATATCAGGTGAACTTATAATGAATATAGATAGCACTAATATGAACCCTTCGAGGTGGGCTCACATAGCTGAATCTGTATATGAAAATTATGATAAATATGACGGATTTGTAATTACACATGGAACAGATACAATGGCATATACATCTGCAGCTTTAACGTATATGCTTCAAGGTGTTAATAAACCTGTAGTGGTAACAGGGTCTCAATATTCTATAGAAGAATTTGGAACTGATGCTTGTCAAAACTTAAGTGATGCAATAATGTTTGCAATGGAAGATATATCTGGAGTATTTGTAGTATTTGATGGGAAATTAATAAACGGAACAAGAGCAGTTAAAATAAAGACACGTAGTTTTGATGCTTTTGAAAGTGTTAATTTTCCATACATAGCAACTATAAAGCATGGTAAGATTAATTACAATTATTCACTTATGAATTATTATGTAAAACAACAGAAACAAAATTATTATGTAAAACAACAGAAACAAATAAAATTTAATAACAGCCTTTGCGAAAAAATATTAGTTTTAAAGCTATTTCCAGGAATAGATTCAAAGATATTTGATTATATAAAAGAGAATTACAAAGGAGTTATTATAGAAAGTTATGGAATTGGTGGAATTCCTTTTGAGAATTTTGATATTACATTAAAAGTAAAGGAATTGACAGACTCAAATATTGCAGTAGTTGTAACAACGCAGTGTATGGAGGAAGGTGTTGACTTTGACATTTATGAGGTTGGAAAAAAACTGGCTCAAAATAAGATTATATATGCAAAGGATATGAATACAGAAGCGTTGGTACCAAAACTCATGTGGGCACTTGGAAAATCAGATAATATGAATGAAGTAAAGAATTTGGTTGAAAAATCTTTTATGGGTGATATAGGTATTGATAACAACGATCTAGAGAATCAAAAAATGGCTTAGAGAGTAAGAAACTAAAGATATTATGAATAAGAGATTAGTTTTTATGCATTTAGAAAGAGAGGAATGCTGTATATGCGTATACATATACTAAAAAAAACAAATCGAAGAGACAAAAAATAAATTGAACAGGCTTATACAGAATGAAGATACTATAAAAAATAATTATGAAATATTAAAGCTGAGTGAAGAAATAGATGTTTTAATAAATAAATATATATTAAAAAAAGATAGTGAATTATAGAAAAGAATTACTTGCTTTTAATAAGTCATTTTGTTTTTTCTCTTTTCACAATTCTTTAGTTTCTACATCCTATAATTAACATATTGATCATTGGTATTATTTCTATATATTACCCATTGAATGGAACTTAAAAAGAAAAAGCAAAACTTAATAATGATTAATAAAATAAATAAATTTGGTCGAAAATACTTTTTAAATCTATGTACATTTAAAGTGCATTTTAATAAAATGAACTTGCGATTAAGTTTCTGAAACATTTGACATTAAGAGAATATTTTTCATTTTCAATATAAAGGGGAGAGGTAAGTATGAATAAAAAATTATCAGAAAAGAATATGGCAATTTCACCATCAGTAACACTAGATATTACAGCAAAAGCAAAAAAGATGAAAGCAGATGGTGAAGATGTAATAAGCTTTGGAGCTGGAGAACCGGATTTCCAAACTCCAAATTATATAAGAAATGTAGCAATTGATGTTATTGCAAATGGAAATATAGGATATACTGCAGCTTCTGGACTTCCAGAGCTTAGAAAAACTATCTGTGAAAAATTTAAAAAGGATAATAATCTAGAATATACTCCAGAAAATATAGTTGTATCTAATGGAGCAAAGCATTCATTATTTAATTCACTACAAGCTATATGTAATCCAGGAGATGAAGTAATAGTTCCTCTTCCATACTGGGTTAGTTATCCAGAACTTGTAAAACTAGCAGATGCAAAACCTGTATTTGTTGAAGCTTTAGAAGAAGATGGTTTTAAATATACTAAAGAAAATCTTTTGAAAGCAATAAATGAAAAGACTAAAGCAATAATTTTAAATAGTCCAAATAATCCAACTGGAGCAGTTTATACTGAGGATGAATTAAGAGAAATAGCTAAAATAGCAGTTGATAATAATATTTATGTAATATCTGATGAAATTTATGAAAAACTTATTTATGAAGGAAAACATGTTAGTATAGCATCATTTGGAGAAGAAATAAAAGATTTAACAATAATTATAAATGGAGTTTCAAAAGGATATGCCATGACAGGATGGAGAATAGGATATACTGCAGCTAATAAGGAAATAACTAAGATAATGACAAATCTTCAAAGTCATGCTACATCAAACCCTAATACAATTGCTCAATATGCAACTGTTGCAGCTTTAACAGGAGATCAAGATATGGTAAATGTCATGGTGAAAGCTTTTAATGAAAGAAGGAAATATATGATAGAAAAGATAAATAGTATTTCTGATTTATCATGTAAAGAACCTAAAGGTGCATTTTATGTAATGGTAAATATATCTGAAATAATAGGTAAAGAATTTAATGGAGTAAAAATAAATAACTCGATGGATTTTGCTGATTATCTTCTTGATAAAACTAAGGTAGCGGTTGTTCCTGGCATTGGGTTTGGAGTTGAAAATTATATAAGACTTTCTTATGCAACTTCTATTGATAATATAAAAGAAGGACTTAAACGAATTGAAAATGCGATTAAATAAAGAGGTGAATATCGTGAATAGACTTAAAATAACAGAAACTGCATTAAGGGATGGACACCAATCACTTATAGCAACAAGGCTTACAACTGATGAAATACTTCCAATACTTGAGGTTATGGATAAAGCTAATTATCATGCTATGGAGGTTTGGGGAGGAGCAACTTTTGATGCATGCCTTAGATTTTTAAATGAAGATCCATGGCAAAGATTAAGAGAAATAAGAAAAAGAGTAAAAAATACAAAACTTCAAATGCTGTTAAGAGGTCAAAATCTTCTAGGATATAAGCATTATCCAGATGATATAGTTGAAAAATTCATACAAAAATCTATAGAAAATGGAATAGATATAATTCGTGTATTTGATGCCTTAAATGATACAAGAAATTTAGAAACTTCAGTGAAAACTATAAAAAAAGAAAAGGCTCATTGTCAGTGTGCTATATCTTACACAACCAGTAAAGTCCATACACTAGATTATTATACAAATTTAGTAAAGCAAATGGAAAGTATAGGAGCGGATTCTATATGCATAAAGGATATGGCAGGAATACTTACTCCTTACAGCACTTATGAACTTATAAATGAAATAAAGAAAAATACAAAACTTCCTATAGAGCTTCATACTCATGCTACTAGTGGAATAGCATCAATGACATATATGAAAGCTGTAGAGGCTGGAGTTGATATTATAGATACTGCTATATCGCCTTTTTCAGGAGGAACTTCTCAACCAGCTACTGAATCTTTAGCTATATCACTTTCAGAGAGTAAAAGAGATCCTAAACTTAATATAAAAGTTTTAAATGATATAGCGTCATATTTTAAACCGATAAAAGAAAAATACTTACAAAATGGAGTTTTAAACCCTAAAGTATTAAGTACTGAACCTAAGACTTTAAGCTATCAAGTTCCAGGAGGAATGCTTTCGAATCTTTTATCCCAGCTTAAAATGCAAAATGCATCAGATAAATATGAAGAAGTTTTAGCTGAGGTTCCAAGAGTTAGAGAAGACCTAGGATTTCCGCCACTTGTAACGCCACTTAGTCAAATGGTAGGAACTCAAGCAGTATTTAATGTTTTAACAGGACAAAGATATAAAATGGTACCTAAAGAGATAAAAGATTATGTAAGAGGTCTTTATGGAAAATCACCAGCTCCTATAAAAAAAGAAATAAAGAAAAAAATTATAGGAAATGAAGAAGTTATAACTATAAGACCAGCAGATCTTTTAGAACCTGGATTTGAAGATGTGAAAAAAGAAGTACAAGGTTTATATAAAAGTGAAGAAGATGTTTTATCATATGCACTTTTTCCTCAGGTTGCTAAAGACTTCTTAGAAAAGAGAAAAGATGATATTGATAATGATATTTGTAACATAGAAATTATTATGTAAGGAGGGAATATCATGGAAAGTATAACTATTTTAGAAGCTATTAAAATCACTTTTTTAAGTATGAGCGTAGTATTCATAAGTCTTTTTGTAATTTCTCAGATTTTAGAGCTATTTAAAATTGTTTTTTATAAAAAAGATTTAGAAAAACAAAAAAACTTAGAAATGGAAGTTACGGCATCTGAAAACGATGAATACGAAGAAATTAATGAATTAGATGAAGAAATAGATGTTATAGCAGCAATTATGGCTGCAGTTTTAGCCAGTAACAATAAAAATAATACAAAGCTTAGAATTAATAGCATAAAAAAAGTAGCGTAAAGGAGACTCTTGTATGAAAAAATATAGAATAAATTTAAATGGAAAAGCATATGAGGTTGAAGTAGAAGAAATTACTGGATCAGAATCTCAGACAGAAACTAAATCTGCTCCAAAAAAAGTAGAAAAAATAAAATCTATTCCTTCAAAGAAAACTTCTACTCAAGGTGAAGATGTAAAAGCACCTATGCCAGGAACAATTGTTTCTGTTAAAGTAAATGAAGGAGATAATGTTAAAGCAGGAGATGTACTACTTGTTTTAGAAGCTATGAAAATGGAAAATGAAATAGTTGCTCCAATCGATGGAAAAATAATTTCAATAAATACATCAAAGGGAGCAAGCGTAGCAGGTGGAGATGTTTTAATTACTATCGGATAAATACAGCTAGAAAGGACGTGATTAATATGCTAAACATGCTGCAAGATTTCTGGTCTTCAACTGGATTTTCAGCCATTACTTATAAAGAATTTATTATGATTATAATATCATTTATATTTCTTTATTTAGCTATAAAAAAAGGTTATGAACCGTATTTATTAATTCCAATATCATTTGGAATGCTTTTGGTAAATTTACCAAAAGCTGATTTAATGAGCGATAATGGACTACTACATTATTTATATATGGGAACAAAGCTTGGGATTTATCCACCATTAATATTTTTATGTGTTGGAGCAAGTACGGATTTTGGACCACTTATAGCAAATCCCAAATGTATTCTCTTAGGAGCTGCAGCACAATTTGGGATATTCTTTGCATTTATAGGGGCAATACTGCTTGGGTTTACTGGACCTGAAGCTGCATCAATTGGTATAATAGGAGGAGCTGATGGACCTACCGCTATATATCTGACTAGTCAGTTAGCCAAGGATCTTTTAGGACCTATAGCACTTGCTGCTTATTCATATATGGCATTAGTTCCTATTATTCAACCTCCTATTATAAGACTCTTAACTACAAAAGAAGAGAGAATGGTTAAAATGGAGCAGTTAAGACCTGTATCTAAGACGGAAAAAGTAGTATTCCCAATTATAGTAGCTGTTTTTACAATTTTACTATTACCATCGGCTGCACCTTTAATAGGTATGCTTATGTTCGGAAATCTTATTAAAGAATCTGGTATGGTTCCAAAACTTGTTGAAACCGCTCAAAATTCTATGATGTATATGATTACTATTATTTTAGGGCTTACAGTTGGAGCAAAAGCAGATGCTGATACTTTTCTTACTGTTCAAACACTTGGAATAGTAGCACTTGGTCTTACAGCTTTTTCCATTGGAACTGCATGTGGAGTTATATTTGGAAAAATTATGTATAAATTGACTAAAGGGAAAATAAATCCTATGATAGGGGCAGCGGGAGTTTCTGCTGTGCCAATGTCAGCAAGAGTTGTTCAAAAGATGGGTGCTGAGGAAAATCCTTCGAACTTCCTTCTAATGCACGCTATGGGGCCTAATGTAGCTGGAGTTATTGGATCGGCTGTTGCGGCGGGGATACTTCTTAATATGTTCTAATAAATACTAAATATAAAAAAGATTGTTGGTAATACTTATCAACGATCTTTTTTTTTGTTATATAGAAAAATTTTATCAAAATGATATACGTATAGAAAAGTACTATTGTACTTATATATCAAAATGATAGTATAATTATTATTACGAAGCTTGGCGATTAATGACGAAAAATGAAGTTACTTCAAATAGGGAGGTTGAATATGAAAAGAATTATTACACTAGCATTAGCAGTAATAATGATATTATCATTATCTGCATGCTCATCAACAAAAGAAGCTAAAAAAGAAGATAATGAAACAAATATTATACCTGAAAAACTAGTTATTGGTGTTATTCCAACACAAAACCAAGGTGATATGCAAAATGCAATGAATAAATTAGGTGATCATATTTCAAAGGAAATAGGAACTAAAGTAGATGTGAAAGTTTTTCCAGACTATAATGGAGTAGTAGAAGCAATGAACTATGGAAAAGTAGATTTAGCATATTTTGGCCCACTTACTTATGTAATAGCTAACGATAAAAGTGGAGCTGATGCAATTATTACAATGTTAGTAAATGGAGAACCATATTATCATTCTTATATAATTGCTCCGAATGACTCAAAATTAAATAATGTAGATGATTTAATTAATAATGCGAAAGATTTACACTTTGCATTTGGAGATGTAAATTCCACATCAGGATCATTAATTCCAGGAATCTTATTAAAGGAAAAAGGTGTATTTAAAAACGAACAAGAACATGATTTTAAACAAGTAACTTATACTGGAGGGCATGATGCAACAGCATTAGCAGTACAAAATAAAAAAGTAGATGCTGGAGCAATTGATAGTGCTATATTTGAATCAATGAAGAAAAACAAAGTTGTTGATGAAGATAAATTTAAAGTAATATGGAAATCAGATAAGTTATTTCAGTATCCATGGGCTGTAAAAAAAGATACTCCTAAGGAGTTAAAAGAAAAATTGCAGGAAGCTTTTCTTAGTATAACAGATAAAGAAATATTAGATATATTTGGAGCTGATGGTTTTACAAAAGCTAAAGATTCTGATTATGAACCAATAAGAGAAGCAGCTAAATCAGAGGGAAGAATATAGTTAGGTGTTGATATAATGAATAAATCAATAAAAGATGAAAAACAAAACAAGTGGTTTTGGGTAATATTTATTATTGTGTTTATTTGGAGTGCAGTGGGGAGTAACTTTAACCCACTGCTTTTTAAAGATATAGGGAATACCATAGAATTTATAAATAATAGTTTCTTACACCCTGATTGGAGTGTTTTATCTCAAGTTGTAAAACAGTCTATAGTTACAATCCAAATTGCAATAGTAGGGACTGTATTACCTATATTTATATCCATTCCACTAAGTTTTCTAGCAGCAAGAAATACTTCATTGCATCCTATTATATGTTTTATTACTAGAGGATTTTTGAGTTTTATAAGATCTGTTCCTGAAATTGTTTTTGCTCTTTTATTTGTACCGACTGTCAGTTTAGGGCCTTTTGCAGGGGTTTTAGCTATAACTATTCATAATACTGGTGTTTTAGGTAAAATGGTTGCAGAGTTAATCGAAGCAGCAGATAATGGGCCACAAGAAGCAGTTGCATCAACTGGAGCATCTAAATCGATTGTAGTATTTTATGGAATTGTTCCTCAAATTGTACCTACTATACTTTCTAATATTTTTTACAGATTAGAAGTCAGTATTAGATCATCTTTAGTGTTAGGGCTTGTAGGTGCTGGTGGTATAGGACAGCTTTTAAGCATTCATTTTAAAATATTTCAATATGAAAAAGTATCGGTAGATATATTGGGTATCATGACACTTGTAGTTTTAGTAGATGTTATTGGTGGATATATAAGAAGGAGGGTGATATAAGTGCATATAAATATAAGTAATTTATATAAAAAATATGAAAAAAGCACAATTTACACCCTCGAAGATATAAATATAGATATATCAAAAGGAGAACGTATTGTTGTACTAGGATCTAGTGGTTCTGGAAAATCAACCTTGATTAGATGTATTAATAGACTTATTGATTCTACGGATGGAACTATTTATTATAAAGGAAAAAATGTTACAAATATTAAAGGAAAAGATATAAGATTTTATAGAAAAAAATTCGGAATGATTTTTCAAAATTATAATTTAATAGATAGATTAGATGTTCTTACGAATGTGCTTGTTGGAAGATTTGGAGATAAATCATTTTTACAAGTATTAAAAAAAGAATTTACTCAAGAAGAAATAGAATTAGCTAAAAGTGCTTTATCTACAGTGGGACTAGATGATTTATACAATAGACGTATTAGTAAATTAAGTGGTGGACAACAACAAAGGGTAGGTATTGCAAGAACATTGGTTCAACAGCCAGAAGTTATTTTAGGAGATGAACCAGTATCGAGTTTAGATCCTATTAGCACCACAAACATAATGAGTTTATTAAAACAAATCAATATAGAAAAAAATATTACAATGATTATAAATTTGCATAATGTAGATATAGCAAAAGAATTTGCTACTAGAATTGTAGGAATAAATCAAGGTAAAATTGTTTTTGATGATAGACCAGAATTTCTAGATAAAAAGGAAGTAGTTCGCATTTATCATGGAATAGAAAATGAGCTATCAGTCATATAAAATAAATATTTAGTTTTGAATAAAGCAGCTGTGAGTATTTTGATCGTGGCTGTTTTATTTATTTATTGTAACTTATGATACGGAATAATTAAAAATAATGCATTAATATATACATATAAGATAAACATAACAAGACCAAGAATAATTGACAGGTATAGAAAATAAAGATTTAAAATAAAATATAAGAGGAGACGATAATATGAGTAGATTTTTAGGACCAATACACCAGTGGTTATTCAATAAGATTAGATCAAGTGAGGAGCTAGAACTTAAGATTATAGAAAATATTCAAACTAAATTAGATGTAAATATTGATGATATAGTATCTACTTCAAGAACTAAAATAGCAGAGCCTATAGAAAATAAAGAACTTGAAGAATTAGTAGATACTGATAACATCCATGGCTGGCTTCAAGAAAAAATAACTCTAGTTGAAACAAGACAAGCATATATAATAAAAAATATAGTAGACAGATTTGAAGATAAGGGGCTTAATGTAATAAAGGAAACTTACAAAGAGCAAGCTATAAAGAGTGCAGAGGATGCAAAGTTAAATTCTGATGTATCAAACCCAGCAGCTATATATAAATCTTTAAACAACTATATTCTAGATGGAATGCCGTGTGATAATGTAAACAATATAACTGTGAATGCAGAAGATAGACTTGAGTGGAAGGTTGCAAGATGTCTTCATAAAGGTTATTGGGAGAAGGTAGGAGCAAGTACAGAGTTATTATATGAACTTCGTAAAATATGGATTGAAAACTTCGTAAAAAATGCAAATGAAAATTATAGATATGAATTTAAAATAGAAGATGGAATAATGGTTCATGAAATAAAGAGATAAATTTAAAGTCTGTTAACTTATGGTTAGCAGACTTTTTTACTTTAGTCAGTACGTAGCAACTAGACGAATTTTTATAAAAAAAATCTATAACCAAAAATAGTATTATAGAAAGGTTCTATAATAAGTTGTAAAAGTATAAAATTAAATAGAAACGTGGTAAAATATGTAGTGAATTGACGTAAAGGGGAGGATTGTATTATGAAGGATTTACCTCAAATATTTGACGAATTTAGCGAAGCTAGGAGAGATGGATTTTTAAAAATTAAAAAGTTGAAAGAAGATGGAAATAAAATAGTAGGAGTATACTGTGCATACACTCCAAAAGAGGTGATTATGGCATCTGGTGCTATACCTGTATCTTTATGTGGAACTAGCGAAGAACCTATTAAAGAGGCTGAAAAGCATCTTCCTAGAAATTTATGTCCTTTAATTAAGTCAAGCTACGGATTTAGTATAACAGATAAATGTCCATACTTTTATTTTTCTGACCTACTAGTTGGAGAGACTACATGTGATGGAAAGAAAAAAATGTATGAACTTTTAGCCGAAATAAAACCTATGCACATTATGTATCTTCCTCAAAACTATAAAACAGAGGATTCTATAAATTCATGGCATAAAGAGTTAAATATTTTAAAGGATAGACTAGAGTCTGAATTTGAAGTTGAAATTACAGAAGATAAATTAAAAGAAGCTATAAAGCTGTGTAACGAAGAAAGAAAACTTTTAAAAGAATTCTATCAGTTAAGCTCATTATGCCCTCCAGCTATGAAGGGATTTGATCTTATAAAAGTATTGGAAGGTACTAGTTTTAAACTAGATAAAAAAGAGTATGTAAAAGAATTAAGAGATCTGATAGATAAAGTTAAATGTGATTATGAAGATGAAAATAATAGAGTATCTAAGGATTTAAAGAGAATACTGATAACAGGATGTCCAATTGGTGGTGTTGCTGAAAAAATAATTAAAACCATAGAAGAAAATAACGGAGTAGTTGTATGCTTTGAAAACTGTGGAGGAGCTAAATCAATTGAAAATTTAGTAGATGAAACTATTGGTCCTATGGAGGCGTTAACGAAGCACTATCTAAGTATTCCGTGTTCTTGTATGACTCCTAATAATGATAGATTAGATTTATTATCAAGACTTGTAGATGAGTATAAAGTTGATGGTGTAATTGAAGTAGTTCTTCAAGCTTGCCACACATACAATGTAGAGACATATAATATTAAGAAATTTATAAATAACGATAAAAAAATACCTTATATGGCTTTGGAAACGGATTACTCTCAAACAGATATAGGTCAGATAAGTACTCGTATAGGTGCATTTATAGAGATGCTTTAAAAATAAAGTCCTCATTTAAAATCTTTCTAAAAATATTAAAAAAGAGTATAATATCTAATACATATCTATTTGAAGGGTGTTGATTAGATTGTTTGAAAACATGGATATTTTCTCAAATATAGATAAAGAAATTATAAAAGAGATGAAATCTAGAGGACTTATAAAGATTTATGAAAAAGATGAAATAATATTTAGTGAGGCTGAAGAACATCGAAATGTATATTTAGTATGCTCAGGGAAGATAATACTTTATAAATCATCAGAAGAAGGTGATGAAAAAATTATATATATACTTGGAAGAGGGGATTTCTTAAATGAACTTTGTATAGATGATAAAAGTACCTCCGCTAATGCCAAAGTTATGGAAGATAGTAAAATAATATGCTTTTCAAAGAGTGATACTATATATTGGATGAGACGAGATTTTAACTTCAACATGATTATTATGAATTCACTAAGTAATAAGCTTAGAAGGTCTTTTAGACAGATAAAGAATTTAGGTCTTAAAAAAACTAATTATAGAATAGCTGCAAGACTATGGAAGCTTGCTAGGGACTATGGATGTCCAAGCAATGAAAATATACATATAGATATCAATATGACTCATTCTCAACTTGCGTCTATGGTGGGCACTTCTAGAGAATCTGTAAGTAGATTTTTAAAAAATATTGAAAGAAAGAACATAATAAAGCAAAAAAATCAAAAGATAATAATATGCAGTTTAAGTAAACTAGAAGACTACACTAAATCCCTTTCATAAGGGATTTTTTTTTATCTGTGATATTTATCACAGATTTAAAATTTATATATTGTTAAAATATTAATGACTAAAAAATATCAATCTAAGGAGATGAATTAAGTGATAAAAGAGAATTTAGAAAAACTAGCCGCTGCTGCAAAAGTGAAAATAAAGATTTTAAATGATAATATTGTTAAATATTTTATACTTTCAATGATGGCTGGAATTTATGTAGGATTTGGAATTATGCTTATTTTTTCTATAGGAGCACCACTTAAAGCTGCAGGTTCTCCTGGACTTAAGGCTTTAATGGGAGCAAGCTTTGCAATTGCATTAACATTAGTTATATTTGCAGGATCAGAACTTTTTACAGGAAACAATATGGTAATGACAGTAGGAGCCTTATCAAAGAAAGTAACTTGGATAGATGCTATAAAAATATGGGTTGTAAGTTATTTTGGTAATTTAATTGGTTCTTTATTAATGGCATGGACATTAGTTCAAACAGGACTTATATCTAAAGCTCCACTAAGTGATTTTGTATTAGGAGCTAGTGCTGGTAAGATGGGAGCACCATCTGTAGAATTATTCTTTAGAGGTATATTATGTAACATGTTAGTGTGTTTATCAATATGGATGGCTACGAAGACTAAAGAAGACATAGCAAAAATCGCATTTATATTCTTATGTTTATTTGGATTCATAGGATCTGGATTTGAGCATAGTATAGCTAATATGACACTTCTTGGAATGGGATTATTTATTCCACATGATCCTAGTTTAGTATCTTGGGCAGGATTTGCACATAATTTAATACCTGTAACACTCGGAAATATGGTAGGAGGAGCAGTTATAATAGGAGCTATGTACTTTTATGTTGGAACTGAAAAAGGAGGTAAATAGATATGGGATTTGAAATTAATAATAAAGATTTTAATAAAATATTGGAATCGTTAAAAGATGAATATAAAATATATGCACCAAAGAGGTTTTCTAAAAGAGGACGTTTTTCAGATACTGATTTAATAAGATATGATGAAATAAATACTATAGAGGAAATTGAGTATAAGGAAAAATCTCAATATTCACCTAAAGAGGTTGTATATCCTATAACTCAGACTTTATTTTATTTTAATGAAGATGAATTTAGGGAGTCTACTGTAAGTGAAAAGAAATTATTAATCTTCTTGAGAGCTTGTGATATAAACGGAATGAGAAGACTTGATACAATATTTTTAGAAAATGGACCATACAAAGATGTTTATTATCAAAGACTTAGAGAAAAGATTAAATTCGTTCTTATAGAGTGTAGCGAAAGTTTTGATAATTGCTTCTGTGTATCTATGAATTCAAATAAAACGGATAACTACGATATAGGGATAAGATTTGAAGATAACAAAGTTACTTGTGAAGTTAAAGATGATGAATTAAAAAAAGTATTCGAAACTGTTGGAGATAAAGTTGAATTTGAAATGGAATATGTAAAAGAAAATAAATTTAAAGTAGAAGTTCCAAATAAAGATGATTTGAGCGTAGAATTTTTCAATAATAAGATATGGGAAGAATATTCAAAAAGATGTATAGCTTGTGGTAGATGTAATACAGTATGTATGACTTGTAGCTGTTTTACTACTCAAGATATAGCTTATGAAGAAAACCCAAATAGTGGAGAAAGAAGAAGAGTATGGGCTGGATGTCATATAGATAAATTCACTAATATGGCAGGTGGACATGAGTTTAGAAAAGATTATGGATCTAGAATGCGCTTTAAAACAATGCATAAGATATATGACTATAACAAACGTTTTGGTGAAAATATGTGCGTTGGATGTGGTAGATGTGATGATCAATGTCCACAATATATATCTTTTGCACAGTGCATTAACAAGGTAAGTGAGACTTTAAAGAAGGGAGAGGCTACTAATGAATAATCCTTTTATTCCTCAAAAAAAGAAGGTACTAGATGTAATAGCTCAAACGGATATAGATATAACATATAAGGTTGAGTTTGATGAAAAACTAAAAGGTGGTCAGTTTGTTCAGGTATCTATTCCAAGAATTGGAGAGGCTCCTATATCCGTTAGTGATTTTGGTGATGGATATATTGAAATGACAATAAGAAAAGTAGGAAAATTAACCGACGAAATATACAACTTAAAACCAGGGGATTATATGTATTTAAGAGGTCCTTATGGAAATGGATTCCCTATAGAAAAATATGAAAATAAGCATTTAATAATAGCGGCTGGAGGAACTGGTCTTGCTCCTGTTAAGAATATAGTCAATCATTTTAATACAAATATAGATGAGGTTAAAAAGTTTGATTTATTATTAGGATTTAAATCTCCTAAGGATATACTGTTTAAGGATGAGATTGAGAACTGGAAAAAGAATATAAATTTAACTTTAACTGTTGATAATGCGGATGAAGATTGGGCTGGAAACTCAGGCCTTATAACAGAATTTGTACCTAATATAGAAATAGAGAATATGGACGATGTTCAGGTTGTAATAGTTGGACCTCCTGTAATGATGAAATTTACAGCACTAGAATTCTTAAAACTTGGAGTTCCTAAAGAACAAATATGGGTTTCTTTTGAAAGAAAGATGTCTTGTGCAATAGGGAAATGTGGACATTGTAAAATAGATGAGACTTATGTATGTCTTGAAGGACCAGTATTCAATTATACAAAAGGTGAAGAATTAATAGACTAGATTGGGAGGGGAGTATATTGTCATTAGACTTAAATGTAAAAAAAATGAAGAAGAATGCATATAGAATAACTAAACATAGGAACACTACATCTCTTCGTGTTCGTGTACCTGGAGGGGAAATAAGTGCAGATCTTTTAAGTATAGTAAATGATATAGCAAATAAATATGGAAACGGAAAAATTCATATAACTACAAGACAAGGTTTTGAAATAATGGGTATACCTTTTGATAAAGTAGATGAAGTAAACCTTATGGCGAAATCTTTAATAGAAGGTCTTGAAATAAATGCGGTAGATCCTAAAAGTGGTTATCCAGCAGCAGGAACTAGAAATGTGTCTGCATGTATAGGAAATAAAGTCTGTCCATTTGCAAACTATAATACTACTGAATTTGCAAAAAAAATAGAAAAGGCAATATTTCCAAATGATCACCATGTGAAAATTGCTTTAACAGGATGTCCAAACGACTGCATAAAGGCTCATATGCAGGATTTTGGAATAATAGGGATGGCAGATGTAGAGTATGATATGAATAGGTGTATAGGTTGTGAAGCATGTGTTAAGAACTGTAGTAAAAGAGCAACAGGCGCACTTACTACGAAGGATGGAAAGGTAAAAAGAGACAGTAGAAGATGTATAGGATGTGGAGAATGTGCTCTTAAATGTCCTACTAGTGCTTGGTCTAGAAATCCAGAAAAAAAATATAAATTAGTTATAATGGGTAGAACAGGAAAGAAAAATCCAAGAATAGCAATGCCTTTTATGGAATGGGTAGATGAAGAGACTATAATTAAGGTTATACTTAATACTTATGACTATATAG
Source organism: Tepidibacter aestuarii (assembly GCF_934924865.1). Classification (NCBI taxonomy): domain Bacteria; kingdom Bacillati; phylum Bacillota; class Clostridia; order Peptostreptococcales; family Peptostreptococcaceae; genus Tepidibacter; species Tepidibacter aestuarii. Next base: position 2,624,398 of record NZ_OW235315.1, on the reverse strand, counting down.
ATGAGTATATAGATAGATCTTTACCAAAAGAGCATATAGGTTATATTGTTGATAGAACAGGTTATCCTGTATTTAAAGAGTATGCTCTAAGAGGAACTAATCTTGGACCTGAAGTTAAGGTTGCTGAGTTTATAGATTTTGGTGGATATAAGTACGAAAAAGATGCATTTATGAATTATGCAGAATAGATTAAAATACAAAAGGACGATATCAAAAAAAGATATTGTCTTTTTTTGTATTTTGATAAAAGAATTAACATATCTTTAACTTAATATATATATTCATTTAGATTAAAATGTTATATCATATACCTGAAGTATATGAATTTTTCACATAACTTGAGGTGAATTTATGAAGGTAGTTAATGAATTTGAAAATATAATTAAAAATGGAAGTATAACTACATTATTTCAACCAATTGTAAATTTAATAGATGGAGAAACAATAGGATATGAGGCTTTAAGTAGAGGTCCTAGGAACTCGATTTTTTCTTCACCTATCGAATTGCTTAAAATTGCAGAACAGCAGAATAAGACGTGGGAACTTGAACTTTTATTTCGTATAAAGGCAATAGAAAAAGCGCAAAGTATTGATAGGAGTAAATTATTATTTTTAAATGTAGATCCAAATATTATACGAGATGATAAGTTTAAAAAAGGATTTACTAAAGAATTTTTAAGAAAATACAATATATCTCCAGAGTGTGTTATATTCGAAATTACTGAAAGAACTGCTATTGAAGATTATAAAAGTTTTACTAAGGTACTAAAGCATTATGTAGACCAAGGATATAAAATTGCAGTTGATGATGTAGGTGCAGGTTATTCCGGGCTTAAAACAATCACTCAAACAAAACCTCATTATATAAAAATAGATATGGAGCTTATTAGAGATATAGATAGAGATTTATTTAAACAAGCTTTAATTAAATCTTTGGTTGATTTAGCAAATACAACTAATACAAAGTTAATAGCTGAGGGTATTGAAACGGAAGAGGAGCTTCAATGCTTGATAAAATTAGGCGTATATGCTGGACAAGGGTATTTTTTACAAAAACCAGCTGATACATTTTTAGATATATGTGAGAATATAAAAGATATTATAAATAAATACAATGATAGATCAAATGGATTTTTTGATTGTAGAAACAGCCATAATTATATAGGAGATGTAATGGAAGAAACTATAACCTTTGATATTTCAACGTCTTGTGAAAAAATTAAAGAGTATTTTGACAATCATTCTGTAGAGGGTGTATGTATAGTTAAGAATAATTATCCTGTAGGTTTAATGATGAAAAACAACTTAAATTCAATGCTTGCAAAACAATATGGGTTTGCTGTGTATTCTAAAAGACCTATTGAACTTACTATGGACAAAAGCCCACTTATTGTTGAATATTATACGCCTATAAATAAAGTTTTAGAAGTTGCCATGGCAAGAGATGATGATAAAGTCTATGACAATATTATTGTGACAAAAGGTTATAATTATGGAGGAATTGTTTCAATAAGAGAACTGGTTAAATATTCTAATACCTTAGAAAAAAATTATGCAAGAGAACTAAATCCTCTAACAGGTCTTCCTGGGAATGCAATTATCAATAGAGTATTGAGTGATACTGTTAAATATAATAATAATAATAATTCTTATATTTTTTATTTTGATTTAGATAATTTTAAAATATATAATGATATATATGGATTTGAAAATGGAGATAATATTATAAAATTGACTGCAGATATAATAAAAAATAATATTAAAACTCTATTCCCTTTCAATAGCTTTGTAGGGCATATTGGAGGAGATGACTTTGTAGCTGTTGTAGAAGATTCTAGAGATGACTGTGAAACTCTTTGTAAAAATATTATTTTAGAATTTGACCAAAAGGTATTAGATTTCTTTTGTGAAAAAGATATAAATAATGTGTACATAGAATCTGAAGGTAGGAATGGGAAAAAAACTGTTTTTAATTTAACATCTATCTCTATAGCTGGGTTATATAAGAATTTATATAATTTTAAAGATGCTGATTCGCTTGCTCAACATATGAGTATTATAAAAAAGAAAGTAAAAAAAATTCCTCATAGCAGTTATATTATTGAAAAATAGGAACGATTTTATGTCGTTCCTATTTTAATTTATATTTAAGAGTAGGAAATTAATATATAAATGCGATTGAAATTGATTGTTTTTGAATTTTAATGAATATATTTGGATTGTTTTGAAATAAAATGATTGTTTTTTGAAAGATTCTGAATTATAATGATTATATAAAGAGGTGATTACATTGTTAACAGAAGAAAGACATGAATTGATATTAGGTGCTTTGAAAGAAAAAGGATCTGTCAAAATTAACGAATTAGTAGAAATCACAAATACATCAGAATCTACCATAAGAAGAGATCTTACTTTTTTAGAGGGAATAAATGCTTTAAAAAGAGTTCATGGAGGAGCTACTTTGCTTAAAGGTAGATTTAATGAGCCAAGTTATAAAGAAAAAGAAGTGCAAAATATAAGTGAAAAAATTGAAATAGCAAAATATGCAGCAAGTCTTATAGAGGAAGGAGATTGCATATACCTTGATGCAGGAACTACTACATTTGAGATGATTAAATATATAGATAAAAGAGATGTTGTTATTGTTACTAATGGACTTAAGCATATTAATGAGCTTATGGAAAATGATATCAATGCTTATATTCTTGGTGGAAAGGTAAAGTCCAGAACTAGGGCAGTTATAGGAACAGATGCATTAAAGAATTTAGAAAAGTTCACATTTGATAAAGCTTTTATAGGTATTAATGCAATTCATATTGATTATGGATTTACAACTCCAGATTCTGAAGAAGCAATACTTAAAGAAAGAGCTATAAACTACTCAAGAGAAGCATTTATACTGGCTGATAACTCTAAGTTTGGAGAAATTGCATTTGTAAAGGTCGCTAGTTTTGATAAAGCGAGTATAATAACAGACTCTAAATTTGAAGATTACGATAGATACTTAGAAAAAACTAGAATAAAGGTTGTGAAGAAGTAATGATATATACAGTAACATTCAATCCAGCAATAGACTACATCGTGAATGTGGAGGATTTTAAAACAGGAGAAGTTAATAGAGTTAGAAGTGATATTAAATATCCTGGAGGAAAAGGAATTAATGTATCTAGAGTTCTTAATAATTTTGATGTAGATACAAAGGCACTAGGATTCATAGGTGGGTTTACAGGAGAGTTTATCAAGAACTATCTAGAAAACGAAGGAGTAAAGACCGATTTTATAGCTGTTAAAGAAGATACAAGAATAAATGTTAAGTTAAAGTCTAATAAAGAGACAGAGATAAACGGATATGGTCCAACCATAACAGAAGAAAATTTAAATTCTTTATTTAATAAGATAGAAAAATTAAGTAGTGATGACATATTAGTTCTTGCTGGTAATGCTCAAAAAAGTGTTCCAAGAGATATATATGCTCAAATTCAGAATATATGCGTTCAAAATAATGTAAGAGTTGTAGTAGATACTACTGGTGAAGCATTATTAAATACTTTAAAGAACAAACCTTTTTTAATAAAGCCAAACAATCATGAACTCAGTGAAATGCTAAATGTAGATATAGGTAATATAGGTGACACTATATACTATGCAAAAAAGCTTGTAGATATGGGCGCACAAAATGTAATAATATCAATGGCTGGCGATGGAGCATTACTTATATGTGATGAGGGTGTATATAAGGCGTCAACTCCAAAAGGAGAGGTTAAAAACTCTGTTGGGGCAGGAGATTCTCTTATAGCTGGTTTTTTAGCTAGCTACTATAAAGAAGGAGATATTTTAAGAGCTTTTAAACTTGGAATAGCAACTGGTAGTGCAACAGCCTTTTCTGTTGATTTATGTAAAAAAGAACATGCTATGAGTTTGCTAAATCAAGTTGACATAAAAAAAATAAGCTAAAGGAGATGGAGAAGGTATGAAAATAACGGATCTTTTGAAAAAAGATACAATTATTCTAAATCTAAAGTCTAAGACTAAATCAGAAGTTATAGATGAACTTGTAGATAAATTGAATAATTCAGGTAGACTTTCTGATAAGGAAGAATTTAAAAAGGCTATATTAAATAGAGAAAAACAATTCTCAACTGGTGTAGGTGAAGGAATAGCAATACCTCATGCTAAAACTAGCGCTGTTAAAACTTCAGCATTAGCATTTGGATATTCAAAAGAAGGCATAGACTATGATTCTATGGACAATAAGCCTGCTCATATATTTTTCATGATAGCTGGAAAAGATGGAGCTAACAATGATCATTTAGATACTTTATCTAGATTATCAGCTATGCTGATGGTTGATGGATTTAAAGATAAACTTATGAATGCTAAAAGTGAAAATGAGTTATTAAGAATAATAGATAGACAAGAAGAAGAGTATTTAAAAGAAAATAAAGAGACTGAAACTAATAGCGATGATTTAATTTTAGCAGTAACTGCTTGTCCAACAGGTATAGCTCATACTTATATGGCGGCAGATGCTCTTAAGAATAAAGCAAAGGATATGAACGTAAATATAAAGGTTGAAACTAATGGATCAACTGGAGTTAAAAATGGACTTACTAAGGATGATATTAAAAGGGCTAAGGCAATAATAGTTGCAGCTGATAAGAAGGTTGAAATGGCAAGATTTGATGGAAAAAAGGTAATTCAAGTACCAGTTGCAAAAGGAATAAAAGATGCTGAAAATCTTATAAATAAAGCTTTAAGAGAAGATGCTCCTGTATACAAGCATACAGGGTCAATAAAATCCAGTGATAAGACTGAAAGAAATGGTTTTTATAAGCATCTTATGAATGGGGTTTCAAATATGCTACCATTCGTTGTAGGTGGGGGTATATTAATTGCTATATCTTTCATGTTTGGTATAAAGGCATTTGACCCAAGTAATCCTCAATATAATTCTTTTGCTAAATTACTTATGGATATAGGCGGAGGATCTGGTGCGTTTGGACTTATGATCCCTGTGCTTGCAGGATTTATTGGTATGAGTATAGCTGATAGACCTGGATTTGCGCCTGCCATGGTAGGTGGACTTATAGCTAATAGTAATGGTGCAGGATTCTTAGGTGGACTTATAGCAGGATTTTTAGGTGGATATGTAATACTATTCCTAAAGAAAGCGTTCTCAAATCTTCCATTATCTCTTGAAGGTATAAAACCGGTATTGCTATATCCTTTATTTGGAATATTTCTAAGTGGGGCTATAATGTTATTAGTAGTTGTTGGACCTGTTCAAGCTTTAAATTTAGCTATGCAAAATTGGTTAAACTCTATGGGAACAGCTAACAAGGTAATACTTGGATTAGTACTTGGTGGTATGATGGCAGTAGATATGGGTGGACCTATAAATAAAGCGGCATTTACATTTGGAATAGCAATGATTGATGCAGGAAACTTTGCACCTCATGCTGCGGTTATGGCTGGTGGAATGGTTCCTCCTCTTGGAATAGCAATAGCTACAACAATATTTAAAAATAGATTTACTAAGAGTGAAAGAGAAGCGGGTAAGACTTGTTATATAATGGGTGCATCATTTATTACAGAGGGAGCTATACCGTTTGCAGCTGCAGACCCTGCAAGAGTACTTCCATCTGCTATAATAGGATCAGCACTTGCAGGAGCATTAACTATGATGTTCAATGTTATGCTACCAGCACCTCATGGAGGAATGTTTGTAATACCGATAACTACAAATCCTCTTTTATATGTTGCTGCTATATTAGCTGGATCATTTGTTACAGCATTTATGTTAGGCGCATTGAAAAAGCCTGTATAGGAATATTAGATTTTAAGACTTATATACTTTTGTATATAGGTCTTTTTTCATTTAAACTTCATAGAAAGTACACAGAGAGTACACATCTAAAAATTATAATTTATATATCATCAAAAATATTTATAAAAATTGGATTTAGAATTTAAATGAAAGAGGGGAAGATAAATGAAATTTAATAAAAAAATACTAGCTTTAATATTGTTTTTAAGTATAATAAGTGGAATTGCTTTATCAAGACGAATATATGATGAACCAAAGCATGCGGTAAAATCAGATACTGTAATAAAGGATGAACTAGATTCTGAAGAATATGAATACTTTTCAAGTTTTGAAGAATTATTAGGAGAAGAGTTAGAAAAATTTAATGAAGATCAAATTAAAGAATTAAGGGATTTGTATTCAGAAATTCTAGTATACGAAAAAGATAATAATTATAGAAAAGCAGATTTGCTTTGGGAAGAGTTTGATAGTATTCTTGAAAAAGCGGGAGTTAATCCAGAGGATTGTTATTCTTATGAAAGCGATGTGGATGAAATTATTTCTTATAAAGTAAGTAATGGAAATGTAAACTTTAAGTTTAATGAAGAAGTATCAAAAGAAGACATGAACAAATATAAATTAATGTGGAATAGATCAAAAAAAATAATACCAAAATCTTATATTAATAGAATTACAGAATTTGAAATAATGACAGATGGAAAAGATGAAACATTAGCTTATGTTTATTCACCTGATAATAAAAATAAAAAGTGGACATTGGCTATAGATATAAAGGATGCTTTTCATAAAAAAGGAAAATTAATAGGAAAAGAATTAGATGAAACTATCGTTCATGAATTTGCTCATATTCTAACTTTAAATGACAATCAGGTTATACCTAAAGAAGAAAAAAGTTTAAATTATATAACGGATGAAGGGACTACTAAAAGTAATTCTTACTTAAATTTATTTTATAAAAAGTTCTGGGCTGATATTTTTGAAGAATTTAAAGCATACAATGAAGATGAAGAGAATGAAGAGGCAATTGTTGAGTTTTATGATAAATATAAAAATAGATTTGTTTCAGAATATTCCGCTACTAATCCAGAAGAAGATATAGCAGAGACATTTAAAGCGTTTGTTGTATCAGACAAACCAAAAGGAAAGAGTATAGCTGAAAAGAAAATGTTGTTTTTCTATGACTTTACTGAACTTGTAAAGATAAGAGAAGAAATTAGAAAAAGCTTATAGAATAAAAAAACTCTGTACTTATTTACTGTATAATAAAAAAGTACAGAGTTTTTTTATTCTATGAGAGAGGTGAAAATAAAGGTGCAAAAAAATGTTTTATTGGTTGAAGATGAGGATAGGATAAGGGAAATAGTAAGTGATTATTTTAAATTCGAGGGGTTTAATATATATGAAGTAGAGAATGGGAAAGATGCCATGGCAGCATTTGAAGAAAATAAAATAGATTTAATAATATTAGATATTATGATACCAGAATTAGATGGATGGTCAGTTTGTAAAAGAATAAGAAATATTTCAGATGTACCTATTATAATGTTAACAGCCAGAAGTGAAGAAGAGGATAAGTTAATGGGATTTGATCTTGGAGCGGATGATTATGTAACAAAGCCATTTAGTCCAAAGGTTTTAGTTGCTAGAGCAAAGATGTTACTAAAAAGAGCACAAGGAACAGTATCAACAAATAATATATTAAATATTGGCTGCATAGAAATTAATAAACTATCTCGCAGTTTTAAAATAGATGATGAAATTATAGATTTAGCTCCAAAAGAATATGACTTACTTGTTTATATGATTGAAAATAAAGGGATAGTTTTATCAAGGGAAAATATTCTTAATAAAGTTTGGGGATATGACTATTTTGGAGATCTTAGAACTGTAGATACTCATATAAAAAAACTTAGGAAAAAATTAAAAGATAAAGCTAAATATATTCGGACAATGATAAGAGCTGGCTATATGTTTGAGGTGGATTAATGAAATATAAAGGAATAACTTTTAAACTATTTATTGTCACTACAGCATTTTTTATGTTTTTTTTAACTGTTAATATGATATTACAAACTGTGTTTTTTGAAGATTTTTATGTAGATAGAAAGATTAAAACATTAGAAAAAAATATTGAAAAATTTACAGATGAATATTTAACTATTAACAATAAAAAAAATATGCATAAAAAATTAAGCTTATTTTCAGATGAAAATAATGCATTAATTGCAATACTAGATAAAAATGGATTAATAAAATATAATGATAAATTCGATATAACTATAACAGATTCAACTGGTAAAAATATAACAGTTCTTTTAAATAATTTTATGGATATATATCAATTTGAAAGTTTAAATGTTGAAATTGGAGAAAGTGTAAGTTTTGAAGGAACATATTTAAATAAAGAAAAAAGTATATTAGTTCCTTTAAATATGGAGATTGATGGAATGTTCTTTTGGGGATATGAGTCAGATATAAATAAAAATATACAAATTATAAATGGAGAAATAAAAAAAATGAATATCCCATCAAGTACAGATAATCTACAGCCTTATGATGATTATATGTTTGTTGATTTAGTTAATGAATTTTTTTGGGAAAATAAAGAGTCTAATTTTGAATTAGATGGACGAATAATCAATTACAGCTATATAGATGATTTTAGTCAGATAGAAAATATTGTGTTTGTAAAACCTATTATTAAAGATGGAGATATTACTGAAATGGTTTTTGTGAGCTCATCTTTACAGCAAATAGGTGAAGCAATGACAATTATGAAGGAGTATTATGTTTATGTTTTTATAGCAGCATTATTATTTATATTGATTTTAGCATTTGTATATTCAAAAATGATAGCTGCTCCTTTGGTTAAGATTAATAAATCTGCTATTAAAATGGCAGATTTGGATTTTTCATCTTATTGTGATATAAAATCTAAGGATGAAATTGGAAGTCTGGCAAGTAGTTTAAATTCACTATCTAAAAATTTAAATAGTACGTTAGAAGAGCTAAAAAAAGCTAATGCAAAGTTAGAAAAAGATATTGAAAAAGAGAAAAAGTTAGAAAAAATGAGAAAAGAATTTATATCAAGTGCATCTCATGAGTTTAAAACTCCTCTTGGAATAATTAAAGGATTTGCTGAAGGAATCAAAGATGGTATTTATGAAAATAAAAAAGAATATTATTTGGGTGTTATAATAGATGAAACAGAAAAAATGAATGATCTAGTATTAGATATGTTAGAACTGTCTAAATTAGAATCTAAATCATATAAGTTAAACAAAGAAGAATTAATAATAGATAAGTTATTTTATAAAGTTATAAATAAATTTAAATATCATATAGAAGAAAAGAAAATAAGCATTAATTTTGATGTAGGTAGACAAAATATATTCGTTTATGGTGACAAGAGAGGTATTGAACAAGTTATTGTAAATCTTTTTAGTAATGCAATAAGGCATACAGGATTTTTAGGAAATATAAATATAGATATAAAAATGCAGAATATGAAAGTATATATTTATATTGAAAATAGCGGAAAAAATATACCTAAAGAAAAAATTGATAAAATATGGGATAGATTTTATAGAGTCGAAGAGTCCAGACATAGACAGTCAGGAGGAACTGGATTAGGGTTATCAATTGTAAAAAATATATTAGAAATACATGATAGTGAATATGGAGTCAAAAACACTGATGATGGAGTACTATTTTATTTCACATTGGAGAAAATGCATTTCAAATAGATATTTTTTATTATGATAAATTTGAATTATATATAGAATATTTGCAATATTGCAGTTGGGATATATTTACAAATGAGGGCGGGTTATATTTTTTTGAATTACAAAAATCGATAAAATATGATAAAATAGTGTGGTTGACTATTAGAAGGAGAGATGAGAATGAATAAAGAGAACCAACCATATATTTTAGTATTTGGAGCCTCTGTTGTTGATATATTTGGGTTTTGTAGTTCGTGCTATAAACCGTATAACTCTACACCTGGAAATATAAAAATATCATTTGGAGGAGTATGCAGAAATATTGCTGAGAATATGGCTAGGGTAGGTGTAAATACAAAATTTATATCTATACTAGGTGATGATTCAAAAGGTCGTAGTATGATGGAGCACTCAAAAGTTATAGGATATGATATGAGTGAATCTCTAGTACTTGAGAATGAAGGAACGCCTACTTATATGGCTATTTTAAATGAAAATGGGGAAATGGTATCTGGAATTGCAGATATGAAGGTTATAGATAAAATGGATTTTGCCTTCATTGATTCTAAAGAAGAAATTATAAATAATTCTGAGTATATTTGCTTAGATGCAGATGATCCTGAAAAACTTGAATATATACTTAATAAATTTAAAGGGAGAACTAAGTTTATACTAGATCCTATATCTGCTGCTAAAGCTGAAAATATAAAACATTTAATAAATCATTTTCATACAATAAAGCCTAATAGACATGAAGCGGAAATTTTGGCTGGATTTAAAATAAAAAGTGATGAAGACTTAAAGAAAGCAGGAGATTATTTCTTATCGCTTGGAATACAAAATGTATTTATAAGTCTTGATGCAGAAGGAATTTATTATTGCAATAAATCTGAATCTGGAAGAATTAAGGCTCATGATGTTGAAGTAAACAATGTAACTGGAGCAGGAGATTCCTTTGTAGCAGGTCTTGGATATGGATATATGAATAATATGTCTATGGAACATATGGTTAAATTTGCTATATCTATGTCTATAATAACTATATCTCATGAAGAAACAATTCATCCTGAAATGAGTAAAGAACTGGTAGAAAAAGTAATTATAAATACTAATTGGGAAATGATACAATAAGAACACAAAAGATTCACAAAAATATGAAAAAATACAAAAAAATGTAGAAAAATATAAAAAACTATGTAGAAAATACATGAAAACGGTTGCAATGCATATTTTTTTATGTTACTATGTATTCATAAAATAAATAAAAATTAATATTCTTAATAACTTTGTGTGTTACTAACTAGATTAGGCATGAGCAAAAGTTATAAATATTATTGTTTTGAGCAATAATATCTATGACTTTGCTTATGCCTTTTTATTTTGTAATATACAACTTAATCATTTTTTATTATTAATTAAAATAAGAGAGGAGAAAGAAATTATGAAAAAAATATTCGGAATTTTACAACAAATCGGTAAAGCTTTAATGCTTCCTGTTGCTATATTACCGGCGGCTGGTTTATTACTTGCTTTTGGTAATGCATTTCAAAATCCAGAATTAATTTCAAAATTAGCTTTTTTAGCAGCACCTTCAATTCAACATGTTGCTAAGATAATGGAACAAGCAGGAGGAATTATATTTGGAAATCTTCCTTTACTATTCGCAGTAGGAGTAGCGGTAGGTCTTGCTGATGGAGAAGGAGTTGCAGGTATTGCAGCTATTGTAGGATTTTTAATAATGAATGTTACTATGGGAACTGCTGCTAATATAACAACTGATATGGTAGGTAGTAGTCCGGCTTATGCAAGTGTTTTAGGAATACCAACTCTTCAAACAGGAGTATTTGGAGGAATTATAGTTGGAGTTTTAGCAGCAACTATGTACAAAAAATACTTTAATATGGAACTTCCTCCATACTTGGGATTCTTTGCAGGAAAGAGATTCGTTCCAATTATAACTTCTGTATGTGCTTTAATATTAGGATTTGCTATGTTAGCTATATGGCCTCCTGTACAAGATGGACTTAACTGGTTCTCTCACAGTTTAATAGACGCTAATAGAACTTTAGCAGCATTTATATTTGGGGTAATAGAAAGATCATTAATACCATTTGGACTTCATCATATATTCTACTCACCATTCTGGTTTGAGTTTGGAGAGTATGCAAATAAGGCTGGAGAAATAGTAAGAGGAGATCAAGCTATATTCATGGCACAATTAAAAGATGGTGTACAACTTACAGCTGGTACATTTATGACTGGTAAATTCCCATTCATGATGTTTGGACTTCCAGCAGCTGCACTTGCTATGTATCATGAAGCAAAACCTGAGAAGAAAGCTTTAGTTGGAGGTATAATGGCATCAGCAGCTCTTACATCTTTCTTAACAGGTATTACAGAACCGATAGAATTTACATTCTTATTTGTAGCACCAGTATTATACGGAATCCACTGTATATTTGCAGGTTTATCATTTATGTTAATGCAAATGTTAAATGTTAAGATAGGTATGACATTCTCAGGAGGAGTTATAGACTTCTTAATATTTGGAGTTATGCCTGGAAGAACTTCTTGGTGGTTAGTAATATTAATAGGACTTGGATTTGCTATTTTATACTACTTTGGATTTAGATTCGCTATTAGAAAGTTTAACTTAAAAACCCCTGGTAGAGAAGATGATGAAGATGTAGTAGAAACTAAGAATACTAAAGGAGCAGAGCTTGCTCAAGGGATATTAAAAGCTTTAGGTGGAAAAGAAAACATAACTAAATTAGATGCTTGTATAACAAGACTTAGAATAAGTGTTAATGATATTAAAAATGTAGATAAAGATGAATTGAAAGCTTTAGGAGCATCTGGAGTTATGGAAGTAGGTAACAACTTACAAGCTATATTTGGACCAAGATCAGAGACTTTAAAAGGTCAAATAAAAGATATAATGAACGGTAAGACTCCTGTTGTAAAAGAAGTAGAAAAAAAGACTATAGCTAAAGATTCTAGTAAAGAATTAAAGTTTGTATCACCTTTAAATGGTAAGGTGTTAGATATAGCAGATGTACCTGATAAGGTATTCTCTCAAAAAATAATGGGAGATGGATTTGCTATAGAACCTACAAATGGAGAAGTTGTATCTCCGGTAGATGGAGTTATAACTACATTCTTTAAAACAAAGCATGCAATAGGATTTACTGCAGATAATGGACAAGAAGTATTAGTTCACTTTGGAATAGATACTGTAAACTTAAATGGAGAAGGATTTGAGGCTTTAGCTAAAGAAGGAGACAAAGTTAAAGCAGGTCAACCGATTCTTAAAGTTGATTTACAAAAAGTTAAAAAAGAAGTTCCATCGCTTATAACTCCTATAGTATTTACTAATCTTGATGAAGGACAACAAGTAAGTGCTAAAATAGGTAAAACTGTTAAAGTTGGAGATAAAGAAATAGTAACTGTAAAATAAAAAATAAAGGCTACTGCTTAGGCAGTAGCCTTTATTCTTTTACAGAAAACCAATGAGTTATATTTTTCTCACTAGATGGATTTTTATAAGTATGAGGTGTGAATTTGCTAATGTATATACTATCTCCCTCGTTTAACAAATAAGTCTCATTTTCTACTTGTATCTCTAAACAACCTTTTATAACTACACCTAACTCGTCATAGTTATGTCCCCATGAAACGTCACTAGATTCGCTATTTCCATCTATTGTTATAGCTATTGAATTTAAGTGCTTATTTCCGTTAGTCAGCATTTCGAATTTTATATTATTGTCTTCGGTTGTAAATATTTCCTTTCTTTCATCTTGTCTAACGATAAAGTCCTTTTCGCTAGAAGATTGCAAGATGTCCATTAAGTTTATTCCTAGTACTTCGCATATATGCTGAAGATTACTCACGGAAGGGCTGTTTAGATTTCTTTCTAGATTACTTATAAATCCTATTGATAAATTAGTAAGGTTAGATAATTCCTTTATTGTTAATCCTTTTCTCTTTCTGAAGTGTTTTATTTTTGCTCCTAATTCCATATCTCTCTCCTCGTATAATAATCATTTAATAAATTATAACATAAAAAGTATAGTTTATATAAGTAAAATACATTATATGTTCCATATAAAAATTGAAAAATCAAAAAAATGAAAAAATACACACTAAAATGAAAAAAATATATTATATATCAAAAAAAACAAGATTTAAATTGTATATCATTATATAGAATATTGAAAAAATAGCATATTAAATACTATTTTATGGTGTTTAATGTAGAAAAAACCAAGAAAACATTTCAGAATCGTGAAAAAAATAATAAGAAAATGAAAAAAACTATAGACATTATTCTGAAATTTGGTATACTAAGAAATGTGTTTAAAATGCAAATGAGAAAAATATTTATAAAATAAATTATAAATACTAAGTTTACAAAATTTTAGGAGGTAAATTAATGGAATTGATTAAAGGTACAATGTTGTTATTATTTTGTTTATCACTTTTTACTTTGTTTAGTTTGAAAATGCCAAAGGGAATGAAAGCGATGGGAGCATTAGCAGATGCTGCAGTAGCTAGTTTTTTAGTAGAGGCTTTTCAAAGTTATGTTGGTGGAGATATGTTACATATTCAATTGTTAAAAGACACTGGTTTGGCTGCTGGTGGAATGGGCGGAGCTGCAGCTGGTATTTTAGTACCGTTAGCTTTAGGTGTTAGCCCTGTTTACGCAGTATTAATAGGATGTTCTGTTGCAGGTATGGGTATATTACCTGGATTTGTAGCGGGTTATATACTTTCATTTATAGTTCCAAAGATAGAGAAAAAGGTACCAGCTGGATTAGATTTAATAGTTTGTGTTGCTTTTGTAGCACCTATTGCTAGGCTGATAGCTACTGCTGCTGATCCTATAGTAACTTCTACATTGCTTAATATAGGTGGTATAATAACTACAGCTGCTAATGGAAACCCTATGACTATGGGATTCATATTAGGAGGAGTTATAACTATAGTTGCAACAGCGCCACTTAGTTCAATGGCTTTAACTGCCATGCTTGGACTTACAGGCCTTCCAATGGCTATAGGAGCCTTATCTGTTATGGGATCATCTTTTATGAACTTTGTATTCTTCGATAGGATGAAGTTTGGAGATAGAAGTACAACTATATCAGTTGCTATAGAACCATTAACTCAAGCTGATATAATATCTGCAAATCCTATACCAGTTTATGTAACAAATTTCATAGGTGGAGGACTTGCTGGTATGATAGTTTCTGCATTTGGATTAATAAATAATGCACCAGGAACCGCAACTCCGATAGCTGGTCTTATGGTAATGTATGGATTTAATGATCCTAAGACTGTTACTATAGCTGCTGCGTTTTGTGCACTTGCTGGAGCGTTAGCTGGTTTTGTTGGTTCTATAATATTTAAGAACTACAAGATAAGAACTGTTGCAGAAATAAGAGGAGAAATTAATACAGAAAAAAAAGCTGCATAAAATAAAGTGGAAATTAAAAGACGATGCTAACTAGCATTGTCTTTTTTTGTTTTTTTAAAGTATAATAGTGTATGACTAAATCTAATATTGAAAAACTTCATTTTGATTGAGGGAATTTCATTATAAATAGGAGGGATTTATGAATAAAACTAAAAAAATGGTGTTTATGTCTATACTAGTATCTCAAAGCTTAGTTATGTATATAATAGAGTCCTACATAGCAAATCCTCTTGTATTTATAGCTCCTGGTGCAAAACTTGGGCTTTCTAATATAATTACTTTAATATCTTTGATTTTCTTAGGATTTAAAGATACTTTTGTAATATTGACTGCGAGAATAATAATATCGTCTATATTTGGGGGAGGTTTTTCTGCCTTTTTATACAGTATAGCAGGTGGGATTTTAAGCTTGATATCTATGGGGATATTTGTTAGGCTTAGCAAAAAAGAATCTAGTTTAGTAGGAATAAGTGTGATAGGGGCAATGTTTCATAATATAGGCCAATTAATAATGGCCTCTATAATAATACATAATATAGGTATATTTATATATTTACCTATACTTCTATTGACATCTATTCCTACTGGTTTATTTATTGGCGTTGTATGTAGGTATCTTGTTAAAAATAAAAATATATATAAAGCTATGAATATTAATAATAGAGATTATACAATAACAAAGCTTCAAAGAAGAGACTATATAATAGTATTGTCAACTTTGCTTTTAAGCGTAGGGGTGTTGTATTTTAGTAATATTAATAATGATGATACGGGATATAAGAGAGTTCAAGTGGTTGTTGACAATAAAGTATATGAAGATATTATTATAGATGATAAGAATTATGAAAAAACTATAAAAATTGAGACTGAGGAAGGTTTTAATTATGTTCGTATTCATGATGGAGGGGTTGAAATTATAGAAGCTAATTGTTATGATGAGGTTTGTGTTAAAACTGGCTTTATAAATAAAAAAGGACAGATAATAGCTTGTCTTCCTCATAAGATGTATGTTAAAATTTTGGGTGAAGATCCACAAATAGACAATATATCTTATTAATTATATATAATTACTAAATAATACATTATATTTTAAAATATTCTAAAAAATGAATAATTATTATGTTCTATATTGACATATATTCTACTTCTTTGATAAAATCATAGCATAAGGGGTTTAAATATTCTGGAATAAGTGGTGAGATTAAAATGGAAAAAAAATTAGAGGAATTAAAGAGAGATATAGAAGAATTAAGGGAAGAGATAAATAGGTATATCGAATATCCAGATATTTTTAAAGAAGAGATACAAAGTACAAGTCATAAGATAGATACATGTATAAATGAATATTTAAAATTAAAGAAGTTTTAAATAAAAAAGAAGCGACGAATGTCGCTTCTTTTTATGTTTAATGGGAAATTATAAAGTTTCAAATTTGTGAATAACATAGATTAAATATCTATGCTTTCAACTAGTTTTGATCAACGGAGGCCATAAGAGATTGTTGATGACATGAGTTAGTGAGTAGAAAATATACGAATTTTAAAAGAGTTTACATTTAAAATCTTCAAAGGAAGACTTTTTTATTTTTAGGAAAAGTATATAGATCATTATATATGGGGATAATCTAAATATTAATCAATAGATATAAGATTAAGGAGAATAGTATGGCTAGGTTTATAAATTCTATATTGATAATAGTATTTAGTTTTTTATTTGTGAGAACTATAAAGTACATAACTAAAAAAGTATTTGATATAACTAAATTTGATATTCAAAGAGAAAATACATTTAAAAGTATAATAGTATCTATATCTTACTATGTGTCCTTTTTTACGGCGTGTGTATTAATATTAAAAGAGTTTGGTATAATTGATTTGAATCAATCTACTATACTGACTGGAGCGGGTATATTTGGTGTTATAGCTGGATTTGCATCTCAAAGTCTTATAAAGGATGTACTAAATGGTTTTTTTATATTATTCGAAAAACAGATGAAGGTAGGAGATTATGTTTATATAAATGAACACTTTAGAGGAACTGTAGAAGAAATAGGTCTTAGAAGTACTAGCATAAGAGATTGGAACTTAAGAAGAATAAGTCTTCCAAATGGTGAGATAAAATCTATTATGAATTATAGTAGAAAAAAAATGAGAGTAATAGTTCATGTTAGAGTTTCATATGAATGTGATCCTGATTTTGTAATGCAAACTTTAGATGAAGTGTGTGAAATGTTAAATGAAAAATACAAAGAGTTTTTAATTAAGAATATGATGAAAGAACCATCCAGACCGTTTTCTGTATATGGGGTAACTGATATAGAATCTAGTAGTGTAGGTGCTAAGTACACTATTACAGGTGTTGTAGCTCCTTTTAAGTACTTTTCTATAGCCAAAAATGCAAGGTTAATGATTTTGGTTAAATTCAGAGAGAAGGGGATTAAAATAGCTTATCCTAAGAGGGTTAATATTGATGCAGATGAATATGAGAGCTATATATAAATAATTTAATTCAGATGGAGATTGCTCCATCTGAATTTTTTTACTCTGAATGAAGGTTATTATCTTGTGCATAAAAAGTTCCTGAAGTTTCTTTAGTTATTATTTTTTGAAGATTTTTTATTTCTAAGAAAGTTTGAGGATATGCATTTTTTGATATAGATATCTCCCCTTCGCCCTTTGATTGTAAATAGTCAGAAAGATGTTTTCGTTTTTGTTCTAGTTCTGAGAGTTCTTTCGTAAGTCTTTCGTGGATGTTAGTGTAGTATTCATATTCGTGATATTTTAACAATTTAGCAGGGTCTTCAATTGATTTTTCTAAAACTTCTAGCTCTTTTTTGTTTTGTTCTAGTTCTAATAAGCAATCTTTATATTTTATTAAGATCTCATCTAATTCTTTTTTTACTTTTTTTCTATCAAAGCCTTTGACATTTATTATTGTCTTTCTTTCGGAATTGTTTCCAATTGCGCTTGTTACGACTTTTGCATATGCGTTAATTTTTCCTCCTATTATCCTACCTTTTTCGGGATTCAGAAGAATGCTTTTAGATTCAAGAATACTATCGAGGGAATAAAATCCTATATTTATAGTATCCTCGGCTATTATGGTACATGCATTAGCGTATTTAACGAAAACACTTTTTTTAGAATGAATCAAAGTTTTTCCTCTTCCGCAAACGCCACCCTTTATATATATATCTCCATTTGTTGATACTATCTTTTCTGCAGATCCTATTCCCATTATGCTGTCTATTGAAATATCTTCTGTTGCTATTACTTTAAAGTCATCACAAACAGTCCCTTTAACAGTAACTGATCCATCGAAAAAAATATTACCTGTTTCATAGCCAACGTCTCCGTCTATAATTAGATGTTTTAGAATAGATACTTTTCCATTGTTGTGAGAAAGTGCACCGTTTGTCAACGCTCTTAATATTATTTTGTTACCTTCTTCAAACTCTCCAACTGTTTTTCTATCGAAACTTAGCCTTTTATCGTTTCCTGGTTTTGATGGTATTATATCACCTTTTACATTTAAACCATCAACACCTTGAGTTGGGGGTGTTTTTTCTCCTAAGTAATCGTTTTTA
This sequence comes from Tepidibacter aestuarii, assembly GCF_934924865.1. Taxonomy (NCBI): domain Bacteria; kingdom Bacillati; phylum Bacillota; class Clostridia; order Peptostreptococcales; family Peptostreptococcaceae; genus Tepidibacter; species Tepidibacter aestuarii. The sequence goes on along the minus strand of NZ_OW235315.1, from coordinate 2,605,784 downwards.
TTTACTTCATATATAAGATTCATTTCATAATGATTAGTTGAACCATCTTCTCGTACATTTGGTTTTTTATCTGGTAAATCTAAATATTTTATTGTAGCATCTTGCCCATTTTTAGCTGGTGTTGCTTTAGCTATTAATATGTTTTCTTGTGTTTGTATATTTTCATCGAGTATAGTATAGATTATTCCGTGCACTATATTGTTTGATTCTAACTCTGATAATATAGATTGAATTATTTGTTGCTTATTATTTTTAAGCTCATCTGTTGATAAATTCAACTTGAAGTGTACTTCGGTATTATCTGATGATATACTCAACTCCACTTTGGGTTTTAATATACCTATTTCTACATTTTCGTCTGTAATGTTTTCTAAAGCATTTTTGAGGTTTAAAAAATACTTTATACTTATTCGTGGATGTGAGATTGATATATCTGAAAACTTTGAAATATCAAACCCTTGTTTTTTTGTCTTTATATAAAGTTTTTCTTTATCTTCGAAAATATCAAAATATTCATTTTGTATTATGTACATAAATCACCTCGTATTTATTTGGGCATATACAATATATCGGGTAATGAAACTTGAATATTTAGTAAAAATTTTATTATAACTAATAGGAGATTATATCCCTTTTTAAATTGTGGATAAATATAAATTCTGTTATGGTTTCAAAAAAATTTAAACTTAAGGTTCTTCAGAGAAGAATTTTTTATATATTAAATATAACATTTTTAGAAAGTAATAAAAATAGAAAAAAATATTTCTTACATATATTGTAAAGAAAGAAATTGTGTGATATTATAATAATAAGAAAACTTAATAGAATATGCAGGTCCTTAGTTTTAGGATAACAGGGAAGAACGGTTAGAATCCGTCGCAGCCCCCGCTACTGTAATTGATGATGAAACCTATAAAACCACTGCGAGTTATTTTGCGGGAAGGATAGGGAGTAAGATGAATCATAAGTCAGGAGACCTACCTGTATAGAGTTTTCAGCCTTCGGAGGGAAGGGTCAGGAAAAAAAGAAATTATTCCTGTCCTAGTACGTCGCTTAGGCAGGTTTTTTATATATTTTTCTTTCCCTAAATATTTTTTTTCGCCCCAGGCCTGTAAGAGGCCTGTTTTTTTTGGTATATAAAAATTTGATTTATAATATAATAAAAAAATATAATAAAAAAGAGGTGATTTAATGACTCATAAAGAAATGACATTTAGGTTGTTATTTGCTCTTTTTATAGGGGGAGTAGTTGGTCTTGAAAGAGAAAAATCTCATCAATGGGCAGGATTTAGAACGCATATATTGGTTTCTATAGGTTCTTGTGTTGTTGCTGTTACGTCATTGATGTTGTTTAAAGAATATATACAATATGTAAATTTGGATCCTGCTAGGATGCCGGCGCAAGTGCTATCAGGAATTGGTTTTTTAGGGGCCGGAGCGATACTTAAAACGTCTGATAGTATAAGAGGACTTACTACTGCGGCTGGTGTCTGGGTGACTGCTTGTATAGGAACGGCTATTGGATTTGGATATTATTATTTAGCGTTTGTATCTTGTTTTTTGCTTATTATGACATTATATACTTTAAAGTTTATAAATAAGAGAATATTGCTTAGTAAAACTACTACGTTGTATATTAATACAAAAAATATTTCAAATATAACATCAAAGGTTATAGAAATAGTAGAAGGTAATAAGATTTTTATAAAAAATATAGATATATCTCCTGATGAATATAAGAATTGGGATATGAAAATGGTCGTAGTTTATAATAGTAAGATAGAATTTAAAGACGTTGTAAAAAGTATTTTAGACTTGGATGATGTCGTGAAAATTAGACATGAATAGAGAATATTTAATTACTAAAATTCACAAAAGATACAATTAAATCAATTCTACTATCTAAATAAATGTATAAGGATGTGTTGTGTTTTGAACAATATAAAGTTAATAACTGATAGTTCGTGTGATTTGCCTGAATATATAATGAAAAAGTATAATATATCTGTTATACCATTGAATATTTTATTTGACGAAGATTCTTATTTGGACGGGGTGGATATAACTAAAAAAGAATTTTATGAAAAAATGAAAAATAGTACTAATCTTCCTAAAACATCTAGTCCAGCTCCAGATCGTTTTGTAAAAGAGTTTCATTGTGAGGAGGATAATATTATTGTAATATCTTTATCCTCTGGATTATCTAGTACGTATAATAATGCTTTAATAGGTAAAAATATGTACTTAGAAGAAGTCGGTAATAAAAGAATAGAGATAATAGATTCTAAAAATGGATCTATGGGAGTTGGATTATTAGTTTTGGCTGCTATTAAGATGATTGAAAAAGGAAAAAGTATAGATTATATAGTAGATAAGATTAATAAAGATGTAAAAAATATTTCAACTTACGTTGTACTTAATACAATAGAAAATGCAGCTAAGGCCGGTAGAATAAGCTCTTTTAAAGAAAAAATAGTTCAAGTTTTAAATTTAAAAATAACTGTAAAAGTTGAAGATGGACTTGTGAAAATATATAGTAAAGCTAGAGGAGATAAGAAGAGTTTAAATAAATTGATCGATTTTATAGAAAATGAAGGAGTTAATGCTTCCGAAAAAATATTGGCAATATGTCACTCGAATGCGCTAGATAAAGCTTTAAAATTCAAAGAAATGGTTAATAATAAATATAACTTTAAGGAAATAATAATATCTGAAATAGGAGCAACTATAGGTTCTTATTCATCTGAAGGAGCTTTATTAATTAGTTTTTAATAAATAAGGAGGAAGATATGTCAATGAATAGAAATGAAATTAAAGGTGAATTTAAGTGGGATTTAGAAAGCATATATAAAAATGAAGATGAATTAAATAAAGATTTTGAAAAGATCAAAAATCTTTTAGAAGATATAAAAAAATATAAAGGTATTTTAGGTGAATCTGAAGACAATCTATATCAAACTTTAAATTTGTACGAGCAAATATCTAGATTAGCTGAAAATACGTATGTATATGCACATATGAAACAACATGAAGATACAAGAGATACAAAACAACAGTCTTTATCTGGAAAGTCAGATATGTTATCCACTCAAATAGGAACTGTTACATCATTTATGATTCCTGAAATAATAAGTATAGATGAAAATAAGATAAATGAGTACTTAAATAATGATAAGTTAAAGCCGTATAAAAAGCTTATAGATCAAATTTTAAGAAAAAAACCGTATACATTATCTCCAAAAGAAGAAGAAATTTTGGCTATGAGCTCTGATATTGCAAATGTTGCGGAGAATGCATTTGATATGTTATCTTTTGCAGATATTAAGTTTCCTGAGATAGAAGATGAAGAAGGTGATAAGGTTAGACTTACACATGGGAATTTTTCGAAGTTTTTACAAAGTAAAAATAGAGAAGTTAGAAAAAATGCTTTTGAAAATATGTATAATACTTATGAAAAGTATAAAAACACGTTTGCAGCTACATTAGAAGGAAGTATTAAAAGGGAAATCTTTTATGCGAAGGCAAGAAATTATGATTCTGCTATACAATCATCTTTATTTGAGGATGATATAAAATTAAGTGTATATGATAATTTGATAGGTGTTATAGAAAAAAACTTAGATACTATGCATAAGTATTTAAAACTAAAAAAACAATTTTTAGGTTTAGATGAAATACATATGTATGATATGTATACACCTTTAGTTGAAAAATTAGATATAAAAATACCTTATGAAGAAGCTAAAGAAATAATACTTAAAGCATTAAAGCCATTAGGAGATGAATATCTAAAATTAGTACAAAAGGCTTTTGATGAAAGATGGATAGATGTTTATGAAAATGAAGGTAAAAAAGGAGGAGCTTATTCTTGGGGAAGTTATGATTCTCATCCGTTTATACTTCTTAATTATAAAGATGATTTAAATTCTTTATTTACATTAGCTCACGAACTTGGACATTCTATGCATAGTTATTATTCAAGAAAAAACCAACCTTATCTATATTCGCATTACAAGATATTTGTAGCTGAAGTTGCATCCACTTTAAATGAACAACTACTTATGGATTATATGTTAAAAAACAGTAAAAGTGATGATGAAAGATTATATATACTAAATTATTATTTGGAGCAGTTTAGAACTACTGTATATAGACAAACTATGTTTGCTGAATTTGAGAAAATAATACATGAAAAATCTGAAAATCAAGAAGCTTTGACTAATGAAGAATTTTGTAATATATACTATGATTTAAATGTTAAGTACTATGGAAAAGATGTATGCGTTGATGAGCAGATTGGTATGGAATGGGCTAGAGTACCTCATTTTTATTCTAATTTTTATGTATATAAGTATGCAACGGGATTCTCTGCTGCTGCAACTCTTAGTCATAATATATTAAGTGGAGGTTCTGGAGCGTTAGATAGATATTTAGAATTTTTAAAGAGTGGAGGATCTGACTATCCTCTTAATCAACTTAAAAAAGCTGGTGTTGATATGGAAGATGAAAAAGCTATACAAACAGCTCTTGATACTTTTAAAGAACTAGTAGATGAGCTTGAAAAATCTAAATAAGTTTTAATTAAAAGAAGAGAAATCGATAGATTTCTCTTCTTTTTATCAAATAAAGACTATATCCTCATTGAAGTCAAAAATATACTTTGATAATATATAGAAAGAAACATATAATATATGCAGAAAAAAATGTGGCGTGGGGTGATATGATGAGACTTGTAAATATTAATTATATAGATGTTGAAAAATATGAATATTATGTAGCTAAACCTATATATTCGAATGGAACAGTGCTACTTCAAGATAATGTTAAATTAAATCATAATTATATTAAGCAACTGGATTCAAAAAATATACAGTATATTCATGTAAGTGATGAAATATCAGAGGGGATAGAACCTAATGATACAATATCCACAGAAAAGTATAGAGAAGTAAAAGAGGTTATAAAAGATCAGTTTAATATGACTACAAAAGGTAAAAATATAGGACTAAATATGAATATTATAAATAACACTATTTCTGAATTGTTAGATATAATAACATCTAAAAGGGATGTATCATATAGTATAAATGAAATCAGAATGTCTGATGACTACTTGTATGAGCATAGTTTGAATGTTATGGTATCATGCCTTTATACCGGTATTCTTATGCAGTACGATAAAATAAAACTCCATAAATTAGCTTTAGGAGCTTTGTTGCATGATATTGGAAAAGTCTTTATAGATCCTGAAATTTTAAATAAACCGGGAAAGCTAACACCTGAGGAAAGGGTTGAAATTGAAAAACATCCTGAAGTCGGATATAGATATGTAAGCGATAATTATAGAAGTGAAATATCTGCTTTGAGTAAACAAATTATTTTACAACATCATGAAAAGTGGAATGGAAAAGGGTATCCAAATCAGCTGGGGGGAGACAGTATATATGGAATGGCTAGGATATGCTCTGTAGCAGATGTATTTGATGCTTTGACAACTGATAGAGTATATAGAAAAAAGATGCCTATATATAAAGCTTCTGAGTATATATATAGTTTGGGTCACAATGATTTTGACTTTGATATAGTTAGATTATTTTTATCTAGAATAGTAAAGTTTAAGGAAGGATCTATAGTCAAATTATCTCGAGGATATAAGGGTATTGTGTATAATCAAAATAAACACATGCTAGATAGACCTGTTATCAAACTGCTTGTAGATAAGAATGGAAAAAATGTTACTCATAAGAATATGTTTATAGATTTAATAGAGGAAAAGACTTTGTTTATAGAGAAAGAATTAGAGAATATATTTTCTGATTAAGGAGATTAAAGGTGAAAGAATTTAAAAAAAATATACTTATAAGCTTGATTGTAGCTTTTGTGTCTCAAATATACATAAACATATTCAATGATGATTTTAGGGTATCTGCTGGAATAATATTTTTATCTATTATTTTTATATTCTTTAAGAATGTAGATATAATAATAACTAGTATTGTAACAGCAAATGTAGTGTTTTTGTTGAGGGTTATTATACTGTGGTTTGGTGGAAGTAGTTTTTATTATTCGTTTGGAATCAACTATCCTGTGATATTCTTTTATTTGAGTTTTGGAATGGTATTTAGTTTGTTGAATATTAGAAATCAAAAGAATATATATCTTTTGTTTACATCTCTTTGTATAAGTGAGCTTGTTGGTAATTTGGTTGAAACCGTGTTTAGATATAATGAAGATTTTGATATAGATAATATAAAAATTTTGATTATGGTGTGTCTAGTTAGGAGCTCTATTACTCTGATATTTGTAAATATAATAAAGGAATATAATATTTTAATAGAAAAAGAAGAGCATGATGAAAGGTATAGAAAACTATTGTTTTTAATATCTAGCTTAAAAACAGAGATATATTTTATGAATAAGAATATGAATAATATAGAAGGAATTATGAGTAATTCTTTTGAATTATATGAAAAACTAGATGTCTCAGAAATAGATGATGATATAAAGTCTATATCACTTTCGATAACTAAGGATATACATGAAATTAAAAAAGATTATATAAGGGTTATAAAAGGGATAGAAGAGGTTACTCATATAAAAGCGAAGCACAAAGAAATGAGTCTTGTGTATATATTTAATATACTTGAAGATAGTACTATTAAGTATATAGATTCAATAGGTTCTAGTATAAAAGTTAATTTTAAGACTGCGCGGGATATAAAAGTTAAGGATCATTATATTTTAATATCTATACTTAGGAATTTGATAAATAATTCCATAGAATCTATAGATAGTAAAAAAGGTGTTGTCGATGTTGATTATTTCTGTGAGGGTGAAAAATTTATTTTTTCGGTGTCTGATAATGGAAATGGTATAAAAGATTCTGATAAAGATTATATATTTAATCCTGGTTTTTCTACGAAGTTTAATATGGATACGGGGGATATTAATAGAGGAATAGGGCTTACTATTGTGAAAGAAATGGTGGAGGTCCATTTTAGTGGTTGTATATCTGTTGAATCTGAGTATGGTGTAGGCACTACATTTGAGATAATAATACCTAAAGAAAAATTAGAAGGGTGATTGGATGAAATTTTATATAGTTGATGATGATATAAGTGTTGTGAAGGTTTTAGAAAATATAATAGAGTATAAAAATTTGGGAGAAGTTATAGGATATTCTTTGAGTGGAGAAGAGTGTATAAAAGAAATACTAGTTAAAAAACCAAATATAGTTATGGTTGATTTATTGATGCCGTGTAAAAATGGTATAGAAGTTGTAAAAGCTGTTAAGAATATTAAGCCTGACATTAAGTTTGTTATGATATCCCAGGTATCGTCTAAGGATATGATAGCAAAAGCGTATAGTCAGGGGATTGAATTCTTTATAAATAAACCTATAAATATAATAGAGGTTGAAAATGTTATAAATAATGTAAAAGAAAAGGTCGAAATGAATGCAACTTTAAATAGTATAAAGGGAATGTTTCGAAATTTAGAATCCAATGATGTGGTTGCAAGTAAAAAGTCGGAAATTGCAAAAATTAAATATTCTCTTTCAAAATTAGGAATAATAGGAGAAATAGGAAGTAAAGATATAATAAACATATGTGAATATCTTATAGCAAAAGGCGATAAACATTTAAATTACAAGGTTAATGAGATATGCAGAAAACTTAGCAATAACCCTAAAACTATGGAACAAAGAATTAGAAGAGCTATAAATAAGGCTTTAAATAATATAGCTAGTTTGGGAATTGAAGATTATATGAACGATGATTTTTCGACATATTCAAATTTGGTATTTAATTTTGAAGATGTAAAAGCTCAGATGGACTATATAAGGGGGAAAAGCAAGGCCTGTGGAAAGATAAGTGTCAAAAAGTTTATCGAAGGACTATTGATACAAAATGAAATTGAATAATAGCTATATTGCATTTGACTGAAAAATGAAAAGTATTATTTTGAATGTTTCAGTATTTTTTTGTATTCCCCTCGTATCATGATATTATAAGATAAAAATTAGGAGGGGAATAGTATGAAAAAAAAGCTTAGTTTAACAATGAAAATATTTATAGCTTTAGGTCTAGGACTAATCATGGGACTGATACTAAATTCTATGCCATCAGGTTATGTTAAAGATGTAGTGTTAATAGACGGAATATTCAGATTGCTTGGTAAGGTATTTATAAATGCGATAAAAATGCTTGTAGTACCACTTGTATTTGTATCTTTGATTTGTGGAGCATCTGCAATTGGAGATGTTAAAAAATTAGGAAGAGTGGGGGTTAAAACTCTTGTTTTCTATATGATGACTACTGCTCTTGCTATAAGTGTAGCTTTATTAATAGGTAAATTTATGAATCCTGGGATTGGACTTGATATGTCTAATATAATAAAGCAAGAACCTACTATTGGACAGTCAAAATCACTTGTTGATGTTATTATAGCTATGGTTCCTACGAATCCTATAGATTCAATGGCAAATGGAGAGATGCTTCCTATAATAGTTTTCTCTTTATTAATGGGAATAAGTATGGCTTTAGTTGGAGAAAAAGCACAACCTGTAATTGATATATTTGAATCTTTAAATGAAATAGTAATGAAAATGGTTATGGTTGTTATGGAGTTTGCACCTATTGGAGTATTTGCACTTATAGCTAATACATTTGCAAGTGTTGGCCTATCTGCCATGGCAAATCTAGGAAAATACATGTTAGCAGTTATATTAGCATTACTTATACACGCAACATGTACTTATATGGGAGTACTTACATTTGTAGGTAGATTAAACCCTGTAGTATTCTTTAAAAAGTTTTTACCAGTAGCTGGAGTTGCTTTCTCAACTTCATCAAGTAATGCAACACTTCCTGTAACTATAGAAGCTGTTGAGAACATGGGGGTATCTAAAAATGTTGCATCGTTTACACTTCCTCTTGGAGCTACTATAAACATGGATGGAACTGCTATAATGCAAGGAGTTGCTTGTATATTCATATCTCAAGTATATGGTATTGATTTAAGTTTACAAGCTCTTTTAACTATAATAGCTACGGCTACACTTGCATCTGTTGGAACGGCTGGTGTACCTGGAGTTGGAATGATTACACTATCTATGGTTTTACAATCAGTAGGTCTTCCTGTTGAAGGTATAGCTCTTATAATAGGTATAGATAGAGTATTAGATATGTCTAGAACTGTTGTAAATATAACTGGAGATTCAGTATGTACAATAGTTGTAGCTAAAACTGAAGGCGAATTTGATGAAGAAATGTACTATGATAAAAAGGTAGGAAATGAAGTTTTAAGCTAAAAAAATAGAAAATAATAAAAAAATAAAGGGCATATGCCCTTTATTTTTTTATTATTTTCTGTTTTTATTGTATTTTAATCTATCGTTTTCGTTTAATACTTTCTTTCTAAGTCTTATAGCATCTGGAGTGATTTCTACAAGCTCATCATCAGCTATGAATTCTAAAGCTTCTTCTAGAGTGAATGTTCTAGGTGGAGATAACTTAACTGCATCATCAGATCCAGAAGATCTTGTATTAGTTAATTTCTTGTTCTTGCAAGGGTTAACTGTCATATCTTCTTTTCTAGAGTTCATACCTATAATCATACCCTCATAAACCTCTGTAGTAGGATTTATGAACATTGTTGCTCTATCACTTAAATTGAATAGAGAATAAGCCATAGCAACACCTTTAGATTGAGATATTAAAACTCCGTTTAATCTTTGAGGTATTTCGCCTTTGTACTCTTCAAATCTTTCGAATGAACGAACTATAGTACCTTCTCCTCTAGTATCATTTATAAATTCACTTCTATAGCCTATAAGGCCTCTTGTAGGAACTATATATTCAAGTTTTGTGTAGTTGTTTTCAGAAGACATACCTTCCATAAGACCTTTTCTTAAGTTAAGCTTAGAAATTACTGGTCCAGAATATTCATCAGGAACATTTAAAATAACTCTTTCAACTGGCTCAACTAAAACGCCATCTTCTTTATGCATTAAAACCTCAGGTTTTGAAACGGCAAGCTCATATCCTTCTCTTCTCATACTTTCTATAAGTATAGATAAGTGAAGCTCTCCTCTACCAGATACTTTGTATCCATCAGTAGTATCTAGTGAATCAACTTTTAGTCCAACATTAACCTCAAGTTCTTTTTCTAACCTATCCTTTAAATGTCTAGTAGTTAAGAATTTACCACTTTGTCCAACGAATGGAGAATCGTTAACGTAGAAGTTCATAGAAAGTGTAGGCTCTTCTATGTTTATCATTTCCATAGGTAATATATTATCTTCATTACAAAGAGTTTCTCCTATAGATATATCAGATATACCAGATATAACTACTATATCTCCACTTTTTGCTTCTTTCTTAGAAACTTGATTTAATCCTTCGTATACGAACATTTTAGCTATTTTACCTTTAGCAACAGAACCATCTCTTTTTGATATAGCAACTGTTTGACCTTCTTTTAAAGTACCTTTATAAATTCTTCCTATACCAAGTCTTCCTATATAATCATCATAACCAAGAGCTGATACTTGCATTTGAAGAGACTCGTTATCGTAATCAGGGTATACATCTACATGATCTAGTATGGTCTCGAATAAAGGAGATAAATCAGTACTGTCATCATCTAGTTCTCTCTTTGCAATACCATCTTTTGCAATACCGTATATGATTGGGAATTCTAATTGCTCATCATTAGCATTTAAGTCAACAAATAAATCAAATACCATATCGACAACTTCTTCAGCCCTTTGATCTTTCTTATCTATTTTATTTATAAATAAGATAGGTCTAATTCCAAGTTCTAAAGATTTTTGAAGAACGAATCTAGTTTGAGGCATAGGACCTTCACTTGAATCTACAAGTAGTATAACTGTATCAACAGTTTTTATAACTCTTTCAACCTCAGATGAAAAATCCGAGTGACCAGGTGTATCCACTATATTTATTTTTACTCCGTTGTATTGAATAGAGCAGTTTTTAGAGTATATAGTTATACCTCTTTCACGCTCTAAATCATTACTATCCATTACACAATCAACAACTTCTTGATTTTCTCTAAAAACACCACTTTGACTTAAAAATGCATCTACTAATGTAGACTTTCCGGCATCAACGTGGGCAATAACTGCTATATTTACAATATCTTGTTTTTTCGACATATTAAACTCCCTTTCTTTAAAAATCGCATTCTTATATTGTACACTTAAACTTAAGAATAAGCAAATAAAGTTTTTGGAATACTAGTATTTACATATTATTAACACACTTAACCGATCCATAACATCTATTTAACATTGACATAACAAATGAATAGTATTCTAGGTATGTGGAAAAAATAAATCGTAAAAGAAAAAATAAGTTCTGAAATTTGAAAGGAGAATGTTTTATGGGAATCATTAAAACTAAAATGAAAAAGCTATTATCACTGGGTGTAATAGGAGCGTTGTCAATCGGAATGTTGACAGGTTGTGGAGGACAGACTCAAGAGACTGAAACAGGGCTAAGTGGATCTATAGCTATAGATGGATCAAGTACAGTATATCCTATAAGTGAAGCTGTAGCAGAAGAATTTCAGAAGATGAATCAAGGAGTAAAGGTTACTGTTAATTTTTCTGGAACAGGTGGAGGTTTCGAAAAGTTCTTAGTTAAAGAAACAGACATAAATGATGCATCAAGACCTATAAAGGATAAAGAAGTGAATAAGGCTAAAGAGGCCGGAATTGATTACTTAGAACTTAAAGTTGCATATGATGGATTATCTGTTGTTGTTAATAAAGACAATGACTTTGTAGATTACTTAACTTTAGAAGAATTAAAGAAAATATGGGAACCTAACAGTGCTGTAAAGACATGGAAAGATGTAAGACCTGAGTGGCCGGCTGAACCTGTAAAGCTTTATGGACCTGGAAGTGATTCTGGAACATTTGACTACTTTACAGAAGAAGTAAATGGTGAAGGTGGAGCTATAAGAGTAGATTACACTGCAAGTGAAGATGATAACGTGCTTGTGAATGGTATAGCAGGAGATAAGTATTCAATAGGATTCTTTGGATATGCATATTATACAGAAAACAAAGATAAGTTAAAAGTAGTTCCGATAGATTCTGGAAATGGACCAGTAGCACCTACTGCTGAAACTGTAGAGAAAGGAAGTTACTCTCCTTTATCAAGACCATTATTCTTATATATTAGCAAAGAAGCTTTACAAAGAGAAGAAGTTAAAGAATTCATAACTTATTACTTAACAGAAGGAAAAGAATTAGTTCCTGAGGTTGGATACGTAAAATTACCACAATCTGAGTATGATAATCAACTTTCTCAAATAGAATAATAATAGATTAATAAAAAAACAAACACTTAAACGAGAAAGCCGGTTAATAAGTGTTTGTTTTTTTTTTTTTTTTGAATTAACTTATGCTTATAGTGAGGTGGAATATGGGGAGGGGAAAGATTATGAAGTTTAAGATAAAGAAAAAGATATTAAAAAACAAAGATAAAAAGATAAGCATATTAAAAAAAATTAAGTTAAATAAAATAAAAGAAATTGATTTTAAAAATATAAAATTTGATACATTGAGGTTTAAAATAACATTAAGCATATTGCCTGTATTACTACTTATAGTTGTAGGGTGTACATCTTTTTCGATATCAAGTTTAAAAGATATAAGTTCTTATTTAATAGAAGAAAAACTTGAATCAAATTTGCAAACAACTGAAGATCTTATGGGATTTATAATACCGGGTAATTGGAATATACAGAATGGAACTTTACATAAGGGAGATATACAAATTGAAGGGAATTATACTTTGGTAGATATTTTATCTGATAAAACTGGAAATATAGTATCTATCTTTAAAAATGATACAATCGTATCTACTACTGTTAGGGTAAAAGGATCAAGAAATATTGGAGTAAAAGCACCTAAAAAAGTAGTAGATAAAGTTTTAAAAAAAGATGGAGTTTACATAGAAGAGTCAACTATAGAGGGTAAAAATTATGAGATTTTATATAAACCGTTGAATGATAAGGACGGAAATGTAATAGGTATGCTTTATATGGGTGTTGATAAAACACTTATTGCAGAAAAAATAAATTCTGTTATTTACTATAATTTATTAATAGCATGTTTTTTATTAGCTATATCAATAGTAACTATAGGGTTTATTTCTAAAAAAATAACGAATCCGATAATTAGGATTAAATCTCAACTTAAAGAAATGGCAAATGGAGAAGGAGATTTAACTAAAAGACTTAGTATACATACAAAGGATGAGATAGGTCAGTTGAGCAATGAATTTAATAATTTTTTAGACAATCTAAATAATTTGATTTCTGATATAAAAATTTCTGCACAAAAACTATCTTCTTTTAATAACGAAATAGCAACATCTATTGATATATCTAATGCATCTATGCAGCAAATATATGCTGTTTCAAGTAGTATAAGTTCTAAATCAGAAGAAAATATAAATTTTATTAATCAAATAGAAAATTCTATAGATAGTATATCTGAAAATGCACAATCTACAGCTGTTTCTATTGGAGATGTACATCAAATATATGAAGGTTTAAAAATAGAAACTAAAAAGGGAGAAACTAATATAAAAGAAATAGTATATTCAGTAAATGATATAAAGTTACTTACAAATAATTTAGTAGATGTATTAGAAAAATTAAACTTATCATCTGAAAAGATTGTTAAAATAGTACAAGTTATAAGTAATATCTCAAGGCAAACAAATCTGCTTGCATTAAATGCATCTATTGAAGCAGCTAGAGCAGGAGAAGGTGGAAGAGGATTTGATGTAGTAGCTAATGAAATTAGAAAGCTTGCTGATGAAACCAATAACTCTGCTCAAAGCATATCTGAGATAATAAAAGAATTTAAAAGTGAAATACATAAAGTAGTAGTTCAAACATCTAACGTAGATGGAAAGGTTAATGAAAGTGTAGGTAGAGCTGAAGAAGTAAAAAATAGCATATTAGAAATAATAAATTCAATAGTTGGAGTATCGTATAAAATCGAAGAAATATCTAGTGTAGCTAACGAGCAAGCAGTTAGTACTGAAGAAATTTCAAGTTCTACTACATCTATTATAGATAGTATAAGATGGACTGGAAAAGAAATGATAAATATAGGAGATAACATTGAAAATCAATCTAAAATATTTGAGGAATTATCTAATTCTTCCTCTGAAATTATTAATATGTCTTCACATCTTAATGATTTAGTTGAAAAGTTTAAAACTAATTAGTTTGCACAAAATTAATAAATTTAACAATGAAAAAAGCTTTAAATAAGTAAGTTTACACAAAGTTAACGAAGTTAACAAATAGATAATATCCACTTAACATTTACGTAACAAATAAATAGTATTCTAAATATGTCATCAATAATAATAAAGAGCTAAAGGATTTAGTTCTTTATTTTGGTTCTTTATTATTTAGAATATAGGAGGATTGAATATGAAAAAACTAAATGAAAAAATAATAAAATATATTTTATTTGGATTTGGAATGATATCTATATGTATAACTATTAGTATACTATTTATTTTGTTTAAAGAAAGTACATTGTTTTTTACTAATGTATCGGCTATGGAATTTTTCACTGGAAAGCAGTGGACTCCACTTTTAAAACCTCAGCACTTTGGGATACTACCGTTAGTTAGTGGAACATTTTTAATAGTACTTTTTTCATCTGTAATTTCAATCCCTATAGGGTTGTTGAGCGCTATATATCTTAGTGAATACTCAAATAAAACAGTTAGAAAAGTAATTAAACCTATATTAGAAGTATTAGCAGGAATACCTTCTATAGTTTATGGCTTTTTTGCGCTTAATATTATTACACCTATACTTAAAAATTTAATACCGCAAACAAATATTTACAATGCTCTTAGTGCAGCTATAGCTGTAGGTATAATGACTATACCAATGGTATTATCTTTAAGTGAAGATTCTATGCAGGCAGTACCTAAAAGCTTAAGAGAAGGTGCTTATGCACTAGGGCTTACAAAATTAGAAGTTGTATTTGGAGTGGTAATTCCTGCATCTATATCAGGAATAATATCATCTTTTATATTAGCCATATCAAGAGCTGTAGGAGAAACTATGATAGTAGCACTTGCAGCGGGATCAACTCCGAGGCTTACTTTAAATCCTCTTGAAAGTATTCAAACTATGACAGGATTTATAGTTCAGGTAAGTCAAGGGGATATAGCGAAAGGTACAATAGAAGCTCAGACTTTATATGCGGTTGCTATGCTTTTATTTGTTATGACATTGGGCATGAACATGTTATCTAAATATGCTTCTAATAAACTTAGGGAGGAATATTAATGGAGACAATTAATTTAAAAAATAAAGAATTTATAAATAAAAAATTTGATTATAATATGAACTTGAAAAAGAGAAAATTAATGAATAAATTGTTTCATTTTATATTATTAGGATGTATATCATTTAGCATAATAATTCTGATTGCACTTTTTTCGAATGTTTTCAAAACGGGAATTTCTCATGTGAATATTGATTTCTTTTTAAACTATACATCTAGGATTGCTAGCAAATCAGGAATAAGGGCATCTATACTTGGATCTTTATGGGTAAATATATTAACTTTATTAATTGCGTTTCCATTAGGGCTTGGAACGGCAATATATCTAGAGGAATATGCACCTAAAAATAAATTTACAAATATAATACAAGTCAACATAAGTAACTTAGCAGGAGTTCCATCTATTGTATATGGAATATTAGGACTTTCTTTATTTGTTAGAACTTTTGGATTTGGAAGAAGTATTTTATCTGCAGCTTTAACCATGGCTCTACTAATACTTCCTATAATAATAGTTTCATCTCAAGAAGCTTTAAAAACAGTACCTAAAGAGTTAAAGGAAGCATCATATGCATTAGGTGCTACTAAATGGGACACAATAACAGGAGCTATTATTCCTTATGCTATGCCTGGTATATTAACAGGAACAATACTTGCTGTATCAAGATCTATAGGAGAGGCAGCACCACTTGTAGTTGTTGGAGGAGCAGCTGGAATTTGGTTTTCTCCAAAGGGAATATTTGATGAATTTACAACTCTACCTCTTCAAATATATAACTGGGCATCAAAGCCTCAAGCAGAATTTCAAAATGTTGCGTCTGCAGGGATATTAGTTTTACTTATAGTGTTAGTATTAATAAATATAGTAGCAATACTTCTGAGAAATAAATACCAGGATAGGATAAAACAGTAGGAGGGAAATAAAATGGCAGTTAAAATGAAAGTAAGTGATTTAGATTTTTACTATGGAAGCTTCAAAGCTTTAAAAAATATAAATATAGATATAGAAGAGAAGAAAGTAACTGCTTTTATAGGTCCATCAGGATGCGGTAAATCTACATTCTTAAGAACATTAAATAGGATGAATGATTTAATAGAAGGAACAAAGTTAAGCGGAGAGATTTTATTAGATGGAGAATATATATATTCAAATGCTACTGAGGTAGAGGATTTAAGAAAAAGAGTCGGAATGGTATTTCAAAAACCTAATCCTTTTCCAAAATCTATATATGAAAATATAGTATATGGACTTAGAAAACAAGGTATTAGAGATAAAAAGAAGTTAGATCAAGTTGTTGAAAAAAGTCTTCGTGGTGCAGCTTTGTGGGATGAAGTTAAAGATAGATTAGATAAGTCTGCATACGGACTATCTGGAGGACAACAGCAAAGATTATGTATAGCAAGAGCTATAGCTATGGAACCGGAAGTTATTTTAATGGATGAGCCAACATCTGCACTAGATCCTATAGCAACATCTAAGGTAGAAGATCTTATACAAGAATTAAAAAAGGACTACACTATAGTTATCGTTACTCACTCTATGCAACAAGCTGCTAGAATATCTGATAATACAGCATTTTTCTTAATGGGTGAACTTGTTGAATTTGGAGAAACTAATAAGATATTTACTAATCCTCAGTACAAGAAAACAGAGGATTATATAACTGGAAGATTTGGGTAGGAGGTATAATATGGTTAGAGAGAGTTTTAATGACGATATAAAAGATTTAAAAAAAGATGTATTATTTATGATAGATAAAGTAGAAAATTTAATTAAAACATCTATGCAAGCTCTTTTGTATAAAGATATAGATAAAGCCAGATCTATAGCTAAATTAGATGATGAAATAGATAATTGCATGTATGAAATAGAGGAAAAAGCTATAAATCTTATAGCGCTTCAACAACCTATGGCAAGGGACCTAAGATTTATATTTTCTGTTACTCATATGATAACAGACCTTGAAAGAGTTGGAGACTTTTGTGTAAATATAGCTAGAGAAGCAATAGCAATAGGTGATGAAGATTTTATAAAGCCTCTTATAGACATACCAAAAATGAGAGATATTATACTCGATATGATTAAAGATATAAAGATGAGCCTTGAGTTAGAAGATGCAGATATAGCATTAAGTACAGGTAAAAAAGATAAGTTGGTAGATGAAATATATATAAATATGTATAATGATATTTTAGATATGATACATTCTAATAAAAAATACACACAACAAGCGACTAGATTATTGTTTATAGGAAGATTTTTAGAAAGAATTGGAGACCATTTAACTAATGTCTGTGAGATGGTTATATATATATCTAAAGGAGAAAGAGTAGAAATAAATTAAAATAAAGGTGTTGATACAGTTAGTGTTGTATCGACACCTTTTTAAAAGATTAAGAGTTTGAAGATTCTGAATATAAACAAGTTTGTTAAAATATGCATTTTTTAGGTTGAAAATTATTTTACAAGTTGTATAATTAAAGACAAAGGGGTATTAAAAGGTATTAAAAAAATAAAAATTAAAAATTTGATTTGGGGGTATATTTATATGTCAGTTATGGAAAGTATTTTAGAACAAGTTAAAAAAAGAAATCCTGGTGAAGTAGAATTCCACCAAGCAGTAGAAGAAGTTTTACATTCTTTAGAGCCTGTTATAGAAAAACACCCTGAGTTTGTAGAAGCTGGTCTTTTAGAAAGATTCGTAGAACCAGAAAGACAAATTATGTTTAGAGTACCTTGGTTAGATGATAATGGAAAGACTCAAGTTAACAGAGGTTTCAGAGTACAATTTAACAGTGCGATAGGACCTTACAAGGGGGGATTAAGATTCCATCCATCTGTTTACCTTGGAATTATAAAGTTCTTAGGATTTGAACAAATACTTAAAAACTCATTAACTGGACTTCCGATAGGAGGAGGAAAAGGTGGATCAGATTTCAATCCTAAGGGAAAATCTGATAATGAAATAATGAGATTCTGTCAAAGCTTTATGACTGAGTTATACAGACATATAGGACATGATTTAGATGTTCCAGCTGGAGATATAGGTGTTGGAGGAAGAGAAATAGGATACTTATTTGGACAATATAAGAGAGTAAAGAATGCTTATGAAGGTGGAGTTCTTACTGGTAAAGGACTTACATATGGTGGATCGCTTGCAAGAACACAAGCTACAGGATTTGGTCTTGTTTACTTTACACAAGAAATGTTAAAAGAGCATGGACAAAGCTTTGAAGGTAAAACAGTAGTAATTTCTGGTTCTGGAAATGTTGCTATATACGCTTGTGAAAAGGCTCAATCTTTAGGAGCTAAAGTAGTTGGTATGTGTGACTCTACAGGATATGTATATGATAAAGATGGAATAAAACTTGATACAGTTAAGAGAATAAAAGAAGTTGAAAGAAAGAGAATTAGTGAGTATGTAAAGGATCATCCAGAAGCTGAATATCATGATGGACAAAAAGGTATTTGGACTATTAAATGTGATGTAGCTCTTCCTTGTGCAACTCAGAATGATATAGATGTTAAAGAAGCTCAGCAATTAATTGATAATGGAGTAATAGCTATGGGAGAAGGAGCTAATATGCCTTGTACAAATGAAGCTGTTAACCTATTCTTAGATAAGAAAGTATTAGTTGCTCCAGCTAAGGCTGCTAACGCTGGTGGAGTTGCAACTTCGGCTCTTGAAATGTCTCAAAATAGTATGAGACTTCACTGGACATTTGAAGAAGTTGATAGTAAGCTTCACGGTATAATGGTAAACATATTCAAAGCATCTAAAGACGCTGCTAAAGAATATGGAATGGAAGGAAATTATGTGGCTGGAGCTAATATAGCTGGTTTCTTAAAAGTTGCTGATGCTATGATGGCTCAAGGTATAGTTTAATACATATAAAAAATACTGGAGATATTTCTCCAGTATTTTTTTATTTAAATAGCTATGCTGTATGTGGTTTTGGTATTTGAGGTATATCCTTTTGTTTATCGTAAAAACCATTTACTATATTTAAAGCTTCATTAAATACACTATCAAAGTCTTTAAATAGAATATCCTGATTTGTATTAGATATAAATCCGCATTTTTTTAATACTTTAAGTGGTTGATACTGAATATCTAGTATTAAAAGTTTTATTCCGTTTTCATCACATAAATCTTGAGTTGATTCTAGAGCATTGTATGCAGTGGCATCCATTGCGTATACGTTACTCATTTTTAATATTAATACCTTAGGAAGATTATTCATATTTTTCATAGTTTTTATAAACTTATCTGTAGCACCGAAGAAGAATGCTCCATTGATCTCATATATGTAAATATCTTTAGGAATTTGAACCTTATATTCGAATTCACTGTCATCTACTTGTTCATAAGTATAAGATACTGGTTTGATATCCGTAACATCTGCCATTCTCTTCATAAATAAGAAAGAAGAAAGTACAATTCCAACACATATAGCTATTACAAGATCGAAAAATACAGTTAATAAAAATACTGTTAAAAACACTAAAGAATCACTCTTTGGAAACTTATGTATTCTTTTGAAAGCATCCCATTCTCCCATGTTATACGAAACAACTATTAGAACAGCTGAAAGTGATGCCATTGGAATTAGCTTTATATAAGGCATTAAAATTATCATGAATAATATTAAAGTAATTGAATGAACTATACCTGATATTGGTGTTCTACCGCCATTTTTTATATTAGCTGCAGTTCTTGCAATGGCACCTGTTGCTGGAATTCCACCGAATAATGCAGAACCTATATTAGCTATTCCTTGTGCTACTAACTCCATATTAGAACGATGATTTCCTCCAATCATTCCATCTGCTACTACTGCTGATAATAAAGATTCTATGCCTGCAAGTATAGCTATTGTTATAGCTGATGGAATAAGAGTTATTATCATATTTATATCAAATGTTGGAATATGAATACTAGGAAGAGTAGAAGATATATTACTAAACTTACTTCCTATTGTATCTATATTCAAATTAAAATACATTGTCACAAATGTAGAAGCTATTATAGCTATAAGTGTAGGTGGAACTTTTTTATTTATTTTAGGCAAGCCTACTATCAAGAGAATAGACAATACGCCTATTAACAAGCTTTGGATATTAAAAGAACTTAAATTTTGGAAATATACTATCCATTTATGCATAAACTCTGATGGAACATCGATATTAAGACCTAAAAAATCCTTTATCTGTGTTGAAAAAATAGTTACAGCTATACCGCTTGTAAAGCCTGTTGTTATAGGATAAGGTATGTACTTTATCATATTACCACACTTAAAAATACCCATTAGAATAAGAAAGAACCCTGCCATAAACGTAGCAATAGTTAGTCCTTCTATTCCATGCTTTTGTATAATACCGTATACGATTACAACGAAAGCTCCTGTTGGACCTCCGATTTGAACTTTACTTCCTCCCAGTAAAGAAATTAAAAACCCTGCTATAATTGCAGTATAAAGACCTTTTTCTGGTGATACGCCAGATGCAATAGCTAAAGCTATTGAAAGCGGTAGAGCTATAATTGCTACTATTAATCCTGATATAAGATCTTTCATGAATTGTTCCTTGTTGTATGATTTGAAACAAGTAAATAGTTTTGGAACTAACATAAACACCATCCCTTTGACGTTGAAATATTGTCATATATTATATACAACATATAATCATACACCTAAGACAAGGATATGTCTATGATAATTATAGATAAAAAGTAAATCAAGAATTGATTGAAAATTGAAATTATAAAAAAGATAAAATAAAACAGTCTATGAAAATATTAATTCTATTTTCATAGACTGTTTTGAGAAACTTAACTTATTTATCTAAATTATCTATAGCATTTTGAGAAAAGTCAGTAGTTACTATCTTATCGTACGGAGCTCTTTTATCAAGTTCACCAGCTAAATCTATTATATCCATTAAGTGATTTAAACTATCTTCTTTTAAAATAGTGGTTTCTGACCAAGTGTCTTGGGATTTATATCTTTCAACAACTACAGTTAAATCTTCTATATCAGTATCTGGAAACTCAGATGATATAGAACGAGCTATTTCCTCTGAAGAGTGAGTTTTTACCCATTGTTGACTCTTATATATAGCATTTGTGAATTTTTGTATTATGTCTGGATTCTTTTCCATATAAGATTTTTTTGCACTATAGCATGTATATGGAAGATAACCAGATTCTTTACCTATAGATGCTACTATATATCCTTTACCTTCTTTTTCTAAAGAAGAAGCTACTGGTTCAAACAATGTTACGTAATCTCCTGTTCCGCTTGTAAATGCTCCGGCCATTACACCAAATTGTATATCTGTTCTTACATTAACATCTTTTTCTAAGTCTAATTTATTCTTTTTTAGAACGTATTCAAGTGTCATTTCTGGGACTCCGCCTTTTCTTCCGCCTAATATGCTTTTTCCTTTTAATTTATCAAACGTAAAGTTGTCATCTTTTTCTCTACCAATTAAAAAACTACCATCTCTTTGAGTTAGTTGAGCGAAGTTTATTGCGTAATCTTCTTTCCCTTGGTTGTAGACATAAATAGAAGCCTCCGGACCCATAAGACCTATATCAGCTTCGTTTGAAAGAAGAGCGGCCATAGTTTTATCAGCGCCTTTTGTGTTTATTATAGAAACATCCAGACCTTCTTCTTCAAAAAATCCTTCTGTAAGAGCTACATACTGAGGAGCATAAAACGTTGAATGAGTAACTTCAGCAAGTGTTATTTTGGTTAAATTATTATTTGAACAACCTACAGTAACTAGCATTAATATCATTAGCGAGGATAATACTAGTGCTAAATTTTTACGTATATTCATAAAATATCACCCCTTAATATAAGATTGGTTGTATTTTTAATATATTCACTATAAAAATAATGGTTACAAAATTCGTCTACTCGCTAACGCAGTGACTCATGTCGCCAACGATCCCTACGGGCTCTGTTGCTCAAAAACAGTTGCAGGTGTAGATTTTTTCCAAAGGTATCCATAAAACGAAAATATTATAATTCTTAATGGTAAAAAATGTCTATTTATTATAACGAAAAGGGATGAATATACATAGTATAATACGAAGGGGTGAGTGTATGTATAATTATTATATGTATAACTATTATATGAATTATTGCTATAATGAGGCTAGAAAATCATATCCTGAAATATACCATAGAGTATATCCTTATGTATATGAGTATTGTGAAGAATATGATTTAGAAGAAAATCCAGATATGAATCCATTTCCAAGTCAAAAGAAAATAAAAAAGATTGTAGATAATATATATGAAAAATGCACTAAAAGCTGTCTATTTAGAGACGAAGATGAAGAAGAAGAGTTTATGAGGAATAGAAGAGACAGATTTGGAAGAGATATAATAACTATATTATTACTTAGAGAACTTTTGGATAGAAGAAGACCTCAAAGAAGGAGAAGAAGAAGAAGAAGAAGAAGATTTGATTATTACGGTTATTAAAAAACTTGGCGATCATACGCCAAGTTTTTTTTTATACTGAGAATATTGAGGTATAATGTAGTTAAGGGGGTGAACGATATGAAACTTGGAATGAGAAACATAAAAACTGCAATAGCAGTATCTTTATCAGTTGCCATTTCTCGTTTTTTAAATATGGAGTATCCTTTTTATGCAGCAATAGCAGCTATTATATCAATGCAAACAACTGTAGGAGAATCGTTTAAAGTAGGTAGAAATAGAATGCTGGGAACTATTGTTGGAGCTACACTGGGAGTTATATTTTATATTATAAGCCCTGAAAATATAATAAGTATAGGAATTGGAATAGCGATTGTTATATATATATGCAATCTTCTTGGATGGAACAAATCAATAAGTATAGCTGGTATTGTATTTTGTGTAATTATGACTAATTTGGATGGAAGGGATCCTATTTTTTATGGATTAAATAGGATATTTGATACATTTATAGGAATTATAATAGCTGTTTTAGTTAATTACTTTATAAAACCTATAAATGACTATAGAAATATAGAGGACGAGCTTATTAAAATTAAGGGTAACTTAAATAAGTTGCTAGAAGATAAGGTAGTTAAGGATATAAATATAGATTTAAAAGAGCTGGAGGTTAATATAACTAAATGTGAAAAAAATATAGATGGTATTAATATAAACTCTAACAATGAAGATACTATTAAGGAATTTAAATCTGTATTAAGAAATTATGAGAATGCTTGTATGCATATTAAAATTATAAAAAATATGGATCAAAATTATAACTTAAATAATGTAAATTATATACAGATTATGAATATGTATGGTAAATTTGATAGAATTAAGTATATAAAAAATAGAGAAAAAGACACTGTATATAATTATCATTTGAGAGAAACAATCAAAAACATTGACGGATACGATACAGATGTAATATATTTTAATGGTGGGATTGAAATAAATAATTAAAGGAGTGATAATTATGAAAAAGTTAGCAGGTGTTGTAGTTCTGGGATTGGGGATGATCTTTTTTACTGGATGTGCTAAAGAATCAAATATAGAGAATACATACAAAAACGGTGTTTATGAAGCAAATGGAGATAAATGGGAATATGGAAGTGAACAGGCCATTGTAACTATTGAGGATGATAAAATAAAAAATATAGACTTAAAAAGATTAGATGCAAGTGGTGAAGAAGTCGACTATGATATGTGGACAGGTCAAGAAGTAGAAGGAAAGGTATTTCCAAATTTAAAAGAATATAGAATTAGCATGAAGGATGAAATGATTGAAAAACAAACGTATGATGTTGATTCTATAGCAGGAGCCACAGTTACTACTGATAATTGGAAAATTGCGGTTCAAAGAGCTTTAGAAGAGGCTAAAAATTAATGCGATATAAGGTATACCTTATATCGCATTAATTTCATTAAATCCAAGTCTAGGCAAATAACCATCTTGACCTGTAGTAAAGAATCTAACTCTATCGTATAAGAGTGTTTCTCCAAATACATTTTTTTCATCTGTAGGGCTTGGAATTGACCAATTCAAAGACATGAACTGGCTTCCAGCGGGAATTGTAGATGAATTTGATTTTAAATTTGGTTCATTGTATATTCTGTTCTCTGATGTTGTAACATGCATTCTTTTTGAATATTTATTTGCAATATCTATTCTAAGTAATGCCCACTTAGCTGCATTTGATACTAACTCGTTTTCATAATTTATTAATTTTATAAGCTCATCTATTACAGTTTTGTTATTAGAACCTATTCTACCAAGGCTTACTATTGAATAGTATTTAACTATATCACAAGGGTTATTTAAAAGTTCAATTAAGTAAGGTATAGACTGTCTTCCTAAAGCTTCCCATGCAAAAGAACCGTTATAATATATATCATAAACTTGATCTGGTGATAATTCATCACATTTACTATTTCCTGTATCTTCCCATAATTTACTCAATTCATCTGGGCTTTGAAGATAATCTCCTATAAGTATTTCATAGCCTGTAGGTATCATGTTTGGATTTATTTTATTCATATAAGTTAGGTTATTAACTGTAGTGTTAAATTCTTTTGATAAACACAGAAAAGTATCTCTAAATTGAACTATATAATAAGGTGGTT
This sequence comes from Tepidibacter aestuarii, assembly GCF_934924865.1. NCBI lineage: Bacteria > Bacillati > Bacillota > Clostridia > Peptostreptococcales > Peptostreptococcaceae > Tepidibacter > Tepidibacter aestuarii. Next base: position 2,580,799 of record NZ_OW235315.1, on the reverse strand, counting down.
GACCTTGTGATTTTGGAAGTTCTACACCTGGCTCAGGGATTATGAGCGGGGTATTAACTGTTATGTAATTTGGGTCACAAATTACATTAGCCTTAATTATAGATTGTTGAGATACATTAAATCTATTTGCTATTCTTTGAAGTGTATCGCCTCTTCTTACATAATAAAGCATGTTTTTATCTCCTTTCCAAATTCCATCTAATCTATATTATTCAAATTTAAAAGTTGTGGTTCCACAAATAACATAATTTTCAATAAATTTTTAATTTTAAAGTGATGCAATTTCAATAAGTTTGAATAAATATCTGTTTGAATGATATAATAATGATGTTGACAAAATTTCAAAAAAATATATAATATACTAAAATGATTAAATAGAATATAAATAAAAGCAGTGAAAAAGAGGAGTACGAAAGTTTCACCATTAGAGAGGAAAATCCTTGGCTGAAAGATTTTCTAGGAATGAGCTTTTGGAAGGTAGCTTTGGAGCTTCTGGGTCGAAATAATAGTAGACTTAGCCGGCAAATTGTCGTTAACAAGAAAGAGAGTCAGATTTATTCTGAAAATAAGGTGGTACCGCGAGCTTTTCGTCCTTTTAAGGACGAAGGGCTTTTTTTTTATACTAAGGAGATTATATAACTTTAAATACAGGAGGATTTAATATGGAAATCAAAAATTTACCTAAAAATTATGACCCTAAAGAGTTTGAAGAAAGACTTTACAGTCAGTGGTTAGAAAAAGGATATTTCAAAGGAGAAGTTGATGAGTCTAAAGAATCTTATTCTATAATGCTACCTCCACCTAATATAACAGGACAACTACATATGGGGCATGCACTTGATCATACTCTTCAAGATATACTTGTTAGATGGAAGAGAATGGATGGATATGCTACCTTATGGCAACCTGGAACTGACCATGCAAGTATTGCAACGGAGGTTAAGGTTGTTGAAAAGATAAAAAAAGATGAAGGTAAGAGTAAGTATGAGCTAGGAAGAGAAGGGTTCTTAGAAAGAGCTTGGGAATGGAGAAATATATACGGAAGAAGAATAGTTGAGCAAATGCAAAAGCTTGGAGATTCTTGCGATTGGGAAAAAGAAAGATTTACTATGGATGAGGGATGTAACAAAGCTGTTACAGAATTTTTCGTAAGATTATATAATGATGGACATATATATAGAGGAAATAGAATAATAAACTGGTGTCCTGATTGTAAAACATCTTTATCAGACGCAGAAGTTGAGCATGAAGAGCATGGAGGACATTTCTATCATGTTAAATACCAAGTTAAAGATTCTGATAAGTTCTTAGAAATAGCAACTACAAGACCAGAAACTATACTTGGAGATACTGCTGTTGCTGTTAATCCAGATGATGAGAGATACAAGGATTTAATAGGAAAAAGTCTGATATTACCTCTAGTGGGAAGAGAAATTCCTATAATTGCAGATGATTATGTTGAAATGGAATTTGGGACGGGAGCTGTTAAGATAACTCCAGCACATGATCCTAATGACTTTGAAATTGGAGAAAGACATAATCTTGAAAAAATAATAGTTATGAATGAAGATGGAACTATGAACTCTAAAGCTGATAAATATGAAGGTATGGACAGATATGAGTGTAGAAAAGTTCTTGTTGAAGATTTAGACAAAGAAGGTTATTTAGTTCACATAAAAGATCATACTCATAATGTAGGACATTGTTATAGATGTAATACAATAATTGAGCCTATGGTATCAAAGCAATGGTTTGTTAAGATGGACGAGCTTGCAGGACCTGCAATAGATGCTGTTAAGAGTGGGCAGATAAAACTTGTTCCAGAAAGATTCAATAAAATTTATTATCACTGGTTAGAGAATATAAGAGATTGGTGTATATCAAGACAATTATGGTGGGGACACAGAATACCAGCTTATTATTGTCAAGATTGTGAAGAGGCTATTGTTTCAAAAGAAGCACCTGATAAGTGTCCTAAATGTAATTCTACTAACTTAAAACAAGATGAAGATGTACTAGATACTTGGTTCTCATCAGCTTTATGGCCTTTCTCTACACTTGGATGGCCTAACAAGACTAAGGAACTGGATTTCTTCTATAAGACAGATGTACTAGTTACAGGATATGATATTATATTCTTCTGGGTTATAAGAATGGTGTTCTCAGGACTTTATTGTATGGATGAAATTCCATTTAAGCATGTTTTAATACATGGACTTGTTAGAGATTCAGAAGGAAGAAAGATGAGTAAATCTTTAGGAAATGGAATAGATCCTCTTGAAGTAATAAAGGAGTATGGTGCTGATGCATTAAGATTTACTCTTGCTACTGGAAATACTCCTGGAAACGATATGAGATTCTATATGGAGAGAGTAGAATCTGCTAGAAACTTTGCTAATAAGCTTTGGAATGCATCAAGATTTGTATTTATGAACTTAAGTGAAGATTTAATTGAAGGTTTAAATAGAGAAGATGTTCAAGGTGACTTAACTCTTGCAGATAAATGGGTTATATCGAGAGTTAATGAATTATCTAAAGATGTAACTGAGAATATGGAAAAATTCGAGCTTGGAATGGCTATTCAAAAGGTTTATGATTTTACATGGTCAGAGTACTGTGACTGGTATATAGAAATGGTTAAACCTAGACTTTATGGAGATGATTTAGCTGCTAAAAAATCTGCTTTATATACTTTAACGTATGTACTTGAAAATGTATTAAAGCTTCTTCATCCATATATGCCATTTATAACTGAAGAAATATATCAATATTTACCAACTGTAGATGGAAGTATTGTTCTAGCTTCTTGGCCTAAATACAAGGAAGAAGATAGTATGAAGGAAGAAGAAGAAAAAATGAGCTTAATAATGGAAGCAATAAGAAATGTAAGAAATATAAGAGCTGAAATGAATGTTATTCCTTCTAAAAAAGCTAAACTTATGATAGTTGCATCTGAAGAAAAAATAGCTACTATTGAGGAAGGAAAAGAATACTTTAAGACTTTAGCATCTGCATCTGAAGTTGAAATATTAAAGGATAAGGTTGGAATCCCTGAAGATGCAATGTCAACAGTGATAGAAGGAGCTCAAATTTATATACCTCTTGATGAATTAGTTGATTTTGAAAAAGAAATAGAAAGACTTCAAAAAGAAAAATCAAAAATTGAAGGAGAATTAAAAAGAGTATCTGGTAAATTATCTAATCAAGGGTTCTTAGCTAAAGCACCAGAATCTTTAGTAGAAGAAGAAAAAGCTAAGAAAGATAAATATGAAGAAATGATGAAAACTGTAGTTGAAAGATTAGAAAACTTGCAGGGTAAATTAAAATAGAGTCTGTTATAAATATCCAAGTTCACTTTGAACTTGGATATTTATATTTGTACTATAATTATGTTGAAAATTGCACAAATCACTTATGATAAATGTTATACTAAAATAAAAAAAGTTGGGAATGGGGGATTTAGATGGATTATAACGAAGCACTAGAATACATACATGGTACTTATAAGTTTGGAAGGGTATTAGGTCTTGATAATATAACTGAACTTTTAAGTTTGCTTGGTAATCCTCAAGATGATTTGAATATAATTCATGTCGCAGGAACTAATGGGAAAGGATCTACTTGTTCGTTTATAAATTCTATGCTTATAAGTGGTGGCTATAAGGTTGGTTTATATACTTCACCTTATTTAGAATCTTTCACTGAGAGGATAAGAGTTAATTCTGAAAATATACAAGAAAGTGAGCTTGCAAGAGTCACTGAAATAGTGAAAACTAAGGTTGATAATATGGTTGAAAGTGGATTCAATCATCCTACTGAATTCGAGATAGTAACTGCTATAGCTTTTTATTATTATAAAGAGCAAAATGTAGATTTTGTTGTTCTAGAGGTTGGAATGGGAGGCAGATTTGATGCTACAAATGTTGTGAAAAAACCTCTCATAAATGTCATAACTCCTATAAGTATAGATCATACTGACTATTTAGGTGATACTTTAGCAAAAATCGCTTATGAAAAGGGTGGAATAATAAAAGATGATTGCGAAGTTGTTATGTATCCTCAAAATAAAGAATCTGAAGTTGTTATACAGAATATAGTTAAAGAAAAAAATTGTATACTTACTATGGCGAATATAGAAGATAAAGAGATAACTAAAATGGACGTTTTTGGACAAGTTTTCAATTGTAAGGTTAAAGATAGAATGTATGATAACTTAGAAATACAGTTGATGGGGAGACATCAGGTTAATAATGCTATAGTAGCTCTTAATGTTATTAGTATATTAAAAGATAAATACGATTTTGAAATAAGTGATGAAAATATATATGATGGTCTTAAAAATACTAAGTGGGCTGGTAGAATTGAAGTTTTAAGAAAAGATCCTTTATTTATAATAGATGGGGCGCACAATGAAGATGGAGCTAATTCTTTATGTAACACAATAGATGGGTATATGGGTGATAAAGACATAACTTTGGTATTGGGTATGCTTAAAGACAAGGATGTAAAAACTGTTTGTGAGATATTAATACCTAGATGTAAAGATATAATTACAACAAAGCCTAATAACCCTAGAGCGATGAAATCAAGTGAGTTAAAAGAAATAATAAATAGTGTGGGTAAAGAGTGTGCAAGTTGTGATGATATAGAAGAAGCTGTGAAATTAGCTATTAAAAAAACTGATAAGAATTCAGTTATAATATGCGCGGGATCATTATATATGATAGGAGATATTAGAAGTGTAATAAAAAAAGGTGATTTTTAATCACCTTTTTTATATATTAATCTTATTGTTTTTCTTTTCTCTTTTTATAAAGTTCTAAAGCTTTAGTGAACTGATCTGGACATGAAGTTGATTTTGATCCGCATCCTATGCCTTTTAATTTTTCAATTACATCATCTACTGTTGAACCTTCTACAAGACTTTTGATTCCGATTAAATTTCCTGGACACCCTCCCACAAACTCTACAGATTTGATTATATCGTCTTCTATTTCAAATCTTATCTCTTTAGAACAAACACCAGAAGTTTTAAAAACATACATATTATAGTCCTCCTTATTATCTAATAACCATACCCTACTATAGTATATGATATAATATAGTATATGACATAAAAAAAGTCAATGAAAATGTATCACAATACCGTAAACCATAATATATTATTATAGGATAAGTAGTTTTGTAAAATGTAAATGAAAGGAGGTATAAAGTTTGAAAATCTATGTTTCTAATTTTTGCTCAAATAATATATCTGTTATAAATGAGAAATTAGAAGTTGAGGATACGATATATTTGGATGAAAATATGTATGTTCACCATTTTTGCATTGATGATAAAGATGAAAAAATATATATTCCAAGTGGACTTGAGGGAATGCTATATGTGGTTAGCATAAAGGATAAAGCTACTATAGAGTCTATTTCTATAGGAGGAAATCTAAGTCAGGTTGCAATGTACTCTAATGAAGAGCTGTATATAGCGAATGAAGATTCTAATAGTATATATATAATAGATGTTAAAAATAATGATCCTGTAGGTCTTATATGTGTAGATAACATGCCTCATGGAATAATTATTGATGAAGAGCAAAAAAAACTATATGTTCCATGTTTGAATTCTTTACTAATAATAGATATTATAAATAAGAGTATTGTGAAAAATATAAAATTAACTTCTGCACCATGGCATTTAAAGATAAATAGAGAAGAAAATATAATATATATAGTAGCTAAAAATGGAAGTATAATATTAGTAGATAGATTTAAATTTGAAATACTCAACGTATTAAGATGTTTCAAATTTCCTGTAGAGATAAGTATTAATTATTTAAAAAAAGAGATGTATGTAACGGATTTTTGTAACAAAAGCTTAGAGGTATTAAATTATAAAACTAATGAACTTATAAAAAGTATTGCTATAGAAGGAAGACCTTTGGGCATAGGTATATCAAAGGATGAAAGTAAATTATTTGTAACGGATGTAAAAAACAACTTAATAAAGGTGTTTGAAACTAGCTCGTTAGAATTAATAAAGAATATCAATGTAGATAAAGAGCCTACTACTATAATATGTAGATAGGCTCTTTATCTAAGGTTTTTTTATCAAAACCTGTATTATATCTCCGTATAAATTAGGTGCATTTTTTTTCCAATTATCACAGATAAGTTTAGCCTGTTTTGTAGAAGCTACATTTAAATCTATATTTATAAGTGGAATTTGATTTTCTATAACTTTTAAATTCACTATAAATTCATTGTCTGATAATTTAGAATAATTACACTTAACTTGAGTTTCTTTTAAAACTTTTTCCTTGTTAGTAGATATGTACCTGTCTAAACTTTCTTTTAGATCAGACGGTATTCTAGCAATAAAATACTCAAGAGTTTGTACGCTTTTTTTAGTCAATGAATAATACTCTTTAAAGTCTTCTTTGTAGGTTTTTAAAAAACTGGATTGAATAAGCTCTGACAAAAATTGTTGAAGAGAAAAGTAGTTCATTATTTCGTTTTCCATTACAACTTGAGTAATCTGAGAATTAGTTAAATCTATTTCTATTCTTTTTAAAATATACAATAAAACTAATTTGTTAACCGCTAACTCTTCAGATGAATTTTCAAACATAATACATCATCCTCCGCAAAATATATCTACATATATATTAAACCATTTACAGAAAAAATAAAAGTATAAAAATAAAAAGGATATCCGAATTTTCGAATATCCTTTTTATTTTTATACTTTTATTTTTTTCCTGCTATTTGATTCTCTGCCATTTCAACTAACTTTTTAGTCATGTATCCGCCAACGTATCCATTTTGTCTTGCAGTTAAATTTCCTTTGTCCATGCCTTCGTAGTTAGATAAACCTAATTCATTTGCTGTCTCTAATTTCATTTGATTTAAAGCCGCTTTTGCCTCTGGAACTACTTTAGAATTTCTGCTTGCCATAGTATATTCCTCCTCTTTAATGTCTTTGAAATTTTGAGTACTAACATCTGTAAGATGTTGTAATATTAATTTAACCATTATCTAAAAAAATATGATGTTAATTTTTGGTTATTAATATTTTTTATGCATTTTTATCTTCACGTTTTTTCTTGTATCACCTTCTCTTACAGAATGAGACTCTCTTAAATAATGTCTAGGTTCAAGTTTTAAGGTTTCTCTTGATGATTCTATTATTTTTCCATTTACATTAGAGTAATGGCTTCTTATGTTAGACATCAAATCACCTCCTAAAAATAATTTTCCCATTTAAAAAATTAAATCTTCTAGTAATTTTTTGAAAAACAAAAAAATATAATTAATTATAAAGCAATAATGCTGAAGGAGGAAATTATGAGAGTATTTATTATTTCTATAAGGAAAATGTTATTAAGTATTGTATTATTTTTAGTATGTTCTACTGTACTCGTATGTTCTTGTTATGTTATTAGGGATGCTATGGCTCAAATTCCAGAGAAAAAGCTTCCTATTTATTGTGTTGATACACAAGAGAAGAAAATAGCTATAAGCTTTGATGCGGCATGGGGCGATGCTTATACAAAAAACATACTAGATACATTAGATAAATATGATGTTAAGACAACTTTTTTTCTTGTCGGGTTTTGGGTGGATAAGCATCCTGATCTAGTAAAAGAGATTTCTGACAGAGGACATGAAATTGGAAATCATTCAACTACTCATCCAAAAATGAGTCTTTTAAGCAAGGCGCAAATTAAAGAAGAGCTTGAAACTACATCTGATAAAATAGAAAAAATAATAAATAAAAGACCTGTAGTTTTTAGACCTCCTTTTGGTGATTATAACGATACTTTGATAGATACAGCTTCAGGTTTAGATTATTATACAATACAATGGGACGTGGATTCTCTTGATTGGAAAGAAATCGGAGTTGAACACGTTGTAGACAGAGTGATTAAAAATACAAAAAATGGATCTATAGTACTTTTTCACAATAATGCCAAATATGTAAGTGAATATTTACCTTTGATTTTAGATAAATTAAAATCACAAGGATATGAAATAGTTCCTGTATCAGAACTTATATATAAAGAAAACTTTAATATGGATTCTACAGGAAGGCAAAAAAAGAATGATTAAAAAATTTGTTCTTAATCCCGAAATTAAGCTCATTGAAATAGTTAACTATTTCAATGAGCTTAATTTTTAATGTAGTTATTTAGAAATTAGGTAGATTTAAGAAAAAATCGTTTTGAAGATATAAAAAGACTTTTTTATGTTATCATATATATTATTCATAAATTTGATATGAGGTGATTATGTGTTTTTAATACCAAAGAAGACATTGGTAAAAGAAGCTATGAGTAATAAATATATACAAGTTCATTATGAAGATGAGCTTTCTGTGTGTTTAGACGAAATATTGAAAAATAATGTAGATGATGTATATGTTGTGGATGAAGATGAAAAATTAATAGGGTTATTGTCATTAACAGATATATCTAAAATTAAAAAAAATGATTTAAATGACGGTAATCCAATAAAAAACTTTATGATAAAAGATGTAAAGACTATATCTAAACATGAATCCTTGCTTGATTGTAGAAATATGATGATTAAAAATAAAATAGCAAGACTTCCTGTTTTAGAGAATGGATATTTAATTGGAGTAATAAGAACTGATCAAATAAGAGACTATTTTTATATGAGAATGGAGGAAATAGGTATCACTCTTGATCATGTTATAAATAATATACATGAAGCGGTTTGTGTAATAGATAAAGATGGATATGTTGTAGTATGGAGTAAAAATTCAGAAAAGCTATACAATGTAAAGTCTGAAATTATAATAGGTAAAAAATTAGAAGACTTTTTTCCAAAAGGAATATTATTGAAGGTTTTAAAAACTAAAAAAGCTGTAGATGATGTATACCATTCTCCGCCAAGAAAAGATACAGATGTAATAGTTACTGCTCAACCTATATTTATAGATGGAGAATTTGTGGGTGCTGTATCTACTGATAGAGACATAACTGAGATTAAAAAATTGTCTAGTCAGCTTCAAAAAGCAAATGATACTTTGAAGTTTTTAGAAAACGAGGTTAAAAAATTTGCAAGTGATGATTTTGGAAATATAATTGGTAAAAGTGAAAAACTTACAAAAGCTATTCAAACTGCAAGGCAGGTAGCAAAAACTAATGCCAGTATACTAATACTTGGAGAAAGTGGTACTGGTAAAGAAGTGTTTTCAAGAGCTATACATGATTATAGTCAAAGAGAAGGGTTGTTTGTACCTGTAAACTGTAGTGCTATACCTAGTGAATTATTTGAAAGCGAGTTCTTTGGATATGAAGCAGGTGCTTTTACAGGAGCTAATAGAAAAGGAAAGATGGGTATATTTGAACTTGCTAATAATGGAACTGTATTTTTAGATGAAATAGCAGATCTTCCGATGCAAATGCAAGCCAAGCTTTTAAGAGTACTTCAAGAAAAAGAAGTGAGAAGAGTTGGCGGAGAAAAAACTATAAAGGTAAATGTAAGGGTTATATCTGCTACTAATAAAGACTTAAATAGAATGATTGAAAACGAAGAATTTAGGGAAGATTTATACTATAGGCTAAATGTAGTAGAACTTAATTTACCTCCTTTAAGAGAGAGACATGGAGATATCGTTATATTAATACATAAATTTTTAAAGGAGATATGTGATCAAAACTCTAAACCTGTGCCTGAAATAGATCCTGAAGTTATGGATATACTTAGAAATTATACGTGGAAGGGAAATATAAGGGAACTTAAAAATACAGTAGAACATTTAGTTGTACTTAGCAAGGATAATATTATAAGAGAAGAGTTAGTTCCGAAATATATACTTGAGAATCTTAATAAAACTATGGATTGTAAAACCTATCCTATGGATTTAAATCAAGCAATAGCAAAACTAGAACAGGATACAATAAAAAAAGCTTTAAATATGTCAAATGGCAATAAAGCAAAGGCTGCTAAGTACTTAAACATACCTAGAAGCACTCTATATTATAAGATGGAACAATATAAAATTAAATAAGGTGTCAAAAAATAGACACGCGTCAGAAAATAGACAGAAAAACATTTTCATGAATGAAATTTGATGTAAATGCAGACAATAAGAGATGTGTAAAGGTTAATAAGTTGTCAAATAAGAGAAAAAATAGTCGAAAAAACAGTCGGAAAACTGACACGTTGATTGCTTCGCCATATTAGTATAAAAATTTTCAAATTTTTTTAATATACAATATAAAAATTTTATATGCTAGTAAAATCAACTATTGCGAAGAAAAAATAAATAAAAAAATGTCGAAAAACAAAAAGTTGGCACGACATTTGCTTTAATAATATGGCGAGAAGAAAAAATGGCAGGAGGTGAAAATATGAATTTAACTATAAGCTTAAAACAACACGTTGGAGCGCCATGTAAACCTATTGTTAATGTAGGTGATGAAGTTAAGAAGGGACAGTTAATAGCTGAACCTAACGGACTAGGTGCTAATATACACTCAAGTGTATATGGAAAAATAGTAGAAATAACTGATATGAACATAATTATAGAGGCTGATGAAAATCAAGCAGATGAGTATGTTAAGATAAAAGACACAGAAAGTCATTTAGAGGCTGTTAAAGAGGCTGGTATAGTTGGTGCTGGTGGAGCAGGATTCCCTACACACATTAAATTAAATGTAGATTTAAAAGGTGGATATGTTATAGCAAATGCCGCTGAGTGTGAACCAGTACTTTCTCATAATGTTACAGTAATGGAGGAAAATCCAGAAATTATTGTAAAAGGTCTTAAATATGTCGTTGAAATGACTAATGCTTCTAAAGGATATATAGCTATAAAGCCAAAGTATAAAAAAGCTATTATAGCTCTTGGTAAGGCATGTAAAGATGAAGAGAAAATCGAAATCAAGTACTTACCGGATATGTATCCAGCAGGTGATGAAAGGGTTATAATAAGAGAACTACTTAATGTAGAATTAAAACCTGGACAATTACCACTAGAAGCAGGTGCTGTTGTTTGTAACACTGAAACACTGAAAAATATTGTATTAGCTATAGAGGATAGAAAACCTGTTATAACTAAGGATATTACAGTTGGTGGAAGAGTTAAAAACGCTAAAAATGGAAAGCACTTCTTGGATGTTCCAATAGGAATGCCTATTAAACACTATATACAAGAATGTGGTGGATACGAATTACCATATGGTGAGATAGTAATAGGAGGACCTTTCACAGGTCGTCACGGAGAAGAAGATTCTCCAGTTACTAAGACTTTAGGTGGTATATTAGTATCAATGCCATTCCCTAATGACAGCAGAAAAGTTGGTATAATTGCGTGTGAATGTGGTGCGCAAGAAGATAGACTTAAAGAAATAGCTGCTGGAATGGGCGCTGAAGTTGTAGCAGAAACTAAGTGTAAGAGAATGACAGAATCTAATGGAAGATATAGATGTGATTTACCTGGAATGTGTCCAGGACAAGCAGAAAAAGTTTTATACCTTAAAAAGCAAGGTGCAGAAGTAGTTATTACTGGAACATGTGAGGACTGAACTAACACAGTTATGAACGTAGCTCCTAGGTTAGGAGTGCCAGTATACCATAGTACAGACCATGTTTTAAGAGGTGCAGGACATAAAATATATAGAAGAAAAAAATAAGAGGAGGCGATTTATATGTCAATTACTCCAGAAACAGCTAAGGCTCACGCTAAAGATCCAGCAGTTTGCTGCTGTAGATTCGAAGCTGGTACTGTGATTGAAACATCAAATTTAGAGGATCCAGCAATATTTGCTGATTTAGAGGATTCAGGATTATTAGAAATATCAGCAGATTGTTTAACTATCGAAGAGGTTTTAGGTGCTAAATTAACTAAAACTGTAGATGCGTTAACTCCACTTACAGCTGATGTATTAGAAGGTGTTAACAAGGTAGAAAAAGCTGAAGAAGTTAAAGAAGAAGCTGCTGAAGAAGTAGCTCCAGTAGCAACAGTAGCTCCAGTAACTGCTGTTACTCCAGTTGCAGGTGGATCTGTTAAGATACACATAGGAGAAGGAAGAAACATAGATTTAGAAATACCTTTAAATGTAGCTGCTTCTATGGGTCTTGCACCAGCTGCTCCAGTTACTCAAGCTGCTCAAGAAGTTGTAGCTCCAGTTGCTGAAGCTAAAGAAGCTAAGGTTATGAGATCATTAACTAAAAAGCACTTCAAAATAGAAAAAGTTGAACTTGCTGATGAAACTAAAATAGAGGGAACTACTCTTTATATAAGAAAAGATATCTGCCCAGAAGCAGTAGCTAGCGAAGAGTTAGTTGTAGATATGAAGTTAGAAATAATAACTCCTGATAAGTACAACACTTACAGTGAAACTATAATGGACGTTCAACCTATAGCTTCTAAAGAAGAGGGAGAATTAGGGTCAGGTATTACTAGAGTAATAGATGGTGTTATCGTTATGGTAACAGGAACTGATGAAAACGGAGTTCAAATAGGTGAGTTCGGTTCTTCTGAAGGTGACTTAGATAAGAACATCATGTGGGGAAGACCAGGTGCTCCAGATAAAGGAGATATATTCATTAAGACTGAAGTTACAGTTAAGGCTGGAATGAATATGGAAAGACCAGGACCTCTTGCAGCTCATATGGCTACAGATGTTATAACTCAAGAAATAAGAGAAGCTTTAAAGAATGCTGATGAGTCTTTAGTTGTTGAAACTGAAGAGTTAACTCAATACAGAAGACCTGGAAAGAAAAAAGTAGTTATAGTTAAAGAAATAATGGGACAAGGTGCAATGCACGATAACTTAATATTACCAATGGAGCCAGTAGGAACATTAGGAGCTAAGCCTAACGTTGACCTTGGAAACGTTCCGGTTATGTTATCTCCACTTGAAGTATTAGATGGAGGAATCCATGCATTAACTTGTATAGGACCTGCTTCTAAAGAGAACTCAAGACATTACTATAGAGAGCCTCTAGTAATAGAAGCTATGAACGATGAAGAAATAGATTTAGCAGGTGTTATATTTGTAGGATCTCCTCAAGTTAACTCTGAGAAATTCTATGTATCTAACAGATTAGGTATGATAGTTGAAGCTATGGATGTAGACGGAGCTATAATAACTACAGAAGGATTCGGAAACAACCACATAGATTTTGCATCTCACCATGAGCAAATAGGAAAAAGAGGAGTTGCAGTAGTTGGATGTACTTTCTCTGCAGTTCAAGGAGCTCTAGTTGTTGGAAATAAATACATGAAATACATGATAGACAACAATAAGTCTAAGCAAGGTATTGAAAATGAAGTACTTTCAAACAACACATTATGTAAAGAAGATGCTGTAAGAGCGTTAGCTATGGTTAAAGCTGTTATGGCTGGAGAAGAAGTTAAGGCTCCAGAAAGAAAATGGAACAACAATGTTAAGTTAAACAATGTTGAGCTTATAGAAAAAGAAACTGGAACTAAAGTAGAACTTCTTGAGAATGAGCAATCATTAGAATTAAGTAAGAAGAGAAGAGAAATCTACGAAAAATAAGATTCCTAAAATAGGTGATATAAATGGATAGATTAAAGTATTCTTCTACAGAGAGAATGTATGAAGGTGTAATCGTTGAATTAACAGATGGTGGCGTTACTATTGACTTAAAGGGTAGACTTGGTCAATTTAAAATGCCAAAGAGAATGTTAATAAGCGATTATGAATTAAAGCTTGGCATGGAAGTTGGATTTTTATTAAGCTATCCTGAAGTATTAGGACCTGAAGTTAATGAAAAATATGCCAAGATAATAGCAGAAAATCAAAGACGTGAACAAGAAAAAAATAAATAACAGGAAAGAGAGGTAATAGATATGAGTCTTACAGTAGTAAAAGGACTTCAATCAGAAATATTTGTACCGATAACACCTCCACCAGTATGGACACCTGTAACTAAAGAATTAAAAGATATGAAAATAGCTTTAGCTACAGCTGCTGGTGTGCACTTAAAAACAGATAAGAAATTTAACTTAGCAGGAGATTTTGGATTCAGAGTAATTCCAGGAGATGCTCCAACTAGCGACATGATGGTATCACATGGTGGATATGATAATGCCGATGTTAACAAGGACATCAACTGTATGTTCCCTATAGATAGATTAAGAGAGCTTGCAGAAGCTGGATTCATCAAAGAAGTAGCTCCAGCACACTTTGGATTCATGGGCGGCGGTGGAGACCAACAAAAATTCACTGACGAAACTGGTCCAGAAATAGCTAGACAATTAAAAGAAGAAGGCGTAGACGCAGTTGTCTTAACAGCTGGCTGAGGTACTTGCCACCGCTCTGCCGTGATCGTGCAGAGAGCGATTGAGGAAATAGGTATACCTACTATAATAGTAGCAGCTCTTCCTCCAGTAGTAAGACAAAATGGTAGCCCAAGAGCAGTTGCTCCATTAGTTCCAATGGGAGCAAATGCAGGTGAGCCAAATAACGTTGAAATGCAAACTAACATATTAAAAGATACTTTAAATAAGCTTGTAGAAATACCAAGTGCAGGTAAAATAATATCTTTACCATATGAGTATGTAGCTCAAATATAATTTTATAAAACTTCCCTCTTTGAACAAAGAGGGAAGTTTTATAAAACAAAAAATACCTTCAAAAGGTGATGTATATGAATAAAGAGAAAGTTCTAAGAAGATTAGTAATAAAGGCTTTTCATATAAATGAAGTTAAATTTGGGGATAAAAACTCAATAAGTAATCGTCTGCTTACGATTGACAAAGAAATGTCAAAAAGCTTAGTGGACAATGAAGAATTGATAAAAGATATAAAAATTAACATAATAAAACCTGGACAACATGATATTTATGTAAACACTATTATGGACATCGTACCAATATCTACGAAGGTACTTGGTAAAATAGGAGAAGGTATAACTCATACTTTGACTGGAGTTTATGTTATGATAACAGGAGCTGATAGTAAAGGAAAGCAGATGCATGAATTTGGATCATCTGAAGGAATTTTAAAAGAACAGCTTGTGTTAGATAAAGCCGGTACTCCATCTAAGAATGATTACATAATTCACTTTGATGTGACTTTAAAACCAGATATTCCATATGAAAGAAAACTTCCACTATCGGCATTTAGAGCATGTGATGAATTTATACAAGGAATCAGATGTGTTTTAAAAGAATTAGATGGAAGAGATTCAGCAGAGTCACATGAATATCTAGATAAAATAAGACCTAATTCCAAAAAAGTTGTAATAGTAAAGCAAATAGCAGGTCAAGGTGCTATGTATGATAACCAACTTTTTTCAGATGAACCAAGTGGAGTTTCAGGAGGTAAATCTATTATAGACATGGGCAATGTTCCAATGATAATATCTCCTAATGAATACAGAGATGGCGCATTAAGAGCCATGACGTAAGGGGTGATATTATGGGTATAGGACCATCAACTAAAGAAACATCTCTTCATCACTTTAGAGATCCACTACTAGATATTGTAAGTGGCGATAAGGATGTAGATCTTTTAGGTGTTATGGTAGTAGGAACACCTCAAGATAATAAAGAAAAGTATTTCGTAGGACAAAGAGCAGCAGCTTGGGCTGAAGCTATGAGAGCCGATGGTGTAATCATCTCGGTTGATGGATGGGGAAACTCTCATGTAGACTATGCAAATACAATAGAAGAAATAGGAAAAAGAGGAATACCTGTAGTAGGACTTAGTTTTGTAGGAACTCAAGCAAAATTTGTAGTAACTAATAATTATATGGATACAATAGTAGATTTTAATAAATCAAAAGAAGGTATAGAGACACAAGTTGTTGGAGAAAACAATGTAGACGTCTTAGATGCCAAAAAAGCACTTGCGTTTTTAAAATTAAAAATGAGAAAAGAGGGAAAATAGTATGAAAGCTATAAGAAGTATTCACGCTGTTGATTCACACACTATGGGAGAGCCAACAAGAATAATAGTTGGTGGAGTGCCTAACATACCAGGTAAAACTATGGCTGAGAAAAAAGAATATTTAGAAAAAAATATGGATACACTAAGAACTGCAACTATGCTTGAGCCAAGAGGACACAACGATATGTTTGGTTCTATATTAACAGCTCCAGTAAATGAAGAAGCTGACTTTGGAATAATTTTTATGGATGGTGGCGGATACTTAAATATGTGTGGTCACGGATCTATAGGAGCTATAACAGTAGCTATTGAAACTGGTATGGTTGAGCCAAAAGAGCCTATTACAGAGGTTGTAATGGATACTCCTGCTGGAATAGTAAGATCTACAGCTAAGGTTGAAAATGGAAAAGTTAAAGAAGTATCTATAGTTAACGTTCCGGCTTTCCACTATAAGAAAGATGTAGAAATAGAAGTTCCTGAAATCGGAAAAATAACATTTGATATATCTTTTGGAGGAAGTTTCTTTGCTATAATACATGCTAATCAATTAGGACTTTCAGTTGAGCCTAAAAACGCTCAAAAGTTAACTGATTTAGCTCTTCAAATAAGAGATATAATAAACAGAGATGTAGAGATACAACATCCAACTTTATCTCACATAAAAACTGTTGATTTAGTTGAAATATATGATGCTCCATCTCATCCAGAAGCAACTTACAAAAATGTAGTTGTATTCGGACAAGGACAAGTAGATAGATCTCCTTGTGGAACAGGAACAAGTGCTAAAATGGCAACTCTTCACTCTAAAGGAGAGTTAAAAGAAGGAGAATTATTTGTATACGAAAGTATACTAGGAACTTTATTCAAAGGTAGAGTAGTTGGAACTGGTAAGGTTGCTGATTATAATTCTATAACTCCTGAAATAACAGCGTCAGCTTATATAACAGGATTCAATCATTTTGTAATAGACCCTGAAGATCCATTAAAGCATGGATTTGTATTAAAATAAAGAATATAAATATATTGTTATAGTAATCAATATTGATTACTATAACAATATATTAAAAAAAGACATGATTTAGGAATATACAGATGTTATTTACTTTTTATCAAACTCATGATGAAATGTAAATAAAAAAATGAGGAGGTTACAAATAATGATAAACATAGTCTTAGGTGTTTTAGGAGTTTTAACTCTTTGGTTTCTAGCAGTATTTATACCAGACTTCATGAGGAATAAAGATAACTTGGAAACGCATAATACATGGCCAAAAGTTCTTTTTATAGGATTTATAACAGATTTCTTTGATACTTTAGGAATAGGTTCATTTGCACCTACAACAGCACTACTTAAAGGTATGAAACAAACTCAAGATAGACTTTTACCAGGAACATTAAATGCTTCTCATACTGTTCCAGTTGTACTTGAAGCTTTTATATTTATAACAGTTATAAATATGGATCCTCTAACATTAACATCTATGCTTGCAGCAGCAACTATAGGAGCTTATGTTGGAGCTGGAATAGTTTCTAATCTTCCAGAGAAAAAGGTTCAAAAAACAATGGCAGTTGCTTTATTTATTACAGCTTTCTTAATGCTTGCAGGTCAATTAAACTTAATGCCAGGTGGAGGAGAAGCTGTTGGATTATCAGGAGCTAAGCTTATAATAGCAGTAGTTGGAAACTTTATACTAGGAGCATTAATGACTGCAGGAATAGGTCTTTACGCACCATGTATGGCACTTGTTTATTTATTAGGTATGTCTCCAAAAGTTGCATTCCCTATAATGATGGGTTCTTGTGCATTCTTAATGCCAGTTGCATCAGTTAAGTTCGTTAAAGAAGAAGCTATAGATAGAAGAGCTGCTATGGGTATAACTATAGGCGGAACTATAGGAGTTTTAATAGCTGCTTACCTTGTAAAATCTTTACCTATTAAAATATTAACTTGGTTAGTTATAGCTGTTATATTCTACACAGCTACTACTATGTTAAAATCAGCTTCTAAGAATAAAGAAATAACAGAGTAAATAGAGCGAAATTAAAATATAAAATGACCATTTCTTCTATAAAGAATGGTCATTTTTTTTATGCAAAAAACTAGATGAGTGTTTGAAATAAACTATATAAATTGAACTGTCAGAAAATAGACGTGCGTTGAAAAACTGACGGAAAAGGTTTTACTTAAAGGAAATACATGGTAATCAAGAGAACTAAAGGTGTTGGCGAGTTAATAAGTTATCAAATTAAACAAAACGGGTGTCAAAAAACTGACATATTTAATTAATTTGATATTATGCTATAGAAGATTCTAAATTAAAATCTTAATACTATAGAAAAAATAAATACTAGCGAAATTAACGGTTGTAGGAAAAATATACAAAAAAATGTAAAATTAAATAAAAGTTGGCAAATAAATTGCTTCAATAATATAACGAGAAGACAAAGTGGCAGGAGGTGAAAATGTGAATTTAACTATAAGTTTAAAACAACACGTTGGAGCGCCATGTAAACCTATTGTTAATATAGGTAATGAGGTTAAGAAGGGACAGTTAATAGCTGAACCTAACGGACTAGGTGCTAATATACACTCAAGTGTATATGGAAAAATAGCAGAAATAACTGATAATGACATAATCATAGAAGCTGATGAAGATCAACCAAATGATTACGTTAAGATAAAAGAAACTGAAAGTCATATAGAAGCTGTTAAAGAAGCTGGTATAGTGGGTGCTGGTGGAGCAGGATTTCCTACACACATTAAATTAAATGTAGATTTAAAAGGTGGATATGTTATAGCAAATGCCGCTGAGTGTGAACCAGTACTTTCTCATAATGTTGCAGTAATGGAGGAAAATCCAGAAATTATTGTAAAAGGCCTTAAATATGTCGTTGGAATGACTAATGCTTCTAAAGGATATATAGCTGTAAAGCCAAAGTATAAAAAAGCTATTATAGCTCTTGGTAAGGCTTGCAAAGATGAAGAAAAAATAGAAATCAAATACTTACCAGATATGTACCCAGCAGGTGATGAAAGGGTTATAATAAGAGAACTACTTAATGTAGAACTAAAGCCTGGACAGTTACCACTAGAAGCGAAAGCTGTAGTTTGTAACACTGAAACACTGAAAAATATCGTATTAGCTATAGAGGATAGAAAGCCTGTTATAACTAAGGATATTACAGTTGGTGGAAGAGTTAAAAACGCTAAAAACGGAAAGCATTTCTTGGATGTTCCAATAGGTATGCCTATTAAACATTATATACAAGAATGTGGAGGATACGAATTACCATATGGAGAGATAGTATTAGGAGGACCTTTCACAGGAGCTCATGGAGAAGAAGATTCTCCAGTTACTAAAACTTTAGGAGGTATATTAGTATCAATGCCATTCCCTAATGACAGCAGAAAAGTTGGTATAATTGCGTGTGAATGTGGTGCGCAAGAAGACAGACTTAAAGAAATAGCTGCTGGAATGGGAGCTGAAATTGTAGCAGAAACTAAGTGTAAGAGAATGACAGAGTCAAATGGAAGATATAGATGTGACTTACCTGGAATATGTCCAGGACAAGCAGAAAAAGTGCTATACCTTAAAAAGCAAGGTGCAGAAATAGTTATTACAGGAACATGTGAGGACTGAACTAACACAGTTATGAACGTAGCTCCTAGGTTAGGAGTGCCAGTATACCATAGTACGGACCATGTTTTAAGAGGTGCAGGACATAAAATATATAGAAGAAAAAAATAAGAGGAGGCGATTTATATGTCAATTACTCCAGAAACAGCTAAAGCTCACGCTAAAGATCCAGCAGTTTGCTGCTGTAGATTCGAAGCTGGTACTGTGATTGAAACATCAAATTTAGAGGATCCAGCAATATTTGCTGACTTAGAGGATTCAGGATTATTAGAAATATCTACAGATTGTTTAACTATCGAAGAAGTTTTAGGGGCTAAATTAACTAAAACTATAGATGCATTAACTCCACTTACAGCTGATTTATTAGAAGGCATCAACAAAGTAGAAGCTGCTGAAGAAGTTAAAGAACAAGTTAAGGAAGAAACTAAAGAAACTTTAGTTGAAGCTGTTGCTCCGGTAACTGGTGTTACTCCAGTTGAAGGTGGATCTGTTAAGATACACATAGGAGAAGGAAGAAATATAGATTTAGAAATACCTTTAAATGTAGCTGCTTCTATGGGACTTGCACCAGCTGTTGCTCAAGCTGCTCAAGAAGTTGTAGCACCAGTTGTTGAAGCTAAAGAAGCTAAGGTTATGAGATCATTAACTAAGAAGCACTTCAAAATAGAAAAAGTTGAGCTTGCTGATGAAACTAAAATAGAGGGAACTACTCTTTATATAAGAAAAGATATCTGCCCAGAAGCCGTAGATAGTCAAGAACTAGTTGTAGATATGAAGTTAGAAATAGTAACTCCTGATAAGTATAACACTTACAGTGAAACTATAATGGACGTTCAACCTATAGCTGCTAAAGAAGAGGGAGAACTAGGAGCAGGTATTACTAGAGTAATAGATGGTGTTATCGTTATGGTAACAGGAACTGATGAAAACGGAGTTCAAATAGGTGAATTCGGTTCTTCTGAAGGTGATTTAGATAAGAATATCATGTGGGGAAGACCAGGTGCTCCAGATAAAGGAGATATATTCATAAAGACTCAAGTTACAGTTAAAGCTGGAATGAATATGGAAAGACCAGGACCTCTTGCAGCTCATATGGCTACAGATGTTATAACTCAAGAAATAAGAGAAGCTTTAAAGAACGCTGATGAGTCTTTAATAGTTGAAACTGAAGAGTTAACTCAATACAGAAGACCTGGAAAGAAAAAAGTAGTTATAGTTAAAGAAATAATGGGACAAGGTGCAATGCACGATAACTTAATATTACCAATGGAGCCAGTAGGAACATTAGGAGCTAAGCCTAACGTTGACCTTGGAAACGTTCCAGTTATGTTATCTCCACTTGAAGTATTAGATGGAGGAATCCATGCATTAACTTGTATAGGACCTGCTTCTAAAGAAAATTCAAGACATTACTACAGAGAGCCTTTAGTAATAGAAGCTATGAAAGATGAAGAAATAGATTTAGCAGGTATTATATTTGTAGGATCTCCTCAAGTTAACTCTGAGAAATTCTATGTATCTAACAGATTGGGTATGATAGTTGAAGCTATGGATGTAGATGGAGCTATAATAACTACAGAAGGGTTCGGAAATAACCATATAGATTTCGCATCTCACCATGAGCAAATAGGAAAAAGAGGAGTTGCAGTAGTTGGATGTACTTTCTCTGCAGTTCAAGGAGCTCTAGTTGTTGGAAATAAATACATGAAATACATGATAGACAACAATAAGTCTAAGCAAGGTATAGAAAATGAAATACTTTCAAACAACACATTATGTAAAGAAGATGCTGTAAGAGCGTTAGCTATGGTTAAGGCTGTTATGGCTGGAGAAGAAGTTAAGGCTCCAGAAAGAAAATGGAACAACAATGTTAAGTTAAACAATGTTGAGCTTATAGAAAAAGAAACTGGAACTAAAGTAGAACTTCTTGAGAATGAGCAATCACTAGAATTAAGTAAGAAGAGAAGAGAAATCTACGAAAAATAAGATTCCTAAAATAGGTGGTATAAATGGATAGATTAAAATATTCCTCTACAGAGAGAATGTATGAAGGTGTAATCGTTGAATTAACAGATGGTGGAGTTACTATTGATTTAAAAGGTAGACTTGGTCAATTTAAAATACCAAATAGAATGTTAATAAGCGATTATGAATTAAAACTTGGCATGGAAGTTGGATTTTTATTAAGCTATCCTGAAGTGTTAGGACCTGAAGTTAATGAAAAATATGCCGAGATAATAGCAGAAAACCAAAGGCGTAAACAAGAACAAAATAAATAACAGGAAAGAGAGGTAATAGATATGAGTCTTACAGTAGTAAAAGGACTTCAATCAGAAATATTTGTACCAATAACACCTCCACCAGTATGGACACCTGTAACTAAAGAATTAAAAGATATGAAAATAGCTTTAGCTACAGCTGCTGGTGTGCACTTAAAAACAGATAAGAGATTTAACTTAGCAGGAGATTTTGGATTTAGAGTAATTCCAGGAGATGCTCCAACTAGCGACATGATGGTATCGCATGGTGGATACGATAATGCCGATGTTAACAAGGACATCAACTGTATGTTCCCTATAGATAGATTAAGAGAACTTGCAGAAGCAGGATTCATCAAAGAAGTAGCTCCAAAGCATTTTGGATTTATGGGTGGAGGTGGAGATCAACAAAAATTCACTGACGAAACTGGTCCAGAAATAGCTAGACAATTAAAAGAAGAAGGCGTAGATGCAGCTGTCTTAACAGCTGGCTGAGGTACTTGCCACCGCTCTGCCGTGATTGTGCAGAGAGCGATTGAGGAAATAGGTATACCTACTATAATAGTAGCAGCTCTTCCTCCAGTAGTAAGACAAAATGGTAGCCCAAGAGCAGTTGCTCCATTAGTTCCAATGGGAGCAAATGCAGGTGAGCCAAATAACGTTGAAATGCAAACTAACATATTAAAAGATACTTTAAATAAGCTTGTAGAAATACCAAGCGCAGGTAAAATAATATCTTTACCATATGAGTATGTAGCTAAAGTATAATTAAAAAACTTCCCTCTTTGAACAAAGAGGGAAGTTTTATAAAACAAGAAATATCTTCAAAAATTTATAGGCGTTATATCAGTATATAGAGTATATAATGGTTTTATACTGAAGCTAAAAGTTCCAAAACTTAATTCTCTTAAGACTTAAGGTTAAGAACTTAACAGATTTTGGATTGGCTTACTCGAAGGGCATGCACAGCTAAAAATTCAAGCCGAGTAAAATAAAAATACCTTCAAGAAGGTGATATATATGAATAAAGATAAAGTTCTAAGAAGATTAGTAATAAAGGCTTTTCATATAAATGAAGTTAAATTTGGGTATAAAAACTCAATAAGTAATCGTCTGCTTGCGATTGACAAAGAAATATCAAAAAGCTTGGTGGACAATGAAGAATTGATAAAAGATATAAAAATTAACATAATAAAACCTGGACAACATGATATTTATATAAACACTATTATGGACATCGTACCAATATCTACAAAGGTACTTGGTAAAATAGGAGAGGGCATAACTCATACTTTGACTGGTGTATATGTTATGATAACAGGAGCTGATAGTAAAGGAAAACAGATGCATGAATTTGGATCATCTGAAGGAAAGTTAAAAGAGCAGCTTGTATTAGATAAAGCAGGTACTCCATCTAAGCATGATTACATAATTCACTTTGATGTGACTTTAAAGCCAGATATTCCATATGAGAGAAAACTTCCATTGGCAGCTTTTAGAGCATGTGATGAATTTATACAAGGAATAAGAAGTGTTTTAAAAGAATTAGATGGGAGAGACTCAACAGAGTCACATGAATATCTAGATAGAGTAAGGCCTAATTCTAAAAAAGTTGTAATAGTAAAGCAAATAGCAGGTCAAGGTGCTATGTATGATAACCAACTTTTTTCAGATGAACCAAGTGGAGTTTCAGGAGGTAAATCTATTATAGACATGGGCAATGTTCCAATGATAATATCTCCTAACGAATACAGAGATGGCGCATTAAGAGCCATGACGTAAGGCGGTGATATTGTGGGTATAGGACCATCAACTAAAGAAACATCTCTTCATCACTTTAGAGATCCACTATTAGATATTGTAAGTGGTGATAAGGATGTAGATCTTTTAGGTGTTATGGTAGTAGGAACACCTCAAGATAATAAAGAAAAGTATTTCGTAGGACAAAGAGCAGCAGCTTGGGCTGAAGCTATGAGAGCCGATGGTGTAATCATATCGGTTGATGGATGGGGAAACTCTCATGTAGACTATGCAAATACAATAGAAGAAATAGGAAAAAGAGGAATACCTGTAGTAGGACTTAGCTTTATAGGAACTCAAGCAAAATTCGTGGTAACTAATAATTATATGGACACGATTGTAGATTTCAATAAGTCAGAAGAAGGCATAGAGACACAAGTTGTTGGAGAGAACAATGTAGATGTTCTAGATTCCAAAAAAGCACTTGCATTTTTAAAACTAAAAATGAGAAAAGAGGGGAAATAGTATGAAAGCTATAAGAAGTATTCACGCTGTTGATTCACACACTATGGGAGAGCCAACAAGAATAATAGTTGGTGGAGTACCTAATATACCAGGTAAAACTATGGCTGAGAAAAAAGAGTATCTAGAAAAGAATATGGATACACTAAGAACTTCAATCATGCTTGAGCCAAGAGGACACAACGATATGTTTGGTTCTATATTAACAGCTCCAGTAAACGAAGAAGCTGACTTTGGAATAATCTTTATGGATGGTGGCGGATACTTAAATATGTGTGGTCACGGATCTATAGGAGCTATAACAGTAGCTATTGAAACTGGTATGGTTGAGCCAAAAGAGCCTATTACAGAGGTTGTAATGGATACTCCTGCTGGAATAGTAAGATCTACAGCTAAGGTTGAAAATGGAAAAGTTAAAGAAGTATCTATAGTTAACGTTCCAGCTTTCCACTACAAAAAAGATGTAGAAATAGAGGTTCCTGAAATCGGAAAAATAACATTTGATATATCTTTCGGAGGAAGTTTCTTTGCTATAATACATGCTAAGCAATTAGGACTTTCAGTTGAGCCTAAAAACGCTCAAAAATTAACTGATTTAGCTCTTCAAATAAGAGATATAATAAATAAAGATGTAGAAATACAACATCCAACTTTATCTCACATAAATACTGTTGATTTAGTTGAAATATATGATGCTCCATCTCATCCAGAAGCAACTTACAAAAATGTAGTTGTATTTGGACAAGGACAAGTAGATAGATCTCCTTGTGGAACAGGAACAAGTGCTAAAATGGCAACTCTTCACTCTAAAGGAGAGTTAAAAGAAGGGGAATTGTTCGTATACGAAAGTATACTAGGAACTTTATTCAAAGGAAGAGTAGTTGGAACTGGTAAGGTTGCTAAGTACGATTCTGTAATTCCTGAAATAACAGCGTCAGCTTATATAACAGGATTCAATCATTTTGTAATAGACCCTGAAGATCCATTAAAACATGGATTTGTATTAAAATAGAAAAATTATACATGTGTTGTTATGATAGTTGATATTGATTAGTATAACAATACATATAGAATATATATAATTTTAGAAATCGCAAGAGATTGTTTACTTTTTGTCAAAGTCGTGGTAAAATGAAAATAAAAAAATAAGGAGGGTACAAACAATGATAAACATAGTCTTAGGTGTTTTAGGGGTTTTAACTCTTTGGTTTGCAGTAGTATTTATATCGGATTTTATGAAGAATAAAGATAATTTAGAAACACATAATACATGGTCAAAAGTTCTTTTTATAGGATTTATAACAGATTTCTTCGATACTTTAGGGATAGGTTCATTTGCACCTACAACAGCACTACTTAAAGGCATGAAACAAACTCAAGATAGACTTTTACCAGGAACATTAAATGCTGCTCATACTATACCTGTTGTACTTGAAGCTTTCATATTCATAACAGTTATAAATATGGACCCTACAACATTAATAGCTATGCTTGCATCAGCAACTATAGGAGCTTATGTTGGAGCTGGAATAGTTTCTCATCTTCCAGAGCAAAAGGTTCAAAAAACAATGGCAGTTGCTTTATTTGCTACAGCTTTCTTAATGCTTGCAGGTCAATTAAACTTGATGCCAGGTGGAGGAGAGGCTATTGGATTATCAGGAACTAAGCTTATAATAGCAGTAGTTGGAAACTTTATACTAGGAGCATTAATGACTGCAGGAATAGGTCTTTACGCACCATGTATGGCACTTGTTTATTTATTAGGTATGTCTCCAAAAGTTGCATTCCCTATAATGATGGGTTCTTGTGCATTCTTAATGCCAGTTGCATCAGTTAAATTCGTCAAAGAAGAAGCTATCGATAGAAGAGCTGCTATGGGTATAACTATAGGAGGGGTTGTAGGAGTATTAATAGCTGCTTACCTTGTAAAGTCTCTACCTATTAAAATATTAACTTGGTTAGTTATAGTTGTTATATTCTACACAGCTGCTACACTATTAAAATCAGCTTCTAAGAATAAAGAAATAGTAGACTAAATAAATTTAGGTATAAGACTGCCGATTATATATCGGCAGTCTTTTTATATATAGTAATATGATGATATTTTGGCTTGTTAGTATGTATTTTATGAGAATTTTTTAACAAAAAGGTAAATAGCTAAACTTACTTTTAGTATTGTATAGTATAGTGCGAATTTTGCGTTTAAAATCTTTTGAAAATCTGAATAAAATAAGGTTTATCCTAATATATTTATATAGATAATACATAAGAACATGGAGGGAAGGAAGATGATCAATATAAAAGAAGATACGAATGTTGTAAATATGTTAGGAGAAATTACAGAAGAACTTAAGGTAAGTCATGAAATCTTTGGAGAAAAGTTTTATACTACAAAACTAAAAATAAAAAGACTTAGTGACTCGCAAGATATACTGCCTATTACAGTATCAGAAAGACTGATTGTGGATTTAGATATGGCTATTGGTAAAAAAATTGAAGTGTCAGGACAGTTGAGATCATACAATAAGGTAATTGATGGAAAGAATAAGCTTATATTAACTATATTTGCAAGAGAACTAGCTTTTGTAGAGGAAGAAAACAAAGATCCTAATAATATATTTTTAGATGGATATGTATGTAAAAACCCTATATATAGAAAAACTCCTCTAGGAAGAGAAATAACAGATTTATTGCTTGCAGTTAATAGAGCTTATAATAAGTCTGATTATATACCATCTATAGCTTGGGGAAGAAATGCAAAGTTTTGCAAGAATTTAAAGGTAGGAGATAGAGTGCAATTGTGGGGAAGGATTCAAAGTAGACAATATGAGAAAAAAGTTGAAGATGGAGAAGTTGATGTAAAGGTAGCATATGAGGTTTCTGTATCTAAAATGAAGAAATTATTAGAAAATAATACTAAATAATAAATAAAAAAGCAAAAATGTTAATAATATATTTTATATAATTAATAAGAGTATTTATATTGAATAATGGAATTATATTTATTATAATAGATAAGTAATAACTAAAGAAAAGACAGAAGGTGAATTTACTTGGAAAAGATATGTGTAGATACATCTTATTATATAAGAGGTAGTATAAGTCCTAATAAAAAACAAAATAACATAAATAACTTCTTGGAGACCGCAAACTGCTCTGTTGGAGAAAAAGTCCTCCTTTTGGGGAATATATCTAACTATGGAAAGTACTTAAAAAAGCTAGGGGTAGAGGTTATTATACTTGAAAATAATAAATATATTACTAATTCAGCCATTGTAGATAATGGAAATTGTAATATAATTCAAGGGTCGGTTGAATATATGCCATTTAAAGATAATTATTTTGATAAAGTAATATTTTTAAATTATTTTAATTGCTTTGAGAATGAAAAGAAAGCTTTAAATGAAGTGTATAGAATTTTAAAACATAAAGGTAAGGTAATAATAGAAGATAAAAATCCTAAAAATCTATCTATAAAATTAAAATCGCTTCAAAATAAGATAAAAGGGTATAATGGTAAATTTTACCGACCTACAGAAATAGTAGAAATATTCAGTGGAAGTGGATTTTGTGGATCGTTTAAAGAAATAGACAGTGAAAATTATATTTATATGGGTGTTAAAATAGATTAAAGACTAGGGTTACCTAGTCTTTTTTACTCTATAGGAAACTATATGATTTTTACTCTATTTCTAAGTAACAAAGTCGTAATACTCGTTGAAGACATAAGCTATGCGGCAGCATAAGGCGAATTTTTTCTAAAAAAGGAGGAAAAAAATGAAGATTTATTATGAACCTATAGTTTGGATGATGATTATTATTATACTTATGTCTATTCAATACTCTATAAATAAGATTATTATTTTACTAAAAGATATAAAAGAAATACTTGTACAACTTAAAATAAAGGACAGATTCTAAAATGGTAGATTTAACGCTTATAAAAGAAGACATAAAGAATACAGCGGATGTTATATCGTCTGTGCTTAATGTAGATGTTACTATAGTTGATAGAAATTTAACTAGAATTGCAGGGACTGGAAAATATGCAGATAAAATAGGAGAAAAGATAAGTTTATATTCTGCATTTAAAAATTCTCTAGATACAGGCGAAAGTTTTATAATTGAAAACCCAAGAGAAGATAAAATATGTAAAATGTGTAAGGACAAAAATCAATGCAAAGAATTTGCAGAGGTATGCTGCCCTATAGCATTAGAAGAAAAAATATATGGAGTTATAGGTCTTATAGCATTTACACAAGAACAAGGTCATAATATAAAAAATAACAAAAGTCAGTTGATGAGTTTTTTAACAAAAATGGCGGATTTAATATCGAGTAAAATAAAAGTAGAGAATAAGTCTTATGAAATAAAAATACAGGCAAAAAGACTAGAAATGCTTCTAAACAATATGGATAAAGCAGTAGTATCTACTGATGTTTATGGAAACATAGATAAGTACAATGATAAATTCAAAAACATATTTAGGTTAGATGATAAAATAGATAAAAATAATATATTCAATATGCTAAAATTCATAAATGAAAATGAAATAAGAGCTGTAAAAAAAAGATATAAAAGCACATCTTTCACTTATAAAAATAAAAACTATACATTAAGAGGTATATACAACACAAATACAATAACAATAGATGGGGATATAAAAGGATATGTATTTGATTTTATAGATAACTCTTCGGCTATAGAAAACTTTAATGAAATAACTGGGACAAACTATAATATAGGGTTCGATAATATAATAGGAGATAGTCTATTAATGCAACACGTAAAAAATGAAGCAAAGGTTGCGTCTAAGACTTCATCTACTGTGTTGATAACAGGAGAAAGTGGTACAGGAAAAGAATTATTTGCAAGAGCGATACATAATAGCAGCAATAGATGTAAGCACTCATTTATAGCTATTAACTGTGCAGCAATACCAGATAACTTGCTTGAGAGTGAGTTGTTTGGATATGAGGAAGGTGCATTTACAGGGGCTAAAAAAGGCGGGAAAGTAGGAAAGTTTGAACTTGCAAATGAAGGAACAATTTTCCTTGATGAAATAGGAGATATGAGTATTCATTTACAGGGAAAGCTACTTAGAGTGTTACAGGAAAGAGAAGTTGAAAAAATAGGGGGAAAAATAAATATTCCGGTTGATGTAAGAATAATAGCTGCAACAAATAGAGATTTAGAAGAGATGGTTGAAAAAGGTGAATTTAGGGAAGATTTATATTATAGACTAAATGTCATTCCTATATCTATACCTCCATTAAGAGATAGAAAAGAAGATATAGTATTACTTATATATAATATAATTAAAGATTATTCTAAAAAATTAAATAAAGATATAAGTGGAATAGAAGAATGTGCAATAAGTAAAATACTGGATTATCCATGGCCCGGAAATGTAAGACAGCTTCAGAATGTAATAGAGTACAGTATAAATATGTCAAGCTCATCGACAATAATATGCGAAAACCTACCTCGAAAAATAATAAAAAAAAATAGAGAACTTAAATGTGATATAAATGACGATATAACTCCTCTTAAGGAAATAGAAAAGCAAGAAATAATCAAAGCTTTGCATAAATTTAAAGATTACAAGAAAGACAAAGAACGAGCTTGTGAGGCTCTTGGAATATCTAGAGCTACACTTTATAGAAAAATGAAAGAATACGGAATAAAATAATCTTTATTATAAAATAATCTCAAATTGAGACAAAAATCTCGATTTGAGATTATTTTATTTCAAAAAGATACAGAATGTCATATATAACATATAGAATAAATACATAATAAACTACAAGTGTTGAAAAGACTGGTACAGAAAAGTTGGCACACTTTGTGCTAAATATAAATGTATAAAAATTGAATTGGGGGTTTTAAAATGCAAAAAATACTTTTAGATATGTTAAAAGCAGAAGTAAAGCCAGCTTTAGGATGTACAGAGCCAGTTGCAGTAGCATTAGCTTGTGCAAAAGCTAAGGAATTATTAGGAGAAGAAATAGTTGAATGCAATATATATGTAAGCCCTAACGTATATAAGAATGGTATGTGTGTTGGAATACCTGGAACAACAAGATTAGGTCTTAAAATAGCAGCTTCTATGGGGCTTAATGGAGGAGAGTCTGAACTTGGCCTTAGAGTATTAGAAAAATTAGGAGAAGAAGAAGTTGCTATATCAGAAAAATTTATGGATCAAAATATGGTTAAAATATCTCCTATAGAAACTTCGGAAAAGGTTTACATAGAAGTTAACTTAAAAGGAAAAGAGAATACATCAAAAATTATAATAATGACTAAGCATGATAACTTCGTTCATATTCAAAAGAATGATTCTGTAATATTAAATGGAGAAATAAGCTTAGACGTAGAATATACACACGTTGACAGTCCAGCAGTTAAACTTACAATCAAAGAATTAATTCAAGAAATAGAAAAAATGGATGAATCTGATTTAGACTTTTTATTAGAAGGAATCGATATGAATATGGATATGGCAAATGTTGCTATAGAAGATAAGATAGGTATTGGTGTAGGATATGGAATCAAAAAAGCTATGGATGATAAAATGCTTTCAGATGATCTTATGAATAGAGCGATGATGTTAACAGCAGCAGCTTCTGATGCTAGAATGAGTGGAATTAATAAGCCTGTTATGAGTTCTAATGGAAGTGGAAATCATGGACTTACAGCTATACTTCCAATAGCTGCTTACAATGAAATGTATCCTCAGACAAAAGAAAAATTATCAAAAGCATTAGCTATAAGTCATTTAGTTACAGGTTATATAAAGAATTATACAGGCAGGTTATCTGCGGTTTGTGGATGTGGAGTAGCAGCATCTACAGGTTCAGCAGCAGCTATAACTTGGCTAATGGGCGGAACTTATGATCAAATAAATGGATCAATTGAAAATATGATTGCAAACTTAAGTGGTATGATATGTGATGGCGCAAAAGCTGGATGTGCGCTAAAGCTTGCATCTGCTGCATCTGCTGCTATTCAAAGTGCTGTAATAGCAAAATACAACTGTATAGTACCAGCTCTTAACGGAATAGTAGGAAACAAAGTTGAAGAAAGTATAAGAAACTTAGGAAAAGTTAGTGCTCAAGGAATGACAATGACAGATGAGGTTATAATAAAAGTTATGGACGGTATGAATAACAACCAAAGTATTGTTGACAAAAATCTACTTTTTAATTAAAATAGAGTTTAAAATACAAGTACTCTAGGAGGTTTATTATAAATGAATATAGAAACTAAAGTATGGGAAACGCTATGCTCTGAAGAAGATATAGCTAGAAGAACTGCTGAACTTGGAAAAGAAATAGCAGAGGACTATAAAGATAAGAAATTATTTGTTATATCTCTTTTAAAGGGGAGCTTCATATTCACTGCTGACCTTGTTAGAAAGATAGATATTCCAGTTAAAATAGGGTTTATGACTACATCTAGTTACGGACATTCAGAAGAGTCAAGTGGAAAAATAGATATGGTTGCAGATATAAAGGATGATATATCTGGATATGATGTTTTAGTAGTTGATGACATAACAGATTCAGCTCTTACTATGAGCTTTGTTATGAATCACTTAAAAACAAAAAATCCTGCAAGTGTTAAATGTTGTGTATTATTAGATAAACCAGTTAGAAGAAAAGTAGATCTAGTTCCTGACTATGTGGGATTTGAGATAGATGATAAATTTGTAGTTGGATATGGACTAAACTATGGAGATTACTATAGAAATGTTCCATATGTATTCAACGTAACAGATCAAGATAGATAAAAAAAGATGGCTAATTAGCCATCTTTTTTTATGAATATTTATTTAACCATATAAAAAATATGCCTATGAAAATATCTATTGAATTCGGTATTTTCATAGGCATATTTTAAAGTTTGTTATCCTCTTAAATCTTCCATAATCTTAGTTTTTTCTTTTGTTTTTTCATCTTTCATTTTTATCACCTTAGCAGGAGAACCAGCTACAACAGCACCCTCGGGTACATTCTGAGTTACAACAGCACCTGCTGCAACAACAGCTCCTTTTCCAACTATAACACCTTCTAATATTACAGCATTTGCTCCTACAACAACATCATCTTCTAAAATAACAGGTGTAGCAGAAGGCGGCTCAAGCACACCAGCAACGACAGCGCCAGCTCCAAGATGTACATTCTTACCTACAGTTCCTCTTGCCCCTATAACGGCGTTCATATCGATCATAGAGCCTTCTCCGATTTCAGCTCCTATATTGATAACTGCACCCATCATTATAACTGCATTTTTGCCAATAGAAACCATATCTCTTATAATAGCTCCTGGCTCGATTCTAGCATCTTCATGCAAATAATTATAAGTAGGTATAGCTGAATTTCTTCTATCAAATTCTAAGTGATAATCCTCGATAGTTTCTTTGTTGTCGTCT
The DNA here is from genome assembly GCF_934924865.1 of Tepidibacter aestuarii. Lineage (NCBI taxonomy): Bacteria > Bacillati > Bacillota > Clostridia > Peptostreptococcales > Peptostreptococcaceae > Tepidibacter > Tepidibacter aestuarii. The sequence goes on along the minus strand of NZ_OW235315.1, from coordinate 2,548,315 downwards.
AAAACACTTTTAACAGATAAATGATCTCCTATTAAAATATAACTACTATCACTACCAAATATTTTTACATTCTCGTAATCTTTATTCTTTAGTGTCCCATTTAAATATACTTTAACTGGTGTTTTTTTAGTTGAGTTTTTTATGAATTTTGCTATTTCATATGGGTCTGTTAATTTCATCATTAGTAATTTACCTCCTGAATTTTATTACAAAGATATTATGTCTTTCATATTATAATATCCATTTTCTTTATTCACAATAAATTTAGCGGCTTGAAGAGATCCTTGAGCAAATATTTCTTTTGACAAAGCTGTATGATTGAGCTCTACGATTTCATCCTTACCTGCGAATATAACGCTGTGATCTCCAACTATAGTTCCGCCTCGTACTGCGTGAATACCTATTTCGTTTTCTTTTCTTTTCGCATTTTTACCATGTCTACCAAAGTTAAATTCATTATCTAAAACAGCTTGAATTTCATTTGCAAGCATCAAAGCAGTACCGCTAGGTGCATCAACTTTTCGGTTATGGTGTTTTTCGATTATTTCTATATCGAAATTGTTTAGAGCTTTAGCTGATATTTCAACAAGCTTTAAAAGTAGATTTATACCAAGAGACATATTGGAGCTATGAAATACTGGAACTTCTTTAGAGTGCTCATTTATCATGTTAAGCTCTTCATTAGTATACCCAGTTGTTGCTATAACTAACGGAGTTTTAGTTTTTTTAGAATAATATAGCATATCTTTTAATGTAGTTGGATTAGAAAAGTCTATTATTACATCAGCTTTTTCGTTAACATCTAATATGTTAGAGTATGCATTATACTCAGTAGTTTCATCAATTTCTCTAGAAACGCCTGCTACAAGTTCAAAAGCTTCATCATCATATATAGAATTTGTCAAAACCTTTCCCATTTTGCCAAGGCATCCATTAACTATAACCTTAATCATCTTAAACCTCCTATAATAAAGCTATTTAAAATCCTATACTACATATGCAGTATAGGATTTTATAAAGTGGAACTTAATTCAGATGGAGTTTTTACTCCGATTGAATTTTTAGTTGAACTAATCCAGAAGCTGTTAAGTTCTTAACTCCAGCCTTAATAGGATGGAGTTTTAGAACTTTTAGCTTTCGGATAAAGTGCTATAATTTGAATCCGTAGTTTGTTAATTCTTTCTTTAATACGCTTAAATTACAATCATCCATATCTACCAGTGGAAGTCTAAGTTCACCCATGTCAAATCCTAATAAATTCATAGCTGTTTTAACTGGTATAGGATTTACTTCTATAAACAATGCATCTATTAAAGCTTTCATATCCAATTGAAGCTTTCTAGAACCCTCGATATCTCCATCAAAGTATTTAGCTACTAAATCATGAGTATCTTTTGGACATATATTTGCAACAACAGATATAACACCAGATCCTCCAAGAGATAATAGAGGTAGAATCATATCGTCATTTCCAGAGTATATTCCAAATCCATCAGGACAAACTCTTGCCATCTCAGCAACTTGAGATATGTCTCCGCTAGCTTCTTTAACAGCTACTATGTTTTTGTGTGTAGCTATTTGAGCTAGAGTAGAAGGTTTTATATTAACGCCTGTTCTTCCCGGAACGTTATAAACAATTATAGGAATATTAACAGCATCAGCTACAGCATTGAAGTGAGAAATAAGGCCTTTTTGAGTAGACTTATTGTAATAAGGAGTTATAACTAAAAGTCCATCAGCTCCTAATTCCTCAGCTTTTTGGCTAAGGTGTATAGTATGGGCTGTATTGTTAGAACCAGTCCCTGCTATAACTGGTATTCTTTTATTTGTTTTATCTATCACGAATTTTATAGTTTCGATTTGCTCTTCATCTGTCATTGTAGATGCTTCACCAGTAGTTCCACATACTATAAATGCATCTGTTCCTTCTTTAATATGGTATTCTATAATTTCTGCTAATTTTTCAAAATCTATTCCTCCATTTTTAAATGGGGTAACCAAAGCAACACCAGAACCTTTAAATAGCATGAAAATCATCCTCTCTATACTAAATTATATTTTAATAAAAGCTCAGCTATTTGAACTGTGTTAGTTGCAGCTCCTTTTCTTATATTGTCAGCAACAACCCACATGTTGATACCATTATCTAAACTGAAGTCTCTTCTTATTCTACCTACGAATACTTCGTCTTTTCCTTCAGCATCTAATGCAAGAGGATATTCGTTATTTTTAGGATCATCTACAACAACAACTCCATCTGTAGCGTTTAAAACATCAAATACTTCTTTAAGGTCAAACTCTTTTTCAAATTCAACGTTAACAGATTCACTATGAGAATACATTACTGGTATTCTTACAGTTGTAGCTGTTATTTTTATAGTATGGTCATTTAGTATTTTTTTTGTTTCATTTATCATCTTCATCTCTTCTTTTGTATAACCATTATCCATAAATACATCTATATGAGGTAATGCATTGTAAGCTATAGGGTGAGGATATAATTTGTTTTCATTTCCTTTTATACCTTCTGTTAAATCAGATATACCTTTAACACCAGAACCAGAAACTGCTTGATATGTTGAGTATACTACTCTCTTTATACCAAACTTATCGTGAAGATTTTTTAAAGGTACTACTGCTTGAATAGTAGAGCAGTTTGGATTTGCTATTATACCATTGTGTTTTTTTACGTCCTCTGGATTAACCTCTGGAACAACTAAAGGCACATCAGCATGCATTCTCCACATACTGCTATTGTCTACTACTATAACACCTTTTTCTTTAGCTATTGGAGCAAATTTCTTACTAATTTCTCCTCCGGCAGAGAATAAAGCGATATCTATATCCTTGTCAAATGAATTTTCCGTTAATTCTTCTATTATGTAGTCTTTTCCATTAAAATTAATAACGTCACCAGCAGATTTCTTAGACGCTAATAAATATAGGTTCTCTATAGGAAAATTTCTTTCTTTTAAGATTTTTAAAAATGTTCTTCCTACCATTCCTGTTGCTCCAACTATCGCAACGTTTACTTTTTTCATAGATAAACCCCCTTTACCATAAATATATGATATTATAAATTTTATAATGAAACAAAAAACAAATACTTTAATATATAGTATCATTCAATATAAATATATTCAACAAAATATAATGTTGTGATAATTCTTTTTTGAAAGGAGATAAAAATGAACATAAGAGCAGATGTTGGAGTGCTAAATAACATTGTATATAAGCACAGAAATAGCTTAAATAAAATAGGAGAATTAGGAATGAAGGAGTATAAAACATCTAAATATATAAAAGATTATTTAGATATTCTAGGAATAGAATATGAAATATATTTAGAAACAGCGGTAGTTGGTATTATAAAAGGAAAAAAAGCTAAAAAAAATATAGCTTTTAGAGCAGATATGGATGCTTTAAATATAGATGGGCAAATAAAACATCTTTGTGGCCATGATGGACATATGAGTATACTTTTAGGTTTTATAGAGTATTTAAACATTAATAAAGATAAATTACTGGATAATATAATCTTTATTTTTCAACCTGCAGAAGAATCTCCCGGTGGGGCACTACCGTTAATAAAAGAAGGTGTTTTAGATAAATATAAGGTTGATGAAATATATGGACTTCATATATATCCTGAAATAGATGAAGGTTTTATAGGTGTTAAACCTTCTCATTTTTTAGCACAAACAGGTGAAATAGATATTGAAATAGTAGGTAGAGGAGGCCATGGCGCCATGCCTCAAAATGCTATTGATTCAATAATGATAGCTTCAAATTTTATAAACACTATACAGAGTATAGTATCTAGGAATATAAGACCTCTTGATGAAGGCGTATTGAGCATTGGGAAAATAGAAGGTGGAAGTAGAAGAAATATAATAGCTGAGAGTGTGAAACTTGAAGGTACTATAAGGGCATTTAAGCAAGAAGTATATGACAAAATAAAGCAAAGGGTTTTTGATATAGCATGTGGATTTGAAAAATCTTTTGATTGTAGTATAAATATAAATATAAAGGATGATTATCCTGCTGTTAACAATGATGAAGAACTATTCTATGAATTAAAAGAAGCTATTGATGATAAATATATAAAAATACTTGAACCATTAATGATATCTGAGGATTTCTCTTATTACCAACAACAGGTTAAAGGTCTGTTTTTTATGTTAGGCGCTAGAAATATTGATAAAGAGTTTATAAGTGGACTTCACCATATAAAATTTAACTTTGATGAAAAGATACTTTTAAATGGTATAAACACATATGTAGAATTACTAAAGTATAAAGGTGCTTTATCAGAATAAAATTCGCTTTATGCTATCGCATAGCTCATGTCGCCAACTAGTCCTAACGGGCTCTGTTGCTAAAAATAGTTGTTATTTCAGTTTATTAATTAATGTTATTTGCAAGTTGAAAATTATATGATTTCCTTGTAACGAAAAAGAGGTCAGCTATTTAGCTGACCTCTTTTTTATACTAAAGGGGGAGTGGGAAAATAATATTATTTCACAACGAAGTACATTGTATCACTGTATACAATAAAAATCAAGAGAAGAAAGTAGAAAAATGTCGAAGAATATTTTGAACAAACATGGTAAAAATAAGAAAAAAGGAGGTTGTATCATGGAAAAAAATAAAAAGAAGAAAATAGTTACAGAAAATGATATAATGAAATATGAAATTGCCAGTGAAATAGGACTTATGGATAAAATAAATGAAAACGGCTGGGCAGGGCTTACAGCAAAGGAAGCTGGAAGAATTGGTGGAATGCTTACAGCTAGGAAAAAAAATAAGAAAAAGAAATAGGAGAAGGTTATGCAGTATAAAGATTTCGCATTCATATACGATAATTTAATGGACAATGTAGACTATGATAAATGGGTAGATTATGTAGAAGAAATAATAAAAAAAGAAGATGTACAGGTAAAGAATATACTAGAACTTGCATGTGGGACGGGGAATTTAACTATTCCTTTTGCTAAAAAAAATTACGACATTTTAGGAATTGATATATCTGAGGATATGCTTAGCGTAGCAAGAGAAAAATGTATAGACGAAGGTATAGAAGTTGTATTTTTAAATCAAGATATGACTGAGCTAGATTTTGAAGTTTATAATTTAGATTGTGTTCTATGTGCATGCGATGGATTTAATTATATATTAGAAGATGAAGACATACAAAGTATATTCGATAATGTATATGGATTGCTTAAGAAAAAAGGTGTATTTATATTTGATATAAGTTCATATAATAAACTATCAAATATTCTTGGAAACAATACTTTTGGTGAAAATAGAGAAGATATAACCTATATTTGGGAGAATTATTTTGATGATGAGAGTAATATGGTAGAGATGGACTTAGCTTTCTTTACACGAAATGGAGAATATTATCAAAAGTTTGAAGAAACCCATTACCAAAGGGCTTATAAGAATGATGAAATAATAAATATGCTGCAAAATACAGGATTTGATTATATTAAAGTGTATAGAGATTTTACTTTTTTAGATGCAGATGAAGAAACCGAGAGAGTATTTTTTGTGTGTAAAAAATAATACACACAATTGACTGCTTATTATTTAAATGATATACTTTTTCCCTGATAAAGCGAAACTTAAATATCAGGGAATTTTAATATGTAAGTAAATTATAATATTTTTAATTATAGATAATATTCGTAAGGAGGCAAACATGAAAAATTACATAATTAGAGCGAGTGCTGGAAATCACAGCATAAGAGCTTTTGCTGCATATACTACTGATATGGTAGAGACTGCTAGAAAGATACATAATACAACTCCAGTTGCAAGTGCTGCACTTGGAAGAACTTTAACTGCTACATCTATGATGGGTGTTATGATGAAAAATGAAAATGATAAATTAACAGTTCAGATAAAAGGAGATGGACCTTTAGGCAATATAGTTATAGTTAGTAATTCAAAAGGGATGGTAAAGGGATATGTATCAAATCCTTTTGCTGACGTTCCTCCTAAGTATGCTGGTAAACTTGATGTTGGAGCTGCTGTTGGAACACAAGGAACTATAACTGTTATAAAGGATTTAGGTCTTAAGAAGCCATATATAGGCTCGTATCCTTTAGTAAATGGAGAAATAGCAGAAGACTTTACTGCATATTTTGCATATTCAGAGCAGCAGCCATCTGCAATAGCTTTAGGAGTACTTGTTGATACGGACTATTCTGTAAAAGCATCTGGTGGATTTATAATTCAGCTTCTTCCTGATGCTAGTGAGGAAAGTATACAGATGTTAGAGAAAAATCTATCTAATATGAAGCCTATATCAACTTTAATAGCTGAAGGAAAAATGCCAGAAGATATATTGGATATAGTACTTGCAGATCTTGATCATGAGATACTTGATAAATATGAAGTTGGATTTGAGTGTGATTGTAGCAAGGAAAGATTTGAAAGAGCATTGATTAGTATAGGGAAGAAGGACTTAGAGGAGATACTTGAAACTGATAGAAAAGCAGAACTTACTTGCCACTTCTGTAATACAAGTCATCAGTTTGAAGAGGTAGATTTAAAGAAACTTATAGATAGTATATAATGTAAGGAATGAGCCAGATAGAATTTTTCTATCTGGTTTTTTATAACACTGTTGAAAAATTAAAAAAATTTACATAAATCTAAGAATATAGACTAATACCCCTTGTAAGTGAATAAATTAACATGTAAAATATTACCTGGAGGGGATATAATATGAGTAATTATAATTTAAAGAAAGCTGGTTTTTCTACAAAGACTATTCATGCGGGTCACAAAAAGGATATCGTATCAGGAGCTTTAACTACTCCTATATATCAAACATCTACTTTTGTATTTGACAATGCAGAGCAAGGCGGAAGAAGATTTGCACTTGAGGAGCCAGGATATATATATACAAGACTTGGTAATCCTACTTCTACACAATTAGAAGAAAAGGTAGCAGCTCTTGAAAATGGTGAAGCTTGTATGTCTACAGCTTCTGGTATGGGAGCTATATCGTCTGCACTTTGGACAGCCTTAAAAGCTGGAGATCATGTTGTTGCTGATGAAACTTTATACGGTTGTACTTTTGCGCTTTTAAATCACGGTCTTACAAGATTTGGAGTAGAGGTTACTTTTGTAGATGCATCTAATGTGGATAATATTAAAGAGGCTATGAAGGATAATACTAAGGTTGTGTACATAGAAACACCTGCTAACCCAAACTTAAAGGTAGTTGATATTGAAGAAGTAGCTAAGGTTACTCATGAAAAAGAAGATTGTATGTTAATTGTTGATAATACATTCTGTACACCTTTCATTCAAAGACCAATTGAACTTGGAGCTGATGTTGTAGTGCATTCTGCTACTAAGTATCTAAATGGCCATGGAGATGTTATAGCTGGATTTGTAGTAGGAACGCAAGATTTTATAAATAACGTTAGATTATTTGGAGTAAAGGACATGACAGGAGCAGTTCTTAGTCCGTTTGATGCGTACTTAATAATAAGAGGATTAAAAACTTTAGGTGTGAGAATGAAGAGACACTGTGAAAATGCAATGGAAGTTGCAAAGTTCTTACAAAACCATGAAGCAATAGAGAAAGTATATTATCCAGGATTTGAAGATCATGATCAATACGAAGTAGCTAAAAAGCAAATGGATATGCCAGGTGCTATGATAGCTTTTGAAGTTAAGGGTGGAATAGCTGATGGTATAAAATTCATAAACAGTCTTGAACTTTGTACATTAGCAGTTAGCTTAGGTGATTGTGAAACATTAATCCAACACCCAGCATCTATGACTCATTCTCCTTATACTCCGGAGGAAAGAATGCAAGCTGGAATAAGTGATGGACTTGTAAGATTATCAGTAGGTCTTGAAGATGTAGAAGATATAATAGATGATTTGAAGCAAGGACTAGATAGATTATTATAATAAAAAAGATGTGCCGATTAAAGGCACATCTTTTTTATTAAGGTCTTATAAACATTTGTGTCCAATATTTAGTTCCATTACTCTTAGTAGCAAGACCAACTCCTATTTGAGTAAAATTAGGAGATAATATATTCTTTCTATGGCCTGAAGAATTCATCCAAGAATTCATAACTTCAGCTGCTGTTCTTTGACCATATGCTATGTTTTCTCCTGCAGTTGAATAACTTATACCGAAGTTCTTCATCATATCAAATGGGCTTCCATAAGTTGGTGATGTATGAGAAAAATAGTTTTTATTTATCATATCCTGAGATTTATATCTTGCAACTCTTGATAATTCCCAGTTTTGAGTAAGTGGTTTTAAACCATTTTTAGATCTTTCAACATTTACAAGTCTTACAACCTCATTTTCAATAGCTTTTACATCGTTGATTTGAGGAATGGTAAGTTTATCTCCCGGATAGATAAGTGCCGGATTTTTAATTTGTGGATTAGCACTTATTATTTCAGATAACCCAATTTCGTATTTTACAGCAATTTTCCACATACTATCACCTTTAACCACCGTATAAACAGTGTCGGCATAAGATATGTTTGCACAGCCAAATATCAATAAAAAGACAAAGCTTAAAATGTGTAATTTGAAATTTTTAATCATTTTGTAACCTCCTTATGAAAAAACAGAAAAATGTTGAACTTTTAATTAGTATGTCAAAAAAAACGAATTTTATAGTAAAATATATGTATCAAAAATTTCAAAAAAAACAAATGAATGGGTATTGAAGTGAATAAAAATTAAATAAAATTAATTAATAAATATTAAATAAAATTTTTTTGATATAATAAGAGTATTGAATATGAGTTTAACGTAAAGGATGGATTTTTATGAAAATAAATTTTGGTTTAGAATTAAATCAAAGTCAAAAACTAGTGCTTACAAAACAATTGAAACAGTCTTTAGATATATTAAATATGAGCACTCAAGATTTAGAAGAAGTTATATCTAAAGAAACAGAAGAAAATCCTGTTATAGAAGCAGATAAGGACGATAATATAGATTGGGAAAAATATATAGATAATATAAATAATAGAACTTATGATCAAGCAAGTTCAGTAAATTATGATAATGAAGATTATAATCTAGAGAATATGATTAAATATAATATGAATTTATATGAATATTTAAAAAATCAAATAAGCTATTATAATTTAAGTAAAAAAGACAAAAAAATAGTTGAATACATAATAGATTCAATAGATGATCACGGATATTTAAAAAATGATATAGAAGAATTATCCAATACATTACAAACAACTAAAGAAAATATAATGAAGAACTTGAAGATAGTGCAAACTCTTGAGCCTAGTGGTATAGGAGCTAGAAATATAGAAGAATGTTTGATTATCCAATTAAAGGAAAAAGACATACAAGATAGTGCTTTGGAAAACGTTGTTAAAAATGATTTAAAGTTATTAGCAGATAAAAAGTATAAAGAAGTATGCAAAAAATATAAAATAACTATGGAAAAATGTATTGAAATAGTAAATATAATAAAAATGTTAGATCCTAAACCTGGAAATAAATATACTTCTTCAAAGAATAACTATATAACACCAGATGTTATAGTTGAGAAAATAGGAAGAGAATATGAAGTATACCTAAATGAAAAAAACACTACTAATATAAGAATAAATAAATTCTATGAAGAAATATTAAGAAATTCTAAAGATGATGAAAACGCTAAACAGTATATAAAAGAAAAATTAAATTCTGCATTTAATCTAGTTAAAAATATAGAAAGCAGAAAAAATACTATACTTAAGATTTCAAAAGAAATAGTAAAATATCAGTATGAATTTTTTGAAAATGGAAATAAGTATTTAAAGCCATTAATATTGAAAGATATAGCTCAAAATTTAGAAATACATGAATCAACGGTTAGTAGAGGTGTAAATGGTAAATACATGTTAACACCACATGGAATATTTGAACTAAAATACTTCTTCAGCAGTGGTTTAAAACAACAAGAAGATATAGCATCTACTAGTATAAAAAATATAATAAAGGAAATAATAAATTCTGAAGATAAGAAAAAGCCATATAGCGATTCTAAAATATGCGCTCTATTAGAAGAAAAGGATATAAGTATATCTAGAAGAACTGTTGCAAAATACAGAGAAGAACTAGGAATAAGGTCATCTTCTAAGAGAAAAGAATTCTGTTAAATACTAGAAATAAAATAAAAAAAATAATATTATTTCAAAAAAATATTGAAAAAATTTCTATGTTGGTATAGAATTAAAACAAGAGGTGGGACTAAAAAAAATCATAGGGACTTTTTAGATCCCACCTAAAAAATGAAGGCACAGGGACATAAAATGAACACAGGGACCAAAAAAACCCTAAGAGGTATGAGATTATGAAAAATTTGATACAAATTCAGAAAAAAATAATGCCTGAAGTTTTAGATATTATGTATAGAAGATACAAAATATTAAATAAGATATCATTAAATGAATCCATAGGAAGAAGATCTCTTTCAAATAAATTGGATTTAAGCGAGAGAGTAGTAAGATCAGAGGTTGAATTTTTGAAAAAACAAGATCTTATAAACATACATACTTCTGGAATGAGCATAAATGAACAAGGACTTAATCTGCTTAATGATTTGAAGGTATTTATGGACGAAATAATGGGTATTTCTGAGTTAGAAGAAAAAATAAAGAAAAAACTAGGCATAAAAAAAGTTATAATACTACCTGGAAATGCTGATGATGATCCTCTTATTATAAAAGATATAGGTAAAGAAACTTACAAATATCTTACTAAAATAATAAAAAATGACTATATAATAGGAGTCACTGGCGGAAATACTATGCTTGAGTTTGCTAATTGCTGTCATGAAACAAAAAGATATGAAAATATCTTGGTAGTTCCAGCTAGAGGGGGACTTGGCAAAGAGGTAGAAATACAATCGAATAATATAGCTGCAATAATTGGGAAAAAGCTTGGAGGCAACTATAAGCTTTTGCATGTTCCTGATAATGTAACCGAAGAAACTTTAAATAGTTTAATATCAGAGCCTGAGATAAATAAAACATTAAACCATATACAAAATGTAGATGTTTTAATATTTGGTGTTGGAAGAGCGGATGATATGGCAATGAGAAGAAAGATGCCTGATTCGGAATACCAATACATAATATCAAAAGGGGCTGTAGGTGAAGCTTTTGGTTATTACTTTAACAGAGAAGGTGAGATAATCTACGAGACTAGTACTATAGGAATAAAACTTGAAAATTTTAAATCAATAAAAAATACTATAGGAATAGTTGGAGGAAGTAGGAAAGCAGAAGCAATACTTGCTATATCAAAGATAAAAAGTGATTTAGTATTGATTACTGATGAAGGTGCTGCAAATAAAATATGTGAATTAATTTAATGCTACGAATTAGTTCATGATTTAAAATATAAATTAATTTAGGAGGAATAAATATGATTAAAGTTGCTATTAATGGATTTGGAAGAATAGGTAGATTAGCGTTAAGAACAATGCTTGATAAAAATGAATTTGAAGTGGTTGCAATAAACGACCTAACAGACGCTAAAACATTATCTCACTTATTTAAGTATGATTCAGCTCAAGGACGTTTCAATGGAGAAATAGAAGTTAAAGAAGGAGCTTTTGTTGTAAACGGAAAAGAAATAAAAGTAACTGCTGAAGCTAACCCAGAAAACTTACCTTGGGGAGAAATGGGAGTAGATGTAGTACTTGAATGTACTGGATTCTTCACTGCAAAAGAAAAAGCAGAAGGACACATCAAAGCTGGAGCTAAGAAAGTTGTTGTATCTGCACCAGCAACAGGTGACTTAAAGACTGTAGTATTCAACGTTAACCATGATATATTAGATGGATCAGAAACAGTTATATCAGGAGCTTCTTGTACTACTAACTGTTTAGCTCCAATGGTTAAAGTATTAAATGATAAGTTTAACTTAACAAAAGGATTCATGACTACTATACATGCTTACACTAATGACCAAAATACATTAGATGCACCACATAGAAAAGGAGATCTTCGTCGTGCTAGAGCTGCTGCTGCTAACATAGTACCAGGATCAACAGGAGCTGCTAAAGCTATAGGTCTTGTTATACCAGAACTTAAAGGTAAATTAGATGGAGGAGCTCAAAGAGTTCCAGTTATAACTGGTTCATTAACTGAACTTGTTTGTACACTTGGAAGTAAGGTAACTGCAGAAGAAATTAATGAAGCTATGAAGGCTGCTGCTAATGAGTCATACGGATATACTGAAGAACCATTAGTATCTTCTGATATAATTGGAATGGAATTTGGATCATTATTTGATGGTACTCAAACTAAGGTTATGGAAGTTAATGGAGAGCAATTAGTTAAGGTTGCTTCTTGGTATGATAACGAAATGTCATATACAGCTCAATTAATAAGAACTTTACAACATTTTGTAAACCTTTCAAAATAATATTATAATTTGAGTCTTAAACAAGTCCGGGTTTGTAGTGTATACTACGGACTCAGGACTTTTTATATTTGAATTAAAACATAAAAAAAGTATAGCATTTTTATGAAAATGTGATATACTTTTAGCGAAAAGGAGTTGTATATTATGTCAATGTTAAATAAAAAAACTATAGAAAATATAGATGTGAACGGAAAAAAAGTATTAGTAAGATGTGACTTTAATGTACCTTTAAAAGACGGTTTTATAACTGACGAAAACAGATTAGTTGGAGCTTTACCTACTATAAAATATTTAATAGAAAATGGAGCAAAAGTTATTTTATGTTCTCACTTAGGTAAGCCAAAAGGAGAAGCTAAGCCAGAGCTTTCTTTAGCACCTGTAGCTAAGAGATTATCAGAAATGTTAAATAAAGAAGTTGTATTTGCAGCAGATGATAGCGTTGTAGGAGAAAATGCTAAAAAAGCAGTTGCTGATATGAAAAACTCAGATGTAGTTTTACTTCAAAATACTAGATACAGAAAAGAAGAAACTAAAAATGAAGAAAACTTCTCAAAAGAATTAGCATCTTTAGCTGATGTATTCGTAAACGATGCATTTGGAACTGCTCATAGAGCTCACTGTTCTACTGTTGGAGTTAGTGAATTTGTAGAAACTAGCGCATGTGGATACTTAATTCAAAAGGAATTAAAATTCTTAGGAGAAGCTGTCGAGACTCCAGTAAGACCTTTTGTAGCTATACTTGGAGGAGCAAAAGTTTCTGATAAGATAAACGTTATAAACAACTTACTTGAAAAAGTAGATACTTTAATAATCGGTGGAGGAATGGCTTACACATTCTTAAAAGCACAAGGATATGAAATAGGAACTTCTTTACTTGAAGAAGATAAAATGGATTATTCAATGGAAATGGTTAAAAAAGCAGAAGAAAAGGGAGTTAAATTATTACTTCCAGTTGATCACGTTACTGGAGAAAAGTTTGATAAAGAAACAGCTCCTGTTGTTACAGAAGATCAGAACATAAAAGAAGGATTTATGGGACTTGATATAGGACCTAAAACTGCAAAATTATATGCTGATGCTGTTAAAGAAGCTAAAACAGTTATATGGAATGGACCTATGGGAGTATTTGAGTTTGAAAACTTTGCAAAAGGAACTATAGAAGTTGCAAAAGCTATGGCAGATGCTGACGCTACAACTGTAATTGGTGGAGGAGACAGTGCTGCTGCTGTAAATATATTAGGTTTTGGAGATAAAATGACTCATATATCTACTGGTGGTGGAGCTTCACTTGAATTCTTAGAAGGAAAAGAGCTTCCAGGAATAGTCGCTTTAAACAATAAATAATTTAAAAGGGGAGTGTAGTTATGAGAAAACCAATTATTGCAGGAAACTGGAAAATGCATAAAACTATAAAAGAAGCTGTTGAATTTGTTAATGAAGTTAAATCGGAAATAAAAGGAACTGACGTTGAAGCTGTTATTTGTGCTCCTTTTACTTTACTTAAAGATTTAAAAGAAGCATCTAAAGAAACTAATATTAAGATTGGTGCTCAAAATATGCATTTTGAAGAAAAAGGTGCTTTCACTGGAGAAATATCACCTCTTATGTTAAAAGAAATAGATGTTGACTACGTTGTAATAGGTCACTCTGAGAGAAGACAATACTTCAATGAGACTAATGAAACTGTAAACAAGAAGGTTATAAAAGCTTTAGAATATAAAATAAACCCTATAATTTGTGTTGGTGAAACTTTAGAACAAAGAGAAGCTGATAAAACGAAGGATGTAGTTAAAGTTCAAGTTGAAGAAGCGTTAGTAAATATAGATGAAAAAGACATAAAGGATATAGTTATAGCTTATGAACCAATATGGGCTATAGGTACAGGTAAGACATCTAGTAGTAAAGATGCTAATGATGTTATCTCTTATATAAGAGATGTTGTGGCTAACGTGTATTCTGATCAAACTGCAGAAGAAGTTAGAATACAATATGGTGGAAGTGTTAAGCCTGCTAATGTAGAAGAGATAATGAATGAATCAGATATAGATGGTGCTTTAGTTGGTGGAGCGAGTCTTCAACCAAAAGATTATGTAGAACTTGTTAATTTCTAAGGAGTTGATAGACATGAAAAAGCCTACAGCTTTAATTATATTAGATGGTTGGGGTATTAATAATTCAGATTTAGGAAATGCGATAAAGCAAGCTAGAACTCCTAATATGATCAAATATGCACAAAAATATCCTTGTACTTCAATAAAGACAAGTGGACAAGATGTTGGACTTCCAAATGGTCAAATGGGAAATTCAGAGGTTGGACACTTAAACATTGGAGCAGGAAGAATAGTATACCAAGAGCTTACTAGAATAACTAAAGCAATAGAAGATGGAGATTTCTTTGAAAATGAAGAATTATTAAAAGCTATGAATAATTCGAAACAAAATAATAAAAATCTTCATATAATGGGTCTTTTATCTGATGGAGGAGTACATTCTCATATAGATCACTTAAAAGGACTTTTAGAATTTGCTAAAAAAGAAGGTCTTGAAAAAGTATACGTACATGCAATTTTAGATGGAAGAGATACAGATCCTAAAAGTGCAGTTAAATATATAGATGAAATAGAATCCTATATGAAAGAAATAGAAATAGGTAAAATAGCAACTGTTTCTGGAAGATATTATTCAATGGACAGAGATAAGAGATGGGAAAGAATCGAACTTGGATATAACAGTATGGTATTATCTCAAGGAGAAACAGCAAACAGTGCAAAGGAAGCAGTCGAAAAAGCATACAATGACAATAAAACTGATGAATTTGTACTTCCTACTGTAATACTTGAAGACAATAGGCCAATAGCTAAAATAGAAGAGAATGATTCAATCGTATTTTTTAACTTTAGACCAGATAGAGCAAGACAAATAACAAGAAGTATAGCATCAAAAGAGTTTGATGGATTTAAAAGAGATTATATAGACACTGTATTTGTTTGTATGACTCAATATGATATAACTATAAATGAAGTAAATGTTGCATTCAAGCCTCAAAAACTTAATAATACATTAGGTGAATATTTAAGCTCTAAGGGTATAAAACAACTTAGAATTGCAGAAACTGAAAAATATGCCCATGTTACATTCTTCTTTAATGGAGGAGAAGAAGATCCGAGTGAGGGAGAAGAAAGATGCTTAATACCATCTCCTAAGGTTGCAACATATGATTTAAAACCTGAAATGTCAGCTTATGAAGTTACAGAAAATTTAATTCAAAGACTTGATGAAGAAAAGTATGACTTTATAGTTTTAAATTATGCAAATCCAGATATGGTAGGACATACAGGCGTTGTAGATGCTACTGTTAAAGCTGTTGAAACTATAGACGAATGTCTTGGAAAAATAATCGATAAAATAGTTTCATTAGGTGGAAAAGCTATAATTACAGCAGACCATGGAAATGCTGAGCATATGTGTGATGAAGATGGAAACACAGTTACTTCACATTCTACAAATGAAGTTCCATGTATATTTATAACTGATGAAGATGTTAAGTTAAAAGATGGAGGTAGACTTTGTGATTTAGCACCTACTTTACTTGACACTATGAATATGCAAAAGCCTGAGGAAATGACTGGAAACAGTCTTATTATAAAGTAAAACAAAAATATTACAATAAATTTGCCAATTTAGAGAGGAGAAATAAATATGAGTTTTATTCAAGAAGTATACGCTAGAGAAATATTAGATTCAAGAGGAAATCCAACTGTTGAGGTTGAAGTAATGCTTGAAAGTGGAGAAATAGGAAGAGCAATAGTTCCATCTGGAGCTTCTACTGGAGCTTTTGAAGCTGTTGAACTTAGAGATGGAGATAAAGGAAGATACTTAGGTAAAGGAGTTACTAAAGCTGTTGATAATGTAAACAACATAATAGCTCCAGAACTTGAAGGTATGAATATATTTGATCAAGTAGGAATAGACAATCTTTTAATAGATATTGATGGAACTAAGAACAAAGGAAAATTAGGAGCTAATGCAATACTTGGAGTTTCTATGGCTGTAGCTAGAGCTGCTGCTGAAGAATTAGGACTTCCATTATTCCAATACATTGGTGGAGTAAATGCAAAGCAACTTCCAGTTCCAATGATGAACATCTTAAATGGTGGAGAGCATGCTGACAACAACGTTGATATCCAAGAATTTATGATTATGCCTGTTGGAGCTTGTTGTTTCAAAGAAGCTTTAAGAATGTGTGCTGAAATATACCACAACTTAAAGAAAGTATTACAAGAAAAAGGACTTGGAACTGGTGTAGGTGATGAGGGTGGATTCGCTCCAAACTTAGCATCAAACGAAGAAGCTTTACAAGTAATAGTTGAGGCTGTTAAAGTTTCTGGATACGAGCCAGGAAAAGATATTAAAATAGCTATAGATGCAGCTGCTACAGAGTTCTACAATAAAGAAACTAAGAAGTATGTATTAGCTGGAGAAGGAAGAGAGTTATCTGTTGAAGAAATGGTAGACTTCTACGCTAGCTTGGTTGAAAAGTACCCAATTATATCTCTTGAAGATGCATTAGATGAAGATGATTGGGATGGATGGAAGTTACTTACTGAAAAATTAGGTAACAAGATCCAATTAGTTGGAGACGATTTATTCGTTACTAACACTGAGAGATTATCAAAAGGTATAGAAAAAGGTATAGCAAACTCTATACTTATAAAGCTTAACCAAATAGGAACTATAACTGAGACTCTAGATGCTATACAAATGGCTAACAGAGCTGGATACACAGCAGTTATATCTCATAGATCAGGAGAAACTGAAGATACTATTATAGCTGATTTAGCTGTTGCACTTAATGCAGGACAAATCAAGACTGGTGCTCCTTGTAGAACTGATAGAGTTGCTAAGTACAACCAATTATTAAGAATTGAAGAAATAGTTGGAGAGGTAGCTCAATTCCCTGGAATGAAAGCTTTCTTTAACTTAAAATAATTAAAAATAATAGGGAGGATATATATCCTTCCTATTTTAATATATAAAAAAGTTCTTCTCTGAAGAATCTTAAATGTAAACTTTTTTGAAACTCATAACGGAATTTATATTTATCGATAAATTAAAGATGAATATAATTTCCTATTCGTTATGAATTAATCATTCAACGTACTTTGTTGATTGAATTATTAATTTATATATGTTAAACTAACTATATTAATTGAGCTTAAAATCAAGGGGGTGCAGAATGAAAACTTTTTTAATGGTAGTTCAACTTATAAGTAGTATAGTATTGATTGTAAGTGTATTACTTCAATCAGGAAAAAGTGCAGGCCTTTCTGGAAGTATAGCAGGAGGAGCAGAACAAGTTATGGGAACTAAAGCAAGAGGTTTAGATGCTTTATTTTCAAAGGTGACATCTGTTTGTGCAACTTTATTCATAATAGTAGCAATATCATTAGTTGCTATACAATAATTTTGTATATTACTTAATTGAAAAATGACGCTTATTAGAATATCTTAAAGATATTCTAATAAGCGTCATTTTTTGTATATTAAGGGATTATAAAATTTTCGCTCTATAGACAATATTGGTGGAAGAACTAAACTTGCAAATATTTTAATCAACAGAGTCGTGAGACTTGTTGGAGACATGAGTCAGTGCGTAGCAACTAGATGAATTTTAAATATATATCATAATAGGACAAATAAAATAATATAAAACTAGTATAGCTATTTAAAAGCTAAAATAAATCTTAAGGGGGAGGTTATGCAGATGATCTCATATGCAGGTATTGCATCACTTTCAGGTATTATAGCCTTGTTATTTGCATTTATACTAGCAAATAAGATTAACAGGGTAGAGGTTGGTACTGATAGGATGAAGGAAATTTCTTCATACATACAAGAAGGCGCTATGGCTTTTTTGACTAGAGAGTACAAGACCTTGGTTTTATTTGTAGGAGCTATATTTATAGTTTTATGTTTATTTATAAGCCCTCTTACTGGAGTGTGCTTTTTAGTAGGAGCATTGTTCTCGACACTTGCAGGTTTCTTTGGAATGAAGGTTGCAACAAAAGCAAATGTAAGAACTGCAAATGCAGCCAAAGAAAATGGAATGAACAAGGCATTAAGTGTTGCGTTTTCTGGTGGAGCTGTAATGGGAATGACAGTAGTAGGTCTTGGAATTTTAGGAGTGGGATTCTTATTTCTAATTCTTTATAAGTTAGGAAACAATCCATCTGAATCAGCAAAGATACTTACTGGATTTGGTCTTGGAGCTTCTTCTCTTGCCCTATTTGGACGTGTTGGAGGGGGTATATATACGAAGGCTGCCGATGTAGGAGCAGATCTTGTAGGTAAAGTAGAGGCTGGAATACCAGAAGATGACCCGAGAAATCCTGCTGTTATAGCTGATAATGTAGGAGATAATGTAGGCGATGTTGCAGGTATGGGTGCTGACTTGTTTGAATCGTACGTAGGATCATTAATAGCAGCTATAACGCTTGGACTTATAGCATACGGTATAAATGGAGCTATATTTCCTTTATTATTATCCGCAGGTGGAATAATAGGAAGTATAATAGGTACATTTTTTGTAAAAGCAGATGAAAATAGTGACCCTCATAAGGCACTTAAGATGGGAACTTATGTATCGTCAATTTTAACTATGGGATTTGGATTTTTCTTATCAAATAACTTGTTAGGAGATTTAAAGGGGTTTTGGGTAGTATTAATAGGTATAATAGTTGGAATATGCATAGGTCAATTAACTGAAATATATACATCTAGCGATTATTCTCACGTTAAAAAAATTGCTTATCAATCTGAAACTGGACCTGCTACAACTATAATATCAGGTCTTGCAGTTGGAATGAGATCTACATTATTGCCGATACTAGTTATGGCACTTGGTATATTGATGGCCTATTCTGTTGCAGGAATTTATGGAATAGCACTTGCATCTGTAGGTATGCTATCAACAGCGGGAATGACAATAGCTGTTGATGCTTATGGACCTATAGCTGATAATGCAGGTGGAATAGCAGAAATGTGTGAGCTGCCAAGTGAAGTTAGAAATATAACTGATAAGCTAGATTCTGTTGGAAATACTACAGCTGCTATTGGAAAAGGGTTTGCAATAGGATCAGCAGCGCTTGCAGCACTTGCTTTATTTGCATCATATACAGAAGCTGCAAATCTTAGCGGAATAGATTTAACTAATCCTGTAGTAATATCAGGTATGCTAATTGGTGGTATGCTTCCGTTTTTATTCTCAGCTATGACTATGGAGGCTGTAGGAAAAGCTGCTTTTGAGATGATAGAAGAAGTTAGAAGACAATTTAGAGAAATGCCTGGAATAATGCAGGGAACTACAAAGCCGGACTATGCAAAATGTGTAGATATATCAACTGCATCAGCTTTAAAGCAAATGGTAGTACCTGGAGTTCTTGCTGTATTATCTCCTATTTTAACTGGATTATTACTTGGGACAGAAGGTCTAGGAGGACTTTTAGCTGGAGCCTTAGTATCTGGTATACTTATGGCCATAATGATGTCAAATGCAGGTGGAGCATGGGATAATGCAAAAAAATATATAGAATCAGGAAAACATGGAGGTAAAGGAAGTGAGCCTCATAAAGCAGCTGTTGTAGGAGACACAGTAGGAGATCCATTTAAGGATACATCAGGTCCATCTATAAATATTTTGATTAAACTTATGACTATAGTATCTTTGGTATTTGCTCCATTATTTGTTCAGTATGGAGGAATATTACTAAAATTATTAAAATAAATGTTTATATATCTAAAAGAACTGTATATTATATTAATATACAGTTCTTTTTGCTATTAATAGGAAAATACATTGAGAAAGGAATGATTTTTATGAATAAAAAAGTTTATAGATCATTAGATGACAGAGTTCTGGCTGGTGTTTGTGGCGGGTTAGCGAAATACTTTGACATTGATTCAACTATAGTTAGAGTTTTATGGATATTAGGGTTCTTTGCAGGTGGATTGGGAATTTTTGCTTATATAATATGCGCAGTTATAATACCACAAGAGAGCTTTTGTGAATATAATATGAATAAACAAAAATACGATGAAGGTATATCTAGATATGATAAGGAAAGATCTAGGAAAAATAAAGTTTTACTAGGGATAATATTAATTTTACTAGGTCTTTTTAGCTTGATAGATGAGTATTTATATTGGGTAAGAATAGAGAAATTATGGCCTATAATTTTCATTGTAATTGGGATATGTATTATAGTTAAAAAGCAGGGAGATGATTAATGTGAATAAAGGTGGGTTGATTTGGGGTTTATTTTTTATAATTTTAGGAATAGGATGGACTTTGGAAAACTTCAATATTATAGATGTATCTACCATAGATATATTAGTTAGATTTTGGCCTGTGATACTAATTGGTATAGGTCTTGATATTATTTTTAAAAATAGAAAAAAATGATGTATTAGTGTATAAAAAATGATATCATAAGACTTAGTGTTAAAATTTACATTACTAAAAATAGGATTTAAAATAATAATAAATGGAAAACATATAACTATAATTAAAACTTTAATTTTAATAGGAGGTATTCGATGATACCAGGAATGAAAGAAACATTACTTATGTTTATGAAAGAAAATGCATATAATCCTTTAACTAAAGAGGAACTTTCAAATATATTTGATGTACATCCAGCTGAAAGAGCTATGTTTTATAATTTTTTAGATGAACTTGAAGAAGAAGGAGAAATATATAAGACTAAAAAGAAAAGATATGGTCTTCCTAATAAAATGAACTTATTTGTTGGAAGAATGCAAATGCATCAAAGAGGGTTTGGATTTGTTGTATCAAATGAAGAGGGAGTAGAAGATCTTTTTATACCAGCAGAACATTTAAATGGAGCTATGCACAATGATAAGGTTGTAGCTAGAATAATGGAGACCGCAAAAGAGAGTAGACGTGCAGAAGGTGAAATTATAAAAATAGTTGAAAGATCTATTAAGACTGTGGTTGGAGTGTATGAATCTAGCAAAAACTTTGGATTTGTAGTAGCGGATAACAAAAGGTTTACAAGAGATATATATATACCAAAAGCAGAATCTTTAAGAGCGAGCCATGGCGATAAGGTAGTTTGTGAAATAACTCAGTGGCCTAAAAAAGGAAGAAATCCAGAGGGAAAAATAATAGAAGTATTAGGCAAAAAAGGTGAAAAAGGTGTAGATATACTATCTGTAATTAGAGAACTTGACTTACCTGAGGAATTTCCTAATAAGGTATTAGCAGAAGCTCAAAGAATAAGTGATGAGATACCTAATGAAGAGATAGAGAGAAGAGTTGACCTTAGAAATATAACTACATTTACTATAGATGGAGCAGATGCTAAGGATTTGGATGATGCAGTATCTATAGAAGTGCTTGATAATGGAAATTATAAATTAGGAGTTCATATAGCGGATGTAACTCATTATGTTAAAGAAGGAAGTAAGCTTGATAAAGAAGCTTTAAAAAGAGGAACTTCTGTATACTTAATAGATAGAGTAATACCTATGCTTCCAACTAAATTATCTAATGGACTATGTAGTTTAAATCCTAATGTAAATAGACTTACTTTATCTATATTTATGGAAATAGATGACAGTGGTAAGGTTTTAAATCATGAAATAGTTGAGTCTGTAATAAAGACTAAAGCTAGAATGGTATATACTGATGTATCTGATATACTTGAGAATGAAGATGAAGAGCTTATAAATAAGTACAGTGACTTAGTAGAAGACTTTAGAACTATGGAAAAACTTGCAAAAATACTTATGAAGAGAAGATCATCAAGAGGTGCCATAGACTTTGATTTTGCAGAAGCTAAAATAATACTTGATAAGAATGGAAAGGTATTAGATGTTAAGAAGTATGAAAGAAGGATAGCTAATAAAATAATAGAAGAATTTATGCTTGTCAGCAATGAAACAATAGCTGAGCACTTTTTCTGGCTTAAAATACCTTTTGTTTATAGAATACATGAAACTCCAAGTTTAGAGAGAATAGAGCAGTTTAACAAGTTTGTAGCGACATTTGGATATCATATAAAGGGAGATCTTGAAGATATACATCCAAAGAGTTTACAAGTTCTTTTAAATGATATTAAAGGAACAAATGAAGAACTAGTTGTTTCTACACTTATGTTAAGATCATTAAAGCAGGCTAGATATTCACCAGATTGCTCTGGACACTTTGGGCTTGCTGCAAAATATTATTCTCACTATACATCACCTATAAGAAGATATCCAGATCTTCAAATACACAGAATAATAAAAGAGTCTATAAATGGAAAGATAGACGAAAAGAGACTACAAAAACTTAAGCAGATAGTAGCATACTCTGCAGATCAGTCATCTTTAAGAGAAAGAGCAGCAGATGATGCTCAAAGAGAAGTTGAAGATCTTAAAAAAGCAGAATACATGGCTGATAAGATTGGAGAAGAATTTGAAGGAAGAATATCTAGTGTTACATCATTTGGTATGTTCATAGAGGTAGAGAACACTATAGAAGGGCTTATAAGGCTTTCTAATTTAAATGATGACTATTATATATTTGATTCTGATAACTACGTTTTAATTGGAGAGCACACTAAGAAGACTTATAAAATAGGAGATAGTTTAAGAGTTAAAGTATCTAGTGTAAATATAGATTTTAAAGAAATAGAGCTTACAATAGTATAAAGTGAAACTTAATTCAGATGGAGTTTTTACTCCAACTGAATTTCTAGTTGAACTAATCCAGAAGATGTTAAGTTCTTATCTCCAGCCTTAAGATGGTGGAGTCTTAGAACTTTTAGCTTTCGGATAAAATTTGAGTAAGTTGAAAATCATATAATTAAGGCTTGAGTTTAAAAGTCTAAGCTCAAGTCTTAATCTTGACAATTAGCTTTAGATATGGTATTATTATTTTCACAATAAGTATTGAAGTAGTAAGAGGGTGAAATTATGGGTGAAGGAAACAAAATCTTAGCATCAAACAGAAAAGCTAGACATAACTACTTTATAGAGGAAGTCTATGAGGCAGGTATTGAGCTTAAAGGTACAGAAGTTAAATCTATAAGAGCAGGTAAACTGAACTTAGGAGATGGATATGCTTCTGTTGATAATGAAGAGGTGTTCTTAAGACAAGTGCATATAAGCCCATATGAGCAAGGAAATATATTTAATGTAGATCCTCTTAGAGTTAGAAAGTTATTACTTCATAAGCAAGAGATAAGAAAGCTTATTGGACTTATAAACCAACAAGGATACTCACTAGTACCTCTTAGTGTATATTTAAAGCGAGGTAAGGTTAAAGTATCTATAGGACTTGCTAAAGGTAAGAAGCTTTATGATAAGCGCCATGATTTAGCTAAAAAAGATGCTCAAAGACGTATTCAAAGAGAAATGTCGAGCAGATACTAAAACATGGGGGCGTAAAGGTTTCGACGGGGGTTTGGAACTTAGAGTAGCGAGTCATGTTTCTCTAGAACATGTAAAAACTAGGGACTAAATATAAACGCAAACGATAATTACGCTTTAGCGGCTTAATATAGCTGCTCGTTCTACCTAACTTGCCCACGGGTTAGACTAGAACGTCATTGAAGTGGGGACCTATCTTTAGGGTGCCTTGACTAAAGACAGATTAACTAAGGCTGGTCGATCTTAGAGCCCGCTACTAGGCGCTGAGAGAGACGAGAACTTAATATAGTAGATACACTCGTAGAAGCTTTAGGGAAAGGGCTTTCGGACAGGGGTTCGACTCCCCTCGCCTCCACCAATTGGGATTGTAACCGTATAGAGAAATCTATACGGTTTTTTAATGTGAAAAATTAAAAGGTTTAAATATTTGATATAATATAATTGGTGATAGATATGAAAATCAATAGACTGATGGAAATAATAATTATTTTACTTAATAAAGAAACAATAACAGCAAAAGAGCTTGCCGAAAGGTGTGGTGTATCTCAAAGGACTATTTACAGAGAGATAGATCTTTTATCTAGTGCAGGAATATCTGTTATATGAGTAAAGGAAAAGGTGGAAAGTAAATAAATAAGAAAAATCTAAGGCCATACTAAAGTAATTTAGTATGGTCTTTTTATACAGTAAGGGATTATAAAATTTCTATTTTGTGAATAACATTGATGAAATAACTATGCTTACAACTATTTTAAGCAACAGAGTCGTTAGACTTGTTGGCGTCATGAACGCATGTGAATTTTGAGAACGGAGCCCGTAGGAATCGTTTGCGACATGAATCAGTGCCTAGCAACTAGATGAATTTTTTAGTTTTTGTAATGTTTATAATGTTATGGAATCTAAAAAAACATTTATGCTGGATTTGATATGATATATAATAAAAGGGACTATTATATATAAATTAAAAATCTCAAAATTAAGTAGAGGGATAAAAATGATCAATGGTGTTCCGAAAAATGTTCTTCATCATATAAATAATTTTATAGAAACAAGGTTTGGCTTACATTTCACAGAAAAAAGATTTAAAGATCTTTCAAGAAGCATATCTAATGCAGCAAAACAAAAAAATATTGATTTTAAAGAATACATAAATTTAATACTTTTAAACAAATTGTCTGAAGAAGATCTCAAAAATTTGGTGACCTGCCTTACTATTGGGGAAACTTATTTTTTTAGAGATAAAAAATTATTTGAGGTAATGAGACAAAAAATATTGCCAGATATAATTAATGATAGAAAATGTTCTAGTAAAAGATTAAGAATTTGGAGTACAGGCTGTTCTTCTGGTGAAGAAGCCTATTCTATAGCAATTTTAGTTAAAGAACTTATTCCAGATTATAAAACTTGGGATATTGAAATTATTGCCACTGATATAAATCATTCATCTCTTAGTAAGGCTAAAGAAGGAATATACAGTGAATGGTCTTTTAGAGGTGTAGACTCAAGTGTCAAAAATAAGTATTTTATTAGAATGGATGATATGAGTTATAAGATTAAAGATGACATACGAGAACTTGTAGAATTTCATAGTTTGAATTTGGCTGATTCAACTTATATACTAGATAAGAAGATTATAGAAGATATAGATATTGTATTTTGTAGAAATGTTCTTATATATTTTAGCAAGTATCAGGCTAATAAAATAATTAACCGCTTTTACAATAATATTGCAGATGGAGGTTGGCTTATTGTAGCACCCACTGAAAGTTTATTTGTTAATGACACTTCTTTTACACCTGTAAATATTAATGATATATTTTTATATAATAAAAGCATTGAAAAAAATAATTCAGTAAAGTCGTTTGACAATAATGTTTTTAATAATATTATTATAGATGAAAATTTGATAATGCAAAATGAAATAATGAAAAATGAGATAATTACATATAACAAAAATTTAGAAATAAATAATCATATTACAATAAAAAGTAAGAATGAATTACCAAAGAAAGAGAAACTAGATTTACAGGAGATGGATGCACAGGAATTTGAAATAATAGCTCTTTCTTTTGCTAATGATGGAAAACTTGAAGAAGCTATCGAATGGTGCAAAAAGGCTATTTCTATTGATAAAATAAATCCTTTTTATTATTATCTTCTTGCCAGTATTCAGCAAGAGCAAGGAGATATTAGTGAAGCTGTTATATCACTAAAAAAAGCTATTTATCTTGATCACAATTTTATTATGGCTTATTTTGACTTAGGGAATTTAAATTTGAAACAAGATAAATATATTCAAGCATCTAAAAATTTTAAAAATACACTTACATTACTTGATAATTTTAATGAAGAGGATGTAGTTCCTTATTCAGAAGAAATGACAGTTGGAGTATTAAAGCACATGATTAAAAATATAAACCATAAGGGAGATTTATATGGAAAAAAGTAATGAGGAAGGAAGATTTGGAAGTACTGAAATTTTAGAATTTGTGATAAATGATGATGATTCCAATCAAAGATATGCAGTTGAAATTGGATATGTAAATGAGGTGTATTCTATAAAAAATGTTACTATGCTTCCTTGTACACCTTCGTTTATAGTAGGGATAATGAATTTTAGAGGAAAAATAATATCAGTAATAGATATAAGGAATTTTTTTGGTTTTACTATGAAAAAAATAGATGCAGATAAAGTAAAAAAAGTAATTGTTGTAAAATGTGATGAAATAGAAGTTGGAATAGCTGTAGATGGCATTTTAGGATGTAAGGATATTTATTTATCAGAAATACAAAAAAATGTTTTAACTATAACTAATTTTAATACTGACTATTTTAAAGGAATAACAAGAGAAAGAAGTATTGTTTTAAACATAAAAAATATAATGATAGATGAAAAAATTATTGTTAATGAAGATGTAATTTAATCATTTGAAGGGAGAAAACATAAATATGACAAAGAAAAATTTGATTAAAAGTTTAAAAGCAAGGTTGATTATATGTTTTTTAATAGTAGCTATTATACCTGCTATTACTATAGGAGAATTAAATTATTACAAATCAGAAAAAACCTTACAAAAATTGGCTACGGACCAACTTATTTTTACAAGGGATACAAAGAAACAAGAAATAGAAGATCATTTTAAAGTGAATCAAGAGAGAATTACTTATATGGCGCAGGAACCATCTGTTGTAGAAGCCATGGAAGAATTTACGAAGGCTGGATTAAACAGCGGTTCTTATAATAATGTACATGAAAAATATAATCCTACATTTATAAATTTTATTGATAAATTAGGGCATGGAGATGTGTTGCTTGTAGATTCAAGTGGAAATGTTTTATATTCAGCATTTAAAGAAGCTGATTTTGGGACGAATCTTTTGACTGGACCTTATAAAGATACAAATATTGCAAAGGCATATGAAGTTGCAAGAAATAGTAGTGATAAAGATTTTACAACAATAACAGATTATGAATTCTATAGTCCTTCTAATGAAAAGCCAATTTTAGGGATAGCTTCTCCAATTCTTAAAGGAGATCAAAAAATTGGTGTCCTTATTTTTAAAATGGGAACAGAAGAAATAGACGAAATTGTATCGAATAATAATAACTGGGAATCTTTAAAACTTGGTGAGAGTGGAGAAGTTGTTTTAATTGGACAGGATTATAAATTACGAAGTAATACTAGGTTTGTAGAATATGAGAAAGATGAAAAAATAAAGGCAAAAAAATCAGCTATACTTTTAAAGGAAATAAGAACAAAAGGAACAGATGCTGTTGTAACAACTGGAGAGACAGCTGTTGATACATATATTGATTATCATGGTATTGAATCGATTGTTGCATATACTCCATTAACTATTGATGGCTTAGAGTGGGCTGTACTTGTTAAAATAGACGAAGCTGAAGCATTTCAATCAGTACATAAATTAAAAAATTTAACGACAGTTATTTTAATAGTTGCAGCAATATTAATAATAATATTTTCAATTATTATATCGTCTAATATTGCAACTCCTTTGATGAAAATCGCAAATGTGGCTTCAAGAATAGCTACGGGAGATTTAACTGTTGAATTAGATGAAGAAAAAAGATCAGATGAAATAGGAATTTTGACACAAGCGATTAGGAATATGCTGAAAAATCTTAAAGAACAAACAAAGGAAACTATTAATGGAGTAGATGTACTCGCAGCTTCTGTTAATGAAATTACAGTTTCTCTTACCCAAGTTACAACAGGAGCAGCTCAAACTTCTTCAGCAGTTAGTGAAACGACAGCGACAGTTGAAGAGGTAAAACAGACGGTATATGTATCAAGTGAAAAAACAAAAAATGTTTCAAATAATGCAAAAAAATCACTTGAAATATCTAAGTTAGGAAATAAGGCAACAGAAGATACATTACAAGGAATGAATGTTATCAATAGTCAAATGCAAGAAATAGCAGAAAGTATACTAGGTTTAAGTGAGCAGAGTCAGAACATTAGTGAGCTTATAGAGAGTGTTGACACTATTTCAGAGCAGTCTAATATACTTGCTGTAAATGCTTCAATAGAAGCAGCTAAAGCGGGAGAACATGGAAAAGGATTCTCAATAGTGGCACAAGAAATTAGAAATTTAGCAGAGCAATCAAAGCAAGGTACTAAGCAGATAAGAAATATATTAAGAGATATACAAAAAGCTGCGAATACAGCTGTAATGACAACAGAAAAAGGAATAAAGCTTGTTGATGCAGGCATGAAACAAGCAGGTGAAGCAGGTCATTCTATAAACCAACTTGTGGAAAATATAAATCTATCTGCACAGGCAGCTGTACAGATAGAAGCATCTAGCCAGCAACAATTGATTGGAATGGATCAGGTAGCAATAGCAATGGAAGGCATAAACGAGGCTAGTATTCAAAATGTTGATAGCATGAAACAGCTAGAAGAGGCAACAAGCAGACTTCAAGAAATGGGATATAGACTTAAGCAGTTAACTGAAAAATACAAGATTTAAGGAAAGAGATGATAGGAATGCATATAAATGATGCTGAATTTTTTAAAAAGTTACGTTCTACCTTTACAATAGAAGCTCATGAGCATTTAAGAATTATTTCCTTGTCATTGCTTGAATTAGAAAAAATATCTGCTAAAGAAGAAAAAAAAACAATTGTTGAGACGATACATAGAGAATTTCACAGCTTAAAAGGTGCATCAAGAGCAGTGAGTATGAAAGAAATTGAAACTCTTTGTCATACTCTAGAAAATATATTCTCTAAAATAAAAAAAGAAACATTGGAATTAAATGAGCAAATGTTTGATATTTTTAATGAAGCTATGGATACTATAGAAGATATTCTTTCTTTAAATGAAGGTGAAATTAAAGATATTTCAGTGATTATGGGTGAACTAAAAAAAATAGAATCCGGTAGTTTAGGGAAAAGTCATTTAATAAAACCTAAGAATGTTCACAGTGATAAAGATATAAAAACTGATATAAATATAAAATCTAAGTATGTACAAGAAGGAAAAGTTAATATTATAAAAGCTTCTGAAGATGTAAAAATTAAAGAAGATATAAAAATACAAAATAATAATATTATTAAAGTTCCTGAAGATAGGAAAAGTGAAATTGTTAGAGTTTCTAAATCTAAATTAGATTCTTTGTTGCTTCAAGGAGAAGAAATGATTTATGCAAAACTTTCTTCTATTCAAAGGGCTAAGGAGATTAAAGAAATCAAGGAATTACTTGGTTTATGGAAAAAAGAAAATAATTATACATTTATTGAGATGCTAGAAACTAATATAGATAATTTGCTAAAATCTGCTGAAAATGAGGCAAAAACAATAGAGACGATGACAGACACTTTTATAGAAGATATAAAAAGCATAATGCTGCTTCCTTTTTCTTCTATAATAGAAATATTTCCTAAGATGGTCAGGGATTTATCTAGACATATAGGTAAAGAAATTCAATTTATAAGTAAGGGGACAGAAGTAGAAATTGATAGAAGAATTTTAGAAGAAATGAAAGATCCTCTTATGCATATTATCAGAAATTGTATTGACCATGGCATTGAAAAATCTTCTAAAGGGAGAATAAATTTGAATATTGTACAGGTAAGCAGTGATACAGTGAAAATTGAAATTTCTGATGATGGAGTAGGAATAGATATCGAGAAACTAAAGAAAAAAGCTATTAGAAATAATGTTTTAACACAAGATCAAGTTAATGTTATTGATGATGAAAGTGCAAAAATGCTTATTTTTAGATCCGGAATTTCTACTAGTGATATAATTACTGATATATCCGGTAGAGGATTAGGACTTGCTATTGTGCATGAAAAAGTACAAAAGCTTGAAGGTAAGATAACTGTAAAAAGTGAAAAAGAAAAGGGGACTACATTTACAATTATGCTTCCTATAACAATTTCAACTAATAGAGGAATAATTGTAAGGGTAGAAAAACAAGATTTTGTAATACCAACTGGAAAAGTTGAAAAGGTTATGAGAATTAAAAAAGATGAAGTTAAAATAATGGAAAACAGAGCGACTATATTATTAGATGGATATATAATTCCTATTGTAAGGCTAAAAGATATTTTAGAACTAAAAGATGAAAGAAAAGAAGAAGTTTCTAATGAAGTAATTTCAGTTTTAGTAGTAAGTGATATGGAAAACAAGATTGCTTTAAGTGTAGATGATATAATAATAGAACAAGAAGTACTTGTAAAAAGGTTTAATAAACAATTAAAAAAAGTTAGAAATATTACAGGAGCAACTATTCTAGGCTCAGGAGAAGTTGTACCTATATTAGATGTATCCGATTTAATAAAATCATCACTTAAATATGGCAGTAAATCTCTAAATATTATTGATCATAGTGAAAAAGACATTGTTCAAAACAAAATGATCATTGTAGTAGAAGATTCAATTACATCAAGAACTCTTTTGAAGAATATTTTAGAAAGCCATGGATATAGTGTGAAAACTGCAGTGAATGGACTTCAAGGTTGGAATTTGATGAAATCTGAAAAGTTTGATCTTGTAATAACAGATGTTGAAATGCCTGAAATGGATGGATTCGAATTAACAGCAAAAATTAGAAATGATAGTGAAATTTCTGAAATACCTGTTATTCTTGTGACTTCACTTGAATCAAGAGAAGATAAGGAACGAGGTATAGATGTTGGAGCTAGCGCGTATATTGTAAAAAGTGATTTCCGACAAAACAATTTACTAGAAACTATAAAAAGGTTAATATAAAAAAGTCTTTATTCTGAAGATATTAAATGTAGACTTTTTTGAAATTAATAATTGAAATTATATTAATATATAGTATTTAAAGATTATAATTTCCTATTCATTATAAAAAAATCTATTCAGGAGTGTAAAAGATGATTAAAGTACTTGTAGTTGAAGATTCTCCTACTACTCAAGAATTAATAACGTATATACTAAATTCTGACGATAATATTGAAGTAATTGGAGTAGTTAATAATGGAGAAAAAGCAATTAAATTTATAAATAAAAATAAGCCTGATATAATAACTATGGATATAAGTATGCCAGTAATGGATGGATTTGAAGCAACAAGAAAGATAATGGAAACAAATCCTATACCGATAATAGTAATAAGTGGGCTGCTTGATTCGAATGACGTAGATAGAACTTTTAAGGCTATTGAAGCTGGAGCTGTTTCAGTTATAGAAAAACCAGAAGGAATAGATAACGATAATTTTTATAAAATATCGCAAAACATTACTGATACGGTTAAGTTAATGTCAGAGGTAAAAGTTGTAAAGCGTAAAGCAGATTATAAAAACACTAAACTAAATTTATCAGATAGAACTAAGGCAAATAACGCTTTTTTAGGTTTAAAAATAGCAACTATAGGGGTATCTACAGGAGGGCCTCCTGTTCTTCAGACTTTATTCTCTAAGCTTCCCTCCAATATTAAAATTCCTATACTTGTTGTACAGCATATAGCGCCTGGATTTTTAGAAGGACTTATTGATTGGCTTTCTAAATTTACAGAGTATCCTATACATATAGCTTCACAGGGAGAAAAGGCATTGCCTGGACATATTTATTTTGCACCTGATGGATTTCATATGGGGGTTAGAAATGATGGAAAAATACTTTTAAATAAAGGTGAAAAAGAAAATGGATTAATGCCATCAGTTTCATACTTATTTAGATCTGTTGCAAATTATTATGGTAAAAATTCCATGGCAATTCTTCTTACAGGAATGGGAAAAGATGGAGTTAAAGAATTAAAAGAATTAAAAGATAAAGGAGCAATTACTGTAGCACAGGATAAGGAAACTTCTGTAATTCATGGTATGCCAGGAGAAGCTATAAAGCTTAATGCAGCTAAATATATCCTTCCACCTGAAAAAATTGCAGAGTTATTCGGAAAAATATAGATTTTAATCATAGTAGTAGCTATTATATATAGGGAGGGGAAAAATATAAATGAATAAAGAAATACAAATTTTAGTTGTTGAAGATAGTCTAACTCAAGCTGAACAACTAAAATTTATTCTTGAGAAAAGAAATTATAAAGTAATAATTGCAAATGATGGAGTGCAAGCTTTAGAATACATTAATAAATTTATACCTGATTTAGTAGTAACAGATATACTTATGCCTAACATGGATGGTTATAAGCTATGTCAAAAAATTAAAGAGGATTATAAGTTAAGCCACATTCCAGTTATTTTGCTTACATCACTTTCAGATCCTATAGACGTTATAAAAGGGCTGAAGGTTAAGGCGGATAACTTTATCACAAAACCATATAATGAAAAATTTCTTCTTTCTCGAATCCAGCATATGCTTATTAATGTTGAGTTGAGAAAAAATAAAATTGGAGAAATGGGTATAGAAGTATTTTTCGCGGGAGAAAAGCATTTTATTAATTCAGAAAGAATACAAATAATAGATCTTCTGCTTTCTACATTTGAAAATGCTGTGCAAAAAAGTAAAGAACTTGAGAATGCAAATGATGAATTAAAAAAAGCATTTGAAACTATTAGAAAGCTTGAAAAAAATTACAGAGGAATTCTAGAAAGCAATACAGATGCTCTGGTAGTAATTAACCACTATAAAAAAATACTATATCTTAATCCCGCAGCAAACAAGTTATTTGGAGAAAACTATGAAGAATTAATATTTGATATTTTAGATTTTGATGAAATCAAAAATGGAATTAAAGAAACTACAATAAATGATAGACATGGCAATCAAATTATTGGAGAAGTGTGTATTTCAGAAACAGGTTGGGAAGGTAAGGATGCATATCTTTTATCTATTAGAGATACTACTGAAAAGGTACGTCTTCGTGAAAAGCTAAAAATTCAATCTCTTACAGATGAACTTACATCATTATATAATAGAAGAGGTTTTTTTAGTATAGTTGAACATAAAATTAAATTTGCAAAACGGAATAGAAAAGGAATGGTATTATTTTTTATTGATATTGATGGTATGAAGGTTATCAACGATAATCTATCTCATATTCAAGGAGACTGTGCATTAGTTGGGGCTTCAAATATTTTAAAAAATACTTTTAATGAAAATGACGTACTTGCAAGAATAGGTGGAGATGAGTTTGCAGCTCTATGTATGGATGTAGATGAACAGTATGGAAAAGAACTAATAAACAAACTTTTAGATAAACAAATGGAATTTAACAATAAAAATGATCATCCATTTAATATATCTATGAGTATAGGATATGCATATTTTGACCCTGAAAATCCAATAGATATCAAGGAATTAATAGCTAGAGCGGATAAATTGATGTATGAATATAAGAAAGGTAAGCGCAGTATTTAGGGATTAGAAAAAGTATAAAATAAAAAACCGTACTGGATAATCTGGTACGGTTTTTATATACTAATGGATTATAAAATTTTCGTTTTGTAAATAATATTGATGGAAGAACTACACTTGCAACTATCTTTAAGCAACAGAGTCGTTAGACTTGTTGGCGGCATGAGTCAGTGTGTAGCAACTAGATGAATTTTTTATTAATGGAGGAGTTTATGAAAAAATATTTTTCAATAGGAGAAACAGCAAAGATTAATAATATATCTATTCAAGCTTTAAGGCTCTATGATAAAATGGGGCTTTTAAAACCGGCTTATGTTGATCAACAGACTAATTATAGATATTATACAATAGATCAGTTTATCTATTTAGATTTAATAAAGTATTCAAAATATATAGGATATCCTTTAAAAGAGCTTAATGATTTATTACATAACAAGGATATTGTCAAGCTACTATCAATTATAAAAAAACAACAGAAGATAGTAGAAAAAGAGATAATTAGATTAAATAAAATAAGTAAGGATATAGGGCGTATAGAAAATAAAATAAAATATGCAATAGAACTTAAAGAAACTAATGAAATATATTTTAGAAAAATTAAAAAGAGATTTATTATGGATACTTTATTGAATAAAAAAGATAAAGAAATTGATATTGAAATAAAAATAAGAAAATTAGATAAAATTTTAGAAGAAAATGATATGGGCTTTGAAGGAGAAACAGGATATTTTATTTATTTAGATTCATTTTTAAATGAAAGTGAGATATGTTATAAAAGTCTTTACTCAACAATTTATGCTGATGACATTGAAAATAACACGTTAGGTATTAAAGACATACCAGGTGGGAAATTTATATGCATAGCATATTTAAATAACGAAAGAGAAGTGGCATCAGATAAATTAAGAAAATATATTGAAGAAAATAATATTAATACTATAGGTATTGGAGTAGAAGTTCAATTGTTTAACACATTAGAACAATGAGAAAATGATGACTTATTATATGAACTGCAAATTTTAATTTAAACTCTTGACTCTATATATGGTATAGACTTTATAATCTCTTTATAGGAGGGATGAAATATGAAGTCATTATGGAAAGAGTTTAGAAAATATGCAGTTCCATCTGTAATAGGTATGATGGTTTCAGCACTTTATATAGTTGTTGATGGAGTATTTGTTGGTAGAGGAGTAGGCGCAAGAGCTTTAGGATCAATAAATGTAGCTTTACCTGTTACAACGCTGATGATAGCTATAAGTATGATGATAACTATGGGCGGGGCAGCAATAATGTCTATAAAGTTTGGAGAGAATAAGCATGAGGAAGGTAATAATATATTTTTACAAAGTATATTCTTAATAATAGCTATAACAGGTGTAGTTTCAATAGTGAGTGTACTTTTCCCAGCGCAAATATCTAGAATGTTAGGTGCAAGTGATGAGTTGATAAAAGGGACGGCTGAATATCTTCGTTATTATATGATGTTTGGTATTGGATTTTCAGGAAGCTTAGCCTTAAGTGCTTTTGTTAGAAATGATGGGAATCCAAAGTTAGCTATGATTTCTCTTATCTTGGGAGCAATAACTAATATAGTTTTAGATTACGTTTTTATATTTATTTTAAATTTAGGAATAGTTGGTGCAGCAATAGCGTCAGGATTAGGTCAATTATCTAGTGTATTCCTTCTTTTAACTCATTTTATTAGAAAAAAAGGAACATTAAAGTTATATATACCTAGACTAAATAAGGCTAATCTTATAAGAATTTTAAAAACAGGAACACCAGAGTTTTTAGTTCAAGTATCTCCAGCAATCAGTGTATTTGCTTTTAATCAGGTTATAATCAGAAGAATTGGAGAAATTGGTATTGCAGGATTTAGTATAATTGGTTATATAAGTACTGTACTTCTAGCGTTGTTTATTGGTATTTCTCAAGGAATTCAACCATTGTTAAGTTATAACTATGGAAAGAAAGATTATAAAAAGGTAAATAAAGTATTCAAAATGGGAGTAAAAACTAACTTTGTAGCTTCGTTAGTAATATATTTATTATTGTTGGTATTTGGAGATAAGATAATTAGTATTTTTAATTCAGATAAAACACTTATAAAATTAACTTATGATGCTATGATAATTTATGGTTTCTCATTTGTTATAGCTTCAATAAACATAGTTAATATAACTTATTACCAAGCAACAGAAAACTCAAAGATAGCAAATATTATATCTGCAAACAGAGGGATGGTATTTACAACAGTTTCTCTAATAATGCTACCTTTAATGATAGGAGACATAGGAATTTGGAGTTCGATTATTCTAGGTGAGGTTGCTACTTTGTTTTTAATAATGTACTTAGTATATGTAAAGAAAGCAGATTTGAAACTTAATAATAAAGAAATTAAAATATAGAATAACCTCCTTAATTACCTTAGGGCAATCAAGGAGGTTATCTGCATCTAATGTTCAAATAACTCAAAAGGATCATGTTTGCTAATATATTGAGGTATAGATATAATAGTAATATAAGTATTTAGGGACTGGATTGAAGGGAGAAGTATAATGCAATTAAAACCAATAATATTCAATATATTTATGAAACCATTTGAACAAAAAGCTTTGCACGAGCGCAGAAGTAATCTAATATCTAAAGTAAATGGAAATGTACTAGAATTAGGAGCTGGTACGGGCATTAACTTCAATTATTATAGAAATGAAAAAATATCAAAATTAACAATAATGGATTTGGAATTTAACAATATTATTAAAAATCATTCGTTTAACAAATCTATGAATATTAATTATGTAGAAGGAAATGCAGAAAATATTCCTTTTCCTGATAATACATTTGATTCAGTTGTTTCCACTTTGATATATTGTTCAATAGATAATCCTGAGTTAGCATTGAGTGAAGTATTCAGGGTATTAAAGCCTGGAGGAAGAATGTATTTTATTGAGCATGTTTTGCCAAAAAAAGGACATTATAGAAAACTTCTAAACAGATTAAATGGAGTGTGGAAAATGATAGGTAAATGCAATGTAAATAGAGAAACTTTAAAACTCATACAAAAGACTAATTTTAAAGTTGTCGATTTTGAAAGATTTGGCAAAGCATGTTTTATATTTATTAAAGGAATAGGTATTAAAGAGTAAATAAAAAATTAAATGATAGAAAAAATATGTAGAAATTTCAAAAAGATTAAGGAAATACTTAATAGTATAGCGGATATTTGCTATACTATTTTTATAATCAATACTTTCGAAAAAATAGTACATAAAAGATCTTTTTAGGGGGGATGAGGATAATTAGAATGTTCAAAACAAACATTAAAAATTTATTAAACAATTTAGGATTTAAAGTGGGAACTTATATGTTATTGGTTTCAATTTTTCCATTAATCACCTACTTAATATTGAATAATATAGTTGTTTCTAAAAATTTTTCGAGAATAGAGCAGTCAAATATAATAGAAAAAGCGGAGAAAGCAAATAAAATTTTTCAATCAGAGGCATTGGATTTGGGAAAAATAGCAAGGGATAATGGGGTATGGGATGATTTTTATCAGAAAATAGAAGAAAAAGATATCGGATGGTTTAAAGAGAATTATTCTGAGTGGATTCCAGATAATTTTGGTATAGATTTGATACTTATAGCTAATAGAAATAGAGAAATTATTGACCAATATGGGTTAAAATATATTGATGATACGGAATTATTTGATGATAATATGATTGGTGCAGTATTAAGTGGAGAGTATGACGAAAAGAAGAACTATCCAAGTGGCATGAAGGTGTATAACGGAAGTCTGTACATTATAGGAGTTTCGCCTATTCTTTTATCAGATTATGAAGGTCCCTCGAGAGGTGTGGTTATTTTTGGTAAGAAAATTACTCCTGAATTCCTTCAAAACATAAAAGGTAAGTTCGGATACGATATCTTTTTTTTATATGGAAATGAGTTTGTTTCAAATACAAAAATAAGTAAAGAATTTGAAAAGTATTTTGATATAACCACTAAATCAAATAATAAAAAAACATTTGAGTTAGGAAAATCAAATATTATTGGAAGTATCTCTATTAAAGATATTTCTGACGAAAAAATAGGAAAACTCTATATTGTTGAATCTAGGGATATATTTCTCTCTACGCTTAGTTTAATACATAAGAATGCTTTTAGAATTTTTATTTTAGCTTGTATTCTAAGTCTACTATTAGGTATTAAATTAAAAAATATAATTGTTAGACCAATGAAGGAGCTTGAAAACGAAATTGCTAAAATGAGAGAGAAAAACTCACCGATACATGTGGAAACGAAGGGATCAAATGAATTTATTGATTTTTCCAATAGTCTTGTAAAATCTTTAAATCAAATGAATGATAGTATTTGTTGTTATAAAAAGGAAAATAAAAGCCTAAGGTTGATTTCTAATACAGATGGTTTAACTTCATTATATAATCATAGATATTTCTATGAATGTTTTAATGATAAAATAAAGTCAGGTCGTAGAGCGATAACAGTGTTATTTTGTGATATTGACAAATTTAAATTGATAAATGATATTCATGGACATAATACAGGAGATATTATTTTGAAAGAAGTAGGAAACATTATAAGGGAGTTAGTGCAAGAAAAGGGTTTGATTTTTCGATATGGTGGAGAAGAGTTTGTTGTTATGATGGATAATTATACTATGGAAAAATCGTTTGATTTATCAGAAAATATTAGAACTAATATTATAAAATCTAAAAAAATCCAACAGTATTCTGGTGACCTACCGGTTACCATTAGTATTGGTATGGCATCATACCCTGATGACTCGATAGATGCAAAGGATTTAATAGAAAAAGCTGATAAGGCTATGTATTTTGCAAAACAAAATGGTCGCAACCAGTGCTGCATATATAATGAAAAGATAGATGAAATAATAACACAGGATTCTGCTGAATTTGCAAAACAAGAAACATTGATAGACTCTGCATTTGCTATAAGTGCAGCTATTGATGCCAAGGATGTGTATACTGGGAAACACTCTGAACTTGTTACAAGATACTCACTTCTACTTGCTGAAAAGCTACAGTTATCAGTAAGAGACAAATATATATTAAGGATAGGTTCATTATTACATGACTGCGGTAAAATAGGAATTCCTGATGATATTATTCACAAACCAACTAGGCTAACATATGAAGAATTTAATATAATAAAAAATCATACTATATTAGGATATAATATTGCAAAACATATTGTAAAGAATCCAATAATTATTTCTTGTGTTAGAAACCATCATGAAAGATGGGATGGAAACGGATATCCAGACGGACTTGCAGGGCAGGATATTCCTGTACATGCTAGAATAGTATGTGTTGCAGATGCATATCATGCAATGGTATCTGATCGACCATATAGAAAAGCCTTGTCTCAAAATGAAGCTTTTAAGGAATTAAGAAAAAACAAAGGAACTCAATTTGATCCTGATTTAGTAGAGACATTTATTGAAACAGTTCAGGAAGATTGTGAGGAGGGATAATAGATGCTCTTATTAAGGGCATCTTTTATGTTTTTTCATTTCAGCAGCAATAAGTACAATAACAGGTAGAATAACCTCAAATATAAAAGTATAATAAAGCCATCCTGAATTATTCCAATCAACAAATTCCATTCTGCTGTCAAATTCAATAAATGATAAATTAAGAAGAAGTAAGCAAATTGGTATTACTATAAAGCGATAATCACTAAAATTAAATATTTTACTGATTCCAATACATGAAGCAAGCAAAAGTATGCTTATTTTAATAAAACCTCCTATTACAAATACAAGTGATGATATTATTTCAAGTCTTTGAATAAAATCACCTATATCTATTCTTGTAGCTGTATCATATGAAGAGTAATATTTTTGTAAAGCTTCTGTTGGAATTACAACTAAAACAGTGGATAAAGAAAGAAGTAAAGCACATATTCCTCCTATTAATAAACCTAATATGTAGACATTATAATACGATTTTTTTGTTTTAAAACGTGAAAAAATCATTGAAAACATTACGACTTCTCCAAAAGGAAATGTAAATGATGAATAAGCTCCTTTAAGTACAGGATTTATTCCTTTATCTAATACAGGAAGAATATTATTTATATCCATTTTAGGAACTAATAATAATACTGTAATAAATACAAATATTACAAAGGGTACAATAAAAAAACTTGACCATCTACCTATTACTTCAATTCCTTCTTTAACAGCCCAAAAACATAAAATTAAAAAAACAATCCTAGGCATAATCATAGGGGTTTTAGGAAGAGCAGTATCTCTAATGAATTGACTGTTATTTATTAAAACTTGAGATCCTTCTTCAAAAGAAAACCAAGTAAATAATAGTATAAATATCTTACCTATAAATTTTCCAAAGCAAATTTCACAAATGTCAAATAAATTTTTATCAGAAAAAATAAGGTGGAGTCTAATGAATATAAGAGAAACAATAATACCCATAATTATAGATAATGTAATAGCTAACCACACATCTTTCTCAGCGTCAAGTCCAAGAGATAGTATAGAAGATGTTCCCGCTATAAAAATAGCAACGATAGATATCCCTTGTTTATCAGAAATAATTTCTCTATTCACTATAAGAGCCTCCAAATTATATATTCTAAATAATATTTTTAACAAAAATGTATTTTTTCATACATACGTGTGTTACCATTGAAAAGCAAATGATTAACATGTTAAAATATAAAAGTATGTACTATTATTTAGAGAGGTATTATTTATGTATAAAAAAATTTTTGACCAAGAAACACAAAAAGAAATGGATAGCTTTTTTTTAAATGATTTGTCGCGTTATGGTAAAATTGAAACCTTAAGAAAAGGTCAGGTTATAAATCAAAAAAGTCCAGATAACATTTATATTATTCTTGAAGGTGAGTTTAATCAAATTATGTATTCTAAGAATGGTGATGAGATAATTTTTTTTAGAATGACTGCTGGAGATATATTTGGAGAAACAGATTTTTTTGATAATAGTAGAACCTTTGTTATGCATAAGGTATTAAAAAACGCTAAAGTATCAATTATTAGTAGAGAAATTTTAGAAGCTAAGCTAATAGAATTTCCTAATATGTATAATTATTTTTTGAAGAGTGTAATAAGAAAACAAAGAATGATTATGATGGAGCTTAGTAATTTTAAATTCAATGACTCTACTGGAAAACTAGCGGACTTTTTAGTAAGGCTTTATTACACAGAAGATATAAATATAAATTTCAAAAACTATATAAGCATAGTATTAACTCATGAAGAAATAGCTAATAGAATAGGGCTTAATAGAACTACTGTTACGAATGGACTTAAAATTTTTAAAGATAGGAATCTTATAGAAGTAAAAGACAGGAAATTAATAATAAAAGATAT
This sequence comes from Tepidibacter aestuarii, assembly GCF_934924865.1. Lineage (NCBI taxonomy): Bacteria > Bacillati > Bacillota > Clostridia > Peptostreptococcales > Peptostreptococcaceae > Tepidibacter > Tepidibacter aestuarii. The sequence continues at coordinate 2,507,208 of NZ_OW235315.1, read as the reverse complement.
AGAAGGTCTGAAAAATTTAACAAATATACCAATAGAAGAATAACCATGGCGTAGCCATGGTTGTTTTTATTTTGACAAATTGTGACCTAGACAACAGAAAAAAATAAAATTTTTATATAAAATTTCTATTAAACATAAAAAAAAGTAAGAAGGGGATTTCGTATGAAAATTATAAAAGAGAAAATAGAATTAAATTTTAATGATTTTGTTGCTGATCTTCAAAGCCTAATCAAAATACCAAGTGTATATGAAGAAGATAATAGTAATTATCCCTTTGGAAAAAACATAGACGATGCTTTAAAAGAAATGCTATCAATCGCTGAGAAACTAGGATTTAAAACATATTATGATCCTAATGGATATTATGGGTATGCTGAATATGGTAGTGGTGAAGAAATGGTTGGAGTATTGGGACACCTAGATGTTGTTCCAGCAGGAGATTTAAAAAAATGGAATACTAATCCTTTTGATCCTGTAATCGTAGATGGAAAGTTATTTGGTAGAGGAACTCAAGATGATAAAGGACCAACTCTTGCTGCAATGTATGCTTTTAAGGCATTACTAGATTCTGATGCTACAATTAATAAGAAGATAAGATTTATATATGGTACAGATGAAGAAAACCTTTGGAAGGGAATAACTGAATACAACAAAAAAGAGATAATACCTGATTATGGATTTACTCCAGATGCTAATTTTCCATTAATATATGCAGAAAAAGGTCTTTTACAAGTTGATTTAGTTGCTAAAAATGAAACAGACATAAGATTAAATGGTGGAGATGCCTATAATTCTGTTCCTTCAAACATGTCTTATGAATCTAAAAATCCACAGAAGCTAGAAGAAGCTCTTAAAGATTTAGGATTTGAATACAAAAGAGAAGATAATAATATAACAATTATTGGGAAAAGCGTGCATGCTAAAGATTCAGAAAAAGGTGTAAATTCTATAACTAGATTATTAATAGCTATGAATAAAATTGGACTTAAATCAAAAGCTATAAACTTTGTGGTAGATAATATCATGGAAGATGCACTTGCAACTAAGATATTTGGTGAATGTACAGATGAAGCTTCAGGTAATTTGAAGTTTAATATTGGAAAGATAAGCATTGATGAAGACAAAGAAATTTTAAATATAGATATTAGAATTCCTGTAACTGTTGAAAAGGACTTTGTTATGAGTAGATTGAATGAAGTAGCACAAAAATATGGTTTTGATATTGAGGAAAATGATTACTTAAGATCTATATATACTCCTCTTGATTCAGAATTAGTAAAAACTTTGATGGACTCTTATGTAGAAGTTACTGGCGACACAAAAAGCCAGCCTATTTCATCTGGTGGAGCAACTTATGCAAGAGCTATGGATAATTGTGTAGCTTTTGGACCAGCCTTTCCATATTCAAAAGAGACAGAACATCAACCAAATGAGTACATTGAGCTAGATGAAATAAAAACAGCAATACAGGTTTATTCGTCAGCTTTAGTTAAATTATTAAAATAATAAAGGAGGATATTTAAAATGACAAAAGCTAAGAAAAAAATGAGTTTCCCAACTGCTTATACTGTATTATTCATTGTATTAATTTTAGCAGCAGTATTAACTCATACAGTTCCAGCTGGTTCTTATGGTAAACTGTTGTATGATGATTCTACACAAATGTTTGTTGTTACTTCACCAGATGGTTCTACTAAAGAATATGAGGGAACACAGGCAACTCTTGATGAATTAGGAATAAAAATAGACGTTGCTAAATTTACAGATGGAAGTATTTATAAAGCTGTAGCAATTCCTAATACATATGAACAACTTGAAAGCAGACCTCAAGGAGTTAAAGAGGTTATTCAAGCTCCTATTCAAGGGGTTTATGAAACAATAGATATTATTATGTTTGTATTTATAATTGGAGGTATAATAGGAGTATTAAATAATAGTGGAGCATTTGATGCAGGTTTTGCAAGTCTTTCACGTGCAACAAAAGGAAGAGAGTACTTACTAATAGTTATAGTTACTTTCTTAATTGCTCTAGGTGGTACAAGCTTTGGACTAGCAGAAGAGACGATAGCGCTTTATCCAATACTAGTTCCGGTGTTTATGGTAGCAGGTTATGATGCAATTGTTTGTATAGCTGCTTTATATATGGGTTCATCTATTGGTACAATGTTCTCAACTGTGAATCCTTTTTCTTCAGTTATAGCATCTAATGCAGCAGGAATATCATTTACAAATGGTCTTGCATTTAGAGCTACAGGTCTTGTAATAGCTACTATAATAACTATTGTATATATTATCAAGTATGCTGAAAAGATTAAGAAAGATCCATCAAAGTCTCTTATATTTACTCAAAAAGAAGACTTAGAGAAGAAATTCTTAAATCAAGATAAAGAAGTTCCTGAGTTTACTGGTAGACGTAAGCTTATGCTAGCTTTATTCACAGCCGCTTTTGGTGTTATGATTTGGGGTGTTTCATCTCAAGGATGGTGGTTCTTAGAAATGACATCACTATTCTTAGTAGTAGGTATTCTTATTTGTGCTATTTCAGGAATGGGTGAGAAGGAAGCCGTTCATAATTTTGTTGCAGGAGCTGCTGATCTAGTAGGTGTTGGACTTACAATCGGGGTTGCAAGAGCGGTTAACTTAATACTAGATAATGGACTTATTTCTGATTCAATACTTAATAGTGCTACTCATGTAGTTCAAGGAATGAATGGAGGAGTATTCGCTATATTAATGCTGTTTATATTCAGTGTATTAGGATTCTTCATTCCATCATCATCAGGTCTTGCAGTTTTATCTATGCCTATAATGGCACCTCTTGCAGATACTGTTGGACTTCCAAGAGATGTTATTGTTAGTGCTTATCAATATGGACAAGGGTTAATGGCTTTTATAACTCCTACAGGACTTATATTAGTAACTCTTTCTATGGTAGATGTAACGTATGATAAGTGGCTGAAATTTATAATGCCTCTAATGGGTATAATAGCAGCATTCTCAGGAATCATGTTATTAGTACAAGCTTTAATCTAAAATAAAATCAAAAGGGTTATAATGATTTTTTAATCATTATAACCCTTTTTTATCTGAACACTTTAGGAATGAGTGAATAAGATGAAGTGAGAAGGGGGAACAAGGTATGATAAAGTCAAAAAAAGAAATAGTTGTAATGTTATTAGCAGGAGGCCGTGGATTACGGTTAAGAGAATTGACTAATAATATGGCAAAGCCTGCAGTTCGCTTTGGAGGAAAATATAGACTTATTGATTTTACCTTGAGTAATTGCTGTAATTCAGGAATTAATACTGTTGGCGTACTGACACAATATAACCCTTTAGAATTAAATTACTATATAGGAATTGGAACTGATTGGTATATTAATAGGCCAAATGGTACTGTAACCATTTTACCACCGTATATAGGATTAGAAGGAGGTAGATGGTATAAGGGAACTGCAAATGCCATATATGAAAATATTGATTTTGTAGATATATATGAACCTAAATATGTTTTGATATTATCAGGCGATCATATTTATAAAATGAATTATTATTCATTGCTTGAATATCATAAAAAGAAAGAATCATTAGTTACCATTGCTGCTACTAGAGTTCCATGGGAGCAAACCAGCAGATTTGGAATAATGAATATAGATAATGATAATAGAATTTATGAATTTGAAGAAAAGGCAAAAAATGCTACAAATAATTTGGCTTCAATGGGAGTGTATATTTTTAATTGGAATGTACTAAAAAAATATTTAATTGAAGATGAAAAAAACTCTAACTCTAGTAATGATTTTGGAAAAGATATTATTCCAAAAATGTTAGAGGATAGATTAGATATGTTTGCTTATGAATTTAAGGGATACTGGAGGGATGTAGGAACTGTGGAAAGTTTATGGAGAGCAAATATGGATTTACTAAAAGAAAATAGTGAGTTAAATTTATATGATAATAATTGGAATATATACTCAAAACATTATAATTATCCACCTCACTATGTAGGTAAAACTGGCAAAGTTAAATCCTCCATTTTAGGTGAAGGATGTATTATTCATGGAGAAGTACAAAACTCAGTTTTATCTCCAGGAGTGTATATAGGGAAAAACTCTAAAGTTATAGACTCAGTAGTTATGCCTAATGTTATTATTAAAAATAATGTAGTTTTGGAAAGGGTTATTGTAATGGAGCACGTTGTTGTAAAATCAGAGACTATAATAAAAAATAGAAATGATAAAATTTTTATTGTAAATGATACCTAGAGGAAAGTTATATGAAAAGATGCAAAGAACTCAATTGTATAAAATAGCGTATATATTTTTAGTTAGTATATTATGGCATAGAACGAATATGCGGATTATAAGGGGGGAAAATGAGTACAAAAATTGGTAGAAAAATTAATGAAGGCGTTTCTGCTGAGATATTTGAGTGGGAAAATAATGAGAAAATAATTAAGTTAGCAAAGAATAAAAAAAGACATCAAGCAATGCTAACAGAGTATTTAAATAGTCAAGTTGCTTGGGATAGTGGAGTATCTGTACCACAGCCTTTCAAATTGGTAGATGTTGATGGTCGTCCAGGAATTGTATTTGAACGTATATATGGGGAAACATTGATGGAACGCTTTGTAAATCAGAAAGGATTGAATTACGAAGATATTGCGCGAACAACAGCTAAAATTCTAAGTGAGACACATGAAAAGACAATTCAGAATATTCCGTCGCAAAGAGAACCTATTATATGTTCTATAAATCAGGCGGATTATCTAACGACTTCAGAGAAAAAATTAGTTATTGACATTTTAAATAGCATACCCATAAAACAACAATTATGCCATGGAGACCCTAATATGAATAATATATTAATTAAAGACAATAGACCGTTATTGATTGATTGGAGGCATGCTTCAATAGGCAATCCGGAAGTTGATTTAGCAGAATATATTCTTATGATTAGATATGCAATATTACCAATGGTTAGACATGCAATATCACCAAGAAATATTACTAGTAAAACTGCAGAGTATATTAATTTAATTAAAGAAGAAATGATTAAAGTGTTTATAGATGAATATACGAAGCTGTCAGATATTACTTATGAGGATATAGATTCTTGGATTATACCTATGGCAGCTCGTAGATTATCTGTCGGTATAATACCTAAATTTGAAAAGGAACAACTTGTTGCTGAAATTAGAAGAAGACTCAAGACATATAAATAGTTAATAACAATCTTTTTTAAATGTGTACTAAATTATAATAATTAAATTAAAGACTACATTAATCATATGAAGTCTTTGTATAAATCTAGTGAATTCAATAGGTAGAGAGTATTCTATGCTAGATATAAAGGAGCTGATAAAATGTTAAAAGTATTATATGTGTCATCTGAAGCTTTTCCTTTTATAAAGGTAGGAGGACTTGCAGATGTAGCATTTTCTCTACCAAAGGCACTAAGAAGGCTTGGAATTGATATAAGAGTTATAATTCCAAAATATAAGGAGATTTCGAATGAATTTAAAAGTAATATGAAATGCATTACTGAATTTACTGTCCCAGTAGGATTGGAAAAACAAGATTGTAGAATTGAATATTTAGAATATGAGGGTATTCCATTTTACTTTATTGATCAACAATATTATTTTGAAAGGGACGGCATATATGGATTTGATGATGATGATAAAAGATTTTCTTATCTTTGCAAAGCTGTACTAGGAGCAATAGAAAATATAGATTTTAAACCAAATATTATCCATTGTAATGATTGGCATAGCGGCATGATCTGTCCTCTATTAAAAGAATATAAAAAGAATAATCCTATATTTTCAAATATTAAAACTGTGTTTACCATACACAATTTAAAGTACCAAGGAATTTATGATAAAAACATACTAGAATCATTATTAAACTTGGGAATGAAGTATTATGATGATGATGCCCTTAGACTTTACAAAGGAGTAAGTTTTATGAAGGCAGGAATCAATTACGCTGACTTAGTTACAACTGTCAGCAAGACCTATGCCAAAGAAATACAAACATCATCGTATGGTGAAGGTTTAGATGGTCCTATAAGAAAGAGAAAGAATGATTTATATGGAATTATAAATGGAATAGATTGTAACATTTATGACCCTAGTAAGGATGATGATATTTTTGTTAAATATAATGTAACTTGTTTACAGAATAAGGTAGAAAACAAAGTTAATCTACAAAAATTATTAAATTTGCCAATAAATAAAGAAGTCCCGTTAATTGCTATGGTTTCTAGATTAACGTATACAAAAGGAATAGAATTGTTGATTCCTATACTTGATAATCTATTATCTAAAGATATACAGATGGTAATTCTAGGAATGGGCGATCCTGAAATTGAATCTAAAATAAAGGATTTTGCTGATAAATATCCTAAAAAGTTATCGGCTAATATTTTATTTAATGAGGCTTTAGCTCATAAAATATATGCTTCTTCTGATATATTCTTGATGCCTTCTTTAAGAGAACCTTGTGGATTAGCTCAGCTAATTGCTCTTAAATATGGAAGTATTCCTATTGTAAGAAAAACTGGAGGATTACAGGATACGATCAATGAATACGATGTATTTACTGAAGAGGGGAACGGCTTTACTTTTATAGACTGTGAGGGTGATGATATGATTAATACAATTAACATGGTATTAAAGTATTATAAAGATAAATGTACATGGGAAAAAATTATTGAAAATGCTATGAGAGCAGATTATAGTTGGAAAAATTCTACTAATGAATATAAAAAGTTATATGAGAGCTTAATTAAGAGTTAAGGGATTTTTTCTAAACCCTTAACTCTAATTTTTCAACCGTATAGACTACGTAAGATGCAGAATTTCAACTCATGAAATATTTAAATAATGTTTTTATAGAAAAATTTAATGGAATATGATTCTACAATAGGAAAATTCTATTCGACAAGTTAAGGCGGATATTGTATTATTTCAGTGTACAGAATTTTTAGAAATTATACAAATTATAACAGAGGAGGATTTATTAGATGAGAAGATTATTTGCCATGGCCTTAATTTTAGTTATGACAGTATCTGTCCTAGCTGGATGTGGATCAACTTCTACTGAAAAAACAGAAGAAGCGACAAAAGAGTTAACTGTATGGCTACCTCCTATCGGGGAAAACGATAAACCTGTTTGGGAGCCTATACTTAAAGAATTTGAAGAAGAAAATAATGTGAAAATTAATTTGGAAATAATACCTTGGGAAGGATATCCTGAAAAATATGCAACTGCAATTGCTGCAGGAGAAGGACCTGATGTTGGATACATGTACGCAGAAATGTTCCCACAATTCATTAAAATGGGAGCAGTTGAAGATTTAACTAACTACCTAACAGAAAAAGATATGGAAAACTATATATACATAGATGACTGTAAAATGTTAGGCGGAATATATGGACTTGCTATAGAAGCTGCAAACCCAGCAGTTCTTTATTATAACAAAGACATATTAGCAGAACTTGGAGAAGAACCTCCAAAAACTTGGGAAGACTTCAGAAGAATAGCTAAAAAAGCAACAAAAGATACTGATGGAGATGGAAAAATAGATCAGTGGGGATTCTCTCAAGGATGGGGAGCAAACTTCTTTGGAGATCTTAACTGGAACTGGTATGGATTTTTATGGCAAGCAGGTGGAGAACTTTATAACGACGATTTAAAAACTGTAAGATTTAATGATGAAGAGGGATTAGAAGCAGCTCAATTCTTATATGACCTTAAGTTTAAAGATAAAGTAATTCCAGATAATGCAATGGCACAAACTAACAAAGAAATGTTACAAACTACGTTTGGACCTGGAAAATCTGCATTCTCAATTTGGCTTTCATCAGCAGCATCTGAAATACTAGATAAATCATTCCCAGATCTTAATTATGGATTTATAACTTCATTAGAAAATAAGGATATGGGAACATTCGCATCAGTTGATCAATTAACGTTAATGTCAGCAGCTGATGATAAAGAATTATCATTTAAATTAATGCAGCATATGTTAAGTGCTGAATCTATGACAAAATTCCATAAATATCATCCGAGAGCTCCAATATCTAAGGATGAACCATATCAAGGAGATGCAAGACTTAAAGAGATGATAGAAAATGATCAAGGAATATATAGACCATTAGTTGTAGCTCCTCATGGTGTTGAGGTTTATGATTACCTATGGAAGCAGCTGCAAAGAATGATGGTTGGAGAAGTAGAACCAAAAGAAGCTTTAGATGAGGCAGCTAAATATGCAAATGATTTATTAGCAGAAGATCAGTAATTTGGATAAATAATAATATTAAGCAGCAAAAATATTAAATATTTTTGCTGCTTATCTTCATATAGTGAATTGTTAGTTCAAAATCTACAGGATATACTGTGAATTTTGAAGTGGTAATTCAAAATTTAGACTTAAAGAGGAGATTTTTATGGAAGATATAGTTTTAAATAAAAACGAAGACTTAAAAAGACCTACATTACTTGGTTTTAATAAAAGAAAAATATTAAAAAAAGCTACAGCTTATGGGTACATACTTCCAATAGGTATATTGTTGATTAGCTTTTATGTAATTCCTATAATAATGTCTGTTTATTTTAGTTTTACAAAATACAATATAATGGCTCCTGCAAAATTCGTTGGTATTAAGAATTATTTAAATCTTACTCAAGATAAGATGTTTATAGCATCACTTAAAAATACAATTGTATACACAGCGGGTGTTGTCCCACTTCAAACTTCAATAGCTTTATTAATGGCTGTATGGATAACTAAAAGGGAGAAAAGTAGACTAAATGAATTTGTTAAAGGAGCTATGTTTGTACCTGTAATATCTTCTATGATACTTATTGGAATTGTATGGAGAATATTTCTTAATGGAGACACATCGCCACTAAATATAATTTTTACTCATTTGGGATTTAATGCTCCTAATTGGATAGGAAATCCAAAACTTGCGTTACCTACACTTATGGGTATATCTATATGGAAAAATGTAGGATACTTTATGGTTATATATATATCAGCAATTATGGATATTCCTAAGAGTTATTATGAATCAGCTAGAGTTGACGGAGCGAGCAAATTGCATGAATTCTTTTATATAACTGTACCACTTTTAAAACCTACCACTATAATGGTTGTTTTTCTAGGTTGTATATGGTCGCTTCAGACATTTGATCTTGTATATACATTAACTGGTGGAGGGCCTGGTGTATCTACTATGACTATGGTTTTACATATATATAACTTAGTTTTTAAGCAATTTAGAGCTGGGTATGCAATGGCTGTTGCGAATGTATTATTTCTTTTAATAGCTATTATATCAATACTTCAAAGAAAATTACTTCAAAAGGATAAATCTATTTACTAAAAAGGAGGAACTATATGAAAAGCATAAAACAAATAATTGGGAACATAGTCTTACTTATGGTTGCAAGTTGTATGATAGTTCCTTTTGTATATATGGTAATAACATCTTTTAAGATTACATATACAGCTTATAACTTTGATTTTTCTTTATCTGATATAACTTTAAAAAACTATATAACTATAATTAGAGATACTAGTTTTGTGCATTATTTCTTGAATAGTTTATTTATAGCTATATCAGGTGTAGTGTTAAATGTATTATTTAGTAGTTTAGCTGGATTTGCTTTTGCAAAAAAAGAATTTCCAGGGAATGAAAAAATATTTTTCTTTATGATTATGACACTTATAATACCTTCTCAAGTAACTATGATTCCGCTTTATATAATAATGAGACAATTAGGGTGGATTAATAGTTATCTTGCACTTATACTTCCTATACCAACTGCTTTTGGTATATTTCTAATGAGACAAGCAATACTTAATATACCTAATGATCTAATAGATTCAGCTAGAATAGATGGTTGTTCTGACATTAGTATATTTTTTCAAATAGTAGTTCCTTTAATAAAGCCTGCAATAATAACACTTACTATATTTACATTTATAGGTGCATGGAATGAGTTTTTATGGCCGTTAATTATTACAACTAATGATTCTGTTAGAACATTGACAGTTGGACTTTCAAGCTTAAATGCTCAATATACTGTTAATTATGGCTTGGTAATGGCTGGATCTACATTAACTTTTTTACCATCTTTTATAATTTATTTGATTTTGCAAAAACGATTCGTAGAAGGGGTTACTCTTTCTGGGATAAAAGGATAAGGGAGTGATTAACTTGAATTTTAATATGAATTTATATGACTCATCTTCAAAGCACATAATAGGACAAGAAGAAAATTTAATAGAAATGAAGAAAGAAATTAATGTCTTAAAACAAGAAGAATTTGGATTTCAAGTTCTTATAAATTTAGATAAAGATTATTTCTGCCAATTGGGAAAAACAAACGATGTTCATTGGAAAGGATTAGGGGATAAAATTCGCTTAGAATTAGATATAGATAATAGTTTAAGAGATTACTTTAAAATGAGCTTTTTAGGATATGTAAAAGATGATATGAAAAATTTAGTAGCAGATCCTATACTAGATAAAAAGTCTTTGTATATACAAAAAGATCATCAGATGATTTGGGTAGAGGGAAAAATTCCTGAGAATTATGACAAAGAGACTATTAAATTAAAAATTAAAGCTTTTTACTCTGAAGGATATGAAAGAGAAACACTAGTATCAGAAAAAGAAGTGGAAATTAAAGTTATAGATTACATATTAAAGCCTGTTAAACAAGGTGAGTTTTTCCTAGATTTATGGCAGCATCTGTGCAACTGGGCAAGAGCATATGATGTAGAGTATTTTTCAGATCAGCACTTTGAAATAATAGATAACTATATGAAGGACCTAGGGAACTTAGGTCAAAGAGTTATAGACCTTGTAGTTACAGATTATTCGTGGGCTGGTCAAAGATGTTTTGAAGTCCATGAAAACTTTTCAAATTTATTTGAGATGAATATTGTAAAGGTATTTAAGAATAAAGAAGGTAAAATACAGTGTGATTTTTCTTCATTAGATAGATATATAGATATATGTTTTAAATATGGAATAAAACAAGAGATTAACTTGTTTGGATTAATAGGAAATTGGGATGCTTTTTTATTTGGTAATCCTGTAAAAGAACATAAGGATGCTTTAAGAGTTATATATTATGATGAAAAAGATGGATGCTTTGATTATATAAAAAGTAGAGAAGAATTAAGAGATTATTTATCATCACTTTTTAATCATCTTGTAGATAAAGAGTTATGGGATAAGGTTCAGATAATAAGCGATGAACCTGATAATGCTCAAATATTTAAAGAATGCTCTGATTTTATACAATCAGCTATACCAGAGTATGAAATAAAGTATAAATGTGCAATTCACCATCAAGAATTTTTTGACAAACACGGTGAGAATATACAATCATTATCTCTCAATACTTGTGAATTCGTAAATAATATAGATTCTATAAAAAAGCTAAAAGAAGAAGTTAATAAAAGAGGTGGAGTTTTAACTTGGTATTCATGTTGCTTCCCAGAAAAACTTAATATATTCTTAAAATCACCTCTAATAGAAAGTAGACTTAAAGGATGGTTTACTTATTATTTTGATGTTGATGGATTTTTAAGATGGGCATATGGTATATGGCCTAGAAATGTTTTTGAAGATGCAAGTTATAAGTATCCTAGATGGACTGCTGGAGATATGTTCTTTGTATATCCAGGGAAAAACTTAGAGCCTATGCACAGTGTAAGATATAAGAATTTCTTATTCGGAATTCAAGACTTTAATATATTTAAGGAAATAGAGAACAAAGGGATATCAAAAGATGAAATTTTAAATCAAATAGAAACTCTTTTAGGACGTAAAGAAGAAATGAGAGCTTTACCTGAAAGAAAAGTAAAGATGGACTATTCACTAGATTACAATAAATATAATGATTTGAGAAACAAATTGATTAAAAAATATTTAATTTAAAGGTGATGAAAATGATAAACCCAGAAAGTGCAAGAATAGAAGAATTTGAAGAAGTTATAAAACTGATAAATAAAGTATTTAGAATATCCAATAAATATAATCCTACTATGCAGCAGGAATTTCCTCTGCTTCTTAATAAAGATAATATAGAGAATATGATTGTTATAAAAGAAAATGGAAAAATAGTATCTGATGTAAACTACTTAATTCAAGATGTACTTATACAAGGAATTAAGGTAAAGGTTGCATCAATAGGAGCTGTTTGCACTGGCAGAGAATATGAGGGTAAGGGGTATTCATCAAAAATCTTAGATAAAGTAGAGGAAAAGATGTACGATGATGGTGTAGATATAGTATTGATATCGGGGGATAGAAGTTTATATACAAGAAGAATGTGTAGTAAAGTCAAAAACTTCTATAAATATACTATGGTTCCTAAAGATATTTCATTAAATTTAGATATACAAGAATATGATGAGAAATATATAAATGAAATTATGCAAATGTACAATCAAAACGCTACAAGATATTTTAGAACAAAAGAACAGTTCGAAATATTATTGAAATCTGCTACAACACCATTTGGAAACTATACATATAAAAAATTAATAATAAAGAAAGACGATAAACTAATTGGATATATAGTTATAAGATTAATAGATGAGGAAGGAAAAAAATCAGGACAAATTATAGAGTTAAATTTAGCACCTAATTATGTACATAATACTATTTCTTATCTTTCATATAAGTACGATTTAGATTATATTGATCATTGGGTACATGTAAAAGATTATAAAAATCATATAGAAAAATATGATGAGGTTTGTATAGACTATTTACATGGAACTATAAAAATCATAAATTATGAAAAACTGTGTAAAAGCTTATATTATTATTTCATTCAATATGTAGATAAGAAAACTTTAGATAATACCCAGTTTAAAGATTTAAGTGGAAAATATCTAATAAAATATAAAGATGAAGAAATTTTGATAGAGAATGTAGATAGTTTAAATAAGTTATTTTTCGAGGGGAAAATTAATAAAGAATCTTTAAATGAAAAGCCCCATATTAAAAAGTTTATAAAAGATGTATTCCCAATAAATTTTGTATGGCCTACTAATCTTAACTATCAATAATAAGGGGGATATTATATGAATGCTGTATTAACAAAGATTTCCGACTGTATAGTCAATATGGGAGAAGGAAATATTAAAAATTTAATTATAGAGGCTTTAAAATGTGATGATATACATATAGATGATATCTACAATGAAGGGTTAAATTATGGAATGAACAGAGCTATAGAGTTGTTTGAAAACAAAAAATATTATATACCAGAGGTTATAGTTTGTGCAGATACCTTAAATAAGGGTCTTGAAGTGTTAAGAAGTTATGGAAAAATAAATAAAAAAAGCAAGGGAAAAGTAGTTTTTGCTGTAGTAAAAGGTGACACTCATGAAATAGGAAAAAATATTGTAAAGATTATGCTTGAAGCTGCTGGATATGAAGTTATAGATATTGGAGTAAACATAGATAATAAAGATATAATAGATACAGCTATACAGGAAAAAGCTCAGGTTATAGCAGTTTCATCTATGATGACTACTACTATGAATCAAATGAAAAAATTAATAGAAGAGCTAAATAGCATTGATATTCAAAAAAAACCTTATGTAATTATAGGTGGAGGTTGTATAACTAAAAATTATGCTGTAGAAATAGGTGCTGATGGATATTCAGAAAATGCTCCAAAAGCTGTAAAACTTGTAGATAAATTAATTGGGGGACTGTAAAAATGACTTTATTAGAATATATAAATAGTGAAGAAAGAGGTTTTTTTCTTCCGGATATGGGAACTAATGGACTATTTTTAACAGATTATAAAGCCTATGATGTATATGAAGATCCAAGCAAACAACTAGAAATGGCAAAGGTTATGGATGAAACATTTGAGTCGGATTTTATATATTCATTTTGTGATGGAATAATTTTTTGTGAAACGCTGGGACTTGATATATTAAAGTCAGATTATGACTTCCCAAGCGTATTAAACCATCCAATTAAAGATATAGAAATATTAAAAAAATATGAAGTTCCAGATCCTTATAAAAGTGGGAGAATGCCTGTTAATCTTGAAAGCTTGTCATTAATAGCAAATAATATAGAAAAACCTCTGTATGTTTCTATACAAGGACCATTTACATTGGCAGTTCAGCTTGCAGGAGCAACTCATCTTTTGAGAAGTATAATAACTAATCCTGAATTTGTAGAAAAATTATTAGAGTTTACTACAGAAACTGTTAGAAGATATAGTGTAGCGGTAAATAAAGCAGGTGCTAAATTTATATCTATGTCAGAGCCAGCAGCAGTTATGTTAAATCCAGAAAGATTTGATAAATATGTTGTACCAAATGTAGAGAAAATATACGATGAACTGAGTTGCTGGAAGAGTATGCATATATGTGGAGATACTTCTGATATATTGGATAATATGCTTAGTTGTAGTTTAGATGCTATAAGTTTAGATCAAATTATGAATTACGAAGAGGTAAAATCAAAAATACCGAATGATATTGTATTAATAGGTAATCTTGATCCTATAGAGCTTTTAGGAAGAGGAAAACCAGAGGATATAGAAAAAGAGACTATAAAGTTGATGAAGATTATGAGACAAAATAATAATTATTTATGTGCTTTTGGTTGTAATTGTTTAAATGATACTCCAGTAAAAAATCTACAAAGTGCAATTAAAACAGGAAGAATGAACTATAAAGAATTAGATAGGATACAGATATAATGAAAAATATCGAGAATATATACATAGATAAAAATAGTGTACTGAAATTTTTGGGGTATTCTAAAAGAAAACCTCAAGAAATTATACTAACAAAAATTGATGAAGAGTGTAATACAGCAGCTAAATTTATAAAACCTAAGATATATTTAAAACAATTTAAAATAGATAATGATAACAATCAAATAACTATTGAAAATAAATATATACTTAAAGGAAAATATGTTTTTAACAGGTTAAAAGGGTGCAAAAGTATTTATGTAGCACTTTATACTATAGGAGTAGATATAGAGCATAGGATAAAATATTATACTAATAATAGTGAAATGATAAGAGGTATGATATTAGATAAAATAGGTGTAGTTGCACTAGATTATATAAAAGATAAAATAAAATGTAATATCTTAAATGAAATATCAGATTTAAAAATATCGGCAGAAATATATCCTGGTGAAAGGGATTTTGAAGTATCAAGCCAAAGAATAATATTTGATTTATTAAAGGATGAAAATATTGATATTAAAATCAATGAACATTATCAATTCTTTCCTATAAAAACTGTAGGTGTTATATTTGGGATAGGATCAAAGGAGAATAATATAGATAGATGTCAGAACTGTAAAAATAAATGTTACTAAAAAGCGCACTAGTGTAAACTATTGTGCTTTTTATGTTTTATTTCTGCAACAATCCATATTGTAGCAGGCAAAATAACTTGAAATAAAAAAGCATAGTAGGGCCATGTCGTAAAACTCCATTCAATCATTTCAAAAATACTATCATATATCAGATAAGATAAATTAAGCATTAACATTGCAACAGGGGTTACTATAAACCTATAGTTATTGAAACTAAATAATTTAGCAATTCCATTACAAGCACCTAGCAAACATATACTTATTTTAATAAATCCTCCAGTTAAAAAAGATATAGATGTAATTATTTCAATTCTTTGTATAAAACCACCAATATTCACTTTGGACAGAGCATGTTGTGCAGGAAAAAATAGATTTCCATATAAATTTGATCCTAATACTAAAAGTTCAGTTAATGAAGTTGTAAACACTATAACTCCTCCAATTATTAATCCAAATATATAAACCTTATATGGTGATTGATTATCTTTTAATGATGAAAAAACTAAACAAAACAAAATTGTCTCAGCAAAAGGAAATGAAAAGACACCAAAAGCTCCTTTGATTACAGGTTTTATTCCTTTATCTAATATAGGGAGAATATTATTAATATCTGTATTAGGAACTAACGCTAATACTCCTGTAATTACTAGAAATATAATTAAGCATATAAAAAGTTCTCCCCATCTACCCAAAGGCTCTATTCCACATTTTGTACTCCAAGTACATAAAAAAATAATAAAAGTCATAAGTATAATCATTGGGGTTTTGGATAGTGAAATTGTAACAATAAATTCTCCAAAATTCCTTAAAACTAATGTTCCTAAATGTAATGAAAACCAAATGTATAATATACTAATAAATTTTCCAATAAACTTACCAAAAATTATTTCAAAAATATCAAATAGGTCTTTTTTTGGGAAAAGAGAAAGAAGTCGAGCATAAATCATTAATATCGGAAATGCAAACAGAGTTGATAATATAATAGCTAACCATGAGTCTTTTTCAGCTTCACCGCCAATACCCATTACAAAAGTACTTCCTGTTATAAATAATGTTATAAGACATATACCTTGTTTATCTGAAATAACTTCTTTATTCATTATTTGTTCTCCTAACAGTTAAAAGTCATACCATAGTTTAACCTAAATAGGTTAGTTTAATTCTAAGAAAGAATATCTTTAAGTGTATGAATAGTCCAACTTGCACAGTGGAAAACTAAATAAAAGCAGCAAGAAATAAGGTGATAATATGTCAAAAAATATACATGAAAAAGCAAAGAAAGAAGATAAACCTATATTTTTAAGTATAGGTTACTCGACTTGTCATTGATAGCTTGTCGATAATTACAAGTATTATAGAACTAAGTAAAATAAAAGAATATAGTCTATATCTTAGTTTGAGGGATAGCTTTTTTTATATCACACGACAGCTATATACACAGAGGGGAAGCCTATAGAAAGGAAAATGCGTTCTTTACTTCTTCTCTCCAAAGAAACCATTTATAAAGTTATAGATATACTTTGTTTTCTTAATTAGAAGGAATCATTTTCCACAATTCTTTTTAAGCTATTTCTAACGTCATTGCTATACTCACCGCCATGATAGCATATAATCTTTTTAATATCATACTTCAGTAGCTTATCTATAGAGTGGGTAGCTCTATCCATGTCTAATACAAATTGTGGGTTAGCTATACATAAATTATCATTACACACACCAAGTGCATCTCCAGCAATAAGTGTCTTCTCTTTTGGAATATAAACAGAGATATGTCCGGGCATATGCCCACTTGTATTGATAATCTCTATCCCTTCACAGTATGGAAGAATATCACCATCATTTACAATTGTCACATTATTAATATTTTTTACAGATGCAATCATATCTATAAACTCTTGATTTTTAATCTTATCTTCATCATTTAAAAATATATGATTTTTCTCTGCTTGAATCAGACGTAAAGACTTCTTTTTTCCTGTTATGTAAGGTGCTTGATCTGCAGAACAAAAAACTTCTATATTGGAATAGTGATCAATAATTTCTTTTAATGCTCCCATGTGATCATGATCATGATGAGTAATAATAATTTTGGTGATATCACTTATAGAAAAACCAAGCCTTTTCATAGCTTGTTGGATTTGTTTTTCAAAGTAAGGGTACCCACAATCTACTAAAATTAAATCTTTATCATCATTCAATATTGTTGGATGAATTGTTAATTCAATATCTTTAAATTTAAAATTCAATGGCAATGGCAGAACATACTTTTTCATTTTATCCTCTCTCTCTATAAATTAACTTTTTCTTAAAATTTCTTTTTCACCAGTCGTAGTTAATATTTGATATTTATTGCAGGTTATATAAATGATATTCATTATACAAATTTTTACAAATGTGAACTAATTATATTATATAGAAATTAACATAGACAATCAACCAATGATTCTCTTAATATATGAAAATGAAATTTAATCATTAAATTATATTATTAATTTTGAAATTGATTAATACAGACGTCATTTTATAAGTTTTAATATATCTTTTATTTGCCCCTCTAAAAATAGACTACATCCCGTATATATATATATATATATAATATGATAAACTGTTTATAAATAATAATGCTTTTACAAATTATAGTTTAATATAAATTATTTGTGTGTTGAGAAGCAATCAAATTAAGATATATACAGTAGAAAAGTAATCTAGTAGTGACTTTGTGAAAAATATAAGTTTACTTCTAAATACATTATGCTCAATATTATGTAAAAAAAGATGTGTTGTAAATTAGAAAGGAGAAATAATAATGAGATTCTTTATGACTTCTAAGGATATAGGCATAGATTTAGGAACAACAAATACTTTCTTATATGTAAAAGGACAAGGAATTCTATTAAGAGAACCTTCCGTGGTAACTGTAAACACCAGAAATAGACAAGTTTTAACAGCTGGATTAGATGCTAAGAATATGACAGGTAGAACACCAGAAGGTATTGAAACTATTCAACCCTTAAAGGGTGGAGTAATTGCGAACTTTGATTTAACGGAGCAAATGTTGAAAAAGTTTATTGATAAGGTTAATGGCAAAGGTGTTTTTAAAAGCTCTAGAATTGCAATTTCACATCCTTCAGGAATTACCGAGGTTGAAAAGAGAGCAATTAATGAGGTAATAAGGCAAGTAGGTGCACGTAAGGTTATGTTAATTGAGGAATCTGTGGCTGCAGCCATAGGATCAGGGCTACCTGTAAATGAGCCTGTTGGGAACATGATTATTAATATAGGTGGAGGCACTATTGAGGTGGCAGTTATTTCTCTTCAGGGAATTGTTATAAGCAAAACTTTAAAAGTAGCAGGAGATGAATTAGACAAGGCAATTATTGGCTATGTAAAAAAAGAGTTTAATCTAATTATAGGAGAAAGAACAGCAGAGAAGGTTAAAATTGAGCTGGGTTCTGTATATGTAGAAGATGATGAAAGAAATATGGAAATAAGGGGAAGAGATTTAGTAACTGGGCTTCCAAGGGCTGTTACTATTACAGAGAGTCAAATAAGGGAAGCTTTGAAAGAGCCAGTAATTTCAGTAATTGAAGCGATTAAAGCTGTCATTGAACAAACTCCACCAGAGCTTGCAGCGGATATAATGGACAAGGGTATAATGCTTTCAGGTGGCGGAGCACTTCTAAAAGGATTAAATAAACTTATATATAGTGAAATACATATACCTGCGTATATTGCAGAAGATCCACTTGATTGTGCTGTTCTTGGTGCGGGGAGGTGCCTGGATATGATGGATAAAATTTAACTTAAGTTGCAATTTATTCTAAGATATATTAGTGTCTTATTTATTTTTAAATTTATCTGATATAAATAATATATAAGTGTAAAATGGGAACTATATAGAAAGGATTTATATTTAAAATTTAATTAGGAGGTGATAAATATGACAATAAATACTCGAGTACCCAATAGATTATCTAGGGAAAAGTCTCCTTATTTACTTCAACATGCAAATAACCCTGTTGATTGGTATACATGGGGAGATCAGGCTTTTAAAAAGGCGAAAGATGAAGATAAGCCTGTATTCCTTTCTATTGGGTATAGCTGAATTTACTGTTAATTACGTACTTGTCATTGGTGTCATGTTATGGAAAGGGAAAGCTTTGAAGATAATGATGTTGCAGATATTCTAAATAAATATTTTGTTTCAATAAAGGTAGATAGAGAAGAAAGACCAGATATAGATTCTATATACATGTCATTTTGTCAGACTTTAACAGGGCAGGGAGGGTGGCCTCTTACTGTTATTATGACACCACAAAAAAGACCATTCTATGCAGGAACATACTTTCCTAAAGAAAGTAAATATGGAAGACCTGGATTAATAGACATATTAAAAGAAGTTTCGAAATTATGGAATGAAAAAAGAGAAGATGTTGAAAAATCTAGCGAGCATATTCATAATGCAGTCTCAGAATCTTTGTTTATAAACAAAAAAAGTGAAATGTCAAAGAATATTATACATGATGCATTCGGTGAACTGAATGATATGTATGACAGTATATACGGAGGATTTGGGAATGCACCAAAATTTCCAACTACTCATAATCTCTCATTCTTATTAAGATATTATAAAGCTACAGGAGAAAGAGAAGCATTAGAAATTGTTGAGAAAACTTTAGATAGTATGTATAAGGGAGGCATTTTTGACCATATAGGATTTGGTTTTTCTAGATATTCTACAGATAGAAAATGGCTAGTTCCTCATTTTGAAAAAATGTTGTATGACAATTCATTGATTGCAATTACTTATTTAGAAGCATATCAATTGATGCCAAGTAATCGATATAAACAAATTGCAGAGAAAATATTTACTTATATTCTTAGAGACATGACTTCAACAGATGGAGGATTTTACTCCGCTGAAGATGCAGATTCAGAAGGAGAAGAAGGTAAATTCTATGTATGGGATGTAGAAGAAATAAAAACTGTTTTAGGACAAGAGTATGGGGAACTATTCTGTAAGTATTATGATGTAACATATGGTGGGAATTTTGAAAGTAAGAATATACCAAATCTAATAAATACTTCTTTAAACGAAATGGAGAATAACATAGAATTAAAAGAAAAATTAGATGAATGCATAGATAAATTATTTAAATATAGACTAGATAGGGTACATCCCTATAAAGACGACAAAATATTAACTTCTTGGAATGGATTAATGGTTGCTGCAATGGCATATGGAGGAAGGGTATTAGATAATCTAGATTATATCAATGCTGCAAAAAAAGCAGCTGATTTTGTATTGAATAATTTGAAAAGAGAAGATGGAAGGCTATTAGCAAGATATAGAGATGGTGAAGCAGCACATTTAGCTACAATTGATGATTATGCATTTATGATTTGGGGTTTGATAGAATTATATGAAACAACTTTTGATATAGTATATCTTCAAAATGCTATTGATTTAAATAATGATATGATAAACCTATTTTGGGATAAAAACGAAGGTGGATTCTTTATAAATGGAGAAGATAGTGAAGAATTAGTTGTAAGACCAAAGGATATATATGACGGTGCTACTCCTTCTGGAAATTCTGTAGCTACTATGAATATGTTAAGATTAGCAAAAATTACAGGAAACGAAGAATTAGAAGAAAAAGCTATGTCACAATTTAATGTCTTTGGTGGAAATGTTAAAGAAAACCCTAATTCTTATAGTCACTTTATGATGGCATTTTTATTTGCTAACATAGCTACAAAGGAAGTTGTTATTGTAGGAGATAGAGATGATAAAGATGCACAAAACATGTTAGAGAATATTAATCAGCGTTTTTTACCATTTACAACAGTTATCCTTAATGATGGAGATCCAAAATTATATGAGAGAGTACCTTTTGTAGAAAATCAAGGTATGATTGATAATAAAGCAACAGCTTATATATGTGAAAATTTTTCATGTAATAGGCCTACTTCAGATATAGAGAAGTTTATAGAATTATTAACTGAGATTAATTATCTAGAATAATAATTAAATTAAAGCATTAGTAATACATTAATTTAATTAAAAAATCAGGCGAATTAGTTCGCCTGATTTTTGATATCATCTAATATATCTATTCTTGATAAGTATTTAAAGTATCGTTAACTATTTGCATAGCATCATGAACAGCTTTTAAAGTTTTTTCTATGTTTTCTTTATTCTGAGGTTGTTCTACTGTACTAAGTGCATTATTTAAGTAATCAGTAGAGCTTTGAAGTTGTTGCTTTGCTTTTTGTACGTGTACTTTAGCATTTTCGTTTTCCATTTAAATTTCCTCCATAATATATTTTTTTCTATAAATATATTATGGCTTTAAAAAAAATGATAATTCACAGATTTATGAATTAAAGAGTATAACCAAGTTTTTTTGCTTTATAGTAGCACGATACGAGTGCTGCAACATCATATCTTGCATCGTGAAAGTTCACGTCATCACAGTTAAAAAGTCTTTTAGCTCCGTCTAAAACTTTTTCGGGTTTTATTTGAAGAAATTGCATAGATTCTTCAAGTCTAGGTTTTTTTATTCTTCCACTCTTATTTTTTAAATTCATTATAGGTTTAAAGTATTCCATAGTGCAGAAAAAATCATGTGGATACCATACTACACCATCAAGCCTATTGAATTCTGCATCTACGAATTTTTTATCAAAGTTTACATTATGGGCTATAAAAAGGCCTCCTTGTAAATCATTTGCAACTTCTTTATAAACATCTTTAAATTTTTGCCCGTTTGATAATGATTTTAATATTTCTAAGCTAAAGCCATGGACTTTTTCTGCGGATGGCTCCACATAATCAACATCAAAAAAGAAATTTTTGGCATATGCAACTTTTTCTTCACCTTTATCATTTATATCACATACACAGTATGTAAGTTGAAGTATTTGTCCAGGGTTTAGTCCTGTTGTTTCTGTATCTATAAAAACTTTTTTCATAAAAATCTCTCCTTATTAAAACTATTAGTGCGATTATTACAATTATACACTATTTTAGAGATTGATTGCATTGTGAAATTTATGATATAATGAAATGCTGCTGAAGTGTTCACCTTGCATAACCACTTCTAAAAGAAAACAAGGAGGTATAATAACATGAAATTAGATTCTAAAAAAATAGCAATTATAGGCATAGTTGCCGCTATCTATGCTGTAGCTACAATAGCTATAGCACCTATAAGCTATGGCGCAATTCAATTTAGAATATCAGAAATTCTAACTTTACTTGCATTTATAAATCCTATTTATATACCAGGTTTAGTTTTAGGATGTATCATAGCCAATTTATTCAGTCCACTTGGAATGGTGGATGTTGTAGTTGGAAGTACAGCTACACTTATAAGTGTATACTTAGTAAGTAGAAGTAAAAATTTACTAATAGCAAGCTTTTGGCCGAGCATAATAAATGGTTTGATAATAGGAGCAGAGCTTCATTATCTATTTAATTTACCATACTTAAGTTCAGCAGCATATGTATTGATTGGAGAATTTGCAGTGGTGACAGTACTGGGATATCCGGTATTTAAGACTATTTTAAATAAAGAGAATTTCTTAAAAACACTTAAATTAGGATAAAATAAAAAGAAACAATTAGGGAAGACTAATTGTTTCTTTTTTTCTACGAAGTTTAATCAACGTAGTCTGAAAGACTCATTGGCGTCATGAGTATATGAATTTTGACTTATTAAAAGAAATTCATTATAATGAATGTTAAGGTAGTGATAATTAATATCATTCTTGAAATTGATAAAACTAATTTGAAAGGAAAATACATATGAAAAAAATAATATTATTTATTTTATCTATAAGTTTAATACTAGGAATTACAGGATGTTCTAATAAAGAAATAGAACCTGTATCAAGAGAAACATTTGCTCTTGGAACAATAATAGATTTTAAAGTCTATGATAAAGATCAAGATAAGGCAAATAAAGTTATAGATGAATCTATAAAAAGAATAAAAGATATAGAGCAGAAAATGTCTGCGAATATAGAGGATAGTGAGATAACTACTGTAAATAAAAATGCAGGTAAACAAAGTATTAAAGTAAGTGATGAAACTATGTATGTAGCTAAAAAAGCATTTGAATACAGTGATATTACAAATGGAAGATTTGACCTTACAGTATATCCTTTAGTTAATATTTGGGGTATAGGGACTGAACATGCTAAGGTTCCATCTCAAAGTGAGATAGAGGATGCTATAAGCATTATAGATTACAAGGATGTTGTATTTGACGAAGCTCAAAAAACAATATATTTAAAAAGACAAAATCAAGGTATAGACCTTGGAGCTATAGCAAAAGGTTATGTGGGAGATGAAATAAAAAAGATTTTTATAGAAAATGATATAAAATCAGCATTTGTCAATCTAGGTGGTAATGTAATGGCATATCAGAGTAAAATAGATGGTTCAAAATGGAGAATAGGAATACAAAATCCTTTAGAACCTAGAGGAGAATATCTTGGAATTGCAAGTGTAGAAGATAAATCTATTGTTACATCTGGAAATTATGAAAGGTACTTCGAAGAAGATGGAAAAAGATATCACCATATAATAGATGCTACAATTGGATATCCGGCAGATACAGGAGTTATCAGCACTAGTATTATAACAGAGAGTGGAATAGACGCAGATGCTTTATCTACTAGTGTTTATTTAATGGGTCTTGAAGAAGGTGTGAAGCTTATAGAGTCACTAGATGGTGTAGAGGCTATATTTGTAACTAAGGATAAAGAAGTTTATACAACATCTGGACTTAAGGAGAGCTTTGAACTTACAAATGAGGAATTTAAGTATAAAAACTAAATATATTAATGTTTAACCAAAAGTAGCTATCTAGATTTAGTACAATTTAAATCTAAGTAGTTACTTTTTTCTTTTTATGTAGGGTATCAAAACTATATATAAAAATACTGGGAATACAACGATTTTGTAAACAAAGATTATTTATTAAATCTACCTTGCATATAGTTTCTGTATTTATGAGAAATTAAATTATTGAAAATAGAGTGAAAATAGTTAAATAAGGCAAATATAAACAGAGGGAGAATATAGTAAATCGAAATTTATAAGTAGTAGGAGGATATAATGGAAAATAATATAATTGAAATTATTGAATACGATAGAAAGTATAGAGATGAATATATTAATCTTAATATGAGATGGTTATTGGAGTATGATTTATTGGAAGATAAGGACGAGATAATAATTCAAAATGTTGAAAGAGAAATCTTGGATAAGAATGGAAAAGTTTATTTGCTGAGAAAAAATGAAAAAATAATAGGAACAGTTGCCCTAAAACCATCATCACATGACACCGTTGAGATTTTAAAATTGGCAGTGGATAGTAATTTTAAAGGATTAGGACTTGGAAGAAAATTAATGGAAAAAGCTATTGAGGAGTCATATCAGTTAGGATACAAGAATATAGTTTTGTATACAAATAGCAAATTAAAAGCTGCGATTGGACTATATGAGAAATTGGGTTTTAAAAAAGTAGCTTTAGATGACAGTCACTATGAAGAGGTAGATATAAAAATGATTTATGAAGTAAAAAAAACTATAAAATAGAAATAAAGCGATTAGTTTAATCGCTTTATTTCTATTTTGGATTATTTTTTTATATTATCCATAATATGATCTGCGAATTCTTTTGCTTTTGAATCTATATCGCCTACATTTAATATACTCTTAGGGTCATTAGCTGTTGCCATTAAAGAAAAATTAGGTGGAATATGAAAACCCTTATTTATATTCAAAGCGCCTATAAGTTGTTTTACTACTGAGTCACTTCCTGAGTTTCCAGAAACTATTATAGAAAATATACTTTTATCGTAAAATTTCATTTTTCTATAAAGAACAGTAAGTCTATTTATAACTGCCATAAGCTTAGCAGATATAGCATCGTTGTAGTTTGGGCATATCCATATTATACAATCAGCTTTTTTTATACTAGGTAAGAGCTCTTTAGTTATAGTTCCTCCGTAAAAACAACTGTCATTTTCGCTGTAGTGTTTACATGCTATATAAGAACATCCCTTACAATCTGTTATTGTTCCATTTTCAACGTGAAATTCGTTTATTGTGCAGTTAGTTAGATTTTCTTTTACCATATTCCAAAGCATCAATGTATTAGACGTCTCATAAGAGCTAGCGTGAAGTGCTAGTATATTCGGATTTTCTATACGCTCGTAGTGTTTCTTCATAAAATTTTTAATTAGTTTTTTAGATCGCTGAAAATATATATTATCAAGCTCAAGGTTTAATCTTTTCTTCCATGTCATGAAGTTATTTAAGTCTTTAGTAGCTTCAACTAGGGGGTGCCCTATAAATGAACACCCTATTTGATTTAGTAGAAATATTATATTTTGGGATAAACTCTTTGTGTATAATTCATTTGGACTTTGAACTATTAATATTGCACTTGAGTTATTTAAAGAGTCTTTTCCTCTTTTATATAATTTAGATATTATAGAGAATAAAGTATTGTTAAACCCACAATCATCAAGCTCTAATGCAAATAATATTTTTTTATTTTTAAGATCGGGTAAGTTTGATTCTTCTTCAATAAATATAGTATTCAAATCGTCAGTTAGACTATGTATAAATGATTTGAATTCTTGTGATGCACTTGGCATTACAATATAAAGAGTATTCATAATAACACTTCCCTCGATTAAATATTAGAATTTGAAGCAGTCTATATCATTTAAATCTTTATAAGTATTTTTTATTCTATTTAACAATTGTTCTGGAAGATGTAGCATTTCTATTTCGACTCCAGATTGTGTCAATCTGTTCTTAGCACCCATAAATACATTTCCTGTATAAGTTGAGCTATAGTTCCAATTGCCTTTCATAGTATTTATAAGTGACAGGGCTCCTGATGATAAAGCTGGAGCAATATAAGGCTTGAATCCGGTATTTCTAACGTCTATATTTGCATTTATAGCTTTATCAGTAAGATTTAGAGATAATTCTTCATTGTAATTATTTATACTATTAGCTATTATAAGACCTTTTCCGTGAGGTCCAAAGGCTCTGCCTTCATTTATATATTTTTCTGTATTAGAATCTTTTTTAGAGTAATATATAGCTCTGGCATTCATAACTCCAAGGCCATAACCTCTAATTTGATCTGAGCTTAGACCAAGAAAGTCTAAATTTCCATTTTCATCCTTATTACTAGATATAAAGGAAACCTTGCAAAGTGGATCTACAGGGTCTGATACCACTGCAAATATTCCCTTAAAGCAAGAATTACGAGCTTTTCTAGCGTAATGACTTACTATTTTTGCATTTTCTTCAAATTGAATCATTCTAACATCAGATACATTTGATCCAACAGGAGGTATTCCTTTTGATGCGCAAAATACGAATATATCGCAGTCAAACAGTTCATTTTCTTCTACTACGCTTATTTGTGGCATAGACTCATCGGAAAATGGATCTATTATTTGGTTCATTTCATACTCTAGCCTTTGAAGATTAGATTTATTTAATCCATATAAACCTATGCAGTTTATAGTATTGCCACCTAAAAGCTTAAGACCTATTAAAAGAGTAGATCCTACATCACCAAGGCCTACTATATTAACTCTCCACGATTTAGGTAAAGTATAATTTATTGAATCTTTCCAATTAAGGTAATTTGTATTTATACCCATAACCTTTCTATCGTTTATTTTATCCATTATCCATAAAGGAGTATTACACTTAAAATCATCACATATATCGATTAGATTTGTATTTTCTTCTTCTAAATAAAGCAAACTTGGATGTGAAACACAAAACATTCTTCTTGAATTTAATGGATTTAATTTATTTAAAAAATATATGGTATCTTCGTTGTTCATTGCCTCAGTTTCTGATATTTCATCTAAATCGTAATTAAAGTTTGAGAATAGAACTTTATCATCTAATTTATAAAAAAACATTTAATCATCTCCAATTCTAAACTATTATATTTTCCATACGTTTTAAAAGTTCTAAGTCATTTTCTAAATAATGAGATGGATTTAAATTTAAATCATAATTCATATTTTTACCATGATCAAGGTATCTAGGCGATTTTAAGACTTCTCCTAGGTGATTTAAAGTGAGCTTGCGCTTGTGTATCTTTTCGTATTCTTTTTCTATAGATTTTAGTATATCTATAGAGTTTTGGATACAAACTCTTGATAGTTCGTATAAAGACGATTTAGATGCATTTTTGACAAAAGACAAAGAGGTATAAGGGAATAGCATATTAATAGAAGGAATTAGATTTCTTTTAGGAGCAACGCCTCTCCATAGAGTATCTCCTCCTATAAATGGATACATAGCATTTTCATTAAACCATAGTCTTAGGTTTGGAATAAAATAAGCACAATCTACAGCTCTATTTTGAATATCCATAAGTTCTTTTCCTCTACCTGATAGTATACCAACTATAATTTTATTAACGTTTACATTTTGTTCTTTCAATATAGGATCAATAGCTTTTATTCTATATCCTTTATTCAAAATATCGTCTATAAGAATTACATTTCTATCGAATGATGCTATTGTTTTAATCTGACTTTGAAGGTCTAGGTAGTAAGGGTATGAAGCAATGGAAAAATCAGTTAAGCTAGGATTGAATAATTTCTCCGTATGAAGAGATTTGGTAACCGTGTTTGGTACAACAACTCCTTTTAAGAGGTTACCAAATGGAACACACATAGAATCTCCTGATTTTCTAGGCTTTAAGCTTATAGGTGGTACTTTATTTTCCTTACATACCTTTCGTATTAGATTTTCATATAAAACTGTTTTATCAAATGATAAAACAAGACTTCCAGGGTAAATACAGCTGAGTGCCTCTTGCAGTTTTTTTCTAGATCTCAATATAGTTTTTCTTACCCTATGACTATCTACAAATGGAGCTTTTATAAATGATTCAACATCTAAGGTCAATACACAAGGATTTGTCATATTGACTACATAAATAGGATCTACATCTTGATCTGATACTTCTAAAAATCCCTGAAGCTTTAATGTATAATGGGCGGATTCAGTTAGATTGTAGTTAGTAGTGTCTTTATATATAGCATAAGTATAGTCTCTTTTGATACAAAAAGATAGAACTTCTGTTATTAATATTTGCTCTAGATTTTCTATTTCATAGTTTTTTATGCAAGATATATAATCTATTACAACTGCTTTTCCTATTACATTTTGGCGTACGTATTCAGATGTAGTGTGGTTTTTAAATTCTTTATAAAGCATACTCCAATTTAATTGATGAAATAAGCAAAATCCTAATATTTTATTATTTTTACTAGAGTCTTGTATGTATAATATTTTGGTATTGTACATTTTTAAATTATTATAAAGATTTTTGAGATTGTAAGTATTGTCCTTAAAAAACTCTAAATCTATCCTATCTATCAAATCCTTGGATATATCAGTAGCTATATTTATATCTATAGACATAGTCTTCATAAGCGCTTTGTATTGAGGTTCTCTTTGGTACAATCCTTTTTCGTATACATATTTTTGTGCAAGTGGATCTAAAAGCTCTGAAATATCTCTATCTTCGTCTATATAATCTCTTATTTGGCTAGAACTTACATCTTCGTATTGAGCAGGTAAATTAAGTATTATAGCATTTTTTTCTAGCTTATCAACTTGAGACTTAAGCGTATCATCAAGACTAGTAGAATCTTTGATATTTCTTTTGAAAATGATATGAGAAAAATTGTGTATAGAATAATCAGAAGCAGGTTTTTTGTACGCTGATGCATTTAATATTACATCACTTCCTATTACTATAGAAATATCTGATTCAGGAAAACTTTCACTAAGGATTTTTAAATCTTTAGGATTTGAAATATTAACAGGTATATCGTCGGGATATAAATAAATATTGGGTTCATTAGCTATAGACATATTTATTATATTTCGTCTAAATAAATTAGGTTGAGCCTTTTTGGACCAAGAAAACTCATCTACAGAAAGATAAACCTCAAATCCTAAATTTTGGATAGCTTTTGCAATTTCCTTGTGACCAACAGAAAAAGGATCGAAAGTTCCTGGGAAAAAAGCTACTTTAGATGGAACATTTATTGATATGTCTTTCTTTGCAAATGTATATTCATTTATAAATCTATATACTTGATTTAAGGCTGCTGCATTAGTAAAAAATACGATATCTTTTGACTCAACTGAATCTATTAAAACTAAGAGTTTTTTAGCTATAACTTTAAATATGTCTTTTTTGTTTTCCATATAAAGTCTTTTAGATGCAAATATATGCCTTCCTATGACTCTAAATGAAGTTTGCTTAACATGATAATCATAGTGAGCAAGTCCATTTAACAAAATACCTAAGATTTTTATAAGTCTTTTATTTGATATATCCCCACCTTCAGAGAATCTATCCTTGTATTTAGGATAATTCTTTAAAGTTATTCCAACGGTTTCAAGAACTAAAGATGTTATTTGATTATTTGATTGCTTTGTCTTTTGAGTAAAATCATCTATAACTTCATCTAGTTCAATCGGTTGAAGATAAAGTATAATTTCGCCTAAATAATCAGGTATATACTTACTAAATTGATATTTTTCTATTTCAAGAGATCTAAGCAATTCTATTGCAATGTCATTTCTTTCTTCAAGTGACAGGTAAGGCATTATTTTTATTATGTTTTTTCCGGCAGCATTTCTCACACTTTCTATACCGCTAACCTTTAAAAGATTGCAAAAATGCATAGCTGTATAAGCCATATTGTTTAAATTTTTTACATTGTATTCGAATAATAAATCTATATTAATCTTTTTTATAATCCAAGGAGTTAAAGTTTTTAAGTTACTTAGAAATATACTTCCTATTTTAGATTCATCACTCAAATAAATTGATTTGTACTTGTTCAAAGTAATTTCTTTCAAGTTTAGTTTGGTTGAAATTTTAAATTTCAAGAAATTTTCTGCTGGTATTTGTGATTTAAATGTATTCGTTTCAAAAAATTCGTTTATATTTTTGTTTGATCTGAAATTATTATTTTCTTTATTTAAAAGTATATAAATTATGTTTAAAGAGGATATTCGTATATTATCATTATTGCTATTTAGAGCTGATAATATATAATCTACAAGTATAACATCATCATTTGATATAGGTATATATTTCATTGCATTTATTAAATAAAGCTGAATGCTATTATTTTTAGTGAAGTATTTTTTATAATAGCTAAATACTATGCTTTTATAGGTTTTTACCTGAGATTCATTACAATTACTAAACAATGAAGAAAGCATTACAGATATATTATATCCTATCCATTTTTGATGAATATCTATTATCTTATGATCTGGATTTATGAATAAATTCAAGTAATCGCATAAAAGAGAATAGCTAGTAGTAAGAGGATTATTTAATTTAACATCACTAGGTATTTCTTTTCTGTAATTTTCATCGAATACTGCTATTAAATTACCTATTAAATATGCACATTGCTTTCTTATGTCCTCATCAGGATGAACCAGATTTTCATATAAAAACTTTAGCATTACTATTTTTTGGTTTTGAGTTAAATAAGTTGAATATTCTTCAAAGACTTGAAGATATTTTCTTATATTATCTCCGTCATTTTCGCTTCTAGCAAGTTCTAATATATAGTTAAGAGAATGTTCACTTCTAAGCTTGTGCATAAGATTTATATTGTGATGAACTGATAGATATTTTAGGTTACTTATTATCTCATTTCCACTTATTAAAGAGTAGTATGATTGCTTACGTTTATCAGATTTTATATCTTGATAACCTAAATCTACACCTATATGAATTAAATAATCTTCAAAATCCTTAAGTTTTGCATAGACTTTTGAGTATCTTTTTTTCTTTAAATCATCTACATTATCTAGTTTTTGAAGTATAATATTAAAAGACTCTTTTAAACTGAATATGCTCATTTGGAAATTATCATTGTTTTTAATACGAAAATCACAGTATATGAGGATAAGAGACTCTATAGATAAATTTTCAAGCTCAAGATCCCAAACAGAGTGATTGAGAGCTATGTGACCTATATACATTATGTGGTGTTTTTTAAACCATTTATCGGTATAATAATAATGCAGATAAGGTACTCGTTTTGATTCGCTTTTTTTGCATCCAAATTTACCTAAGTCATGACCAGCAGCACTTCCTGAAACTCTTCCTAAGTCTATAGGAATACCTATATTTTTAATTTGTCGTGCTATGCTAAGTGCTAGATAGTGTACTCCGCATATGTGATCTAGTGTGTTGTGACTTAGTATTTCTTGGTTTAGCTTCATCATTTCATATATGTATTCATTATTGAAATATTTTATAAAACGTTTGTATTCTGATCTTGCATCAAGTGAATTAATTTCGTCAGTATTTAAAAAATTTAGAGGATATTGTATATAAAAGCTTGAATTATTAGATAACTTTTCGTATTTACAAAATACTCTGATAATTTCTATATATATCATACAAGCCAGTTGTATATTTTCGGAAATCTCTTGGAACTCTATTTCTACAGAGTCTGGGAAAGATTTATATAAAAGTATGTTGTAGGTGTAGTTTAGCCAATCAGATTTACTTAAATTTGGATGAATATTGTCTAATATATTTTGGCAAAGGTTTAATATAGATTTACATGTATAGTCTCGATTTTTTATCATATTATTTATATTTGCTATAAACAAATAATTATCTATATTATTTGTTAAAAATAAATGTGAAATCTTGTCTGAAAGATCTAGATTTAATACAGAATCTAGTATTTCTTTGTGTATATCTATTACAATATCTTTTTTCATCAATTAAACACCTCTCGGTAAATGTATTTTAGATAATTATACTATGTATTATTAACTCTAAATATAGTAAAATTCATATAATTTAAATTATATATATAAAATAATAATCTTGACACGAACATAGGTTTTGTGTAGTGTAAAATAGGAAATCAAAAATAGAAGGTGGTAGTATATATGAACAAAAATAACGACTATGGAAATAATAGTATATCATCTCTTAAGGGCGCAGACAGAGTTAGATTAAGACCTAGTGTAATATTTGGCTCTGATGGTATTGAAGGATGTAAGCACTCTGTGTTTGAAATATTATCAAATTCTATAGATGAGGCAAGAGAAGGCTTTGGAAATATAATCGAGATAACACGATGTAGTGATAATTCTATAATAATAAAGGATAGAGGTCGAGGAATACCTCTTGATTATAATGAAAAAGAAGATAGATACAACTGGGAACTAGTATTTTGTGAATTATATGCAGGTGGTAAGTATAAAAATAATTCTGGTGAAAATTATGAATTTAGTTTAGGGCTTAATGGACTTGGAAGCTGTGCTACTCAATATAGTTCAGAATATATGGATGTTACTGTTTATAGAGACGGATATAAGTACGATCTTCATTTTGAAAAAGGTGAGAATATAGGAGGCCTAAAAAAAGAAAAGTGTGATTATGAACATACTGGAACTATAATAAAGTGGAAGCCTGATATAGATGTATTTACAGATATACAAATAGATATAGATTATTATAAGGATGTAATTAAAAAACAGGCTATAGTAAATTCAAATCTTAAATTCAAGATTTATGATGAAGAAACTGATGAAAACTACGAATACTGTTATGAAAATGGTATTTTAGATTATATAGATGAGGTAAATGATTCAAAAGGATTTACTAATGTACAATTATATGAAGAGGAAAGACGAGGTAGGGATAGAGAGGACAAGCCCGAATATAAGCTTAAGGTTCAGGTAGGATTTTGTTTTAATAATGAAATCAATTTGATTGAATACTACCACAACTCGAGTTTTTTAGAATACGGAGGATCTCCTGATAAGGCTGTTAAGAACGCATTTATATATATGATAGATAAGTACTTAAAAGATAATAATAAGTATAACAAAGGTGAAAAGAAGATAAGTTTTGTAGATATATCAGATAGTTTAATACTAGTTACAAATTCATTTTCTACAATTACAAGTTATGAAAATCAAACTAAAAAATCTATAACTAATAAATTTATACAAGAAGCTATAACTAGTTTGTTAAAAGAAAAGCTAGAAATATATTTTATAGAGAATAAATTAGAAGCAAATAAAATATGTGAACAAGTTTTAGTTAATAAGAGAAGTAGAGAAAGAGCTGAAAAAACAAGAATAAACATAAAAAAACAGTTAGGTGGAAACATAGATATAAAGAACAGGGTTAAAAAGTTTGTTGATTGTAGAACTAAGGATATTAGTAAGAGAGAATTATTCATAGTTGAGGGAGATTCTGCACTTGGTTCTTGTAAAATGGGAAGAGATTCAGAGTTTCAAGCTATAATACCTGTTAGAGGTAAGATACTTAATTGTCTTAAAGCAGATTACGATAAAATCTTTAAAAGTGATATAATAACGGATTTATTAAAGGTTCTTGGATGTGGTGTTCAAATAGAGACTAAGCATAATAAAGATTTGAATACTTTTGATATGAATAATTTGAATTGGGATAAGGTAATAATATGTACCGATGCAGATGTAGATGGCTTCCAAATTAGAACGCTTATACTTACAATGCTTTATAGACTAGTACCTATGCTAATAGAAAAAGGAAAAGTATATATAGCTGAATCGCCATTATTTGAAATAAATACTTCGAGAAAAACTTATTTTGCTTATAATGAGAAGGAAAAAAATAGTATAATATCTAAGATAAAGGGTAAATACAATATCCAAAGGTCAAAAGGACTTGGTGAAAATGAGCCTGAGATGATGTGGCAAACTACTATGAATCCTGAAAGTAGAAGGCTTATTCAAGTACTTCCTGAAGATGTTAAGAAAACACAAGAGGTATTTGATATGTTACTAGGGGACGATATTAAAGAAAGAAAAAGATTCATAGCTGAGTATGGACATAAGTATATTGATATGACAGATGTTAGTTAAGGGGAGTGAAGATTTATGGTTGAAAATATAGAAAGACAAAGAATTACAGAAACGCTAGAAGAAAATTATATGCCGTATGCTATGAGCGTAATAGTTTCAAGAGCTATTCCAGAGATAGATGGTTTTAAGCCAAGTCATAGAAAGCTTTTATATACTATGTATAAAATGGGGCTTTTAAATTCCAATAAAACAAAATCAGCAAATGTTGTTGGACAAACTATGAAGTTAAATCCCCATGGTGATATGGCTATATATGAGACTCTAGTTAGATTGACAAGAGGAAATGATTCTTTACTTCACCCGTTTATAGATTCTAAGGGAAACTTTGGTAAAAAATATTCTAAAGATATGAGCTTTGCAGCACCTAGATATACAGAGGTAAAATTAGATGATCTATGCAAGGAGATTTTTAAGGATATAGATAAAAATACTGTTAAATTTGTAGACAATTATGATGGTACTTTAAAAGAGCCTGTACTTTTGCCTACAACATACCCTAATGTACTTGTAAATGCAAATCAAGGTATCGCTGTTGGTATGTCAAGTAGTATATGTAGTTTTAACTTAGAAGAGGTATGTAGTGCTACTATTAATTATATTAAAAATAAAGATGTGGATATAAGTGATTATATAAAGGCTCCGGATTTTTCAACGGGTGGATATATAATATATTCAAAAGATCAAATGGAAAAGATATATGAAACAGGACGAGGTAGCTTTAAATTAAGAGCTAAGTATAGATATGATAAAAAGAACAACTGTATAGAAGTATATGAAATCCCTTATACTACTAATATAGAGACTATAATAGATAAAATAATAGATCTTGTTAAAGACAATAAAATTAAAGAAATATCAGATGTTAGAGATGAGACTGATTTAAATGGTCTTAAGGTTACTTTGGATTTAAAAAGAAATACGGACGTAGATTTGCTTATGCATAAGCTTTATAAGATGACTACTCTTGAAGATAGTTTTTCTTGCAATTTTAATATGTTAATAAATGGGCAACCTAAGGTATTAGGCATAAAGGCAGTTCTAAGAGAATGGGTTGATTTTAGAGTAGAGTGCATTAAGGGATATTTACAATATGATATAGAGAAAAAGACAGATAGATTACATCTTCTATTAGGGCTTGAGAAAATTTTACTTGATATAGATAAGGCTATTGATATAATTAGAAATACTAAAGAAGATAAAGAAGTTATACCTAACTTGATTAAAGGATTTAATATAGATAAAATTCAGGCAGAATATATAGCTGAAATAAAGCTTAGGAATTTAAATAAAGAATATATATTAAAACAGCTAAATAATATAAAGACTTTGCAGTCTGATTTGGAAAATCTTAATGAAACTATTAAAAGTGATAAAAAAATAAAAAATATAATAATAAAAGAATTAAAAGAGGTTTCTAAAAAATACAAAAAACCTAGAAAGACTGAAATAATAAGCAATGATGATATAAAAGAAATAAAAGATGAACATTTAATAAGTGACTATAATGTCAAGTTATTTTTAACTAATGAGAATTACTTTAAGAAGATATCTCTCGCTTCGCTTAGATCTTTTTCGGAGCAAAAATTGAAAGATGATGACTTTATAATACAAGAGATAGATGCTAATAATAAGGATGAAATTCTACTTTTTTCAAATAAGCAGAATTTATATAAATTAAAAGTTTATGACCTTGCTGATTGTAAGGCTAGTTCTTTAGGTGAGTATTTAACTAATATATTAAAGCTAAAGGAAGATGAGAATATTATATATATGTGTCTTTCTAATAATTATGAAGGATATATGCTTTATTGTTTTAGGGATGCTAAGATAGCTAAAACTCATATAGAAAATTATAAGACTAAGACTAATAGAAGAAAGCTTGTAAAGGCTTATTCTGATAAGTCAGAACTAGTTCGCATGCTTTATATAAAAGATGATGTTAAATTAGAGCTTTATAAAAATAATAAAAAAGCTTCTGTCATAAATACTAAGGATATAGAGCTTCAATCAACAAAAACTTCTAAAGGGATAGAAGTTTTAAAGCTTGGAAAGAGAAGCTATATGACCGATGTGAAAATATTGGATTAAAAAATACGCCATGGATATGGCGTATTTTTTTATTTAAATAGATGTTTCACTTATAAGCTTATCAACAGCAACTTGAACTTTATTAGAAGAATCTGTTTGAGATTTTGAAAGATTCTTTAGCTTGTCTACTTCAGCTGTTATAGTTTTTATCTCATCTGTTATTTTTCCAAGTATTTCATTAATTTCTTTAGCAAACCCCTCGCTATTTGTTGCTAACTGTTGAACTTCATTTGCAACTACAGAGAATCCTTTTCCGGCTTGGCCGGCTCTTGCAGCTTCAATAGTAGCATTTATACCTAGTATTTTAGTTTGATGGGCTATTTTGTTTACGTATTTTATTATTTTGTCAGTATCTTGTATATGAGTTATAGAAGTTTTAGTAGAATCTAAAAGTATATCGCTTATACCCTGCATATCATCTATTGACGATGATATGTCATCTAACTCAGTTTTTACTATATTTGAAGTATCTCTAATTATGGAAATATGGTTATTAAGTTGAGATAGAGTATCTACATTTCTATCTACTAGAGTCATTACTAAAAGAGCACCAGTAGAATCTATTATAGTACATTTATGGCTGAATTTTTCTTGCAATAATTTAGCAACATTACTGTTGCCAGTAGCCTCTATTATTAAATCAATGTTTTTATTATCTAAATCATCTATAGATTGAGAATAATCTATACCTAAACTTTTACAAAGAACTATGCCTGGTGCATCTAAATTTTTATCTATAACTAAAGAAATATTTATAGAATCTGTATCGTTTATTGCTTGTATAATATTTTTACCGCCTATTCCAGCTCCAATTAATGCTATATTCAAGATAAAAAACCCCCTAAGTATAATTAGATTTGACATACTAATTCTACAATATATTGGATTATAAGGCAATAAATAATAAAATTTCGACATTCAGAAAATTATGAAAAATTTAAATCGACTTTACAAACAGGGAATAAGCAAATATAATACAGTTTATAACTTAATACGGTCGGATGAAGGTAGCAGGATTAAAACTGTTATTGGACGAACCTCTGGAGAGACTCTTTTATAGAGCACCGAAGGGGAAAAGTTGTTTAAAGGTAAATTTTAATCAACTAAACTCTCAGGTAAAAGGACAGGGGATATATCGGAGTTGATGATATATTTCAAACCAGAGGCCAAATCATATTGATTTGGCTTTTATTATTTAAAAGCCAAAATCTATATTTTGGCTTTTTTTATATACTAAGGGATTATAAAATTTTCGTTCTGTGGATAACATTGATGCAAGAACTACACTTGCAATTATTTTGAGCAACGGAGACCGTAGGGATCGTTGGCGATATGAGTCAGTGCGTAGCAACTAGACGAATTTTATATATATAATATATTTTTTATTTTAGAATAAGAAGATTTGCTAAGGTTAATACTATAACTAGTTCTGTAAAGAATATATTTAATATTCCTATAATACTAGGTTAAGTAGTATTAATATGTAACTTTAAAGGAAATAAAAAATATTTTTAGAGTATGTGAAATTATAGGACTTAGAAATGCGATAGTAAGCGAAGCTAAACAATATTTTTCTAAAGAATAATATTTATATAAATTAACATTGATACAGATGTTAATTTTAAATAGCAAAGAATTCGATATGTTATAAATGTTTGGAATAATTAGAAAATTAAGAATAATATATTGACATTTGACTATATATTAACGTATAATAATAATTAGTTAAATGAGTTCGGATGAAGATAATGAGAAAACGTTATCAGACGAGCCTCTGGAGAGACTCTACAAAGAGCACCGAAGGGGAAAGCTAATAGAAATTAGTCAAACTCTCAGGTAAAAGGACAGAGATTATTCTTACCGGAATAAATCCCAAAAATCAGATTTTCATGATTTGACTTTTTGATTACTTTTCTTTATAGCTTTTCGTTTTACTTATCATTTTTTTATTTTAGTTTTACTTTTCAATGTTTTATAATTTCAAGTTTTGTTTTTTGCATCAAAAACCAAAAAAATTTAAAAGGAGGAATTATATGGAGCATCTAGTCGGTGTCTTAAATGGATTGATTTGGAGTAAAGCACTTATTATTTTATGTTTAGGAGCAGGTATATACTTTTCTTTCAGAACTCGTTTTTTACAAGTTAGACTTTTGAAAGATATGGTAAAGCTATTATTTGGAGGATCATCGTCAGAACAAGGGGTTTCTTCATTCCAGGCATTTGCGTTATCTGTATCAGGTCGTGTAGGAACTGGAAATATAGCAGGGGTTGCAACGGCTATAGCAATGGGAGGACCTGGAGCATTATTCTGGATGTGGGCAATAGCCTTTTTAGGAGCAGGTTCAGCTTATGTTGAGGCTACTTTAGCTCAAATATATAAGGTTGAACAAGATGGAGAGTATCGTGGAGGACCAGCGTATTATATAGAAAAAGGAATGAACAATAAGTGGTATGCAACTACATTTGCAGTTGCAACTATAGTAGCAATGGGATTCTTTTTACCAGGAGTTCAGTCTAATAGTATAGCAGCAGGACTTAATAATGCATTTGGGATAACTCCTACAGTAACAGGAATAATATTAGTTGTATTCTTAGCACTTATAATATTTGGTGGAGTTAAGCGTATAAGCAAAGCAGCTGAAATAATAGTACCTCTTATGGCTACAGGTTATATATTGGTTGCACTTATTGTAATAATTGTTAATATTTCTGAATTACCTGGAGTTATAGCATTAGTATTTAAGAGTGCATTTGGAGCACAACCTGCTTTTGCTGGTATACTAGGTATGGCTATTTCTTGGGGAGTTAAGCGTGGTATTTATTCAAATGAAGCAGGTCAGGGAACTAGCCCGCATGCAGCAGCTGCAGCTGAGGTTTCACATCCTGCAAAACAAGGATTAGTTCAAGCATTTTCAGTATATATAGATACTTTATTTGTTTGTTCAGCTACTGGATTCATGATTTTAATTACTGGAATGTACAATATTTACGATAAATCTGGAGGATTTATAGCTAATAATTTAGGAGATGTTGAAATAGGGCCTATATACACTCAAAGAGCAGTTGAAACTCTATTACCATCTTTTGGTGGTGCATTTGTTGCAATAGCTTTATTCTTCTTTGCATTTACTACTTTGATGGCATATTATTATATTGCTGAAACTAATGTTGCTTATTTAATAAGAAAGAGCAATAATAAATCATTAATAAATGTATTGAGATTTGCATTACTTGGAGCAACTTTCTATGGAGCTATAAAGACTGCAAACTTAGCATGGGCATTAGGAGATATAGGTGTTGGTACTATGGCATGGCTAAATGTTATAGCAATACTTATAATGGGAAAACCGGCTCTTATAGCACTTAAAGACTATGAAGAGCAAAAAGCAGCAGGCAAGGACCCTGTATTTAATTCTAAAAAGTATGATATAAAAAATGCAGAGTTCTGGGAAAATACTACTGATAGCGTTAGTAAATAATTCAAAGAAAAGACCCCGTAAGGGGTCTTTTTCATTTGCTAGAAAATTATGAAAATTTGAATATATAGATAATATTGATGAAAGAACTACAGCATCAACTATTTTAAGCAACGGAGCCCGTAGGACTCATTAGCGACATGAGCCATGCGTTAGCGTGAAGCGAATTTTATTATTCTACTTCTTTTCTAAATTCATCAAGTCCAACTCTATCTATATATGATCCTAATCTTTCATGTCTTTTAGCATTTTTAGAGTATACTTTGACTACCTTATCTATTATTTTAAATACTTCATCTTCATCAACATGTTCAAATAAAGTATCACCTAATCTAGGCTTCAGTCCTCCTTTTCCTCCAACTTGGATTCTAAATCCTTTAGGAGTACCCATTATACCTATATCTCTGAAATGATTATCTGCACACGAGTTTGGACATCCACTAACGCCTATTTTAAGCTTGTTTGGAAGACTCATTCCATGATATAGCTCATCTAGCTTCATACCTACTCCTACTGAATCTTGTTGCCCTCTTTTACAAAATGTTGTTCCAGGACAGAACTTAACACTTCTTACACAAAGCCCTATAGCAGCTCCTGGCTTCATTCCTAAATCTTCCCAAGCATTGTCTAGATCATCCTCTTTAAGTCCTACAATTGCTATTCTTTGAGATGATGTCAATTTTACTGCTTGCGCGCTGTATTTATCAGCAGTATCTGCAATCTTTCTTAATTTGTCAGTTGAAATAATTCCTCCAGGTAAATGAGGTGCTATTGCATATGTTTCTTTGTCCCTTTGAAGGACAGCCCCTTTTTCTAATAAATCTTTCTTAGACATAAAAATCCCCTTTCTAAATAAATAATGGTAAAAACTTACCTAATATATTATTCCCCAAAAATTAGCCGCAAAACAGAAAAGTTTAATTTTTTATGCAAAGCAAGAATTATAAACATAAAATTAACAAATTTACAATATAACCTAATTTGATCTAAAGGTTAGAAAATTGCGAAAAAAGAATAGTGCCATATGTAAAAAATTAAAAATATATAAAAATCCACTTGAATGACTATAAAAATAAATATAACATGCATGAAAGTATATAGTACATGCATATCTATATATTAACAAATTAAAAGGGGGTCAAAAATGATTAAGAAGATTTTAGCCATATTTATGGCAGCAGTTATGATTATAGGGCTGGTTGGATGTGGTCAAGTAGCTGAGAAAGAGGAAGTTTCTAAGATTGGAATTATGACAGGTACTGTATCTCAAGGTGAAGAGGAGTATAGAGCAGCAGAAAAAATGAAGAAAAAATATGGTGATAGGATAGTTCTTCAAACTTATCCTGATAACTTTATGAAAGAGCAAGAAACAACTATAGCAAATGTTATGAGTATGGCATCAGATCCAGAAGTTAAAGCAATTGTTATTGTTCAAGGTATACCAGGAGTATCGGCAGCTATAGATAAGGCTAGAGAGATAAGACCAGATATGTTATTTGTGGTTGGTGTTCCAGGAGAAGACCCAGATATGATAGCATCAAAAGCTGATGTAGTACTTCAAGCAGATGAACTAGGAATGGGAACTAGTATAGTAGAACAAGCTAAAAAAATGGGTGCTACAAAACTTGTTCACTATTCATTCCCAAGACATATGTCTTATCAATTACTTGCAATGAGAAGGGACTTACTTAGAGAAACTTGTGAAAAGTTAGATATGGAGTTTATAGATGCAACAGCACCAGATCCAACTGGAGATGCAGGGGTTCCAGGAGCGCAACAATTTATATTAGAAGATGTTCCAAGAAAAGTTGCTGAGCTTGGAAAAGATACTGCATTCTTTAGTACTAACTGTTCTATGCAAGAGCCATTAATAAAAGCTGCTTTAGAGCAAGGAGCTATATATCCACAACCATGTTGTCCTTCTCCATACCATGCATTCCCAGGTGCATTAGGAATCCAA
Organism: Tepidibacter aestuarii; assembly: GCF_934924865.1. Lineage (NCBI taxonomy): Bacteria > Bacillati > Bacillota > Clostridia > Peptostreptococcales > Peptostreptococcaceae > Tepidibacter > Tepidibacter aestuarii. Next base: position 2,465,285 of record NZ_OW235315.1, on the reverse strand, counting down.
ATACCTGATGATAAAAAAGGTGATGTTGATTATGTAGTTGAAGAAATCAAATCTAAGATAGCTGAAAAAGGTGGAACAGGTAGATTCTCTACATGGCCAGTTCCAGTTAATATGATGTTTGTTGAAGGTGGAGTTGAATATGCTAAGGCATTCTTAGAAGGAAATACTAATGGTAAGGTAGACAAAGCTAAAATAGAAGAAATATTTAAAAATGTATCAGGTATAGATATGAAATTAAGTACATTCACGAATGAAAGTACAGGAAATACATTTGATAATTTCTTTATGGTACTTTCAGATTATATAACTTTCTAAATAAGGATATTAAATATAGGGTTGCCTTTTTATGGCAACCTTAATTTAGATATAAGGGGGATTTGGGTTGAGCGAAGAATATGTCATTCAAATGAAAAACATTAAAAAAGATTATTTCGGTAACCAAGTTTTAAAGGGAATAAATTTATCAACTAAAAAAGGAGAAATACATGCTCTTTTAGGAGAAAATGGAGCTGGTAAATCTACACTTATGAACATATTGTTTGGGATGCCTGTTATCCATTCTACTGGTGGATTTGAAGGTGAAATACATATAGATGGTAAAAAGGTTGATATTAAGTCTCCTAATGAAGCAATGAAACTAGGAATAGGAATGGTACATCAGGAGTTTATGCTTATTCCAGGATTTGATATAACTGAAAATATAAAGCTGAATAGAGAAACTACTAAACACAATATCCTAAGTAAAGTTATGGGACCTAGTTTAAAAAGTCTAGACTTTGATAGTATGAATAAGGATGCAAGAGATGACCTAGATAAATTAGGAATAGATATTGATGAAAAATCCAAGGTATCAGGACTTCCAGTAGGTTATATGCAGTTTATAGAGATTGCTAGAGAGATAGATAAAAGTAATATAAAGCTTTTGGTATTTGATGAACCTACAGCGGTTTTAACAGAAAGTGAAGCAGATAATTTATTAAAGGCTATGAAAAGAATATCTGACTCAGGAATTGCAATACTGTTTATAACTCATAGATTAGATGAGGTAATGGAGGCAGCTGATAATGTAACAATACTAAGAGATGGTGAGTTTGTAGCAGCACTTGATAAAAATGATACAAATGTAATGCAGCTTGCAGAATTGATGGTTGGTAGAAAAATTGAAAGTTTAAATACTAATGAAGAAATTAATAGTGAAAATGAAGAAGTAATGATGTCTATTAAAGATCTAAAAGTATCTATGCCGGGAGAATATGTAAAGGGTGTAAATTTAGATATTAAAAAAGGAGAAATTTTAGGTATTGGGGGTCTTGCTGGACAAGGTAAAATAGGTATTACAAATGGAATAATGGGTCTTTATCCGAGTGAAGGAGAGGTATTGTTAGATGGTAAGAAACTAAAGCTTAATGCTCCTAAAGATCCTTTAAATAATAAGATTGCATTCGTTAGTGAGGACAGAAGAGGAATTGGGTTATTGCTAGATACTTCTATAGAGACAAATATCGTATTGACAGCTATGCAGATCAAAGGGGAGTTTATAAAAAATTATGGATTGTTTACTCAAAGAAATAAAAAAGAGATAAGAGAGCATGCTCTTAAAATGATAAAGGATCTTGACATAAGGTGTACAGGACCTACTCAAATTACTAGAAGGTTGAGTGGAGGAAATCAACAAAAGGTTTGTATAGCTAGGGCCTTAACCTTAAATCCAGATGTATTGTTTGTATCAGAACCTACTAGAGGAATAGATATAGGAGCTAAAAAATTAGTTCTTGATTTACTTGTAAAACTAAACAAAGAACTTGGAATGACTATTGTAGTAACATCTAGTGAACTTGGTGAATTAAGATCTGTTTGTAATAGAATAGCCATAGTTGCAGAAGGAAAAATAGAAGGTATATTAAAGCCACAAGATAGCGATACAGATTTTGGACTTATGATGGCTGGCGAATATAAAAAAATTCATGCAAAGGAGGAAATATAAGTGGTTGAAACTATGAAAGATTTTATAAAGAAATTAGGATTTGCAAGAACTACTATAATAGCTTTTTTGATAATACTTTGCGTGATGGCTGTTTTTTTAAAAATTCCAATATACATGCTGCTATCTGATACTTTGGTTAGAACAGGTATGAATGGAGTATTGGTTCTAGCTATGGTTCCTGGAATTTTATGTGGTATAGGGCTTAACTTTGGTATTCCTTTGGGAATCGTATGTGGGCTTTTAGGCGGCCTTATAAGTATTGAAATGAATCTTACTGGATTTAGTGCATTTTTCATAGCTGTAATTATATCAATACCAATAGCTGCTGTTGTAGGATACTTTTATGGAGTATTGTTAAATAAAGTAAAAGGTTCTGAAATGATGGTATCTACATATGTAGGATTTTCGGCTATATCTTTGATGTGTATAGGGTGGCTTATACTTCCTTTTAGTAGTTCAGAGATAAAGTGGCCTATAGGTGATGGTCTTAGAACTACAATTTCTTTAGGTTCAAGGTTCGATAAAATACTAAACAAATTTTTATCATTTAATATAGGTAAAGTAAATATACCTACTGGTCTTTTAATATTTTTTATAATAGCTTGCTTATTAGTTTATGTGTTTTTAAATACTAAAGCAGGTATTACTATGAAGGCAGTAGGAGATAATCCAAAATTTGCAATAGCATCTGGTATTGATGTTGACAAAAGTAGGATAATAGGGACTGTACTATCTACTATTTTGGGTGCAGTAGGAATAATTATATATGCTCAAAGTTATGGATTTTTTCAACTTTACCAAGCTCCTATGATGATGGGATTTGCAGCCGTAGCTGCCATTTTAATAGGTGGAGCAAGTGCTCAAAATGCAAAAATATCTCATGTTATACTTGGAACTTTTTTATTTCAGGGGCTTTTGACAATAGCACTTCCTGTTGCAAATAAAATAATTACAGAAGGAAATTTATCAGAGGTAGCAAGAGTTGTAGTACAGTATGGAATTATTTTATATGCATTAACAAAAGTAAAAGGAGGGGAGTAGCATGAATGAAGAAAATGCAATTAAGAATAAAAGTAAATCAATAAATTTTAGAGAATTATTATTTGATAATATGGTTACTATAATGTTTGTAATTCTTTGTCTTATAGGGGTTAAGTATTCTGGTCAACCTATGATATTTATAGTAAATGAGCTGATTGCTAGAATTTCAAGAAATTCATTTTTAGTAATTTCTCTGATTATTCCTGTACTTGCAGGTATGGGTCTTAACTTTGGTATAGTAATAGGTGCAATGGCAGGTCAGATAGCTTTAATAGCAGTAACTCACTGGAAAATAGGTGGTATACAAGGATTTTTATTATGTGCTTTATTGACAGTGCCGATAGCAGTTTTATTTGGATATTTAACAGGAAAATTATTAAACAAAACCAAAGGACAGGAAATGATAGCTAGTATGATCCTAGGATTTTTTGCAAATGGATTATATCAATTATTATTCTTATTTCTGATTGGAACATTGATTCCTATGAATAATCCGGTATTAGTTCTTAGCGGAGGCGTTGGTATAAAAAACACTATAGATTTAAGTGGAGGAGTCAAGTATGCACTTGACAATATAGTAAAGTTTCCTATACTTGATGTTATAGTTGTTGCATCTATTATAAGTATTTTATATATTTTATTTAAGAGAGTAAAGAATAAGAAATTTACTAAAAAACATATTATAAATTTATCTATATTTTTAGTTGTTGGGATAGTTTCTATTTTATTAAGTCAGTTTCAGCCTATATTTAAAATGATAAAAGTGCCTGTTGTAACTATATTAGTTGTAGCTCTTCTTTGTATGTTTAATGTTTTTATAATGAAGACTAAATTAGGTCAGGATTTTAAAGCAGTAGGCCAAGATAATCATGTAGCAAAGGTATCTGGTATAGCTGTAGATAAGATTAGAATAATATCTATAGTAATATCTACTGTATTTGCTGGATGGGGACAATTAATATTTTTACAAAATCTAGGGACATTAAATACATACGGAAGTCATGAACAGGTTGGAATGTTTGCTATAGCAGCTTTACTAATAGGTGGAGCATCAGTATCAAGAGCTACTATATCTCAGGCTATAATAGGAACGATATTATTCCATACTTTATTTATAGTATCTCCACAGGCTGGTAAAAACTTATTGGGTAGTGCTCAAATAGGAGAATATTTTAGAGTATTTGTAGCCTATGGAGTAATAGGGTTATCTCTTGGACTTCATGCATGGAAAAAACAGATACAAGCAAAAAATAAACTTAAAGCTTAAAGATACTTAGTCATAAATTTAATATCTGGTTTACCACTTGCATTTAAAGGTATTGAATCTACATATTTGATGATTTGAGGTATCGTATTTTTAGCAAGATTGTTTTTAAGATATTGTTTGAACTTAATATAATTAAATTGCTCAGATTTAACTATAAAAGCGCATAGTTTTTGATTCTTAATATTATCATGAACTGAAAATAAACATACATCTTCAACAAAATAACTATTTAAAATAATACTCTCTACTTTAGAGGGTATTATTTTGTATCCAGCTTTATTTATCATATTGTCTAATCTTCCTGTTAAATATAGATAACCGTCTTTTAAATATCCTGTATCTAAAACACTATATGTATCAGGATACATAGGAGATATGTAGGGACTTGTAACGCTTACAATAGAATCCTTTATATGAATTTGAACCTCTGGAAAGGCTATTCCAACACTATCTTGTTTTTCTAGTATTTGATTTGAACTTATGTAAGATACATGTCCTAGCTCGCTTGCTCCGTAGTATTCATGAAAAACGGAATTTGGGAATAACTTGATTATGTTTTTTAAAGTTTTAATATCCATTTTACAACCACAGCTTAGAAGTGATGTTATGTATACATTTTCATTCTTCATGGATTTAATTAAAAGCTTATAATGGGAGGGGACCATAAATATATAGGTAATTTTATTTGAATAAATTTCTTTTATCCATGTTTTAGGAAATTTAGAAGTAGAGAAAACTACTGACCCTCCTGTATATATCATATGAATAGCGCTGTTTAAATTAGCTGTATATACTAAATTTCCAACTAAAAATAGTTTATCATCTTTTGATATCTTAAATATATCACTTTGATGTTTAAATGCCTTAACCCAACAATTGTGGTTTTTAAATATAAGCTTAGCATCTCCTGTGCTACCAGAGCTTAAACAGCCTAAAAATATATTATCACTATTTAAATTAAAATTTAAGTCTATAGGTATATAATCAAAATTATTGTAAATTATATTATCTATTATCTCATTGTAATTAAAAGTATCATCTATTACTAATTTTGGTTTTACCTTGTTATATAAATTTTGATATATATTTTCGTTAAAATCTATATCAACTAATATACTCGTTTGATTTATTTTAGATAAGCTTATCAAATAAATAATAGAATATATTTCATCAAATTGCTTTATAAAAACATTATTATTATTGTTTGAATCTAAAACTGTTAAAAACTTTTTAGCTATAAAATCTGTTATAAAATCTAATTTTTTATAATTTATAATCTTTAAGCCTTTTTTTATAGCAATCTTATTGGGTTGCAAATTAGCAAATTTCCTTAAATTTGAATAGATAAGCATGTTTAACACCTCTTTATTAAAGTAGATATTCCAAGACCTCCTGCGACTCCAAGACTTGCTATACCGAGCTTTTTATTAGTTATTTGGAGTGCTTTTATAAGGTGAAGCATTATTATAGCACCAGAGGCTCCGTAAGGATGTCCATATGCAAGGGCTCCTCCTAATATATTTAATTTGTTTTCAGGTATATTAAGTTCTCTCATACAAGCTATAGCTTTTACTGCAAAGGCTTCATTTATCTCGAATAAATCTATATCATCTATACTTAGATTTTCTTTTTTTAGTAAAGAGTTAATTGATGCTATTGGGCCAAGCGGTGATAAGTTGGGATCAACTCCTACATTAGATTCACTTATAAACTCTGCTATGGGATTTAAATTGTATTTATCTACAGCATTTTCGCTTGCAAGAAGTATTAAAGCAGCTCCATCGTGGGTAAGACATGAATTTCCCGCTGTTAAATTTCCACCTTCATATATAGGCTTTACCTTTTTTAAAAGTCTTTCATTTATAGTGTTTTTTATTCCTTGATCATAATCTATTGCTCTATCGTTTATATCAATAGGTGATATTATATCATTTAATAGATTATTATCTCTTGCATATAAAGCTCTTTTATGGCTTTTTAGGGCCCATTTATCCATTTCATCTTTAGAGATATTCTTTAGTGTAGAAACATTCTCTGCACCTTTAATCATATCAGGATCTCCTATTTCAAATGGAGAAAACTGAGCTCTTTTATAAAAAATATCTGAGTTTATATAGCGAGGGTCTTTTTTATTGTATTGTTTTTTTGGTTCTAAAGATGTACTTTCAACTCCTCCAACTATAATTAAATCCCTTTGGCCTGACATTACAAGAGAGGCACCTAGGTTAATAGCTTTAAGAGAAGATCCACATTGAAAGTCTATTGTAGTACCAACGCTTGAGTATGGAAATCCAGCTTTTAATAAAGACAATCTAGCTATATTTCCACCTGGACCTACGCAATTCCCTAATATTAATTCATGGATAGATTCTTTTTGTAAATTATATTTTTTTAAAATGTTATTTAAAAGCTGAGCAACAATATCCTCTGGAAGTATATTTTTAAAAGCCCCATTGGTTTTACCAATAGGGCTTCTAAGTCCTCCTATAATATATACCATTATACGGATGCCTTGTGATTAATAGCTTTAGATACTCTTTTGCCTATGGAAACTGCAATAAAGATTTTTAAAAGATCTCCTGGTATAAAAGGAATAGCACCAGCTATAACAGCTTTATATAAGCCCATTTGAGTAACATGATTAAGCCATAATCCACCTATAATATATATCACTATAATTCCGCCAAATATTGTTGCTAAAGTCATTTTAAGAGTAGTTGGATTTTTACCTTTTAAATAGCTTATTACTACTGCTCCTATTATAAAACCTATGATATATCCTCCGCTAGGACCAGCTATAATGTTAAATCCTGCTCTACCTCCAGAAAACACAGGTGCACCGGCTACACCTAAAAGAACGAATGTTAGCATACTCAAAAATGCTTGGATAGGATTTAATATACATCCTGCAAGCATAACTCCAAGAGTTTGACCAGTTATTGGAACTGGGCTAAATGGAAGCGGTATTGTTATATATCCAAGAACACTAGTAAGGGCTGCAAACAGAGATGCGTACACGATGTCATTGATCTTTAATTTATTATTCATAGTATACCTCCTTATAGAAAAAGTATTGCGTTTATATATCTACTTTTATAAAGTATAAATATAAATAAGTGTTTTGTCAACCTTTCCAAAAAAAAGTTTACAATGAGTAGGATAATAGAGTTTAAAGTTATATGGTTAAAAATCTATTTATAAATCATAATATAATATATATAGTAAAATTTTAGGACTATGATATAATGATATTTATATATATTTTTTAGGAGTGTGATGATTTTTGGATTCGAGTAGTTTGTGGCAATTTTTTATATTATTTGTATTATTAGGAATATCTTCGTTTTTTTCAGCTTCAGAGACTGCATTGATGTCTTTAAGTAAAATTAAAATAAGACATATGAAGGAAGAAAATGTTGAGGGAGCAGATGTTGTAAGTAAATTAATCGAAAATCCAAACAAATTATTAGGAGCAATACTTGTGGGCAACAATGTTGTCAATATTGGAGCTTCAGCAATTGCTACATCTTTGTTTATAGGTTTATTTAAGGAAAATGGAGCAGCTGTTGCAACTGCTTTTATGACTATATTAGTTCTTATATTCGGAGAGATAACGCCAAAGTCATTGGCAGCTCAAAATTCAGAGACTGTATCTTTGCAGGTTTCAAAGGTTATATCTATAGTTGTTATAGTATTGAGCCCTATAGTTTTTATATTCAACTACATATCCAAATTCATAATAAAGCTGTTTGGAGGAAATCCAGATGCACATCAACCTTTTATAACAGAGGAAGAACTTAGAACTATGGTTGATGTAAGTCATGAAGAAGGAGTCCTTGAGGTTGGAGAAAAAGAGATGATACAAAATGTTTTTGAATTTGGGGACTTACAGGCAAAGGATGCTATGATTCAAAGAACTGATGTTATAGCTGTTGATGTAGAAGATACTTATGAAGAACTAGTAGAGACATTTCAACATGGTCATTTTTCTAGAATGCCTATATATGAAGAGAGTATAGACGATATAATAGGTATTTTAAATGTCAAGGATTTAGCATTTGTAAATAAAGATAGGGATACATTTGATATAAGAAAATATATGAGAGATCCGTATTATACATTTGAGTTTAAGAAAATAACTGAATTATTTCAAGAAATGAGAGAAGAAAAAATACACATGGCTATAGTTTTAGATGAATACGGTGGAACAGCTGGTATTATAACTATAGAGGATTTGATAGAAGAAATAGTTGGAGATATAGAAGATGAATATGATGAAGAGGATGATGAAATAAAGATAATAAATGAAAATGAATATATTATAGATGGAAGTACAAGAATCAATATAGTTAATGAAACTATAGGAACGAACATAGAATCAGAAGAATTTGAATCAATAGGTGGAGTTTTAATAGGTGAACTAGGAAGACTTCCGGAAGAAGGTGAAGAGGTCCAATTTGATAATATAAAGATTATCGTTGAAAGTTTAGATAAAAATAGAATAAAGAATATAAGACTTTTTACGAAATAAATTGAAATGCCAAAGCAAATAGCTTTGGCATTTTTTTGTATAGACATAACTATAAAGGCAGATAATAATATTAAAGTAATTAATAAAAGGTGATGAATATGTTTGATAAATGTTTTATTCAAAATATTAAGAAATTATTCGTTTTTACACTTATATATACATTGGTGTTTATTATGTTTTCGCTGACAATATCGTACACATATCCATTTGTTTTAGCATTTGTAGTGGCAGTACTTATAAAACCTTGTACAGATTATTTATATGAAAAATTTCACTTAAAAAAAGGTATATCTGCCATATTGTTATCGTTGTTTATATTTATAATTATATTATTAGTTTGTGCGTTTATAATATTTAATGTGAAAATAGAGTCTAAAGATATACTCAACTCGATAGATGATTTCAATGAATTATATAATAATTTGGGAAATCAAATGAATAAGTTGAGTATATTTTATGAAAAGTTTGAGCCTGAGATAATAAAACAGATTCAAGGACAGATTTCTTCTAATATTCATAATATATCTGATGGTTTGTTAAATATTACAAACAAAAGTATCCAAATGATAATAGGGGTTCCTTTATTATTTGTAGTTGCATTCGTTGTATTATTTAGTTTGTATTTTTTTGATAAAGATATGGATAATATAAAAAATAAGTTTTTATCTTTTTTTTGTGATGATGGAAGAGAAAAGGCGTCTAATATGTTAGCTGAAATTAAACATATGATGTTTGGATATTTAAAGGCATACATAATATTGGTAGGAATAACTTTTATATGCACTTTAATAGGGTTTTGGATATTAAAAATAAGGTACTCGTTGATTATAAGCATTCTAGTTGCTATTTTAGATATTATACCTGTACTTGGAATTGGTTTTATATATATACCTATGTTTATATTTTATATTGTAAAAAAGCAATATTTTATAGCTATAGGTATAATAGCTTTATTTGCTATAATAACTATTATGATAGAGCTAATAGAGCCAAAAATTATATCAGATTCTGTTGGAATACATCCAATGACAGCTTTGGGTATAATATTTATTGGACTTACAGCATATGGTATACTTGGTATGGTTTATTTAATGTTTTATGTCATATTCTACAAAATATTTAAAAAGGTAAATATAATATAAAAAAAATTATATATATTATTTTATTATCAAAGAAACAATGGTAAAATAAAGAAAAGGATTTTAAGGAGGTTTTGATATGAGTAATGTTGTTGATAGATTTATAAAATATGTTAAGCAAGACACAAAGGCAGATCCAGGATCTAGTTCTTGTCCTAGTTCAAGTGTTCAAATGGATTTTGCAAAAAATTTAGTTAAAGAGTTAAAGGAAATTGGTTTAACAGACGTAAGTGTTGATGAAAATGGTTATATAATGGCAACTCTTGAGTCTAATACAGATAAAGAGGTAGAAACTATAGGATTTATATCTCATATGGATACAGCCCCAGATATGAGCGGAAAAAATGTAAATCCTAAAATAGTTGAAAACTACGATGGAAAAGATATTGTATTGAGTGAAGATGGAAACGTTGTATTATCTCCAAGTGATTCACCAGAAATTTTAAATTATGTAGGAAAGACACTTATAACTACAGATGGAACAACTCTTTTAGGTGCTGATGATAAGGCAGGTATAGCTGAAATACTTACAGCTATGGAATATTTAATAAATAATCCTGAAATAAAGCATGGTAAAATAAGAGTTGGATTTACACCTGATGAAGAAATAGGAAGAGGTGCTGATAAATTCGACGTTGAAAAGTTTGGGGCAAAATATGCTTATACTTTAGATGGAGGAGAAATAGGCGAATTAGAGTATGAAAACTTTAATGCAGCAGGAGCAGTTGTTACAGTAAATGGAAAGAATGTTCATCCAGGGTATGCTAAAAATAAGATGAAAAATGCTGTCTTAATAGCTATGGAGCTTAATGAAATACTTCCTAAAGAAGAAATACCATCAAAGACTGATGGATATGAGGGATTCTATCATTTAAATGATTTAAATGGAAGTGTTGAAGAAGTTAAGATGGAATACATAATAAGAGATTTTGATATGGACAGTTTTGAAAACAGAAAAAAAGTTATGGAAAGTGCAGTAAATAAAATTAATGAAAAATACGGAAAAAATACTGTTGTATTAGATATGAAGGATCAATATTATAACATGAAGGAAAAGGTAGAGCCTGTAAAGTATATAGTTGATATAGTTGAGGAAGCGATGAAGGAAACTGATATAACTCCAATTATAAAGCCTATAAGAGGAGGAACTGATGGTTCTAGACTTTCATTTGAAGGACTTCCAACACCTAATATATTTACTGGAGGACATAATTTCCACGGTAAATACGAGTATATACCTACATTTGCTATGGAAAAAGCGGTAGAGCTTATAGTTAAAATAGTTCAAAAATACGAATCTAAAAATTAATACTAATACTTAAAAGATAAATCCAATATAAAACTTTATATTGGATTTATTTTTTTGGGAAATTACAAAATATAAGAAAAAGTGATATAATAATATATAATTAATAAAGAAGGGAGCTTTTTAGAATGACCTATATTCAAAACATAATAAATACTAATGTAAGTCAACATTTAAATAATTTAGGAATATATTTGATTTATTATTATATAATCATAAATATATACGGATTTATAATGACTGGTTTAGATAAGAGAAAAGCTAGAAGAAGACAGTTTAGAACAAAAGAGCTTAGTTTTTTTGTGATTTCATTTTTAGGAGGAGCTTTAGGTGTTGTTATGGGAATGACAGTTTTTAGGCATAAAACACAAAAAAGTAAATTTTATATAGGCATTCCTTCTATATTTTTATTAAATTTAGCTGTTTCATTTTTAATATATAGATATTTGATTTAAAGGGGGTTATGTTATGCATGCTTTATTTTTAGTTTTGAATAAGGTAGATAAGCTGGATGATATAATGGATATACTTTATCATCTAGACTTAGGTGCTACCGTTATAGACAGTGAGGGGATGGGCAAGGTTCTTCTTGATCATGATGTAGAGGTTCCTGTATTTTCAGGTATAAAAAAATTAATAGAGGGTCATAAGCCATATAATAAAACTCTTGTTAGTGTAATAAGAGATGAAAAATTATTAAGAACAGCAGTTGATAAAATAAAAGAAGAATTAAACTATATAGAAAAGCCGGGAGTTGGATTTTTGTTCGTAGTTCCTGTTGTGGAATGCCATGGTTTTGGATTAAACCAAACAGACAATAAATAATTAAAATTGCATGGTTAAGCTATATAGATTTTGTACAAATAAAATAAACAAAGTCATGTGCTTAACCTCAAAACAAAGGGTATTAAAATTAGCTTAATATAATTTTAATACCCTTTATTTTATATATTCATCTCTTTTAAAACTTCGCCTGTTATTAAATTCATAAGCTTTATACAATTATCTTCTATTATAGCTATTGAATGAGTACCATCCTTAGGAAGTGATGTACTACCTGGATTAAGCACTATTAAATCACCATCTTTGTAAAGTTCTTTTACATGTGTGTGACCAGATATTAATATATCTGCGTTATATTCTTTAGCCATTTTTATTATATCTTCTTTTGATTTTCTGTACCCATGGCATATAAGCACATTTAAATCACCAAGCTTGCTAAATACAAAAGGTGTTTGAATTGGATGGTTTATAACCATTTGGTCCACATCAGAATCACAATTTCCACTTGCAAATATTAAATTGTTTAAAGAATTGATTTTAACTGCTAATTCTTTTGGATTATATCCTTCAGGAAGTGGGTTTCTAGGGCCGTGGTATAATACATCTCCTGCATGAAGTATATATTCACAATCGTTTAAATAAGATAAAGCCTTATCAAAATAAGTTAAGCTTCCATGAGTATCACTTATTATTCCTAATTTCATATATATTCCCTCCTATAAAAATTTTTCTGATACCTTATTCCAAAATTCATAATTTTTAAATCTAAGTAATTTTATTTTAATATCAGAAGATTTTATTATAATCTTAGTGGTCTCGCTATATTTATGTTCAACACCATCGTGTACTATCAAAACAGAATTTTCAAATCTATACTCTGGGGTTATGTCAACTACAGAATGCTGAGATAGTATAATACTAGATGTAAAAGACCTATAAGCATTAGTGTTGATAGGAGATAGAGGCGTTATTTGAATTAATTTCAAACTAGGGTCTACTATACTACCACCTGATGAATAATTGTATGCGGTAGAACCCGTTGGAGTTGATACTATTATGCCATCTCCGCTAAATTTTTCTATGAAATTATTGTTTACACTTAAATTTAAATGTATAGTCCTTGATAGATTATTTTTTATAACTATTTCATTTATGGCAAATGATTCAATACATCTATTCTTTGTATATATATAAGATTTTATAGGGTTTATTTCTTGTATGTAGTAATCATTTTTTATGTAAGAGTCTATAAAATCATCTATTTCACATGGGTGTATTTCTTGAAAAAAGCCTAGATGACCTGTATTTATACCTATAATAGGTATAGATGTAAAGTTATATTCGTGAACTGTTCTTAAAAAAGAACCGTCTCCACCTATGCATACTATTAGATCTACTTTTGAAGTTAGTTTATCTGTAACCTCAAACCCCTTGGATTCTAATTTTAATTTTAATGTTTTGGCAGTTTCCTGAGAGATGACAGATAAATTAGCCGTTATATTTATAATTTTTTTCATATAAATCTCCCTTTCGTTAACCCTAAACATATTATAACACAATTAGATTAATCTAATAACTTGCCTATTAAAAATATAAATAATATAATACTTTTATTGACTATTATATTAGGAGGGAATAATTTGCTAGATAAGAAAAAACAAAGATACAATCTTATATCATATCAAGTACAAGATAAAGAACTTACATTAAAAAAGATTTTGTTAGATAAATTGAATATGTCTGTTAGATTCATAAATAAAATGAAAAAAGATAGAAATATATTAGTTAACTCAAAATATCAAACTCTTTCTCATGAAACTAAAGTAGGTGATTTAATAGAAGTCAGAATAGATGAGGAAAGTAATCATTTTGAACCTCAAGATTTAAATACACATGTATTGTACGAAGACTTTGATATTATGATGATAGATAAGCCTCCATATATGGTTGTTCATCCGACAAAGAGTCATCCAGATCAAACTATTGCAAATGGGATTATGTTTTATTTAAAGGATAAGAATGAGAGTCCTAGAATAAGATTTGTAAATAGATTAGATATGAACACATCTGGACTATTAATAGTTGCAAAAAATGCATATGCACATCACTTATTATCTCAAGATATGAAGGAAAATAAGGTTACTAAAAAGTATATAGCAATAGTAAAAGGTATAATAGAAAAAGACTTCGGAACAATAGATCAGCCTATATATAGAGAAACAGAAGATTCTATAAAAAGAGTAGTAGATGAAAGAGGCCAGAAATCAGTATCTCATTTTAAAGTTATAGAAAGATTAGAAGATGCTACAATAGTAGAGGTGTTACTTGAAACTGGAAGAACTCATCAAATAAGAGTTCACTTAAGTCATTTAGGCCATGGAATAATAGGGGATGAGCTTTATGGATATGTTGATGAAAGTTTAATAAAGAGACAAGCCCTTCATGCTTATGAATTAGAGTTTAATCAGCCTAGAACTAAAGAAGAGCTTGATTTTAAGGCAGATCTTCCAGATGATATGAAAGAATTAATAGAAAAGCTAAAGGGGGAAAAATAATGATAATACACAAGTTTATAATACATGTACTAGATAAAAATTCTGATATGCCAGTTTTAAATGACTTTGAAGGAATAATGACAAAAGAAATAGAAGACCTTTTACAAAAACACACTAAAAAGGTATTAAGGGATGATGATTTAAAAAAGGCTACATTTAATGAAAGTGAGAATGTATTAAAAGACTTATGTGAAAAAATAATATATGACAACAATACATTTGTGGATAATTCAAAGGAAATTGCCCAACATATATTCGATAAGATGAAGGCAGATGCATCTGTAGAATCATGTGATTTGGCTATATGCCTATATTCTATAAAAGAGGATACTTATGTCGAAATACTTCCTCTTGAATACAAAAAATCATATACGCACTCTATAGAGGTGGTAGAAGAGAGATTAAAAATAAACTTAGTTCCGCATGAAGTTGGACTTTTAAGTTCTTCTCAGAAGATAAAAACTGCTGCAATAGTAGGATTAAGTGGAGTTAATGATGAATATCATTTAGAAATTTTAGATAAAAAAGCAGCTAAATCAGCTTATAAGGACGAGAGCTTTTTTGTAAAAAAATTATTTGATTGTAGCGTTGTATTTGACGATAAAGATAAAACTAAAATATTCAGAGATTCAACTGAAAAGTGGATAGCAAATAGTTTTTATGATGATATAGATACAGCTAGAGTTATGAGAGAAAACTTACTGTATACATTGAAAGAAAAAGAAGCAGTTGATATAGAAGAATTTATAGAAAAAACAGTAGAAGATGACGATTTGAAATATGGATTTAAAGAGCAGATGTTTGAAGATGGTATAGAAGAAAGTAATTTTACAATAGATAAAAAATGGGTTGAGAAGAAGCTTAAAAAGAAGAGTATAAAGACTGACACTGGATTTGAAATAAAGGGGAGTATGGATGAGTTTGAGGATGCTCTTAAGTATCAGATGAAAAAGAATCCCGACGGAAGTGTTGATATAGTTATAAAGAATGTAAAGTTTTATGAGGAAAAATAAGAGGGGAATCCCTCTTATTTTTTTACAATGAATTTAATATTTTTATCCAGTTATAAAACAATAAATTAGAATGACTTCTCCATTTCACAATAGGCTTATTATTTGGATTATCATTTAAAAAATAGTTTTTAGGAATTTGTATATCTATATTTCTATCAATATCTCTTTTATACTCATTATATAAAGTATAAGAGTCATACTCAGAATGACCAGTTACGAATATATTTTTTAAATCCTTAGATTTTACTATATATATACCAGCTTCATCTGATTCAGATAATATTTCAAGATCATCTAAACCTAAAAGATCATCTTTTTTTATATAGGAGTACCTTGAATGAGGAGCAAAAAATTCATCATCGAATCCATTGAGTAACTTTGAATAAGGCTTATTCGACTTATGAGGAAAAACACCAAAAACCTTTTTTGATAGATTGTATTTTTTTATTCCATAATGATGGTAAAGTCCTGCTTGAGCTCCCCAACATATATGAAAAGTAGATTTTATATTTTTAGATGAATAATCCATTATATCTTTAAGTTCATTCCAATAGATAACATTTTCGAATTCTAAATGCTCAACTGGAGCTCCAGTTATAATCATACCATCAAAAAATTCATCTTTTATTTCATCAAAAGTTTTATAAAATGTGTCTAAATGCTCTTTAGAAGTATTTTTAGATGTATATGTTTTGGTTGTTAAAAATGTTATTTCTATATAGTGATTATTAAATCCAAGAACACGAAGAAGCTGAATTTCAGTTTCTGATTTTGTAGGCATTAAATTTAAAATCAGTACTTTTAGCGGTTTTATATTTTTATTAAAACTAGATTTATCTATTAAAGATATACCTTCACAAGTTAGAACTTCGTATAGAGAATTGTTTTGAGGTATTAAAAGAGGCATCTTATATCCCTCCCTTAATTATTTAAAATCATTAAAGAACGTAATGTAGTAACTTCTTCTAATTGTAGTAACTTATCTGATATTTCATTTATATATTTTTCATGTTCAGATTTAACCACTGCAAGAATTTGATTAGTTCTTTTATTAATTTCTAAATCTATATTTTTGAAAAATTCAGTTAATTCATTCAATACTGTATGTGAATTTTTATAGTTGATTTTTATATACCAATCACATTGTTCGTTAGAATCACTTTTAATAAAAGCTTTTTCGTAATTAAACAAAAAAGAATTTTCTTTTTTTTGTATAGAGTCCATTATATCTGAGTATACTGCGGTAGCTGTTGCGAGTTTTCCAGCACCTTTTCCAGTGAATGTAAGTTTTCCAACGCTATCACCTTCTACTATTATAGAGTTGTATTCATTATTTATTTTTGCAAACTCAGAATTGTTAGTCACTATAACAGGTCTAACACTTGCATAAACTTTACCTTCTTCAAAGGTACTTATACCTAAAAGTTTAATAACGCCTCCTAATTTATTTGCTTTTTTTATATCGGTTTCGGTTATATCATGAATTCCTTCAACTTTAAAACTTTCCCAGCAAACTTTTTTCTTATAAGCTATTGTAGAAAGGATTGAAAGCTTTCTTGCACTGTCGTATCCTTTGATATCGGAGGATGGGTCAGATTCTGCAAATCCAAGTTTTTGAGCTGTTTTTAAAGCATTATTGTAAGAGGTTTTTTCTTTATCCATTTTTGTTAAAATGAAATTTGTAGTTCCATTTAATATACCTTTTATACTTTTGATTTCATTACTTACTAAGTAATTTTTAATATTTTTAATTATCGGAATTCCTCCACCAACACTTGCTTCAAAATAAAGTTTTACATTGTTTTCATAAGCAATCTCTAAAAGTTCTTCTCCATACTTTGAAATCAAATCTTTATTTGCAGTAATAACGTGTTTTTTATTATTCAAAGATTTTTTTATATATTCATAAGCAGGGTGTATTCCACCTATCAGTTCTACAACTATATCTATATCTTCAGCAAAAACATCTTCAATTTTATCTGTTATAATACTGTGATTTTTATCATTTTTATGTTTATCTATATCTCTAACCAAAATTTTTGATAGTTTTATATTATTATTATTCTTATTAATAAGCTCACAAACCCCAGAGCCTACAACTCCATTTCCTAAAATCGCTACTGAAACCATTTATATCACCTCGAATTATATATTGTTTAAAGCACTATTAAAATCTTTTATTATATCATCAATACTTTCAATTCCAACTGAGACTCTAATTAAATCAGTTGTAACTCCTGCGTTTAATTGATCTTTCTCACTTAGTTGACGATGAGTTGTACTAGCAGGGTGAAGTACACTAGTTCTGGTGTCTGCCACATGAACTACTAGGGAAGTAAGTTGTAAATTTTTAATAAAAGATTTAGCATTATCAATTCCACCTTGAATACCGAAGGTTAGAATACCGCTTGCGCCTTTTTTTAGATATTTTTGTGCATTATCATAAGTTTTGCTATTTTTAAGATAGGGGTAGTTAACCCATTTTACATTTCTATGTTTTTCTAAAAAATTAGCTAACTTTAATGCATTTTCACTATGTCTTTGCATTCTAAGGTGAAGTGTTTCAACTCCAAAATTGAATAGAAAAGAGTTAAAAGGACTTAGACAATTTCCTAAATCTCTAAGAAGTTGAACTCTAAGCTTGGTTATATAAGCTAGATCTTTAAACTTTTCTACATAACTAATTCCGTTATACGTTGGGTCTGGGGATACTAATTCATCAAATTTGCCACTAGTCCAATCGAAATTTCCTCCATCTACAATTACTCCTCCAATACTTGAAGCATGACCATCTATATATTTAGTAGCTGAATGAATTACTATATTAGCGCCAAGTTCAAGAGGTTTTAGAAGATATGGAGTAATTAGAGTATTGTCTACAATAAAGGGAACTTTTATTGTTTTGGCTATTTGTGAAAACTTATCAAAATCTAAAATATTAAGTCCAGGATTTCCAATGCTTTCACCAAAAACTAATTTAGTGTTTTCTTTTGCATATTCTAGTATTTTTTCTTTAGGCAAATTTGGATCTACAAACGTAACATCTATTCCAAATTTTTTAAGCGTTGAAGAAATAAGAGTAAAGGTTCCTCCGTATAAAGTAGATGAAGCTAAAATATGATCTCCATTTGTACATATATTTAAAATGGCTAAAGCTGTAGCACTTTGACCAGACGATACAGCGACTGCACCAACACCACCTTCTAAAAGAGCTATTTTTTTCTCAAATGAAGCAACTGTTGGATTACTTATTCTAGAATACATATGACCTTCTTCTTTTAAATCAAATAAAGCTGCAACATGATCGGAATCTTCATATTTGTATGTTGTACTTTGTATTATAGGCAATATTCTAGGTTCTCCTGGTTTTGGGTTGTATCCTCCATGTATGCATAGTGTTTCAAAATTTAATTTTCTTTCTTTCATATCTAATCCTCCTTTTAAAATTTGAATTTTAAAATGAGAAGAATAAAAAAACAACCATTTCTATAGTCTTTGAGAAATGGTTGTTAGATTACAATAGTTATGTATAACTATTTTATTCCCTCATCTCTCAGTAATATTACTGCAGGAATTAGCACATTTCTAGTAGATACTAGCTGTTGCTGGGCTTCATAGGGCCTGATCCCTCCGCCACTCTTGATAAGAGTTACTTAAAAATATTTAATTTTTTTAATTTAAAATCAATTTTAATGGAAATTTTCTCCGATGTCAATATAAAAAATAAATTTTTTAAAAATATTTATTATTAAATCACTTTGAAAAAAGACTGTTAACAATATTTTGTCGGCAGTCTGAAATAGTGCTCATTTTAATAAACTTTATTTTCAAATTCAAAAAAAATAAGAGGAAAATTCCTCTTATCCTTTTTATTTATTAGCTTCGATATATGTACATATATCTCCTATATTTTTGAAATTTTCAGCTTGCTCATCTGGAATTTCAATATCAAATTCATCTTCAAGAGCCATCA
Source organism: Tepidibacter aestuarii (assembly GCF_934924865.1). Taxonomy (NCBI): domain Bacteria; kingdom Bacillati; phylum Bacillota; class Clostridia; order Peptostreptococcales; family Peptostreptococcaceae; genus Tepidibacter; species Tepidibacter aestuarii. The sequence continues at coordinate 2,445,693 of NZ_OW235315.1, read as the reverse complement.
TTATTTCAACAGCATCAAGTGAATCAGCTTCTAAGTCATTAACTAAAGAAGTTGTTGGTGTTATAGAAGCTATATCATCTACACCTAATTGATCTGCTATTATCTCTTTTACTTTTTCAAACATATTTGTTACCTCCTAAAACGTAATAAAGTAATATTTTTAATAGTAGTTTATTACATGTTTGAAAATTTTTCAATATAAATTTTTTATTTTAAGTTAAATAACTGTAATAACTTGTACAAATATGAATATAAATATAATGAAAGCAATACTAAGGAGGAAATTTATGAGAAAATTTACAGCTATATTTATATTGTACGTACTGTTTTTTTGTATGAACTTGAGTATCTATCAGAACAAATTAATAAATGACGTCAAAAATATAAATCCGTATATAAGAGAAACTAATTTTATAGTTGAAGATTTTAATGACAATCATATTAATCAAGACAATATAAATGATTACATAAGACGGATAGATAATTTAAAAAGTGGTTTATCGAGCATTGAAAATAATAAATCCGTTGAAACATATATTGACTATAAAATGGTTTCATTAGAAAAATTAAAAACAGCTATAAACAATAGATTCAATAATAAAGAAAAACTAAAACAAAATATAGATGACTACAACACATACAATAGAATGTCACAAGATGAAATACAAAAAAAATTAAAAAAAACGCTTATAAGAGTAACAAAATTAGATGAAACCTCATAACATAAATGAGAAGGAAATAACCTTTTAATATTAATTTATGGGAGGTAATAGAATGAGTGAAAATAGTGGATTATTTAGAGGTGGATTTGGAAACATATTTGGCGGCTGTGACGACGATAATGGGTTTATATGGATACTGTTATTATTAGTACTATTTTGCTGTTGTGATTTTGATTGTTTCGGCGGATGTGGAGATGACAACAACTTCTTATTTATAATACTAATACTTATCGTATTATTCTGTTGCTGTGATGGTGGATTCTGCTAAAAAGCTAGTTTTTAACTAGCTTTTTTTCTTTTTTGATAAATAAGAACAAAATTTTTATACATATATATTAACCAAATTAACTCAATTTACATAGTATGTATGAGAAGGTATAACCTTCAAATAAGCAAGGAGGTTAGATTATGGGCTGTTTTAAAGATTTTGATGGTTGGTGGATTATAGCTTTATTTTTCTTATTCGTATTATTCCAAGACTGTATAGATGATCTTGACATATGTGATTGGATCCCATTCTTAATATTAGTATTAATACTTTGTTCTTGCAACGAATTTGATTGTGATTAACAAATTATAGGTCAAATTAATTTTAGATTATAAGGAGGTTAGGTTATGGGTTGCTTTAAAGATTTTGATGGTTGGTGGATTATAGCTTTATTTTTCTTATTTATATTATTCCAAGACTGTATGGATGATCTTGACATCTGTGATTGGATCCCATTCTTAATATTGATATTAATATTATGTGCAGGTGACGAATTTAAGTGCTGTTAACAAATTATAAGTCAAATTCATAGTATATATCAAGAAGGTAAAACCTTCAAGTTAATTTTAGATTATAAGGAGGTCGTATTATGGGTTGTTTAAGAGACTTTGATGGTTGGTGGATTATAGCTTTATTCTTCTTATTTGTATTATTCCAAGATACAATTAGTGACGTAGATATATGTGACTGGATTCCATTCTTAATACTAGTGATGATACTTTGTGCTTGTGACGAATTTGATTGCTGCTAATATTAAAACCAACAAATTAATAACAAATCAATAACTAAAATCATAGTATATATCAAGAAGGAAATTCCTTCAAAATTATAAGGAGGTCAGATTATGGGTTGTTTTAATGACTTTGATGGATGGTGGATTATAGCTTTATTTTTCTTATTCTTAATATTCCAAGATTGTTTAGATGATCTTGATATATGTGATTGGATCCCATTCTTAATATTAATATTAATACTTTGTTCTTGTAACGAGTTTGATTGTCATTAATATTAAAAATAAAAACAAAGAGTTAGATGAAAATCTAGCTCTTTGTTTTTTATATAGATAAGTGATATAATTAACATTTAATAAATATAGAGAATATAAACTTTAAATAAGGAAAAAATTTAAAGTATGAGAGGAAGTGATACAATGATTACTATAAAAGATGTAGCTAAAAAAGCAGGTGTTTCTATATCAACAGTGTCAAGAGTAATCAACAATTCAAAACCTGTAAGCAATGAGATAAGACAAAGAGTATTAAAAATAATAGAAGAGACTGGATATACTCCAAATCCATTAGCTAGAAGCTTAGTAACTAAGAAAAGCCAGCTAATAGGAGTAATAGTTCCTGATATATCTGATTTTTTTATGGGAGAACTGCTTAATGGAATAGAAGAAGTAGGTAAGATATACGATTACGATATTATTTTATGTAACAGCTATGGAGAACCTGATGAAGAATTAAAATATATTAATCTTTTAAAATCAAAGCAAGTGGCAGGTATAATATTTGTATCATGGAAGATGCATCAAAACCATGTAGATGTAATAGAAAAAGCAAATATACCAGCAGTATACATAAGCAAGAATGCAAGTGAATTTGATGTTTATTCTGTAAGTATTGATAATTTTAAAGCATCTTATGACATGACAAAATACTTAATAGAGAATGGAAATAAAAAAATAGCATTTATGAAGTCATCTGCACAAGACAACATAATGGATTCAGATAGATATAGAGGATATAAAAATGCACTAGATGAAGCAAATATCGAAATTGATGAAACTCTTGTAAAAGAAGGAGATGACACTAGTGAATCTGGGTATTATCTTATGAGTGAGATTCTTGAGTCAAAGAATATACCAGATGCGGTATTTGCATCTCGTGATGAAATCGCAGTAGGCGTTATAAACTGTATATTAGATGCTGGATATAAGGTACCAGAGGATATATCTGTATCAGGTTATAATAACATCAAATTAGCATCTTTATACAGACCAGCTCTTACTACTATTAAGCAGCCTATATATGATATGGGAGCTGTATCTATTAGAATGATAGTTAAAATGATAAATAATGAAGGACTAGAAGAGAAAAAAATACTTCTTCCTTATAGTCTTATAGAAAGACAGAGTGTACTTAAAAAGTAGGTTATGTAACCTACTTTTTTTGTGCACTTTTTCTAAGTTATCCATTGATACTCTAAAGGGGGATTTCATAAGTATATTTGCTCTGAACAGGCTGCTTAATGTCGAATGAAAAGCTAAAATAAAATATATCACTGTGCTCAGATAAAGTGATATAGCGGTGTGTAGGGTTTTACATAAAATGTAAAAAAATAAATGTTTTACAAAATATATCATAAAAGATAAAGGGAAAACGATTATGAATATAGAATAAATTATAAACAAAACGAATTTTTAGACAATTCCAAAGGGGGGGTATAGTTTTGAATAAGGTATACATAAATGGGAAGAGTTTAACTATTGAAGATGTTGTTAATGTAGCTAGAAATGGATATAAGGTAGAGCTTACTAAAGAATCACAGGAAAAAGTTATAAAAGCTAGAAATATAGTTGATAAGTTTGTTGATGAGGAAAAGATAGTTTATGGTATAACTACCGGATTTGGTAAATTTTCAGATGTTGTTATAACTAAAGAAGAAACGAAGACATTACAAAGAAATCTGATAATAAGTCATTCTTGTGGAGTAGGAGAATGCTTTGATGAGGATGTTTCAAGAGGTATAATGCTTCTTAGAATAAACAATTTAGCTAAAGGAAATTCTGGTGTAAGAATAGACACTTTAAATACTCTTATAAAAATGCTAAATGAGGGTGTTCATCCATTAATACCACAAAAGGGATCTCTTGGTGCATCAGGAGATTTAGCACCACTTTCTCATATGGTTTTAGTTATGATTGGTGAAGGTGAAGCTGTTTACAATGGTGAAAAAATGAGTGGTATAGATGCTTTAAAGAAAGCTGATATAGAATCTGTAGAGCTTACATCAAAAGAAGGTCTTGCGCTTATAAATGGAACTCAGGTAATGACTGCTGTGGGAGCATTAACTGTATATGATGCAGTTAATTTATTAAAGACTGCAGATGTGGCAGCAGCGCTTACTATGGAAGCTCTTAATGGAATAGTTACAGCTTATGATAAAAAGGTGCATGAAGTTAGAGGACATCAAGGTCAAATAAATGCAGCTAAAAACATTTTAAATATACTAGATAATAGTAATATGACTACGACTCAAGGTGAAATTAGAGTTCAAGATGCGTATACATTAAGATGTACTCCTCAGATTCATGGAGCTAGTAAGGATGCTATTGATTATATAAAGAAAAAGGTAGAGATTGAAATAAATGCTGCAACTGATAATCCTCTTATATTCCCAGATGTAGAGGAGGTTATATCAGGAGGAAACTTCCATGGACAGCCTATGGCTTTAAGTTTTGACTTTTTAGCTATAGCTTTAGCTGAGATTGCAAACGTATCAGAGAGAAGACTTGAAAGACTTGTAAATCCTACATTAGGAGGACTTCCTGCATTTTTAACTAAAAAAGGAGGATTGAATTCGGGATTTATGATAGTTCAATATTCTGCGGCTGCACTTGTTTCTGAAAATAAGGTACTAGCACATCCAGCGAGTGTTGACTCTATACCATCATCAGCTAATCAAGAGGATCATGTATCTATGGGTACTATAGCCGCTAGAAAGGCTAGAGAAATAATGGAAAATGTAAGAAAGGTACTTGCTATGGAAATGTTAGGAGCTACTCAGGGAATAGATCTTAATGGAAATAAGGGGCTTGGCGCTGGAACTAGTATAGCGTATGAACTTATAAGAGAAAAAACTAAGACTATAGAAGAAGACATAATAATGTATAAAGAAATAAACAAATGTGAAGATTTAATAATTTCAAATATAATAGTTGATAAAATAGAAGAAAAGATAGGAAAACTTAATTAAGAGTATTAAAAAAAATGATAAATGGTATAGTTTAAAAACTATACCATTTATCATATGAACAACGTAAATTTTCTAAAATACAATTAATAAAAAGAGGGTTGTAGTTATGGATATTATAAATATAAAATTTTTTAATAATCATAGTGTATCTAAAAATAATGAAATTATTTGTTTTCCTTACAAAAAAACGGAGGCACTCTTTTATTATTTAGTAATAAACAAAGAAGCTAGCCGAGATGAACTTGTCAATCTTTTATGGGAAGATTCAAAGGAATGTACTGCAAAGAAGAACCTCAGAAATGCAATGTATCAAATAAGAAAGGTATTTGATATGGATATAATAATATCTCCTAAAAAAAGTACTGTTAGCATAAATTCCCAGATACATATAAAAACAGATTTAAATAATTTTTTAAATAAAGAAGATGTATATTTTGAAAATGGAAAATGTGAATTTTTAAAAGGACTTATATTAAAAAATAATGAAAATTTCAATTGGTGGATAAATAATGAACGACAAAAATACAAGGATATGAATATAGATAAATTATACAATAAAACAAAATCATTAATGAAAAAAAGAAAGTACGAAGACGCTTTAGTATGTGCAAAGGCATTTATGAATGAGGATGAATTTGATGAAAGAGCATATAGAGCTTTGATGAATATATATTATGAACAGGGGTCTTTTTATAAGGCAATAAACTTATATTATAAGTTAGAAAAAATGTTAGATTCAGAGCTTGGAATAAAGCCAGATGATAACACCTACAAGTTGTATGAAAAGATATTAAACGAAAAAAATATAAGCCAAATAGAATTAAAAAAACAAAGCTTATTTTATTATAGAGATGAAGAAGTAAAATATATACTTGATAATCACAATAAATTTATAAAAGGAAAAGATTCAAAACCAATACTTATAACAGGCGAATTTGGAATAGGAAAAACAAAGCTTAAAAATGAGATTATAAATAATATTAACAAAAAAGATTGTTACATAGTGGATATAACTTGTTATGAAGGGGAAAGAGATAGTTTATTAAAGCCGTGGAATGATATATTAATAAATTTAAGTAAGATAATAGAAGATCAAAAAATATATATACCGAAATCTTGGAAAAAAAATATAGATACTATATTTCCTGTGTTCGATATAAACTATGACAATTATGAGAAATTAGATATGTTAAAGCTTGAATCAATAAAAAATACTATCGTTAATATAGTTGAAAAGGTATCTGTACATAAAAAAATTGTTATATTAGTAGATGATATACATTGGATGGATAAAACAAGCATAAACTTATTAGAAAGCTTGCTTATAAGGCAAGATAATGTGAGTTTGATAGCAACTGTTCGAGCTTCTTGTGAATATAACATAGATAGATTTAAGAACTTTATGTTTAAAAATGAAAAGCTGATAAATACAAGACTTAAAAGGTTTGATCAAAAACAGGTATATGAGATATGTAAATCAAAAATTTCTAAATATAAATTTAATAAAAAAATAGCGGATAAAATATATAAAGAAAGTGAAGGCAATATCTTTTTTATAAATGAAATTATTGATAACATAGACAATCAAAATAAAGGTGAAATATCGGATAAATCTATCCAAATGATAAAGAGTGTTTTAGTTGACTTATCATTTGAATCAATTAAAATACTCGATATAGCATCTATATTTTTAGAAGGTTTTAATACAAATATATTAAAGCTTATAACTGGAAAACCAGAAATAGAATTAATAGATTTCTTAGATGAATTAGAAAGAAAAAATATTATTAAAGAAGATGTATACAGTGGTAAGAATAAGTACGTATTCACCCATAATAAACTCAGAAAATATATATTCAACAAGCAGAGTAATACTAAAAAGAGAATTATTTATGAAAAGATAGAATATATATTTAATAAGAATTCAGACAATATTAAGCATGATATATTATTTTCTAAGCTTAAAGGATTTAATTGTAATATAAAGCCTATAAAAGAAAATAATGTAGTTTTAAAAAATTAGAGTGTATTTAAGGGGGATATATGGCTAGACGTTCTAAGAATAATTATGGAGATGTAAATGCTTATCTAGATGAAATTTTAAAAAATACTAATGATTATAGAGGCAAAATTAAAGTATCTACAGGATTTGATAATATAGATAAATTGATAGGTGGAGGGATAAGTAGTCAGCTTTATGTTATAGGAGCTATGCCTAGGTTTGGAAAGACGGATTTTTTAAATCAAGTAGGGGATAGTATATGTAGGCAAGGGCATGATGTTCTGTTTTTCTCATATCAAATGAACCAAAAAGAACTTATAGATAGAAGTTTATGTAGAAAACTATTTTTATTAAATCCTAGAAGGTATAAAAAAATTGATTCATTTAATTTAGCTTATAATGAGATAGATAGAGAATCCTTACAAATAGTAGTAGATAAATATAAAGAAGAAGTATCTCAAAGAATAAACATTGTTGAATGTGATTCTAAATTTTCGATAAAGCAGATAAAAGAAAAAATAGAGAATCATATAAAAACAAAAAAAACTAAGCCTATTGTAATAATAGACTATATACAAGCAATTAAATATTTAGATGCTAAAATTACTGATAAAGAAAAAAATGACTATAATTTAAGTCAATTAAGAGATATGGTAAAAAAACTAGATATATCTATAATATGCATATCATCTCAAAGTAGAGATTCATATTTTAAACAGGCAAGCTACGATAGTTTCAAGGATACATACGACATAGAAGATATAGCAGATGTAGCTGGATATTTGCAGTATAAGAATATATCTGAACAGTTTAAAAGTGGAACTGATATTGAAAAAATAAGAAAGTTTCATGAACTTAAGAATCAGTATCCTAGAAAGGTTGAGTTTGTGCTTCTAAAAAATAGAAGTGGACTAGACTATAAAACAGAAAATATATACTACTATTATAAGAATAATTATTTTTGTAGTGAAAGAATAAAAGAGAGCATGTAGTTTTACATGCTCTTAATATTTAGTCGTCGTGATCGTCATCGTCATCATCGTCATCAAAGCAAAAATCTAATTTTTTCTTATCACATTGACATTCTTTTTCGTCTAAATAACATAAAACATTAAGACGAGCCTCTCCTGTTACTTCGATTTTAATTTCATACTCTACTTCTATAGAAATAGTAGGGCATCCAGACTTATTTATAATCATTGCTCCTAGTGATACTGGCTTTTTGGAAAGCTTAGGCAGTATTCTTTTACTGTAATAATCCACACCTTCAATCACTGGGATAGATAAGTCTTGTGAAAATTGTTCATAGCTTTTCACTACATTTGTACTGTCGTTTTCTTCATACCAAACGTGAACTTCAAATTCTCCTGTAACATTTACTACCATAAAATCATTAGATATATCAACGATTTTACTATCTTCAATATGAGCATTTCTAATAGCTGAACCTAAAATTTGAGTAGGTAGTACAATATCATCAACATCTAAAGTTATAGTATTTTGACATAATTGCGTCTTTTTACCGCAAACTGTATTAGTGATAATAGTTGTTATGCGCTTTTCTTTCTTATACTTATTATCCATAATACCCCCTCCTTCTCTATACTTATATATATTATTCCAGTTCGAATAAAAGTGTGATATTAAAATTAATATTTTTTTGAACTTAGACTTAAATAAATGCATATAAGTATAGTAAATACTTAATTTGAGGGGGTTGATATTTTGAAAGCACTTGTAACAGGATGTGCAGGTTTTATAGGATCTACTTTAAGTGAAAGACTATTAGAGGAAGGATTTGAGGTTGTAGGGATAGATTCTTTTACTGATTATTATTCTAGAGATATAAAAGAATTTAATTTAAAAAACTTAATTTCAAATCACAGATTTACTTTGATAAGTGAAAATTTAGTAACCTGTGATTTGAGAAAGTATTTAGATGTGGATTACGTATTCCATCAGGCTGGTCAGCCTGGAGTAAGGGGAAGTTGGGGATATGATTTCGAAGAGTATATATACAATAATATATCTGCAACTCAAAAACTTTTAGAAATATCTAAAAATTTTGATATAAAAAAGATAATATATGCTTCATCGTCTTCAGTATACGGAAACACAGATGCTATTCCTATGAAGGAAACGCAAATAACAAAGCCGTATTCTCCGTATGGAGTTACTAAGCTTGCAGCAGAAAACTTATGTGATCTTTATAGCAAAAACTATGGATTACCAGTTATATCTCTTAGATATTTCACAGTTTATGGACCAAGACAAAGACCGGAGATGGCTATAAGTACATTTATAAAAAATATATTATATGACAAGGAAATATATATATATGGAGATGGTAAGCAGGGAAGGGACTTCACATATATAGATGATATAGTAGAAGCTAATATAAAAGCTGCGTATTCAGATATCAAATCAGATATATTTAATGTTGGAAGTCAAAATCCAATAAAACTTATAGATGTAGTAAAAATAATAGAATATATTATAGGTAAAAAAGCTAATATAAATTATTTGGATTTTGAAAAGGGAGATGTAAAGGATACGTACTCTGATATAAGTAAGATAAAGAAGTATTTAGGATATGAATGCAAGTTTGATATAGAAAAAGGGATATATGAGCAAATAAAATATATTAAAAATTTAAATTTATAGTAACACAATTTGATACATTGAATATAATATAGAGAGCAATAAATTAAAAGCTAATAAAATTTAATTTAAAGGGGGATTTATAAAATGAAATATCAAGAAAAATATATAGGAAGTAAAGAAGATTTATATGTATTCTTAAAGGATAATTATTCAAAATTAATGAGAGAAATACTTGAAATAGAAGGCGAAAAAGTAGTACTTCCTGATGATAAAGAATTAGTATATAAGGTAAAGTATGAGAATGATGAATTAGAAGGATCTTATTCTGTTAAAATAAGTTGGGCAAACCAAGAAGAATTTGAAGAAGAAGAAGAAGAAATTGAATTTTAAAAATTAAGTTTAAGTCTATAAAGGGGGGCGAGAGCCCCCATTAATTTTATATTTAAAGAAATTCATGAGACTGAAGGAGGAAAGGATATGCCAAGTAAAGGTGAAGATATAACTCCTGTTCTTAAGGAATATGATATTAATGTTAAAGGTATTAAATTAGAATCATATAAAGGGAAAAAAGGTGTTTGGTGGATTAATACTGATAAGGGATATAAGATACTTAAAAAGCAATCTTTTTCAGATAAGACACTAGATTTTATTATAGATGCAATTAACCATTTAAATAGTAATGGAGTTTATATACCTAATATAATAAAAACTAGATTAGGAGATGATTATGTTATAAAGGATGGAGTATGCTTTGTATTAAGTGAAGCAATTGATGGATCTACTCTTAATTATTCAAGTGATGAAAATGTTAGAAGAATAATACATGAACTTGCAAGATTTCATAAGGCATCTAGGGGATTTAATCCAAGAGAGGATTATAAGGTTAGAACTCACCTTGGACTTTGGACAGAAAAGTATGAAAAAGAAATGCACAAACTAGAGAAATATTATAATGTGGAGCTTAATAAAAATGAACATTCTGAGTTTGGAAAGATTATATTAAAGGAATATCCTCATTTTTATAAAAGAATAAATAGTGCTATAGATGGTTTTTATAAGAAATCCTATATTGATTGGGTAAAAGAGGTAGAAGAAATAGGAGGTCTTTGCCATCAAGATTTTACAGCTGGAAACTGTATATTAGAGAATACTGGAAGATTATATATACTAGATACTGATTCTTTGACTATTGATATACCTCTTAGAGATATTAGAAAGATATTAAATAAGATAATGAAGAGACAAAATGATGGGTGGGATTATGAACTAACAAAGAATATATTAAAATGGTACAATGAGCAAAATCCTTTAAAAGATTATCAATGGGATGTTTTAAAGCCTACATTGACATATCCTCATTTATTCGTAGGAATAATGAGCAAGTATTATGAGAGAAGAGAAAAGACTTGGACAGAGCAAAAATACGTCAAGAGGTTAAAAGAAATGATATCTATTGAAAAATCCGTAGAACCTATCATAAATAATTTTGAAGATATTATTCCGGTATAAGGGAGGAATATAAATGTCAACTTTAAATCAACTGGCTAAGGATGTTTTACTAAATTATGGTATGGAAGTAGATGAGTTTAAAATAATTCAAAATAGTGGACTTAAAACTATCTGGAAGTTTGATTACAATGGAAAAACAATATGTCTTAAAAGACTTAGACACAGCAAGGAGAGAGCTTTATTTTCGGTGAATGCACAAGTCTATATCCGAAATAAAGGGGGACATGTTCCGAGTATATATTTAAATAATGATGAAGAGCCTTTAACAGAATATAATGAGCAGTTATTCGTAGTATACGAATGGATAGAGTCAAAGGATTTGAACTTTGGTAAAGCAGAGGATTTTAAAATAGCGATGGAGGCTCTTGCTAAGTTCCATATAGATTCTATAGGTTATATACCTCCTGAAGAAGCTAAAGTATCATCAAAAATAGGAAAATGGAAAGATCAGTATGAGTCTATGAAAAAGAGAATGCTAAAGTGGAAGGACGAGGCATCTAATAATTTAAATAATAAATCTCATAAAGCGTATTTTGATAATATAGACTCTATAATAGAACTTGCTGATATTAGTATAGGTATGCTTGAAAAATCAGCTTATTTTAAAATCTGTAATAATGATCTTCATGAATTTACTTTATGTCATCAGGATTATGGTGTTGGAAATGTTATTTATTCAGAGGGTGGTCCATATGTTATAGATCTTGATGGTGTAACATATGATTTGGTTATAAGAGATCTTAGAAAAATAATAGGTAAGAAGATGCAAAAGGGAGGGGGATGGAAAGAAAATGTAATAAAGACAACTTTATCTTACTATGAACAGTACAATAAGCTATCTCCCGAGATGTTAGAAATATTAAAGATAGATTTATTATATCCACATTGGTTCTTTGGCGATGTTAAGAACTTGTATAAGAAGAATAAGAGTGTTAGTGCTAATAAGATAGAGTCAATAGCAAAATTGGAGCTTAGTAAGGTGAGTTTATTAAAAGATTTGTTCTAGGAAAGGAGGTATATATGAAAATTGCATTTATATGTACGGAAAAGCTACCAGTACCACCTATACTCAGTGGAGCTATTCAAATATATATAACTAATTTACTTCCTATTTTATCAAAGTATCATGATATAACCGTATTTAGCTTGAGTAATAGCAAGCTACCAGATAGAGAGGAAAATGGCAATATAACTCATATAAGAGTTTCTGGAAGAACAAAAGCTGAGTATGTAAACAATATAAAAGAAAATCTTACAGATGAATTTGATCTTGTTCATGTGTTTAATAGACCTAAGTGGGTTCGTGTGCTTAGTCGTAGTCTGCCTAATACACCTTTTAGCTTGAGTCTTCATAATGAAATGTTCTTGCCTAAAAAAATAGATGCTAAAAGAGCTGTAGAATGCATAGATAGAGTTGAGTTTATATGTACTGTAAGTGAATTTATAGCTAATGGAGTGGAAAATTTATATCCAAATGCTAAAGGAAAGATGAATGCGGTTTATTCTGCTGTTGACTTAGACCGTATAAAACCATTTTGGAGTGAAGATGTTTTACAAGATAGAATTGATATGAGAAAAAAATATGATGTAAAGGATAATGCAAAAGTTATTATATATGTTGGAAGACTGTCTAAGAAAAAAGGTCCTGATGTTTTAATAAAGGCTATGAAGATTGTCCTACAGGATTATCCAGATACTAAACTTATATTTGTTGGTAGCAAATGGTATGGAAACAATGCTACTGATGATTATGTAAAAAACCTTCAGGCTGCTGCCCAAGAGCTTGGGGATAGTATAGCATTTACAGGATTTTTAACTCCTGATGAAATACCTAAGTACTATAATATGGGTGATTTATTCGTTTGTACATCTCAATGGCAAGAACCTCTTGCTAGAGTGCATTATGAAGCCATGGCAAGTGCTCTTCCTATGATAACAACAAACAGGGGCGGAAATGCAGAGGTAATAAATCAAGGAGTAAATGGATTTGCAATTGATGATTACACAAACCCAGATGAGTTTAGTAAGTATATAAAATATTTGATAGAAAATGAAGAAAAATCTATTGAAATGGGTAAGGCTGGAAGAGAATTTGTTGAAGAGTATCATAACTGGAATGTAATTGCTAATAGGTTGTTAAGACTATTTGATAGTGTTGAAAAGAAATATTATAAATAATTGAATATATGTTCTTAATCGTAAAATACAGGGTATTAAAATACCGCAAATATGGTAAATATTTTAACAAAACTAAGTATTCCATCTTAGTGAATATACTAAAAGTTCTAAACTCCCTAACGGTCAGACAACGAACTTTCTTAACGTATATTCAAACGATGAAATACAAGTTTTATAAAAAATATTTAAATTATTTGCTAACATTTTAATACCCTGTATTTTGTAAGTGTAGTTCTGAATATTTATATAGATTTATAATAATTAATCTTCTCAATAATTCCCTCCAAAAATGTTATGATAAAGTCATAATATTTTCATTATAAGTATGTATACAAAGGGAGTAAAACAATTAATTATATATTTTTGTGAAGTATATAACGGAATTTAATATATAATATTATGAAAGTATTTGATGATGGGAGTAAAAGGGGGAATAATATATATGAATAAAATTCTATGGGGATTTGTAGTGGAATGTCTAGTTATTATTATCTATTTAATAACTAGAAGTGAAAAGTTTTTTATTTACGCAACCTCAATTATAGGCTTTGGAAGTTTAGGAATTGGAGCAATTGTATCAGGGCTAATAAGTGATAATATCTATCGTAGAACAGAATTTGAAAGTAGCGATGAGAGACATGAAAGACTGGATAGAACAGGAAATCTGATTTTGTTTGGAATCCCAAGTATTGTTATTTTGATTTTTTATTATACTGTTATTAAATAAATGATAGTTTTATTTTATTATCAATGTTACTGAAAGAGTTGAAAATCATATGATTTATTAGACTATCAAAAATGAAGCTTATTAAAATGTTATCTATCTAGGTTTACCATGAATTTAAATGATTATTTTCTATAAAAAATCTTTTCTTTTATGGGGAAGAGCAATTTTATACTAATAAGAAGTAATATAAAAAAACTATCTATAAAAATATCGCTACATTTACGGTATTTTTATAGATAGTTTTGATAACCCACAGACCAAAAAAAAGAACCCAGATTTCGTTTTTATGAAATCTAGGTAGCTAGGTCTTAAAAAACTTAATTTGTATATCCTTTACCTATTGAGTAATACTTTATATTTCTTTTCTTAGCTTCATCTAAACTCAACATATTTCTTCCGTCTATTATAAAGGCTTCCTTCATATTATCCTTCACAAAGTCTAAATCAATATCTTTGAATTCTTCCCAATCTGTACAAATAATAATACATTCTGATCCTAATATAGATTCATTCATATTATTAAAATAGTTTATATTTGGATATATTTCTTTTATCTCATCTGATACCATAGGATCGTATGCATTTATTTTTACACCTTTTTTTAATAGTTCTTCTATTATATATAAAGATGGAGCTTCTCTTATATCGTCTGTTCCACTTTTGAATGTAAGGCCTAAAAGTGTTATTGTCTTATCTTTTATATCATGGTATTCTTCAAGTAATATATCAACTGGAATAAGTCTTTGCTTGTTGTTTACACTAACTGCACTTTTTACTATTTCAAATGGGCAGTTGTATTTTTCCCCGATTGAAATAAGTCCTACAGTATCCTTTGGAAAACAAGATCCACCATATCCTATTCCTGGTTTTAAGAATTCAGGTGATATTCTTTTATCAAGTCCTAGGGCCATAGATACTGTATCTATATCAGCGCCTACTTTATTACACAAATTAGCAACTTCATTTATAAATGATATTTTAGTGGATAAAAATGCATTTGAAGCGTATTTTATAAGCTCAGCAGTTTCTGGAGATGTGAATATAGTCTGTATATTGAATGGTTTATATAATAAATTCATTATATTTCTAGACTTTTGAGATTCATGTCCTATTACTATCTTATCTCCATAAAAGAAATCGTATAGAGCTTTTCCTTCTCTTAAAAATTCGGGATTAGATACTACATCAAATTTGTCACAAGATACTCCATTTTTAATTAATAAATCTTTTACATATTTTTGACTGCCAACGGGAACAGTGCTTTTGTTTACTATTATTTTATATCTATCTATATACTTAGATATTTCTTTTATACATTCATATACTTGATTCATATCCACTTCTCCGTTGTCAAGGGATGGAGTTCCAACAGCTATGAATACAATATCAGATTTTTTTATGCTATCTTCCAAATTATTTGTAAAGCTTATAGTTTCTTTTTCTAAACACTCAATTAATAAATCATTTAAACCTTCTTCGTATATAGTTGGAATACCTTTATTTAGACTGTCGACTTTTTCTATATTTTTTTCAACACAGATTACGTTATTTCCCATTTTAGCAAATGATACAGACGTTATAAGCCCTACGTAACCAGCACCTATTACACAAATGTTCATTCAGATCACCTTCTTGGTCAGAATTTATTTTTTGACTATTACTATAATAGTATATGGAAAATTATAGTTGATGTGATAAATTAGACGTTTTATAGACGATAAATTCATATAATTTAAGTTAAAGATATTTAGATTAAAGTGTAAAAAATTATAAGGGGGAGTTTTTTATGATATCTAATATTGATATTTCTAATGGGATGACGATAAAACTTGATGATGTATTTTATGACATGCCTGAATTTGTGCCAAATATAAGAAGAGCACCAAAGAGAGAATTTACTTTAAATAAAGCAGAAACTAAGCTTGCTTTAAAAAATGCGCTTCGTTATATACCGGAGAATTTACATGAAAAATTAGCTCCTGAATTTTTAGATGAGCTTTTAACTATGGGAAGAATATATGGATATAGATTTAGACCGAGCGGAAACATAAAGGCTAAATCAATAGAGGAATATAAGGGAAAGTGTATTGAAGGTAAAGCCTTTCAGGTGATGATAGATAATAATTTAGATTTTGATATAGCGCTATATCCTTATGAACTTGTTACTTATGGAGAAACAGGACAAGTTTGCCAAAATTGGATGCAATATAGACTTATAATGAAGTATCTTGAAGAACTTACAGTTGATCAAACTCTTGTTATTCAATCTGGCCATCCTGTGGGCCTTTTTAGATCAAATCCTAAAGCTCCAAGAGTTATAATTACCAATGCTCTTATGATTGGAATGTTTGATGATCAGCAAAATTGGCACAGAGCCATGGCACTTGGTGTTGCTAACTATGGACAAATGACAGCCGGAGGATGGATGTATATTGGACCACAAGGTATAGTTCATGGTACATATTCTACTTTATTAAATGCTGGAAGATTAATATTAGGACTTGATGAAAAGAGTGACTTAAGAGGAAAACTATTCGTAACATCAGGTCTTGGTGGAATGAGTGGAGCACAAGGTAAGGCTGTTGAGATTGCCAATGGAGTAGGGATTATAGCTGAGGTTGATTATTCAAGAATTCAAACTAGACATGAACAAGGTTGGGTAAGCGAGGTTGCGAAAACAGCTAAAGAGGCCTTTGATGTAGCTAAAAAATATATGGATAAAAAAGAAAAGTGTGCAATCGCTTATCATGGAAATATAGTAGATCTTTTAGAATATGCAGTTGACAATAATGTGAAAATAGATTTACTTTCAGACCAAACATCATGCCATGCAGTATATGATGGAGGATATTGTCCTCAAGGTCTTACATTCGAAGAAAGAACTGAGCTTTTAGGTAAGGATAAAGCTAAATTTGTAGAACTTGTAGATTCAACTTTAAAGCATCATTTTGAACTTATTAAAAAGCTACATGAAAATGGAACATACTTCTTTGATTATGGAAACAGCTTTATGAAGGCAGTATATGATGCAGGAGCTGTTGAAATATCTAAAAATGGAGTAGATGAAAAAGATGGATTTATATTCCCTTCATACGTAGAAGATATATTAGGACCTCAATTATTCGACTTTGGATATGGACCATTTAGATGGGTTTGCTTAAGTGGTAAAGAAGAAGATTTATTAAAAACTGATAAAGCTGCTATGGATTGTATAGATCCAGATAGAAGATATCAAGATAGAGACAACTATATATGGATTAAGGATGCACATGATAATAAATTAGTAGTTGGAACACAAGCAAGAATATTATATCAAGATGCTATGGGAAGAACTAGAATAGCTCTTAAATTCAATGAAATGGTTAGAAATGGTGAGATAGGACCTGTAATGTTAGGTAGAGATCACCATGACGTATCAGGAACAGATTCTCCATTTAGAGAGACTTCTAATATAAAAGATGGAAGTAATATAATGGCTGATATGGCAACTCACTGCTTTGCTGGAAATGCTGCAAGAGGTATGAGCCTTATAGCACTACATAATGGTGGTGGAGTAGGTATTGGTAAATCTATAAATGGTGGATTTGGAATGGTACTTGATGGAAGTAAGAGAGTAGATGATATATTAAATGCGGCTATGCCATGGGATGTTATGGGTGGAGTTGCAAGAAGATCATGGGCAAGAAACCAAAATTCTATAACTACAAGTATTGAATACAACCAAAACAATAAGGGTACAGATCATATAACACTTCCTTATATAGCTAGTGATGAACTTGTAAGAAGTTTAGTTGATAATAAATTTGAATAACAGGAGGAAAAATTATGGCTAAAATAGTTCAATGCGTTCCAAACTTCAGTGAAGGTAGAGATTTAGATAAGATAGAAAAAATAGTAGATCCTCTTAGAGGGAAAAAAGGTGTTAAGCTTTTAAATTATGAAGCTGATAAAGATTACAATAGAGTAGTTGTTACTGTAATTGGAGAGCCAGAGGCTGTAAAAAATGCAGTTGTAGAAGCCATAGGTGTAGCAGCTCAAGTAATAGATATGACTAAGCATGAAGGACAACATTCTAGAATGGGAGCAACTGATGTAGTGCCATTTATTCCTATCAAGGAAATGAGCATGGATGAGGCAGTTGAACTTGCAAACTCTTGTGCAAAAGATGTTTGGGAAAAGCATAAAGTACCAGTATTTTTATATGAAAAAGCAGCTACAAAACCAGATAGAGAAAATCTTGCAACAGTTAGAAAGGGTCAATTTGAAGGAATGAGTGAAAAATTACAAGATCCTAATTGGCATCCAGATTTTGGTGAAAATAAGATACATCCAACTGCTGGAATTACTGCTGTTGGAGCTAGAATGCCGCTTATAGCATACAATATAAATCTTGATACTACAAACATAGAAATAGCTAATAAGATAGCAAGATGTATAAGACATTCAAATGGAGGATTTAGATTCTGCAAGGCTGGCCCTGTTGAAATACCAGAAAGACAAATGGTTCAAGTTACTATGAATCTAACAGATTACACTAAGACTAGTATGTATAGAGTATTTGAAACAGTTAGAATGGAAGCTAAAAGATACGGTGTAAATGTTATGGGTAGTGAAGTTGTAGGTTTAGTTCCTATGGAGGCTATAGCAGACACTGCAGCTTATTATCTAGGGCTTGAGAACTTTGGTATGGATAAGATATTAGAAACTGGACTTATGGAGTAGGTGATAAAATGATAGCAGATTTAATAATAAAAAATATAGGGCACTTGGCAACAATGAGAGGTGTTAATAAACCTAGAATAAAAGAAGAAATGAACAATATTGAGATACTTGAAAATGCATATGTAGCTATAAAGGATGGAAAAATATCGTATATAGGACAAGGACATATAATAGAAGGATTAATAGGAGATAACACTGAGATACATGATGCAAAGGGACTTACTGTAACACCAGGACTTATAGATCCTCATACTCATTTGGTTCATGGAGGATCTCGTGAGAATGAATTTAGCTTAAAGATAAGTGGTGTTCCGTATATAGATATATTAAAACAGGGTGGAGGAATACTTAGCACTGTTAAATCTACTAAAGAAGCTTCATTAGATCAGCTTTACAGCAAAGCTAAAAAGAGTCTTGATATAATGCTTGGATACGGTGTAACTACTGTTGAATCAAAGAGTGGATATGGGCTTGAGCTTGATACAGAAAAGAAACAGCTTGAAGTGAACAAAAAATTAAATGAAAGTCATCCTGTAGATATAGTATCTACATTTTTAGGAGCTCATGCGGTACCTAAAGAGTACAAGGAAAATCCAGATGAATTTGTAGATATAATAATAGACATGCTTCCAAAGGTAAAAGATTTAGCTAAGTTTTGTGATGTGTTCTGTGAAGAGGGAGTTTTCTCAGTAGAACAAACTAGAAAAATATTAAATAAAGCTAAAGAATATGGATATAAGGTTAAGCTTCACGCAGATGAGATAGTATCAATAGGAGGAGCAGAACTTGCGGCTGAAATAGGGGCAATATCGGCAGATCATCTAATGGCAGCTAGCGAAGAAGGCATGAACCTTATGGCCAAGAATGGCGTTATTGCAAATATTCTTCCTGGAACATCATTTAGCCTTATGAAAAATTATGCAGAGGCTAGAAAAATGATAGAACATGGAGTACCTATTGCCTTATCAACTGATTACAATCCGGGAAGTTGTCCAACTGAAAACATACAGTTTATAATGCAATTAGGATCGTTAGCACTTAAAATGACTCCAAATGAAGTATTAACTGCTGTAACTATAAATGCAGCTTATTCAGTTGATAAAGCGGATGAAATTGGATCTATAGAGGTAGGAAAAAAGGCAGACCTAGTTATATTCGATGCTCCTAATGTAGATTATATAATGTACCATTTTGGAATCAACCATACACATAGTGTATATAAAGAAGGAAAATTAGTTGTAGATAATAAGAGGGTTGTGTATTAATAGAAGGGGGTTATAGAGTGAAGCTTATAGATATGAAGGTTATAGATTTTTCTAATGAAGTAGATTCTAAGTCTCCAGCTCCTGGTGGAGGATCTGTTGCAGCTCTTGCTTCTAATATAGGAATAAGCCTTGGTAGAATGATGGGAAACTTAAGCTTTGGAAAGAAAAAATTTGAAGCTTTAGATGAAGATATAAAAAAAGAGTTTAAAGAAAAGTTCGAAAAGCTAGGCTCAATAAGAGATAATCTTTTAGAACTTGTAGATAAGGATACAGAGTCTTTTAATGAAGTTATGAAGGCATTTAAGCTTCCAAAAGAAACTGATGAACAAAAGAGTATAAGAAAAAAAGCTATACAAGATGCTACTATAGGGTCTATAGATGTTCCTTTTGAAACAGCTAAAAACTCACTAGATGCACTTGAGCTTATGGAGTATTTTGTTGATTATGGAAATCAAAATGCTATAACTGATTTAGGTGTTGGAAATCTTCTTTTATACACTGGACTTGAAGGTGCAATACTGAATGTTAAGGTAAATTTATGTGGACTTAACGATGGTGAATTTGTACAAAAGAAAAGATCTGAGTGTGAAGATATGATATTAAAAGGTTCTAAAATAAAGGACTGCGTACTAAAAAGAGTACATGAAAAGTTAGTTTAAAAAGTTATGTGATTATATAAACAAACAAAGAGCCCATATGGGCTCTTTATTTGTTTAACTGCTTGGATATTTTATCTAATTTTTCTTGTTGTTTTTTATTTAATAAAGGCTTTAATTTTTTCAATATTTTATCCTTGTTATCTATTTTTTGTGAAATCTTCTTTAACTCTTCCATAAGTTCATCTTCGCTTTTTCCTTCATAGTCCTTTTTAACCTTTTCCTTCATTTTCTTTAGTTTTTCCTTATCGACATTGGCATCTTTAAGTTTTTTTTCATCTATTTTCATATTCAATCCCCCCTTTATAAATAATATATGCAAACTTAGTAAAAATAAGTAACAAATTTTGACTAATATACATAGTATATAAAGTGAAGAGTACTATTTATTAGTATAGGAGGGGAATTATATTGAATAATAAGATGATTATAGCTTTGGCCGTGCTTGCGCTTAACGGAGACAAACTTTTAGATAGTGAAAAAGATATTTTTGAGAACTTTAGAGGAACAGAATTAAATGAAAAAGGTTTAGAAAGAGGAATAGAAATGCTAATGAGAAGCAAAAAATATATGAAACCAGACGAAAAGGTCATAGTGAACAAGGCGGAGAGTATGTTAGATTTAATAAGAGGTATAAAAAAATTAAGCAACATAAATGAAAGTGTAGAAATAGATGAGAGTGATTTTTTCAGAAGTATGGATATTAAAGATAGAAGAAATATGATGGTAAAAGAAATTATAGAAGTTTTTCCAGAAGATAAAAGAAATAGTATAACAAAAATCATGGATATGAAAAAAAAGATGGAATTGTTCAAAGAGCTTATACAGTCTGAAGCCATGGGAGATATGAAAAATATGAATTTCCTACAAAATCTGATAAGTTCAGATGAGGAGTAAACAAAAATTATAAAAAACATCAAAATTTGGAATACAAAAATACTTTTAAAAATGTGCAGATTGGTATATAATAATACCAAGAACAAAATATTGTTTGAAAAGTTCTGGGGCGTACGTGATAGCCTAGTAAATTCAACCTACATGAAGTATACGGGAGTTCGTGTTTATCTGAGGATAACAAGCCTTGTTAGAAGAGGAAGTTAGAGCCAGATGACAGAATACCCACCTGGGTGAAGCTCGGGTGTGAATTTAATAGGCATACGGCGCAATGGATTAAAGAGGCTCATTTATGAGCCTCTTTTTAGTTTACAATTTTTTATCTCTAAAGAATATTTTCAATTTGCCAGTCTATAGGTTCTTTTCCTATTGAAGTTAGAAATTCATTAGTTTTAGAAAAAGGTTTGCTTCCGAAAAAACCTCTATGAGCAGATAATGGACTTGGATGAACAGATTTTATTATAAAGTGTTTTGGATTTTTTATTATTTTGAGTTTTGATTGAGCATTTTTTCCCCAAAGTATGAAAATAATAGGATCTTCTCTATTATTTAATAAACTAATTATCTTATCAGTAAAATGTTCCCATCCTATATTCTTATGAGAGTTTGCTTGTCTAGCTTTAACTGTAAGCACTGTATTAAGAAGCATAACTCCTTGGTCTGCCCATTTTTTTAAATAACCGTTATTAGGAATGTAACAGCCTAAATCACTATTAAGCTCCTTGTATATATTTTTAAGTGAAGGTGGAATAGCTACATTTGGCTTTACAGAAAAGCTCAGACCGTGTGCTTGATCAGGGCCATGATATGGATCTTGACCTAGTATAACTACTTTTACATCTTTATACTGAGTATAGTGTAAGGCATTAAATATATCGTTCGCATCTGGATATATAGTTTCTGTTTTATATTCATTTTCTAAAAAACTTCTAAGCTTTAAATAATAATCTTGTTCAAACTCATCTTTTAATAGATCTTGCCAATCGTTTTTCAATATTTGCATATAAATCACCTCAATAAATTATAACATAACAATATCCATATTATTCTTCAGATTTCGTAACTTATGTATGTAAAATCACATAAATTAAATTATAGATAGTTAAACATAACTAAAGGGTTAAAGAGGTGTTTTTATGAAGAATATCTTAGTAACTGGATACAATGGTTTTATAGGTAAGAATTTATTAGAAGCCCTTAATAGGATGAAGGGCTTAAATATACTCAAATATGGAAAAGATGATACTAAAGATAAGTTAAAAGAATATATTGAAAAAGCTGACTTTATATATCATATAGCGGGGATTAATGCACCTAAAAATATATCGGAATTTCAAGTAGGGAATGTAGATTTAACCAAAAGTATAGTTGAAACTCTTAAAAAGCTAAATAAAAATACACCTATACTTATAATATCATCAGTTCAAGCTAAATTAGATAATCCATTTGGTATAAGTAAGAAAAAAGCAGAAGATATTATTATTGAATACAGAGAAAAAACAGGAGCAAACGTGTATATATATAGGCTTGGAAATGTATTTGGTAAATGGAGTAAACCTAACTACAATTCACCAGTTGCAACATATTGCAATAATATAAGCAAAGATTTACAAATAACTATGCCTGATAAAAATAGAGAACTTGAACTTGTATATATAGAGGATCTAATAGATAAGTTTTTATCTCATATATATGAATCAAGTGATGATATTTACTATAATGTTAATCCGACTTATAAGATAACTATAAAAGAACTTGTAGATAGTATATACAAAATAAGAAAGAATGTAGAGTCGTTGATTATGCCAAATATAGAAAGTGATCTTATGAAAAAGCTTTATGCTACTTATATAAGCTTTCTAGATCCTAAATATTTTTCATACGAATTAAAAGAACATAAGGGTAAAGAAGGTAAAAGTTGCAAGTTTATAAAATCAAAGCAGTTTGGCCAAATATCATTATCGACTATTAATCAAAGGTGTATAAGAGGGAATCACTATCATAATACTAAGGCTGAAAAAATATGTGTTGTAAAGGGAAGAGCATTGATAAAATTAAAAAATATAGATACAGACGAAGTGGTAGAGTATTATTTATCTGGTCAACAATTTGAGGTAGTAGACATACCTGTAGGGTACATTCACAGTATAGAAAATTTATTATATGATGAGTTAATACTGCTTATTTGGGATAGTCAAATATATGATGATAAAAAACCAGATACTTATTATTGTGAGGTATAAAAATGAGCGAAGAAGGTGGTTTTAATGCCACCTTCTTTGTGTTTTATAGAGTGTAATTAGATGAAGTGTAAATATTATAACTCCAGATAAAGTGAATCCATATATAAATCCATATATGTTTATAGAACTAACAGGTAGTAAGAAGTATATGCAAAGTAGTTGAACTGATAATCCGATTATATTATTGATTGTGGCATTGTATTCTTTTTCAATAGAATGTAGTATTCCTGATAGAGTGTGATTTAGTACCATAAAGAAAGTGCTTATAGAAATCGCTTTTAAGTATATTCCAGCAAGTTCGCTATTGAATACTAACATACATATTTTTTCACCAAAGAAAAAATATATTAGACTTGAAGAAAATCCTATGCATGAAGTTAAGAATATAGCAAAAAATATTTTTTTATTTATTATGCTGTAGTTTTTATGTGGCATTTCTTGAGAAATACTTGGAATCAAGTTTACAACCAATGCCGATGTTAAAGTAAACGGTAAAAATAAAAACGGAAATACCATACCGGTAATAGTACCATAAAGTGATAGAGATTGCATATGAGATAGACCACTTAGTTCTAGTCTGCTAGGTATTAATATAGAACTAATAGATTGAATCGCTACTGTAAAAACTCTATTAAATGTTATAGGAACAGCCATTTTAGTTATTTTGTTAATGCTATTTTTAAAGTCACTGAGTGTTATAGAGTAACTATTGGATAAAGTAGGCTCAAAAAACAAGTTTATAATTATAAATAATATATTTACTATTTCTCCAACTGATATACCGATCAATGCTATTATAGGATATATAGATTTATTTTTTATAAATGAAAATAGTATAACTACAAATAGTATTCTTCCTAGTTGTTCCAATATTTGACCTATTGCTGGAATTTGAACTTTTTTTATACCGTAATAATAGTTTCTTAGTATATTTGATACTGTAATTAATGATATTGCTGGTATTATACAGATTATCAACATTTGAGAATCTGCAGAATGTAATAATTTAAATCCGATAAATTTTGAATTAAAAAATACTATCAATGTTATTAATATAGAGATAAAAAAAGATATATACAGTGTAGAAATAAAAAGTGAATTCATATTGTGGTTATTATTCATTTTCTTTTCTTTTGAAATAAGACTATTTAGTGCAACTGGTATACCTGTTGTTGTTAAGCATACACAAAGCATTAAAAAATGAAAAATCATATGAAAAATACCCAAACCATTTGCACCTATTTGTTTTGATAAAAAGATTTTATATAAAAAGCCTATTATTCTAACGATAAAGTTTGATATAAAAAGTATAGTTGTTGAATATATGAGATTCGGAACTTTCAATTTATCACCTCCTCTTCAAATATATTCTTGATATTAAAGTTTTATAACCATTTTATTTTAGAATAGATCAGTTTTATTTGATATTAGTTGCTACATAGTGAATAGAATCTAATTGAAAATTAGATATTAGGATAAAAATGAAAGTACTATTTTAGAATAATTCTTAAATTCATAAAAAACATAAAAAATAGAATGGAAAATGAAATATAAAAATTGCAAGATTCAATTGACAAACAATTAAAAAAATGATAAGATATAATTGCAAAGATATAGAAGGGGGTATTTTGAATGGAGAATATGAATATGGTTGAATCTAAAATAAATGAAATAGATAATAAATATGAAATTAATATGAAAAAGTGTAGAGTAATAACATGCATTCACTGTGTAGGAGATGTGTGCGCAAATGAAACTTGTGAAATTTATGAAAGATCATTTATTCAAGAGGGATAATAAAAAAAGCTATGTTTTTTATAGAAGTAACTTCTTATAAAAAACATAGCTTTTTGTGTTTAAGGAAGGTTATATATAGAAACAATATGATAAAACCGCTCAAATTATTGAGCGGTTTTATCATATTTAACACTTAAATTATTTTTCATCGTGTATTTTGTAATTAAATGCTCCTTTAAATGGAATACCCCTTGGAGGTGGAACTGTAGTAGTTGTTATTGGATTACAACTTGGTCCTGTTATTGTTATTGGTGGATCTTCTGATGGTGGGAAACAATCATTTCCTCCTTTAACATAAACATTTTTTTCTGTTTTATCAAAACACCCTTTTACTATAAAAGAAAATTTTCCTCCACTTGAAAAATAAGATTGAATTTCATCATCAGTAAGGTTATCCCATTTCACTCTGAGTATACCATCTGGAACGCAATTATTATTTCCAGGACCAAATTCAAATGAACCGCCTGGTTGAATATCTCCATCCATTAGATCTGATATATTGAATTCTGGGCAGAGTTCTAATTCCCAATGACTTATATTATAAGGTAGTATAGAGTTAGGATCTTCTTGAACAGTATATACCCATTCTTGAATTAATTCACCACTTTCAAGTCTACAATCATTACTTATAAAAGTTATAATGTATGCACCTACAGTAGCTTGGTCAGGCATCTTATATCCTCCTTACTAAATGTATTTAAATTACAACACTATATTATATTCCTAAAATGTACAGATGTTACAAAATAATTATTGAATAATATTATTAAATAATATATTAATAAAAACATTAATTTTAACATATAAATTAGTATGAAAATTTAGGAGGAATAAAATAAATGAAAGTAGCAATTTTTACTATGTTCAATGGATTAGATAGAACATATTCTCTTGTGAATGTAGTGGGTGAGCATTTACAAATGTTGCTTGATGCTAATATTAAGACTAAATTATTAGTTAGCGAACATTGTCTTGATAGTGATAGAACGGGAATATACTTGGATAAGAGGATAGAGTGGGCTAAAGTTGTAAATACAGTTGATGGGAAAAATATAACGTGGTATGATTACAGTCAACCTAAAGGTGAGGTTCATGAAACTTTTTATAAAGAAGTAGATTTAATAGCTAAAGATTTAGTAAAAAAGTTATTAGATATAGATGTATGTATAATGCATGATATTCATTTTTTAGGTTGGCACTTAGTACATAATCTAGCTATTAGAAAAGCTCAACAAGAATTGCAGAATG